>JADJBC010000001.1 GCA_016703945.1 Candidatus Aalborgicola danicus
TCAGCCCTCGTGGAACTTGCGTAAGCTGCTATTTTTTGTAGCAAACAAAAATTCATTGAAGCAACTCTGCAGATTGTTGGATTGTGCTCTGGGCCAACAACGCTGCGCTTCCGCGCAACTGCACGCCAAACACATTGCCGTTGGCCGCCTGCTGGAACTTCACTTCCGTCTTTCCATCTTTGGTAACGAAGGCGCCCGGCGATAGGGCGACGAGCTCCACGTCTGCGTCGCCAGCGACGTCAGCGAACAGCCGCTGGCCTTTGCGCGATACCGTTAGCGTCTTTCCGTTGTCCAGCAAATACTGCCCTTGAAATTCGCGCGCCTCGTCAAATGCCATCTTGAACGGGCTGTGAATGGTGCTCTGTACGGGCGACAGGGCAATAGTCGGCTGATGGCCGCCTGTAACTTGCTGAGCTTGCGCGGCTGACACCGCGGCCAATGCAAAAGAGACGGCCATCAGAGTGATGATTGGTTTCATACGATTCCTTTGAGTGATTGGGTTGTCTTGATACCTGCTGATCCCCAGCGTGGTTTCAATTGCTGTGGGCACACGCAATGTATTTTTAAGACTGGTGGCGCGCCAGAGGCCTCAAGATGAAATGCAGATCTGGCCGATCTGTCGGCCTAAATGGGCGATGCGCTGGGACTCCGCGGCTGAAGATCACCGGGCTCGCGCGATGGTGCGAGCGTTGCGTTAGCTAGCCGGACTGCCTGCATTGCCCTTTGGTGGCCCAGATGGGCACCGAGCCAATATCCTGCTCCTATTTGTCCGCCATCACAATCAAATCGTCCGCTGCGTCCTGCTGCAGCCGCTGCACATGCAGGGTCACCAGCGGGTCCTTGGGGTATTGCAGCGCCAGTTGCTCGAACAGCACACGCGCACCTTGCAGGTCCTGGGTTGAGCCGGGCCGCAACTTGAGCATGGCCGCGTCGTAGTCGGCTGAGGGCGCGCAGGCGTCCGCATCCAGGGTGGCGATGGGTGTAAAAACCTGCAGCGGCTGGCTTTTGCCTTTGAGCAGCAGGCGCCCGACCTCGCGAACGGCAACGCCCACACAGCCATCCAGCACGGCCTGCGACACACAGACCCGGGTTCCCAGGTGTTTGTTGACACTCTCCAGCCGGGCCGCGGTGTTGATGGGGTCCCCCAAGGCGCGGTAGTCAAACAGGGTCTTGCCACCGAAATTACCAACCAACACCTCGCCGCAATGCACACCAATGCGTGTTTGGCCCCAATTCACGCCCACGGCCTGTTGGCGCCGAGCGTAGGCGGTAGCAAAGGCGTCCATCTCCAGCGCACAGTCCAGCGCCCGCTGGCGGTGGTCTTCTTGCGGCACCGGTGCTGAGAACAGCACCGCCACTGCATCACCTACAAAGCGGTCCAGCGTGCCCTCGTGTTTGAACACAATCACCAGCATGGCTTCCATATAGTCGTTCAGCAGGGACACCACCTGGGCCGGGTCGCTGGCTTCCATCATTGCGGTGAAGCCCTGCAGATCGGTGAACACAAAACTGCAGACCTGGCGCTGCCCGCCCAGGTGCAGTTGGTCCGGGTGCGCCACCAGATGGGCCACGCGGTTGGGCGACACATAACGCGAGAACGCCGTGCGCAGCCAGCGTTGCTGCCGTTCCGTGGACCAATGGTGAAAACCACTGGCCAGACCAAAGACCAGCACCATGGCCACGGCCGGGTTGCTGGCATCGAGCAACCAGCCACGCACGACAAAGGCATACCAGACCCCCGCACCCAGCAGGGCCAACAGCGCCAGCAGCGCCATTGCGCCGCGACGGGCCGACGCCGTCAACGCCACCGCGCCCAAGCCCAGGCAGCCGAGCGCCAACACCACCAGTTCCAGGGCAGCAGCCCAGGGCGGTCGTTGCAGGTATTGCTCCAATAACATTTGCTCCAGCGCCTGCGCGTGGGCCAACACACCCGGCATGGTGTAACCCATGGGGTTGGCGCGCACATCCATCAGCCCGGCCGCCGAGCTGCCCACCAACACAATGTGGCCTTGCAGTTGGTCTAGTGCAACCTGCCGGTGGATGACGGCGTGGGCCGGCACCAGGCGTTGGGGCTGCTCTTGGGTGTAGTGCAACCAGACTTCACCCTGGGTGTTGGTGGGCACCGTGTAGTTGCCGATGCGCACATCCTGAATGCCGGTTGCTTCACTGCGCACCAGGTAATTGCGTGCGCCCTGGGCGAACCCGCAAGGCCTCGGCACTCAGGCTGGGCACCAGTTCCTTGCCCACCCGCAAAAACAGCGGTGCGCGGCGCACCACACCGTCACCATCGGGCGCCGCATTCAGTGCCCCTACCCCTTGCGCCTGTGCCAGCAAACCCGGCAGGGGCCAGAGCACATCGTCAAAACCTTGCACGATGCTGCTTGCATCGGCCGGCCCGGAGCGCACAACACGAAAGGGCAACGCGGCTGGCGCCGATGCAATCGGCGGCATGGCGCTCGCTTGCGTAGTACGCAGCAAGCTGCTGCCCAACACCACTGGCCGGTCTGTCAAATGCTGTGCCAGGCTGGTATCAGGGTCGGGCAAACCGCTGAGCAAGGCACTGACCTGGGGGTTGTTCCACTGCTGCGCCATGGCGGCGGGGGCAGTCCGGTCGGGCTCGGTCAGCAACACGTCAAACGCGATGGCCAGTACACCGGCCTCGTGCAGGCGGTCAATCAGTTCGGCAATGCGGGTGCGTGGCCACGGCCACTGGCCCAAAGACTTCAGCGATGCTTCGTCGATGTCCACCACCCGCACCGCCACCGGTGTGTAGGGCCTGGGATGCCAGCGTTGAAACTGGTCAAACTGGGCCAGCCTCAGGTTCTGCACCACCAAGGGCTCCACCAGCCAAAGTGCCAAAACTGCCAGCGTGGCGAGCGTGACCAGCAACATGCCCCACAGTGACCTGGTAACCCCTGGCAGTGACTTGGTCGACGGCTTGTTCCGGACTTTCATATCGGCGTGTAGTGGTTGCCTATTTGGGCATGAGATGGTCAATTTCCTGCTGCATGGCCTTGGTCAACTGCACATACATTTTCAGCTTGGAGGTGTTGTCGCGCAAACGGTCTCCAATACGCATGGAAATGGCGATCATCAACTTGGCGCATATTTTGGGGTAGTCGTCCAGCAAGCGCAGAATGTCTTCGCGTGTCAGCACAGCGCATTGCAAATCGGTGCTGGCGGTGCAGGATGCCGAGCGCGGAAGACCATCGATCAAGCCCAGGTCCCCATGCATGCTGCCTGGGCCCAAAACGGTCACCGTGATGGGGGACACGCGGCTGACCACAATGGTTTCCACGGTCACTTCACCCGTGAGCACCAGAACCATGAAGCCGGTGTTGTGAACCTCGCCCTCACGAATGAACACTGTGCCCTGGGCAATCTGCAAGGCTCGCATATACCGAACCACAACCAGGGTTTCTTCCGGGCTGAGCTGCAACAGTGCCGATGGCACAGCCAGCATTTCTGCCGCCATGGCCATGGCATGGCGCGCAAACGCGTCACTGGTCAACTGAAATTCGCCATCATCGGGCGCCCCGCGCCATCGCGAGATTACTCTCTGAACAAATTTCTTTAACATAGGGGTTTTGTGACGCAAGGCAGTCGGCGAGGGCGATACCCAATTTTGCAGCATCCAGAGGTCAAAGCGGGGTCGCCAGCGATAGAAACAGTTTCAAAGGAAAACCGGTATGGCACTCTCCACCGTCAACCGCATCATCACCCTGTTCGACGACGCCTTGTCTGCCGTGTCGGCTTCAATCAGCATGGCTGAAACCGAACAACTGGGCATGCTGGTGCACCACGCCATGGAGTCCAAAACACGCGCCTACCACACGGCCGCCCATGTTTTTGGCATGTGTGAGGCCATGAACCCGCGTCAAGTGCTGGCGGCCTTGTTCCATGACGTCGTGTATTACCAATTGGACGGTGGATTTCCGCAAAAATGCCGTCCCCTGGTGGAGGGTTTTACCCGCAGCGAGGGCGATACCCTGGTGCTGCAACCCGTTGACACCGACGACACCGCTGTCGCGCTGTGTATGGCAGTGTTCGGATTTGCACCGGGTCAGGTGCTGCCGCTGTACTGCGGCATGAACGAGTTTCTCAGTGCCGTGGTCGCAGCCCGACTGCTGCAGCCGCACCTGAAACCTGACGACCTGTTGGCGGTGGTGGCCTGCATTGAATCCACCATCCCGTTTCGCCAGCCAGACGCAGACGGCCACACGGCGCTGCAGCGACTGGCAAAGCGGGTCGAGCAGCAATACCGTGTTTTGTACCCTGACAGCTCGGCAGAAAGTGTGCAGACCTGGGTCACTCAACTGGTGTGGGACGCCGTCAAACTCGCCAACCGTGATGTCAGTAGTTTCGCGGTTACCGATCCTGGGCTCTTTTTGTCCAGTACCTGGCTCTTGATCGAGGAGTCCAATGCGCCGCTCAAGGTGGCTGGCATGTACAACTTGCAAGAGTACCGCCACGGCCTGACCCGCATGGATGGTTTTCTGCGGGGCTTGGACCCAGACAACGTTTTCCAGCAGTTCCAGGGTCTGCCCACCGATGACGAGATGACCAACCTGCGCACGGTTGCGCGTCGCAACATTGGTTTTGCCAGTGACTTTCTGGGCGCAAAAATCACGTCCATTGCCATCATTGAAGCCATGGCCCTGTGCACCGGAACCGATGGTCCGATCTCCATGTTCCTCGGTGACATTCGCAGCACCTATGGTCGCCCGGACCGGGTGGACGATTTTTTGCCCGAGGCGCCGCATACCGAGGTGTTGAACCCCGACTTGCTACGTGTGTTCGAAAAGGGACGCACGCTGGAGTCATCCAACGACCTGACCACCTCGCCCATTACGGCCTTTGTGTACCGTTACATCGGCCACGCTGGCACCCAGCAGGCGCTGGACCATGCCCGCGCAATGTTCAGCGGCGCCATCACACCGCTGGACTTTTTGCGGGTCCTGAACCGGGACATGGTGTGCGACATCTTGCGTGCCAGCGCTGGCATAGCACCCTCACGCCGCACAGCATTGAAGTTGCTGGAGCAGACACTTTAGGGGGTTCCCCAGAAAGTTCTTGGTCAATTGTGCTTCTAGCCCTCGTGGAATATGCGCAAGCAGCTATCATATTTATAGCAACTGCTAGAATATGGAGTATGCTTGACGATTGATTGACCAGCGCAATGTTTGGTCTATCCGGTGACCCCGTCAGTGGCGAAAGGCATGTTCTTTAGTTTGCCGTCAATTCTTCTACTTGGCGGCGGGCGGTTTCCGCGTCTTTTCCATATTCCGCCAGGTAGCGCTGGCGTTCTTCGCTGGTCCACTCCGCCGCAGAAAAACGCTCTTTGGTGTACTTGCCACTGACATGCACCACACCCACTTGCCGGGCCATGGTGGCACGGTCGGGAAACTGGTCGGGTATCAGCAGGAAACCGTCTACATCGCGCAGCCGCAAGGGAAATGCCGGGTTTTTGTCGACCACCAGCGCACCAAAAACCTGCAGCTTGAACTCCCGGTTGCCAACGGCCACTTCTTCATTGAACTGCAGCAGCGCAAACGGCACGCCATTGGCATCATCCACACGGCCGCTGACCACGTAGCGCCCGGCCTGGCGCACATTGGCCTTGACATAGAAGTTGAGCGAGCCGCCTTCCAGCGCCTCACGCACACCCGCCCAGGTGGCGGGTGCATCGGGACTGTAGACCACGTCAAAATGCACCACACCCTGCTGTGCGTCGCTGGATATCTCAGCCAGCAAACGGATGGTTCCGGAATACGCGCGAAAGCCTTGGTTGGCGGGTAGCAAGACGGCCGAATACGTACCGTCCAGCGCCACGTCATCACCACCGCTGCCATCGTCGGCAAACCGCACGGACGTCTGTATCAACTTGATGGGAGTGCGCGAGTCGGGAATGGTCTGTGCCGATGCACTGCGCACCACCAGCGGCAATGATCGTCCGTTCTCATCAACCGCCGCTACGGTGAATTTGACACTTTCCGCGCCACTCAGAAACACACGTTCCTGGGTGGTGCGCAAACGCACGCCTTTGACCACTTCCCCTTTGGCATTGATCAGCTTGACCTCTTCGGCTATGGGCGCAAAGGGGCGGACCTGATCCGGGTGCTCAGCAATCGGCCGTGAGTCGTAGGGGTAACGTGTGGCGTCGCGGTAGGTCGCATAGGTGTGCTCGGCCCGCTCATAACGACCACGCCACAAGGCCAGTTGCTCCTGGCGAGCTTTTAACCCGGCGGGGCTATAGGGTCCATTGGCCCCGGCTCCATCCGCTGACGCGCCAGAACCAGCGGCACTGCCTGAGGCCGAACCAACCGTGGTGCCGTTACCCTGCCCGGCTCCGGCGCTGCGGTCGGACTCACTGCCCGACAAGTACCAGCCTACGGCAGCAACAAACACTGCCGCACTGGCCAGCCCGAATACCGTGCGCGGATTCAAAATTCACGCCGCACGCGCAAGACCCCGGGCGCTCAGTTGGCGTTGGCCGCCATGTCGGCACGCACTTTGGACACCACCCCACCCCAGTTGCCATTGGTGTAGTGGTTCAAAGCCTCGGCATCATCACGGAATGCCACGGTGTGGTAACTCCACTTGGCCTTGCCGCCTTCGTTGGCAGCTGTGCCCAGCTTCAGGTCATTGCAGAACCAGTCTGAAGGGTTGCAGAAGCCCGCTCCACCACTGCCAGAAACACCACCCGCCGAGTGATAGGCCACGGCCTCATCGTCCTGACCCGGCAACACACCGGAGTACAGCGTGCCTTTGGCACCCGCGTACATATAGAACCATTTGGCGCGGGTCTGGTTGTGGTCATACAGGGCGCGGGCGGTGGCAGTTTTGAGGTCGGATGTCAGCGGGTCCGATACGGCCCAGCTACCGACATTGGCCAATTCGCTGCCGCCGCCAGCACCGGCCGCCACGTCCACCCATTTGATGTTCCACCCGGTTTGGGTCGTGCCATCGCTGTTGCCACAGACGCCAGAGGCATTGGGCGTGGCGTTTTTCTTGCTACGGGCGCTGCCACCATAGAGCGACAACGCGTAGCCAATTTGCAGGTTGCCGGCACTGTGCGCGGCGATGTAACACCAGTTGGTGCCGGTGCAATAACAATCCAGCGCGTCGCGGACGCGGTAGTTTTGGTCGGACACACGGCTAAAGCCGTCCCAATTGACCGACTTCTTGTTCACACCAGCCGCCGTGCTGGCTGGGCCCCAGTAGGTGAAGTCCGCATGGTTGCCTGGCTGCGCGGTGTTGCTGCGGCCATTGATCCACAGCGTGTAATTGGTGGCATACACACCCGCCGCCGCAAACAGCAACAAGGCCAATGAAGATGCAATCACGCGCGCAGGGCGCAGTCTGAACGAGGACAACCAACCAGTACGCATGAGAAACTCCTTGAATCTGGATTCACACTTTGAGGGTGCGCTAGTGTCGCGAAGGCGTCAATCACCGACAACTGGGGAATACCCGCACTTCCCGCCTTCTAGATGCCTACCCCTAGGACAGCCTGTAGGTTTCCAGATGGATGCTGGTTTCAGTGTTGCTAATGCCCTTGAGCAGGCGAATACGCTCCAGCACCTTGGCTAACTCTTGCAAGGACTCCGCGCGCAATTCAGCCAACAAATCCCAACGGCCATTGGTGTCGTGCAGGGTGGCCACACCCGGTTCACCCAACAGGCTGGCGATGACAGCACGGGTTTGGTTGCCGTCCACCGCAATACTCATCCAGGCCTTGATGGCGTTGTGCTGTACATCGGGACGCAGACGTACGGTGTAACCAACGATGACTCCATCGTCTTCGAGCCGACGGATACGGTTGGTCACCGTGCCCCTCGACACCTTCAACTTGGCCGCCAGCGCCGCCACGGTCAAACGCGCGTCTTGGCGCAGCAACGACATCAGCTTGTGATCAATTTCATCCATTTTGGCAATTTACCATGCCATTTAGTCAATAAACTAACTATTCTTAAGCAAAACTGTCGATTGTTATTGTTTTGATGGCCAGCCATACTTCTCCCCATCGCTTGCAGTCCCTGCAAACCCTGAGGAGACACACCATGAAAACAACATCCAAAAGCCGCCAACAAACCTTGTTCCTGAGCCCCCAGGACATCGCCAGCATCATCGACCGGGTCGGTATTTCCACCGCCCTGCAAGGCATGGCCTCCTATATTCGGCAAGACTTTCTGCGCTGGCAAAGTTTCGACAAATCGGCCCGTCTGGCGGCGCACTCCAAGGATGGTGTGATTGAGTTGATGCCCATCGCCGATGCCAACACCTACACCTTCAAGTACGTCAACGGCCACCCCAAGAACACCGCCAAAGGTTTGTCCACCGTGATGGCGTTTGGCGTTCTGGCGGAAGTCGACACCGGTTTTCCGCTGCTGATCAGCGAGTTGACGCTTACCACGGCCATGCGCACTGCGGCCACATCGGCGGTGGCGGCACGCGCCCTGGCCCGCCCCAACAGCCGTGTCATGGCCCTGATTGGCAATGGCGCACAAAGCGAGTTCCAGGCCCTGGCGTTTCACCACTTGGTGGGCATTGAAGAAGTCCGCCTGTTTGACGTCGATACCCGCGCGACCACCAAGTTGATGCGTAACCTGCACAACAACCCGGATGCATCAGGCTTGCGCCTGGTGGTCTGCAGCAGCACCGCCGAGGCCGTGCGTGGCTCGGACATTGTGACCACGGTAACTGCCGACAAGACCAATGCCACCATCATCACCCCCGATATGCTGGAGCCCGGCATGCACATCAACGGCGTGGGCGGAGACTGCCCCGGCAAGACCGAAATCCATGGGGACGTGTTGCGCGCGGCCAAGGTGTTTGTGGAGTACGAACCCCAGACCCGTATCGAAGGCGACCTGCAGCAAATGGACACTGACTTTGCCGTCACTGAAATCTGGCGAGTGCTGGCGGGCCAGGTTGACGGGCGTGACAACGATGCACAAATCACCTTCTTCGACTCCGTGGGTTTTGCCATGGAAGACTTCTCGGCCCTGCGGTATGTGCACGACTTGGCACAAGCCAAACACATTGGCGCCGCCATTCCGCTGATTCCAGTGTTGGACGACCCGAAAGACCTCTACCAGTTGATCCGGCCCGCCACGCCGGTCCCGATGGTCCAGGCCATCGAGATGCAGGAAGCCTTTGCGTGACATCCCGGTTGGCGGTTCAGGAGCAATGTACTACCAAATTCATAGCTGCTCACGCAGTATCTACGTGGGATAAACGGTGTTTTGGTTTAAATAATTCGCACTAACTGTGCCCTAGCACAGGATGGGGCTCGTAGGCCGCCTCCAGGCGTACCAGCTCTGCGGCAGACAACGCCACATCCAGCGCTGCCACCGCCTGGTCAAGCTGGGGTAACTTGCTGGCCCCCACAACGGGTGCGGTCACGCCTTTGTGCAATAACCAAGCATAGGCCAGGGTGGCGTTGCTGACACCTTTTTCCGCAGCCAGCGCGCTGAGTTCAGCCACCACGCGGAAGTCGCTGTCGCGGTAGTAGTAGCCCTGGGCAATGTTGTCCGTTTTGGCGCGCTCTGTGGTGGCGCTGGACCGGGCAGCTGCGGCCTTGGCTGCCGAATCCGAAGCGCTTGTCGCATCCTTGTCGCTGCTCTGCCGATTGCCGGCCAAGAAGCCGCGCGCCAGCGGGCTCCATGGAATTACGGCCACCCCCTGGTCGCGGCACAGCGGTAGCATCTCGCGTTCTTCCTCCCGGTAGGCCAGGTTGTAGTGGTTTTGCATGCTGACAAACCGGGTCCAGCCACGTTCCTTTGCGACCTGTTGCGCTTTGGCAAACTGCCAGGCCCACATGCTGCTGGCACCCAGGTAACGCACCTTGCCCGCCTTGACCACATCGTGCAGCGCCTCCATGGTTTCTTCAATCGGCGTCTGGGTGTCCATGCGGTGGATCTGGTAGAGATCGATATAGTCCGTGCCCAGGCGTTTGAGGCTGGCGTCCACCGCGTGGAAAATGCGTTTGCGGCTCAGCCCCTCCATATTCGGCCGGTTCATGGGCTTGGTGTCCGTTGCACCGCCTTTGAATTCCAACTCCACCGGAAAATACACCTTGGTGGCGACCACCACTTCTTCGCGTTTGCCATAGGCCTTGATGAACTTGCCGGTTAACACCTCGCTCTCACCGGCCGAGTACATGTCGGCCGTGTCAAAGAAATTGATGCCCAAGTCCATGGCATGTTTGACCAGCGGCCGGGAAGCTGTTTCATCCAGCACCCAGGGCCGCCACTTGGGAGTGCCATAGGTCATCATGCCCAAACAAATGCGGGACACTTGAAGGCCGGTCTGGCCAAGGCGAACATATTGCATGCAGTAGCTCCAGAGAATTGCGCTTGACGCAATCCACTGTACTGCATGTTGCTCCCGCTAGATTGATGCGCCCAACAATGCACTCTTGAGGGCCGGGTCCACCGGACTTGAACCCAACCAGATGCCCATCATGGCCTTGAATACATGGGGGTTGGCAAAGGTTTGCGACACCGGTTTGCTGCCCGCGTTACCCTGAATCGTGATGGTGGTTCCCGTCAGCGGGTGCGAATCGACTTGAATTGTGTCGCCGGCCAGCAAGTTCGCGTGCTCACTGAGCATCATGCCAACCTCAAATATCTCCGAAACAAGCGGTGCCAGACCTTCATCAGTGGCGTTGTTCACAAGTCCCTGTGTCAGCATGTCGGCCAGTTTCTTGGCGCTGGTCTCTCGCAGCATGACCATGCGCAACTGTGTGGCTCCAGTTGTGTTGAGCACCTCGTTGGCACTTGCCAGTTTCTTTTCCGTGTACAGGCCAACCGTGTACAAGCCAACGGATGCGAGCTGTCGAATGCCTGCACCATTCAGTAACAAACGGGTGCTTCCGGTTTGGGACGTCGCCTGGTAGTGCACTCCCGCGACCTCGGCAGCGGCCACCGACTGAGCCATTCCAAGTCCGCAAACGGTCAGCACCAACACACAACACAGTTCAATGGCAGATGGTGTTTTCATAAATTCCCTTTCACACGACAAGCAAAAGCGCTTAGGGAAACTCTACCCACCGCTCGACCCTGCAATTAGAGGCAACGCCCGGTCCTGCGACCTCGCTGCAAACCAGAGTGCACCAAGGCCGCACCGCGCGCGGCGGCTGGGTCACAAGAGTGGCAAAAAATGCACCATACACAGCATTTTGAAGCCGGTTCACCGCAACCGGTGACAAACACGCACCACCCTGGGTGGGCAACAGCGTCTAATTTCATGGCCTCGATGGTGTTGCGTATGGGATACAAAGACCCTCCTGATGCAACTTCTGCAATGACTGCGCAACGAGAACATGCCAGGGTAATTGCCGCCGGAACACGGGTTTTCATCAGGCACCGTTTGTTGAGTCCACTGCTAGAATTTTCGGCTCCTGACGGATCACCACAGTGTCCGTCTCTTTTTTTTCCTATCGGAGTATCGACATGCCGTTTCGCAAATCCTTGTCCCACATTGTGGGCAACACAATTCTGGCCGTAGCAGCAATGGCCGTGGGAGTTGCAGCACATGCCGAGAGCCGCTACACCCTGTCGGCTGACGGCCAGGAAGTGACGGACACCCAGACCAAACTGGTGTGGCAACGTTGCGCAGTGGGCATGAAGTGGGACGGCAAAACCTGTGCCGGCAAGCCCACCAAGATGTCACTCGCGCAAGCCAAAAAAGCACAGGATGCGTCCAACCCGGGTTGGCGCGCCCCCAGCAAGGACGAATTGACCTCCTTGGTCGACAAGACCCAGAAAAAGACCCGTATCGACCATGACGCGTTTCCGGGAACACCGACCGGAGGATTCTGGGCCATGCGCCCGGAAACCAATGACAACCTGAACGCCTGGCTGGTTGATTTCCGCAACGGTCGCGTGGTTGGCAATGCCCGCAAGGTCAACCACTTCGTACGACTGGTTCGCTCGCCGGGTTAACACCCCATTTGTTGGGCGTGAAGGTGTCTCTAAACAGAAGGAAGAGAGACCAGAATCGTCAAAATCGTGACCACGGCCAAGAGCAGGCTGTGGCCGACTATCAACAACAGAGCGCGCAAACTTTGCACCCACCAGCGTCCGCCAAACACCCGCCGCAGTGCCAGCAACAGGTAGCCCCACCAGGCCCAAAATAACAGTGGGGCAGCAGTCTCGGCACTAAACCAAAAGCTCACAACCAAGCTCAGGAACACAAACGCATGCAGGTGCATTGCGAACAGAAAATGCTCACTATAGAGGCGGCCACGCCGCCAAAACAGCAAGCGTGTATTAAGCGCAAACAAGGGCACCAACAAAAACACGGCGTACGGAAGTTTGGTGGTAACCGCCTGAACCAAACGTGCGCCGGCCCCTTTGGGGTCCTGCTGAAAACGTTGGGCTGATTCGTGGTAACGCTTGCCCAGCGGCCTGAGCCAGGCAGGCAATTTATCGACCACGAACCCTATCTTCTCAATGTCGGATCGATTGTCCCCAGTCGTCTCAGAACGGCTTTTTGCGACGGGCGATGGCGTCGCCGACACATCCACTGGCCCGTCGAGCTGCAGCAACGAGTCCGGTGTCGAAAACGTGAGCAACAAAAACATCACGAAGCTCAGGCTCAAATACAAAGGGATCGGGCGCACATACCGCCTGCGCCGGCCTGCAACAAATTCAAGCGTCAATTGACCCGGTTGAAATACCAGCATCAACAGCGAGCGCCACAGCCGCCCCTCCAACGTGACGAAGTGTTGAAAATACTCGTGCGAAAAGTCACGCAGCTTCAGGGTATCTGTAACCGTCTCCTGCCCACACTGTGCACAGAAAGGACCATGCACTACCGCCTGGCAGTTGGGACAGTGCGTGGGCAGTCGGGCAGATGGATAGGGTGCGACAGACATCGGCCGATTATCCGGGAGCAATGCGCCAATGACGAACCGATGAAGCAGTTGCAGAAGGTGGGGGTCGATCTGACGCAACGTGAAACGGGTCAATCGGTACTCGACCCAATGGACGAACTGGTCACCCAGATGGAAGCCGAAGCCGCGAAGATCCGCGAAGTCCATTACTCAGTGCGGCGGCGCTCCAGCCTGGCATCTTCGTAATACTGCGTTTTGTTGCGGAACATCGCGTGGTCCGCTTCGAGCAGGGCTGCCTCCACGGTCGCTGCCGACAGGGCAGAAGCGATGCCGATCGCCATGCTCAGGCGCTGCCCCGGATAAAACTGGTTGTTCATTTCGATCATCGATTGAATGCGCTCCTGCAAACCGGTGGCCAGGCGTTCGTCACTGCCTGGCAGCAGGGCAATGAATTCGTCGCCACCGATGCGGGCCACACAATACGGTTGTCCGGCAGTGGCGCTGGCCAGGACTTCCCCGGCGCGGCGCAAGAGTGCGTCGCCTGCGGCGTGTCCTTCCGAGTCATTCACCCGTTTCAATCCGTTGAGGTCCATCGCCATCACCGTCAGTGGCCATGGCCCCTTGCGCGAAATTCGGTTCAGTTCATCGACGTAAAACGCCCGGTTGCGCAAACGGGTCAACGCATCGTGTTTGCCAAGGTATTCGAGATAGGCTTCGGCCTTCTTGCGGGCCGTGATGTCAATCAACGAGACAAGCACCAGGTCCCAGGTATTTTGGTGGCTAGGCAGCACGGCAAACTGCATGTGGATGTTGATCAACTCCCCACTCAGGGAATAGTTCACCACTTCACGCATCTGCACGGTTTTGCCTTCCCAAAGATCTATCAGTTGTTCGGCAAACGACTCGTGCATTTCATCCCGAAAAACCAGCTCCAGCTTGCCCAGCAACTCCTCCTGGCTCTTGGCGGCAAACATTGACAAGGTCTGCCGGTTGACGTCAATGACCCGGATCTCGGACATGCAGCGACTGACAAAGTCAGGGTGCACACTGATGAAAACACGAAAGTCGCGAATGCCCCGTGCGCGAGCCTCATCCAACAGGCGCTTGACACCGCTGAAGTCTTCGACCCACAGGGACACTGGCGAATAGTCAAACAAATGGCGCGCATATTGTTCGCTGGCAGACAGCTTGTGCTGGGCTTGCGTCGTCTGGGTGATGTCTTCAAGCGACACCATCACACGCTCCCAGGTGTCTTCATACCCTTGCAGTACCCGAACGTGAATCTGCACATCGATGCGGCGCCCATCCAGCGCATAGTTCACCGTGCGGTTGGAAAACTCCAGTTCACCTTGCCACAAAAAGTTCAGTTCCGACAACATTTGTCCCAACGTGTCATCCCGAAAAACTTCCGGCAAACGCTGCACCAACTCGTTCTGGTCCCTCGCAGCAAATACTTTGAGCGTTTGTCGATTGACTTTGATGACTTTGAGACACGCCGCGCATTGCTGGAGCAGTGCGGGCGATTGCGCCACGTGGGTCGATAAATTCGTCACCCCTGCTGCGCGCCAACTGTCAAACAAGCGCTTCAATGCGCTGTAGTCTTCCAGCCAAAGGGATATGGGGGCGGACTCGAACATCAGTTCGAAGTCGGTCTCAGGGTTTACTTTCGGCATGGCATTTTCTCCGGCGCTGCAACCTCCAATCGAGCAAAGAAAGTGTCAATCCCGCGCGCTCGACGGTGCTCACAACCATTCTAGGGGCTTTCATCACGCAGTCGCGCACCACGCTACGGTCCAAGCAGGCCGTTTAGGAATAGGGGGACGGCGCAAGGGAGGTTACATACACTTTCAATTCGTGGTTGCAGTCTTTGGTGTTTATGTCACCATGCGCCCTCGGCGCGCGACGCCTTCGCTCACTTCTAACCGACCAACAGGAGACCTTGATGCGCAGCGCTATTACATTCGCCGCTTTGCTGCTTTGCCATGTGGGCGTCCACAGTGCCGGTCTGGTCACAACGCCCTACCCGATCCTGTTTGTCACCCAGGTTCCGGTGCCCGCCGACTTCACCACGATCACCGCCGTTTTCGGCAACCACCGGGGCGACTTGTCGTCGGCTGCTCGCGGAGGAGATCTTTGGATTCGTTATGAGGATGGCACGCTGAAAAACCTCACACAGGCGGCTGGCCTCAGCCAAGCCGGGTTGCAGGGACCAAACGCCATTGCGGTGCGCGACCCTTCACCGAGTTGGGACGCCCGCAAAGTAGTCTTTAGCGCCGTGGTGGGGGCTCCTACCAAGCGCTACGAAGTCAAGACCTATGTTTGGCAACTGTATGAAGTGCAGGGCCTGGGGCCTAACGAGACTCCATTGATCACCAAGGTGGCGAACCAGCCCGCAGAATTCAACAACATCAGTCCGGTGTATGGCAGCGATGACAGGATCATCTTTACCAGTGACCGCCCTCGCAGTGGCGAAGCCCACCTCTACCCGCAACTGGATGAGTATGAAGAGGCACCAACCGTCACGGGCCTCTGGAGTCTGGATCCGGTATCAGGTAACCTTGCACTGCTGAACCACACGCCGTCTGGCGCTTTCAGCCCCTCTATCGACAGCTTTGGTCGCGTGATCTTCACACGTTGGGACCACCTTCAGCGTGACCAGCAAGCCGATAGTGATGCCGTGGCCGAGCTCACGGGCGAATACAGCTACGGCACATTCAACTACAGCGATGAAAGCGCACAAGCATTGCGGCTGAACAGCCGCTCAGAAGTCTTCCCGGAGCCCCGCGCCGGCACGGCCACCGTCAGCGGCCTGAGGTTCAACCAATTCTTTCCGTGGATGCTGAACCAGGATGGCAGTGCCGAGGAAACCTTGAACCACATCGGCCGCCATGAACTGGGGGGATATGGAGCACAAAGCTTTCTGGGTGACCCGAATCTGAGCTACGGGTTCACACCCACAAAAGCCCGCCTGCTCAACGACGCTATGTTGCAAATTCGCGAAGACCCGCTACAGCCTGGTTTGTTTTTTGGCACCAGTGCGCCAGAGTTTGGTACCCACGCCGCAGGTCAAATTGTCAAAATCAATGGTGCTCCCACCGACAACCCTGACACCATGGGCATCACTTGGGTGACCGCGCCAGCAACCGCATCCCCATCTGATGAAGATGCCGCCGCATCGGCGACCCATAGCGGACTGTACCGGGAGCCTTTGCCCCTGTCCGATGGGCAATTGGTTGCGGTGCACACCAACGAAACGCGTGCCGACAAAAATACCGGAAACACCGCGGCACCCGGCTCGCGTTACGCCTTTCGCCTCAAATTACTCCAGGCCGCTGGGGATGGTTACGCCCGCGCAGGCGAGGCGTTGACATCCGGCATTTCCAAAGACATCAGTTATTGGGACCCGGACACCTTGGTGAGCTACAACGGCCCATTGTGGGAGCTCAACCCGGTTGAATTGAAGCCGCGCGTGCGCCCTAGCAAAACCCTGCACGCGGCAGTCCCAGCGCCGGAAGCCCAGGTGTTCTCTGAGGAAAACGTCGATGTCGGCCAATTTACGGATTGGCTCAAGAGCAAAGATTTGGCAGTCGCCGTGAGCCGCAACGTGACCCAACGTGACAAAGCCGACCGGCAGCAACCCTACCAATTGCGGGTGCGTGGGGGCACCAGTGCAGTGCCCAAATCCGGCCCGGTGTATGACGTGAGCCATATGCAGTTCTTCCAGGGCGACCAGTTACGCGGCATAGGCGGCACAGCATCACCGCGGGCCGGGCGTCGTGTCATCGCACAAGTGATGCACGATGCCAACGCCAGCAATCCATTTACCGGTGTGTCTGGGGCTGTTGCGATTGCGCCGGACGGGTCCATGGCGGCGCTGGTGCCGGCCCGAAGGGCAATGTCCTGGCAAATGACCAATGCGCAGACGCCGGTGGTACGCGAGCGGTATTGGCTAACCTTTCAGCCCGGTGAAGTGCGGGTCTGTGGGTCCTGCCACGGTGTCAACAAGACTTCGCAGACCGGCGCAACAGAACCGCAAAACCCGCCGGAGGGACTGCGCCAACTGTTGCGGCAATGGAAAGCTGGCATGGTGCTGAGCAGCGAGGACCGGGTATTCAACTGGGCCGAGGCACGGTTCCCCGATCAGCTATTGCCCAAGAGCCCGACCAGCCAGGTGTCGGCGGGCATTCGCTACCGTTACTACAGCGCGACCAATGAATACCTTGCCGTCAAAGATGGCCGCGTGTTGTATTACAAGCCAGGAAGCATGCCCACCCCCGCTGACGTGGGAGAGTTGACGCAGTACATTGGTTCAGCGCTGAGTGATGGCTATTGACCGGCCGCGCCGCAACAGCGGCTGAACCGGGCTTGGCTCACACCCCATTCACCCAAGCCAATGCTGCCACCGGCGGCAGGTCACGGGAGATGCAGTGCCACTGTTCACCCGCATCACCACTTACCCACAAGCCGCCCGTTGTGGAAGCCATGGCCAATGACACCCGGTCCATGGCGACTTCAAGACAATGGCGGTACACCAGGTGGTACGCCGCGCGGGCGGGCAAACCTGCTTCGAAGCACTGAAAAGTCTCGCCCGCGTCGTCGGTACGGGTCACCACCATCTTTCCATCGGCAGGGTAGCGGTGTGTATCGGCTTGCGCGGGCACAAACCAGGCACGCGCCGGGTCCAACGGGTCGCAAGCCACCACAAATCCAAACCCCGAGGGAGCCGGTGAGGCAATGGCATTCCACAGCTTGCCGCCATCGGTGGATCTGAAAATACCGCAGTGGTGTTGCACCCATAACACGTCGGGTTGCGCTGCGCACTGCACCATGCGGTGCGGGTCCTGGGTATTGGGTTCTTCGGCGCTCTCGGGCGGCATGTAGTCGGCCTTCATGCCCGCTGCGGTCAACGTCCAGTTGGCGCCCCCATCCCGGGTCTGCCAAACACCGCCACAGGAAATGGCCAGCGTGACATGTTGCGGGTCCCGAGGATCAACCAACACCGAATGCATGCCGGGGTAGTCGTTTCCGCCACCAAACCACCCCAGCCGTCGCGGGTCTTCCCACATCGGTTTGTTCAGCTGCCAGGTGGCACCACCATCCGTCGACTTGAAGAGGCCTGCGGGCATACACCCAGCCCACACCACACCCGGTTCGCTCGCACCCCCAGCTGCCAGACTCCACACCATTTCTACGTTCCATGGTGTCGGGTCATCAGCCCACTGTCCCTCTTTGGGCTTGATCGGGAACGCCGGAACACCGATTTCATTCCAAGTCACACCCTGGTCACTGCTCTTGCGCATCTTGACGCCAAAATGACCTAATCGCAATGCCGCATACCAGTCACCATTGCGAGGGTCCACCATCACCTGGGTCACAGGATCACCGGCAAAGTGATGCGCCGCAACGGACCAATCTGCACCATCACCCTGGACCACCAGCAGGCCCTTGCGACTCGCTACCAATACGGTTTTCATCGGGATATCCTCCATCTGTTCTTAACCGCCAGTCAAGGCTTGGATTACCAAAACCCGGTCGTCCGCTGCCAATGTCTGGTCCAGGCACACCCGGTCCAGCACCATCTGCTGATTCACAAAAATAGCGACATGTTTGCGTATGGAACGTTGGTCGTCAAAGACGTAATGCGCCAGTTCCGGCGCGGCCAGCAACGCCGCCTCCAACACTCGGCGCAATGTGCCTGGTGGCACCGTTTGTGCCGCACACTCTACGTGGCGACGCAAACTGGGTGCAAACTCAACCGTCACCATAAACGCCCTTCGCTCCAAAAGGCGGCAGTATCGCAATGCCTTGGCGCTTTGGCAAGCAAGCACGACTGCATCCGAATCACGCGGGCAATCCCGTGACAGGCCCGTTTTGGTATAAACGCGACCACAGCATTTGATAGGCAGGAAAACACCATGAGCGAAACCACCGTCGTCAGCACCCCCAGTTTTACCCTGGCGCCACCCGAGGTGCTGGCACCCGTGCCGATGGAGGCCGCCAGGACCGCGGTTCCGCTGGCCAAGGAGACCCAGACCGCTGTGGACGATCAGGTAGACCGGTTCATGGATGGGCTGCTCAAGGAAGATGTGCAAAGCGAGGCCTTCAAGACCAAACTAGACAGCGCATTTGCACTGGGCCGCGAAGAAGTGTCGGTAGCCGCCAGCCTGATGCAAGGGCGGCTGATGCAACGCAATTTTGCCGGTGTCGAAGACACCTCGGCGTTTAAGGCGATCCAGGATATGCGCGGGCATCTGGATGAACTGAACCCCGGTAAAGAGGGTGATCTGTTCCAGCCGCAGAAGTTTCTGGGCATCATCCCCTACGGCAACAAACTGCAGTCTTACTTTCGCAAGTACCAAAGTGCCGGTACGCAGTTGCAAAAAAGCATGCAGCAAATCTACGCCGCACGCGATGACATGCAGCGCGATGTGGTCGACATTGAAGCCACGCGCACCAAGCTGTGGGAGGCCATGCAAAAACTGTCCGCAGCTATTTATTTTGCCGAGCAACTGGATGCCAAACTGGCCTCCAAGGTCGATGCCTTGCAGTCCACCGACCCGATCAAGGCCAAGGCCCTGCAACAAGAGGTCTTGTTTTACGCACGGCAAAACCTGCAGGACATGATGACCCAGCAGGCGGTCTGCACCAATGGTTATCTGGCGCTGGACGTGCTGAAGAAGACCGGCCGCGAAATGATGAACGGCTGCACCCGCGTGGCAACTACGGGCATGAGCGCACTGGCTGTGGCGCAGACGGTGGCGCGCGCCACTGGCAACCAGATTCAGGTCATGGAAATGTTGTCGGGCGTCAACACATCCATCAACAACCTGGTGACAGAGACCGGGCGTCAACTCGGTAACCATGTGGAGAAAACGGGTGAGTTTTCGCAAAACCCCTTGCTGGGCATTGAGAAGCTCAAGGAAATGTTCGATCAGACATTTCGCGCAATGGATGCCATGGACAACTTCCGTGCCAAATCCATTGAAGTCATGGGCCAGAACAACGCCATGATGAAAGAGCAACTGGCGCGGGCAGACCAATACATCGACCGCACCCGGCAACAGCAGGCTCGCGAAGCCACCAAGCAGGCCATCAGCGGTCCGGTCGCACTGTAAAGACTTTTAGTTTTCAATAGGGAATTTCTATGGCTACGCAATATGTGATGCAACGTGACACTGCCGGTTGGCGCACCCAGGTCTGGCTTTCCTTCGGCTTGGCCGTAGGAGCCAGCGCTGTTGGCGTTTTGATGCTGCCCGGCCAGGAGCTGGACCGCGCGTTTCTGGCCATTGGCCTGTTCTTCTGCCTGTTTGCATCCTTTGCGGTGGCAAAAACCGTTCGTGACAACCGCGACGGGCAAGTGGACACTGGCTCTTGGGTGATGACCGTGTGGATTGCCTTTGCGGCGGCCTTCAGCTTGACGGCCTGGGGCCTGTGGCGCATGAATATTGGCGAGTGGCAGAAAGGTTTTATGGTGGTGAGCTGGTTGTTCCTGGTTAGCAGCACCTTCACCGTTGCCAAGACCGTGCGTGACAAACACGAGGCCGATCTGATGGACCGCGCCGCCAACGGCGGCTCGGATACCAAGCCCGGGACACTTTAATTAGACCCGTTTGCCTTGGCCGCCAGGAAACGCTGTTGCCGCAACAGCGCTTCGCCGGCGAACTGGGTTAACTTGGCTTCGCGGGCATCCAGTTGCTGCTGGATCATCTGCAACTGGTCGTGCAGCAAATCCAGCGCCGGTTTGTTGCCATCAATCACCAGGGTGCCCCGGTCTTTCTGCGGCACCCGCAGACAGCTGTTGATCGAATCGGGAATATAGCGGCGCACTGCTTCCCGCAAATACAAGCTTTCTTCGGTCGCCAAACTGCCCTCCTCTGCGCTGGCACCGACCAAAGCCATGCAACGCACAATCGACTCCTTCAACCGGGCCAGACTATCCACGGTGGTCTGAGGGGCTTGTGCCGCCATTTTTTCCATTACTGCATCCAGCCGTGCGAGGGCCTCCGGGTCAGCCAGGTCTGGCGCGCTAACGCGAGGCTGCGCAGCGCCGGCAGGTTCTGATCTGCGGCTGAATACTGCCCACACCGCCACAACACCCAGCGCTGCGGCACTACTCGCTATGACGAAGACCGAACTCTGGATCACTCCCAGGCCGACGCCCATGGCACAGACAGTGCCGCCTATCGCCTGAACAATCGCGGTTGCGGTCGGGTGTTTGCCGTAGGCCGCTGCGTCTGCAGACGCCATCAGGCGCTGCGAAAGGGGTGTTCCCAGCCGTCGCTTGGCATGGGCCATGCTGACGCGCTGGAGTACAGCTTGCGCCACCACCGGTTTGGCCTCAGGGGTTGCGGCGCTGGTTCGCCGGTTCACCGGCCCTTTGGCCACGGCGTAGTTTTTGCTCTTCTTCAAGTCGTTCATAGTTGGCCTATTTTGCGCGATACTGCGCCGATGAATAAAGCAGGCAAGGCAATTGTGACGGTAGGGTTGTTGGCGATCTTTGGCGCAGCGGCCTACTTTTCGGTGTACCAGACCGGGCGGCAACCCGCGTCAGACACATCCAGCACCAGTGGATTGAGCGGCTTGGCCGGCAAGCTCACGGGCGTAGTCCCGGTGGAAGAACTGTCCGGTCTGATTGCAGTGGACGTGGAACCCTACTTTCAGGATCCCCGGGTGCAGAAGGCACTGGCAGCCAACGGCTTCAAGCTCAACGTGCAGCGAATTGGTTCACGCGATATGGCGGCGCGCGTGATTCCGGGCCAAACACCAGACTTTTTCTACTCGTCAGGCGTGGTAGCAGCCAATCAGATTGGCGATGCGGCCAAAAAGGTCAATATCGCCACCACGGTTTATTCGCCCCTCTACACCCCCATGGTGATCGCCTCATGGGCGCCGATCGCACAAATACTGGCTGTCAACGGCATTGCCACCGAGGCCAGCCCCGGCGTCTGGCATGCGGACCTGGCCAAGCTGACCCAGCTCATGCTGGACAAAAAACGCTGGAAAGACCTCAAAGGTGCTTCTGCCTACGACGTGAACAAGAGTGTGTTGGTCTCCACCACCGATGTACGCAAAAGCAACTCCGCCGCCATGTACCTGGCGCTCACTACCTATGCATTCAACGGCGGCGATATCGTCACTGACCGTGATACCGCGC
This sequence comes from Candidatus Aalborgicola danicus, assembly GCA_016703945.1. Classification (GTDB taxonomy): domain Bacteria; phylum Pseudomonadota; class Gammaproteobacteria; order Burkholderiales; family Burkholderiaceae_C; genus Allorhodoferax; species Allorhodoferax danicus. Next base: position 21,999 of record JADJBC010000001.1, read on the forward strand.
AGAAATCTGCAAAGGCCGTAGCGGGCCTCTTCAAGCGTCAGGGTTACCAGGAAAACTACGTCAATGGCAACTTCGACGACTATGTCTCCATCGGGATTGGCAAGACCCCCTTGGCCCTGATCTACGAAAACCAGATTGTCAGTTACGCGATGGCCAAAAAAGGGCTGAGCCCCGGCATGGTGCTGGTCTATCCAAAGCCCACGCTGTTCAACAAGGTGGTGTTTGTGGCAACCAGTGCGCGGGCGAAGAAGCTGGGCGAGTTGTTGTCCACCAACACCGAGCTGCAGCGCCTGGCAGTAGATTTTGGCTTCCGCATCGCCGACAGCGCCTATTTTGTTCAGGTGGCCAAGGCCACCAACCTGGCCGTGGAAGAACGCCTGACCCAGGTCATCGATCCACCCAGTTTCGACATCATGGCCGAGATGATTGACGTCATCACCCGCGAGATGGCGCAGTAAATTAAAGGGGAATCACAATGCATCCACACAAGACACAACCCAAGACACGCTGGGCATGGCTACTGCTGGCGGTGATGGGCTTGGCGGCCTGTGACAAAGCGCCCGAGCCGACCAAAAGCGCGGCATCACCCACTGCCGTGGTCGACACCTTCACCGTTCTGGCGACCAGTGATTTGAAGGATGCCCAGCCACTGGAAAAAATGGTGGAAGACGCCACCGGTGTCAGGTTGCGTTTCAAATTCGGCGGCACCATGGAAAGCACTGAGTCCGTACACACGGGCCAAGCCAATTCCGACGCCGCCTGGTTTGCCAATGCCAAGTATTTGCTGTCGGACCCACAAGGCCAAGCCCGCGTCAAGCTCCAGGAAAAAATCATGCTGTCGCCCGTGGTGGTGGGCGTTAGTGAAAGCCAGGCCAAGGTGCTAGGCTGGGACCAGCCCGAAGTTGCCCGCAAGGTCACCTGGAATGTGATCGCCAAAGCGGCGCAAAGTGGCCAGCTCAAGTACGCTCTGTCCAACCCCGCCACCAGCAACCAGGGCTTTATGTCGTTGATGGGCGTCGTGGCCTCGGCCGCGCAAAAGTCCGAGGCGCTGACCGCCGCCGATGTGGACCGTGCCGCCATCAGCGGCTTTATCAAGGGCTACAAGCTGGTGGGCGACAACAGCAGCTACCTCAGCGAAAAATTCATCGAGCAGCAAAACACCCGCGTCAACGCCTTCATCAACTACGAGAGCTGGCTGCTGTCGCTCAACCAGTCCGGCAAGCTCAAGGAAAAGCTGACGCTGATCTACCCCCACGAAGGCGTGGCCACGGCCGACTACCCGCTGATGCTGCTCAACGATGCCAAGCGCGAGCAATACCAAAAGGTGGTGGCCTACCTCAAGGGCGACGCGGCCCAGACCTGGCTGGCCAAGACCACCTTGCGCCGCCCGGTGAACGCCGAGGTGGCCAAGGCCCAGGCCAGCCTGTTCCCGCAGGACAGCATGCTGGTGGAGTTGCCCTTTTCCACCGACCGCGCACTCGCCGATGGCCTGATCAACGCCTACCTGAACGAGTTCCGCACGCCCATTGCCTCCACCTTTGTGCTCGATGTCAGCGGCAGCATGAACCAGAACGGTCGACGCCAGCAACTGGTAGAGGCCCTGCAATACATCGCCGGTGACGACGCGTCGCTGACCGGCCGCATTGCCCGCCTGACCAGCCGAGAAAAGGTCTGGATGTTGCCCTTCTCCGAGCAGGTTTATGCACCGGTGTATTTCCAGGTACCTGGCGTGGCCAAGGGAGCTGCGACCGGCAAGGGTCTGGCCACACAGGCCGATTCCGAAGGCAAGCAAAAGGTGCTGGGCCAGGTGCGTGACTTTGCCGAAAGCCTGCAAATGACCGGTGGTACCGCGTTATACGACGCGGTTCTCAAGGCACTGGTCAACATGAATGAAGAGCGGCAGAAGAACCCCGGCTACCAGTATTCGGTGGTGGCGTTCACGGACGGTGAGGTCAATAAGGGCCGCGACATGGCGCAGTTCAAAGCCGCCTATGCCAACCTGCCTGAAGACGTGCGGGCTATTCCCGTTTTTATGGTGCTGTTTGGCGAGGCCAACGAGGCCGCGCTGAAGGACCTGGTCGCCACCACCGGCGGGCGCGTGTTTGATGCGCGCAAGTCCTCGCTGTACAGCGTGTTCAAGGACATTCGGGCATACCAATAAACACCTCACGGCCCCTCGCAACCACCACCGCATGAACAAGATCAGCAATTTCCTGCAATCCCCCGCCAACTGGGGCGGTATTGGCCTGTCAACCTTGGCGCTGGTGCTCAGCAGCCTGGGCCTGACGCAGGTGGGCGCCGGTGCCTTGGCCGTGTTGGGTTACGCGGCTGGTTTTGGTGTCGGTGGCATGTGGTTTGGCTTCCCCAACTTCTCGGGCACGCCCTGGGACGCGCTGAAGTTTGAAGACCAGGGCGATGCCCGCACCAGCATGCTGACCGCGTTGAACGCGGTGCGCCAGCTGGTGGACCACAACCCGCAGAACCGCCTGCCCGCCAGCCTGCAGGCCAAGGTGCTGGACCTGTGCAAACAACTGACCGCCTTGCTGGACCAGTGGGAGCGCAGCAAAGGCCATCTGTCGCTGGAAGAAAGTTTCCATGCCCGCCACATTGCGCTGACCTATCTGCCCGACGCACTGAAGACCTATTTATCCATCCCGCAACAGTTTGCGATGACCAAGCGCCTGGCCAACGGCCACACCGCGCAAGAGACCTTCACCGCTACGTTGGACGAACTCAACGCCAAGGTCCTGCAACTCAGCGAAGACCTGGCCACACAAGACGCACAGGCGTTTTTGAACCATTCGCAGTTTCTGCAAGAAAAGTTCAATCCGCCGCGGATAGAGTGAGTGTCAAAATACTAATTTGATAGCACAAAACCTATATTTCACGAGGGCTAGCGACACTTTTTACTATCAAACGCTCGGCCATACCAGCATTTTTGAGTGGATGGAACCGGGCAACCCCGATATGCGCAACCATCGGCTAACATCGCGCCAGAACCCAGACACACACATTTAAAAAAAGGGCGAGTCATGGTTAGCTTTCTGGATGCCGTAGTCGCATTCCCCACAGCCATATTTACTACCCTGCTGGGTGTTGCAGCGTTTTACTGGGCGCTGGCCTTGCTGGGCCTGGTCGATTTCGACTCCGGTGAAGCGGATCTCGATGTCGACCCTGCCATGACCGACCCTGATTTGGGTAGCCTGGCCGGCATCATCGTGGCCTTTGGCCTGCAGGGTGTGCCTCTGTCCATTGTCTTCAGCCTGTTGGTGTTGCTGTCGTGGACGCTGACTTGTCTGGGTGCCATGTGGCTGCTGGCGCTGCTGCCGGGTTCCATCCCCGTGTATGTTGGCGGCACCTTGTTGATGTTGGCCAGTGTGTCCTTGGCCGTGCCGATTGCCGCGCGCATTCTCAAACCCCTGCGGGGCCTGTTTGTCACCCACGCCGCCATCAGCAATGCGTCGCTGGTGGGCCAACACTGCAAGGTCTTGACACAGACCGTGGACGAAAAGAGCGGCCGGGCCGAGGTGTCGCAACGCGGGGCCAACATCAACATCCGGGTCTGGGCGCTCACCCCCAACCCGCTGGTACGAGGCATCAGCGCCCGCATCGTCGCTTACGAAGAAAAGACCGCACGTTACCGCATAGAAGCCGACGGATGACAACGCCGCGCCCCGCTGCCTGACCGTCCGGGCCCCTCTTTCTTCATCACCCAGTCAACCGCTTTTTCTCACGTTAGGGAGTTCTCATGGAGCCAATCCTCATCTCGGCCGCCGCGCTTATCGTTCTGATCTTCGTGTTGTTTGCGATGTTCGCAAAGTTCTACCGCAAGATCGAGCAAGGCCACGCACTCATCGTCAACACCATGCGCGCCGAGCCGACGGTCACTTTCACCGGTTGTATGGTCTACCCCGTCATTCACAAGGCCGAGTTGATGGAGATTTCGGTCAAGACCATCGAGATTGACCGTTCGGGCCGCGAGGGCCTGATCTGCAAGGACAATATTCGCGCCGACATCAAGGTCAAGTTTTTTGTGCGCGTCAACAAGACGGCCGAGGACGTGTTGAAGGTGGCGCAAGGCCTGGGTTGTGAACGTGCCTCCAACCAGGACGCGCTGGAAGACCTGTTCTCCGCCAAGTTTTCCGAGGCGCTGAAGACGGTCGGCAAGTCCATGGAGTTTGTCGACCTGTACCAGGCCCGTGACCATTTCCGCGACGAAATCATCCGCCAGATTGGCGACGACCTGTCGGGTTATGTGCTGGAAGATGCCGCCATCGACTACCTGGAGCAGACACCGCTGGCCAAGCTGGACGGCAGCAATATCCTGGACGCACAAGGTATCAAGAAGATTACCGAGCTGACGGCGGTGGAAAGCGTGCGCACCAACGAACTGCGCCGCAACGAAGAGATGCAGATCAAGAAAAAGAATGTGGAGACACAAGAGACCATGCTGGAGCTGGAACGCCAGGCCGCCGACGCCCAGGCGCGCCAGGGGCGCGAGGTTGCCTCGGTGCGCGCGCGCGAAGAGTCCGAAACCGCCAAGGTGCAGGCCGAGGAACGCACCAAATCCGAAATGGCACGCCTGCAAGGTGAACAACTGGTGGCTGTGCAAAACGAAAACTCGCAGCGCGAGAAAGAAGTCGCCGAGAACAACCGCAAACGCGCCGTGGCGATTGAAGAAGAAAAGGTCACCCGTGCCCGCGAACTGGAAGTGGTGGACCGCGAGAAAGAAGTGGCCCTGCAAAGGATCGACAAGGAACGCGCGCTGGAAGTGCAGAAGAAGGCCATTGCCGACGTGATCCGCGAGCGCATCGTGGTGGACCGTACCGTGGCCGAACAGGAAGAAGCCATCAAAGAGCTGCGCGTGGTGTCTGAGGCTGAAGCGCAACAAAAAATCCACCATCATCCTGGCCGAAGGTGAGGCCGAGCAAAAGATGATTACCGAGGTCAAATCTGCCGAGGCACAGGAGCGCCGCGCGCGCCACAAGGCCGCTGAAGACATCACCCTGGCCGATGCCCACCTCAAGGTCGCGGAGAAAAACGCCGAGTCCAAGAAACGCGAGGCCGAAGGCATGGAAGCCATAGGCGCCGCGCCAGGCCTGGCAGCAGCGCGGGTGATGACGGTCACGGCTGACGCCAAGCAGAAACAAGGCATGGCCGAAGCCCAGGTCATAGAGGCCACCTCATTGGCCGAGGCCAATGGCATGAAGGCCAAGTTTGATGCCGAGGCACAAGGCAAGGAAAAACTGGGCCTGGCCGATGTGCAGGTGCGCACCGCTGGTGCCGAAGCCACCATCAGGGTTGGCGACGCCGATGCACAAACCGTGCAGGCTCGCTTCTCCGCCGAGGCCAAGGGCCTGCGCGAGAAGTTCGAGGCCATGAAGGCCATGAGCCCTGAAACGCGCGACCACGAAGAATTCCGCATGCGCCTGGAAATGCTGCACACCGAAACCCTGAAGGGCATAGAAGCGCAAATGGCCATTGCCAAAGAACAGGCCGAAGTGCTGGGCAAGGCGCTGGCCAATGCCAAGATCGAAATGGTGGGCGGCGACGGCAGCTACTTCGACAGTTTTGTCAACGCGCTGGCCGTTGGCAAGGGCATAGACGGCGCCATCGCCAAGAGCGACACACTGAAGATCGCGCTGAAGGACCACCTGAATGGCGACCGCAATATGGTGGACGACGTGGGCCGCCTGGTGGGCGCGCTGGGCGATTCATCCAGCGAGCTGAAAGACCTGGCGATTGCGTCACTGCTGAATAAAACGGGCAAGGATGGCAAAGGCGGCAACAAAAACGCTTGATACAGGAAGCCTTGCCATGAACAAAACTCTGCACTGCAGCTGCGCTGCACATACCGAGCTGATCGCCTGCAAACTCGCCCCCGGTCTCAAAGGGCTGCATTGCACCAGTTGCGACGGCCACATGCTGATGCTGGAAGACTACCGTGTATGGCGCAGCACGGCGCCCACACAGCCTGCTGCGGCGGCCACCGCCACGGCCGAAGACAACAGCGCCCGCCATTGCCCTGCCTGCACGCGCCTGATGCAGCGTTATCGCGTGGGCAGCACGCCCGATTTTCGGGTGGACCGTTGCGCAGCGTGCCAGGCCGTCTGGTTTGCAGGCGGCGAATGGCAGGCCTTGTTGGCAACGGGCATGGGCACACGCCTGGATGAAATCTTGACGGATGCGTGGCAGCGCCAGGTGCAAGCCGAAGAGCTGCGCAAGGGCCGCGAAGCCGCGTTGCGCCAGCGCCATGGTGCGGCCGCCATGGATGAGCTGGCACGTATTCGGCAATGGCTGCATGCCCAACCCGAACGGGATGAACTGCTCGCACTGTTGCGTGCAGACTGGTAAGCGGCGCCATGGAATCCGCTGATGCCAGCCCCGCAGCCACTGAGCAAACCGAAAACCTCGTAGCCGGCAGCGGCAGCTACGAGCTGCTGAAGAAACGCCTGAGCGGGCACGGTGAAGCGCTGCGCAACAAGGCACAGACCCTGAACGCTGCGCGCGTGGACGAGTTCGGCAAGTCCGAGCAATCGCTGGTGCTGCGCACCCGTGCCCGCACGCAGAACAACTGTGTGGCGCGCGACATTGTGCGCATTGGCGACCAACTGCTATTTGGCTACAACGTCTTCATCGGCCTGCGCAAGGAGACCAGCGTCAGCGATGTGTTTGGCCTGTACCGCCTGGCCGCACACGACGGTGAACCCGAGCTGGAGGCGCTGCCGCTGGCCGGCAGCTTCCTGGAAGATGCCCGTTTTGCATCCGACTTCAAGGAGTTGTATGCCTATTACAAACAGGCCCAGTTGCTGCAACTGCGGGTCACGCAGGGCAAGCTGCTGGCATCGTTCCAGATCGGCCAGCAGGTGCAGGATGTGCGCGTTTTCCGCTGGCAGTTGGCAGCGGACGGCGCCATCCAATATGTGGACAACCGCGGTGAGCGCGACATTGCGCTGCCGCCCAGCCACGACTTTGAATGGACGCCCACCACGCGCGAAGACCATGTCGAAGGCCGCCACCCGCACATCAGCATCCTGGACACGGTGTTTGTGGAGACCGTGGGCGGCGACCTGACGGTCAAGATCGAGAACAACACCGAAAGCGGCCTGGGCATCTACAGCGAGCCGGTGGAGGACAAGAGCCAGTCATTGACCGACGCCGAAGTGGCCTACGCCAAGCTGGGCCAGTTGATACTGCTGCGCATACGCCCCTACCGCGAGCAGACCACGCGTTACCTGGTGTTCAACCAGCGCACGCAGCAGGTGGCACGCATCGATGCGCTAGGCCTGTCATGTGTGCAACTGCCCGAGGACCAGGGCATCGTGTTCCCCGGTGGCTACTACCTGCAGTCGGGTGAATTCAAACACTTTGAAATGCCCGCCGATGTGGGCAGCAGCCTGCGCTTCAAACGCATGCTGCGCTCGCCCAATGGCGAGGACGTGTTGTATGTGTTCTACCAGGCGGGCAGCGGCCACTATGCGCTGTTTACCTACAACCTGATCGACAAAAGCCTGGCCGCGCCCATCGTCGCCAATGGTTATGCGCTGTATGCCGATGGCAAGGTGCTGGTGTTCCAGGTGGGGCCGGGTGAACCCACCCGTGTGCACCCCATGCAGCTGTGGCAGACACCGTTCTCCAGCGATGAACACGCAGGTTCTACCGCCTTGGGCACCGGTTTCTTTGGCCGCATCGGCAATGCCGACCTGGTGCGTGGCGTTGCCGACCTGATGGGCATTGCCCGCGCCGTGCAAGAGCAGGCGCCTACGCGCGCCGCGTATGACGACCTGATACGCCAGTGCGCCCGCGTCACCGATGCCTATTTCTGGCTGAGCGAGCCCGAGGCCGGCGCTGCGCTGCAAGACCTGCAACGCATCAGCGAGGCGGCACGCACCACGCTGGCCGAGTTTGAAAAGGTGGAGCAGATCCGCCGCGAAACCGCGCGTGCGCTGGACGAGGCACAAACCAAGCAGAAGACCCTGCTGGTCGATATTGCCAGCACGCTGTGGCGCAAGCCCGAAGACTTTATCCACGCCCTGGGCCGGCTGCGTGAGCGCCGTGGCCACCTGGAAACGCTGAAGGAGCTGCGCTACACCGACCTGCAGCGCATCGAGGCCATGGGCACTGAGCTGGCGACGGAGCAACAGCGCGTGGGCGAACGGGCCATGGTCTTCCTGGCCGACGAGCAGGCCTTTGCCAGTCACCGGCAAAACCTGGCCAAGCTGAGCGCGGATCTGGTGCAAGCATCAACCAGCCAGGGCCTGCAAATCATTCTGGATGGGCTGGACGAAACCGCCGCCGGGCTGGACCTGCTGACCGAACAACTGGGCGGCCTGCCCGGTGGCGATGCGGTGCAGCGCACCACCATTTTGGAGCGCATCTCCGCGCTGTACACCGACATCAACCGCCTGCGTGCCGACGCCCGCAGCCGCCGCAAGGCACTGGGCTCACACGAAGCGGCGGCGGAGTTTCTGGCGCAGTTCAAGCTGTTTGGCCAGGCGGTGGAAAACGCGCTGGACTTTGCCGACAGCCCCGAAAAGTGCGACGAGGCCTTGACCCGCCTGCTGGCCCAACTGGAAGAGCTGGAAGGCCGTTTTGCCGAACAAGAAAATTTCTTGGCCGACATCGCCACCAAACGCGAATCCGTCTACGAGGCGCTGACCGCGCGCAAGCAAACCCTGACGCAGGCCCGCCAGCAGCGTGTGCAAGGCCTGGTGGCAGCGGCCGGCCGCATTCTGGACGGCACACAACGCCGCGTGGCGCAACTGGCCAGCCTGGAAGAGGTGCACAGCTATTTTGCGGCCGACCTGCTGATCACCAAGTTGCGCAAGCTGGTGGACGATATGCGTGCGTTGGGCGCGCAGGTAGCGGCCGACGATATCGAGACCCGGCTCAAGACCAGCCGCGACCTGGCCCTGCGCGGCGTGCGTGACCAGCGCGAACTGGTGACGGAGGGCGGCAACAACCTGCGCCTGGGCCAGCACGTGTTCACGATCAGCCGGCATCCGCTGGAGCTGACCTTAGTGCCCAACGGCGACGGCCTGGCCTACCACCTGACGGGCACGGATTACCTGGTGCCGCTCAACGATGCGGCACTGGACGCCTACAAGCCCTATTGGCAACAGGCCCTGCCTTCCGAGACCGCCACCATCAGCCGCGCCGAATACTTGGCCGGTTGCCTGCTGGACGCCACGTTACAAGCCACCACACCGCTGCCCTGGGCGCGCATCACCGAGCTGATTGCGCTGGGGCCGGACGGCCACGCCGCGCTGCTGGACCACGTGCGGCAGTTTGCCGCCGAGCGTTACCAAGACGGGTATGAGAAAGGCGTGCACGACGAGGACGCCACCCGTATCTTCAGCGCGCTGGCCGCTATGCAGGATGCAGCCGGTCTGCTGGCCTGGGGCCCTACCGAGCGGGCGCTGGCCCTGCTGTATTGGCATGACGGCCGCTCAGGCACTGAGCGCGAATCGCTGCTCCGCCGCGCGCGCTCGGCATTGCAAGTGCAGCAACTGTTTGGCGCCCGCGACAGCCTGGTGGCGCTGGAACAGGAATGCACGCAGGCGTTGGCCGTGTTTGCCAAAGCTGTTGGTTTTGAACTACCGGCTTCGACCGACGGCACTATTGATGCCGAACGCATGGCATCCCTGTTCACACAGGCCGCGGCTTACTTGGTGCGCGAAGTGGCCAACGAGAGTGGCGCCGAGGTCTGGGTCATCAGCGGTGCGGGCGAAGACCTGGCCACAGCCTTGCAGCGTGAGCTGGAGCGCGGTGGTCAGTGGCCCGACTGGCAACGCAGCCTGGAAGCATCGGCACCGGCCGAGCGCTGGGAGCAAGCGCGCAGTTGGGTCAAGGCCTATGCCAGCACGCAAGACGCTGCTACCCACGCCTGGGTGGATGATGCGGCCAGTCTGCTGGCCGTGCCACTGCAACGCCGTCGCGTGAATGCATCGCTGGACACCATGGTGGAAGGGCTGCGCGGCGAACATACACGCGTGGACAACGGCCGCATGGCGTTGAACCTGAACGACTTCTGGCGCCGCTTCAGCTTCCACCGCGACCGCGTGGTGCCTGGCTTTCAGGCGCTGCAAAAGCTGCACCACAGCCTGCTGACTGCGGAGAAGACCCGGCTCAGCCTGGCCCAGTTCCAGGCCAAGCCCTTGCCGACCTTTGTGCGCAACCGCCTGATTGACGAGGTCTACTTGCCGCTGATCGGCGACAACCTGGCCAAACAAATCGGCACCACCGGCGTGGGCAGCCGCACCGACCGCATGGGCCTGCTGCTGCTGATCTCGCCACCGGGTTATGGCAAGACCACGTTGATGGAGTATGTGGCCGACCGCCTGGGCCTGGTTTTTGTGCGCATCAACTGCCCTGCGCTGGGCCATGACGTCACCGCACTAGACCCGGCATCGGCCGCCAACAGCGCCGCGCGCCAGGAGTTGGAAAAGCTGAATCTGGGTCTGGCCATGGGCAGCAATGTGATGCTGTACCTGGACGACATCCAGCACACTAGCGCGGAGTTTCTGCAAAAGTTCATCGGCCTGGCTGACGGCACGCGCCGCATCGAAGGCATGGCAGGGCCAGGCCCGCAGCTACGACATGCGTGGCAAACGTTTTGCGATTGCGATGGCCGGCAACCCCTACACCGAGTCGGGCGATGTGTTCAAGATTCCCGACATGCTGGCCAACCGCGCCGACATCTACAACCTGGGCGACGTGCTGGCGGGGCGCGAGGCCTTGTTTGCGCTGTCCTACATCGAGAACAGCCTGACCAGCAACCCGGCACTGGCGCCGCTATCGTCGCGCGATCCGAAGGATGTGCAACTGCTGGTGCGCATGGCGCTGGACGAAGAGGTGGCCAGCGGGGACTTTGCGCACGCCTACAGCAGCGCAGAGCTGGATGAACTGACAGAGCTGTTAAAGCGCCTGTTCCGTGCACGCGACCTGCTGCTGAAGGTCAACGGCGCGTATATCGAATCCGCCGCACAACGCGACAGCTACCGCACCGAACCACCCTTCAAGCTACAGGGCAGCTACCGCAACATGACCAAGCTGGCGGGCAAGATCACGCCGCTGATGCACGACGACGAACTCAACGCCCTGCTGCGCGACCACTACCGCGGCGAGGCGCAAACGCTGACCACCGGTGCACAAGAAAATCTGCTGAAACTGGCTCAACTGATGGGCAGCGCCACGGCCGAAGAGACCACGCGCTGGCAATCCATCTGCGGTGATTTTCTGCGCCAGCGCAAGGCCGGTGGCGAAGACGCCGATGGCTCGACCCGCATTGCCAACGCCCTGCTGGACGTGAGCCGCGCGGTGGATGACCTCAAGCCAAGCGGTGAACCGACCGGCGACAGCGAAGGCAAACAGATGGCCGAAGCCGTGTTGCAACTGGCCGTGACCTACCGCAAGGTCATCATGCCGCTGATCGCCGCGACCGAGAAGCGCATGGACTTGGACCACAGCATCAGCAAGCGGCTGGAGCTGTTGCTGGCCAGGGCCAACGAGCCCCGCACAACACGCGCGACCAGCAGCGGCAAAAAGACAGGGGGCTGAGCGTGGTGACTTCCAGCACATCCGCCGCTCCAGGCACACCTACAACGCTCGCCGCGTCCGCCACGTCCGTTGACATGGAAGGTCTGCTCGGCCATTTGGAAACCTCTTTGGCCGACCTGCGCCTGGACGACGACGAGAAACACAGCCTGGCCCAGACCCTGCGCCAAGCCCAGCCACCGGAAGACGGCTTTCGCCAACTGCGCAACCACGCCTTCACATTGGCACGTAAACGGCTGGCGGCACAACAAGACCCCATGTCCGTGCTGCGCTGGCTGGAAGCCGTGGTGCGTGCGCTGGACGTGGCCCGCGCCCCAGCCCAGACCACCCGCTCCAACGCCTGCTTTAGCCCCGGAGAGGCTTGCCTCAACACCATCTTCCAACACTTCCGCAGCGCCCGCCGCAGTGTGGACTTCTGCGTCTTCACCCTGTCCGACGACCGTATCGCCCAGGAGGTGCTGACCGCCCACGCCCGCGGCGTGGACTTGCGCTTTATCACCGATAACGACAAGGAGACCGACTCGGGCAGCGATGTGGCACGACTGCGCGCAGCCGGTGTGCCCACAGTGGTTGACCGCACCGACGCGCACATGCACCACAAGTTTGCGATCTTTGATGGACAGTGGTTGTTGAATGGCAGCTACAACTGGACGCGCAGTGCCTGCTCGCACAACGAAGAGAATTTGGTGGCGACGAATGACGCTACGCTGCTAAGGCAGTTTCAGGGGACGTTTGATCATTTGTGGGGGCAACTGGGCATTTGAACTGTTGTCAGCAAGCCGTGGTTTATGGCGGCAGAGTTTGGGGCAGTGGCCTCCGCCTCATACTGTCAAAGGCCCAGAAATCGGCGGGGACCGCTACCTCATACTCTGCGGGTGGAGTTACTGAAGGCGTGTCTTCTTTAGACAAAACAAGCATCCATAAGGCAAAATTCCCTGAATAAGAATGTGCCGGGTCGGCTAGCCTCCGAAGTGAACGACATAGCTTCGCGTTGACTGGTTCATGGAGCTAGAAGCATTCAAAAGGGAGAAGCAGTTGAGTAAATCAGGCATTCAGTCGAACCGTGGTGATGGTTACCAGACCCTGGTGGCCTTTGACTGGGCCTTGACCGTTTTGTCAGACCCTGACTACCAATGGCTTGAGGTCGACTCAGTAGGTTGGCTAGTGGACGATGTAGTGATCGGCAAAACCGATGGAACCAAAATTTGCTGCCAGTGCAAAAAGAACCAGACGGCGCACAAGGCATGGTCGATTTCCGATCTTGCCGATGAATTGCGCAAGGCAAGCAGTTTGTTGGCCAGCGATCCCAACGCGAAAGTTCGGTTTTATTCTCGCAGCGCATTCGGCGAACTCGCAGCACTACGGGAATTCAGCACCAACTACGCCGATGAGTCGGCCTACAGCGTCAATCTGGGCAAGGCGCATGGACAGACAGATGCCAGCCTGAGAGGGCTGCTTGTGAAGCAGACACCAAACCTTTCTAGCTATCAGTTTCTTTGTCGCACAACGTTTGAAATCAGCCCAGAACTGGATCGCATGGAGACATTACTGCATGAACGTTTGCGCGGGTTGGCAAGCAGACCTTCGGCGGCGTACGACTCCCTGTGGAGACGCCTTGACCAACTCGGAATGCGCGTCAATGGCAGCAGCGGAAAAACCGCCGCTACGCAACACCGACTGACGAAGGAAGATTTCAACATCCTGCTCGCTCAAGCTGGTGCGATGCTGATACCGCCCATGAACACTGCGGAAGTTCGCACTTCATTCCAAAGTACTTCCTCAATCGGTAGATCGTGGCGCAGGGACATTGGTAATGAACGCATTGCCAGTTCAGTGGTCAGCGATCTCCTTGCAGCCATCACGGACAAAAATCGCTCCATTTTGCTCTCCGGCTTGCCGGGATCTGGCAAGACCTGTGCGATGCTGGCCTTACAGGATGCACTGGAACAACTCGCCAAGACCAGCGCCGACCTGTTGCCCCTGTTCATCCAATCGCGCGAGTTCGCCGATACGGTCACCGCGCAAGACCGGCAAGTCCAAGGCCTGCCGGAGCAATGGGTGGAAAAGGTAGCACGCATGGCTGAGGATGCGCATGTAGTAGTGGTCATTGACTCTCTGGATGTGCTTTCCATCGCCCGCGCACACAGCGTTTTGATCTACTTCTTGGCGCAAATTGATCGCCTGCTGTTGATCCCCAACGTCACCGTCGTTACCGCCTGCCGCGACTTTGATCGCCGCTACGACCGGAGCATTGCCCAACGAACGTGGGACAAAGAGTTCACCTGCCAGCCCCTGAACTGGGATGCAGAGATTGCGCCACTACTCGTCAAGCTTGATATTGATGCATCAGCGATGGATGCAACCACACGCGAGCTCATTCGCAATGCGCGCGAACTAGCCTTGTTTGTGGAACTGGCGCGGAAAGGCGATTGCGTCAACGTGGTGACCAGCCAAGCATTGGCACAGCGCTACCTCGACACTATCGTCCAGGCCAATAGCTCGATGGGCGATGCCGCCATGCGAGCCATAGAAGCCATAGCCGCTGAAATGCTGGAACTACGCAGCTTGGCGGTCCCACACCAGCGGTTTACTGCCTCGCAAGAAGTTCAGCACGCGTTGCTCAGCCATGAGGTCTTGCGCACTACGCAGGAAGGCCACCTGATATTTGGGCACCAGACGCTGTTAGACGTTCTGGTGGTTAGCGGTGCAGTGCGTCAAGGTGTGAATTTGAACGCATTCATCCGTGGCCTGTCTCCGGTGCCTTTTGTGCGACCCAGCATTCGCAGCTTTGTTGCGCAACTGGCAATAGGGAATCGCCGTGAGTTTCGAAGGCAATTGCGTATGGTTTTTGCGGACAGCCACGCCTTCCATCTTGTCCGTTTGGTGGCGGAATCCTTGGCAGAGCAAGTTCCACAGGATGATGATTGGCCACTGATACGCGATCTGCGCAGCCAGCATCGAGAGGTGTTCCAGGTGGTCTACACCCAGGCTCTTCGGGTGGAATGGCATTACTTCTGGTTCAAGCATCTGGTCCCCCTATTGAAAGATGCACGGGACCCCGAAGGATTGACGATGCATGTGCACCGGGTGTCGCAATGGAAAAACGACGACGCTGCGGGGGTTCTCGCTTTTTTGGCTGAGGTGCTGACATTTGATTGGATAGACAAGGCGCAAATCGCATGGGAATTGGAAACCACTGTTTCAAAGATTGAAACTAAGCATTCGAAGCTGCTGGCACCTTTGCTCCTGACCTTACTCGATCTTCCCAGACAACGGCACAGTTCGATCGGGCTTGCGCTGGCGCGTTGCGTCAAAGGTGGTGGCGTAAGTGATGCGGTGCTATGGCGCTACATCGCAGGAGACGTCAGCGACGAAGACGTACTCGCCTATCATTTTGATAAAAAATTGCGTTGTCAACCTTCCGAATTTGGCAACAGTCATGACAAATTTCTTGTTGATCGAATGCGGCAATCCACTGCTTTGCTCGACTTGGCCATCGCGGCGATTGAGCGATGGAGCCAAATCAAAGCGTCGCGCCACGGCAATGCCGATGGGGTCTATTCGAGTGAGTTTTTGGATATAACGTCATACAGCGACAGACACACACAGTCCGACGACCGTCACCTAGAGAGTGAGCGCGTCCTGATGGATGCAGTTGAAGCATCCATCGTGCATCTGGCGAACATCCAAGCCGATTGGTGGCAGCTCAACCGAGAGCGACTGTGCTTCAGTAAGGAGGCGGCGTTGCGCTATTTCGCCATCCTTGCGTGCACGGCTGCGCCAACTGCCAATATTGATGTGATTGGCCGCATGCTGTGCGACAAGACACTTCTCGAATCTGATTTGTCGTATGAACTCGGCACGCTAATGCAGACCGCGTTCTTGCACCTTGATGCGGTTGCGCAAGACGCAATTCAGGCAACCGTTTTGACCGTTGGCGTGGAGATCACCTCTGACCCAAGGCACCGTGGATGGATGCTGCAAAAACAAGCGCAACTGATTCTTACGATCCCCTGTTATCAGCGGTCTCCCGCCGCGCAGGCTGTAATAGTTGAATGCGAAAATGGTACATGGCCGCTAGTTCGTCAACCCCACATTGGCATGTGGGGCGGCATGGTTAGCGCGCCGTTTTCCTTTGAGTTGTTTTTTGATTTAAGCGATGTCGCTGTGTTGCAACTGCTCGCCCATTACAACGGGCATGTTCGAAACACTTTTGATGAATTTTGATTGGCGGCGAGAGGGAAGTTGGCTCGCAATTGGCAGGGGCCGCATCTCGCCACCCGGTCCGGTTTTTGAACCTCTTGTCAGCGAATTGGGAGCAAATCACTAGACGCTTTCGTGATGACATTATGGATGGCGCCGCTACCTACCTAGCGCACCGCTACGGCAACTTGCAGACAAATGGCACATGGGCACCCCATGAAGCGCCAGAAGTTGTAACGCTGACGCGGCGAATCCTCGATGAATTGAAAGGCACGCGGGCCATTGGCACCACAACCGCGCCGCATCAAAAGCGATAGAGGGCTGCGCGCAAGTAGTTGCACAGCCAGAGGACGCTGCGCGGCTAGTTGCGTTGGCGATGGACTTCTCAACAATTGTGGAAGAGAGCTCCATTTCAGGCGATTCCGTAGATTTGCTCACCTCGGGCATCAATATGGCGCGAGGTAACGCAGCGGAGGCCTTGATGATCGCGGCCAATCAGCTTGAAAAGAACGGCGTACCGTGGCCAGATTTGTTACCCCATGCGCTGCGCTTGTTTGCCGCCGACAAGAACCCGGCTATCCGCGCCCTGATGCTAAGACGCATGCCCTATTTGCAAACCCATTATCCGGCGTTGGGCTGGGAATTGTTTGAACTTGCCATGCAAGATCGCGCCGATGGGCTGTGGACCATGGCGGAACCATGCCTGTACCACGCTTACCACCAGAGGTTTGACGTCGTCGGCCCGTGGTTGATTCGTCTTTACCGCGAAGGTAACGGTAAGGATTTTGAAATATGGGGACGTATTTCTGCACTGGCAGCACTTTCGAAGCAAATGGAGTTTGCTGCCTTTCTGGCGGAACTCAAGGCAGTGGAAGTCGCCGAAGCATGGCGTGGTGCAGCGAGCGTTTGGACGCACCCCGGCAATATGCAGCAGCATCGGGAACAGTGTCTCGACGGTCTTGCGGCGGGCTTGAATACAGAAAATCAGGACTCCGTTGCGGTTGCACGCAAACTTCGCAACCTTTTCCAGGAAAGCACGCCTCTGGTTTCTGTACCCATTGCGTTGCTCCAACGTTGCTTCAACTTGCTCGAGACAGACACGGAGTCTTCACGAGGCGACATTTATGGATTCGACGCTTGGCTGAATGCCACTTCACTTCGCGATCCGTCCTATGCACTGGAAGCCACTGAGATATACCTGAGCTTTGTTCGCAGAACAAAGCCCTATGTATACGACCACGAGAACAACCTCACGCAGCTACTTACCCGCCTGTTCGCACAAGCCGAGGAGCAAGAGGTATCAGATGATGGAGCCATGCTGCAACGCGTGGTCGTGGTGCAAGACTCGCTGCTAGCTTTGGGTGTCAATGGCGTGAGCGAGTGGCTCACGGTTGCTGAGCGGCCGTGACCATGGTTGTGTCAGCCGATAGTCGAAGCTGTGTCCGGTATTGGGTACGGCGTATGTTCGTACCCCTGCTGTCCGGTGCCTGCACGCCCATCTCCGGGGAGTCGCATAAAAGTTTGAGGGACTTCTCCACCCGCTTGTGCACCAACTCCGCACTCAGGGGGTCTTCTTTGGCGATGTAGGTCAGAGTGGCGACAAACTGATTTCGCGCTTGAACCGACCAGGCTACGGTCAGGGTCACGTCGCAGAGCGTGGCTCGCGCTTTGCGTGCTGTACCGCATTCAGCGCATTGCGCATGACCTCGGCGTGTGTCACTGTGGCACCGGCTGCAAATTCTGCATCGGCCCGAGCGTTTTCTTTGATGCTGAGTTCCACTGCGTCAAAACCATCACGCAGCACGAATCGGAGCATGGCCGCAGGGCTGCGCCCAGATGCGTGCGCCAGTCGGCTGATTCTGGTTTGAGCGACTTTTGGCAGTTGTATTTCAGTGGTGGTCATGGCAGTACTCCGAAGCTGGGGGTATCCTAGCCGATTCTCGATTTTCAGGCCATCTGGTGGCACACCGAAAACGCTCTCATATTGGGAGCTGCTTGCGCATATCCTCCGAGGGCTAGAGGTCGATTTGGCTTACAACTTTCCGGCTTGACCCGGCAGCTGTGGGCCGATTAGATTTGCCGCGGCCGCCAAGTCCTGCACCGCCATGTCCGGCAAGCCCAGGCGCCGCCATTCGGTGTAGTTAAACCGATCGCGTGAGTTGGCCGCCATAAAGCGCTCGGCATCCACCAAGCCCAGTGCACCAGTCAGAGCTTGCATGCCCTTTACACGGATTTCCGTTTCAGTGTTCATACCAGTTCTCCAATAGGGCCAGTGCATCGGATTTCACGATCGTACTTGCGTTGTAGGTGCTCGTTGTTCGCTAGCATTTACATAGCTGCTTGCGCAACATTTACGAGGGCTAGCGCCGTATTCCGCATAAATTTATCACCCCGTCGGCAGCTCAATCAACGGGTCAGCGCAGGCCACGCCCAGCGGCTGAAAGTGCTTGAGGTTGCAGGTGAGCAACAGCAGGCCGGCGTGTTGGGCCAGCGCCGCAATTGCGACATCGGAAAAACCAGGGTGGCAGCCTTGTGCGATGGCGGCATCAGAAATTTGCCCTGCGAGCCGTGCGGCACGCGCGTCCAACGGCAAGATGCGATCGGCGTAGGCGTCCAACAGGCCGTCGAGCCAGCGGTCAAGGCGGTCAGCCCACTCTGTGCCACCGGCGCGGCGCAACTTGCCAATGCCTTGCGCCATTTCTGCCACGGCAATGGCAGGCAGAAAAAGCTCCTTGTGATGCGCTTGTAACCATATGCCCAGAGTTGTGGGTGCAAAAGCTTCACGCCCGGGTGCCAGCACCGATACCACGCTGGTGTCCAGCTGATACCCGTTAAACATGCAGTTCGACCGTCATAGCGCAAGCAACAGATCAGACTGTGGATCGGATGGGCCCAACGGCTCACGCACCTAAGTAGTGAGGTGCAGAAGATCCACGCCAGAAAGCCGCTTGAAATTGCCATCAAACGACAACACTGCTTCCAATATTTGCCAGGGTCATCCATAGGCAGCAAGAGCGCGCCGTTGCCGAATTGCTGGACGACAACCTGGGTGCTGGCGCAGCCTTAACTTAGGAAAACAAGTTGAACGCAGTGTGCGCCAACGCACATACGAAGTGCTGGCTTGCGGGCAAGATCATTCTTATTTCCGGCATCTTCGCCAGTGAAGAAACGACAAATATAGAAGCGCGCGTAGTCGGTATCCACTATCAAATTTCGACCAGTGGAGCCATAGCAGTTCCTACCACGTTTGCAATTGTTTATCCAGACCATTTCCAAGACCAAAGGGCCAAAAACAATGCCAAGCCATGATGGAGTTTCATGTTCCCCTACCGGTGTTTCCCGCGCATGCGTCTTGCACGCCACCGTTTTTTATGGCGTTCTACTGGCACTCGTGCTGCAAGCAGGCGCAGCCAGAGCTGCCGGGCTTAACGACACGGGCATTGACTTTTGCAGCAATTACTACAGCACCATCCCCACCAGCTGCGCCACGGTGGCGAACGATGGCGGAACTTACACGCGTCAGGATGGAAGCTACGGTCGCGACGAGCAGGCGGCGGGTGGCCAACTGACCAAGGTGGGCGGCGGCAGCAAAGGCTTTGACTTCACCAAAATCGCCAATAACGGCGGCGCGTTGCCTGCCAGTAATGCGCTGGGCAATGGCGCCACCGACTGGGCCTGTACACGCGACAACGTGACCGGGCTGACATGGGAGGTCAAGTCCGCCTCGGGCCTGCGCGGTCAAAACCACCTTTATGGTTGGTACAACAGCAACAACGCCACCAACGGTGGCTACCCGGGCTATCCGGACGTTGGGGGCATCGTCATCAATCCAGGGGGCAGCATCTGCCTGACCAAGAATCGTTGTGACACCGAAAAGTATGTGCAGGATGTCAACGCGACGGCACTGTGCGCGGCCAGCGACTGGCGCCTGCCTACCGTCAAGGAATTGGAAGGGATAGTGGACTTTGGGAGTGTCAACCCGACCATCGATCTTGAGTATTTTCCCAACACGCCCAGTTCGCCGTTTTGGTCGAGTTCGCCCACTGCCTACCCGGTGGACCATGCATGGAGCGTCGAATTCTATGATGGTATCGCCGCCTACACCCCCAATGCGTACGCACTCCCGGTTCGGTTAGTGCGCGGCGCCCCCTGATTGCCACACAAGGCTCCCGATACCGCCATTTACCCTGTTGCGCTAGGAAATTTGCCATGAACCACCGTTCCACCCTGTTTGTCTGGGCGCTCTGTCTCAGCCTTGTCAGCCCGTTGGCGCAGGCCGTTAACTGTGCCCGCAACTTAACGCAAGCCAACAACCCCGACAGCGCGTACACCGACAATGGCGATGGCACTGTGACCCACACGCCAACGGGCCTGATCTGGAAGCGCTGTGCCGAAGGGCAGACATGGCGCAGCGGCACCTGCACTGGCGTCGAATTCGCCGACTCCTGGGGCGCTGCGCTTGTGCAAGCCGCCACCAACAGCTTTGCCGAAAAAACCGACTGGCGCGTGCCCAACGTCAAGGAACTGCGCAGTTTGGTCGAAGAGTGCCGCTCCGGCCCCACCATCAATGACACGGTATTTCCCAACACTCCAGCGACTGTCTTTTGGACAAGCTCGCCCAGTGTTCGCAACCCGGATTCCGCGTGGCAGGTCAATTTCCAGGATGGTGTCAACCAGTACCGAAGTCGCGACCTGGCCCCCGCCAGCGTTCGATTGGTGCGCGGTGGGTTATCTTCGGCGGCGGCGGTTTTGACCGACAGTGAATGTTTCTTTGACTGGGCGGAGGTGCTGTTGCCAACGTACTTGCGGCCTGCCAAGCAGCCAACCCAGACTGTCGGCACATTGCAATACCGGGAATATCCTGATTCGGGTGTTTATTTTGGTTTGAGTGGCACCACTATCGTTGCAATAGGCGGTCAAGTGGGGACCAGTCTGCTGACCTTGGGTGAGCTAAGCACCTACCTGCCCAGCGCCCGTGCAGCGCAATGCCGCTGAGAAGTGGCGTTTGCGCGCCTTACTACCCCGACAGGACTAACTCCTGCTAAACAAGCCAGCCTTCGCAGGACGCACAACCGGACATGCAGATTTCCCGCATCCGGCTCTCGGACAAGATCTCACGCCTTTGACCGTGGTGAGCAGTATTTCGTACCGGCTACGTAGCAGGAATTGAAATCCCTTCTCAGGTGGTTTTCCGCAGGCTTCGGCGAAGGATCTTGCCAACTGTTGATTTGGGCAAGCCATCCACAAAGGTAACAAACTTTGGAATCTTGTATCCGGTCAACTCTTTGCGGCAGTGCCCGACCACGTCGTCGCGGGTTAGCACGGTGCCTTTGTCCTTGACCACAAACAGGGACACAGCCTCTCCGGTCTTCTCGTCTGACACGCCGATGCAGGCGCATTCAAGAACGCCCGGAATGCCGGATACAACGGCTTCGATCTCGTTGGGATAGACGTTAAAGCCCGAGACAATGATCATGTCCTTCATGCGGTCGACAATTTTGAGGTAGCCCTTCTCGTCGAACACCCCCACATCACCGGTCTTGAAGTAACCATCCGGGGTGAACGCAGTTTTGTTGGCTTCAACTTGATTCCAGTAGCCCCGCATCACCTGTGGCCCTTTGGCGCAAATTTCACCCGACAGCCCCTGGGCAACTTCGCACCCATTCACATCAATCAACTTGATATCGGTGGATGGCATTGGCAAGCCAGTCGTCCCCGAGAATTCATTCACCATTGCGGGATTGAACGACAGAACTGGGCTGGTCTCGGTAAGCCCGTAACCCTCGCGGATGAAGTCGTTGGTGATTTCCCTCCATTTTGCCGACGTAGCCGGTATCACCGCCGCACCGCCGCCAGCGGACAGGCGCAAATTGGAAAAGTCCACTTCCATGATTCGTGGATGCGACACAAGTCCCGCATACAGCGTGTTGACTCCTACAAAGACTGTCAGATGAGACTTCTTCATCGTGTCAATCATCTGGTCTGCATCCCTGGGGTTGGCGACCAGCCAATTGGTAGCCCCCACCGAGAAGTAGGTGATGAAGTTCACCATCAACGCGAAGATGTGATACAGGGGCAATGCCGTCACAACCACTTCCTGACCCGGGCGCAGGGCAGCGGGCATGAAAGCCTTGAACTGCTCCGTATTGGCTACCAAGTTGCCGTGCGACAAAGCAGCCCCCTTGGATAGCCCCGTGGTTCCACCGGTGTACTGGAGAAAGAGCAGATCATCGCTTTCCAGAGCGACCGGAGTGAACGCAATGGATTCTCCCAGCAGGAGCGCATCGCAAAATCGCACGAAGTTAGGTAGTCCTGCATCAACTGGCGGACTGTCAATAACCTGCACGCCACCATCCCCGACCGCAACACAAATGATCGTGCGGACTTTGGTCCTGTCAATCACCGAAGCCAGCGTGGGCGTGGAGCCATTGAATATGACGATCACCTCCACACCGGCGTCGTTGAGCTGGTGCTCCAGTTCCCGCGGCGTGTAGAGCGGATTGACGTTGACCTGAATGGCCCCGGCGCGGATGATGCCCAGCATCGCGATGGGAAATGCCAGCAGGTTGGGCATCATGACCGCGATGCGGTCACCCTTCTTCACCCCAAGATTGCTTTGCAGATAGGCTGCGAAGGCGCGTGAGAGACGATCGGTTTCTGCGTAGGTAATGGCATTGCTGAAGCTGTGAAACGCCACCCGATCAGCAAACTGGGCCATGGCTTGCTCCATCATGTGCGCGACGGATGGGTAGGCCTTGGGATCGATCTCAGCAGGAATGAGGTCCCCGTAGGTTGCGAGCCAGTGCTTGGTTGTCATGGTAATTTTTTTAAACGAATGGGTGTTTGGAACGCAAGGAGACATCAGACCTCCAGCCACTCCTTGCGCGCGACCCGGTTGGCCATCCGTTAATCGAGGGTGTCTATTTGGTGAATCGTTCGCCATCGCGAATGATTGCCAGCTCTACAAATCGCGATCCCTGGTGTTGGTTCTTGTTGAAACTCAAATGAAAGCCTCCCAGGTTAAGGTCCCGCATGCTCTCCATCGAACTGTTGAACTTGGCCCGCGTAAGGTCCTTGCCCGCACGTCGGATGGCTTCAGCAATCACCTTTGCATTGATGTAGGCCTCAAACCCGAGGAACGACAAATTGTCATAACCGGCCTTGCGCATTGCAGACTGGTATTCCTTCGCCAAGGCGTTGCGATTGCTCCACGGGAAGGGGACTACCGTAGTCACGACGACACCGATACCATCGGGGCCCAGTGCCTTGAGGGCGGACTGCGTGCCCATCACCGAAAGTGCGTAAAAGCGCATGCCCTTCTGCACCTTGTTGAATCCCTTGATGAAGCTTACTGTGGCCGTTCCCGTGGTGATCATGATGATGGCCGCAGGTTGCGTTTCGCGCAGGCTTGCAATGGCTTTTTCTGCATCTGATCCGTCGGGCTGAATCGACACACTGGCATAGGACGTAACTCCATGCTTCTTCATGGCCTTCTCGATCCCGGCCATGCCGTCTTTGCCCATACCGTTGTTGATCCAAAGTACACCCAGGCGCTTAATTCCGACTGTTGTCAGGTGCTCAACCAGCTTCTCAAGCTCATCCTCATAGCTGGCACGAACGTGAAAGACATTGTCCATCCGGGGATTGCGAATCCCATCTGCGCCCGTAAGGGGACCCACCAACGGCACCGGCTGCGCTTCGTTGGCGAGCATGGGGAGAATGGCCGCAACGTTGGCCGTTCCAGTAAAGTTGTACAGCGCAAATGCCTTGTCGTCCTCGATCAGTTGGCGCGCAGTCTTGAGAGTCCGGGCCGGGTCGTAGCCATCGTCTAGAACCACTGACCTGATCTTGCGACCATAGATGCCACCGGTGGAGTTGATCGCGTCAAAGTAGGCCTTGCCGCCATTGACAATGTCTGGTGCTATTTGAGCCAACGGACCGGTAATGCCCAATGACTGCCCCAGCACAATCTCCTGGTCGGAGACACCGATTTCAGACGCTTTGGCTGTAAAGGCGAGCAGGCACATTAGGAGGCCCACCAGCACCACGAAAACGCGCGCGCGACTATTCATGACAATTTCTCCAAAAGGGGGTCGGGGGGGATGGGCGAGGTGATGGCACCTGCCCACCGATCGTGCGGGAAGTGACTACTGAACGCTGATCTGCGCCGCACTGTTGGAGGCGTTGAACGACAGCGTCGCTGGCCATGCGGGCCAGCTCACACCCAGGCCGGCGTTGTTGGGGTCGCCATTGCGTATGAACGCGCCAACGGTTGCCATCATGGCGTTGGACAACGCCAATCGCCCCGGCTTGTTGGCGTTACTGTTGACTGCATTCGAAAACAGCGATGGACCAAAGTTGCCGAAGATGAACGGCAAGTCAAACGCGTGGGCTGCTCCATACACTTCGTTCCAGGGAGCCGGCTCGTTGGCCCAGTCAAAGCGGTAGAACCAGACATTGGCTTGCTGGGTCTTCAGTGTATTGAGGACATTGTTGCGACTAGCGGTGGTAAACAAGGAGGCTAGCAGTGCCGTCTTGGCGTTGTACCCCGTGCTCGGCGTTGCGACAGGCAAATACGCGGAATTCAAGATGTCAGCCGAGGTCAGCGTCGGTGCAGCGTCCGGATTGAATGTGAACATCATGTTAAAGCGGACCGCATCCGTCACAATCATTCCGGCGGGTCCCCCAAGCAACGGGAGGAATGGTGCAAAGAGCTTGCCTTCGTCTGCAGTATTGCCCGCCAGAACGGGTATCTTGCGGTAGTTACCTGCAGCAATGGCACCGATCGGGTCCGTGGGTATAACTGCTCCATCCGGGATCGGTCCGGAGCTGGTCAGTCCCTTGGCCAGCAGTGTGCTCAGGAGTGTGCCGCCGTCCTTGGCACGCATATAGTCGGCAATCTGCGTGTCGGTCTGGGTCGCCACGTAGGTTTTGGCCGAAGCGGTGTCGGTCGCTTTTCCATCGGCAATGAGCAGGTTGTACAGCAGGGAATTGGCCTGCGTCAGGAAGCTACTTGCTGGATTGAGCGTCGGTAGGCTGCCGGGTGGCAAGTTACTGGCCAGGGAGATACCACCACTGATGGGAATAGCCTTGTGGAACAAACCAGTCGTCAGGGGCGACGTCATTAGCGCCCAGGTGTTGATCGCGCCAGCAGACTGCCCCATCACCGTCACATTGCCGGCATTGCCGCCAAAGTTGCCGATGTTCTGTTTCACAAACTTCAGTGCCTGGATATTGTCCAGCAAGGCGAAATTACCCGAAGCATCGTTCGCGCCGGCACCGGTCTTGAGTTGCGGCAAGTTGAAGAATCCCAGGGGTCCCACACGATAATTTGCAGTCACGACTACCGCGTTGGCATTCTTGGCCAACGCAGCTCCGTCATACACTGGATCGGCGGTGTAGCCCGAGATGTTGCTGCCGCCATAAATGAAGAACAGCACCGGCAAGTTGGTGTCGGCACTGGCGGGACGCCAGATATTCAATGTCAGACAGTCTTCGCTGCCAACAGGCGTATTGAGTGTGGTCCCGATAGTGGCATCGTACTTGTTGTTGCTGCCGGGGCCATAGATGCGGCCATTTTGCAAACAGGCATTGCCAAAGCTTTTGGTTGCCAATTTGGTCGACCAAGCTGAGGGCTCGACCGGAGACTTCCAGCGCAGCGACCCGACAGGCGGTTTGGCAAACGGAACACCCAGCCATGCATAGGTGCCGTTGGCAGTAGAGTTGTCGACCCCCTCGATGGCGCCGTAGGCCGTCTGGCGCTCGGTTACTGCAACAGGCGTGCTGCCAGAACCGCCGCAGGCTGCCAATAGGGCCGTCAGCGTGGCGGCAGCGAGTATTTGATATTTGAATTGAATCACTGGTTGTCTCCTGATGAATGCGGAACTTTGTACACAGAGACACTGAAGCCCTGTGGAGCACGATCGTAGGTTTTGCACCCCGCTTGCACCATCAGACTTCTCTGGCAGATCACTCGGGTAAACCCGCGTTTGACCCGAATAGGTTCCATTCCTGACACTTCACGGAACACATATCGCTATCATGAATTGGACTTCCGAAAACACCCTGTGCCAAACACCGACCCACTGTTGAGATCAGCAGAAATTCCCTTCGATGCGATCGTTGAACAGGCCGTTGCCGGGATCTATGTCATTCAGGATGAGTGTTTTGTCTATTGCAACCAGCGCTGGGCGGAGATGCTGGGATATACCCCGCAAGAGATGCACGGCTGTCATCTGACCAAGCTTGTACCAGCCGACTTTCTGGAAGAGGTCTTGCACAAGTATTACCTTCGACTGAATGCAGACCCCCCGAGCATTCACTTCATTACGCACGGACTGCATCGACTAGGACATGAACTGCGCATTGAGGTGCACGGAACCCGAATCATTTACCGTGGTCGCCCTGCGGTCATGGGCGTGGGTGTGGACGTGACAGAACGGCTACGCAACGAAGAGGAGCTCAAGCGCTCGCGTGAGCAACTCCAGGCGCTGACGGCCTATACCAATGCCAAACTGGAGGAACAGCGGTTGGTGTTCGCGCGCGACATCCATGACCTGCTGGGCGGGATGCTGACCTCCATCAAGATGGATGCCACGCGGGTGATGCGACGCGTTGGCACGCCCGAATTGCAGGAACTGACGCGGGGCTTAATTGATCTGACCCAGAAGACGATCGAAGCCGTCAAGGAGATTTCGCAGGAGCTTCGCCCCAGCGAGCTCGATCACCTGGATTTGGCGACCGCTATCCGACGCGAGTTGCGGGAGTTTTCCGAACGATTTGGTGTTGCGCACTCTTTGCAAGCCGATGCACCCACGCTAAGACTCTCCCCCCGCCGCGCGACAGCGATATACCGGGTCTTCCATGAGGCCATGACAAATGTGGCCCGGCATGCAGATGCGAGCCGGGTGGAGGTGCAATTGAAGACGGAAGGCAATCAGTTCGTTTTGGATCTGTACGACGATGGTGTCGGCTTTGACAGCGCGACCCTGGCAAACACCTCGCTGGGTTTGCTGAGCATGATGGAAAGATCACGCGATATCGCAGCGCTGCTGAAGATTGACTCATCTCCCGGCTGCGGGGCACGCCTGACCCTGACGGTACCGTTGCTCTGACCATGATTCAAGTTCTCGTCGTTGACGACCACACCATTTTTCGCTCGGGAATACGCCGACTGCTGCTGGATGAAGCCGATATGTGTGTAGCAGCTGAGGCCAGCAATGGACCAGAGGCAATCAAGCTACTCAATTCGAAATCGTTTGACCTGGTCCTCATGGACATCAATATGGAGGGTCGAAGCGGCTTGGAGGTTCTTGCCTCCATTCGCAATATAGGCAAGTGCCCGCCGGTTTTGATGTTATCGATGTATCCCGAGGAGCAGTACGCCCTGATTGCCGTACAAGGCGGGGCTAGAGGCTATATCTCAAAGGACGCAGAGCCCAGTGAATTGGTACTTGCAATCCGCCAGGTGGCGAACGGCGGGCAGTATCTCAGCGCCAACGCCGCCAAACAGATCAACGACCAGCTCAGCGGCCAGGACAGCCGACCGGCCCACCAGCGCCTCTCCGTACGGGAGCACCAAATCATGCTGATGCTGATAAAGGGCATGGCTCAAACCGAGATTGGTGAGGAAATGATGATCAGTGCCAAGACGGTCAACACACACAGGATGAACCTGATGGAGAAACTTGGCGTCTCCAGTACCGCCGAGTTGGTCCTCTACGCTGTTCGAAACGGATTGGTTCACTAGTGTCCGACGAACAAACTCGGCAAAGTCAGTAAGCTGGAGCGTTTTTGGGCAAGAAGGAGCCTGGGATCAATGTCAGGTAACGGCCTTGCCCCTTATTAAGCGGATTCACCACTCCGAACCGGTCGCGCAACGATGTCGGCAGATGGCCCAAACCGGGTGCCCCATTTCTGATTTAACTGACTCCTATCGCCTATCGCCCCGTTGGAGCCGATGGCAGAGCCTAAAAAGGTTGGCCCGGCAGTTGCTATTATTTACATAGCTGCTTACGCAATAAGTACGTGGGCTAGCGCCATATTTCGCATGAGTTTTGTGACCCCGTGCTTTTTTGATAGCTTATTGACCCGTTTCTTTGGGCCCTGTGGTCCCGCTCGGTGCCCAAGAGCCTGGAGGCAGGCTCATTTCGGGCGCGAGATGATTTGTTTCAAACGCTGCAATTTTGGATAAACAACCGGTACCGTCAGCATCGTGCTGGCTACAGCCATCAACAACAGCGCGGTAAAGGTTTCGCTGGTGATGATTTGTTTGTCGAGCAGGATGTTGGCAAAAATAATCATGATCAGCGCCTTGGTCTGCAGC
This sequence comes from Candidatus Aalborgicola danicus, assembly GCA_016703945.1. Taxonomy (GTDB): domain Bacteria; phylum Pseudomonadota; class Gammaproteobacteria; order Burkholderiales; family Burkholderiaceae_C; genus Allorhodoferax; species Allorhodoferax danicus. The sequence continues at coordinate 50,083 of JADJBC010000001.1, forward strand.
AGCCATCCGATGATGCTGGCCTCACCCTTTTCCCACTTGAGGATCTTGCCGGCAAGCTGAACGCCCATGAGCTTGCCAGAGACGGATGCCACCAGCAACACCGCAGCTGCGATGAATACGGCGGCACCACCCACGGCCCAGTTCGTGCGCAGACCGGTGCTGAGAAAAAACACCGGCATGATTGCCAGCAGCACATGGTGGCGCATCAGGTCCATCTTTTCCTGGTTGAACCAGTGTGCGTCCATCACAGCACCCGCCAGAAATGCGCCGACCATGAAGTGCAGGCCCGCCCAGTCCGCACCAAAGCCACATACTGCCAGCCAAATGAGGCCGACGTACCAGCGGTCGCTCTCCTGCAGTTTGATCATGACCCGCCGGTAAGCCAACGTGGCCAGCGCAAAGGCGAACAAGAAGCCCACTTGGCGCCCCATGCGGTCCCAATCCAGCAGGATGATGGCCAGCACCCCCCAGATGGCGATGTCGTCCAGACTGGCATACCGCAGAATGCGCTGGCCTATCGGTTGGCGCAGGACTTCGAGCTTCTCCATCAACAGGATCAGGATGGGCAGGGCCGTCACCGCGCAGGCCATGCCAACGCCGACTACAAATTGCCAGGTCATCGCTTTGGGGCCGACCCAGCCTGCGTAACCTAGCATGCCCGCTGCGGCGGCACAACCAAAGATCAAGGGCATGCCCAGTGCCAGGCCCGCCGTAATAGTGCTCTCACGGCGATGCTCCCAGGCTTTTTGCAGATCCAACTCAATGCCGGCGATCATCACGAAAATCATCACCGCCCACCACGCAATCCCGTTCAACGACTGAATCACCGCGGGGTTGAACACAAAGCTGTAGTAATCGGGAAAGGCCGCGCCCAGCACACCCGGCCCCAGCACAATGCCTGCAATGATCTGAACTACAACCAATGGCGCGTAGTAGTCGGTTCGGCACAGCCGCCAAATCAGGTAGGGAATGGAGAAAATCAGCAACATCGCGATCAGAAAGATTTCTGTCGTGTTCATAGCTGAGTGCATCGCATGGCCTAGTTTGTCGTTTGGATTTTGGAGGGCGCCTTGACACACATTGGTGCGATCAATGCCCTAAGAATAAGTAGTAAAACTACATACCCCGTAAATCTTAACCCAGACACTTTGCAGAAGAGTGCTATGTTTTCCCTAATGCGCATGGACGTGAAATGCAAGAATGGCCGGCCAGGCCCTCATTGCGTACAGATTTGTCCAAAAACCCTACACAAACAAAAAACCCCACTACCAAAACGATAGCAGGGTCCTATTGAAATGGTAGGGCGTGAGTGACTTGAACACTCGACCAAAGGATTATGAGTCCCAGCAGAAACGTATTCCGCCATGTTGACAAGTGTTGAGAAATTCATATAAATCAACAACTTACAATCAACATACTGGGCAAACATACATATTTCGTGTTGATTGTTATTCGGATAAATGCCACAATTCAGTCTGTAAATAGTCTGTAAATCTGAATTGGGACAAAAATGGCACGTCCAAGCAAATCGGCAGCGATAGACTTCAACGCTCCCCATCAGCTGACGCATGGTCTACTTGAGCGAGCAACGTGCGTTGATGGTTTGCCGTTCGTTCTGGTGCGCGACGCCGACAAAAAGGGATTGCGCCTGCGTGTGACCAAGGCCGGGGGCAAACACTGGCAATTTGAAACCCGCATCAAAGGTAAGCTATTTACTCGCGCCCTTGGTGAGTGGCCCGCCGTGTCGATTGAGGAAGCGAAAGCCGAAGCCCATCGCCTGCGCGGACTGACGGAGCAAGGACAAGACCCCCGCGAACTCGAACGCCAACATGCAGCAACCAAGGCAGCCGAGGTCGCAGAGCAGGCAGCAAAGCGGGCCCACCAAGCCCAACAGGAGGCCGCCAGCGCGAAGACCGTGGGCGATTTGTGGGCTGTGTACGTTGCCGAGCGCAAGCCGCATTGGGGTGACCTGCACTATGCGGACCACATCCGCAAGGCAGCCCCAGGTGGCGCGCCGTTCAAGCGTGGCAAAGGTACAACAACGGCCGGTCCACTGCATGACCTGATGGCATTACCGCTGCGCGACTTGTCCGCCCCCACCATCGAAGCGTGGGCAGCGAAAGAGGCAAAGACCCGCCCAACATCGGCCCGGCTGGCATGGCGCATGCTGAAGGTGTTTCTGGGCTGGTGCGATGAACAACCCGCCTATGCGGGCCTGCTTCCCGCCAAGAACCCAGCCAAGACCAAGAAAAGCCGGGAGGCCTTGGGTCGCGTCAACAAGAAAAAAGACGTGTTGCAGCGCGAGCAGTTGGGCGTGTGGTTTAACGCCGTTCGCAACATTGGGAACCCCTGCATTGCTGCTTACTTGCAAGTCATGCTGCTGACCGGCGCACGACCCAATGAAATCATTTCAATGCGTTGGGAGAACGTCAACACTCAATGGAAGGGCATAACCATCCGCGACAAAATCAACAGGGTTACAAAGGAGCGCACGATACCGCTCACACCCTACGTTGCCCACCTTCTTTCCGCCCTGCCCCGTCGCAATGAATGGGTATTTTCCAGTGGTCGCCAGCTCAACATGAGCGAAAAGAACATCCAGCGGCGCAATGCCAAGCGGGCAAAAGTTGCCGGGCAGTTATCAGCGGTCCAAGGGCAAGAAACGCCCGCCTCTGGGCACATAACGGAACCAAACCATGCACACACCGCCGCGTGCACAGTCGCTGGTATTGCGGACTTGACATTGCATGGCCTGCGCCGTTCGTTCAAGAGCGCCAGCGAGTGGGTAGAAGTACCCAATGGCGTGCGCCAGAACATCATGGGCCACGTCGCAAAGTCGACCGACGAGGACTACACCATACGACCCCTTGACCTTCTGCGCCTGCACCACGAAAAGATTGAGGCGTGGATTTTGGAGCAGGCCGGGATTGTGTTTGATGCCAAGGCTACGCCCGGCGTACTGCACGTGGTAGCGACATAGTACGATATAAGATACCATTATGGAATTGCGCATTTACACCGATTCACAGAACCGGCAACCGCTGGCGCAGTGGCTTGGCGAACTGAAAGACATTCGGGCGCGGGCACAAATACGGGCACGGCTGGCGCGTATTGGGGCTGGCAACCTTGGTGACTGCAAACCCCTGCGCGATGGCGTGCAAGAACTGCGGATTGACTATGGGCCGGGGTATCGCGTGTACCTAAGCAGACAAGGGCCGGTGATGGTGTTGCTGCTTTGTGGCAGCGACAAGGGCGACCAAAGCAAGGCCATCAATCAGGCCATTGAGTATTTGAACGACTGGAAGCAAAGGGGCAAACCATGAACGCACCACGAGACGCAAGCTTTAACGACTACATGGGCGAGAGCCTGAAAGACCCCACTGAAGCCGCCGCCTATATCGAGGCTGTCATGGAACTGGACGACCCCGCAGCACTGCTGGTGGCACTGCGCCACGTAGCTAAGGCGCACGGTATGGCAGAGGTTGCACGCCGCGCCGATGTGGGGGACAAGACGCTATTCAGGGCCCTGAGTGCAGAAGGCAACCCGACATTGGCAACTGTTCACAAGGTGCTGCATGCCGTGGGGTTGCGCCTTAGCGTTGTGCCAGAGCACGCATAACAGTATTGCCCCAGCCTAGCCCGCGACTAATTACCGCTGGCGAAAAATCGGACACCTTCACCGACAGGCTCGGGCACCAAATGAAGACACCGCGAAGGGATGGCAATGAAATCGATTGATTTAACTCGAAGAACGAAGGTCAAAGTAAAAATTGACGGAATTCTCAGGGACGGAGTTAGACACGACAATGACCCCGACAAAGAAGCGCAATGCAAGACACTTGATGACGAGCAGGTCGCGAAATGGGAGCAATTTGAACTGGGGCTTAAACGACACAAAAGTCAAGACGCAGAAAAAGACTGGTTTGACGCCACTTTAGATGCCCATCATTGGGACGCTTTGAGTGACATTGCGCCAACTGACGCTGCCATGCTTCTCTGCTGTCACAACCCCAACGAATCAAGTTTTGAAGCTATTTGTAGTGATGAAACAGGGACCACCTCATACGAGACACCAAACAACTCTCGTGAAATAGCCTACCCGCCAAAGCATTTGAGGATGCTTGCGAGGCGACTAGTGGACATAGTCACGGCAGACCCCAAGCCACGCTCATTGCGAGACTGGCACCAGACGGCGCGAGAAATGGGGCTTACTTACCATTCGTGGATTGATGCGTACATGGAGGCGACAGCCCTACCAATAGCAGACATCGTGTCCCGTCCGACTGGTGGAAGCGCACCAACCGACGAGTGCGCCGTGTTCCTAGCTATGGAGAATGTTACCGCCAACGAGGTGAGCATCGTCTTTGTAGGCGATAAAAGCGAAACGGGATTGGGGGCCAATAACAACATGCTGGAAGTCTCCATTCGCGGAATAAAGAAACGCATTACATTGGGGTCACTGGACTTGATAGATAAGCGCAGCGGACGATTAAACAGTCAGGGTGCGATTCTGTTGGGGATGGAAGCAAAAAAGAGACTTCCCAATAACCCTGCCAACATCAAAAAGGTGCAAAGGCTGCGCGAAGCCCTCTGTGCCAACTTGGGCATAAAGGGTGACCCATTTCTACCCTTTATAAGTGGTACGGGATGGACACCACTTTTCACTCTTACTGACAATCGCGGTGCTGCGGACAAGCGGGCAAAGGACAAAGCTGAATCAAAAAGCCTATCGATTGAGCAAATGAGCACACTTGGTCGCCAATTCGTCGCGCCCGACCAACCCAATGATTTTATTGACCGTGGGGAAAGGGCAAATCAACGACGACAAGATTTTCCCGCTGACGAATGGATGCAGAAGAATGGCCATACCTATAACGGCGACGATTTCGACCACGACAACTAGACGAGTTGTCGCGACAACAATAACAGTGGAAATGCCACTGCCTTCATAGGTAATCGCCCGAATTGGACGACATGTCGTGCCTAGGTTTTGTAGACATATTTCTACGCCAACCTACGCATAAATAACATGTCAAATCCACGCCATAGCGAACCGACGAAAACCCATGTTAGCGGCTCTGTAGGAAGGCGCAAATATGGCGGAGTTCCGCATTGGCGCCGACAAATGGCAAGGGCCCCGATGGGCCCAGGAACAAGTGAATGGGTACCCGGCTAGTCAGAACAGATCTTCGTCGTCCAGGGTGAAGTCGGTTGAGCTGGTGACCTCAGTACGGTCATCCTGCAGGTATTGCTGGATCTGCAATTGGTAGTGGCTACAAATAACTTCCCGCAAGTCATCCAACAGTTCGACCACGGCACAAGCTTGCGCAGGCGTCCAGTCATCCTGAATCAAGAATGCGAGTCCGCGTTGCAGGCCAGAGGGCAGATGGAGCTTCATGGCTTGCCCTTTTGCTTTTGATTCGGCCTGCTCGGCCGCCCCTTCCAGGGGTCCCCCAGGCGGGTAGGACTCACCCTCGAATGGGTATTACCTCGGGTGGTGGACCAAGCGGTCAATCAAAGACACCACACACGCGGCATTGGGAAACACCTCACCCCAATCGGCAAACGCCTTGTTGGTGGTCACCATCGTGCTCTTGGACTCATAGCGCCGGTTGACCAACTCGAACAGCAAGTCGGCATGCCGGTTTGAATACGACAAATAGCCGATCTCATCAATCACCAACAAATCCGGATTGACGTAATGACGCAAACGCCTGCGTAGCGCCGCATCACTGTCCATGGCAGCCAACTCCCCCAGCATCTCGCCGGCAGTGGTGAAGCGCACCGTGTAACCCTGCACCAGCGCTTGATGCGCCAAATTTTTGGCCAGCATTGACTTGCCCACCCCGTTATTGCCACGCAACACCACGTTGGCACCCTGGGTGATGAAGTCCAGCGTCATCAACGCCTCAATGGCCACACGATCACACTGGTGGGGCCAACTCCAATCAAAGTCAGCCAGCGCCTTAAATCGCCCAATACGCGCAGCACTCAGGCGCCGCTCAAGGCTGCGCTGGGCACGCGCTTGCTCCTCCCAATCAATCAATTTGGCCAGCCAGTCGGCCTCGGACATCTCTGACCAATGTTCCAGCACGCCATGCAAGCGCAGATCCGCCGCACGCTGGCGCAAACTATCATTTTTTGGATTCATCGCTGTCGCTCCCTTGGGGTTGAGTGGTGTTTGGGCGGGGTGTGGGGGGGGGGGGGGGGGGGGGTGGTGCTGTTCAATTGGTCATAGCTGGCCAGCGGCTGAGCGTGGATCACCGTATCGCGCAGGCGCACTTTCTCGCTCAACTGCACCGCCACTGGAGCCGGTGCCTGGCGCACTTCGCGCTGAGCCTCCAGCGCCAGACGAACCGCATTGGGGTGGGGCACCTTGCGTGCCAATGCTGTCAACACCGCCGTCTGCACCTCAGAGGCTCCATAGCGATCAACCAGGCGTAACAGTGCTTGCGTGATCGAACCCAGGTTCTCGCCTCTGGCACCGGCCTGGGCAAGCAGCTCTGCGCTGGCAGGCACAGCCTGACTCAGGCGACCCATGCCACGCTGGGCATGCGCCTGGGCTTTGCGTTCAACCAAATCTGTGATGTGTGACTCAGTCTCGATTTGTTGACCCCTGTCATAGCTGCGGGCATGGATGGCCACCACCACCTGGGCATCCAGGATACGCACCACCCTGGTGTCGGCCAGTACCGTGAGCGATTTGCGCACCTGGGTGTGCGGTACCGAATAGTCATTGAGGTCAAAGCGCACATAGGGGGTCTTGCCGACCTTGACCACCACACGCTCTTCCACCGGATAGGGGTTGGCAGGCAATGCCAGCAGCCGGGGCTTCTCCTGGACAAAGGCCTGTCCCACCGTCAAGGTCTTGTCCTGCGGGCACAGACGCTCATCGGCTGGGCCGCACGCCCAGGCATCGGCCTGGGCGTTGAGGTCATCAAGATCCGTGAACGTGCGTGCAGCAAAGAAGTTGTCGCGGATATAACGAATGGCACGCTCAACCCGCCCCTTCTCATTGCCTCGGGCCACCGCAACCGGGCGGGGCTCGAAGTGGTAGTGAGCGGCAAACGCCAGCAGTGTGGGCGAGAAACGAATGGCATCGCCCTGGCGCTCCAGCACGGCACTTTTGAGATTGTCATAGAGCAGCACTCTGGGCAAGCCACCCCAGGTCTCAAAGGCTTGGACATGGGCACGCAGGAAACTCTCCATGCGGGCATCCAGCGAGAAACGCAAAAAGATGCGTCGTGACCAGGACAGCACCGCAACAAAGGCCATCAGGGGGCGCCTGGCCTGACCAATTTGCTGGTAGCCAAAGTGACCCCAGTCAATTTGTCCCTGTTCCCCGATGAGGGTCACCAGGCGCAGATAAGCCTCTGGCAATGGTCTGGGTCGATGATGGGAGATAAGGTGGCGAAAGTGGTCAGGCCCACCTTGGTAGCCACGCTCTTTGACCATGGCGTACAGGCGGCTGGCTCTGAGGTCGGGGAACTTCTTGAGTGTCTCCAGGATGAATGGCAGATAGGGGTCAATGTTGGAACTGCGCACCACCCCCACGCGTGGCAGCCCCTCCTGGCGCAGGATGCGCTCGACGGTGCCATGGTGGACGTGCAATTGGGCCGCGATGGTGCCGCTGCGCCAAAGCTCAACCAGGCGGTAACGCAATATTTGGGCACGTAGTTCAGGGGTCACGGGCATGGTATGGCTCTTTCTGGTGTATCAAACGGGCAAGGCGACGGATGCGACGGCGCAAAAAGTCCACTCGCACAAACTCAGCACACTCGCCTTGGCAGAAATGGCACCGCCCAGAGCCGGCTCGGGGCGCATCAAGGCTTTGCCGCTGCCTCTCGCTGGCAGTAGAGCAGGCAGGGCTGGGGGTGGGGAACCCTGATGCGTCACTTTTTTGGGGCTCTGAGGCGGCGTTGGCGCTGCCAGCGGCGCTGCCGCCGGGCATGGTTGCGGCGTCCACGCCGGCTGCTTTGGTAGCGCCTTGCCGCCCCGTGCTGCTTGCTTTGCGGGTGATGGATGCGCAGTCTTTGCAGTAGCGGTTGCCATGATCACAGCGGCTGCACACCAGCACCCGAGTCTGGCACTGGGCGCACAAGTAACGCCTTGCGGGAGGCTCCATCGGCAAAAGTGGCCGACGGGGGTTGGGCTGGACAATGCCTGGTGTTTCGTGAAATACTGACACCGGCAACGTCGCCCTCCCGGGCTCGGGGCACGACATCGGTTTGAACTTTCGACGGTATTGGCCGGTGTCGTGCCTGCTCTTGAGCTTTTACGGCAAGACCAGTTTCTACCCGCTCCTGGCCAGTTGGCCACCAAATCAGCCAACCAGGCCGCCAACCACCACCACGACACCCAAATCACCAGGGCGCGCCAGAGTTTGCACTCGCCCTCCGGGCTCCTGCAAACTCGGCCTTGCAGTAACTCCCTTTTATCCTTTGCCGCCAGATTTACGCGCTTCTTGAAAGCCGTTCACAACCCAAGCTGTACACCACAGCGACAACACACGACGCGAGGCAAACGCCCCGCAACAGTTCACCCCGCTGGAACAGGAAACGCGCCCGACTGTGGACACTGCCGCCTATGCCTACTATATGCATATCGCGGAGCAAACCGCACGCGTACATGCCTGCCGAGAGACGGGGCCAATCCGTCCGATTCGTGTACCTGGTCTTGCAAAGCTGCAATGGCCCACCGCTGAAATTCGCCGCGTGCTCGGGACGACAGCATGAGCCCCAAATACCTAAACTTGAACGAACTGGCCGACGCTGCCAAGGCCAAAGACTGCACGGTCTATCTTCACCGCGACGACAAAGGGCGCAACGTGTTTTCTGTGGGCAATGAGCATGTTGGACCAACTGAGTTCCTGAGCCGCGCCGGGGCGCTTGAGGCGCTGCAAGACGAAAGTCTGAGCGAGGCTGACTGTGCCGAACGTGCTGGTGCTGCACTGGCTGAAAACGCCTTGGAGGTGATACGCAAGGCCGTCAAACAATCCAAGAGCGTTTGCGCACTTGAGGCCGCATTATTTGACCTGCAGCGCCTGCCGCATCCCAAACAAGCCAATGGTGGGTTCGCTTCGGCGCTCGTGGCATACCTTGAGCGGGGACTAGCGCAATGAACACCCTTGACAGTCTCAACAAATCTGCGGAGCTGGCTCTGGTGATTCACAAGTCCGAGGCTCGTGTCGATAGCCGCGACATGGCAAGCAGTTTAGACAATGGCCATCGTGCCGTGGTGGCGTTGATCGACAAGTATCTGCCCCAGTTCCAGAAGTTCGGAAAGGTGCTTTTTGAAAAAGCAGCTTTGCCAGCTAGCAGAACAGGTCAATCAGAGCGTTACGCCCTACTCACAGAAGACCAGTCCTATTTTCTTCTGAGTCTGAGTCGTAACACCGAGCGTGTCGTGGATCTCAAGGTTCGATTGGTAAAGGCCTTCCGTGAAGCCCGTTTAGCCGTGGATATTAGGAAAACCGAGTACATGCCGGAGTATCACGCACTGCATGAACTGGTTCATGCACTTGCAAAGGAATCTGCAAACGAGCGCTTCATCCATTCGAACTTCAATCGGTTGATCAACAAGACAGTGGGAATTGCAGCGGGTCAACGCGCAAATGCATCGGCACCGACCCAGGCCCTGCTTTCTGTCGTGCAGACCATTGCAGTCAATGCGATGCGCGCTTCTGCCGATCATCACGATGGTTACGCGCGGGCCAAGTTGGCCCTGCAAGGCTTTTCAAGCGCTTTGGCACGAGGGGGAAGATGAGCGCCGACACACTTTTCTTCCAGGTCAAGACCATTGGTCTTTCAAAGACCAAAGGCAGAAAGCCACAAACTTTGCTCAAGGCTGCCATGCACAACCGGAGAATGATCCAGGCTGAACTGGGCGCGAAGGGGGATATTGACCCGCAGCGAACGAGGCTGAACCAGACCCTGGCCGGCCCGGCTTCGCCCGCCGATGTTGTCGCCTTGGCGAAATCGCTGATGGAAAGTGTTGGTCATGTCCCTCAGCGAAGGGACTATACGCAGGCGTACGAACTGGTGTTCTCGCTCCCAGTAGCCACACCTATCGATACCGACAAATTCTTTCGACACTGCCTTGAATGGGTTGCTGAGCACTTTGGCCAAGGTGTCGTTTTGAGTGCTGACATCCACGTCGATCAAGCGCAGCCTCATATGCATGTGCTCATTTCCCCAATCGCCGAGGGTCGATACAAAGGAAGCAACCTGATCACGCGAATGGAGCTCCACAACCTGCGCAAGTCCTTCGCCATGCTGGCGCTGGAGTTTGGGCTGGTAGAGCCTGTGAGACGGCTTCGTGGTGCACTCAAAGAGACTGTAATCAAGTTGGTCATGGATCATCTACATGCGCACCACGATCCGATTCTGCAGAGTGCAATCTGGCCCTTGGCAGAGCGGGACATCAAATTCAACCCTGGCAGATATGCGACCAATCTCGGCATCCCCGTCGAGGATGCCCCGCCGAAGGTGAAGAAGGTGAAGACCTTGGCTGAGCTTGCCGTCAGTCCGGGAAAGGGACCGAAGTTTGAACGCAAGTCGAACCCTATAGTGATTGCATTGCTTGACATCGAAACAGATCCGAACCCTATTGGGATTGAGAAGGTGAAGGTCACACCACAATCGAATCCGATTGAGATTGAAAGTTCGCCGGTGACAGTCGGCTCAAAACACCTAACCCATAGCTCTGTATTGGGTTCGATTTCAGCAGTACCACTTTTCCGACCAGCCCAAGCCGCGAAAACACCAGCGTGCCATGGCAACTACCGCCGCCTGACCTCAAAACCAGTCGGCCTGTTCACCAGCCTATGTCTGTCCGCGACCCAGTCGATTTCTGGAGCAGATCTGTCGCATCTCACCACCACCCGGGTGCAGGATGACGAGCACTCTGCTGGCGCCTGGGATGCCGAGCGCGGCGAGTTCAGCGATGTGGAAATTCCGACCACCAACGCCTGGGCCGCCAACCAATTTGCGGCTATCCGCACCAAGACCGGAGTGTCATCCGTTCCCATGGTGTCTGGCGACAGGTTCGTCGAACGCGATGTCGACGTTTCCAATCAATCAGAAATTTCAGAAGGAGAGGTGCAAGCATGGGACTTCTGAACAAAGCATTGGCCGGGCTGGCAACGCGCCTGGTCCACGAGCGCCACCAAGACGAGGCCAAACTCGAAGCGCATCAGTTGCGTAAGACCTTGGAGCGCTTGCTGGCCCGTGGTGTCGGCGAGAGCGAACTGCTGGCCGCCCTGAGCCATGAGCACTGGCAAAACAAGATCGCTGTGCGCTTGGCCGAAGCTACGCCGGCAGAGGAGTCCTAAACCATGAAATGTTCTATCTGCAATGGATCTGCCGCCGTCACCGCTTGCGAAAACGGCGGGCATGTCTGCGGTGCATGCGCTGAGTCCAATCGAGTCGGGCGAGACCAGTCGACTCGAAAGGCCAAGATGAAGCAGCAGGCGCTGCGCATGAAAGCAAAAGCATCCCGCACAGTGGTCACTGGTGTTGCTCTGTCGGACATCGATGACTTTGCCATCGAATCAACCGCATTGCTGGCGCTGGACGAGCCCGTGGCGCGCCCGCCGATGATCGCTGGTGGTGAGGTGGCACCTCAGGCCGATCAGGGTCTTCTGGACACGCTTGCGGCCCCTGGCGTGATTGCCCTGGATGCTTCGGTAGAAAGAATCAGGTTGGTATCGCAAATCGGCACCGACTGCGCGGCTATGGCCTTGGATGCCAGCGACTCGATCAAGGCGGCGAACAGTCTCGAAAAAATGCTGAGCCACCAACTCGCGGCATGCCATCAGATGGCGATGGACCAAATGAGCAAGGCGGCTCTGCAGCAGAACCCCGAGCACTCGGTCAGGTTGTTCAATTTGAGCCTACGGGCAATGGACTCATTCCAGCGCGGTATGCTGACGCTGAAACGCCTTCGCTCCAACGGCCAGCAGCAGATCCGAATCGAACACATCGACGCCCGAGGCGGGGGCATGGTGGCTGTGTCCGGTGGACAACCCAAGGGCTCCGGGGGTGAATTGTGACTAACCCCATGCGCAAGCTTTGCGGAGCGCATTCCCGTCGCACTGGCGAGCCCTGCAAAGGTCTGGCGATGGCCAACGGACGCTGCAAAATGCATGGCGGCCTGAGTACCGGTCGCCCCATCGTCAGCGGCATGTACACCAAAAAGGCCAAGGCGGATCGTGCCAAGTTGCGTGAACTGATCCGAGCAGTTAAGACGCTCCTTTCAAAAAACTGACCGCTGCCCTTCAACAAAACTCTTGAATGCCATCATTTTTCGAGCTCTACGATCTGGTTGATCCTGTCGATGGGTATCCAAAAGGAACCAAGCCAGAAGACATGGGTCTGGGCTCCGATTTAAACTTTTTAGCAAGAAGTTGCGTGGCGCCTGCGCTGCCAGACCGAAATCCCGAGTCGATGACCGACCGGGCAATGTCCAGCCTGGAGTCAACCAAGCGCAGCGCCGAATTGGCTGATATGGCCTGACGCCATACGACAGCGTCGACAAGTCGCTGGAAGCTGTCAAGGCCTTGGCCGCCAACGCGCCAGATGCCATCGCCGAGCAACTCCAAACCAGGTCGACCAAGGCAACAGCCCGCTGTCCCGCGCAGCCCAGGCCGCCAACCCGGCATTGGCACCCGACGATATCAGCCTGCGCGCCAAGGAGGTGGAGGGTGCCTTCCGCGCCAACAACCTGCTGCAGAAACTGGGTGACATGGGCCAGGGCGCCCTGACGCGCCAGGAGTTCCTGGAAGCCTTGGCCATTGCCAAGAACAAGAACATGCCGCCCGAGCACCACAAGATGGCACTGGACTCGCTGAACCAGGCCATTCAGTGGATCGCCGAGGGCAAGATGCCGAACGAGCCAGGCACAAGTTCTCCGTTCAGCACCGCTCTGACCACCCAAGCACCGCCTGTCGTGCCCGGCACCGGCCTGGCTGCGACCACTGGCGCAGAGCTGACCAGCCCCGGCATGCCCCAGGCATTCGATCCCAATGTGGTGGGTGTGGATGCCACCCGCGTGGACAACATGGTTGGCGGCCCACGCGCACTGCCCGCTCCCACACCACAAATTTCCAACCAATCCGAAAAGGGTGCAGGCCCTGCACCCTTTTTAGAAACCCCAGGAGAAACCAATGGAGCCACAGACCGTGTTCATCCAGCCGATACCGAAGGCGTACCGCAAGGGTGGGATAACGCTGAAGCCGGCGTGATATCTGCAGCCGGCGGAGGACACGGACGCAACGCTGAACCGGGAGGTACACCTGTTGGTGATTTGGCTCAACTTGGTCATCGCACCGGTCAAGTACCGGCGGGAACAAGCACGTCTCTGACGCAACCAGAAACCCCTTCGAACATGGCCTGGCCATCCGTGGCATGGTGAAAGCGCAAAAGGGAATGGCTGGTCACTTCCCTCTGTACAGAGGCGCCGCGTACGGCCAAAACGGCATGGAGTATTCTCTTGATCGCTCACTCAAACATGCCGAAACGGCGTCGCTGTACAACGACAACAGCAAGGAATTGGGCCAAACGTTTGCTCCCCCCGATTCCTACACAACAAGGTTTCCGGACGCTAAACTTTCCGAATTCGAAGTTCGACCTCATGAAGGCGGACATCAGCAAGGAAAAGAAGGCCGAACTGCAGAAGGAGTCCAGGAAAAGCAATACGGCTTTCCATGCGGCGGTAAAGAAAGCTGTTCTGGTGCAGGACTGGAGCGAAGGCGTTTCGGACGTATCGCTGTTTGAAACCGATCGCGACCTCATTGAAAACGATTGGAGTAAAGGCGATGCCGATTACAGACGAAGAATTACAGAGGCGACTCAAGCGCTTGGACGGGGTGACGAGAGTGGCGGGACCAAACGATCCGATATATTCCAGTGGATTGCAAAGGAGCTCAGTCCCCGGGTTACCAAGGTCAACGAGCACTTCGCCGAAAAATACGGATGGGGCCTCCCAGAAGGCCGACAGTCCGTCCAACTCAGTGGCTAGGACGAAGGATATCGCGGACGGGATGGATCGTCAGATCAACGAGAGGTTCGGCCCGCCACTGACGCCGGAGCAAGAGGCGCAGGAGGAAGAGCAAAATCGGCTGCGTTGGACAGTCGGCCGCAACCAGGCACTCGCGGCACAACTCTCCAAGGACTCCCAGACGAAGTAGCCGTCAATGGCCAGTTGATCCGCTTCGGCGGGTTCAAACCGGGACAGGTTGCAGCCCAGGCCTGCGCCCGCAAGGCCGGCATCAGGTACGAACCGCCAACCCAGTACGCCAAGGTCGACCCAGCTCGCGCCACGCGCATCGCAGATGCCTTTGAGGTCATGAAGCATGAACCAGGAAATTCGGAAGTGATTGCGGCCTACACGGCAATGGCCAATGAGGTCGAGGCGCAATACGAGGCCATGCTGGCCAGCGAAATAGAAGTTGATTTCATCGACTTCGCCAAGACCGGTGACCCGTATGGCAACCTGCGCAACCCCAACCTGGACGTCACGCGCAACAACCACCTGTGGACTTTCCCAACGTCCGTGGGCTAACCGGGGTGCACAAGACAATGGGGTGCCGGGTGCCCAAGACCGTAGCGCCGTGGGCTATGGAGACAGCGTTCAAATCCAAAAGCTATTGGATCATTGTGATGATCCTGAATGCATGGTCGTTGGGGCGATTGTTTGTCCAGATGAAGAACCTCTGCACTTTTCTTCACCTTGGCTGCCCTTCTTGCGCACAAGACGACGAACAAAAGCTTGCGCTAGATGCTGCTAAGACCAGTGCTAAAGCTATGTCAAAGAAGTTGATAGACCTGCCCTGATTCAAGCTGTGGGCTATGACCCGCGAATCATTACCCGGTAACTGCTTATGACACTGGAAAAGGGGATTAGGTGAGTTGGTTGCCATTGGCACCGCCCTCCCTACGACGTCATGTGTTCCTTGTAAACCTGAATTTTGAATGTCACCCACCACGAGTGCTCACGAGGCTCAATCGATTGCCAGCAGGACCCCAACCATGTTCCGGCTCCTAAGTGTTGCGCTAACAAAGTGATCATTTAGGTCTGCATGAACCACCAGTAATTGGGCTCCAGGCCCCACCTGTTGCTGAGGTAGTGCTTATCATGCAATTTGCAGTTGCCCTACCATCGTACGACCGTGCTGTGCTCGTAAGGGGAATGGCAAGCATTACGGCTGTGGCTGGAGCATATGCGCTACATGCACCAATACTGGTTGACCAGTACAACGTGGCACCAGCGCAATACTTTGCGCTGCACGATGCCGAACTGGGCTGGCCCCATTTGCCGTTAATGCAAACAAAGGTTGCTTTTCCCGAGGTCGGGACTGCAGTATCAGTGATCACAACAGATTGACCCGACGTCGCTGTCCCGGATGTCGCACTACATACTGCGCCGTTTTGACTCCAATTCAAAGTTTCATTGGAGCAGTTCAATGTTGCCGCAGCGTTGCAGGTTGCAAGGGATGCAGCGCCCCATGTCCCATTGGTGCACGTAAAGGTCGCCGCGCCAGTAGTTCCAGTTGCATCAGTCAAGTTCAAAGACTGACCTGACGAACTGGCAGAGGCATCGGCATTGCACGATTGCCCTGCGACAGCCCACTGCAGAGATTGGGCACCACATCCTGCTGGCGCCGCAGCCTTGCAGATAGCGGCAGTCGGATTTCCCCAGACTCCATTTGTGCAAAGAAAGTTCGCTGATCCCGTGGTTCCATCAATATCATTTAGGTTGACGGTCGTGCCGGACGCCGTGACACCACCTACAGCATTGCAGACTTCACCTCCCACCGTCCAACTCACTGCTTTTTGGCTACAAGACTGAGGTTTTGGATCGACGCAAACATTGTCCTGCAAGACTTGTGGTGAGACACAGACCTTTACTGTGCGCGCGGTCCATTCGGACAACATGCCAAGGTCCAGTATTCGCCCCCCAGTCAATGGCCCAAGGGCCAGGAGCTTTGACGGTTGAGTGTCGTTTGCCGCCAAATACGTGCCTGTACCGGAGTAAAAGCGGAGTCGATACCCAGCAATCGCCTCTGTGGCCACTGCACTGGGAAAGAAGATAGCTGGATACGTGCTCTCAGCCCAAGTGAAAACAGCGTCAATATCTTCGTTCAGAGTACTGGTGTTGCGAAGCGCAGAGAGGACTTTCACGGGAACTACACTTTCAGCTAGAGTTCCATTTCCCAACTCCCCCGACGCGTTGACACCCCAGCACATAAATTCGTCTGAAGCTGTGCTCGAAGCAACGCAAGTGTGACTGTCACCAACTGACACTTCAGAAGCACCGGCAAATCCTTCAATCAACTTGGGGACAAGGACATAGCTGTTCCCCGATGACGAGGTAACAACACGGCTTGTGCCCCAAAGGTAATTGCCCCAACAGGAAACCGTTGATGTCTTCGATAGCATGCAGCTTTGGTATCCATGCGCCGAAAGCGCCACCGCACCGTCTGTCGTACTAACAGGCACCGGCACATTGCTTGCCACCCTGGTATTGTTCCCAAGTTGACCCTCAGAATTTCTACCCCAGCAAGATACATTGCCGCTCGTGGTCAAAATGCATGTATGCGCCGTGCCGCTGGAAATTGTCACCGCGTCGCCTATGCCACTGACCGAACCTGGGGTGCTGCTTGCTATCGTTGTGCCATTCCCAAGTTGCCCCAAGGCGTTGTCGCCCCAGCATGTTGCGGATCCAGTCGCAAGCACTGCACACGTGTGGTACCGACCACTCGATAGGGCCAAGGCATTAGAAACCCCCGTAACCGTCACTGGGGTTCTGCTGCCTATCGTAGTGCCATTCCCAAGCTGTCCGTAGGCGTTGTCACCCCAGCATTGAATGGTGCCGCTGGCCAATAGAGCGCAGGTGTGCCGGGTTCCGGACGAAAGGTGAACGGATTTGCCGAGTCCGTTTACCAACGTTGGCAGTAATGCGTTGGCGGTTGTCCCATTCCCAAGCTGCCCATATGTATTGTCACCCCAGCATTGAATCTCGCCAGTATTGAGCAAAGCACATGAACTACCGGACCCGGCTGATATTTGAGCAACTCCGCTGATCGCGGGGACAATTGCCGGTGTGCTGCTTGAAACCTTCGTTCCGTTTCCCAGCTGCCCAAAGTCGTTGCGCCCCCAACATTGGGCCCCCCCAGTCTGCAACTTAGAACAGCTATGGCCATCACCAGCCGATATCAGTAAGCCAGCTGACACGTTAGGACTCGCGACCATCACGAGCCAGACAGACAGTACGACAAGACTTCGAAGAAATGATTTCATTTTGCCCCCCTTTTGACCGACCCTACCTTATTTATGTACGGATAGCAGGTATCGAAACTGCAGTACCAGACTTGCACGACATTCAAAAAACAAAGTTGGTGCGAGCGCAATGCATTGCTCACTTTTATCCGCTTGTCCAGCATAGCTTACCCTTCTCACAGGCGCAATCCACCTTTGTCAAGCTGCGAACATTTGATCGTGCGTTCTAGAACTTCTACGATTAGACGGCCTAAAAGCTACCAGCATGTAACAATTTTAAAAATCGACCCACGAAAGTGGAGCTATAAGCTGGCGCGACGAGGGTCCATGAAACCCGGCAGGCCCTGCCGGGTTTTCAGAGTCCAAGAGCAACCAGCAAATGGCCGACAAGGCACATGTCAGTGAACGCACCACGCGCCAGGCCAAAGAGGTGCAGGCTTAAAGGTCTTAGAAGCTGCCAAGAAGGGCTCTATCGGCCTGCCAAAGGCAAGCGCCATAGTCGGGCGCCCAAAGGACCGGCGGGATGCAGCCATTGCCCAACCTGTACCAGTAGGGTTTACCAATGGAGCCCGTTTGGATCGAACCAGCACAAAAGAGGGTCCGCACTCAGTGCGGAGACTCCGACGATATTCAAATAAGGCGGAACCCGGTTCCGCCTTTTCAAAAACGAAGGAAGTGGCCACGTCACTTGGAATTGCCGATAGGACTCCGACACCCAGTGCGCAGTTGCTCCAAATACTGACGGGTGCTACACTGAAGCCGCTGGCACTCAGATGTCAGCCGCCCGATTTATGGATATTGCAGGGGCGTAAAAGACTGCTAAAACGCCGAGCAGATCCCACCCCCGTGCTGCACAGACGTTTTACTCAAATGTCTACGGGGCTGGAGAAATCAATGAAAACCGTTGTCCACAAGTCGGGTGACTTCACCTACACGGCCAAGCTGTTTCCGGTCGATGCGCTACCCGGCCGCTATCACCTGTCAATGCAGTCCACCTTCGGTGGCGCCAAAGACGCCGAGGCTTCGCGCGTACTGTTGCAGCTAACCACCGATGCTGCGGGGCTGGTGACACTGCGTGACCTGATTGATGGGCAATTGCCGCAGTCGAGCCGCGTAACCAAGTTCACGGCTAAATCGTCGGCCAGACCTTTCCCGCACCTGGCAGGCGTTTCATTCCAACTGCGGGAATTGGAGTACGTCATGCGCGCAACCACGAAACGACACACACAAGGCATAGGACTGAAGTATCGCCCTACGTCCTACTTCTGGGCAGCCGACCACCATATCGCTCTGGTCTCGGACATCAAGGGCGCAGAGCGCCGCAGGCTCTACGAGCAGGCGCTTGAACAGGGACAGGCCAATACCGATCCCGACCTCCGGCAGCACGCCTTGCGAAACGAACAGCGTCAGGCTCTGGGTGCGATTCACCCAGACTTCATGGGCGGGGAGTATTTGCCCAACGCCCGTCACCGTGAGGTGGAGATTGCCCGTATCACCATTGCATCGACCACGCGGGATGTCACCTCTGTGTACGCGCGCCAAGTTGGCCAGCGAATCAGCTACCGGGTGGTCGACGAATACAACGGGGAGACCTTAGATGGGAAGGGGACGCGCACCAGCATTCGACCGCTGACGCTCGAACAGTTGACTGACTTCTTTCTCAGCTCTTGGAACCTGATTAACTGCCTAGACTGCAACTTCTGTGATGACGGTTATCCGCGAGAAAGTATTCATGATTTCGTTGTGGACGCGTCCAGCAGCTTTTATGCTGGTTTTGGTCACCTAGTCCAGGCCCGCATCAATGAATGGCTGGACACGATTGGTCAGGAACAAACAACATGATTGCCGGGGTAACGCCATGACAAACGACCGCCGCTCAGACGATTTTGATGACTTCACGGACAGCCATGAGGCCCGCGCCCTGCGCAAGGCCGCCGTCGAGGAGCGCCGGCGCATGGCCATCGCTAACCTGGGACGCGACACCCCCATCCGGGAAGACTTCCACACCTACCTAATGACCATGGGCTACCACCCCCGGGTTAAGGCCTCACCCGAACCGGGGCGCTCCTACCCGAGCTACCACATCGAACAACTGTGGCGCTGCTACTTGCACGCAACGTTGACGGAGCGCGCGAGGCGCTAACGGTCAGTTTGCATCAGGCACGGAGTGAAGGGGAAATGCCCTTATGTGCCTCTCGTGGAGGCGGCATCAGGAGCTCACTTGACAAAGCTAATCAAGCAATGCGTGCGCGGCGCTAGAGCTCTCCTTGTTTCTCCCAAACTTTGTGGATCGCCCACCGTTGGTTAGGGCCAACCATATATGTTGACCCACCATACATGCCACACTGGGCATATCCCCGTTCGTACGGGGGAACCGGCGCTTTTCGGGGTGCTAATCCCCTACCTTAGGGCCTATCCCCGCTTGCACGGGGGAACCCAGGTCGCGTTGGGCGCGGCGTGCCCCACGTTGGGCCTATCCCCGCTCACACGGGGAACCTTAACAACGGCTGCGCGGCGTTCATCCAGGTAGGGCCTATCCCCGCTCACGCGGGGGAACCAGTCGGCAATGGCGTGGAAATCTTCATTGTCAAGGCCTATCCCCGCTCACGCGGGGGAACCTAAGCCGCGCGTTAGCCCTGTACCTGTAGTGGGGGCCTATCCCCGCTCACGCGGGGGAACCGCCTCGGAAATCTACCAAGAGGGTGAAACCGAGGGCCTATCCCCGCTCACGCGGGGGAACCCAAAATCGAACCTTTGTACAACGGCGAATATTGGGCCTATCCCCGCTCACGCGGGGAACCGCGTCAAGCAGTACGAGGGCCTTTCGATGCGCGGGCCTATCCCCGCTCACGCGGGGAACCCCATGTCGTGGGACTTGAACACTGCGAACAAGGGCCTATCCCCGCTCACGCGGGGGAACCTCACGGGTAAGCAAAGCACCAACGCGGCCCCAGGGCCTATCCCCGCTCACGCGGGGGAACCGGAACAACGACGCCAGCCCCGACGGGATGGTGGGGCCTATCCCCGCTCACGCGGGGGAACCGAGGCGTCAACAACAAAACTACCCTCACTCTGGGGCCTATCCCCGCTCACGCGGGGGAACCGACGCACCAGCAGGGTCTTTGTGCCCACACGGGGGCCTATCCCCGCTCACGCGGGGGAACCTTGCACACGACTCCCACCATACCTCGTGCAGCGGGCCTATCCCCGCTCACGCGGGGGAACCAGTTTCGTCAACCTGATCGCACCACCTATCCCGGGCCTATCCCCGCTCACGCGGGGGAACCTGAGGCGGTGGATTTTTATGCGGAGGTGACATGGGCCTATCCCCGCTCACGCGGGGGAACCTGTAGAGGAGGATTGACAATGGCACATTTTCTGGGCCTATCCCCGCTCACGCGGGGGAACCTGAATGAAAAACGTAACTGAAATGCGCGATAGGGGCCTATCCCCGCTCACGCGGGGGAACCAGGTCGGCGAACGGTGTCGGTGTGACTGGCTTGGGCCTATCCCCGCTCACGCGGGGGAACCCGAACACAGTTGCCAGCGTAGACAACATTTCTGGGCCTATCCCCGCTCACGCGGGGGAACCCAGTACCGCGCTGGGTATTCGGTCGGGCGTGGGGGCCTATCCCCGCTCACGCGGGGGAACCAGGGAAAGATAAAGGCTAAGGCTGACAAACTGGGGCCTATCCCCGCTCACGCGGGGGAACCGTTGGGGCAGTTCATGGCGCATGCTTTGGCAGGGGCCTATCCCCGCTCACGCGGGGGAACCAAGTGGAGGCGGAACGTAATGCGGCACAAGGGGCCTATCCCCGCTCACGCGGGGGAACCGTATGGCCCTCGTCCGAAGTTCGGCGCAATTGGGGCCTATCCCCGCTCACGCGGGGGAACCTCTCACATCTAACTCATTGATGCGAAAGAAAAAACAACCAAAACCATTTCAAATTTTAAAGAGCATTTGCAGACTTGCTGCGCCGGGTCAACCACATCCCATCCATCTCAACCAATTCACGGGGTGGGGTTCCAAGATGGGCCAGGCCGATGCCGCCCACCTCATTCAAATCGCGCCAGACCATCACCAAACTGCCACTTGGTTCTTGACCATGCCAATCGGAAACGACATCCCAAATGCGTTCACGCACACCCTTGTTCATCCTCGGTGCGACGAACACATTGGGTGCAACTTCCAACATGACCGAGGCCAAAAAACCATGAAACCGGTCAGCCACATCACGCGTCATGATCATCACCAGCGCCATCGACTTCCTCCATGCGTAAGACTTGCTTGATCTTGTCGATCATCGACGGGATGACTTGCTGTTTGCGAAACACCTGAGCCGCTTCACGACGCACCAGGCGGTCTACCGTATCCTCAGCGCCTTTGCTCACCTGCTTGGCGGCGACAAAGGCGATTTGCAGCGTGACCGCTTCACGAAACAAGTCGGCAATGTCCAGCACAAACGACTGCCCGGAATCCTCATGAATAAAACCCAACGGCGGCAGCGCCGCCAGTGACTGCACCGCAATGGCTGCGGCAGCCTGAACCGCCGTGGCGGCATGGTTCAGCGCCTGATTGGGAATGTCGGCTGCCATCGGATCGGCCCGGTCGTAGTGGCGGCCATTCCATTCAATGCCATGCTTGTCCGCTATCAACTTGTACATGACCTTGACGCGAGAGCCTTCAATCCCGCGCAATGTGTCCAGCTCACGGTGCGGCAGTATTTCGCCCAGACGCAACGCGTACATATGACGCGCCACGCTGATGCGCCGACGCGGATTGCCCCATAACTCGGCTTGTCGTCTAGCCACATCGGAACGATCCGGCATCAAAGGCGGTGCCGTGTAGGAGCGCACGCCATCAACACCCACTGCGGCCATCAGTGTGCCGTGGCGGGCCAGCAGGCGCAGGGCATCGTGCGTCACACTGCTGCCCGGCCCCAGCAAAATCATGGACACCGATTGATGCGGTATCTGGTCGATCTGTGGGGTCAGGGAGTTATTGCCGCGCAAGAAATGCAAGCAACCGTCAATGACGCACAACTCACCCCGCTCCAGCCAGAGCAGTCCATGGCGGTCTGCATGTGGGAAACGGGCTGTTTCCAGCCCCAGGCGACCTTTTAGCATTTGGATAGCTGGGCAATATCAACTACGCGCAGGCCGCAACAAGAGCAAGCCGAAGCCAAACGCCCGATGTCGCCCAACTCCTTGCGCGAGCAATTGCGCAAAGGCTTGCGGGTCGGTCACTCGCAGTTGACCGGCCAGCACTGCATCTGGTCCGCTAACAAGGCGGCTGTGACGCACGTTGTCAGAACTGCTTCTCTGGCTTCTGCGTGTCACCCCCAACTGCTGATAGCGGGTCATGCGGGCATCCACCAGCTCTGCGCCACCTTGCCGCGCCAGCAAATCGCGCAGCCACTGCGCATACACCTCGCCGCGATCAAGCCTGCTGTCACCGGCCTTTTCAGCCGCCGCCAAGAAGGCATCCCGCTCACGCCCTGTTTTGCCTTCGCGGATGATGGGGCGCACGCGCACCTCAAAGCCAAGCGTGTGGCCTACAGCCCACTGCGTGGGGAAGGGGCGCACGTTCATACCGCCGTGCTGGCGAGTCTGGCCAAGCCCCAGCGCCGCGGCTTCATCAGGTTCAGCCAGGGCAACGCGTTGCGCCAGTCCAGTTGCGTCCAAGCGGGTGTAGGCCAACAGGCCTTGCTCGACATCGAGGTAGCGAAACGGTTGCGGCGCTTGCTCACCAAAAGCCGCATGCAGCAGGGCATGGAGCGCGTAACCCAAATCGCCTTCTTTGTCCAACAGGCGGTGGCGTGCCGCCCACGCCGCCAGCCGCTGTGGGTCAGGCTGGGTGTGCAGTAAATAAAGTGACTCTGAACTCATGACTTGTTTCCTGCGGTTTGGATGAGGCCTTCTCGCACCGGTCGCCAGCCGCCATGCACACCGCTGGTCCAGTTGCGTTCGTCGCAAACATCCACCAAGCGGTCACCCGGCAATTGACCTTCGCCGTCCGGCCACTGGGCTCGCATACCACGCTCGCTATTGGACAGTGGGGCAAGTTGCAGGGCCTGCAACACCGAGTCGGCCGCAACCCAACCGGCCACCAATCGGCCAACGGGCAGGCAAGGTTTGCGACCGATGAACAGGGGGCGTTGGGGGCGATCCAGCGCGTGCGCTACCTCAACCAATGTGGGGGTTTCGTCGGCGGTCTCCAGTCGCAAAGCAAGAAGGGCCGTGAGGTCGGTGTGATAGTCGCGGTATCGCAAGTGGGGGCTTTCATAAGACGCGGCACCGCCTCTGCGTTCTTCCACCGTACCCCAGGTCGTCCAAGCTTTGTCATTGGCTCCCAACTGCGCAGTTTGAAAGTCAGTTAGACGTGAACCTTGCGTCTCTAGACGCGCGCCCATTCGTAACCGCGCTTGAAATCGGTTGTGAAGCATGTCGTCACCCCGATCCCAACCCAAGGCATTGGCAATCAAACCCGTGACCATGGAGAGCGCTGGAAAGTCTCGGATGACCCCGAAGTTGTCAATGGTTTCACCCCCAAACGCGATGAGCGGGGACGACAACCTGATCAGCAAATGGCGCGGCATGTCAGGCCACCTGTGCTGGCGCTGCGCCTTGGGTGATGTAGGCCTGCACCCACGTGGCCAAATCATTCAACGGCAAGCGTTGGGCGTTGGGCACGCTCACCTTGTCCAGTGCGAGGAAGCGCCTGTCCAGCGTGGCACCGTAAGCATTGTCCAGCTTACTGATTTCATCCGCCAGCATCCGCACGGCGGTTTCGCGCAGCGCTGTGCTATCGGTCGGCAAGGCGTTTTGGAATGCGCCCGCTAGGCTTCGCGGCTGCCAATCACCCACCTCCACCAGCAAGAATTTGGCCCAGTCAAACGGCGCAGTCGATCCGCGCTTGGCACCGGGGCTCACGGTGGCAATCAGGTGCAACAGGTGCTGCACCACACGGCCTGCCAGCTCTCGCTTTTCGGTGGGCAAGGTGGCCCAGTCTTTGGCGGCCTCACCTTCCAGGTTAGCAATCAGTTGCGGCACATCAACCACCACATAGCCATAGTACAAGCCGGAGGCCAATTCGGTGTCGAAGATACCGGCGGAACCCAACTCACCGGCTTCGCGCAACAAGTCGTCAACCACGGTAAAGTAATCGTTCTCAACTTGCGCTTCATGCACTGTGAAGGCGTGTGCCACGTACACAGCGGCATCACGGCTGGCCAGCACGTCAGACGTGACCATGCGCCCGAACAAGGCAGACTCAAGACCGCTGCCGTGTTTCAGTGCTTCAATGTTTTTCTTTTCGTCTTTCAGAAACTTGGCAATGGCTGCCTTGAGCGCCTTGGCTTCGGTATTTTCCTGCGCCAGCTCAGCACAACGTTTGACCAGGTAATCAACCTCGGCATAGCCCATCAGCACAGCTTGCCCTGTTTCCAGGGCTTCTTTGCCTTTTGATTCCTTTCCGCCCTTGTCCAAAAGGCCAGCGTCACGTAGGCCTTCACCCGCCGACTGTGCCAGAGCATCCGACAGGCCCGCCTCGATCAACTTCTTACGAATCAAATCCAGCGTCTGTCTGGAACGCACTGCCATGGGCACACCCAGGCTCGCGAGCGAGAAATGATCCTCCGCCACCCGCCAGTGGCGCTTCAAACATTGGGACGAAATGCGCGTGCGCACTGCATCGCCATAAGGCAGACGCTTGGCCAGACCGGCATCGTCACGGTTCAGCAGAGCGCCGGGGTAGTTGTGCAGGGTGTGAATTTGAATAAAACGAGGCAGATTCATGAAAACTCCTAGGATGATGATTGGTTATGACTTGGCTTCGGCACGGGCCAGCATTGAAAAATAGGGGCCTGCAATTTGGAGACGTAGCTCTTCTGCATCGGCTTGGCTGCTTCGCAAACTGCTACTTTCCTTCAGTACAAGCTCGCCGAGCTCACGCCAGTTCGGCGCTACGCCTTTGCTGGCCAACAAGCGCAGTACGCGGGGCAAAAGCTGCGTGAAGGCATCCCCCCGCGAGATAAGTAACTTGGTGACACGCGATTCCGACACCCCAGCATGTGCCAACTGTCGTCCCAGCTTTTGCTTGCCATCATGCCCAGCCAACGCCATGCCGTGCGCGATCAACGCCCAGCGCGGCCAGGTGTCCGCATGCCATTGTTCGGGGGCCAAGCCTGCCGCAGACAAGGCTCTTGCCAACGCAGCCAACTGGTGTGGCTGCAGAGCTTCGGGTTTGAGTCGGGCCAGTGCCGCGCGGTCGCCGGAACTGGCCCGCTGGATGTAGGCCGCCAATGCTCCAAAGGGCTCGCGGTACGCTGCGGCAGCCTCCGGTTGAGCGTGTTCTTCTGAGGTGGGGTCAAGCGTGGTCACTGGTTTCCTCCTGTCGTTTGATGGACTGTTGTCGGTAGTAATTGGCCAAGCCGGGTAACGGGGACTTTTCACTGCGTAGCCCTCCGTGAAAGCGTGACAAGGCTGCAGATTGGGCGCGGTACTTTTGAACGCCGCTACGAGGCCCCGCATCGAAGGCAATCTTCAAAATGGCTTCTGCCCGATCAGCTAGGCCCAGCAGCCATTGCAGACGCTGCGCGCCAGAGTCAACGGCCTCCATTTCTTCGTTGAGGTCAACAAAGAAGCGTGCATCTTCGGCAGCCTCAAAAGGTGCGGAAAACTTGCTCGCCTTTGCTTTGTTTCCCTCGCTGCTATCCCCAGAATTTCCGTTCGCAAACAAAACGGCCAATGCAAGCCATAGCAGTTTGCGTACCTCGCCAATGGCAGCGATACGCTGCCCGGCGATACGTTCCAGTTGAGCTTTCTGGTTTGTCATCAATAGTCCCCGAACCTTGGGCGATATCGGCACACGGCGCTCGTGGTAGCCCTCTGTTTTTCCCTGTCCTCGGGTGATTCCTTGAGTGACAAAAACCAAACTCTCACCTTTGGCTTGCTGTTCCAAATTGTGTGCAACAGGTGACTGGTATTTGCCTCCAAACAGGAGTTCAGAAACCAGCTTGTAATTGAACCCATTTGAAGTGATCGTCAGTGCCTTGCCACCTTCCACATCAATTGGTGTCCATGCATCGCCCGTCAAACCATTCAATTCTTTCGCAGCAATGCGAGCTGCTTTGCTGCCGGTGCCCACGGACATGATTTTCTCGTCCACATACCGCAGGCGAATACGGCGACAAATCTCGATATAGAACGGATCAAGTTTGGCAAATGACAGACTAACAAGCCCATCCCAAGGGGCGAGCCAAACCAGTGCCAACCCTCCGTCGTCTTGCAAATCATGCGATTCAATCGTCCGGTCACGCCGCGCGAGCAACGCTGCAATGTCTCGCGCCCAGCGCGCACCCGGTAAACCGACAGCAGCCACACCCACGCCAGGCTTGCTGGCGAAGCCCCCGTTCATGCGAGAAATACCATAATTTCCTGCGCCTAAAAACCCCTCTTGGGTTTGCAAGCTCAACAAGGCAAATAACCAGTCTTCGGGTTGTGATCGGCGGGCGCGACTGCCTTTAAGGTCGTGGTTTTTGGATGTGACCAGCATGTCAATTTCATCGGCGGCATATGCTTGAGATTTCCATTCCGAAATACTTCCTCCAACGACGGCCGCCTGCAACAGTGCGGGCCGATCCGGCGGCGACACCAAACACCACGCAGCGCCATCTGGGTCGTTCGGCGTGAGCGCGAGTAACGCATTGCGCCACTCCTGCTCATTTTCAAAAGCCGCTTTCCTTTCTGCCTTGTGCAGGGCGATGGCGGCCAATTGCACCAGGAAGGCGTGCCAGGGGTGGCGTTGGTGTGGCCGCAAGGCGGGGTAATCACGCACTTCATCCGCAGCGAGCGCCACGAACAACTCGGGCAAGCTGGCGTTAACGGTTTGCCCATCACTCGCACGGCGGTAGCGAATGATGGGCTCGGTGAGCAATGAAAACTGCAGTTCCGGGGCAATCGTCATACGGTTTCTCCCTGTGTAGGTTGGTTTTTGTCGTTGGCCTTCAGACGCTCCAGCCCGAAGCGGTTGTAACGATAACGCGCTGTGCCCAGCGTAAATTCAAAGCCTGCACTGTCTGGCAATACGCTGATGTCCGTTGGCAACGCATCAGGGCTGACTCCCTCCGGAATTTGGTGATGACGAAGTGCCAATTGCTTCACGTCTTGCAGGAACGGGCCGGGCTGTGGTGGATCGAAGGTCACAAGACGGTCTGCCGCGCCAAGTCGGGTCGCAATTTTTTGATCACTATCGGGAAACAAAACCTCGCCAAATGCGTCGTCATAAGGCAAGGTGTGAAGGTGTCCTATGCCTTTGCGGGCGCTGGTGTCGCCTTCGATGGCCTGGCCCAGTTTTTGCCAGTCTGCGCCAAGGTCTTTTTCAATCGCTTGCAATGCTTCGGTGTGTGTTGCGTGTTCAACCAGTGTGCGGTTGTCTGCCGGTATCTGGCGGCTGGGCTGTGCCAGGATCAAGCGCTTGGTGGCCTCGATCATTCGCAGGTCGGGGTACACGCCACCACCGTTATGAAACCGCCCCAAGCCATTGCGTGCACGCGTGAGCATGGGGTTGAGGTCATGACCAGCGGGTGTGAGCACCCAAGCACGGGGTTGGCGGTAGCCCTCGGGCCGCTCTGTCTCAAGTCGAGTATGTCGGTGCAGACGACCCAGGCGCTGGAGCAGCACGTCCATGGGGCACAGGTCGGTGATGAGCAAATCGGCATCAATGTCCAGACTTTGCTCCAGTGTTTGCGTGCCGATGATGACTCGCCCCCTCAAGTCTTGCCGCGTTTTTCCCAGTTGAGCTTCCACCGCTTGGTCCAGCAAGGGGCGGTCCTGGCGGCTGTAACGGCTGTGGTGGACGGTGCTGACACCATTCACCTTGAACAACCAATCACCACCTTGTGCCATGGTCAATTGTTCCAGTGCCTTCAATGTGGCGACTGCGGAAGGGACGGTGTTGCGCACCACCAGGACGCGCGCACCTTGTGCCGCTGCCTGTGCGACGAGCGTGGCAATGCGCTCGGGGTCGTCCATGGCATCCAGCGTTTCCCAGTACACAGTTTTGTGTTGCGGGTTGCCCGCCACTGGTTGCAGTTGAATACCTGACGCATTGCGAGAGCTGACCGCTGGATAAGGGGCTGCGCAGGCATCAACCATCGTGGGTGGAACCGGTTTCTTTGAATGCCCAATGCTGAGATAGCGTGTACGCGCTGATGAGCCCAACGTGGCAGAAAGCAGCATGGCTTGGCCGCCTGTTTTGAGGTGCGCCTGAAGCAATTTCTCCAGCAGCACCGTCATATACGCGTCGGACGCATGCACCTCATCCACGACCAGCAGGCTGCGGGCCAGCAGGGCGTGGCGCATATGGGCGTTACGCACTTTGAGCGCGCCGAGCAAGGCTTGATCTATCGTCCCCACCGCAATAGTGGCTGCCAGAAAGCGCTTGGGTGACTCAGCCACCCAGCGCTGATGCGCTTTCTCGTCCGCAGGATGATCGGGCCACTGAACCTTGAAATCCGGCAGGCTGATTTTTTCCTGGTCATCTGCCGCTTCGTAGCCCGGCAAGGCTCGCACCACCACGGGCGCATCAGTGGGCCATAGGCGATGCACCAACTCCAACACGCGCCGGTAGAGCTGCGTTGCCGCAACACGGGTGGGCAATGCAAAGTACAGGCTATCGACTTTGCCCGCTTGAAACAATTGCACAAAGCGCCACAGCGCGGCTTCGGTCTTGCCACTGCCAGTCTCTGCTTCCAGCACCACGATATTGCCCAACGACAAATCAGCAGCAGCCAATTGCATGGGGCGAGCTTCCGCCACGTCAAATGCCGTACCAAAAATTGGTGGCTGCTCTTTCAGTTCATTGCGCCAACTGTTTACATCCAGGCCAATGGTCCGCACCGCATAAGTTGCGCGGACGGCCGCAGTCTGAGTTCGATCCTCGCCGGGGGCTGTATATGGGAAGAATTTTTCACGGGTGTCAGAGCCCAACCAGTCGGCCAATTGAACCAATCCGGCGAAAAGATGCACAAAGGCGGGCTGGTCAGGCAAGGACTTATTGCACACTGTGAAGGCCAGTGGATAACTTTTCTTCAAGCGATTGCCCATGCTGACCAAGGTGTTTGCAGGGTCGTAAAGCACCTCCCCTGCTTTATTCGGAACGGGTTTCCAGATGCATTCTGCTTCCTTGCCAGGACTGACACCAAGAGGTCGCCCGTGATGGCTTATGCTGGCCTGAAGCAATTCACAAACGGCTGCGTCGCCCCAAGCCACTATTTGGGCAATGGGCAAGCCGAATGCATAGTGCTCTGCATTGGGTACACGCCCCGAGATCAGTTCCCAGCCTTCGGGGCCGTGGCCAAAAGGCGAAATGGGCCAGTTCCCCGGTGGTCTATCAGGCAACTGCCAGCGTCGTGACTGAAAACCGGCGTTGGCTTTGCCCACATCATGCAGAAAGACCAACACGGCCAGCCGTTCGATGTCCGCAACGTCCAAATTTCGTCTGGCAGCGGACTCCAGAGATCGTCGGATGGCGCTGCAATCTGTTAAAGCAACAAAGCATGCAGCGACATCAGTCATATGGTCCAACAATGGGTGAATGTGAATTGACTCACCAGCACCAGTGCGCGCAAGTTTGCCCCACGCAACAAATCGATGATCAGTCATGGCACCAATCCGGAACCAATATCCGCAAATTGATCACAAATTATTCGTTGTGCGGACCATTTTTGTCTCTCCACGTGCGAATCGCAGTGGCCGACTACAAATGCCGAAAATGTTTTCAGTCAGGTCCCACAAAAGGCGTGACATTTTGTCTCCCTCTCTAATTTGTACTTATTGCCCGATGACTTTAATATGAATCAGGCTCACCAGCTGAGCCTGACAGAGGCGAGCAGCAAAAGATTTTTAGTCTCCGGGGCCCATGGCGGGGGCGGAAATGTGGTTGCTTTATTCAGCGGCCGCCTAGCCCGTGCGCGAAAAGCAGGCCTTGGCTCTCGTGACTTCCCGTTCCGTCACCTTGAAGCTGCCAGCCTAGCTCACCGGGCTGACGGTACATGGCATCCGTGGAAAGATCAAGCGTGGCCAGTGGGCCGCTGGCATCCACTACCACAAGGCGCCAGACGGGCGCATCTACATCAACCTGGCGGCCGTTGAACGCTGGATTGAAAAGGGAGTCTGAAACGGAGCGTACTGGAAACTGGGTGTGAGGTGCGCTATCATCCAGAAGCAGACTGATTCTGCGGGACTTGGTCCCGTAACGACTCGCGGCAGGGCTCGATTTTTCGGCCCGACTCATGGAACAGTGCTCGGTCTGCCTGTGTCCTGGGCCTTTTATCTACACAAGTAAAAGGAAAATTGATGATGAAGCAAATCAGCGAACGTGCATTGGTTGCACGCGTCAATCGTGTTCTCTCAAAAGAGGGGCAGCAGATTTTCACTTGCAGGCAAAACTCGCGTTGGTACTTTGAGATTGGAACCTACTACATCAAGTATCTCAAAAAAATACATTCGCAGTACATGGCATTGTCGATCTCAACAAGGTGGCTGCCGAGTTGGGTATTGGTGCACGCATGGAGTAACTTGCCACATACGCGCGTGGGGCGCGCTGCAGGACCGCCGGGTTTTTCCCCTGGCGGGCAGAGGGGGAAAACTATGTACCGCAGTCTGCAAACAGTCTGTAAATCACGTTCAAATCCAGAAAACAAAAAGGCCCGCTATCGTTTAGATAGCAGGCTTTCTATATCTGGCGCTGGATTAAATGGTAGGGCGTGAGTGACTTGAACACTCGACCAAAGGATTATGAGTCCTCTGCTCTAACCAACTGAGCTAACGCCCCAACCGAACCGACGATTGTAGCGGGCTGGGAGCGCCCTACTTATGGTGGCTCAGCGCATTGCTGACGAGTTTGGATGTGATGTCCACAATCTGGATCATGCGGTCATAGGCCATGCGGGTCGGACCAATCACGCCCAGGGTGCCAACCACCTTGCCATCCACCTCGTACGGGCTGCTGACGATGGACAGGTCTTCAAAAGGAACCACCTGGCTCTCGCCGCCAATAAAGATGCGCACACCGTCGGCCTGCCCGGCAATATCCATCAGGCGCATCAGCTGGGCTTTTTGTTCGAACAACTCGAAGGCTCGGCGCAGGTGGCCCATGTCGCTGGAAAAGTCGGACACAGACAGCAGATTGCGTTCGCCCGAAATGATCACTTCGTCCTGTATTTCACTCATGGCCTCGGAGCTTACGGTTACCGCAGCCTGCATCAGGGCAGCGATCTCGGAGCGCAACGATTCCACCTCGCCCTGCAGCCGCTGGCGCACATCGTCGATGTCCATGCCAACGTACTGGCTGTTCAGAAAATTTGCTGCTTCGATCAGTTGTGTCTGCGAGTAATCCAGCTCGGTAAAGATGACGCGGTTTTGCACATCCCCATCCGGCGACACCAAAATGACCAACACCCGCCGCTCCGACAGGCGTAGGAATTCAATATGCCTAAACACCGACGTTCGCTTGGGTGCTATGACCACGCCCACAAACTGCGACAGGTTGGACAACAGATTCGCGGCATTGGAGATCACCTTTTGGGGCTGATCAGGCGCGAGTACATGGGAGCCATATTGGCTGGGCTGCACGGTCAACATGGTGTCGACAAACAGGCGATAACCACGCGCAGTCGGGATGCGCCCCGCCGATGTGTGTGGGCTGACGATCAAGCCCATCTCTTCCAGGTCCGACATCACGTTGCGAATGGTGGCTGGAGAGAGTTCAAGCCCGGAGGCGCGCGACAAGGTGCGGCTGCCAACCGGTTGTCCGTCGGCTATGTAGCGCTCTACCAGAGCTTTCAACAACAACTTGGAACGATCATCGAGCATCGGCACATTTTAGTGATGTAATTTGCCAATGCAGACCCACTTCAGAAACGTCGCCCTCATCGGCAAGTACCAGGCTGTCTCCAGCGGAGCCGCAGGTGCCTCGTCGCGCCAGGCGCTGGAGCGCATCGCTGACTTTCTGATGGCTCAGAACTGCGAGGTGGTGGTGGAAGCTGACACTGCCAGCAATATGGGGCTGAGTCATTACGCCACGATGGACGTGGCCCAGATCGGCAACTCGTGTGACCTGTGTGTGGTGGTTGGCGGTGACGGCACCATGCTGGGTATTGGCCGCCAGCTTGCGCAGTATGGCGTGCCGTTGATTGGTATCAACCAGGGGCGACTGGGTTTCATCACGGATATTCCGCTGGACAGTTTTGAAGCCACGCTTAAACCCATGTTGGCAGGAGTTTTTGAGGAGGACCACCGCAGTCTGATGCAGGCGCGTGTGATGCGAGGCGGGCATTGTGTGTTCTCTGCGCTGGCCATGAACGACGTGGTGGTCAACCGCGGAGCCACTGCCGGCATGGTGGAGCTGCGCGTGGAGGTCGACGGGAATTTTGTGGCCAACCAGCGGGCCGATGGTCTGATCATTGCAACCCCCACGGGATCCACCGCGTATTCGTTGTCGGCCGGCGGCCCCTTGATGCACCCGTCCATTCCAGGCTGGGTGTTGGTGCCCATCGCGCCCCATACCTTGTCAAATCGCCCCATCGTCCTCCCCAATGTGTCAGAGGTTGCTATTGAAATAGTAGCCGGCCGCGATGCCAGTGCCAACTTTGACATGCAGTCATTGGCCTCACTGATGCATGGTGACCGGATTGTGGTGACCCGATCCCAGTACCAGGTGCGTTTTCTGCATCCCAAAGGTTGGACCTATTTCGACACCTTGCGCCAGAAACTACATTGGAATGAAGGAGTTGCTTAAATGATCCGAGATGATGCGCGAAATCGCTTCAAGCACGCGTTGGGACGATACCCATGGCGTTGAAACGGATTGTCCTGCGGGACTTTGTGATCGTCAGCGAACTGGAGCTGGACCTGGATACCGGTTTTAGCGTGCTGACTGGTGAAACCGGTGCTGGCAAGTCCATTCTGATTGATGCGCTGCAACTGGTAACCGGTGCCCGTGCGGATACCGGGGTCATACGCGAAGGAGCCGGCCGCACCGATGTCAGCGCCGAATTCGATACGCCTGCCACCGTCCAGGGCACCTTGCTGGAGGCTGGCTTTGACAACAACGATACCTTGTTACTGCGCCGTACCGTGGATGTGGCCGGCAAAAGCCGCGCCTGGATCAATGGCAGCCCGGCCACCGCACAACAGTTGCGCGCCGTGGGCGAACAACTGTTGGACATCCATGGCCAACACGCCTGGCAAAGCCTGACCCGCCCGGACGCAGTACGGGGCCTGCTCGATGCCTATGCGATGGTGTCCACCGATGCGCTGGCCGCACGCTGGCATACATGGCGGCAGACCCAAACGGCGCTGACGCAAGCATTGGCCGCACAAGACTCCCTGCAGCGCGAACGCGAACGCCTGGCTTGGCAAATTGGCGAAGTGGAAAAACTCAACCCGCTAGCGGACGAGTGGGATGAATTGCAAAGCAGCCACAGCCGCCTGGCCAATGGCCAAGCCCTGCTGGACGCCGCTCATGGCGCTTTGCAATTGCTGGAAGACGACGACAGCAACGTGTTGCGTCTGTTGAATGCGTCCTTGCAACAGTTGCAAAACCAGGCCCATCTGGAAACCGATTTCAAGGACCCGATCGACGTATTGGCTTCCAGCCTGGCACAGGTTGAAGACGCGGTGCACACGCTACGCGCTTATTTACGCCGCACGGAACTGGACCCTGAGCGACTGGCGGAACTGGACGAACGCATGTCCTTGTGGGTTTCCCTGGCTCGCCGTTACAAACGTGCGCCCGAAGACTTGCCGGCCTTGCTGGCATCCTGGCGCTCGGAATTGGCGCAACTGGACGCGGCGGCGGATTTGGCAGGCTTGCAATCCGCCGAGCAAAAAGCCCACGCGGCTTACCTGGTAGAAGCCAAGGCCCTGAGCAAGGCTCGTACCAAAGCAGCCCCCTTGCTGGCCCAGTCCATCACCCAGGCGATGCAGGGTTTGGGCATGCAGGGCGGGCAGTTTCAGGTGGTGCTGGAGGCCAGCGCGCAACCGATGCAAAGTGGTCTGGAAGAGGTGAGTTTCCTGGTGGCCGGTCATGCTGGCAGCACCCCTCGCCCGGTGGGCAAGGTAGCCTCCGGCGGCGAGCTGTCGCGCATGGCACTGGCCATTGCCGTCACCACCAGCCAACTCGGCACGGCACAGACCCTGATCTTTGACGAAGTGGACTCTGGCGTGGGCGGCGCCGTGGCGGAAACCGTGGGCCGCTTGATGCACCAGTTGGGGGTGGATCGCCAGGTGTTGGCTGTCACCCACCTACCCCAGGTCGCCGCTTGCGCAGACCACCATCTGGTGGTGGCCAAACAGCTGAGCGGGGGCGCAACCTTGAGTAGCGTGGCAGTTGTACGTGGTGAACAGCGCGTGGCCGAGATTGCGCGCATGCTGGGAGGAGAAAAACTCTCCAACACCACTCTGGCCCACGCCAAGGAAATGCTGCAGGCAGGAAACTGACACGATGTTGAACGCTGCGGCGCCGATAGAAATTGTGGTGATCACTGGTATGTCGGGGTCCGGCAAATCGGTGGCTCTGCATGCACTGGAAGACGCTGGTTTTTATTGTGTCGACAATCTCCCACCTGAATTGTTATTGCCCTTTGTGGAGCTGGAACAGAAACACCAGGCGCGCCGTGTCGCCATTGCCATGGATGTTCGCAGTGCCACATCCCTGCATCTGGTACCGCATCAGTTGGACACATTGCGAAATCAGGGTGTGAGCATCAAGTCGCTGTTTCTGGATGCCAATACCGATACCCTGGTGCGGCGCTATTCCGAAACCCGGCGCAAACATCCGCTGTCACAATCTGACCTGGGCCATGGAGAACCGGACGCACGCCGCGCCCTGATGGATGCCATTGAACTGGAGCGCAAACTTCTGGGTGTCTTGCGGGAGCAAGCCCACGTGATTGACTCCAGCATCATCCGGCCCGCCCAATTGCAGGGTTATGTCAAGGCTCTGATCTCGGCCCCGCAGGAGCAACTGACGCTGGTCTTCGAGTCCTTTGCGTTCAAACGTGGTGTTCCAACCGATGCCGACTACGTGTTCGATGTACGTATGTTGCCCAACCCCCACTACGAGCCCGAACTGCGGCACCTGACCGGGCGCGATCAGCCGGTCGCCGATTTTCTGCAGGCCCAGCCCGAGGTGGAATTGATGCAGCACCACATCACCCATTTCCTTGAAAGCTGGCTCGATGCGATGGCCCGAGACCACCGAAGTTATGTCACGGTCGCCATTGGTTGCACCGGGGGTCAGCACCGCTCGGTCTTTCTGGTCGAACGCCTGGCCGCACGATTTGCGTCCCAGTGGGTCACCCTCAAGCGCCACAGGGAAATCGATACAAACTGATCAGTTGGCAGCCGCAGTCGCGTCGTTTTGCAGCAGTTTGCGAATAGGTGCGGGCAGGCCCAAGCCCGGCCAGGTTTGTGCACTGACCCATTGACCCGCATCCCACTGAACGGTCTGCTCGGCAACGTCCAGGCGCCAGGGATGCAAGTGCAAGTCTTTATGCGTCAAAACATGCAAAAAAGCAGCTTGCGGCCGCAATCGTCCTTGCAGGGATGCAGGCAACACGGCCCGCATTTCCTCTTCACTGTCAAACAAAGGCAGGCAATGCAAACCGGCCCAAACGCCTGGTGTGGGGCGCTTGGTCAACCACACTGCGCCGCTTTGAGATTGAGCCCACAACAACCAGATGGACTGGCTGCTGCGTTTTAATTTGCGACTTCGGACCGGGTAGTGCTGAGGGTCGCCTGCCGCCTGCGCAACACAGTCGCGTTGCACCGGGCAATGGCCACAGTCGGGCTTCTTCGGGAAACAGACCGTGGCGCCCAAGTCCATCATGCCTTGGGTGTAACGCGGCATGGCAGCGGCGGCGTTGCGCCCGGTCGGCAACAACCCGGTTGCGGCGCTCCACAGCGCATTCACACTGCTGGCCTGCGCCAAGTCGGCATCAAAGCCCAACACACGGGTCAAAACACGTTTGACGTTGGCATCCAGAATCGCCACTCGCTCGCCAAAACACAGGGAGGCAATCGCCGCTGCCGTGGATCGCCCTATGCCTGGAAGTGTTTCCAGAATCTGCGCCTGCTGCGGAAACACACCATCAAACTGCGCCACCACCTGTTGTGCACACTGGTGCAGGTTGCGCGCACGGCTGTAATAGCCCAGGCCACTCCATAGCCCCAGCACATCATCCAGGCTCGCATGGGCCAACGACGTAACATCTGGAAAGCGGGCAACGAACCGATCAAAGTAGCCAAGCACCGTGACCACCTGGGTTTGTTGCAACATGATTTCGGAGAGCCAGACCCGGTACGGATCTTGGGTGTCTTGCCACGGCAAGTGGTTGCGCCCATGACGCTTTTGCCACGCCACAACCCGGAAGGCAAAACCCGTCTCAGCCTCGCGCACGTTCACGCAAACTCGACGTCTACCGCAGTGGTACTTGACTGGTTGGCAGCGATCAGGTAATCAGTTAGTTCGATCAGCTTAAGCTCGACCTGGTTCAGCGCGGCTTCCTGTTGATCAATGTCCTGAATCCGGTCTTCGAGACCACCCGCCGCTTGCTGAATACGGTCAATGGCCTCAATGCGGCGGCTGAAGTTGCGACGGCGTTCGCGCAATTGGGCATCCAACTGCGCCGCGGCGGACTTGCTCCACAACTCCACATCACCCAGGGCCATC
Organism: Candidatus Aalborgicola danicus; assembly: GCA_016703945.1. Lineage (GTDB taxonomy): Bacteria > Pseudomonadota > Gammaproteobacteria > Burkholderiales > Burkholderiaceae_C > Allorhodoferax > Allorhodoferax danicus. The sequence goes on from JADJBC010000001.1 coordinate 87,100, forward strand.
TCGTGGATGCTGCGCAAGCGTGACGACAAGGCCCGAACCAGCCGATCAGCAAACTCAGGTTGCGCCAATTTGAAGGCATTGCCGATGCCCAAATACTGGATATGACTACGTTCAACCACATCCAGATCACCCAAATACTGGGCCATTTGGGGCTCTGCCGGTGCTTGCAAAGAAAAGCCGTGTTCGCCATTGAGTTGGCGGAAGGTGGCGTTCAGCATGTTCTGAATTTCATCGCACAGAGTCTGAACTTTTTGCAGATTGCCCCGCAGACGATCAAAAGTCTCGCCATAAGCCCTCTTTACACCCAACTTAAGGCCCTTTTCCAGCAAACGGTCAGTCAATTGGGCCATTTCCTTCTTCAGTGCCGTGGAGCCCAGGATGCCGAACACCTCGCGCAACAACTTCAAGTGAACTGAGCGCACAGCGTGAATTTTTGCGCCGCCCAAGTCAAACTCGGCCTGCTCTTGGGAAATCCGCGACCGCATGTGCTTGATCACTGCAGAATTCTTGCCCTGCAGGCCCTTGAGTTCCATCATCTGCTCGGTCAGGTCCCGTTTGCGGATATTGATGACCCGTCCTGTCTCGGCACGTAACTCGGTGATGCCTGTCACCATGGCTTTGCCCAGTATCTTTTGGCGCTTGCCCATCATGCCGCGACCCAAAGCGTCCTCTAACACGGGCAGACAACTGCGCTGCAACAACTCGTCATCATCGGTTACCTTGGCAACCAAACCCTTTTGGGCTGACACCGCGATCACCCGATCGGGCGGAATGCTCAATATTTCTGCGGTCGTGGACTTCTGCCGATCAATTTGAGCCTGAATCTGTGCCGGGCTGCTGAGGTCATCCCACAGGGTATCGATCTTGTTCAACACTACCAGGCGGGTTTCGGACGTGTCTGTTTCTGTGATCAGGTGCTCACGCCAAATGGACAGATCCGACTTGGTCACGCCAGTATCCGCGCCCAAAATGAACACCACGGCATGCGCCTGTGGAATCAGGCTGACCGTCAGCTCCGGCTCGGCACCTATCGCGTTCAAGCCCGGGGTATCCAAAATAACAAGGCCCTGTTTCAACAACGGATGGGCAATATTGATCAATGCATGGCGCCATTTGGGCACCTCTACCATGCCCTGGGCATCGACCATCGGGTTATCGTCTGGGGCCTGGCTGTGCCAAAAGCCCAAGGAACGGGCTTCATCCTGGGTCACTTTGCGGGTTTCAGCTACTTTTTCCAGGGCGGCCGCCAACTGTTGCGGATTGTTCACATCCAGATCGATACGGGTCCATTTTTCCGGAACCATACGCCACTCCATGAGCGCCTGGGGCTGCAATCGCGTCTCAATCGGCAACAGGCGCAGGCAAGGCGGAACGTCGGCGTCGTAGCCCATTTCGGTCGGGCACATAGTGGTTCGGCCGGCACTGGCAGGCATGATGCGACGTCCATAACCCGCAAAAAAAACGGCGTTGATCATTTCGGACTTGCCGCGCGAAAATTCCGCAACAAAAGCCACCATCACCTTGTCTGAGCGCACCTGAGTACCAAGCCGACGCAACCGCTCCTCTACCCCCGAATCCAGCAGTTCGTTGTCCTTCATCCACTCGGAAAGTAATTTCAGGCGCAGTGCAAATTCACGTCGCCATGTGCCAAGCTGGTCAAACTGATCGTTAAAAGAAGTAGTCAAGAGTACCCCCGTCTAGCCAGTCAATATAGCACCGTGCCTGCGAATTCCACTCAGGGTTTCTGGCAGCTTGGGCAGAAAAAGGTCGAGCGTTGGCCTTGGCGAATGGCTTTGATGGGCGTCGCACAAGCCTTGCAGGCTAAACCCTCACGCGCGTAGACCATCGCCTCCAACTGGAAATGGCCGGCCTCGCCGTGGGCATTGGAAAAGTCGCGCAGTGTGCTACCGCCCCTTTCAACGGCCCGCGCCAGCACCGCGACGATAGCCTGGTGCAATCGTGCGATCCTGGGGCGGCTCAGGCGGGACGCCGCTGTTGTGGGGCGTATACCCGCTCTGAACAGGGCTTCAGAAGCGTAAATGTTGCCAACCCCGACAACCACATCACCGGCCAGCAAAACTTGCTTGATGGGTGCTTTGCGCCGCAACAAGCCGTGACGGAACAACACCACGTCAAATTCCGGCCCCAGCGGCTCCATACCAAGCTTGCCTAACAATTTTTGGGCAACAGGAGCTTGCTCACTTTGTGCGTAGACCACTGCACCAAAACGCCGTGGGTCGTTCAAACGCAACACACCGTAGGAAGTACACAGATCAAAATGGTCATGTTTGCCTGGCGCCGGCGGTTGCTGAACAAACGACAGACTGCCCGACATGCCCAGGTGCAGCATCACCATCCCGTCTTCCAGGTCCAACAAAAGGTATTTGCCTCTGCGCCGCACCGCCAACACGTGTTGCTTGAGCAAAACTTGAGGCTCGACGCCCAGTGGCCAGCGCAACGGCATGCCGAACCGCACGCCAACAATCTGCGCGCCGGCAATGCGCTCGGCAAAACTCAGGCGCGTGACTTCTACTTCTGGCAATTCGGGCATGGGCAGGGTCTCTCAAGGTTAGATTATTATGGTCTGATGTCACGAATCTCTCGACTCTTCACACTCACTTTGCTTGCGGCGTGTATTTGCAGCGCAGCGAATGCTGCTGCGCCAAAATCGGACAAACCCGACAACTCCACGCTGGATGGTGAACTCTTCTACCAATTGCTGGTCGGCGAAATGTCGGCTCAGTCCGGCGACAACGGGTCGGCGTTTTCCTTGATGCTGGACGCTGCCCGCAAAGCCAACTCTGCACGCCTGTATGAGCGCGCGGTCGAAATTGCTTACCGATCGCGCAATGGAGAGGCCGCGTTGGAGGCATCCCAGGCTTGGGTCAGGGCCTTTCCATCGTCCAAAGAAGCCAATCGTTATCAGTTCCAGATTTTGCTGGGTCTGAACAAGATTGCCGAGACACAGGAGCCGATACGGCGCGAATTGGCCGGTCTTGCCCCGACTGAGCGTGTTGGCACCATCAACATGTTGCCCCGTTACTTTGCACGCACGACCGACAAGAAGCTGGCGGCCATTGTTGTCGAAAAGACATTGGCGCTGGAACTGGTCAATCGCATTACCGGACCCGCGGCCTGGACAGCCGTTGGCACGATCCGCCTCCAGGCCAACGACATTGAGGGTGCGCTGGAGGCAGTACGTCGGGGCGTTGCGCTGGACGCCATGGCCCAGGAACCCGTCATGTTGGCAATTTCAATGATAGGACCCAAGGCGCCCGGTGCCGAGGCCATCGTACGCAAACACCTTCTGACCAAGCCCGCAGCGGAAGTTCGCATGGGATATGCCCGCAGTCTGGCCGCTTTGCAGCGCTATTCCGAGGCCTACACCCAGACCAAGTTGTTAACCGCAGAAAGACCGGATTTCGCCGACGCCTGGCTGATGCGGGGCTCTCTTGAGATTCAGGACAACCAATTGACCCAGGCGGAGGCGTCACTGAAGACCTATGTGACGCTCAACCCACCGCCCGCCGATCCGACGCAGGGCGCAACCATGGGCCGTGGCCTGGTACAGGCGTATCTGATGTTGGCCCAAGTGGCCGAACAAGGTCAGCGCCTGGACGATGCCAAGGCATACCTTGATGCCATCAACAGCCCTAGCGACGCTTTGCGTGTGCAGCGCCGTCAGGCCGGCATCCTCGCACGCCAGGGCAAGCTCGAAGAAGCCCTCCTGTTGATCCGCCAGGTACCCGAATTGCAGGCGTCCGACGCGTTGGACAAAATCAATGCCGAGGTGCAACTGTTGCGCGACAACCGCCAATTCGAAGCAGCCTATGCGTTGGTGAAAGAGACGACGGCACGTTACCCCGAAGAGACCGAGCTGTTGTACGACCAGGCCATGCTGGCAGAAAAACTGGGAAAAACCGAGGAGATGGAAAGCCTGCTGCGCAAAGTGATGCAGGCCAAGCCCGACTACCACCACGCCTACAACGCATTGGGTTATTCCTTGGCAGATCGCAATGTCCGCCTGGATGAAGCGCGCCAACTGATCAAACAAGCGCTGGTCTATGCCCCCAATGACCCCTTCATCACTGACAGCCTGGCGTGGGTTGAATTTCGCTCTGGCAATGCAGAAGAGGCCCTGCGTTTATTGCGGGGCGCCTACAAGGCCCGGCCCGATCCTGAGATTGCAGCGCACCTCGGCGAAGTGTTGTGGACGGTGGGGCAACGTGAACAAGCCAGTGCCGTCTGGAAGGAAGGGCTTGACCTGAATCCACAGAACGAAACATTGCAGGAGACCATGCGTCGCCTGCGCGGCGCACCGTGAACCGGACGTTGTACACGGCGGGGCACGTTCTACTGGTAGTTGCTATATTTTTGATAGCTGGCTGCGCAAGTTCCACGAGGGCTAGAGGTACAATTGAGCCAGAGATTTCGCGCTGGCAGGGCCGGCTGTCGCTTAAAGTTCACTCGGAACCCGTTCAGGCGTTTTCCGCCAACTTCGATCTGCAGGGCGACGCGCAGGCTGGCTCACTGGTTTTTATGACTCCTATTGGCAGCACAGCTGCCCGATTGCAGTGGGATGCGAGTGGAGCCCGGTTGCAGACCTCGGGTGAGCCACAGCAGTTTGAAACACTGGAAGCCTTGACGCACCAAGCGACGGGTGCCCCGCTGCCGATTGGCAGCATGTTCGCATGGCTGCATGGTTTGGAACCGAACACCCCCGGATGGCAGGTCGACTTGCAGAACTTGCCCAATGGTCGCCTCAGTGCGCATCGACTTCCCCCAGAGACACCGGTAGAACTCAAAATCATCCTTGACCGCTGAGCCCGCACCAGACAATTGCCCCATGCAGTCGCTATACGACATCCCCGCACCCGCCAAGCTCAACCTGTTTTTGCACATCACAGGTCGCCGTGCCGACGGCTACCACTTGCTGCAGTCGGCATTCATGCTGATCGACTGGTGCGACACACTGCACTTCGATCTCAGACAGGATGGTGCCATCAGCCGTGAAGATCTGACCACACCCTTGCCAGACGATGATTTGGTCGTTCGTGCCGCCAGGGCCTTGCAACAGGCCAGCGCCTGCTCTTTGGGCGTGCATATTGGCGTTGCCAAATCCATTCCGGCACAGGCTGGCATGGGTGGTGGCTCGTCGGACGCCGCCTCGACCCTGCTGGCACTCAACCGCTTGTGGAAGCTGAATCTGAGTGTGCGTGTCCTGTCGCGCCTAGGTCTAGGTTTGGGCGCCGACGTGCCGTTTTTTCTGGGTGGGCACCACGCATGGGTCGAAGGCATCGGCGAGCAAATGACGCCTATCCAACTCCCCAACGCCCGTTTTGTGGTGGTTAAACCCGCAGCCGGGTTGGAGACACGGCTAATTTTTTCAGATCCGGCACTGAAGCGCGACTCCAAAACTGCTATAATTTCAGGCTTCGCTGCAGATGCACATGCACATGGAAATGTTTTCGAATATGGCCATAACGACTTGCAAGCTGTTGCCCAGTGCCTGTGCCCCGGTGTTACCCAAGCCCTTGAGTGGCTTCAATCCCAGGGATTGCGTGGCAGGATGACAGGTTCTGGGAGTGCTGTATTTGCGCAATTGCTGCATGATATTGATGTGACCAGCGCGCCAAGCGCGTTACAAGTCAAGTTATGTAGCAACTTGGATGTTCACCCCCTGTTGGGTTGGGCTCCCAGCGATGGAGAATGATGGTTTAAACGGTGGGCAGCGTTATGCTGTCAACCCGTGTAGGGGAGTCGCCAAGTTGGTTAAGGCACTGGATTTTGATTCCAGCATGCAAAGGTTCGAATCCTTTCTCCCCTGCCAAATCTGTAGTCCGGTGCTGATCCGGTCGCAGCGCGCGCAACGAACAGGCATAAACCTAATCTAATCGCTGGACTTTCGCATGCAGGCTTCACCTCCCCCAGATTTCATGGTTTTTACCGGTAATGCCAACCCCGGCATGGCTGCAGACATTGCGGGTCATTTGGGCATTTCGCTGGGCGCGGCAACCGTGGGCCGATTCTCCGATGGTGAGGTCACCGTTGAAATCAACCAAAACGTGCGGGCCCGCGACGTCTTTGTGGTGCAAAGTACCTGCGCTCCGACCAATGACAACCTGATGGAATTGCTGATCATGGTTGATGCGATCAAACGTGCATCGGCTGAACGCATCAGTGCCGTGATTCCTTATTTTGGCTATGCAAGGCAAGACCGTCGTCCACGCTCCACACGTGTGCCAATTACCGCCAAAGTGGTAGCGAATATGCTGCAGGCTGTGGGCGTGGCGCGCGTGCTGACCATGGATCTGCACGCGGACCAGATTCAAGGCTTTTTTGACATACCGGTCGACAATATCTATGCGTCACCGGTGCTCTTGGGTGACCTGCGCCAAAAGAATTATGACGACCTGATTGTGGTCTCGCCCGACGTCGGCGGTGTGGTGCGCGCCCGCGCCCTTGCCAAGCAACTGGGTTGTGATTTGGCCATCATCGACAAGCGCCGCCCCAAGGCCAATGTCTCCGAAGTCATGCACGTCATCGGCGAAATTGATGGCCGCAATTGCGTGATCATGGACGACATGATTGATACTGCCGGCACCTTGGTCAAAGCCGCTGAGGTGCTCCCGGAACGTGGCGCCAAGAAGGTCTATGCCTATTGCACACACCCGATTTTTTCCGGCCCCGCTATCGAACGTATTGCCAACGGTGGCGCACTCGACGAAGTGGTGGTGACGAACACCATTCCGCTGAGCGACGCCGCCAGAAATTGCCAAAAGATTCGCCAACTCTCCGTGGCCCCGCTGATCGCAGAGACGATACAGCGTATTGCCAAGGGTGAGTCGGTCATGAGTTTGTTCTCGGATCAAGAGAACCTTTTTTAAGGTTCTCGCAAGGCCTCGCAACGGGTTTTGCTCGGGACAAAAAGCAAGCGCACACTGCATAGGGCAGTGATCCGGCGCTTTTGTTAAACCGGAATCACGCTGGTCGCGGTGGATTCCTTCAGGAGTAAGTTATGAAATTTGTCGCTTTTGAGCGCGCCAAGCAGGGCACGGGTGCGAGCCGCCGTCTCCGCAATTCGGGTCGCACACCCGGTATCGTTTACGGTGGGGTTGGTGAGCCTTTGCTCGTCGAACTGGACCACAACGCCCTCTGGCACGCCATCAAGAAGGAAGCTTTCCATGCATCCGTTCTGGACATGGAGCTGGCTGGCACCGAGAGCAAGGTTTTGCTGCGCGATGTGCAGATGCACCCCTACAAGCAATTGATCTTGCACATCGATTTCCAACGCGTCGATGCCAACACCAAGATGCACATGAAGGTGCCATTGCACTTTAACGGCCAGGAAGAATCCGCTGCGTTCAAGATCGACCATTGCCTGATCAACCACGTGGTAAATGAAATCGACATCACTTGCCTGCCCGCAGATCTGCCTGAGTTTATTGCTGTGGACCTGAGCGGTCTGAAGAAGGGCGCCTCCTTCCACCTGAGCGACGTCAAGTTGCCCAACGGTGTGAAGGCTGTGGTCAAGGGTCGTGAAAACCCGGTGCTGGTGTCGGTTGTTACTTCCGCTGCTGAAGCCTCGGCCGAGGCCACCGCAGAAGCCGTTGCAGCGGCTCCCGCAGCCAAGGGTGGCAAGGCCGCTCCTGCAGCCAAGGCTCCCGCCAAGGCACCTGCTGCCAAAGCACCTGCTGCCAAGAAGTAATCCTTCCTTCGCGCTCTGATTTGCAGCGCAAGCTCTAACAACGGCCCACTTAAGTGGGCCGTTGTCATTTGAAGTGTGCATCAATTTGCCCTACCATCCACGGCACCTCATTTGCACCGCATTCCATGATCAAACTATTTGTCGGCCTCGGAAATCCGGGCCCGGAGTACGATGCCACCCGCCACAACGCAGGGTTCTGGTGGATCGACGCCCTCGCCCGTGAACTCAAAGTCTCGTTGACCATGGACAAGGGCTACCATGGTTTCGTGGCCCGTACCATACTGCATGGGCAGACCCTCTGGCTGCTGCAACCACAAACCTTCATGAACCTCTCCGGAAAATCCGTCGCCACGCTTGCGCGTTTTTTCAAGATCAACCCGCAAGAAATTCTGGTCGCACACGACGAGCTAGACATCGCACCCGGCCAGGTCAAGTTGAAATTGGGCGGCAGTCACGCCGGCCACAATGGACTGCGCGACATACATGCCCAATTGGGCAGTGGCGACTACTGGCGCCTGAGGCTGGGTGTCGGACATCCCGGCAATAAGGCAGAGGTCGTTAATTGGGTGCTGAAAAAGCCGTCACAAGACGACCGCATTGCCATTGAGCAATGCATCGACCGGTCACTCAAGGCGCTGCCCGCTTTTCTGGCAGGCGACATGGAAAAAGCCACGTTGCTGGTGCATACCAGCAAGCCACCCAGGGCGCATACGCCCGCCACACAACGGCCGGTCCTATCAGGTGCGACTCCGCTAGTGCCTGCGATAACCACTCCGACCGCGACCAGTAGCCCACCAGCCAATGCCTCACCTATTCGAGAAACAATATGAAACCACTCGCGTCATTTGGTATTGTTTTTATAGCAGTCATCGTAGTGGCAACGGGGGCCGCGGGTCAAAGTGTGTACCGATGCGGGAACACCTACAGCGAGAAACCATGCACTGACGGCGTCGCGGTGAACGTACAGGATTCGCGAACACCCGCACAAAAGCGAGAATCCGACGCGGCGACCCGGCGTGATGTAGCAACCACCGAGGCTCTGGAACAGGCCAAACAAAGAGAAATGGCCCAGTCGAACAAATCAAGCACTGAATTCAACAAATCCGCGGCCCGAACGTCCCCCGCCAAAACAAAGGCCGCCAATAGCCAGGCGACCCGCGCTGAAGGGAATAACAAAGAGCCCGGCACCAGCCCGGCACGGAAGAAAAAGGACTCCGAATATTTCACGGCACGCACGGTCGCCCCCAAACCCGCGTCCAAAGCCAGCGCTAGCGCCCGCAAGTAGATGCGCCTGCGCCCCACGCGTTGTGCGGCCGACGCAGATATTGAAAACCTCAGGTGTTCGGGTGAAAAAGTTAACCTGGCCGTGCTGAATCTTGGCTTATAGTGTCTCGGACGCGCTCCTGATGCTCATTGCCGCTGATACCGGAGCGTGCTCGAACCACCTGGGCATACCATGACAGAGGCGTTTGACAGAGTTTTTTTCGATGGGCAGGAGTTCGTCTTTCAGTGGGGCGAGCCGGGAGACTCGGCCTATGTCATTGAAGAAGGGTGCGTCGAGGTCTTGACCGGTGAAGGCTCAGGCCAAAGGCGCATCGCCATTCTGACCGAAGGTGCCATGTTTGGAGAGGTCGCTCTGCTGGACCGCCAACCCCGGACAGCAGCGGTGCGCACATTGGTGCCGACGCGCCTGATCCGTATCGACCGCAGCCATGTTGAAGAGTTATTGCTGCGCTCCGATCCGGTCATCCAGTACCTGATGCAACTGCTGCTAGCCCGGTTTCGCAGCACCCATGATGCAGCCGGACTACAACAACGACAGCTCACCAACGACTCCGCACCAGACGCCAAGTCGCTGGACGCCGTTGATCTGCACAAAGCCGCAGTGCGCACCCTGTCATTGGCGCAAGACCTGTCCGACGCCATTGACCGACAACAACTGGACCTTTTTTACCAACCGCTGTTGGCATTCGACCGACTCCAATTGGTTGGATATGAGGCTTTGATCCGATGGCACCACCCAAGTTTGGGGCTGATCAGCCCTGAGGAATTCATTCCGCTGGCAGAAAAAACTGGGCTGATTCACCGTATTGGCCAATGGGTAATGCAGCGAGCCGTCGGAGATTGGGCAGAGTTGCGCCCCCACTGTGTTGACGATGTCAATCACCGTCCGTTTATCAGCATCAATCTATCAGCGCCGGAGTTGGCGGGAGGTGACGTCGTCGCCGCCGTTCGAGCTTGCCTACAGGTTCATGCAATGAAAGCGTCCGAGTTACGCATTGAATTGACCGAAACCATCATCATCCAGAACATGGAAGCAGTTGCCGCCTCACTGCAACAACTTCGGGAATTGGGTATCGGCATCGCGCTGGACGACTTTGGCACTGGTTATGCCGGACTCGAATACCTGCAGTCGTTACCCTTTACTTGCCTCAAAATCGACAAGAGTTTTGTCCAGCAGGTCCATCAGTCGGAACGCAGTCTGCATATCGTCAAGGCGGCACTCGAGTTGGCTCGCGCCATGGGTATGAGCGCCATTGCCGAGGGTATAGAAAGCGCGGAGACTGGTGCCCAATTGGCAGCGCTGGGCTGCAGCCATGCACAGGGGTTCCATTTTGGAAAACCCATGCCCAAACACCAGATTGCGGCCTGGGCGACACAGCACCAAGTGGCGCAAGCGGTTCAAGCGGCCCACATGGCCAGAACGTTTTGAATCCATAGAGGAAAGCGCTCTGCTGGTCTCGCTGCCTTTCACGCAAACAATCACGCTTTAGCTACCGCCACGCGCCGTAAAAGTCGGTATTTTTCCCACAAACTTGCCTTGTCTTCAACAAACAGTGGATTGACTGGAATGCAGGACACCGGGCACACCTGCACACACTGGGGCTCGTCAAAATGGCCCACGCATTCGGTGCATTTAGCAGGGTCAATCTCGTAGATGTCTGGCCCCATGAAGATGGCTTCGTTGGGGCACTCGGGTTCGCATACATCGCAATTGATGCATTCGTCGGTAATGATCAGTGCCATGGTTCTTTGACGAGCGCAGGGGCTCAGGCTTGGTCCGGTTTGACAATCATCACAGGAATCGGGCTGGCATGTAACACTTCATTGGAGACGGACCCCAGCATGGCACTGCGCACGGCGCTGTTGCCGCGCGCACCCATGACCACCAGGTCACACGCAAACCGCTCAGCAATGTCAATGATGGTGTGTGCCGGGTCACCCTTGGCCACTTCGCATTCGTACTGCACGCCGGCGGCGTCCAGCAGTTCCTGAGCCGGTTGAAGGGCGTGTAAACCGGCGTCAGCGCTGGCCCGGTTGATCAACTCCGGGTCATGGACCATCAGCAATTCATACAGATTGGCAGGCTCCTGCACATTGGCCAGCACCGCATCGGCGCGCAGGCCCGCCAGCACCATACGGATGGCAAAACGCACAGCCTCCAGGGACAACTCGGAACCATCAACGGGTAACAGGATTTTCATGGTGTTCCTTTGGGTTGGCGACGGTGCAATCGAACATGTCGTCGCAGTATTACTGGGGGCTTAACTTTTGAAGCAGTCTTGCATGCACCGTCGGTGCAACAAACTGCGCCACGTCGCCATTCAAGGTCGCAATTTCGCGCACCAAAGTGCTGGAAATAAACTGGTAACGAGAATCCGGTGTCAAAAAGACGGTGTCTACATCCGGTGCCAGCGCACGGTTCATGCCAGCGAGCTGGCTTTCATAATCAAAATCCGTGACCGAGCGAACACCGCGCAACATGGCAGTGGCACCATGGTCCACCGCAAAGTCTCGCACCAGCCCGGTAAACGATTCGACCCGAACATTGGCATAAGCCTTGACCACCTCACGCACCGAGTCCAGTCGTTCATCCAAACTGAACATGGTTTTTTTGTGGTGGGCCACGGCCACGGCCACGATGACGGTGCCAAAAAGACTGGCGGCACGCCGAATCAAATCCTCATGCCCCAAGGTAATGGGGTCAAAGGTGCCAGGGTAGACAGCAATCACAGGCTTAGACATCAAACATCGCTCCGGGGCCATACAAAGGTACTGCTGCAACCGGCATTATGCGACCATGCCATCAATCGGGATCGTAGCCCGCAACACATGGGCGTGCACCGCACCGGCCTTAAGATGGCGATACACCACCAAACCCATGGGCTCCAGCATGGCATCGGTCCAGGCTTTTGGAGACTCTAGGTAAATCGAGCCTTTGGGTGCCAATGCCCGTGCTGCGGATGACAATGCCGACTCGTACAGATCGGCGTCAAAAGGCGGGTCTAGAAATATCACATCCTGACTGCCTGGTGCCAATTGCCGCAAGCTGGCAACCCCCTCGCCTCGCTGCACCAGCAACTTCTGTATCGGCCCGGGCTCAGGCAGCTCCAGCGCTTGCAACTGGCTCAACACACGTTGCAGTTGTATCACCAGGCTCGCGTCCTGTTCGACGAGCAAAACCTGCGCTGCGCCGCGCGAAGCGGCTTCAAAGCCGAGGGCGCCGGTGCCGGCAAAGGCATCCACACAACGCAAGCCCGACAAGTCCTGTCCCAGCCAGTTGAAAAGCGTTTCGCGCACCCGGTCAGGTGTGGGTCGCAAACCGGGCCTGTCAGCGACCTTGAGTTTGATGCGTTTCCACTGGCCACCAATAAGGCGGACTTCGCCTGGCTGGCGTTTGTGTACAGGAACGCGGGGGGGCTTTGCCGTGGCGCCGGGCGCGCGACCAGCACTCTTGGAGGTGGGTTTGATAGGTTTCTTCATCCGCCTAGCTTAACGAACTGTGTGGATACTTCCATATCTGCATCGGCATACCGCGTCGACAGGCGACTGAGCCAAGGACCAACATCCTCCGAAGACAGCGGCCGCGAATACAAGAAACCTTGTAGCTCGCCACAGCCCGCCTCCCGGGAAGCAGCAGCCTGTTCCGAGGTTTCCACCCCTTCGGCGACCACATGCAGGTGCAATGCATCGGCCAGTTGGCAAATGGCTCGTACCACAGCCACAGCATCGGGGACCGGCAGCGGCTCGATCAAACCCCGGTCGATCTTGACCGTATGCAAGCGCAGGCTACGCAACATATTCAGCGAGGAAAAACCGGTACCGAAATCGTCCATGGCAACGTGTACACCCAAGCTACGCAGCTGCTCCACCTGCACGGTGGTTTGTTCCATGTTTTGCACGGCGGAACTCTCCGTGATCTCAAGCGTCAGCCAACGGGGCTCCACCGCATGGGCCTGCAGCGTGTTGGCTACGAGATTTGGGAAACGGGGGTCCAGCAACTGCAGCGGGGACACGTTGACCGCAACCGGCACACATTGCCCATATTGCTGCAACCAGACCGCTATCTGACGACAGGCCTGTTTGAGCAAGGCGGTACCCAAAGCGCCGATCAGCCCGGTGCGTTCGGCCGCCGGGATGAACTCCACCGGACTGACCAGTCCCACCCCTGGACGATTCCAGCGCGCCAACGCCTCAAAACTCGCCAGCCGGCCGGTCTGCGCATGCACCTTGGGCTGGTAGACCAGTTGAAATTCGCCGCGATCGATACCCGCCCGCAATGCCTGCTCTTGCTCCAGCGCGTTGCTGGAGCCCCGCTCAAAGGCTTTTTCTGCCAGCCGGTACGAGGTGCCGGGCGTGCGCTTGGCCACATGCATGGCTGCGTTGGCGGCACGCAGCAGCGACTCGGCGTCACGCGCACTGTTGGGGTACAGGGCAATGCCCAACGATGCATCCAGAAAGAATTCCTGCCCGGCCACCCAAAGGGGAGTGGCGAGCAAGTTGCGCACCCGTGTGACCATTTCAACGGCCGTGTCGCCTCCCCCTTTGGGTGCCGAAACCAGGGCAAATTCGTCGCCTGCCAATCGCATGATTTCGCAATCGTCACCCATCGCCGCACGCAGTGCCTGCCCCATGGATTTCAGAACTTCATCACCCATGGAGGGGCCATGCGCCTCGTTGAACAGTTTGAAACGGTCAATATTCATCAGCACCAATACAAAACGCTCGATCTCGCCGGAGGACTCACAACGCTTGCGCAGACATTGGATCATCGCGGCTCGATTGGGTAACCCGGTCAGTTCATCATGCATGGCCTGGTAGACCAAGGCCTGGCTGGCCTGGTGTCGGTCGGTTTCGTCGGAAATCAGCACCTGAACCGCCGGTGTGCCGTCCCATTCGGTACGGAAGTAGTGGAACCGCAACCACATGGGCGTGCCATCGGCGCGGTGGCGGGTGGCCTCAAAGGTCGCATCGTCCTCCTGACCATTCTGAATTTCGTAAAGTAAACGCGCGACCTTGATACGCTCAGCCTTCGGTATCGTGCGGGCGACGGTGGCCAGGCCCAACTCTGCCAGATTCTGAACGCCATAAATCGCAAGGCAAGCCGGGTTGGCGTAGACGATGCTGTTGTCACCAAAACTGATCATGATGCCCTGGTGGGATCGCTCGGTAAGACGCTCAAACCGGGTCTGCAAGTTGCGGGTGGCTACCGTCCCCCGGTCCAATGCCGCATAGAGCAACACCAAGCCCAAGGTCAGGCGCAGCAATGCACCCAGCGTGGCCAACAGGGCGGCGCCTTCCTCTTGGTAGGTCACGTAAATAAACTGGATCAATCCAAGCAGCACCAGCAAGGGACCGACCAGCTTCTCGGACTTGTAGCGCCCGACGTCGGCGTTCCACAACCAGTAGGTGCAAATCACTCCCAGTACCGTATTGATGCTGCCCATGCTGGCCTGTCCCAGCCGTGGTCCATCCCAACCGATTGCAAGCGAATTGATCACAGCCATCAAAACCAGAGAGGTCCACACGAATTGGCGAGGAATGGGCTTGCTCGCCAAGTGCGCTGTGCCGACCAAAAGCAGCGTGGAATACAGGGCCGCAACACCCGCCAGCGCGAAATTTCCGACCGTATCGGCCAGCCCACCCCCATGCGTTTTTAACAAATAGGTCATGGGCACCAGCAATTGAACCAGATTGGCCCAGCCGATATACCTTGTAAAAGTCTGCGTCGGATCCCGCCGCCAGACAAGTACCAAGGCACAGCCCATGATGAGGCTGACAGCTGCATTGATGAACAGGATGTAGTTCATCGAAAAACACAGGACGGATGCATCAAAGTATTGTGCGACTGGATAACCCCTGCGCCCTGGCCGATTTTCTCAGGATTACCCTAGGTTTAAGCAGCCAGGAACGGGTGTCAGCTCTGGTAGATCGGGTGTTTCATAGAATGGATGATCACACGAAGCAGACCATGTTCAGTTTTTTCAAAAAGAAACCTCCGCCAGCCCCCGCCGTAGCCCCCCTTGCCGAGACCGGCGCAAGCCCCGCCAGCCTAACGCCGACACCACCCAGCCCCGCTCCGCCGCGGTTCCCGGGGCCGGGGAATGGCGGCTCCTTGATTGGCAGCGCGCTGGTGATTCCAATCGACATTCCTGAACCACCGGCAGCCCCACCGGAGCGCCAAAAGTGGGTCGACAAACTCAAAGCCAGCCTGGGCAAGACCGCCGGCAGCATTTCTGGCGTATTTGGTGGTTCGGTCATCGACGAAGCCCTGTACGAGAGCCTGGAAGACGCGCTGCTGATGGCCGACACCGGCGTGCCCGCCACACAATACCTGCTGACCGAATTGCGCCGCAAGGTCAAGGACAGTGGTGTGACCCACCCCATTGCGCTGAAGAACATCCTGATTGCGCTACTGACTGAGCTGCTGCAGCCGCTGCAAAAGCCCCTGGTGATTGGCGAACACCGCCCCACCGTCATCATGGTGGCCGGCGTCAACGGCGCCGGTAAAACCACGTCGATTGGCAAACTCACACGGCACCTGTCCGAACACGGGGCCAGCGTGTTGCTGGCCGCAGCCGACACCTTTCGCGCCGCCGCGCGTGAACAGCTCAGCATCTGGGCCGACCGCAACCTGGTGGAGATCATCAGCCAGGAAGGTGGCGACCCGGCTGCCGTGAGTTTTGACGCCGTCAGCGCTGGCAAGGCCCGTGGCAAAGATGTGGTGCTGATCGACACCGCAGGCCGGCTGCCCACGCAGTTGCACCTGATGGAAGAGCTGAAAAAGATCAAACGCGTGATCCAGAAGGCGGGCGACAGCCCGGTGGCAGCCGGGCTAACACAAGGCAACCCATCCCACTCTATAGGCATGCCGCCACACGAGATCCTGCTGGTCATCGACGGCAACACCGGTCAAAACGCCCTTACGCAGGTACGCGCTTTCGACGACGCACTGACGCTGACCGGCCTGATCATCACCAAACTCGACGGCACCGCCAAGGGCGGTGTGATCGCCGCCATCGCCCGCGAACGGCCGGTGCCGGTCTACTTCATCGGCGTGGGAGAAAAGCTGGAAGAACTGGAAACCTTCAACGCCCGGGAGTTTGCGCAGGCCCTGTTGGGCTAGGGCTGCGCTCCGCGTTCAGCCATTGCGGCTATCCTTGACGCTCAAAAAAAGGAGACACCGCTTTGAAAAAGATTCTCTCAAACCTGGTTGTGCTGGTTCTGCTGGCAGCCGCCTATTTGCTGGTGTGGCCGGTACCCATCACACCCGTGGCCTTCACACTGCCCACAGCACTCGGTTACGGGGGTGTGCATGCGGTTAATACCAGACTGGCGAATCTGCAGCTGATAGACCTGCACGGTGAAGTCGGCCCCGAACACATTGCCTTTGGGCCGGATGGCAAGCTCTACACCACGGTAGCCAGCGGCAACATCCTGCGCATGAATGCCGACGGCTCGGCGCAGGAAGTTTTTGCCAACACCGGCGGCCGTGTGCTGGGTTTTGACTTTGATGCCCAAGGCAATCTGATTGCCGCCGACGCCATCAAAGGCTTGTTGTCCATTGCACCGGATCGCAAAACCACCGTGCTTACCGACTCTGTGGGCAGCGACCCCATCCGTTACGCAGACGCTGTGGTGGTGGCCAAGAGTGGCAAGATGTATTTCAGCGACGCCTCCATGCGGTTTGCCCCCAAGGATTGGGGCGGCACCTTTGAGGCCAGTGTGCTGGACATCATCGAAGGTGCGTCAACCGGACGGATTCTTGAATTCGACCCCAGCACCAAGACCACCCGCATCGTGGCCTCTGGCATCAGTTTTGCCAATGGCGTGGCCCTGAGTGCGGATGAACAGTCCCTGTTTGTCAATGAAACTGGCAAGTTCCGCGTGTGGAAAATTGCAGTGGCTGCCAACGGACTCAAGATTGGCACAACCAGCCCGCAGGCTACCGTGCTGCTGGACAACCTGCCCGGTTACCCCGACAACCTGATGCGCGGCTTGGACGGCAAAATCTGGCTGGGTTTTGCCAAACCGCGCAACCCGGTGGCCGACAACATGGCCGACAAACCCTGGCTGCGCCGCCTGACCCTGCGCCTGCCACGCGCCTTCTGGCCCGTGCCCAAGTCGTATGGTCACGTCATCGCGTTCACCGAAGACGGCAAAGTGGTCGCCGACCTGCAAGACCCGACGGGCGCCTACCCCGAAACCACGGCCATTACAGAAACCAAAGACCGCCTGTACGTCCAAAGCCTGCACGCCCATGGGCTGGGTTGGTTACCCAACAAGTGAAATCTGCCATGTCCACACTCCCTGAAACATCCAGACGCAGTTTTTTAGTGGCCACAACGACCGGTATCGCCGTGGCGGGCACGTCGGCGTGCCAATCACCCACCGCCAACGACCGGCAACTGGTGTTCAGGTCTTGGGATGAAGCACTGCGCGAACTCGACCGGCTGGCCGCAGCGCCCAAACTCAGTGGCACTGCCGTGTGGACTTGGGCCCAAACACTGAACCATTGCGCCCAAAGCATCGAATATTCACTGACCGGTTTCCCCCAGGCCAAACCGGCGATGTTCCAGCGCACCGTGGGCGCCCTGGCCTTTCAAGTGTTTTCCTGGCGGGGTCGCATGAGCCACGATTTGGCCGAACCCATACCCGGCGCACCAGCGCTGGATGCGGGTGACGCTCCAGCCACGGCCATGACCCGCCTGCGCAAAGCCATTGCGGACTTTCGGGCCCAGCCCGAACCGTTCAAACCCCATTTCGCCTACGGGGACCTGAACAAGTCGGAGTACGAATTGGCCCACGCCCTGCACCTGGCCAACCACCTGTCGGGGTTTGACACCCAGGCGTGAATGCTGTTCAGCCGGCATGGAATTGTCTAACCAGTTGCTACTGTATTGATAGCTACTTACGTATATTTCACGGTGGCTAGCGGCACAAATAGCATATGGATTTGCCAAATCTACGGGGTACTCACATTACCTGACCCGGATCAACACGCACCGGCCCAGCCCGGCGCTCGCTCGTGCCACCCGCAGGACGGTACGGCAATCCTCCTCCAGTTCCCCTAAAGTCTGCCGATATAGAGGCATCACCAACCATTTCTTAGGCAAAGTGGTATGACAACATCCTTACTCCAACGACCGACGTCCCAGCTCGAATTGCTGCTGTGGAGCCGCCAATTCAACTGGCATTTGAGTTGCTGGAGCTGACGATTGCAGACCTGCAGCAGATGTTGCTGGCCAATCGCCTCTTGGAAGACATTGCCGGACGCGCCAACGCGCCGATGGCGGAGCGCACCGTGAAGGAGCTGGTGGCGTTGGGTGACCGCGCGGTCAACCAGGCCAAGCTAATCTACCCGGACAGCTTTTTCTAAGCCCTGGGCTTGCAATCACTGAGAGGTTGATGGGAAGTCCAGCGGCCCGCTGGCACTTGCCGCCAATAGGCCGCCACTGAAGCACCAACGATGGGCTGCGAGTGGCACTAGCGTCGTTTTAACGCCCACCGTAAGCTCCAACTGGCTGGCACCGTCATACCCCACCACGCGCACACGCAAGGGCTTCCAGCCCGTTTGCAGAGTCGTCACCGCCAACACAATGGCGTCACCGACGCGCCGCGCGCTAAAACGGACCACACTGCGTTCGCCGCGCTGGTAGCCATAGGACAGGCCGTCATCGGCCACATAGTCCAGCGTGGCCACGGCATCGCTGCCGCGCCCCAGAACAACATGCAGCTCAATGTCGGCCAGGTCGTTGGCGGCGCTGGTGCGCTCGCCCACTTGCAATGGCAGCAAACTGCCTTCGCGCAGGTAGATGGGTGTGGCGTCCACTGTGCTGCTCACATGGATGGTGCGCCGGCCAGCCAGAAACTGCCCGCTGTTGACATCCATCCAGCGGCCCTGGCCCGGCAGCGTGACCAGGCGCGTCTGCTGGCCCTGGTGCACGATGGGTGCCTGCAGAATGGCCGGGCCGACCAGGAACTGGTCGTCCACGCGGTCCAGCTCCATGCCATCGGTGTTGGCAAAGTCGTAAAACAGTGGGCGCATGACGGCCGTGCCCGATTGCTCCTGGTCGTTCCACAGCTGGTACAGATATGGCAGCAGCTTGTAGCGCAGGCGCACGTGGTGGCGGATGACGTCTAGCGCCAGGTCGCCAAACACCCAGGGCTCCTGCTCGGCCGTGCCGGCGCTGGCGTGGTTGCGCATGAAGGGGAACAGGCAGCCCGCCTTGTACCAGGCAATGGCCAGCTCCTTGTCGGCGTGGCCGCCGAAACCGGGCACATCCGGGCCGTTGAACGGGATGCCGGAGAGCGCCAGGTTCAGGCTGCAGTGGATGCTGGTGCGCAGGTGGTGCCAGCTGCTGAAGTTGTCGCCGGTCCACACCGCCGTGAAGCGGCTGGAGCCGGTGTAGGCACTGCGGGCCAGCAGGAACGGCCGCTCATCCGGGCGGGCCGCCAGAAAGCCGTCGCGCGTGGCCTGGGCCATGCCGGTGCCATATTGGTTGTGGTAGGTCCAGTGCGGCCAGGCGCCACGCTGGAACAGCATGTCGTCGACCTCGGCCGCACCGGTACTGGGGTCGTTCATGTCCAGCCAGGCGCCGTCAAAACCGGAGGCGCGAAAGGCCTTGGCATAGCTGGCCCACCAGTCGCGGCCCTCGGGCAGCGAGTAATCGGGAAACCAGGTGCGCCCGGGCCACACAAAGCCCACATAAGGCTGGCCTTCGGGGTTGTGGCAGAAGATGTCGGCAGCCTGGCCGCTAGTGGCCACTTCATAGCCCGCTTCCACCTTCACGCCGGGGTCCAGGATGGGCACGATGCGCCGGCCGTTGGCCTGCAACTGTTTCAGGTCATGCGCCAGGTCGCCAAAGTGTTCGGTGCTGGTGGTGAAGACCTTGAAGCGCTCCATGTAGTCAATGTCCAGCCACAGGCCATCGTTGGGAAAGGCGTGCTGGGTAAACGCGGCGTCCAGCTGCTGCAGGTGCTGCGTGCCGGCATAGCCCCAGCGGCTTTGGTGGTGGCCCAGCGACCACAGCGGTGGCAGCGGCGTCTTGCCCACCAGGCGCTGCAGGCGCTGCGTGACGGAAGCCACGCTGTCACCGGCAATCATGTAAAACGCGGGCACGCCTTGATCGGCGCCGAACCAGAACGCGGGCGGTGCGTTCTGGTCGTCCTTGCCAAAGAAAAACCAGTTGGAGCCGGTGTCCATGAACACGGCGCCAGGGTGGTCCACCAGAATGCCCACCCACTGCTGCCCCTGGCGCACCAGCAGGTAGGGCACGGCAGCATATTGCGGGTCGGCCTGGCCGGTCTCGATGGTGTGCATGGCGTGGTCGGCCCAGACGTCGGCGTTCCAGTACTTGGTGCGCTTGCCGGTCTTCTCCAGGCCGGTCACTTTTTCGCCCTGGCCAAAGAAACGCATCTCGGCGTTGCGCGCAAACTGCACCAGCCAGGCGCTGCCGCAGGCGCCCAGGCAGGCGCCGTCTATGCCTGACAAAATGGCCTCGCCGCCCGTGCCAACGTCACCGTCACCGCCACCGCCACCGCAGTTCAGCGCCAGATTGCCGCTGTCGGTGATCTGGAGTTGGTAACGCGAACCGGTGCCCGCAAACGCATCGTCATGCAGCGGCAACACGCGCGCATCCAGCGGCCAGCGGTCGGTATCCCGCAGTTCGACATGGAACACGTCTTCGCCCAGGTCGCGCACTTTGGCCTGCACCGGCTTGGTACCGAAGCTGAGCGTGCCGTTGCTGTGGGCGTGGGCGAAAGTGAAATTGGAGGGGTGGCGGATTTTGTTGAAGTACATAGGGGGGGGGGGGCGCGGCGGGCGGGGGGGGCGGGGGGGCGCCCCGACAACGGCGGGCGGCGCGGGGCGGGGACGGGCAGCCGCGCACTAGCGGACCGCATGACCGAGGGATAGGCCGGTACCAACATCACACGCGATGGCAAGGTCTTCAGCGTGATCGCGCCGGGCTTGGTGCCGTAGTTGATGACCACCAGCGTGGTCTCTGCACCCAGCGTGCGCCGGTAGGCCATCACCCTGCCCTGCACCTGTGGCGCGTCATAGCTGCCGCTGGCCAATGACGGCAGGGTGTTGCGCAGCCTAAGCATGCTCTTGTAGAACGACAACAAGGACTTGGGGTCCGCCAATTGGGCGGCCACGTTGTAACGCGCCGCATTGGGGGACGCAGGCCTGAACGGTGTGCCGGTAGTGAAACCGCCGCGCTGGCGCTCAGCCGTCCATCGCATGGGTGCGCGCAACGGGCCATCGCCGGGCAAGCCCTTAATGCCGGCCATGCCAATTTCTTCACCGTAGTAAATGAAAGGGGTGCCCGGTTGCAACAAATAGGACGCCGCCGCCAGCTTGTACTGCGCTCGGTTCCCACGCAACTGGTCCCACAAACGCTCACCCGCAAAGATGTCGTGGTTGGCGACAAAGGTGGCCATGCTGGGCGGGGCTATGGTGAAGTAATCGGCCAGGGCCTGGATGGCCGTGCGCTCGCCCTGGGCGGCTTTGACAATCTGACGCTCCAGCCCGAACGCAAAGGCACTGCCACACACCTCTGGCGCAGCATAGTCCTGAGGCTTGGCGGTGGCCTCACACACCACGTAGCGCTGCGGGTAGTTGGTAATCAAGGCACGCAAATCGGCGGTCAGGCGGCGGCTCTCCGGCTGGTCGTTCCAGTCCTTGGCGCTGTTTTCGACCAGGTGCGGCACGGCGTCCAGCCGAAAGCCGTCCAGCCCCCGGTTAAGCCAGAAACGCAGGCTGCTTTGGTGGTAGGCCAGCACCGCCGGGTTCTTGAAATTGAAGTCCGGCATATGGGGTCCAAAGGTGCCGAAGTAGCTGCCCTGGGGCGTGACCGTCCAGGGGTTCTTGCCCCAAATATCCCAGCCGGTGGGTGCCTCCTTGTCCCACACATACCAGTCGTAAAACGGGCTGGTGGGGCCCTTCTGTGCGCTGACAAACAGGGGGTGCTGGCGTGCGCTGTGGTTGATCACATAGTCCATGATGACACCGATGCCGCGGGCATGGGCCTGGCGCACCAGTTCGTCAAAGTCGTCCAACGTGCCGTAGCGGGGGTCAATGGCGCGAAAGTCGGTAGTGGCATACCCATGATCGCCGTCGGCATTGGCGGTGATTGGCATCAACCAGATGCCCTTGATACCGAGGTCTTTCAGGTAGTCCAACTGCTGAATCAGGCCCATCAAGTCCCCCATGCCATCACCGTCGCTGTCCTTGTAGGCGCGGACAAACACTTCCATGAACGCGCCTTTTTGCCAGCCTGCGGGCAAGGTGCTGGGCTGCATCTGCTCAAGCACCGGACGGGTGTCGATTTGCTTGTTGCCCAGGGTGTCGGCTTCGGCCCAGGCACTGGCTCCGGTCAGCAGCCCAGCGAGGGCCAGGGTCAGGTAGGAAATGGGCTTCCAACGGGACGGGGTGCTGTCAGCCCGGACATGGCCTAAGTTCAGATGTGGCATAAGACCTCATTTGTAGTCAAACTACATATTTACCTCTAAAGATACGAGAAGTTTTTTGCTTGATTTTAATGGATTTACTTGATAAAGCTAAACGATAATGTAATGATACTACTGATACGACTTTCACACTCCCGTAAACGAAGCTTGCCGCGGCGTTTGCCAGGCCCATAAACCTAGCGTCGCGAGTCGCTACTGTTTTTATAGCTGCTTTCGCAGATTCCACGGGGGCTAAGCACCTAAATGATCATGAACTTTCTGAAACCCTTCGCCCAAGGTCTCGTTAGCCTCCCCGGACCGCGCTCTACCCAGCATGGCCTTCTGGCCATTGCCCTGAGCGTATTGGCGGGTGGAGCGATTGCGGCGATGGCGGCGGCCAAACCGATGGCGACCCAGGCTGTGGCACCAGACCTGCTGGGAGCTTGCAATGCTGCGCAATACCAGACGGTGTTGCACCCGATGGCGATGCCAAAGCCGCTAGCGCCAACCGACAAAACGCCCATCACCGCACCTTCGGTGCAAGCCGTGTGGCTCACGGGCCAGTTGCTCCAGTGGCCCGCCGCAGAAGTTGGCGGCCGTTACCGGCTATACCACTCGGCGACGGCGCAATTGCTGGTTCAGGTAGGGAGCCCAGTCGGCGGCTCGAATGGGGCATTGGAGCTGACCACCTGGTCCAAACCGCTGCCCAAGGCCGTGGCCAATCGCTTTCGTTATGTTGGACCGGGTGCCGTACTGGCCGTGCAAAAGGCCGACCTGCATCGCCTGGCTGACCTACACCGCCAACAGGTCTTGCTGGTGCAGGAAGATGCTGCCGGACGGGTGATCCGCTCGGCCAGCCTGCAAATCGCCGGTGCACTGGACGACCGCTACGTCAGCGCCGCCCAAACGCGCGACCTGGGCGTCACACTGGGGCCACAGCATACGCAGTTCAAGCTGTGGGCGCCCACTGCTCAATCCGTGAGCCTGTGTCGCTTTGACTCCAGCTCTGGAGCTGCCGTGGCAGCCCAGCCACTGCAAAGCGATTTCGCCACCGGCAACTGGTGGATGCGCCACCCAAAAAACCTCACCGGCGGCTACTACAGCTACCTGGTGGACGTTTTTGTACCCGGCGTCGGCCTGGTGCGCAACCGTGTCACCGACCCCTATTCGTTGAGCCTGAATACCCACTCACAGCGTAGCTATATCGCCGACCTGAACGACACACGCCTCAAGCCCCCAGGCTGGGATCGCCACACCGCCCCACGCCGCGTGAAGACGCCAGTCGATATGGCGGTCTACGAGCTGCATGTGCGCGACTTTTCGATTGACGACCTGACGGTGCCTGCAGCGCAGCGCGGCAAGTACCTGGCATTCACCAACAGCAGTTCCAACGGCATGCGCCACCTGCAAGCCTTGTCCCGCGCCGGCATGACCGACGTGCACCTGTTGCCCATCTTTGACATTGCCTCGGTGCCCGAGAACGGCTGCACGACACCAACCATTGCCACGCCACCCACGGGCGACAGCGAAGCGCCCCAAGCCGCCACCAGCGCCACGGCGGCCAAAGATTGCTTCAACTGGGGCTACGACCCCCTGCACTTCAACGCCCCAGAAGGCAGCTACGCCAGTGATGCCGCCGATGGCGCAAACCGCATCATCGAGTTGCGCCAGATGGTCATGGCCCTGCACAACACCGGCTTGCGCGTGGGCATGGACGTGGTCTACAACCACACCAGCGCCTCGGGCCAACACGCCCAGTCGGTGCTGGACCGCATTGTTCCAGGCTATTACCACCGGCTCAACGCCAACGGCATGGTGGAGCGTTCCACCTGCTGCGACAACACCGCCACCGAAAACTTGATGATGGGCAAACTCATGGTCGACTCGGTGGAGTTGTGGGCCAAGCAGTACCACATCGACTCCTTCCGTTTTGACTTGATGGCGCACCAGCCACGCTCCGTGATGGAGGCCCTGCAACGCCGGGTCAACAAAGCCACGGGGCGCCATATCAACCTGATTGGCGAGGGCTGGAACTTTGGCGAAGTGGCCAATGGCGCACGTTTCGTGCAGGCATCGCAGTTGTCGCTCAACGGCAGCGGCATTGGCACCTTCAGCGACCGCGGCCGCGACGCCGTGCGCGGCGGCAGCGCGGGTGACAACGGAGATGCCCAGATCCGCAACCAGGGCTATATCAATGGCCTGGTATACGACCGCAATGCCCTCTCGCAATCCACACCCGATGACCTGCTGCGCACAGCCGACATGGTGCGTGTGGGCCTGGCCGGATCGATCCGCAATTTTGAGATGCTGACCTACACCGGTGAGCGCAAAACCTTGGCCCAGATTGACTACGCCGGGCAACCCGCAGGCTACGCCAGCGAGCCATCCGAAGTAGTGAATTACGTGGAAAACCACGACAACCAGACCCTGTATGACAACAACGTCTTCAAGCTGCCGGTCGGCACCTCCACCGAAGACCGCGCCCGTGTACAAATGCTGGGCGTGGCCATCACCGCGCTGAGCCAGGGTGTGGCCTATTTCCATGCGGGCATCGACGTGCTGCGCTCCAAGTCCATGGACCGCAACAGCTTTGATTCGGGCGACTGGTTCAACCGCCTGGACTGGACCTACCAGACCAATTACTTTGGCACCGGGCTACCGCCGAAGGCCGACAACGGCGAGAGCTGGCCGCTGATGCAGCCCCTGCTGGCGAATGACACACTGAGACCCGCACCGAGCGACATCGTCTTTGCGCGGGATGTGACACGCGACCTGCTGGCGGTGCGCGAAAGCTCCACGCTGTTCCGGCTGCGCACGGCGGCCGATATCCGCCAACGCCTCACCTTCCCCAACACCGGCACGGCGCAGAACCCGGTGGTGCTGGTGGGCCATGTGAATGGCAAAGGATACCCAGGCTCAGTGTTTAAGGACGTGCTTTACCTGATCAATGTCGACAAGCAGCCGCAAGACATCACCATCCCAGAAGAAGCTGGCAAGGCCTACCAGTTGCACCCGGTCCAGGCAGCGGGTAGCGCGGCCGACGCCCGTGTACGCACTGGCGCGCGCTTCGAGACCGGCAGCGGCCGCTTTACCGTGCCTGCCCGCAGCACGGTCGTGTTTGTGACGCGCTAAAACCCACGCATTTTTCTACCAATTTATGCCAACACCCAGCCGCTACGGCACCACCGATCTATTCATCAACCCGCTGGGCCTGGGTGCCGCTCAAATCGGCGACACCACACTGGACGATGCACAAGTCGGCCGCCTGCTCAACACCGCCGTGGATGCGGGCATCAATCTGTTCGACACCGCGCCGAGCTACGGCATCTCGGAAGAACGCATCGGGCGCCACTTGGCCACCCGTCGCAGGGAGCTGATCCTCTCCACCAAACTGGGTTATGGCGTCAGCGGCATCCCGGACTGGACCGGCCCCTGCATCACCGCCGGTGTGGAGCAGGCCCTGCGCCTGCTGCGTACCGACTTCCTGGACATTGCCCACTTCCACTCCTGCCCGCGCGCGGTGCTGGAGCAGTCCGACGTGATCGACGCCCTGGAAGCCGCCCAACGCGCCGGCAAGGTACGCGCCATCGCCTATTCCGGCGAAAACGAGGACCTGGCCTGGGCCGTGGCCTGTGGCCGCTTTGACGGCTTTATGGCCTCGTTAAATATCTGCGACCAGCGCATCGCAAGCGCCGCGTTGCCAGCGATGGCCGGCAAGGGTTTCATCGCCAAACGCGCCGTGGCCAACCACCCGTGGCGGTTTGCGCAGCGGCCGGTGGGCGACTACTGCG
The DNA here is from genome assembly GCA_016703945.1 of Candidatus Aalborgicola danicus. Lineage (GTDB taxonomy): Bacteria > Pseudomonadota > Gammaproteobacteria > Burkholderiales > Burkholderiaceae_C > Allorhodoferax > Allorhodoferax danicus. Next base: position 113,332 of record JADJBC010000001.1, read on the forward strand.
AGCCCTACTGGGAGCGTTGGCAAGCCATGGGCCTGGACAACCGCGGCTTGGAATGGGGCGAGATCTCGCTGCGCTTTGCGCTGTCGGTACCCGGTGTTAGCGCCGCCATCGTGGGAACGGCCAAGGGCGACCACCTGCTGCACAGCTTGGAATGGGCCAGCAAGGGGCCGTTGCCAGCGGAATGGACAGCCGAGATACAAAGCGCCTTTGCGCGCCACGACCAGAACTGGGTCGGCCAGATCTGATTCATTTTAAACCTGCCGGGCCAGGACTCTGGGCTGGGGCTGCAGGCCCAAGCCTTAACGAGGAACTACCCGACCAGTTGCACCAGAGCCGCGTGGTCGCGGATGACGAGCCCACCCGGCTTGACCCGGATCACATCGGCACGCTCCATGGCTTTGAGCTCCATATTGACCCTTTGGCGCGAGGCTCCCAACAACTGCGCCAGGTTTTCCTGGGCCAGGGTTATACCCAGACGTACCTCGTTGTCGTCGCTGAACGAACGCACACCGTAGCGTCGCACCAGACGTAACAACTGCTTGGCAAGGCGGGCCCGCAAAGGCAGCGTATTGAGGTCGTCCACCATGCCATACAGGTGGCGAATACGCCGGGCATGCAGGCGCAGCAGCGCATCACGCAATTCCACATGCCGGGTCATGGTGTTTCTGAAATCTGCGGTAGCGATACACACCACGGTGCTGGCGCCGTGGGCATAGGCGTCGTGGGTATGGCGTTCGCCATCCAAAATGGATACTTCACCAAACCAGGCTCCGGGTTCCACGTAGGTCAGCGTGCACTCCCGACCAAAGCCCTTGCTCGAACCAATGCGGATGGCACCTTTGGCGCAGGCCATCCAGGCCTCGGGCTGTTCGTCGCGGGCAACGATCAAGTCACCATCTTTGTAGCGTTCGATGGTGGCACAGCGGTACAGGTCATGCCTGAGCGTGCGAGACAAACCTGAAAACCAGGGCCCGTTGTCGATGGCCGTGCGCTCCGCTACGGTAAGGAATTGCTGGTCCATATCGTCATCCACCAGTGGCGGCCATTTCAATAAACCCGGTCAATGTGTTACCGATGCGCGCGGCCTGTGTGTCGTCCATCTTGCTCTGGTCGTACAACAGGTTCAGGTGCAAACTGCCAGCGTATCCCGCCACCGTGACACAGATGGGGTGCTGGGGTGGCGGCGACACCATGAAGGCCACCGAGCGAATGCGCGTGCCGTTTTTTAAGGTGATGGATTCGACTTTGCCGATGTTGGTCAACATGGTGGACGCTGGGGCCAGGTTCACCGCCACCTGGACCTGCTCCGCGTTCAGTGAGACAGAACCCAACACCGCGTCTTTTGGGTAAACACCGTGAATGAGGTTGGCATCACCACGCGCCATGACCCGGGTGAGTTGCGCCTTGATGTCGCGGGCTAGATGCCAAAAGTCGGGCTCGACTGCCACGGAATGCACCGTAATGAGCGTAGCAATGTACAAGCCAAGGTCGTCTGAACCCAGATTGCCGCCCAGTACACCCCGCAGGTCGGCCAGCGAGTTCAGAGCCAGGCGGCGCGCAGCTGGCGCATCAAACTCACTGTTGATGGCCAGAATCTGGGCCGCACCCAATGCACCGTGCACCGTGGTGGCGTGCACACGGCAAGCAGCCTGCAGTGCCGCGCCGGTCTTCGGGGGTAGGGTGTAGGGGATGGCCTTGATAGTGCGCGCGGGTCGCAACCGCGTGTCATAGCCCGGCAGCTGCTGGGGCATCAGCAACGCCGATTTGCCCTGCCCCATCCAGAACCGTAGCCTTTTGACCGCCCCGGCGAGTGCACCTGCACGTGTTATGGGATCCAGATCCTGCGCATGGGGATGCGCGGCCTGCAATTGCATCGCAATGTCTTCACCCGCAGCGCGACGCAACACCTCCAGCAACAGCGCCGTACCCGACTTGCCGTCCGCAATCACATGGTGAAAAGCCATGGCCGCAACCGATTTGCCGCCGCTTGCAGCGTTCCCTTCGAACCAGAAAAACCGGGCCAGTGGCGCTTCACCTTCAAACGGGTCATGTAGTTGCGCGGCGAGCTTGGTCCGCCAGTTGCGCAACGGCAGCGCCTGGGCGACGAGTGGCGCATCCGCCATGTCGACCGCACTAAAAAATGGCTCTCCATGGATCGTGGCAATGCGGGTTCGCAGCAAGGGCTTTTGGCGTTGCACCGCCTGCAGCGCGCGGTTGATCGCGCCTAACTCAAAAGCGCCATTGACCTCGGCAAAAACCACAAAATTCAGGCAATACAGCTTGTCCAGCAGGTGGTAAATGGCCTCGGTCGCACCCAGACGCCTATCCATGGCGGGCAGGGGCGAGGCGCCCATATACTGCCGCATGATTTTGTTCTTCACGTTGTCCACCTTGTGTTTGGTTTGCCCAGCGCCCGCATCATGGTCGCCCCGGTGGCAGAACTAAATCCCCCGATTGGGGGACATGGGGTGGCACAGGTCGTGCCGCTGATGGGCGTGAAGATCAGGCCGCCCTGGCGATCGCGCGGCATCATTGCGCGGGCGCGGCTGGACGGCTACCTGGACATCATCCGCAATCGGTTGCTCACCACCGTGGTCGCGCCGCCAGGTTTTGGCAAAACAACAGCTGCGCTGGGCTGGGCGGAAGCACTGGCAGGCGCTGGCGGACAGGTGGCCTGGCTCTCCGTTGGCCCCGAAGACGACGAGCCTGAACGGTTCTTGAACTACCTGGAGGCTGCGCTGGCTGTCGGCCTGGACAAGGCAGGGCGCGGTACAGGCAATGCGCCGCCCGTTGCGCTATCGGCCACGTTTTCGGTGCCCCAGGAAACCCGGCTGTGCTGGTTGCTGGACTCCGTTGGCTGCAACGCCGCGGACGTTTTTTTATTTCTGGACGACTACCACCTGCTCACACAAGTCCAGATTCACCAGGCGTTGTCGTTCCTGCTGCGCAACGCGCCGGAAAATCTGCACATCGTTGTTTTGACGCGGGAGACCATGGCACTCAATCTGGGAGCGCTTCGTGCCCGCGATAACGTGTTTGAAATCCAGTCGGGTGTGCTGTTATTTGATGTGCAGGAAACAGGCCAACTGCTGCAAAAAGGAGAGTTCCAGCTTGCCCTGTCCGACCAGGCCCCCGCACTGCAGGCGCTGACCGGCGGTTGGATCGCCGCCTTGCGCGCAGCGGTCGTCACCCTGCGCAACCACGGTCGACCGAAGCAATACCTGGGCAAACTGCCCGCCACTCTGCGCCCGATATCGAGCCTGTTTGCTGATTTGATGGGGGGCTTAGCCCCCGATCTAATGGTTTTTCTGGAAGGCATTTGTATCACCGACCGCCACTGCGCGGGGCTGGCGAATGTGCTGTGCGGTGGCTCAGACGGCCAGGTGCTGCTGGAAAAACTCGAACATCTGCAACTGTTCATTGACCGCCAGGATGATGCTGGCAACTGGTTTGTGCTGCACCCTCTATTCCGTGAATTTTTGGTGCAACGCGTGAGCAAGCAGATAGGCCCAGAGGTAGCCGAACGACACCGGCGCGCCTCGCGCTGGTTTGCAACGCAGTTGCTGTGGTCCCAAGCCATTCACCATGCGCTGGAGGCTGGTGACACAGCGCAGGCGCTGGGATGGATAGAGTCGCGGGCTATGGTGCTGGTCGGTGATGGCGACATCCTGACTCTGCTGTCTTGGGAGCGCCAACTGCGCGAACATCTGGTGGCCAGCCCCATCCGCCTGCGCCTGGCGTTCGCCTGGGCGCTGTCACTGGCCATGGCCAGCGAACGCGCGCTGGCGCTGGTGGGCAGCGTTGAAGCCGAGCTGGCCCTAAAGGGGAGCGTGGCGGTGCACAACAAACTGGCGCGCGAATGCACGGCGTTGCGTGCGGTGCTGCTGGCCGAAAAAGGCGACTACGAAGCCGCAGGGGTGCTGGCGCAACAGTACCTGCGCCAGCCCGTGGCGCAGCCCTGGGTGCCCAATGCCATCCTCAATGTGATTGCCGGCGCGCACCTGCAGGCTGGCCGCTGGGAGCAGCTCTCTGTACTGCCTCCGATGGCCCAAGACCCACAGACCCCACACTTGCCCGACCGCACCTCCATGGTCTACCGGCTGAGCATTTTGGGCCTAGCCGAATACCGCCAGGGCCATCTGGACAACGCCGCCCGCTACCTGGAAGAGGGCATGGCACTGGGCGCCGCGACGGACGCACGCGGTCCTGTGCTGCAGGCACTGCCAGCGCCCACCCTGGCCTTGGTGCGGTATGAGCAGAACCGGCTGGCCGAAGCCCATCACATCAACTCCACCCATTTCGAGGTCAACCGGCGCGTGGGGCCCATCGACGGCCTGTCGGGGTGTTACCGCATCGCTGCCCGCATGGCACGCATGCAGGGTCAGGGCGCGCTGGCGCGCACGCTACTCGACGATGCTGAACGCATTGCCTGCGCTCGGGGCTGGAACCAAGTGCAGGCGACCGTGTGTGTGGAGCGCATCCGCTTCGCGTTGCTGGATGGTCGCAAAACCGATGCCCGTGCCAGTTTCGAGCGACTGGAGCGGCTGGCTGAAGCGGTACCCAACCCGGGCAGTGAATATGCCGAAATACACCGCCAGCTCATCCTGACACATGCCTGGCGCGATCTGGCCGACGGTGCTTTACAGCGCGCTGCAGACAGCCTGACGGCACAACACCAATTGGCGCAAAACAACGGCAAATTGCTGGACCAGCTCAACACCGGCGTGGCATTGACGTGGGCATGGTGGAGCCTGGGGCACACAGCGCAAGCCCTTTCGCTGTTCGTCAACTTGTGCGAGCAAGCACTTCAGGCGGGCGCGCTGCGATCGTTGCTGGACCAGCCCGTACCGATGGCGGACGCGATCCGCCAGATCATCTCCTGCGTAGAAGTGACCGAGCAATCGGATGCGATGAGAGCACTCATGCAAGACCTGCTGCAGGCTTGTGCGAACGTGTCCAAAAGCGCGCCCACTCCGAACTCCGAAGCGCAGGCGCTGACCCCACGCGAGAGCGGCATTCTGGCCCTGGTAGCGCAGGGCCTGTCGAACAAAGAAATTGCCGCCAAGCTGGGGGTGACGGCGGAGACGGTCAAGTCCCACCTGAAGAAGATTTACCCCAAGTTAAGCGTCCACAACCGTGCGCAGGCCGCCGCGCACCCTCTGGCGCGTCAGAGTGGACTGCTATCGGCTACCTAACAATTTCAGCGCCTTCCTGAGTGTCACCACCGACACGCCATAACGCTGCGCCAGCTGGGTCTGGGCTCCGTATTTTTCGCCGGACTGAACCCGATCAAGGTATTCCCGCTGGATGCGCATCAGCGTCTTTGCGTCCAGCTTGGAACTGTCCTTCACCGGGGTGGGGATAGCTACCGCCAGCATGGCTTGCCGCAGGGACTCTGGCATATTGCGCGCCTGCGCGACCAATCGCCGGATTCGACAAAAGTAGTGTGGAATGTCGGGTACAGACGACTCGCCCTTGCCGTCTGCGCACTGGCATGCCAATGTCAATTCGTGGCGCAACCCCATCAGTTGCTGTCGCCTTTTGGGATAGTTGCGCCAATGGGCCTGGCCGTACAGCCAGGCATCAAAAGCCGTGAGGTCCCACTGGATGGCGTCCCGAACGATGCCGGCGATGCGCGTCTGGTCAGGGTCTTTGTAGGTCCAAACACCATTCACCACAGCCCCCAAGTCCAGCAGTAGTCGCCCCGTCACAAACTACCTCCTGGGTCGCAGATGTCTGGCTCGGGTTGATGCTGCTGGGCCATGGCTAGGCTACGACACTGCCGCGTGCCCGGCACTGGTACTGACCCGAGATGCGATTCTCCTGGCTCTTGCCATCGACCAGCAAGGAACGACTTTCGATCAGGGCGAGCGCGCCCGTTTGGGGATCGAAATCGCCGGACATCCACATCGCCGGACTGCTGGCGCTGAATGCGACATGGCCGCTTCGCTCGGCGTCCAGCTTGACCTGATAGGACTTGACCATGACCACACCAGAGCGCATGTGGAAGTCGATTTCAATGGGGTATGACTTGTCAAACAGCAGGGCCGATGTGCTATCGGCCACCTGCGCTGTGGCGCGCTCCTGCCCCTGGCAAGCGTATTCGCGGTCCCAAGACGGTGAGGTATTGCAACCCGCCATGACTAGCGCGCCGACGCAGGCCATGGCAACTTTGAGGCAAAAAGAAAAGAAGGTAGGTGCTCGCATAACAGCGATGCTAGAAACCCAGGCTTAAGCCATTCTTAAGAGGCCTCTGCAAACCAAAAAATTGCTTCGCCGCCTCTGGCACTGTCAGTCGTTGCCACGCTTGCCTTGGCGCCCCTTGATGTCGTGTTCGTCCGCGCTGCGGTGGCACTCGACACAGTTGGTGAAGTCGCGTATGCCCTCCTCCACATGCTCACGCCGCACATTGGCCGGTGTGTGCTCGTGGCAGCCGTAACAGGTGTATTGCTGGTAATCGTTGCGCACATGGCAGGTCACACAGGTTGCGGTGTGGTCGCGGTCCAGCACAAAATATTTGTCGTGCTCAAACGTGGCGGGGGTCCACTTGTTCTGTGTATGGCATTGCCCGCAATTGCCCGATATTTGCCGGTGCAGCGTGTCGACGGGGGCCTTGTGGCAAGTCTGGCACTTGTCGCTGACACCCTTCTTCAATAACGCATGGTTGAAGCGTCCTTGCACCTGGTAGCGCTTGACGCCGGCGTGGTCGCTGTGGCAGGCCACACAATCCTGGCTGGTCAATTCCTGGTGGAAGGGTGTGCTGGTCAGCGGCTTGACCACGGGTGCGCCGGTGGTGGTCAAGCGCCCAATGTCCATTGGCTTATGGCAAACCACACACTTGGTCGACTGCACACCCGTCAGTGAGGTGTGGCAGGCGAAACAATCCGCATTGATGCTTTGATGTCCGGCAATCAGTTTGCCTGGGCCTACCATCAGGTGCGGATAGGTAAAAGTCAGCACCACCAAGACCAGCACGTTGATCGCCAGAATCAGCTTGAGCAGGCGACTCATACCCAGCCCCAAAACAGGAAGATGCTGACAATGTGTCCCAGCGCCAACACCGCAAAGACCACAAAAATGGGGATGTGCACCTTGCGCCACTGCGCCATGGCTCCCAGCGCCACGGCGTCCCAAAACACGGCCTGCTCAACTTCGGGCTTGGACAAACCCCGTAGCTGAAAGTGCTCGCGTTGGCCCTGTACATGTTGGCGGGAGCGGTTCAACAACATCTTGCCGACCATGCCGCTGATCACGTTAACCCCCATGGCCACCGTGGCCAACCAGGGCAAGATGGCGTTGAAGTGAATGCCCGCGTGAATCAGCACCATCAGCGAGCCTAACCAGGCGCTGAACTCATGCATGCTGAGCAAGGTCTTGGGGTTGCCCGAAGTGACCAACTTGCGCTTGCGCAGCGAGTAATACATCGAGCCAATGATCAGCAAGGTGCCGGGAATTCCCATGTAGCGCCCCACCCACACCAGATTGAACCGGTGCAGCACATAGTCACCCGTTAGGGTGGCCGCTGCCAGCAAGCCCAGCAGCAGGGTGAAAGGCAAGACATGTTCGCGCCAGAGAGAAGCCTTCATTTATATCTCCAGCGTCACGTTGGTTTTTGGCTGGGTCACACACAAAAGGCAACTGCCGGCCTCGGGGTCGCAGTCGGGCGTTTGGCTATAGGCCACCTCACCCGCGCGAATCACCGTTTGGCAACTGCCACAACTGCCCGCGCGGCAACCCGAGTTGACTGCAATGCCATGGGCTTCCGCGAAGTCCAGCAAGTTTCCACTGCCAGGGGTCCACGCCACCTGGCGAGCCGACTTGGAGAAACTGACCACGATCGCTTCTGTGGATGCGGATGTACTCAGACTTGCCCGTTGGGATGCCTTGCGGGGAATGGAGGCTGGGCCAAACGCCTCATAGTGAATGTGGCTGTCTGCAACGCCCCAGTCTTCCAGCGCCGGCACCAGACTCTGCAACATGGGTGTTGGCCCACACAGGTAGAAGTGAAAGTGTTTGAGTGGCAACACCGTACGCAACAACGCCACGTCTACACGGCCATGGTGTATGTGTGTGCCTATCCCCGCAGGCATCGCAGTGTCCCCCGCCCGTGATTGGCTGAAACAAACATGCAGATGAACGTTGGCATGCGCCGCCGCCAGCGCTTGCAGATGGGGCCACATGACCAACTCCGAGCCATCACGCACGCCGTAAAAGAGCCAGACCTCGCGTGTTGGCTGCGCAGCCACACACCAGTTGAGCATGCTTAACATGGGCGTGATACCGATGCCACCTGCAATCAAAACCACCGGCGCGTCGCCCAGGTCGATATGAAAGTGGCCCGACGGCGCGCGGACGCGTACAACACTGCCCAAGCCCACATGGTCATGAAAATAATTGGAAGACCGCCCCGGTGCGTACCCGCTGCCACCAGGCGCAGGCACCCGTTTGATGGATATGCGGTAGGTGGCGGACTGCGGCGAGTCTGACAGCGAATAACACCGAACCACTGGCGCGGGGGCGGCGCCTGATAGCGACGCAATATCCAATTGAAACGTGAGGAACTGGCCCGGCAGGAATGGCGGCAATGCCAAGCCATCTTGTGGCTTGAGATAGAACGAACAAACCTGCTGACTGGCATCTTCAAAGCGCTTGTCGACGATCTGGAAGGCGCGCCAACCAGGCCAGGCAACTGGGGCTGCTGGATGCACAGCGGTACGGACGATGCCAGCACCATCTTCGGCAACATCGCCCTCCACTACTGATGTACGCAAGGCAAGGTAATCCTGCCAGTGGCGAAGAAAACCGATACCCAGGTAGATGGCGACCTGAAGCAGAACCCCCCCTGCAATCCAGACCACTAATTGAAGCGATGTCATAACACCTGTAGCGTAGCCCCGCTACCTTAAGCCTTGCTTATCAAATATCAAACCCGCGTCACATCGGGCACCACCGTCCCTACAATCGTCGGAGACCCTCATCGCAAGCCCGTGCACACCCATGTCCAACTTTGACAGACGTACTGCCATCCGAATTGCTCTGGTCAGTGTTGCCATGGCCTTCCTGGCGGGACCTATTGCGTGGTTTCTGGCACTGGAACGTGCAGAAGAAAGCGTCGTTGCGTTGGCCAACGAAGAATCGGGGCGGTTGTTGCACCGTTTTGACTCGATCAATCTGAGCGGGCCACAAGCAGAAGAACATGCACAGGCTGCAGCCTATGCCATCGCCGGTGGTCTGTTTGACATCGCTGAAATCTATGACACCAAAGGCAGGAAACTCGCCGAGTCGCTGACAGCGGAGGGCCATGCGGTGGAACCCCAACTGCCCAGTCATGGGACGCCCCACTACCAAAACGCCTCCTACGAAAGCCTCAAACCCGGGCCTAACCTCTGGATCTTGCGTGTGTTTGTTCCACTGCGTAATTCGGCAACCGACCTCACGGCGCTGATGGCCGGTTTTGCGTCACTCGCCTGTGGTGCCGTGCTGTACATGGTGCTCGTGAACGACGCCATGCAATCCCTGATTGTGGGCAGCTTTCTACACGACGTCGGCAAGATCGGTATTCCAGACGCCATTCTCCTGAAACCCGGTCGACTCGACAACACCGAAATGGGCACCATGCGCACCCACGTGGCACAGGGAGAAAACATTGTTGGCGGGATTAACTGGCCCGCATCAGTGAGGACGACGCGCGTCGTCTGCTGGAAGAGTGGGTTCGTGTGCACTTCGGCATCTGAAACCCATAGTCGGCCATAAACACTGGCCCGACTCTTCTCCCACTTCACTGTTGACCACAGGGTGGGATAGTCCCCATGGATCAAAGCAAATAGTTCACCGACAATGCGCATCCAGGGGCGGCGTGTGGTGCGCCAATGCCCCCACCCCACAGGAGACACTTTGCCCCCGGTTTCGCCAGCTGCCAAAGGTTATGTCTATGCGCGATTGAGACGCCTGGGCTTGTCTGACGCCATCGCAGCACAAACAGCGCCGCTGATCAAAGTCCAATCGTTTGGGGTTGGCAAGAAATTGTGGGCCAAGGGTGCTGAAGTCCAGCACTGGCAATACATCATGGACGGTCTTGTGTCAGCGTCCATCCCCACCACCAACTCGGAGTCCACGCCCATTTCCGTCTATGGCAAAGGCGCGTGGTTTGGCGAGCAGGCCATCATCAACCGCAAACCCAGCTTTGCCGACTATGTCAGCCTGACGGCTACCGAGGTTTTGTGCATGCCTGCCAGCACGTTTGACACGCTGTTTATCCAGGAGCCAGGTTTTGCCCGATATGTGGCCAAGTTGATGGCCTGGCGAGTACAAAAGACTTCTGAGACGTTGACCTTGATGAAGCTCGGCAACCCTTGCCTGCGGGTGGTCATGGGTCTGGCGCAATTTGCCGAAGCTCTGGCCCACCGTTCGGAGCGGCCACCCACAGTGGCCTTTGGCGACGGTCTGGAGCTGCCCGTTGCGCAAAGTACACTGGCTTCCTTGTGCGGTGTATCACGCACGCTGTTTTCAGAACACGTGCAGCAACTCGCCCAACATGGCTGGCTGGAGCTTTCTTATGGCAAGCTTGAAATATTGAACGTGTCGACCTGGCACCGGTTTGCCAGGCGCCAGCGTGAAGACAGCTTCAACGCCCTCAACCCCACCAGCTCGGATCTGCTGGCTGTATTTCAAGAACTGGATCAGGCCTTGCCGTCACCGTCGGAGTTTCAACGCTTAGAGCGCCGTGCGCTCGGCGATTCAAGGCCGTAACGGGTTCCGCGCCGGGGCTACCGAGGAAGTAGCCTTGGGCCAGACTCACTCCCAGCTCCCGCAAGACCTGCATTTCACTTTCGTTTTCCACCGACTTTGCGACGAGCAACCCGCCGTGTTTGCGCGTCAAGCGGACCATGCTGGCCACCGCATCGCGGTGGTCGGGGTTGCGATGGATGTTGGACGTCCAGCGCGGAGCCATCTTGATCAGATTGGGCAGAACCTTGGACCAGACCCGCATGCTGGAGTCGGTCGCTTTGAAATCATCCAGCGCAATCGCCATGCCCGCCGCCCGCAAGGGCCGCAGCGCGGCAACCAGCGCGTCAACGGAGGACAGGCGGGTGTAACCTGCGAGGTCGATCCCCATGCGCGCCGGAGGCAACTTGTGTTTGCGCAACAGCTGCAACAAAGAATCAATGGCGTCGGACTCATGCAGTTGCACCAGCGTTTGGGCGCTCACATTGACAAATAACATGCCCTTGCCACGCTCCGCCAACCAGCACCCAATGACATGGTCCACACAGGTCAATTCCAGCTGCTTCTGACAGTGCTGTGCTTTGGCGGCTCCCATCAGACCATCAAACGACATTTCGGCAACACTCCGCGGAACCCGCACCAGGCCTTCATGCCCCATGATGGCGCCAGTGCGCAGCTCAACCATCGGCTGGAACACCGCGCCAAGTGACCGTTTCTCAAGAACGGCACGCACATAGGGCACGCCGGTACCCTTGCGGACATGCCACCAGTGCTGCAAATTTTGTGTCCAGAGGCGCATGGTGTTGGTTTTCATGGCGGGCTTGGGTGTGGTGAGTTGTTGTTGTTTGCATTACACAGACAATAAATAACGCAAGCAAACCCAACCGTCCACCGCTGAACAATCTACCAAAAGACGCCTTTTAGACCATAGCCGCCAACTCTGTCAAACCGATTGGAGGACGCACTTTCCAAGGGACCACATACGTGCGCGTGGCCAAGCCCTGTGCAATGCGCTCCATTTGCTTGCGCTCGCCGGCCAAACGCGCTTGCAACACCGGGTCTCGCGTGTCCGTGACCAGAACGCTCCTATTGATGACCCAGGCAAATGGCTCAATCTGTGCCCGACGCAAATCCTCTTGCAAGGCTTGGGCTTGTGACACGGGAGTGATCTCGGGCAGCGTCACCAGAATGATCTTGGTATAGGCCGGGTCCTGCAGCCGCATCAGCGGCGTGACCATGCGCCCGGCTGAGTGGCCTTCAAACTCGCGCACCATCTGGCGGTGGTAGGCACCGGTGGCATCCATCAGCAACAGCGAGTGGCCTGTGGGCGCGGTGTCCAACACCACAAAGGCGCTGCGTGCCTCGCTCACCACCTTGGAGAAGGCGTGGAACACCGCCACCTCTTCGGTGCAAGGCGAACGCAGGTCCTCCAACATCAGATCTCTCTCCGCAGCGCTCAGCCCGGCACCCTTGGTTGCCATGATCTTGTCCACATAGCGCTGGGTCTCCGCGACGGGGTCTATGCGATCCACCCGCAAGCCCTCTAAGGCGCCATCCAGCGTGACGGCCAAGTGAGCGGCGGGGTCGGTAGTGCTCAGATGCACGCTTTTTCCGCGCTGCACCAAGCCAATGGCCAGCGCTGCGGCGATGGTGGTCTTGCCAACGCCACCCTTGCCCATGACCATGATCAGCCCCTTGCCAGCCTGGGCCAACGCATCGGCCAGAGCTTCCAGCCCGGTCCCCTGCTCCAGGGGCTGGGGGGTCGCCGTCGGTGGGGTCGGCGCCGCCGCCTGAGCGCTGCCCAACAGGGCACGCAATGCCGACAGGCCCACGGTGTCAAACGGACGCAGCGGAACCTGGTCTTGCGGCAGAGCCAACAGATTGTTGGGCATCGCGGCCAACGCCTGCACGCCCAAGGCCTCGATGGCAACGGCGATGGCATCACTGCGTTCACTGGCATGAAACACACCATTCACCACCAACCGCTGGTTGTGCAGTCCCAGCGTGTTGAGTTCGTCCGACGTGCGTGAGGCCTCGGCAATGGCGCCCGCGTCTGGTCGGGTCACCAGCACCACCGTGGTTTTGCCGGGGTCACTCAGCGCGTCCAACGCCGCCTTGAAGCGCACTTCCTGCATCTTCAATCCCGAGTGTGGCCCCAGGCACGAAGCACCCCGGTCGTTACCCGCCAGGAAACCACTCCAGGCCTTGGGCAGGCTCAGCAACCGCAAGGTGTGCCCAGTTGGGGCGGTGTCAAACACGATGTGGTCGTAATGGTTGTCGGCGTCCGACAGCAACGAAGCGAACTCGTCAAACGATGCAATCTCGGTCGTGCAGGCGCCCGACAGCTGCTCGCGCACGGTGGAGAGTTCTGCATCGCTGGAGTCGGTCGCCATCTGGGCCACGACCCGCTGGCGGTAGGACTCGGCGGCGGTGTCGGGGTCAATGTTCAGCACCGACAGATTGGGGGCTCCGGGCACGGGAACCGGCGTGTTCTTCAGCTCAATGCCCAGCATTTCATCGAGGTTGGAGGCCGCATCCGTACTGACCAGCAGGACCCGCTTGCCCGCGTCAGCCAGGTGCAGTGCCACTGCCGTTGATAGCGAAGTCTTGCCTACGCCGCCTTTGCCGGTAAAGAACAGGTGGCGTGTGGGGTTGCGCAGGAGCTCCAAATTCACACCAGCATCTTTGGCAACCCGTTCAATCATCGCAACCGTGCTCTTGCACTTGGCACAGCCGATTCCTAACACAGTGACTTCCATACCGCCCCCCAAAACATCGTTCGAGCCTTCACATCAGTCTATGCAATGTTTACAAAAGTACCTTGACTTGTTCGTGGTCCAGCGCACGTATGTGTTGTGTGTGTGCGGGCGCACAGAACTTTTCGCGGGCGGCGTCAAGAATTCGCCGTCATCACATGCATCAACTTGGGATCTCTCATGAAATCAAAATTGTTCACTGGCTCATTGCTGGCCTCAGCCCTGTTCGTCAGCCTGTGGGGCGCCCCGGTCATGGCGCAGGGTACCAACACGCCGGCTGTTGACCGTGCACAACTGGCCATCAGCGCCCGCATTCAGCAGGGCATGGCATCCGGGCACATCACACCGTCCGAGGCGCGCGAGCTCTATCGACGTGACCGTGACATTGAAATGCGCGAATACCAAATGAAATCGAACGGCAACGTCAACCCACAGGAGCGCCAGCGCTTAAGGGCCGATGTGGAGGGGCTCGCTGCCGAAGTCGAACGCATGATGGCCAACAGCAGTGTGGTGGGACAAGGCCGTGACAACACACCCGGTATCGACAACGTTCAGGCCAACATCGGCCAGCGCATTGACGAGGGCGTGCGTACCGGACACATCTCCCGGCGCGACGCACGCCGGCTGCACATGCGCGAGCGTGCCATTGCCCGTCACGAAGCCAGCTTCAAGAGGGACGGTGTCGTGACCCCACAGGAACGCCGCCAGTTGCGCGAGGAACTGAACGCTCTGCGCGATGAGGTCGAAAGACTGCTGCAAGGCAACCGCCGCAGGTAAAACGGAAGGCGCAGGGCGCTTCATTGAAAAACGGCATCGAAAGGTGCCTTTTTTGTTTTATAAGAGAAAGAGGCCTGTAGCCACGTATTTGTTAGTTTAGTAGCTATGATTTGTATAGCGCTCTGCACACTACGGCCAGCCCGGCTTGCCAGTACCCGGCATCCATCCCGGCATGGCGGTAGGGCGGCTTAAAAAGAGGAGCGGCCGTAAAGTGCCGAACCGTGAAGCACCATCTTGCAGGACGCAAAAAAAGGGCTTGAACGTACCTGTGGCAGGATTGCTGTTCTTTACGCCTGACGGATTCAAATTCATGAAGACACGCAAGTACTGCCAACTTTTTTTCCTGTTGCTGGTTTGGAGTCTGACGGCCGTTGTGTCAGCCCAAGTCAGGCCCCAGCCGATCAACATTGGGCTGTTCGGTGATACGTCTTACAGCCAGCGCGAGCGCGAGTTGCTGCCTGAGTTGATGGCCGAAATGGATTCCGAAGACCTGGCGTTTGTGATTCATGATGGTGATATCAAAAGTGGCGGATCGGTCTGTAGCGACGAGACTTTTCTCGACATTCTGGGCGTATTCAAGGCCTCGCGGCATCCGCTGATCTATGTTCCGGGCGACAACGAGTGGACCGACTGCCACCGTCGCAGCAATGGCTCTTACGACCCCCTTGAGCGTCTGGACAAATTGCGCGCACTTTTTTTCCCCGATGAGAAAACGCTGGGGCAGCGGCAGTTTGAGCTCGTTCGCCAAAGTCGGGATCCGGCCTTTGCGGCCTACCGTGAGAACGTGCGCTGGGAGGCAGCGGGGGTGGTTTTTGTGGGTTTGAATCTTCCTGGCAGTGACAACAACTACGACGGCACCCAGCGCGCAAGCGGACCGTCCAAAGAGTTTTTGCAGCGTAGCCCGGCGATTAGGCTCTGGCTGACTCAGGCCTTTGCGCGAGCTCGTGCCATGCAAGCCGCCGGATTGATGGTGGTCATTCAGGGTAACCCCGGCTTTGAAGCCGATGCCGCCGGAAAAGCGTACCCGGGCTACAAAGACTTTTTGAGCCAACTGCGAGACGAAACGCTGGCCTTTGCGGGGCAGGTGGTGTTGGTGCATGGTGACTCACACCAGCAGCAGATCAATCAACCACTGCGTAACCCAACCACACAGGACGTTATTGCCAATTTCACCCGGGTTGAGACCTATGGCTCGCCCTGGATGGGCTGGATCAAAACCACCGTGGACGCGAAAGACCCCAAAGTGTTTCGTTTCGAGGCGCGACCTTTTCAAGCGAAGTCAATGCACAAGAACTAGCGCCAAAGGGGGGAGCGATGCACTCCTTCATGGGGCCAAAGAATATATTGCGCAGTTTCGCCTACTCCCTCTAAACTGTCATCAATCGCTCCCCGGATTGAAAACTCTGATCGCTCAACTCAGGCAGTTTGCACCATGGCCACTTCATCTCCACCGGCTTCACACCATACAGCAGCGGACTCCAAGGCCCTGCCCAGCACGTTTCTAAGCGTTGCGGTGATCAACCGGCGAGGCAAAAAACGCAGGAATGCGCGCAAGGGTTGCAAGGCCGTCATCATCGATGACTCCGTCACGGGCGTCGCTGCGCTGCGCGATATTCTGGTATCGGTAGGGTTTACGGTACGAGATGCCGCCGATGCGGAAAAGGGGCTGTCGCTGGTGAACGAAGAGGTGCCCGACCTGATTTTTCTGGAACTTGTATTGCCCAAGCGCAATGGGTTTAGTGCGTTGCGGGCTATTCGCAAAAATGAAGCCACGCACAATGTGCCTGTCATCATGATCACTGGAAGCGAAAACGCGGCCGAACAGTTTTTCGCCAACCGTATTGGCGCGGATGACTTTATGAAGAAGCCGTTTTCCCGCTCAGAAGTGTTTGCGCGCGTTGAAGCCCTGCTGGACTCCGATCGCGTTCCGCGCCGTAAAGTGGTTTTGGCGTCAATTCCCGGACAATCCGACCCGCGCTAGCCAATCTATATCGCCTCAACAAGCCGGTGGAGCTCGCTTGCCTTTGCGCTGGCGCAATAACTGTTCCTTGAGTGGCACTACTATCGTTTCCACGTTCGGGTGCCTGGTCGACTTGTCCGGTCGGCATCCGCAGAGAAAAAAACCAATGGAGTTCATATGCTATTGCTCAACCCCCGCAACCTGACCCGCAACTACCCCGACCAGCGCTCGCGCGACATCATGGAAAAGACCATTGCCTTCTTCGAGAAGAAGGGTCTGACCAAGTTGAAGGAAGACTTCAACGGTGCCGTCTGGTACGCGGATTTCCTGGAATTTGCCAAGGAAGAGGGTTTGTTTGCCTCCATGATGACTCCCGCCGCGCAAGGCAAAGAGGGGGAGAACGCGGCGTGGGACAGCTGGCGCGTGTGCGGTTTTGCCGAAATTCTGGGCTTCTATGGTCTGTGCTACTGGTACACCTACCAGGTCTCGGTGCTGGGCATTGGCCCCATCTGGATGAGCAGCAATGAGAAGGCCAAGGCAAAGGCCAAGCGCTTGCTCGACGAGGGCAACATATTCGCCTTCGGTCTGTCCGAAAAGGAACACGGTGCTGACATTTACTCTTCGGACATGATCGTCACCAAGCTCGCGGACGGCTCCTACAGCGCAACCGGCGGAAAGTACTACATCGGCAACGCCAACAAGGCGGCCATGGTGTCGACCTTCGGCAAGATGGCCGATACCGGCGCGTACGTCTTCTTCGTTGCAGATTCCCAACACCCGAAGTACCAGCTCATCAAGAACACGGTCTACAGCCAGAACTACGTGGCCGAGTACCGCCTGCAAGACTACCCCTTCACCGAAGACGACGTGCTGCACCATGGTGACGAAGCCTGGAACGCCGCGCTCAACACCGTCAACGTGGGCAAGTACAACCTGGGCTGGGCCTCCATCGGTATCTGCACCCATGCGTTTTATGAGGCCATAGACCACGCGGCCAATCGCCACCTGTACGGCAAAACAGTGACCGACTTCCCCCACGTCAAGCAACTGTTCACCGATGCCTATGTGCGCCTGGTTTCCATGAAGCTGTTTGCACTGCGCGCGGCCGACTACATGAAGAGTGCATCAAGCGAAGACCGCCGGTACCTGCTGTTCAACCCTATGGTGAAAATGAAGGTCACCACCCAGGGCGAAGAAGTCGTCAACCTGCTGTGGGACGTGATTGCCGCCAAGGGTTTCGAGAAGGAGCCGTACTTTGCCATGGCCGCCCAGGACATCCGTTGCCTGCCCAAGCTGGAGGGCACGGTGCACGTCAACATGGCGCTGATCATCAAGTTCATGCCCAACTACTTCTTCTTCCCAACGGAGTACGCGCCGGTGCCGCGCCGCGACGAGGGCAGCGACGACGCCTTCCTGTTCAACCAGGGGGCGACCAAGGGCCTGGGCAAGATCAAGTTTCACGACTACCGCATCGCCTACAACAGCTACGACCTGCCCAACCTGAGTGTGTTCAAGGAGCAGATCAAGCTGTTCCGCGAAATGATGATGAAGGCGCCTCCCTCGGCCGAACAGGCCAAGGACATCGACTTTTTGCTAACCGCCGGCGAGATGTTCACCCTGGTTGTCTACGGTCAGCTGATCCTGGAGAACGCCAAGATTTACGACGTGGAGTCCGAGGTGATCGACCAGATCTTTGATGTGATGGTGCGGGACTTCTCCAAGTTCGCCCTGCAGCTGTACGCCAAGCCCAGCAGCAACGCGGCGCAGATGGAGCAGTGCATGAAGATGATCAAGAAGTCAGTGGTGGATGACGCACGTTACACCAGCGTGTGGGAGTCGCATGTGCTGAAAATGAAAGATCAGTACAGCATGCCGAAGTAGGAAGCAAACTTATCAAGTTACGCTTGGTGACACCGGCGCATCCCTACTGTAGAGTGTGACAAACAGGCACCAGCGACTTCGGGTTGCAAATGAAATGTGTATCCGTTGCCGAATCGGCCGTCAACTCATCTACGGGAGCTCATATGAGGATTTCTCTTTTTCACACGGTCACTGCGCTGGTGTTGTTTCTCAGCATGTCTGGCACATCCTTCGCCGAAGGGGAGCTGACAGTCGCTGACGTGCAGGCCGTCACCAAACTTGCCGCTGTAAGAGAGATTGCGAAAGGTTCGATTCCCGGCGCTGGCGGCACCATCAACTTCGTCCGCAGCGACGGCAAGCTGCTGGTGCTGATCAATATTGGCAAGGCCAGTGACTACACCGAGGCCGCGAAAGCGTTCCCGCAGCGCACAGCCGTGCGCGACCTCGGCGATGAAGCGTTTATGCCCAATGCGGCTCCATGGGCTTTGTATGTGCGCAAGGGAAGCAAGCTCGTGGGCGTCGGCAGCGGCCTGGACCCAGCCACTGGCGAGCAGATACTGACCGGCGGGCAGATCCAGGAACTGGCAAAACGCGTGCTCTCGCGCCTTTAACTAAAAGACCCGGGACGTCAAAATCCCGCCGCCGCCGCTAACGCCAGGAAACTACTCAGCGACCCCACATCCAGCAGGTTCCAATCGCGCCCGTTGTGCACGATGACGCGCAGGCCGTCGGTCGCGAGGTAAAGCCCGACGCTGGCGTAGTAGCGATAGCTGTAATTGGCCACGGTGCCCGCCACTCCAACGGGCGGGAAGTACTGGGGCAAGGTTGCTTCGGCCCAGTCCATCACGCGGTCTGCGCTGGTGGCGGGGCCGGGCACTTCGTCGGCACCAATGTCGTTGGCACCACGGCGGGGCTGCTTGTCGATGTCTTGCGTCACCAGTGACAACGTTTCGCCTTTGTCGATGGCCGGGCTGCCGGGCAACAAATGACCATCAGCCGTCACGCTGATGACCCCTGACAGGCTGCTGGCATCCACCTTCTCGTAGGCACGCCACTGCTCCAGCGTGCCGCCATCAGCCAGAGGACTACCGGGGCGGTTATCGGCAAAGTTGCAGGCGCCACGCGTGTTGTAAAACCAGTTGCTGTCCATACCTGCACCGCCCTCCAGTCCGTACAAGCCCGCTTCACTGATTTCGTTGGCCCAGCGAATGCGCGCGCAGTCACCTCCGTTTTGAATGATCAGGTTATTGCGAATCAGCGGGTTGATGTTGGCGGGACGCCCGGCAAAGGGCTCAAAGTCTTGGAGGGTCACGCCAAAATAAATGGCAGCGTGCCCGACGGTGGCTGTGTTGACCACGGTGTTGTTGACCACCACCGCGTCTTTGGCGGCATACAGGCCAATGCCCGCGTACCCGGTGTCGCGCACCACGTTGTTGCGCACGGTGCCGCGAATGCTCTCGTAGTAACGGGGGTTGAGCGCAGTGTCAAAAAAGTCCGGGCTGGTGTCAAAGCCCACCATGATGCCGCCCACGCCAGTGCGTTCAATGCGGTTGCGTTGAATGACAACATCCTCCGCTCCGCCCTTGAAGTACAGGCCCGTCGTGGCAATGTCGTGGATGTAGCTGTCTTCCACCAGCATGCGGCTACCGTTCACGTTGTCGATCCCTTCAGCGTTTTTGTCGTCCAACGGTGTGCCTTCAGGGTACACGCGGCCGGTGTTGTAGATTTCACAGCGGCGGATCGTGATGTCATTGCTCTTGGGCGTGATCTTGATGGCATCGCGCCCGGTGTCGTGAATCTTGCAGTCTTCCAGAATGATGTTGGAAGCCCCCAGACCCTGCCGGTTGTCCCGCGAGTCCCAGTCGGTCTGCATGAACACGCCGTACAAGTTTCCGCCTGTGATCTCCAACCTTGAGAGGCGGCTGCCCGACGCCGACGGGTCGATCTGCACACACACGCCGTCCTGCAGCGCAATAGGGCAGGAAATGATGGCCCACTCCCCCTCAAAAGAGCGCAAAGTGAGCGGCACGCGCAGGCGCACTTCGCTTTCGTTGTACACGTTGTTGCCAGTCGGCCCGCGCAAGGTGACGGTGTCGCCGCCTTGCACCAAATCCCGCCCGGGGTTGAGCAGGTAGCCCAGGGTTTTGTAAGGCGCTGCCAGACTGCCGTTGCCGGCGGTGTCGCTACCCAACGGCGAGACAAACCACTCGACGGCGTAGGCAGCCTGGCCACTGGCGGCAAGCCAGGCCAGGGTACAGACGATGCGGCAGAAATTGAAATATTTCATGAAAGGGCTCCGGAAATGGCGGGCGGACGCGCTGGCCAGCGGATAGCCCGTTCAACGCACGAGCCGCAGTATCGCGTCCTGAAACAGGCTTCGAACCTCGTGGATACCCTAGATTTCCAGCCCGGGTGGCGGGTTCACCATGAAAAACACCGTCCAGACGAACGATGACCGGGGGCGGGGTGTGACCGGCTCACCAAGGTACGCAGAATGCGCCGGCACAAATCTGAATCAACCTGTGCCACAGCGTTCTCATCGATAGCATTGGCTTCATGGAGAATCACGCCTGGCGGTGAGGCTTGTTGGGTGGCATCAGCCTCAAGCGCGCCCGCCAACTCCTCAAACACCCCATCACACCAACCAGGTTCACCGACAGCGCTTGGCGTTTCGTAGCGTGATGTGCTCTGCGCGGTGTATGTCCGGCGCAGAAGGTCGTAGAGGCCGGTGCATCCGAGAATGGCGAGCATGGTGCAATTCTCCAAATGACACCAGACGCGCAGTACCGCGCTACATTGACGATGGCATTGACTGCCCCCTTGCGACGGAGTTGCATAGAGAGGCGCGGGTGGAGCGTCGCGACACCAGAGCTCAATCCACAGGTTCCCTCGCTTGGGCCTACTTCACGCTGTAGCTGGCAATGGCCTTGGGAAACTTGAAGGTGTACAGGCGCGTGGGCCGCTCCGATGTGCTGCCGGGCGCCACGCGCACGGCCGCAGCGGGGCAGACCTTGGTGCCGTTGTTCACGAGTTTTCCGTTTTCCGTCAGGCAGTTCGTCACGTCGCCGCTAACAGCCACACCCTGGGCATCAAACAGCGCGGGGGTGACACCAAAGTCGTTGTCGTTAATCAGCGCAATCGTGTCTCCGTTCACCACCGTCAGTCCTTCGGCCTTCTCGGCCAGCCAGCCCGCATCGTTGAGTTGCAACAGCAGGGTGCGCTTGAGCGGCACGACCTTGGTCCAGTCGGCACCCTTGACGGCCTTGGCCGTGGCGCTGCTGGCTTCCAGCTCCGCGCCCAGGGCATTGATGTCGGTCGCGTCCGCCGGGATTTCCACCAGCATGATTTTGTTAACCAGCACGCCAGCGGCGTTGACGCCCTGCTCGATGGCCAGAAACTTGCCGGGAGCCACATAGGCGATGTCACCCATCTTGGCCTGCCCGGTGTCGGACTTGGACCAGTCGGTCTTGCTCAAGGGAAAGGCATAAGTCTTGGTGGCGCCGGTGGCCGGGTTCAGCACCAGCCAGCGCAGAAACAGTGCGGTCTTGCTGACCGACACCGTCGTGCCGTCGTCCACGGTCACCTTGGCGTCCAGCGGGCTTTGCACCAGGCCGTGCAGTTCGCCCGCAGCGTCCATGGCCAGGCCTTCCATGCCACGGTTGGCGCGGCGCAGGTTCAACACGGCAGGCAGCACGGGCTTGCTGGCGGTGCTGCCGGCAATGGCCGGTGCAAAGCGCTCTTCAATTTTGCCGGTGGTGGCATCCACCTTGATGATGAATGGGCCGTATTCGTCAGAGATGTAGAGCTTGTTATTGGCCTTGTCAAACACTATGCCTTCGGGGTCCAGGCCCATGGGGTCGCTGGTCAATGCCACCAGCGCCTCGTTCAAGGCCACTTCGGCCGACGAACCGGGTGTGCCCACCGGCAGGGGCAAGCCGGTGAGCTTGCCGCCCTTCTCATTGAACATGGGTGTGATACCGGTCACTGTGGCCACACCATTGGCCAGGCGCAGCACACCAAAGGTGGGCGCAAAGCCCGGTGCCGGGAACACTTTGGTTCCATAGGTGCTGCCACCCACCACGATGTTGGGGCCGTCGGCATTGGAGCCGCGGTCGGTCAGCACATAAAAGTCGATGCTGCCATCGCTGTTGATGGACTTGAGCGCCATCGCCGAGCCCACGGCCAGAGGGAAGCCTTTGGGGAAGGCGGCCTTCAAATCGGCACTCGTTCCCTCGTAGGGCACATTCATGCTGGTGGGCACGTTGACGCGGTGCTTGCTGACCACCACGTCGCCGCCGCTGATCGCCTCTTTCGCGGTGGTAACGCTGCGGCCCATGGCGGCCAGGCTGCTCTCAAAACTCTCGCGTGCCAGACCGCGCGCCACGGGTGTGGTGCCCAGCGCGGTCTTCAACGCGGCTTCAAACTTGGTGCCATCGGTCTCGTCGGGCTTGACCGTGTCGTTGAGTTTGGCGGCCAGCGTGGTGTCGATCACGATGCCGTTATCAACGTCCTTGTCACTGTCCAGCGACTGCAACAGCTGCAGGCGGTTGAGCACGCGTGCATCGCTGACCGTTGCGCCCGCCACCAGATCCAGGGGTGTGATCACACTGGCCCCGGCTGCCGTGCCCAGCGCCAGCGCGCCAAGCTTGAAGCTCACCTTGTCGGCGGGCGAGCCACCCCCGTAGCTGAAGGTTCCATTGGCATCGGTGGTGCCAGTAATGCCAGCGACGGTGCTGTAGTTGAGCCCTGCCACCGGTCCATCGATAAAACGCCCTTGCGCAGTGGGCTCCCCACTACCGCCGCAAGCCGCCAGCAGCAAACCGGCCATTACTGGGTTCACAACCATTGCAACCGCACGCGTATTCATCTTCATTTTTGAGTCCCTGTTTTGAAAGGAGCCCATTACGCCTTTGGCATGTGACGATTTGATGAAATACGCCGCCAATGGAATACTGGTGGGCGCCGAAGTCGAGACGATGCGAGAAATTTTGTCTCGCATGCAATGTGAAGCGAAGCATGTGGAGTTGCCTACCCCAATTGCGCCTGCGCCCATGGTGGGCGGCCCGCAGCGGTGAATTGGGTGCCAGGCAGATCAATTGCTCCTGAATTGATAGCTGGTTGCGCATATTCCACGTGGGCTACAAGCCAAATACACCTAAGAAATTCAGCTGCATATCCCGTGGGCTCTGTACTGAAGAAGTCTGACCCCCTACCCCCGCAGCACGTCAAGCCACGCGCGTTGCGCCGGTGACATTGCCTCATCCGGCGTCATCATCGCCGTGGACAGTGCTGTGCGGATCTCGGGCTCCGGGCTGGGCAGTGGCCCGGCAAGCAGCGTGTCGAGCAGCTTGGCGGCCTTCGCCAGAGTCTCTCCATACAGCGCAAAAATACCGGACACACTGACATGCTGGGCCGGGTCATCCAGCCAACAATCGTAGTCCGTGACCAGGCCCACCGTGGCGTAGGCCATCTGGGCTTCACGTGCCAGAAAGGCTTCCGGCACATTGGTCATGCCAACCAGATGGCACCCGGCCTGCCGCAGGAAGTGGCTCTCGGCCTGGGTGCCCAGGCGTGGCCCTTCGACGCAGGCATAGGTCAGCCCCCGGTGGACCGCGAGACCGGCAGCCTGGCCAGCCGCCACGGCCGCGCCCACCAGCGCCGCACTCACCGGCTTGGCAGTCGACACGTGGGCCGCCACGCCATGGCCGAAGAAGGATCGCTCGCGCTGGCCACGTGTCCAGTCAAAGTATTGCTCGGGCATGGCCAGATCGCCCGGCTTGACCTCCAGCACCAGGCTGCCCACGGCGGAGAACCCCAGCAGCATCTGCGCGCCAGCACGTTTGAGCGCAAACACGTTGGCGCGGTAGTTCACTTCGTGCGGCAGCAGTCTATGCCCCGCTCCGTGGCGGGCAAGAAACAGGACCTCCTTGTCGTACAGCCGCCCCCGCAAGATTTCGCCAGACGGCGTGCCAAACGATGTGTCACCACTGATACGCTGGTCAATGACCAGGCCGGGAAGGTCGTAGAGGCCGGTGCCTCCGATGATGGCGAGCATGATTCAATTCTCCAAACGAACAACTTGATCCAACCGATAGGACGGACCGTCTACGATGCGCGAAAAATACGACGCATGGGCATCAGAACCCGAGGGCCACTGGGCCAGAAAACGGCGCTGAGCCTCGGCCGTATCCACCTCGACGGCCAGCGCGTCCACAAAAATGCCGGCGTGGGTCACCCCGGCGCGCGATAGCCCACCCGCGAGCGGTCGGGTCGAAAACCGGGTCACTAGGCCTGCGGTATCACCCGCAAGGTTGGGCATGCCCGCTGCGCCATTATTGAATACCCATCGGTGCGAGGATGGGTCGGCACACCGCAGGTGCTGAAACACGGGCAGGCAGGTGTGCGTAGACGCAAAAGCATCCACATTGGCGCGCGAAAACCACTCCCGAACCTGCTCGCGGTGACTCGCCTGCGACAGATGCTCCTGCGCAAAGCCCCATCCTGCCAGAGACTGCGCATCTCCATGCACCAAGCCGATCCGCAGCGCACCCACATCGGCACGCTGCCACATGGGCAAGGCCGCCAGTTCGGCCCGCAAGGCTGCGGTTGTGGCGCTGCGCAGTCGCGTCAGTATGCGATTGGAGCGTTCAACCACCCCATCACCCACCCACTCGGGGTAGGCACATCCACAGCCCGCATCGTCCGTCGGTGCCGGATCGGCCAGTTCGGTCTCTACATTGCCGCGCAATGCGGTGTGCGCCAGGACTGCGCGCTGAATCCGCTCGAACGTTGCCGGGTCTGTGTCAAACCAATGGAAATCGCCGTTGAAGACCAGGCGCTTGCGGCCGTGCTCCTGGTCAAACAGGCGCAGCACTTCGTGCAGCGCCAGCTCGTTTCCATACAGCCCACCCACCACATACAGAACCTCCAAATTTCGCAGAGCCTCGCTAGGCTCCGTATCAAAAACGGCCGGTCCATAGTGGTAGTGCAGCGGGCAGCTGCGCCCGGCGCGGATCGCGGTGGATGAGCCTGGAATGGTGTCAAAGGAATGGTCCATTGGGAATAGGGTCTCAACAGAGATCAAAGGGTTTCAGGCCAGCGCCTCGCCGCACAATGCGCCACCCGGTGGGCGTGAATACAGCGCCGACAGGCGGTCTGCACTCGCCTGGGCAATGGGCACGTCAAAGACCAGCCGGCCCGACGCAATGGCTATCACCCGATCCGCCAGGAGTGGCAGCAGATCGGGGTTGTGCACCACGGTCACCAGGGTCATGCCCTGCGCCAGCGCGCACAGGGCCTGACACACGTCGGACGTCGCGGTCGGGTCCAGCGCAGACGTGGGCTCGTCCGCCAGGATGAGTCTGGCACGTTGCAGGCGCACGCGGGCCATGCCGACCTTTTGCCGCTCGCCCCCGGATAGCTGGTCTGCCCGCAGGTCCGCCTGTCGCTCCAGGCCCAACTCACGCAGCGCCTGATCCGCTTCCTGCACCAAGGCCCCGGGATACAGGCGCAGCCAGCTTTGCCACAGTGCCATGGCGCCAGGCCTTGCCAAGGCGCCCAAAATCACATTTTCACGCGCTGTCAGGCGAGGAACCAGGTGCAGCCCCTGCATCACCTGGCCCACGTCGGCGCGCAAGCGGCGCAGCTCGGCGCTCCCCAGGCCGCTTGCACCGGCTGACCCCCATGTGCGCCCCAACACGGATACCCGGCCCTGGTGGGCTGGCATGAAGCCACTGAGCACGCGCAGCAGCGTGCTTTTGCCGGCGCCATTGGGACCAACGACGGCCACGCGCTCGCCCTGGCGCACACATAACTCGGGAATCTGAAGCAGGATGCGCGACCCGGCCCTGACCTCCAGACCCGTGATGTGAACAGCGGCGTGTGTCATGCGGGCCTCATAACAGCGCCTTGCGGATACGCCGCGACAGGGCGTCAAACGCCGTCACCATAGCCACCACCACCAGCAGGACCGTGGCCAACCGCCCCCACTGAAACAGGCTCACCGCTTCCGAGATCAGCAAGCCCAGCCCGCCCGCACCAATCAAGCCCAGAATGGTGGAGTCGCGAATATTGAACTCCCACACATACAGGTGGCTGCTGATGAACTGCGGCAAAACCGACGGCCAGACGGCGCTGAAAAAAACCTGCGTGGATGACGCACCGGTGGCGCGAACCGCATCGACAGACCCCATGTCCAGGGTCTCGATGCTCTCGGCAAAAAGCTTGCCATAGGTCCCCATGGAATGCAGGGCAATGGCCAAAATTCCGGCGGTGGGTCCCAAGCCCACAATACCAACCAACACCAGGCCAAATACCAAGGTGTGGATGGCACGGGTGGCATCCAGCACCGCCTTGGCGGCATATGCCAAGGGTCTGGGCGCGTGCAGGTTGCGCGCCGTCAAAATGCCCAGCGGCAATGCCATCACCGCCGCCAGCAGCGAGCCCAGCGTGGCGATCTGGAATGTGACCCAGCTGGCACGTGCCAGGGCGGCCAGAAAATCTGCCTCCACCAGGCGCCGGTTTTCTACCCGCAGCAAGGTGCCATCGTCGCTGCGGTACTCCAGCCGCTCCGGGCCGAACCACAGGTCGACAAAGCTGGGCCGGGCAAAGTCGCCGAGTGACTTGACCAGGTTGCTCCACGGGTTACGGCCCAGAGACAGGTCCCCGGCCATGACGAATGCGCCCAGACACACCACCACCAGCGCCGCGTACAGCAGGATCAGCCCGGCAAAGGCCAATCTGCCACGGGGCCAAGTGCTGCTGCCTGTCAACTCTTCAAGCTGCATGCGCGCCTCATTTGGGGCTGAGTTTGCCCGTAGCCAGGCCCGCATCCCGAATGGGCTTGTAGAACGTGTTGTCAGTGTTGACGAAGCCGGTGTAGTTTGCCGGCAGCAACTGAGGCTGTGTCTTGAGCAAGGGGCCAACCGCCACCAGAGCGTGCTGGAGGCGCTTGACGAAGGCCACGTCTTTGAACAGCACCGCGCTGACGGCCACCGCATCATTGGGTAGCGGTGCGGACTGCCAAATGATCTTGCTACGCTCGGCCTTGATCAGCCCCTGATCGATCATCGCGCTACGGTTGCGGTTGTAGTCTGCCCCCGCATCCAGTTGACCAGCGGTCACCTGCATCTGAATGGCCTGGTGCTTGGTGTACAGCACGCGGGCAAAGTGCTTTTCCGGGTCAATGCCCTGCTGCATGAAAAAGTGCAGCGGGATCAGGTAGCCGGAGGTCGAGCCCTTGTCACCAAAGGCAAAGGTACGTGTCTTACCACCAGGTCCTATCAGGTCCTGCGCACTGTTCAGGCCAGACTCCGGGTGCGTCACGATCATCGCAAAGTATTCCGGTTTGCCCTGGTAAAGAATGGTGGACACCACCTGCGCATCGGAAAAATGGTTGGCCAGCACATAGCCCCACGGGCCCATCAGTGCCATGTCGGTCTCACCGTTGGCCAGGCTCTTGGCCAGGCCCTCCCAGCTGTCCACCGTGCGCAGTTCAACCGCACGCCCCAGCCGCTGCGCCAGATGCTGCGCCAGCGGTCGGTACGTTGCGTCGTTCTTTTCGCGGTCGGGTTGAAACATGCCAACGCCGAGTTTCAGCGGAGCAAGCTGTGGCTGGGCAGCTGCCGGCATGCCGATCAGTGCGCTGGCACAACACGCACACAGGGCTGCTGCGGCAAGGATTTGGCGTCGAAGAGATTGCATAAATAAGGCCTTGTTAGCGAGGTTCGAAATGGTAGGTCAGTCGGACGCGTTGCCAATGGCAAAGCGACGGATAAAGCTGCGATCTATATGGTCCTTCCAGCGCCAGACCCAACGCCCTTCGGCACCCAGGACACCCCGCGAAGCGATAGCCCGGCCGCTGCCGGTCGCCAGCAGCGCCAAGAACTGGTGCTGGGGGCGAAACGGTCGGCCTCCTTCCACGCCAGCCACCCCGGCAACAGCAAGGGCTGCGCGCAGGTTGTGTATGAGCACCGGTCCCATGCGCACCGCATAAACACCGGCCTTGGGCAAGGGGTTGGCCCATTCACAGCAGTCCCCCACCGCAAACACCTGCGGCTGCGAGACGGAGCGAAGCTGTTCGTCGACCCGGATGAAACCACTTGAACTGACGGCCAGCGCGCCACGGCGTGCCGGGTCTGTCTGCCAGGCGTGGGCCTGGGCGCCCGTCGCCCAAAGGACCAGGTCACTAGACGCACCTGCACTCTCGCTCCAGTCTGTCCCGAGTTGCACCTGGATGCCGGCGTCCGCCAGCGCAGACGTGGCCGCGCGCCGCGCCATGGCGGAGACGCTTGGCAACAGGGTATTACCCCGCGTCACCAAACGGCCGTGCACGCGGCGCTGCGGCTGCAGGGTGCGCAAACGCTGCACCACCGCCAGCAGCGACTCAAAGCCCGCAGCACCGCCGCCCACTGCGGTCACGGTGAAATCACGGTCCGACGCGCTCGCCTGCCAGCGCGCCAGCAGCGACTCATAACCTTTGCGCAATTCGGACAGCGGGCGCAAGGCCAGGACCTCGGCACCGACCATGCTGGGCGGCTGCAACGTAGAGCCCACATTCAGGGAAAGGATGTCGTAGCCCACCTGCTCCCCGGTGTTGAGTCGCATGCTGCGCTGCTGGGTGTCGAGCGAATCCAGCTCGCCTTGCATCCAACGCGCACCCGCCGCCGCACACAGCCTGGAGAAATCGATCACGATCTCGTCAAATGAGTAGAGACCCGCAAGCCAGCCCGGCACCATGCCCGAATAGGGCGCCAGACTGTGGGGTGACACCACTGTCACCTCGACACCGGGAATGGGCGACTGGGCCAGATCCAATAGCACCTGGGCATGCGCATGGCCCGCACCTACCAGCAGCAGACGTTTCATGCCAACCACCCTTCTGGCAGATGCACCAGGTCCGCGGGTTCATCAATATCGGCCACAGGCGCCAGTTCGGTCCACGCGATCTGCGCCGCACGAGCCCGAGCGCGGGTTGCCTGCATGACCTGCGGGGTGCTCCACGGCATCTCGGTGAACAGCTCAGCATGCGCACCTGTCAAACCGACCAACGCGTAGCCACCATCCAGAGCGGGTACAAATACCGCGTCACAGGTATCCAAAGCGGCGGCGGCCTCCCGTAGCACGGCCGGAGTCAGCGCTGGCACATCCGTGCCCACCAGCAATACGCGGGCGTGGTCCGCAAGAACACGCGACAAGGCGCGGTGCATGCGCTCCCCCAGATCGCCCGCCCCTTGCGCCGTGATCACGAGTGGGTAGCCGGCCGCGAGCCGCTGGAACGTGGCGTGGCTGTGGTCGGGCGTGGTGCACAGTTCGCAATAGTCAAAGCCCGCCTCCATGCCGATGCATACAGCATGGTCCAGCAAACGCTGCGCCAGCGCGGCGGCCCCTTGCGCGCCGAGTGCCGGAATGAGCCGGGTCTTTGCCGAGCCCGCCACGGGGGCCTTGGCAAAAATGATCAGTGCGGTGGTGGTGCGGGTGTAGCTCACCGGTAGGCCTCCGCCAAAGCCGCAGCGGGCTCGCCGCGCCAGTACCGCCAACGCAAGCGCCACATCAGAAAAATGGTGCTCCAGACGCCCCGACTCTCCCAGCGGCGACCGGATGTGCGGACCTTTGCCCGCAGACAGACCGGCCGGGAAACGGCGCGCAGCCTGCGGGATATCTCCACATCTTCCATCAGCGGTTGGTCGGGAAAACCGCCGACCGCGTCGAACAGCGCGCGGCGCATGAAGATGGCCTGGTCACCGGTGGCAATGCCACTCCAGCGCGAACGCAGATTCATCAGAGTGGCCACCACGCGCAGCATCCACGGCGCACCATCGATGCGGACATCAAACCGCCCCCAACCCGTCTTTGCACGCAGCGCCGCCAACACCATTTCGTCCGCACCCGCCGCCAGTTGGGTATCGGCGTGCAGAAAAAGCAGCACCTCACCTGTGGCCCGCGCTGCGCCCGCGTTCATCTGTCGCGCCCGGCCACCGGGGAACACAAGCACGCAGTCGGCCCAGGGCGTAGCCAGGGCAACGGTGTCGTCGCTGCTACCACCATCGACCACGATCACCTCCACACCACGCGCGCGCAGCGGTGCCAGCGCAGCCAGCGTGGGCACAATGCCCGCTGCTTCGTTCAGTACCGGCATCACAATGCTTATGGATAGCGTCATGTCAAAAAGATTGATAGCAAAAACATGCGATAGCCCTCGTGGGATGTGCGTCAGCAGCTATATATTTAGGAGCAGTTTAGTAGTCAATGCAGGCGCATTGGTCATGGCAGATTGGGTGAGCGCACACAGTATTGCGCGGCGTGTGCGCAGGTCATGGTGCATCGTTCAACGCCCAGTCGTATTCCAAAAATACGACGTCGGTTTTGGGGTTGCGCACACTCGCTTGGCCGGACGCATCGTCTGCCAGTCGATCGGCATAACGTGCCACAAAGACGGATAAGGAAGTGATACCCATATGTCCCTGGCGAAAGTCATCGCCGTACCAGCTAAAAATTTTGGACAGTTCCAGTTCCCCACTTTTCGGGTTGAAACGGTTGCGGGTGCGGTCGGTCATGAAGCGCTGCGTCTGATCATCGAGTTGCTGGTCCAGCCGTTCTGGCACAAAGGCTTCTTCGCGCAGCATAGGGCACCCGACCGATGCACAGTTCACTGCAAAGTGGATGCGGGGGTCGTCAAATCGACCACGCTGGCGCAGCATCTCGTGTTCAATACCGTCGAGTGAAACCTTGCTGCCCAGCAGCGTGATCCATTGGACCTTCCAGGGGGTCGACAACAACTTGCCCAAATCTTTGATGGACTTGAGTGCGGGATACTTGGTGAGGATCAGCTCGACCGTGAATGCGTTGTAGGCATTGATCAGAAAAGCCTTCTGCTCTGACTTGCTAAAGTGCTGAACGTATCCACTGACACCGCAGACAGCAACGCCAGGTAAGCGCCCACTGCAGCGCGGTCTGAGCGCAGGGCGGCATAGCGAACCTGCGAGGCTTGCCCGTCACGCAGCAGCACGACATGTTTTTTCAACAGTGCGGTCCAGCCGGCATGGCTGTGATCGAACCCCTGTGCTGCGCGTGCAGACACGCTGGCCCAGCAGGCCATAGCCCACAAAGCTTGGCGCCGCGTGGCATTCATGACCGCTCCCAGGCATGAAAGCGCTGCGCCCAACGCAGCAGAGTCTGCGGCGCATGCGCGCGCTTCCATTCTCCGGCAGCGTATTTGTTGGCCTCGGCCAGGGTGGGATAGGTGTGGATCGTCCCCAGTATCTTGTTCAGCCCCAGCCCGTGTTTCATGGCCAACACATACTCGGCCAGCAGGTCGCCAGCGTGCTCGCCCACAATGGTGACGCCCAGAATCTTGTCCTTGCCTGGCACCGTCAGCACCTTCACAAAACCGTGCGCGGTGCCATCGGCAATGGCGCGGTCCAGATCATCGATGCCGTACCGGGTGACTTCATGGGGCACGCCCTGCTCTATCGCTTCAGTCTCGGAAAGGCCCACCCGCGCCACCTCCGGATCGGTAAACGTCGCCCAGGGGATCACCGAGTAGTCCACACTGAACTTCTTGACGCGGCCAAACAGCGCATTCACTGCGGCATACCAGGCCTGGTGCGCGGCGGTGTGCGTGAACTGGAAAGGTCCGGCCACATCACCCACGGCGTAAATATTGGGGTACAGCGTCTGCAGATAACCATTGGTCTCAATCGTTTTGCGCGGCGTCAGCGGAATACCCAGCTCCTCCAAGCCATAACCCGACACCCGCGCACTGCGTCCCACGGCGCACAACAGCGCATCAAACACAATCGCCTTCTCGACACCACCGCACCGCACGATCAAACGCTTTTCACCGTCCACCACTTCGGCGCGCACGGCCTGGTGGCCGGTGAGCACGTCGACACCATCGGCGCGCAGCGACGCGCTCACCAATTCCGACACTTCGGGGTCTTCACGCACCAGAATGCGCTCAGCCATTTCGACCTGAGTGGTCATCGCCCCAAGTCGGGCGAAGCTCTGGGCCAGCTCGCTCCCAATGGGGCCACCGCCCAACACGACCAGGCGCCGGGGCAACTCGGTCAGCCCCCACACGGTGTCACTGGTCAGGTAGCCGGTTTGCTCGATACCAGGAATGGGTGGAACGAAGGGGCTGGCGCCCGCTGCGATGACGATATTGCGCGTGGTCAGGGTTTGCTGGCTGCCGTCGCTGCGGGTGATTTCCACGCTCCACGGCCCGGTGATGCGGGCATGCCCCTGCACCACATCAACACCCAGGTTGGTATAGCGCTCCACCGAGTCGTGCGGCGCAATGTCGGCAATGACCCGGTGCACGCGGCGCATCACGGCAGCAAAGTCAACCGTACCCTGGGTGCCCGTGAATCCCAACTCTCCTGCCTTGTGCAGTTGTTTGGCCAACTTGGCCGAGCGGATCAGGGCCTTGCTGGGCACACAACCAAAATTCAGGCAGTCGCCGCCCATCTTGTGGCCTTCGACCAAAGTAACACTGGCCTTGACCGCCGACGCGATATAGGCCGACACCAACCCGCCCGCACCACCGCCAATCACGATCAGGTTGCGGTCAAATTGCCGGGGCTTGGGCCACCGGGCGTAGACCTTGCGGGCCTGGAACCCAGCGCACGGCCGCTTTTGCCAGCAGCGGGAAGATTCCCAGCAACACAAAGCTGCCCAAGAGCGCTGGCGAAAGAATATCGGCGGGTGACTGAATCGCCGCCAGTTGGGTGCCCGCGTTCACGTACACAGCGGTTCCGGCCAGCATGCCAATCTGGCTGGTGGCGTAGAACCGCGACGCTTTCATGGGGGTCAACCCCATCAACAAATTGATGAGCCAAAACGGAAACACCGGTACCAGGCGCAGGGTCAACAGGTAAACCACACCATCCTTGCGCACGCCCTCGTTGATGGGCGCAAGGGACTTGCCAAAGCGCGACTGTATGGCGTCGCGCAACAGGTAGCGCGCTGACAGAAAGGCCAGCAGCGCACCCAGGCTGGATGCAAACGACACCACCAGCAGGCCAACCCACAAGCCAAACAACGCTCCAGCGGCCAGGGTCAGCACCAAGGCCCCCGGGATGGAGAGCGCAGCAGCCGCCACGTAGCCAACAAAGAACAGGCCCAGCGTCAGCCACGGCTGATTCTGGTAGGCCAGCGCCAGCGCGTCGCGGCTGGCCTTGAGGCTCTCCAGGGTGAGCAGGCGCCCCAGACCAAAATGCTGGTACAGCGCGATAGCGACCACGGCCACAACGCCAATGGCAATCCACAACGCGCCCTTGGAAACCTTGGTCATCCAGCCACGCCTTCGACCAGCGCGACGTTGGCAACGGCTTCCAGCGCACCGCCACAGCTGCTGCCCTGGCCCGCGGTGCAGCCATAACAATGGTCGGCGATACGGATGGATTCTCCTACCGGATCGTGCTCCAGCAGGTCTTTCAGGTGCGGCCGCGCACGCCCATCAACGCGCGCCCTGAGACCCAGCATCTGGTTGAAATCGCAGTCGTACAAATCGCCCTGCCAGTCCACGCTGATCAAGCTGCGGCACATGACCGTCTCCAGGTTGTCTGCACGGTATGCCCCGCGCAGCAGCTGCATGTAGCTGCCAAAACTTCCTTTGCTGACCAGCGTGCTGCCAAAGCGCTGAACCGGCATATTGGTCAAGGCAAACAGGTGGTTGAACCGGATGCCGAAGTGCACCAGAAGCTCACGCTTGTAGTCTTCTTCGAGCGGGCCCTGGGGTGGCGGCAATGTCGCGCCCTGGGGGTTATAGACCAGGTTGAGAACCAGCCCCGTCCCGTCCATGCCGTAGCCCAGCGCATTGAGTTGCAACAGACCCGCAATGCTGCGTTCGAACACGCCATCGCCGCGCTGGCGGTCCACGTTGGCAGGCGAGTAACAGGGGAGCGAGGCGGTCACCTCCACCCCCTGCGCTGCCAGAAATTCCGCCAGACCGTCTTGCCCCGGCTCCGACAAAATGGTCAGGTTACAGCGATCGATGACCCGAACCCCCAATGCCCGGGCCCGGGTAACCAGGTCACGAAAGTGCACATTGAGCTCGGGCGCGCCGCCAGTCAAATCCAGCGTGGTTATCCTTCGGTGGCGCAGCACCTGCAAGACTATCTCAACGGTGTCCGCATCCATCATCTCGGTGCGCGTCGGTCCGGCATTCACATGGCAGTGCAGGCAGCTCTGGTTGCACTTGTAGCCCAGATTGACCTGCAAAGTGTCCAGCCGGTCGCGGCGGATGGCGGGGAAATCAGTCGCTACCAGCAGTGGAAGTGTGGGTCGCATAGGGGTTGGTGTCCTCAGGAAAATTGTGCGTGACCCTGGGCTATACGCCAGCGGGCCAATCAAGGTTACACCGTCCATCAAAAAAACTGTGGCGCGCCCGGCTTCAACCCCTTACTTGCAAATGCCTTGGGATGCGGGTGAGACCGCAGGGAACTCGCATTTCTGGCATTTTTTTCTGAGTAAAAAGGCCTCTATCCCTCGTAAAATATAGTCCTTATGCTATCTACTGAATAGCAAATCGACTCAGGTTTGGAGGTTTTCAGACTCTGCGGCCACGGTGTTGACTGGCTGGAGTTGCTGCGAGCCCCGTCATAATCCAAACCAACAGATGGGGGAACACTTTCAACCCCAATGGGAGACTAAATTGAATCAACCTGCGGTTTTAAAAAACAGTCAAAAGGCACTGGCGCTGTTGGCTGTGCTGTTTGGAGCGATGACCATTTTTGCGGGCGGTCGCGTTCTTGCCGGGACAAACCCTGGGTACGTCGTGTTTATGCCATTGCTGATCTACAACACGCTGATGGGTTTCGCCTATGTTGGCGTTGGCACAATGGCGTGGCGCAACCTCACTTTTGGAAGAAATGGTGCGTTCGTCATATTCGTGCTCAACCTCATCGTCCTAGCAGCCATTGGCATTGCGCATGCAGCAGGAGAAGCGGTGGCAAAAGATAGCCTGGGTGCCATGACACTGCGTACGGTCGTCTGGTTGGTGATATTTTCCGGTTTGTGGTGGCTGGGCCGCAGGAATACCGCCGAGGCCTGAACATGCGCTTGCCATGCTTGTCTGGAACCTTTGGCCTCTTACTTCTCAGCGAAAGAGCTCTCTAGCCCTCGTGATATATGGACGTTGAGCTATATATTTGATAGCAATCAGGCTCAGCGTGAGGTTATACCCGGCTACCGTACCGTGATCTTGAGGCCATGATCGTGGCCGTGATCAGGCTCGCCACCGGTCGCGGAGGTCGATGTTGCGCTCGTGCTGCCGGAGACCACGTCGTCGCAGGCTTGCGTAAACGGCACCTTGACGACTTGCAACGTGACATGGGTGATCTCAAACCGGTCGTGCAGCAGCTCGGTAGCATTTTTCAAGAAAGCATCGTCCGCATGGCCATGTGGCATGACCAGATGCGCGGTCAGCGCAATGTGCGAGGTTCCCGTAGCCCAAATATCGAGGTCGTGTACCCGACTCACTCCGGGCAAGGATGCCAAGCAGGCATGCACCGCCTGCGGGTCGACACTGTCCGGCACACCGTCAAATAACAAGTGCAACGACTGCTTGAACAGTCCCCAGGTCCCGAGCAGGATGACCGCCGCAATGGCCAGGCTGACCACCGGGTCCAGCCAGGTCCAGTCCATCCAAAGTGTCAACGCGCCCGCAACCACCACGCCCGCAGACACCAGTGCGTCAGCCGCCATGTGCATGAAGGCCCCGCGAATGTTGAGGTCACTCTCGCGCCCGCGCATGAACAGCAAGGCCGTGGCGGTGTTGATCACAATGCCTACACCGGCCACGGCCATGATGGTCACACCCTGCTCCTGCAGCGAAACGTCACCCGACAACAAACGGCCAATGGCTTCCCACGCCAGACCGCCCATGGCAACCAGCAACAGCAAGGCGTTGGCAAAGGCCGCCAGAATGGTGGCGCGCTTCCAGCCATAGGTATGGCGCGCGTTGGGCCGCAATTTGACGGCCAACGCACCGCCCCAGGCCAACACCAGCCCGGCCACGTCACTGAGGTTGTGCCCCGCATCGGCCAGCAAGGCCAGAGAATTGACCCGCCAGCCGTAAAAGGCCTCAATGGCCACAAAAACCATATTGAGCACAATGCCGACGGCAAATGCGCGGTTGAAATTGGCGGGGGCGTGGCTGTGGGCATGGGTGTCGCTCATGATCAGACCGACACCCCAAACAACATACCCACTCCTGCAGTAGTCGCCATCGCCAGGCTACCCCAGAAGACGACACGCAAAACACCTTTTACGATGCCAGCGCCGCCGGTGTAGGCGGCCAAAGCGCCCAGAATCACCAGAAACAGCAGCGAAGTCGTCGCCACCACCGGCGTCAGGTGGTCAAAGGGCGTGAGCCAGGCGGTGAGCAAGGGCAAGCCCGCACCCACCACAAACGACAACGCAGACACCAGCGCGGCCTGCAGCGGATTGGCGCTGGCAGTCTCTGAAATGCCCAGTTCGTCGCGGGTGTGGGCGCCCAGCGCGTCCTTGACCATCAATTGCGCCGCGACCTGTTGGGCCAGGTTCACGTCCAGACCACGCTGCACGTAAATGGCGCTCAACTCGGCATGCTCCCGCACGGCATCGGTTGCCAGTTCGATTTTTTCGCGCTCAATGTCAGCCCGCTCGGTATCAGACTGCGAACTCACCGACACGTATTCACCTGCGGCCATCGACATGGCCCCAGCCACCAACCCCGCCAGGCCAGCCACCAGGACGGGGCCTTGCGTGGTGCTGGCCGCAGCCACACCCAGAATCAGGCTGGCGGTGGAGACAATGCCGTCGTTGGCTCCCAACACTGCTGCGCGCAGCCAGCCAACACGTTGGGTACGATGATTTTCTGCTTGCATAGTGGACGAACCCATCACTGATGAGTACATATTGTCATTGACTTTGCTTGATCAGGCGGCCAGCCATTGCTCAATCTTGTCCCGGCTAGGCACGCCACCGGCGTGCACCACCTTGCCATCGATCACCACGCCCGGTGTGCTCATGGCGCCGTAGCCCATGATGTCGCGCAGTTCTTCCACTTTTTCCAGCTTGACCGCAATACCTTTGGCGCGGGCGACCTGGTCAATCAGGGCGATGGTGTTTTTGCAATTGGCACAGCCCGTGCCGAGTACTTTGATGTCCATGGTGTTTCCTTTGCTTAGAAGTTGACGAAATTGGTCTGCGCTCAGAGCACAGCATTGAATACGTAGCCGACCAGCAAGATGCCGCTGGCCACGACCGCGACGACGGTGGCAATCAGCCGCACTTTGAGCACCTTGCGCAGGATGATCATCTCGGGCAAGGACAGTGCAATCACGCTCATCATGAAAGCCAGCACCGTGCCCAGGGCCGCACCCTTGGCCAGCAGCGCCTGCACGATGGGGATCACACCCGCCGCGTTGGTGTACATGGGCACACCAAGGATGACCGCTAGCGGCACCGACCACCAGGCGTCCTTCCCCATGAAGCTGGCCATGAAGTCCTCGGGCACGTAGCCATGGATCAATGCACCCAGCGCAATGCCGCCCAGAATGTAGGGCCAGACCTTGCCCACGATCTCGCGCACGGCGGCAAAGCCACTCTGCACGCGGTCCGCCAGCGTGGCACCATGGTCCTCAAACTGCGCCGAGGTCTTGGGCATGTCGCGCACCCAGTCTTCCAGGTAGGCTTCCATCTTCAGGCGGCCAATGATCCAGCCCGCCACTATGGCCACGCTTAGGCCCAGCCCCATATAGAGCAGCGCCACCTTCCAGCCAAACATGCCAAACAGCAGGGTAAGCGCCACCTCGTTGACCATGGGGGCCGAGATCAGGAACGAGAACGTCACGCCCAGCGGCACACCGGCCTGCACAAAACCAATGAACAGGGGTACGGCCGAGCAGCTGCAAAACGGAGTGACAATGCCCAGCGAGGCCGCCATCACGTTGGCCGCGCCCTCACTGCGCCCGGCCAGCAGCGCACGGGTACGCTCCGGCGTGAAGTAGCTATTGACCATGCCCATCACAAACACCACGCCGGTCAGCAGCATCAACACCTTGGGTGTGTCGTAAAAGAAAAACTGAAGGGCTCCACCCAGGTGGCTGGCACGGTCGACCGGCAAGGCAGCCACCAGCGCCTCGGCAGCAGGATTCAGTGTTTGGTACAACCCCAACCAGACGATGGCGGCCAGGATCAAAAAGGCAGCAGGCTGGCGCAGGGGCCATGCTCTTTGCGGTGCGCTCAAGGTGTTCATACCGGTGAAGACGGGCATGCCAGCGAAAAGACGCACACAAATTCGACCCGATGCGCACGATTAAAGGGGCCGGGCTTGACAGGCGCAGCTTGGCTATACTTAACGCGTCGCAAATGCAACGCAAAGAAGCCATTCACATGAAAACTGCCACTTTCCCTTCCGTGCGTGTTGATCAGCAACTGCGCGATGCGGCCGAGGGTGTTTTGCGCAAGGGCGAAACACTTACCAGCCTGCTGGAAACGGCTATGCGCGAGACGATACAACGCAGGCAGGCACAGGATGAATTTGTCGCACGCGGGCTGCGTGCGCGGGACAATGCCCGCGAATCGGGCACCTACCATGTTGCCAGTGAGGTGCATGCCGAGCTGAGGCAGCGCCTGGATGCCCGACGCAA
Source organism: Candidatus Aalborgicola danicus (assembly GCA_016703945.1). Lineage (GTDB taxonomy): Bacteria > Pseudomonadota > Gammaproteobacteria > Burkholderiales > Burkholderiaceae_C > Allorhodoferax > Allorhodoferax danicus. Next base: position 152,046 of record JADJBC010000001.1, read on the forward strand.
GCAGGTGTTGGGTTGACGGCGGCAAGGGTGGGAGAAGGGCGTTTCAACGTCCGCTACACGCCAGCCGCCCGCGACGATGTGTTGCGGCTGTTCGATTTTTTGCTAGAGCGCGCGCAAACGGCACAAGACCTGGACTATGCACAGCATGCGATTGATGCACTGGCAGAAGCCGTGGAGCGGCAGTTATCCCGTACGCCCTTCATTTACCGAAAATCCGGCGATAGCCCTTTTCTGCGAGAGCTCATTATTCCGGCGGGCAATTCAGGCTACGTGGCGCTGTACGAAATTGAAGATGCCAGCACCGTCACAGTTTTGGCAGTTCGGCATCAACTGGAAGACGACTACCACTAAAGGCCTGTAAGTCTCTTCTCACCGAACAGCGGAAAGGGAGCAGTCTCAGGCCGGATTGCAGCACGCGGAAGGGACTTACGTGATCAACCACTTCTGCACTTCGGCCACCGTGGGGATGCGCCCACTGCTGACCAGCTTGTCATTGACAACCAAACCGGGTGTCGACAGCAGGTCGTAACGCATGATTTGTTTCATGTCGGACACCTTGTCGAATTCGGCTTGTACATTGGCCGCGCTGGCCGCCTCTCTGGCTACGGCTTCGAGCTTTTTGCAATTGGCGCAACCTGGCCCCAGAATTTTGATGTTGAGCATGGTATTTCTCCTTGTGGTAAAAAATCAAGTTGACGCGTGGGCCAGTTGGTGGCGCTTGAACCACGTCAAGCTGCCAACCAGCACCGCCAGAAACAAGCCCAGGCCCATGGCCAGCGGCAGCCAGCCCTGCCCATCGACCCAGGAACCGTAGATCAGACCCGCACACACGCTGAACACCGCCACCAGGCCCACATAGGTAAGGGTCTTGTGCCAGGCGATCACGGCGACGACCATCAGCATGCTTTGCAAGCTCAGTTCGGGGTCGGCCATCAGGTAGGCCAGCAGCGGGCCGGGGTGCATGCCAAGGTCGAGGAACATGCGTGCCACCGGCACCTCAACCAGCGTGGGGAAGTACATGAAGACACCAAAACCCACCGCCACCGCATTGGCCGGTAACGTGTTGCTGCCCGCCAGACTTTCAATCCATTCGGGACGGATCACCTGGCGCACCATGCCGACTATGAACACGCCCAGCACCAGCAGGACAAAAATCTGCTTGACGAAGCGCCAGGCTTCCCAGAGCCAGGCCCGCCAATCGTCCCCGGCCAATTGGTGGGCAAAGTGACCCGTTGCCCACAAGGCCAGTGCTACGCCAAAGACGCGACCTGTGAAAGCCAGCTCCAGGCCACCGGGGCCAGGTGTCAGGCGCATGCTGGCCACCAGCAAGGTGGTGGCGGTGAGGCCGAGCGCAACCCAGGTCCAGCGGTTGGCCCCTTCCACAATGTTTTCCAGACCCTGCCAGGCGGTCACCCCAATCAACAGCAGCAAACCAATCAACACCGAACCCTGAAAGCTCACGCCTTCTTCGCCCTTGGCGGCATCAAATGGCATCCAGGTGAACAAGGTGGTTTGCCAGGTCTGCGCCCACGGCAGCGGTGCATCCAGGGTGAACACCGTGGCCGTCAAGGGCCACAGCTTCAGTGTGCCGGCAATCAACAGCCCGACCAATGACAGCAGCACTCCCAGTGACGCAGGCGCAATGCTGGCTTGGGCGGCAAACAGGTTGTCAGTTTCTGCATCATGGCTGGCATCGTCGCGCCAGAAGATCATGGCCATCAACAGCCCAATGCCGATGCCAAACATCAGGCACAGCAGCAGTCGCGCCATGGCAAATTCCAGCCCCAGGATGCTGCCGGTGTAAGCCAGTGCCATGATGTTGCCCGCCGGGGCAAAAAACAAAAAGGTGATGGCCGGGCCAATGCCGGCCCCTTTTTTATAAACGCCTGCAAACAGAGGCACGATGGTGCAGGAACACACCGCGATCAAGGAACCTGCGGCAGCCGCCGCCGGGTACGACACATACGCGGGCGTGTTGCGCCCGAGCCAGCGTGTGATGCTGGCCTTGGGAATCAGTGCGGCCATGGCACCAGCAATAAAGAATGCGGGTAGCAAACACAACAGCACATGCGCGGCCAGGTACGAGGCCAGGCTACCAGCGCCGCCATGGAGCAATGTCAGTGCAAGTTCCATAAGCCACCCTTCGTCTATTGCAGCTCATTTTGGGACACGCCAAACCGGGGTGCAATGATGCTGCGCAATGATTTGCCCGACATTGACACGCCTCAACTACTGCGTCGACGCAGCCGCCCACAATGGGCGCGTCCAGCGGATTTGAATATGGGGGATTCATGGCCTTGACCCTTCAGCAACGCGTAGGGCGCGTCGGCCTCGTCCTGGGGCCGATGCTGGCGTTGGTGCTCTACCTTGCGCTGCCCGAGACTTTCACCAACGCGCAAGGCAAGGCGGTCGCATTTTCCCAGGCTGGCCGCGCCACGCTGGCGATGATGGCGTGGATGGCGACCTGGTGGATGACCGAAGCGGTCGACATCGAAGTGACCGCGTTGCTGCCGGTTGCCGCGTTTCCGCTGTTCGGCATCATGCCGCTGGCCCGCACCACGGCGAATTACGGTGCGGACGTGATTTTTCTGTTCCTCGGCGGCTTCGTGCTGGCTCTGGCCATCCAGCGCTGGGGGTTGGACCGCCGCATAGCCTTTGCCACACTCAAGCTGGTTGGCACACGACCGAAGGCGATCGTCGGCGGGACGATGGCCGCCACCGCGTTTGTCAGCATGTGGGTGTCGAACACCGCGACCGCCGCAATGATGGTACCCATCGTGATGTCGGTGATCGACGTGGCGCTGCGCCGACGCTCCGGCCTGGGCGTGGCCGAGCATGGCGGGATTCCCCAAGAAGACCGCGATTTGTCCAATTTCGCCTTCTCGGCGCTGCTGGGCGTGGCCTATGCGGCCTCAATCGGGGGCGTTGGCACCATCATTGGCTCGCCGCCCAACGGCATCCTGGTGCGCTTCATCGAGCAGTCGTCGGGCATCCGCATCGGCTTTCTAGAGTGGATGGCGATTGGCGTGCCGGTGATGCTGGCGTTCCTGCCGCTGGCCTGGTTCCTTAACACGACAGTGCTGTTTCCCTCACGCATGGGCGAGATCGAGGGCGGGCGCGAGTTTGTGCGCGACGAGTGGGCAAAACTCGGCGCGCTGAATGCCGGCGAGCGGGTGACGCTGGGCGTGTTCGCCGTCACCGTGCTGCTCTGGATGAGCTCGTCGTTCCTGCGCGACTGGACGGTGATGGGTGCGCGTCCGCTGGCCGGTCTCTCGGATGCCGGCATCGCGATCCTCGCGGCGATGGCGCTGTTCTTGACCCCGGTCGACCGGGCGCGGGGCATCTGCGCGATGGACTGGGCCACGGCGCAGAAGCTGCCGTGGGGCGTGCTGATCCTGTTCGGCGGCGGCCTCGCGCTGGCCGCCGCAACCGAGGCCAACGGCGTGGCGCAGTACATTGGCGCGCTGGCGGCGGACTTTGCCGGTTGGCCGGTGTGGGCGGCTTTGCTGGCGATCATCACGATCATGGTGTTCATGTCGGAGCTCACCTCAAACACCGCGCAAGTGGCAACGATGCTGCCGATCCTCGCCGCGCTGGCCCCGGTGCTGGGCGTTCCGGCTGGCATGCTGCTGGTGCCAGCCACCATTGCCGCGAGCTGCGCGTTCATGATGCCGGTGGGCACGCCGCCCAATGCCATCGTCTTCGGTACCGGCCTGGTGCGCATGCCACAGATGATCCGTGCCGGGCTATGGCTCAACCTGACCGGGATCATGGTGATCTTCGTACTGACCTACGCCGTGATCGTGCCGACGCTGGGCGCGGGTCGCTGAAATCAACACCACTGCACTTATTTCCATTTGCAAAATGAAAAACTTCAAGACTTTCCGAAGTTGGTTGCTGGGCCTGTTTTTGTGGTGTGGGCTGCCAGGGCTGGCCTGGGCACAAACCCCCCCGCCGCCGAACCTTGAAACCCCGGTGCTGGAGGTGTTTGTGCGCCAGGGCTGCCCGCACTGCGCCGAGGCCAAGGCTTACCTGCCCCTCTTCGCCCGCGAGCGACCGTGGCTGCGTGTCGTCTATCGTTCGGTGGACGACGACGCCACCGCCCGTGATGCCCTGGTGCGAGTCACCGAGCAGGCGGGCTACTGGCCTCCGGGTGTACCTACCTTCGTTTTCCAGGGTCGGGTGTTGGTGGGTTTTGCCGATGCAGAGCAGTCCGGCCCCGAGTTGGCAGCGTTGGTGGACGGGGCGGCACGGGGGCCCCTGTCCACCCCCGCATCAACGCCGCCACCAACCCAAGTCGACGCTGGCCGGTGGGGCACGCTGACCGTTACCGAACTGGGCTTGCCGCTGTTCACGCTGGCGATCGGCCTGCTTGACGGCTTCAACCCCTGCGCCATGTGGGTGCTATTGTTTCTGCTGTCGCTGCTGGTGCACCTGCACGATCGCCGGCGCATGGCGCTGATTGCGGGTACCTTTGTGATGGTCAGCGGTGCTGTCTACTACACCTTCATGGCCGCCTGGTTGAATGTGTTTTTGGCGGTGGGTCTATCAGATGCGGTACGCATGGGGCTGGCGGTATTGGCGCTGCTCATCGCGGGGGTGAACATCAAGGACTTCGCGGCTGGTCCTCAAGGCTTGTCCCTGTCGATTCCTGCTGCGGCCAAGCCGGGGTTGTACGCGCGCATGCGCGAGGTGGTGCAGGCCCGTTCGCTGCCACTGGCCTTGCTGGGCGCGGCGACGCTGGCCGTGGTGGTGAACTTCATCGAACTGTTGTGCACTGCCGGCTTGCCAGCCATGTACACCGCGATTCTGACGCAGCAGGCCCTCAGCCCCGCTGCCCACTATGGCTATCTGGGGCTGTACATCCTGGGCTACATCGCCGACGACAGCCTGATGGTGGGTGCAACGGTAATGGCCCTGAGCAGCCGCAAGCTCAGCGAAAGCGCTGGCCGCTGGCCGCTGGCTCAAACTGGTCAGCGGTATGGTGATGCTGGCCCTGGGTGCGGTTATGCTGCTGCGGCCCGACTGGTTGCTTTAAGGCGTTAACCCACCAACCACACCCGCTAGTCAGCACGCCGAATTCCCGGTGTTCACCATCGACTCTATATAAGAAAAGTGCCTCTAGCCCACGTGAAACCTGCGTGAGTAGCTATCACAACAATAGCATTACTCCCGCTCCACCTCCAGATAGGTCTGGTTCGCCAACTGGGGAATCCACACGTCGGCGTGCTTGAGTCCGGCGAACGGCTTGCCGTCAAAGCTCTTCACAGCCGCAGCCAGGTCAACACCGTCATCCACAGCCTTTTTCATGTGGACACGCAGGGCCAGCAGCAGGTCACGCGTGTGCGCCTGCGCCGTGGCCAGGTTGGTCACGTTGCCATGGCCGGGCACGATGACCTGCGGCTTGAGCGCATCGATGGCGGCGAAGGACTCCAGCCAATTGCGGGTGTTGCTGACCGGGTGCAAGCCCAACACGCGGTCCACATAGACCACATCGCCGGCAAACAGCAGGTTCTTCTGCGGTAGCCACACCAGCGTGTCGCCAGGGGTATGGCCACCGTTGCGGTGCTTCAGCTCAAAGACCGTGCCACCCAGCTCCAGGCGGGTGTCAGGGCCCGTGACAAAACGCGTGGGCAGCGTAGCCACGGTGCCGTCCAGCCGCTCCTTCAAGACCTGCAGGCCCTGCAGTTGCTCGCCGGAGCGGTTGCTCATGTCGGCTTGCGCGTTGGCATGGGCGATGGTGGTTATGCCTTGCGCGGTGAAGTAGCCATTGCCCAGCCAGCGGTGGTCCTGGTCGCCGGTGTTGATGACCCACGTCATGGGCTGGCTGGTGACTTTCCTGGCGGCCTCGTGGATTTTGCGGGCCGACTGAAAGGTGGCACCGCTGTCGATCAGCACCGCCCCGGCGTTCGTCACCACCAGACCAATATTTGCGTTGAGACCTTCGTTGTCATAGGTGCGCCCTTCAGTCTCGCCAACATAGGCGTAGACGCCTTCTGCCACGGGCTTGAAGACCACGTCGACCGCCCACACGGGCATGGCGGCCAGCAGGGCTGCAGTTGCTGCCACCCCTATGCGTTGTATTGCCTGTTTCATTTGTTAGCTTTCTCGTGTTGATTTCAGACCGGCGCTCGCGGCACAAAGTCCAGCACATGCCCGGCATCGTCGAGTTGCACCCGGCAGGCCACCGTCATGCGCGCCTTCATCCGTAAACGGGCCCGCTGTATGCGGGATTTGGCAGAACTCAGGCTCAAGCCCTTGGCGCGTGCGTAATCGGCCTGTGCCATGCCTTGCAGGTCACACAGGGTGATGGCGTCACTGTCTTCTGTGTCCAGTTCCGACAGCACCCGCGGCAGACAGCCCGTCAAGGTGTCCACCACCGCGGTCTCTTCCACCGGGCTGGGCAGATCGTCCGGCAACTCCACGGTATGGCGGGCAACCCGCAGGCGGTCGGCCAGGGTGTTGCGCGCCACCTCAAAGAGCCAGGCTCTGGCGTTGTGCACCGAGCAAAACCGCTCCCCCTGGCGCAAAACCTTGAGAAAAAGGTCCTGCAACAAGATCGTCCACGTCGGTGGGGTTGTTCAACCTGTGTCTGGCCCAGCCGCGCAACTCGGGCTCTTGCGCGGTCCAGGCGGTGACTAGGCAGTTCATGGTTCAAATGGATTTCTGGTTGACCCGTTTGGAGAGTTCTTCGGCACTCTCCTTGCGTTCACTGTAACGGTCCACCAGATAGGGCGCAACGTCCCGGGTCAACAACGTGAACTTCACCAATTCTTCCATCACGTCCACCACGCGGTCGTAGTAGGCGGAGGGCTTCATGCGCCCTGCGTCATCAAACTCCAGAAACGCCTTGGCGACCGAGCTTTGGTTGGGAATGGTGAGCATGCGCATCCAGCGCCCCAGAATGCGCATCTGGTTGACGGCATTGAACGACTGCGAACCGCCGCTGACCTCCATCACCGCCAGCGTCTTGCCCTGGGTCGGACGGACTGCCCCGACCGACAACGGAATCCAGTCGATCTGGCTTTTCAGGATGCCGGTCATGGCGCCATGGCGCTCGGGTGAACACCAGACCATGCCTTCGGACCAGGTGGCCAATTCGCGCAGCTCCTTGACCTTGGGGTGGGTGTCCGGCGCGCCATCGGGCTGCGGCAAATCCAGTGGGTCAAAGACCTTGACCTCGGCCCCCATCGCTTCCAGCAATCGGGCCGCTTCCAGCGTCAATAGCTTGCTGTAGGAACGCTCGCGCAGCGAGCCATAGAGCATCAGGATTCTGGGGGCGTGGGTCGATGGGACTTTCGCGATGAGACCGGCATGCGTGGGAACGCGAAAGCAAGCGGCCGCCACGTTGGGTGAAGGTAGGAGAAGTTCAGACACGTTGTCCTTGCGCGTTGATGACCACTTCACCGTCTTCCTTGGTGAAGGCGCCTTGCTGCGGGTCGGGCAATGGGTCCAACACCAACTCGCTGGGTCGGCACAGCCTGGCACCCATCGGCGTGACGACCACCGGGCGGTTCATCAGGATGGGATGCTGAACGATGAAGTCCAGCAGTTCATCGTCGGTCCACTTGGGGTCGCCCAATCGCAGGTCGTCGTAGGGCGTGCCTTTTTGGCGCAGCAGGTCACATGCACCAAGGCCCAGTGCAGCCAGGAGTTTTTGCAAACGCTCTTTGGATAGCGGCGTCTTCAGGTACTCGATCACCTCGGGCTCGACACCGCTGTTGCGGATCATGGCCAGCGTATTGCGCGAAGTGCCGCAGGCAGGGTTGTGGTAAATCGTGATGTTTGCCATGTTCAACTGCCCTTCGCAGCTGCGCCACGCTCGTACCAGCCTTTGGAATTGTTGACGATGTACACCACCAGCAACATCACCGGCACTTCAATCAACACGCCAACCACCGTGGCCAGCGCGGCACCCGAGTTGAAGCCAAACAGGCTGATTGCCGCCGCCACGGCCAACTCAAAGAAGTTGGAGGCACCAATCAAGGCCGATGGGCAGGCAATGTTGTGCTTCTCGCCCACGGCGCGGTTGAGCCAGTAGGCCAGCGCCGAGTTGAAGAACACCTGGATCAGAATCGGCACGGCCAGCAGCGCAATCACCAATGGTTGCTTCAAAATCGCCTCGCCCTGAAAGGCAAACAGCAACACCAGTGTGACCAGCAAGGCCGCAATTGACCAGGGACCGATCTTGGCCATGGTGGCATCAAAGGCGGCCACGCCCTTGGCCAACAGCGACTTGCGCAGCAACTGCGCCAGGATCACGGGGATGACGATGTACAGCACGACCGAGGTCAGCAAGGTATCCCACGGCACCGTGATGGCCGAGATGCCCAGCAGCAACCCGACCAGCGGCGCAAACGCGATCACCATGATGCTGTCATTCAATGCCACCTGTGACAGCGTGAACAGCGGGTCGCCCCCGGTGAGTCGGCTCCACACAAACACCATGGCCGTGCAGGGTGCAGCGGCGAGCAGAATCAGCCCGGCGATGTAGCTGTCCAGCTGGTCGGGCGGCAGCATCGGTGCAAACCAGTGGCGGATGAAAATCCAGCCCAGCAGCGCCATCGAAAACGGCTTGACCAGCCAGTTGACGAACAGCGTGACGCCAATGCCCTTGATGTGCTGGCGCACTTCGCCCAGCGCGGCAAAATCCACTTTCACCAGCATGGGGATGACCATGACCCAGATCAGCAGGCCCACCGGCAGATTGACCTTGGCAATCTCCATCTGGCCAACCGCCTGGAACACGCCTGGGAACCATTGCCCCAGCGCAATGCCGACCACGATGCACAGGAAGACCCATACCGTCAGATAACGTTCAAACACATTCATAAAAGCTCTCAACAAGTTGGTGCAGGCATTGGAAACCTCGACCAGTTCACATGCCTGGCCGTCGCAGCAATTGACCGTCAGGTAGGCCAACAACTCGTTCATCGTGGAAAAGGCGGCGCGGTAGATCAGGTTGCGGCCATCACGCTCTTGGGTGATCAGACCGGCATGCATGAGCTCTTTCAGGTGAAACGACAAGGCCGTGCCTTGCAAACTCAGCGCCTCCGCCAAACGGGTTGGCGTCATGCCCTGGGAACCTGCTACCACCAACTGCCGAAAGATCTGCAAGCGGGTTTGCTGTGCCAAGGCGGATAACGCGCGGACGACATCGAGGTCGTTCATACCGAAATCCTTTCAACCGGCTTGGTAACCGGCAAGGCCAGGGTCACGGCCCAACAGATGGACAACATCACCGCAGAGCCCACCAGAGCGTAAAGCAAGCCGCCCCACTGGTACAACAGGCCCGACATCAGCGTGCCAAAGAAGCGACCGGCAGCATTGGCCGCGTAGTAAAAGCCCACATCCTCAGCAGCCTTTTCCGACCCCGCATAGGCCAGGATCAGGTAGGAGTGCACGGAAGAATTGACCGCAAAGGCAAAGCCAAAAACACCCAGGCCACCGACCACGACCCACTCCAGGTTCGGCACCTGCAGGGCCACAGCACCCGCCAGCGCAATGGTGACCACCGCCAGCAGGGCCGACCACAGGCGGGCAGCGGGCACTTCGGTGCTCAAGCCGTCCGCACTGCGGCGCACCAGATGCGGTGCAAAGGCCTGCACGGCGCCATAACCAATGGTCCAAGCCGCCAGAAATCCGCCCACCATGGGCCGTGACCAGCCGGACGCATACAAGAACACCGGCACACCCACGACAAACCACACATCACGCGCACCAAACAGCACCACGCGGGCAGCGGCCAGCAGATTGATGCCCTGGTTCTTGGCGAACAACTCTTTGGCCGATTTGGAGGCCTTGCTCTTGCCCATCAGCGGCGGCACATAAACGACTACACCCATCAGCACCAGACACAACAAACCGGCCATCACCCACAACGAACCTCTGAAGCCCAGCACCTCCAGCAACACACCGCCCAGAAAAAAGCCAATGCCCTTCATGGCGTTTTTGCTGCCGGTAAACCAGGCCACCCATTTGAAGAGCTGGCCCGAGGCCTCGCCTGCCGTGAGTTTGATGGCGGACTTGCTGGCGGTTTTGGTCAAGTCTTTGGCAACACCACACACACCCTGCGACAGCACCACCCAGGCCACCGAGAGCGTGGCCGTCCAATCCGGCGACAGGGCCGAGAGCAGCAGGAAGCCGGTGATCTGTGTGCTCAGCCCCACGACCAGCATGCGGGCAATTCCGTAGCGCGTGGCCAGCCAGCCACCAATCAAGTTGGCCGCAATGCCGGCCGCCTCGTACAGCAAGAACAAAAAAGCCAGTGTGAACGGCGAGTACCCCAGCTTGTAGAAGTGCAGCAGCACCAGCATGCGCAGCGCGCCGTCGGTGAGCGTAAAGCCCCAATAGGCGCTGGTGACGATGGCGTAGTTGCGTGCGGCGCTGGCTCCGGTCGCGTTGCTTGCCATGTCAGATACCCACGGTTTCCATGTGGCAGGCCAGGTCCACCATGCGGCAGGCGTAGCCCATCTCGTTGTCGTACCAGGCGTAAACCTTGAGCAGCGTGCCGTCGGTGACCATGGTGGAGAGTGCATCCACAATGCTGCTGCGGGTGTCGCGGGCGTAGTCGGCACTCACCAGCGGGCGCGCCTCATAGCCCAGAATGCCGGCCAGTGGTCCCTTGGCAGCTGCGGCGAACAGTGCGTTGACTTCTTCAACACTGGTCTCGCGTTTCATTTCAAACACGCAGTCGGTCAGCGAGGCATTCAATGCGGGCACACGGACCGCGTGGCCGTTGAGCTTGCCTTGGAGTTCGGGGTAAATCAGCGCAATGGCCGTGGCGCTGCCGGTGGTGGTGGGTGCCAGGCTCATCATCGCGCTTCGGGCGCGGCGCAGGTCTTTGTGCGGCGCATCCACCACCAGGTTGGTATTGGTCGGGTTGTGCAGCGTGGTGATCTGGCCATGGCGAATGCCAATGGCATCGTGCACCACCTTCACGACCGGTGCCAGGCAATTGGTGGTGCAAGAGGCCGCGGTGACGATGTGGTTCTGTGCCGGGTCATACAAATGGTGGTTCACGCCCACCACGATGTTGAGCACATTGCCGACCTTAACCGGTGCAGCCACGATGACACGCTTGGCACCACGGTCCAGATGGCCTTGCAGCGTCTCGGGAGTCAGGAACTTGCCGGTGCACTCCAGCACCACGTCCACACCCAGGTCACCCCAGGGAATCTGGGCCGCTGTGGCGTGCGATGTAAAGCCCAGTTGTTTGCTGCCGATGTGAATGTGGCTGTCGCCCTCGGCCGCAATGTCTTCGCGCCAGCGGCCCTGCACGGTGTCAAAGGTCAGCAAATGCGCCGTGGCCGCCGCGCCGCCTTTGAGTTCATTGAGGTGCACCACCTCCAGACGATTGCCCGCGCGTGGATCGTCTGACTGGCGTTCCGCCGCGCCCATGGCTGCACGCAAGGCCAAGCGGCCGATGCGGCCCATTCCGTTGATTCCGACTTTCATACTGTCCTCACTCTTATAAATTTAACAATTCAACAAGTATTGAATTATTTCAGCGCGGCGTGACACTTTTGTGACCGAACCTGCCCATCACAACGCGGCGAAGTGACCCACCTTTGCGTCCCATTTCACACAAACGTCATCGATTCGACACGGCCCGGTCACGACACCTCTCTATCGTTCGTCATCGCTTTACCAACCAACCCAAGGATCACTTTGTGAGCACTCTGAACGACTTCAACAACGAAAACTCCAACACCTCTGACAACCCCACGTTCGACAGCGTGTTGAAGGTGCGCCTAAGCCGCCGTGGTCTGCTGATGGGCAGTGTGGCATCCGTCAGCACCGCCGTATTGGGCGGCACAGCCCTCACCGCCTGTGGCGGAGGCGGCAGCGACGCCGTGGCAGCAACACCCGCGGCAACCGCAACTTCGTTGGGTTTTGGCGCAGTGCCCAAGAACCTGGCTGACAAGGTGACCGTGCCTGCCGGCTACACCGCAAGCGTCATCTACGCACTGGGCGACCCCATTTTGGGCGGTGCTACGGCGTTCAAGAATGACGGCAGTGACAGTGATTTCGAAAACCGTGCAGGCGACCACCACGACGGCATGGAGTGGTATGGCCTGAGCGCCACCGGCCGCCCATCGTCAACGTCAACCGACCGCGGCCTGCTGGCCATGAACCACGAAGCGACGACCGACGAGACCCGCAGCTCTTTCTTCCTGCACACCAATGGAGGCACCGCCACCCTGCCCCGCCCTGCCGCAGAAGTGGACAAGGAAGTTGCGATCCACGGCGTCTCGGTGGTTGAAGTCAAGAAGACGGCCGACAAATGGGCCTATGTCAAAGACTCTGCCTTCAATTTCCGCCTGACACCGCTGACCGACATCGAAATGGCGGGCCCAGTTCGCGGTAATGCGCTGATGGTCACCAAGTACTCTACCAATGGCACGCGCACCCGCGGCACACTGAACAATTGCGGCACGGGCAAAACGCCATGGGGCAGCTTTCTGACTGGTGAAGAAAACTGGGCTGGTTACTTCTTCCGCAGCGCGACCGACAACGCCGCACGCGGCAACGATAAGAGTGTCACTTCGCTCAACCGTTATGGCCGCAGCCAGGGCGCGGCCTCGCGTCACGGCTGGGAGAGCGGTGGCAGTGACGACAAATACATGCGCTGGAACAACAGCAAAATCGGCACTAGCGCGGACGGCAGCGACGACTATCGCAATGAACTCAATGGCATGGGTTATATCGTCGAGATCGACGCCTACGACAAATCCCGCACCGCCAAAAAACGCAGCGCCCTGGGCCGTTTCGCACACGAGAGCGCGGCTTTCAGCGTGCCAGCCGCCGGCAAGCCACTGGCCATTTACATGGGTGACGATGCCCGCAACGAATACATCTACAAGTTTGTGACCGCCGCCAACTGGGACGCCAGCGATGCGGATCCACTAAGCCGCATGGCCGCGGGTGACAAATACCTGGACAGCGGCAAGCTGTATGTCGCCAAGTTCAACAGCGACGGCACGGGCCAGTGGATCGAGTTGTCCATCAGCAACCCGACCATTGCAGCCTACGCTGGGTACAAGTTTGCCGACCAGGCCGACGTGTGTGTGAACTCGCGCCTGGCAGCCGATGCCGTGGGCGCCACCAAGATGGACCGCCCCGAATGGTGTGCGGTGAACCCCGCCAACGGTGAGATCTACTACACGTTGACCAACAACAGCAACCGCAACGTCAACGCCACCGGTAGCAGCCAATTGGTGCCCGACAGCGCCAACCCACGTGCCTACACCGACATGAAAGGCAGCAGCGCCCAAAACGGCAACCCCAATGGCCATATCTTGCGTGTCAAAGAGGGTGCCGCCGGTTCCGCAGCCACCACCTTGACCTGGGACGTGTATGCCTTTGGTGCCGAATCCGGTGCCGACGCCAGCAAGGTCAACCTGTCCAGCCTGACCAGCGACCAGGACTTCTCCAGCCCCGACGGCCTGGTGTTCAGCCCCAGCACCGGCATCATGTGGATACAGACCGACGACGGCGCCTACACCGATGTCACCAACTGCATGATGCTGGCCGCCATGCCCGGCCAGGTGGGCGACGGTGGCAAGAAGACGCTGAGCTATACCAAGACCGATGGCAGCACTTTGGCGGTGGATACTTTCGTCGGCAAAACACCAACCGCCACGAACTTGAAGCGGTTTCTGGTGGGTGCGTCTGCGTGCGAAATCACCGGCCTGTGTGAAACACCGGATGGCAAAGCCGTATTCATCAACATCCAGCACCCCGGTGAAACCACCAAGATGGCGGATGTGACCGACCCCACCAAGTACACCAGCCAGTGGCCCAGCAACGCGGGTTATGGCTTGGGCAAACGGCCGCGCTCTGCCACCATCGTGATCACCAAAAACGACGGCGGCAAGATCGGTACCTGAGCGCAACTATCTGGGGGGATTACCAGCTTTCAACTGGTATGCCCCCCATTCGCGAGCATGCCAGTCAGACCAGTCGCGACAAAATGGCTTCCCAGTGCAGCGGCTCCACTGGCGTGATGGACAGGCGATTGCCCTTGCGCAGCACGATCAAGTCTTGCAGTTGTGCTTCCGCTCGTAGTTCGGGCAGCGTCAGATTGCGGGTCTTGCGCAACACCTGCACATCCACCAACAGCCAGCGTGGCGCGTTCTGCTTGGACGCGGGGTCATAGTACGGTGATTGGGGGTCGAATTGGGTGGGGTCGGTGTAGGCCGCAGAGGCCACACGTGCAATGCCCACAATGCCGGGCACGGCACAACTGGAGTGGTAGAACAGCACGCCGTCATCGATCTGCATGGCGTCGCGCATGAAGTTGCGCGCCTGGTAGTTGCGCACACCGGTCCACGGCACCGTGGCCTTGGGTGCGGCCAAAGCGTGGTCGACCGACACCTCGCTGGGTTCGGACTTCATGAGCCAGAACTTCTTCATCTGTGCCGCAGGTCCATCAATACGGTAGGGCTGGCGGTGCGCCGTGGCCCGGATACCCTTTCGTCATAGGGCTCCAGCGCCAGCCCTTTGCCCACTGACTTGCCCCGCGCCTTGTCCACTGCTTTGGACTCGGTCCAGCGCGTGTGCAGACTGTCATAGAGCGCCTCGATGTTTTCGGACTTGTCCTTGGATTGAGCAATGGTCATGTCCAACACAATGGTGATCGGTTTTGCGTCGGCAGCGTCTTTTGCTTCCAGCTTGACTTCCACCCTGGGCGGATCCCCCAACTGTTGCTTGACCAAGCTTGCGGCGCGGTCCGCTGACACGCCGGGTAACAACAAGGCGAACTCAACAGCGTCCGTGCGGGCGGCAATACCCTCGCCCGATACACGGGCTATACCCCGAACCACCTGTGCAAACAAGTCGTTTGCGACCTTTCTGCCCAGCAGCCCGGGAACATCCAGCAAATCCGCGGCGCTGAGCAGCACCATGCAAAACGGCCGCCCCCTTTGACGGCAATCTGCCAACAACACCGCGCCATGCATAAAAAACCCAGCTTCGTTGTAGAGCTGCGTTCGGTCATCACGCAACGTAGATTCGGTGCTTTCATCCGACAGGCGCAATGCAGTGCCAAACTGCAGTGTGATCGGTACCACAGCGATCAAAATTCCGGTATAGGCCAACACGGCTTGCCAGGGAATTGCGGCCAAAGTCAGCCATCCCACCGCGACAAAGGCGGCCAATGCAAAAAGCACCAGTCCGAGCGCCCAAGGCCTTGCCAGCAAAAAGAGGTAAAAGACCAGGGTGAGGGGTGCAAGAATTGAGTAGGGGCCAATGGCCGAACCGGGTCCGGCCGACAACTGCAGCAGCACAGCGCCGACCAGCAACAGTGCAGCGCGCGAAAACATGGCCGCTTGCTGGCGGGCCGGAAACATGCGGCTCCAACCACCAACACAGGCTGCAAAGAGGACGATCAACCAAAACCCCAATCCGGTTGCGTCGAACACAATGTTCAACCACAGGGCATATCCGGCAAACACCCAGGCGACCATGGGTTCCAGTCTGCGCACCCTGAAGGTCACGCCATCCTTGGCCCGAGCGTCCCGTGTGCCGTAACGGCTTTCGGCAGCGTCAGTGCGCCGGCGTCCGTCAGAGCGCCGCTTGTCGTTGAGAGTGGTGTTGTCTTTAGCTTTGGACATGGCAACAGTCTACCCGCCAATAGGTTCATGACTGGCGTACTGGGTTGCGGAAGTCATATGGAAACTGGCGGCCTTGTAAAATTTGTTGTCTCTATCAGTTCCGCTGCCATACTGGGGATGCGGCAGGCACTCTGCAGCGCCACATAACCCGTGACAACACCATGCTTTCACTCTATCGTGCCGCCCTTCCCGCATTGGGCGCTGCGGTCTTGTTTGGAGCCAGCACACCCTTTGCCAAACAACTCGTCGGCAGCGGAGCGGCGTTTGCGTCCCCATTTTTAATTGCAGGTCTGCTGTACCTTGGCAGCGGCATTGGGTTGACCCTGATGCGCCTGGTACGCGACAAGGGCTGGAAGTCCAGTGGCATGCCCGCCCGGGAGTGGCCCTGGTTGATGGGCGCTATCGGGTTTGGTGGTGTGATTGGCCCGGTGTTGCTGATGGTCGGGCTAGAGCACACCACGGCCGCCAGTGCATCCTTGTTCCTGAACCTCGAATCGGTGCTGACCGCGGTGCTGGCGTGGATGGTGTTTCGCGAACACACCGACCGTCGCATCGTGCTGGGCATGCTGTTGATTGTTGCAGGTGGCGCTGTTTTGGCCTGGCCCACGGACGCAAGCTCCATCTCCGGCTCCGCCATGGGCCCCCTGGCCTTGGTGCTCGCCTGCCTGGCCTGGGCCATTGACAACAACCTGACCCGCAAAGTATCGGCGTCTGATGCCCTGTTCGTGGCAGGCAGCAAGGGCATGGTGGCTGGATGTGTAAACACCGGCCTAGCGTTCACGCTTGGCGCGGCCTGGCCCACTGCCGGTGTGTTGTCCAGTGCGTTGTTAATCGGTTTCCTAGGATACGGCCTGAGTCTGGTGTTGTTTGTGCTGGCATTGCGTGGCCTTGGCACCGCCCGCACCGGCGCCTATTTTTCCACCGCGCCTTTTGTCGGCGCTGCCTTGTCGGTAGCTGTGTTTGGCGAACCGACCGGCGCATTGTTCTGGCTTGCCGCCGCACTGATGGCGACTGGCGTTGGCCTTCACTTGACCGAAAAACATGGCCATTCACATGAACACTTGGCCATGCACCATGTTCACGCCCACCGCCACGATGCGCACCACCAGCATCTGCATGACTTCGACTGGGACGGGGTTGAACCACACACCCATGCGCACCAGCACACGCCGCTGCAGCACCAGCATCCGCACTATCCCGACATCCACCACCAGCATTCGCATGGCTGAAGCGTGGAGCAGCACGCAGCAATTCACTATCAAAACAATAGCTACTTACGCAATAGATACGAGGGCGATAGGCATATTCGACTCATAAGATTTGATTTGACCTTTTCGGCTGCGTGGGCATCTGACAAGCACCAGCTCCTGAAGATAGGATTTAGCCCAATACAATCTAATACACATTAGACTGTATGATTGAACTGGTTGCGTCCACGCAACTCAGTTCCTTTGCCAAGCCCCCAGGAGATCCCATGCACACACGGATGTCTGCACTCATAGCCGAAACCCCACCTGGGGTCCGTCACCATGTTTTTTAAGCAACTGCCCACCAAAGAATCCTCACTGTCCTATTTCTTCGGCTGCGCGGGCCATGGCCTGGCGGTTGCCGTGGATGTGGTGGCCGGTGACGAGGACTGGTTCATCGCGCAGGCGGCGTTGGCCCAGGTACGCATCACACACGTGATCGACACCCATGTCCACGCCGACCACTACAGCGGCGGACGTGAACTGGCAAGGCGCGTTGGCGCACCCTATTGCCTGCACGAGAGCGCGCAATCCTTTGTCACGTTCGACTACTTCCCGTTTTCGGAGGGCCAGGCGCTGGACCTTGGCAACGTCACAGTCCAAGTGATCCACACGCCCGGACACACACTCGACAGCATGTGCCTGCTGGTGACGGACGCGCGGCGCGGCGCTGAGCCGTGGTTCGTCATTACCGGGGACACGCTGTTTGTCGGCGCGGTGGGTCGGCCCGATCTGGCCGGACGCGAGCAGGAGATGGCCGGCATGTTGTTCGACAGCGTGCATACGAAACTGCTCCATCTGCCGACTGATCTGGAAATCTACCCCGGGCACCAGGCGGGGAGTGCCTGTGGCGCCGGTCTGTCGGGCAAGCCTTCGTCCACCATCGGTTTTGAGAAGCGATGGAACCCCTTCCTGGCCATGGACCGTGGCGCCTTCGTGCGGGAACTCACGGCCACCGCCATACCACGGCCCGCGGATATGGACCGCATCGTTGCCGCCAACATTGCGGCCTGATCGGTATGGAACTGCGCCACGGCATTCGCCACAACCTGGGCCAGTTTCTGCACCAGTTGGTGCAGGTGCTGCTGGTGGGGCTGACCATTGGCATGACACGCACCGTGGTGCCGGCCCTCGCCGAGTCCGACTTCGGTGTGCCCAAGAACTCGTTTGTGTTGCTGAGTGCGTTTGTGGTGGCTTTTGGGCTGGTCAAGGGGGTCATGAATTTTGTGGCGGGCAGGCTGTCGGAGCGCGTGGGCCGCAAGCAGGTGTTGCTGATGGGCTGGCTGGTTGCCTTGCCTATCCCCGTCATGATCTGGTACGCCCCGAACTGGAATTGGGTGGTGGCGGCCACGGTCTTGCTGGGTATCAACCAGGGGCTCACCTGGTCGATGACGCAAACCTCCAAGCTCGACATCACTCGGCTGGAGGAGCGCGGCCTCACGCTCGGGCTCAACGAATTCGCCGGTTACGTGGGCGTGGCGTTGGCCGGCATCCTCACCGCCTATCTGGCCACGCGCTTCGGTGCGCGCCAGGGCCTGTTGGTATTCGGCCTGGCGGTCATAGGCTCGGCCCTGCTGCTGACACAACTGTGGGTCAAGGACACTCTGCCATGGGCCAAGGCAGAAGCGGCCAAACACATGCCGGGGTCTGCGCAAGTGCTGCGCCCCCGTTATCCCGCCAACGTGTCAGTCAACCCCTCGACGCGAGAAATCTTCACCCTGATGAGCTGGCGCGACAAGCGCCTGATGGCGCTGAGCCAGGCCGGGCTGGTGGAGAAGTTTGTCGATGCCCTGGTGTGGGTGTTTTACCCCGTGTTCCTGTACCAACAGGGCGTCAGCCTGACCAATGTGGGCTGGATCATTGGTGTCTATGGATTCGTGTGGGGCGGCTCACAGCTGTTTACGGGCCGGCTGTCGGATCGGGTGGGGCGCCACGGCCCCAACGTCTGGGGCATGTGGATGTGCGGCGCGGGGGTGGCGGCCATGGTGTTGGGTGAGGGCGTGGCGTGGTGGGCTGTGTCGGCCGGTGTCTCGGGCTTTGGCATGGCCTTGCTGTACCCCAACCTCTCGGCAGCTGTCGCGGACATCTCGCACCCGGCCTGGCGCGGCTCGGCCATTGGCATCTATCGATTTTGGCGTGACCTGGGTTACGGCATCGGTGCGCTGGGCCTGGGTCTGGCGGCGCACTTCACCGGGCAGATGCAGGCCGCTTTCTGGTTTGTGGCGGTGTCGATGTTTGCGTCTGGCGCTGTGCTGTGGTGGCTGGGAGAAGAGACCCACCCGCGCCTGAATCCGGCGCGGGGTTAGCGACGCTCCGCCACGCTGAAGCCAAGACTCAGTGCTTCACGGGCCGGGTGGCCTTTTCGGCAGCATCCAGACCTCCTTTGGCTTTCCATTCGCTGAAGCCGCCTTGCAGAATGCGCACATTCTCATACCCGGCTACCCGCAGGGCGAAACCCGCCTGCGCTGACAAAGAGCCCGAATTGCAATACAGCAGAACCGGTTTGTCCTTGGGGATGCGGCTGCGTTCGGCCAGCGCTCGCCGCCATTCGATATTGACCGCACCGGGAATGTGCTCCTTGTTGAACTGGTCCTTGTCGCGGGCATCAATGACAAAGAACTTCTTCCAGTCGTCTCTGGGAATTTGCTCCGGAAAAATGGTGGCGCCCCCGTACTCCACGAAGTCCAGATACGACTCCATGGCATCCACGGCGGCTTTGTCCTGTGCAGCAGCCAGCATGGGCGTGAATTGCAGGGCAATTGCCATGAGCGAAGCGGTAATCAAAGGGAGTTTCATGTTGTAGTCAGCTTGTTTGCATTAAAAAACCAGGACCTTGTCCGCTTCGGCGGTCCAGTCTGCGAGTTGGACCAGCGTGCCCCGGTGGGCACCCTCCATCAGCTCGGATTCGGCCAGACCGCGTGCATCCATGCAGGTGCCACACAGGCTCACTTCACCCTTGCGAATCAGCTTGCCCAGCATGAGTTGGACGTTGTAGTAACCCTCAGGTACTTTTTGTCCACTCTTGGCGCAACCAACGGCGTCGGCCATCAGGAACATGCGGACCTTTTGGTCTTCCTTTCCCGCCAGTGCTGCCGCCAGACGCAGGGCGTTGTAGGCCCGCTCGTTGCCATAGGGCGCGTCGTTGAGAATGAAGAGGGTTGAGGTCATGGTCTTCTCCAACAGGTTTCAGTTTTTGGCGAGTGGAAGACCCGCTGCCTGCCATTCGCTGATGCCGTCTGTGGTCTTGCGTGCACGGTAGCCGCTGGCTTGCAGCAGCTTGACCGCCTCGTCCGACATCAGACAAAACGGCCCACGGCAATAAGCGACTATTTCTACGTCGCGCGGCAACTCCGCCAGACGAAGTGCCAGTTCGGACAAGGGCAACGAGCGCGCATGGGGCAGGTGCGCGGTGTCAAATTCGTCCTGCGGACGTACATCCAGCACGATGACCTCGCCGCGTTTGGCCTGGGCCATCAACTCCTTGCGTCCCACGCTGACCATATGGTCCGGGTTCGCCATCATTTTTTGCACAGCCATCTGCAACTCCACCAGATGCTCTTCCGCCACCTGGCGCAGACTCACGCCCAATTGCGCAACATCGGGCCCCGTCAGCTTGTAGTAGATGCGTTTGCCGTCGCGCCGGGTTTGCACCAGACGGGCTTCTTTCAGTGCTTTCAGGTGGGCGCTGGCCAGCTTGTTGTCGATGGCGACTTCGGCAGAAATTGTTTCAACAGCCTTCTCCCCCTGAGCCAGCATTTCCAGAATTTCCAATCGCTTGGGGCTGGAAAGCGCTTTGCCCACGCGGGACACCTGTTCGTACAAAAGGTCTTTGAGGCTGCGGTTGTTCATGGCTTACATTCTAATGCTCGTTAGAATGAATCGCTTTGATCTGGCGCAACTGATCACCAATCCTTATGGACAACCCAAGATGAGCAACCCCATTTACCTGGACTACAACGCGACCACACCGATAGCGCCTGAGGTGTTTGATGCCATGCTGCCCTGGTTGCGTGATCAGTATGGCAACCCGTCGAGTTCGCATGTGCTTGGTCAACGCGCTGCTCTAGCCGTGGCCACTGCGCGGAGCCAGGTCTCCGACCTGTTGGGCGCGCAACCGCAGGAGATCATCTTTACCGCTTGTGCCACCGAGGCCAACAACCTGGCTTTGCTGGGCGTTGCACAGGCCGTGGTTGCCAGCGGCTCTGGTAAACGCCACCTGGTTGTCAGTGCCATTGAGCATCCTGCAGTGATGGCCCCGGCTATGCATTTGCGGGCGCAGGGATGGGACGTCACCGTGGTGCCGGTCGACGGTTGGGGGCTGGTCTCGGCGGACCGGGTGGGCTCGGTACTGCGGGATGACACCGCGCTGGTATCCATCATGCACGCCAATAACGAGGTGGGCAGTCTGCAACCCATTGCCGAGATTGCGCAGCACACGCGCCAGCGCGGTATTGTGTTGCACACCGATGCAGCGCAATCAGCGGGCAAAGTACAACTTTCCGTCGATGATTTGGGCGTCGACCTGCTGACGCTGGCGGGGCACAAGTTTTACGCACCCAAGGGCATTGGGGCTTTGTACGTGCGTGGCGGCACCGCCATTCTTTCGGTGTTGTTCGGTGCAGACCAAGAGCATGGACTGCGGCCCGGTACGGAAAGCGTGGCGTCGATCGTGGCGCTCGGAGCAGCCGCAGGGCTTGCGGGCGAGACTCTGACCGCAACTGCAACGCACCTGATGGCACTGCGCGACCGCTTGCACCAGGGGCTGCTCGCTTCGATTCCGGACCTCCAGCTCAATGGCCACCCCGAACAACGACTGCCCAATACCTTACACGTCTCGTTTCCCGGGGTCAGCGGGCGCGCCGTGCTGGCGGAGGCGGCCGATGCCGTCGCCGCATCGGTGGGTTCGGCATGCCATTCAGAACACGATGCGGTCAGCGGTGTACTGGCGGCCATGGGGGTGGATGCGGCGCGCGCCGCTGGTGCGGTGCGCCTCTCGGTCGGGCGTATGAGCACACTCGACGACGTCAATCGCGCCGTGGAAGCACTTGTTAACGCCTGGCGCAAGCTGAGCAAGCTTCAGGTCAACTAGCGCTACAGAAATGTGCGCCCGCATCGGGTACCGCACGGGTGATCCAAATTGGCGCATTCACTTGACATGTGCATGTATGCGCACATATACTCCAACGCATGAACCCGATCACCACCCGCACCCAAGCTGCAGACGCCTGCGTCGAGATACTGGATGCCGACTTCTTCCGTGCGCTGTGTGAACCCGCACGCCTGGCAATCTTCCGCCAACTGGTGTTGCTGGGCCGCTCCGACATCGCCACCGTCGCCGAGGCCATGCCGCAAGACCGTTCGGTCATCGCCCGGCACCTCCAAACCCTGGAGCGCGCTGGCGTGTTACATGCACAGACCGAAGGACGGCACACCTTTTACGAGATTGACGGCCCCGCGATCGCGTCGCGCATGGAGAAGATCGTGGACCTCATGCGCACCCTGGTGCCACTGTGTTGTGCCGGCCCCAGCCGCTGATTTTTTGAGCGGCCTTTTTTTTACTTCTTTATATGCATATCGGTGCACATAAGCACGTCATCACCCAACCAAACCACCACAGGAGACAGTCATGCAACCCGAAAAATTATTAGGCCTCGCCATACCGGTCATCTTTTTTATCTTGCTCGGCATCGAGTCACGTTACGCGGCGCGGCGGTTCGAAACCGTTCACCGCTGGCGGCTGACGGGCTTGCTGTTCTTTGCCATGGTGCTGGTGGTCGGCTCGCTGGCGCCCTTGCTGCTGCCATTGGGCTGGTTCGAAACCCATGCGGTGCTGGATTTAAGCGCTCTGGGCCTGTGGGGCATTCCCGTTGGGCTTTTGGTCACCAGCTTCTTTGGCTACTGGCTGCACCGCGCCGAGCACCGTTTTGACTGGCTGTGGCGCGCCGCCCACCAGTTGCACCACAGTGCGCAGCGCGTGGACATTGCGGGCGCCTACTACACCCACCCGGTCGAGGTGCTGCTCAAGGTCATGCTGGGAACGACGGTCAGCGTCTACCTGCTGGGACTCACGCCCATGGCCGCATCCGGCGGTGGCATTGGTCAGCGCGCTGCTGAGCATGTGGCAGCATTGGAACATCCATACACCGCACTGGATTGGCTACCTAATCCCCCGGCCAGAGTCCCATGTGCTGCACCATGCGCGCGACAACCAGGCGCGCAACTACGGCGACTTACCCCTCTGGGACATGGTGTTTGGCACGTTTGACAACCCGCGCGCACCATGGACCGGCGCGGTGGGGTTTGACACACCGCGTCACCCGCATCCAGGACATGATGCTGATGCGGGATGTCAACGCCTAAAAAGGCATCGGCGCGAACACCGCCTCGACACCCACCATCAACGCTCGAATCGATGATGGGCTGTACACCACGCAGACAGTTGCTACCAAAAGAGTAGCTGCTTGCGCAACATCCACGAGGGCTAGCGGCACTTTTTGGCTATGTCTGAATTAGCTGTTGAAAGAGCAGCTGCCAGCCCCCGTGGAATGTACGCAAACAGCTATTACTTGAATAGCACCACCCGTCCATTCGCAAAGCCCACGCAGGTCAGCACATAGCCGTCTTCCACCTCGTGCGGGTCCAGGCCTGCGGTGCTGCCCATCGGTGCGTCGCCCGACACTTTTCGCACCTTGCACTCGCCACAGTCACCCGTGCGGCAGGCGCTGGCTATCTTCACACCTGCCTGGTCGGCAATTTCCAGAATGCTTTGCTGGCCGCTGCAGGCCACCTCGATACCTGAGGCCTCGAAACACACGCTGCCACCGCTGGCCTGCACCGTGCTGGCGGTGCCAAAGCTCTCCTCGTGGAAGTGGCCCATGGCAAAGCCTGACTTCTGGAACAGCGCCTTGGTGCCATCCATAAACCCGGTGGGGCCGCAGATATAGACCTCGCGCTCAGCAAAGTCGGGTGCAATTTTCTTCAACATGGCTGCATCCAGGTAACCGGTGAGGCCGCGCCATTTGTCTTTTTTGGTGCTGCGGGTCAGGCTGGTGTGCTGCTTGATGCGCGGGTTGGTGGCGGCCATTGCGTCTACTTCGGCAGCAAAGATCAGGTCTTGGGCCGTGCGGGCACAGTGGAAGTACACCACGTCAGTGTCCAGGAGCTGACCTGCGTTACTTTGGTCGTTTTGCTGCTGATCATGTATCCATCGCGCCATTGACAACATGGGCGTGACACCACTGCCTGCGGACAACAGCAGCAGTTTCTTGCGCGGCTTGGGAGCGCAGGTGAACTTGCCGTGGGGGCCGGTCATTTTCAGAGTGGTGCCCGCCTGCAGGTGGTCGCAAAGCCAGTTGGAAACCGCGCCGCCATCGAGGCGCTTGACGGTCAACTCAAAGTACGCCGGCTGGGTGGGTGTGGAAGACATGGTGTAGGAGCGAAACAGCTTTTTGCCATCCACTTCAATTTCCAAAGTCACAAACTGGCCGGGCTTGTAGTCCAAAGGCAGCCCTGCAGCATCGACAAATCGAAACGCTTTGGCATCCGAAGTCACGTCCAGCACCTCGGTGCAGCGCGCAACCAACGCGCGCTGCACGGGGTCTGGCAAAGCGAGCTTTTGAACCTGACCGACATCCACCGACGATTTGCGCCCAACCAGCGGCAGCTTGTCCGCCACCTGCCCGATCCATTTGCCTTTTTCACCCAGAAAGTCCGGCAGTACCTTCACAGTTGCCGCACCCAGCACGCTGATGGCGGTCATCACGCCCGACATCATGGCCGACGCCACACCGCAAAACAGAATGTCTTGCCCCGTCAAATACAAGCCTTGGATCGGCGTGCGCGGCTTGACCCAGCTTTGCGCAAAGCGCTCGGGCGTGTGCTCCAGACCATAGACCTGGCCTTGGGCGTAGTTGCTGAAGTGCGCGGTGGACAAGGGGGTGGATAGCTCAAAGTAGTCCACCTTGCCGCGCGCTTGGGGCGCGTGTTTGTAGACGTCGGCCAACAGCTTCTCCGCCAACATGGATTTCAGGTCGTCATAGTCGGCGCCCCGGTTTTTCCAGGGCTTGTCGGCCCACTTTTTGAACCACTCAAAGGGGGCCAGCGAGATCACGTCGATGGTGGACTTGCCAGGGTAGTGGCTGTCCCAGGCCGGGTCTTTGCTGGAGGGGAATGAAATGTAGTTCAGCGGCGATTCAGTGTTCTTGTTGGGAGCTGGTTGGGCCATGAACTTGGCCAGACTGGCATCGTGGTCGTAGTCTTGGTAGACCCACTTGTTGGCCTGCTCTAGCTGCAAGTCTTTGTCCGTGCCATGGAGACCAATGTAGAGCCCGAGGTGCGCCACGGAGGGCTTAAACGCCGAGAGCTTGTCCCGCAGCTTCAGGCGTGTGCCCACCGCATCGGGTATCAGCTTGCCATAGGTGTTGTGCAGGCCCGCCGCGCTGATGACGTGCTGGCTCAAGATTTCATCGCCATTACTCATGCGCACACCGATGGCGCGGTCTCCCTCCACCATGATTTGTTCTACCTCGGCGCTCACCACCACCGCACCACCGGCGCGCTGAATCACGGGTTCAATATGGCGCGCGATTTGCGACGCCCCGCCGATGGGGAAGCTCGCGCCGCCCAGGTAATGCTGTGCCACTACCGCGTGCATGGCAAAGCTGCTTTGTGCGGGTGGCAGCCCATAGTCGCCCCACTGGCCGCACAACACGCTGGCAAGCTTGGGGTCTTGGATGAAGTCCGCCATCACCGCCTTGGTGGTGCGCCCAAAATAGTTGCCGCCCAGCTTGGTGGCAAGGGCTTGCAAGCGTGTGGGCAAGTAGCGCTGACCCAGGTGCACGGGCAAGCTGTTGGTGGCCGCGCGGATGTGCTTGAGGTAGTCGTCAATCTGCTTGCGGCCTTGGGGGAACGACTTGAGCAACTCATCCCGAAAATTGGCGGCACCGGCTACAAAGTTGTACTGCGTGTCCTGGATGATGATTTTGTCGTACACCGCGTCCATCTTGGCCCACTCCAGCTTGCCATCGGTAATCACATCAAACACCCGGCGCAAAGGCGAGTTGGGGTTGTGCACCTCGCCGATGTAGTGCACGCCTACATCCCACTCGTAGCCACGGCGTTTGAAGGAATGGGTGAATCCGCCAGCGGTGTAGTGGCGCTCCAGCACCAGCACCTTTTTGCCCGACTTGGCCATCAGCGCGGCAGTGGTCAGGCCACCCAGACCGGAGCCGATGACGATGGCGTCATAGTGGGTGTCGATTTCGCTGGAGACATATTTTTGACCGACGATCATGGTGGGGCTCCTGTTGGGTCTGTAAAGGTACAAATTGCGAGGACGGGTACGCTACAATTTCGTTCAGTTGTGAACTATTATAGTTCAACATTGAACCAAATAATGCCAAATACTTTAGAGTCCTCTGCCAGAAAAGCTGCCACCAGCAAAGCGTGGTTTGGTGTGGTGCGAGCCTACAACCTGTGTGATGCCGCCATGGCAAGCCAACTCGCCGTCTTGGGTTTGCGCGTGGGCGAACATGAGGTGCTGGCCAACCTGATGCTCCACCCTGGCATGACGCAGCAAGCGCTGGCCAAACGTTGCTTTGTGGCCAAGAGCGGCATTAGCATGCTGCTCACCCGCATGGAAGCACAAGCGCTGCTGCGCCGCGAGGCAGACCCAAGCGACGGCCGTATCAAACGCCTGTACCTCTCTATCGAAGGTGAAACGCTAGCCCAGCAAACCCTGGCGATTCAGGACGCAATCGTGAAGCGAATGATGGAACCCCTGTCCGACGACGAGCTTGCCAGCATGACCGAACTCTCGGAGCGCGTCGCTGCGCAGCTGGGTGGTATTTCCGAGCCCTGAGGCATCTACGGACCGATAGACGTTTCAACCACATGGGGCCAGATATCGCATCGTGCAATCGCGCTCAATCCGCCTGAGACGCTCGATTTGCCTCCCCTGCAGCCAGGTTCACCACCAGGGCTTGTTGTTCAGGAGCGTGATTTGCGTGGCCCGCGCGCCGGGGATATGTGCGGGGGGTTCGGAGTCCACACCGATGTGATCGAGAACCCGTCTCTGCTCCAGGGCTGTGAGGTGCAGTTCGTCGACCTTGGCGCCACGCTTGTCACTCGCGCTGCGTTTCACCGGGCCACCAGGTGTTGAGGGTCATGGGTAAATCAAAGTTGCTACTAAAAGAGTAGCTGCTTGCGCAACATCCACGAGGGCTAGAGGCAATTTTTACATATAGGTTTTGTAGGCGGCAAACCGGCAGAAGACCTCAGGCCGTGCGGTGCCCCAGCGCGATGACGCCCGCCCCGGCCAGTGCCAAGCCTACGCCGAGGTAATCATTCCACGTGGGCGTGACACCATCCACAAAGTACAACCAGCCCAGCGCCGTGGCGATATACACCGCACCATAGGTGGCGTACACCCGACCACTGGCCGCCGGATGCAGGG
The DNA here is from genome assembly GCA_016703945.1 of Candidatus Aalborgicola danicus. GTDB lineage: Bacteria > Pseudomonadota > Gammaproteobacteria > Burkholderiales > Burkholderiaceae_C > Allorhodoferax > Allorhodoferax danicus. Next base: position 179,363 of record JADJBC010000001.1, read on the forward strand.
TCAAGAGCCAAACAAAAACCATCAAACTGAGAGCAGCTGGCAATAACAGCCAAGCCGGGCCTTTGCCAGTCAGCCACAACAGGGGCAGGTAACACCCCACAAGCTCTGCAATCGCCGTGGCAAAAAACAGACCGAAGCTGCGGGCAAGGGCTATGGCATCCATGGTCATGTGACGGCCATGTCCGCAAGAATGCAGCAGTCACGCGTAAGCCCGGCGCTGCAGGTGGCATCACAACTGTCGACCATCAATTCCAGGCTGGCCTCCAGTTGGCGCATATCGGCAAGCTTGGCACGGACCTCGTCCAGGTGCAGTTGCGCCTGTTCACGCACCTCGCTGCAGGCGCGGTCGCCATCGTCGAACAACTGGGCCAGCACCCGCACCTGCTCGATTGGGAAGCCAAAGTCCCGGCACCGCTTGATGAAGCCCAGGCGTGTGAGGTCGCGGCGACTGTAGGTGCGGTGCCCGTTGGCCGCGCGGCCCGCGCTGGGCAACAGACCGATCTGCTCGTAATAACGAATGGTGGGCACACTGCAGCGCGTGTGGGCCGCCAGGGCACCAATGGTGAGTGGGGTGTTGGACATTTTGAAAGGTTATTGAAGAAAAGACTTGCACCTCAAGTAACTTGAGCTTGTACCGTACGGCCTGCACTATTGCATACAACACAAGGACTGTTCCATGTTTTCCATCCACAAAACCCCGCCCCACGCAGGGAAAGCCACAGCCGCCGCAGTTGCGACCGCAGTCGTCGCGTGCGGAGTGTGCTGCATTCCTCTGGTCGCGCCCCTAGCCTTGACCCTGCTGGCCAGCCTGGGCGTCTATTCCGCCAGCGATCTGTTGACCAATGCCTGGTGGCTGGCGGCAGCGGCCGTGCTGGTGTTGAGTTCCCTGCTCGTTTTGAGGTGGCGCAAACACCTGCACCGTTCTGCACCACGAGCCTGCGCTACCGGTTGCGGTTGCAAGACAGCCGGTGGCGCTTCATAGCCGTATTAGCAAAGGCGATGTTGACAATCGTTTGGATCGCTACAAAATACGTAGCGGTGTGTGCTGTAACCACGGGGGCTAGCAGCCAATTTAGTCGAACTACTTCAGCACAATGCTTGGTGTGGACTATTTACCCACCAGCTTCGTGAACTTGCCTGAGGCTTTGCTGGTTTCCCTGGGCTCGGCGTCAACATTCGCCAGCATCTGGTTCGACCCCCACGTCATCCGAATCGGAAATGGATGGGCGGTTCGTCAGCGGCCAGGCAATGCCCAGAGGGTGATCCGCCGACTCGCCATAACGCCGAGCAGCGCAACGTCGCGCCATTGGCAGCACGCAAAACCGGTTCGGCGGAATACACGTAGTGGTCAGTATCCAATCCAGAAAAAATCCGGTCGTAATGCTTTCCCGTACCGTAGAGACGCCGGAGTTCCGCAAGGTTACGCTTGCGCTCAATCGCGAAGCCCCGCGCTTCAAAACGGTCACCCCGCAACTCCAAAACCATCATTGCGCCCTCCGGCCCTTCGTGCCGGAAGATTCCAACCGTGATGTCCTGGTCGCTACGGTCATGAATCAAACTGTGCGTATGCCCGGCGCAGCCACCCAAGGTGAACAGAATCAGGCCCGCCAGCAAAAGAATCCTTACATCCATGGTGTTTCCTTTCGTCCACAAGAGCCTTGGCATCTGCTTCCACTTTGAAACTTTTCCTGTCTGAAGTGAAAAGTCACTTCAGCACAAAGCGTGCCGTGGACGACTTGCCCCCCAGCGACACCACGGCCACCACCTTGGTGCCAGCCGCCACTTTGAAGCTTCCCTTGGCTTCCAGCTTGTCGCCAGCTGGTTTGAGTTCCACCTCCTGCTTGTCGGTACCGGAAAGCAAAGTCAGCTTGGCTGCAGCCTTGCTGACATCCACGGCTTTTCCGTGGTCACGTAGATGCAATTGCAGCAAATCGGGCTTGGCAACGAGTTCGTAGTCCATGTCTTTGACCTCAACCACGAGGCCACCATGCAGCGGTTTGTGCTCATGTCCATGGGCATGGTTGTCGGCAGCGAAAGCTGCGCCCGTGGTCGCTAAGGCCAAGGCGGCTATGAGTTGAGGGAATTTCATATGTGTTCCTTTCAGGGGGTTAAAAAATCAGAAGGCTTCCGCATTGCGGTCGTCCAACAAGCGTTCGGCGTCCTTTCGGCCAAACAGCCAGAACAGGACTGGCGTCAAATAGGTATCGAGCAGCGTGGAGCTGATCAGGCCAGAGAAGATCACTACCGCAACGGGGTGCAAGATCTCGGTGCCTGGGCGCTCAGCCTCAAACAACAGCGGTGCCAGCGCAAAGGCGGTCACCAGAGCGGTCATCAGCACCGGGCTCAACCGTTCCAGCGAGCCGCGCACCACCATCTTGTGGTCAAACTCTTCACCCTCGATTCGCATCAGGTTGATGTAGTGGCTAACCTTCAAAATGCCGTTGCGTACCGAAATACCCGCCAGCGTGATAAAGCCCACTAGCGCTGCCACCGACAGCGGTTGGCCCGATATCCACAAGCCCAGCACCGCACCGACCAACGCCAGCGGAATATTGACCATGATCAGTACCGACAAGGTAACCGACTGGTATCGGCTATACAGCACTACAAACATCAGCACCAAAGACACGATGGACAGCAAGCCCACCAGTTTGGACGCCTCTTCCTGCGCCTGAAACTGACCACCCAACGTGATGAAGTAGCCCTCGGGCAGCTTGGAGTCGGCCACCACCTTGCGGATGTCTTCCACAATCTCGGAAAGCGCACGGCCCTGCGCATTGGCCGACAGCACGATGCGGCGCTTGCCATCATCACGGCTGATCTGGTTGGGGCCGTCACTGTCTTCAATGGTGGCAACTTTGGACAGCGGTACCGGTCCCGACGGGGTTTGCAGCAGGATATTGCCCAGGCCTTCCACCGAGCGAGCCGACTCCGGCAGGCGCACCACCAGCGCGAAGCGGCGCGAGCCCTCCACTATCTGCGTCACCTTTTCGCCTTCGACCAAGCTTTGTAGTGCTGCCAGAATCTGCGGTGTGGGCACGCCGTATTGCGCCGCCGCAGCGTAGTCCACACGTACCTTGATCTGCGGCGCCAGTACCTGCTTCTCGATCTCCAGGTCGGCGATGCCGGGCACTGCGACCAACTTGGTCTGCAGCAGATCGGCCTGCCCGCGCAGGGTGTCCAGATCGTCACCAAAAATCTTTATCGCGATTTGTGAGCGCACGCCCGACAACATGTGGTCTATGCGGTGCGAGATGGGTTGCCCGATACCAATAGACGCCGGCAGGTTGACCAGGCGCGCACGGATATCGGCCGAAATCTCGTCCATGGATCGGGTCAGCTCGGACGCGGGTTTCAGCCCCACGTCCAGTTCGCTGACGTGCACTCCCTCGGCGTGTTCGTCCAGCTCGGCCCGGCCACTGCGACGCCCGACGTGTGTGACCTCGGGCACTTGTTTGACCAATCGCTCAGCCTGCTGCGCCAAGGCAGACGATTCGGCCAGCGTGACGCCAGGGTTCAGCCGTAGACCGACCAACAGCGTGCCCTCGTTAAACGGCGGCAAAAAGGTCTTCGCAAAAAAGGCACGGCCACCGCCGCCAGCAAAACGGCCAAACCGGCTGCCACCAGTGCGGGCTTCGGGGCATTCAGCACCCGCTGCAGGCTGCTCCGGTAGCCACGTTTGAGCCAGGCCAGCAGTTTGGTGTCGCCATGGTTGAGCGAACGCATGCGCGGCAAAGGTAGTAGGCCAGCACCGGCGTGACCGTGACAGACACCACCAGTGAGGCCAGTGTGGACACGATGAAGGCAATGCCCAATGGCACAAACAGCCGCCCTTCCATACCGGGCAGCGCAAACAGCGGCAGAAACACCAACACGATGATGATGGTGGCATACAGAATGGCAGAGCGCACCTCCATCGTCGCGCTAGCCACCAGCTCGTGTGGGTTCATCCGGTGGTCGTGGTGGCGCTCGCGGTCCACCTTCAGGCGGCGCATCACGTTCTCTACACCCACCACCGCGTCATCTACCAGGCCGCCAATGGCGATGGCCAGGCCGCCCAGTGTCATGGTGTTGATGGACAGACCGAAATACTTGAACACCAGCGCCGTCATGAAGATAGACACCGGAATGGCGGTCAGTGCAATGATGGTGGGCCGCAAGGTGCCCAGAAAGAAGAACAGGATCACTGCGACAAAGATCGACGCACCTATCAGCTTGCCTTGCAGCGTCGTGATGGATGACTCAATAAAACTCGCCTGGCGGAATGTCACCTTGGGCTCGTCCATGCCAGCTGGCAAGGAGCGTTTCATGTCTGCCAACGCAGATTCGATGGAACGGGTCAGCGCAATGGTGTCGGCTGTGGGTTGCTTTTGAATGCCCAGGATCACCGCCGGTTTGCCTTCAAAACCCGCATCACCCCGTTTGATGGCGGGTGCAAACGCCACCTCTCCAATCTGGCGCAGTAGGATGGGTTGGCCGTTCTTGGTCGTCAAGGCCAGGTTCTTCAGGTCCTCCAGCCGCGAGGTACGGCCCAGGTTGCGGATCAGGTATTCGCGGCCATTGAGTTCCAAAATCCGCCCGAGGTGTTGGACGAGAAACCTTTCAGCGCTCCCCTCCAGCTGCTCATGCGAAATGCCTAGCTCGGCCATGCGCACGGTGTTGGGTTGAACCTGGAACTGGCGCACCTCGCCGCCAATCGGAATCACCTGCGCCACGCCGGGTACGGCCATCAGCCGTGGGCGCAACACCCAATCGGCATATTCACGCACCTGCATCGGCGAGATTTTGGCCGTGTCGATGGGGATCGCAATCTGCATGATCTCGCCCATGATGGAGCTGATAGGGCCCCATACGCGGCACCACACCGGCGGGCAGCCCTTCTTCCATCGCCGACAAACGCTCAGACACCATCTGGCGGGCGCGAAAGATCTCGGTGCTCCAGTCAAAGGTGACGTAGATGAAGGACAGCCCGGCACTGGAGACCGAGCGAACGCTCTCCACACCCGGCAGGCCGTTCATCGTGGTTTCCAGCGGGAAAGTCAAGAGTTGCTCCACCTCTTCGGCCGCCATGCCACCGGCCTCGGTCATGATGGTGACCGTGGGCTTGTTGAGATCGGGGAACACATCCACCGGTGTGCGCGACAGCGTGAACGCGCCATAGGCCATCAACACCAGGCTGGCAATGATGACCAGCAGCCGGTTGGACAGGCTGTTATCGAGAAGCCACTTGAACATGCGTGTGACTCCTTTTTAGCGAATTTGGTTGATCAAGCTGGCCCCTTGCGTGGCAATACGGTCGCCAGCCTTCAGGCCCGACATCACCGCAAACGAGGCGCCATCCAGAATCTCGGTCGTGACCGTGCGCGGCTCAAACCGCTCTGCTGCTGTCTTGACCCATACCACCGTCTGGTTGGCCGGGCTCTTCAGCAGCGCTTGTGCGGGCACCCGGATGCCTTTGACACGTGTAGCCGTTTGCATACACCTTGACCGGCTGGCCCACGGCCAATTTGGACAAGGCTTGGCCTTCGGCCTGGAACAACATGGGCAGGGCTTGCTCGCGCAAACTGCGCGCCGCACCGATAAAGCGCAAGGCCACGGTATCCGTGCCCAGGGCCAGGGTGGCGCCAGCCACGTCGCTCACCACCGCTGCGTCGTAGGCTAGCGCTTCAATACGCAGGCGGGTGGGATCCACCACCTCAAACACCAATTCGCGGGCATCCACCACCTGGCCTGCAACCGCATTGCTGGAGGCAATGACACCAGAGACTGGCGCGACCAGGGCGTCGCGGTTGTTCAGCCCACCGCTGACTGCTGCCATACGCTCACTAAGGCTGCTGAGTTCGCTTTGTGCCGCTTCAATGTCTTTGCGTGGCACCGTGTCCGACAGCTCCTGCAGGCGGGCCAGGCGTTTTTCGACCAGAGACCTGGCGGCGCGCAGCTCGGCCAGCGCGCTGGCCTGGTTGGAGCGTTCGATGGCGCCGCTAGAAGGCACCACGTAGGCGAGTACATCGCCCTTCTTCACTGATTGACCCACACTGGGTAAACCACGCGCTCCAGCTTCCAAGCGGCCTGCTACCAGCGCCTGCACCTTACCCCCGGCGTTGGGGTCCATCACCACCTTGCCGGCCAGTTCCAGTGAACGGGGTAGCTCAGCGTCGGTGAGCACCAGTGTGCGAACGCCAATCTGGCGTTGGGCTGGTTTGGGTAAAAACACGCTGCCATCGGGCAGGCGTTTTGGGCCGTCACCGTCACCGCTGACGGCGGGTGCGGCGTCACCATGGTCATGGCCTTCACCCGCCCATGCGACGGGCGCTAGGGTCAACACCATGGCACTCAACATTTGGCAAGCAGCCAGCATCAGAAATCGGGGCTTCATGCTGCACCTCCCAAACGCGTGTTGCGCTGCGCTCCCGCGCGGCGCACGACAAAGACAAAGCATGGCCAGGGCCAACAGTCCGCCGATTGCCCAGGCGGCATAGGTCTTCCACGTTGCGCCTTGCGCGGCGTCTACGTGGGTGTCAGCATGGATGTCCAGGTCACCGGCCAGCAGATCGGTCACAGCGCCTGCGACCACGGTTGCGGTCACACTGATCTCTCCAGGCTGCAGTTCTGCAGCAAGCGTGACCTCGAACTCGCCTTCGCCGTGCGGTTGGACCGCTACCTTGGCGCCGCCCAATTCAAGCTCCAGCGTGGCGTCCTTGACCGGGCTGTTGTCAGCCGCGTGGTCCAGGTACAGCGTGATATTTTTGCCATTCACCACACCCACCAGCTCAAAGGCCTCAGACGTGGCGGTAAAGCGTGGCTTGGCCGGACCGCCCGCAGCGGAAGGTGCTTCGCCATGGTCGTGGCCGTCACCGGCCCAACCGCACAGGGATACGGTGGCCAAGATCATCGCGAGCAAAAAAGGCTTGCGCCAGGTTAGAATTTCGTCAGTTGTTTCTATAAATGAGTGGTTTGTGCAGAGACTGGGCAGGGCTTATTCCGGCAACAGCCCCAGGGTTTGGCGCAAGGCGGACTGGAGCTGCAGCCAGGTCGACGCCGCACGTGCAGCCTGGCGTTCGGCGTCCATGGCTTCGCGCTCCATGCGCAAGCGGGTGGGCAGATCGGTCTCGCCCAACTGGAACGATCTGAAAAAACACGCGTGACTCGCGGGCCAACAGCGCACGCCGTTGGGCCGCGGCTAGCTGAGTCTGGGCGGACACCAGTCCAACGCGGGCAGCTTCTACCTCTCCTAGCAGCCGTTCGCTCTCCAGCCGCACTTGCGCCGGGCTTCCATCGCATCGGCCTGGGCGCTGGCGCGTTTGGCCTGGTTGCTGCTGCTAGAGCCCAACGGGATACGAATACCCAGAGTGATGCTGTGCTGGTAGGCCTCATCCGATTGCCCACGGTCGCGGCGGTGGCCACATCAACTCGGATTGGCACGGGTCTGCACCTGGGCCAGTTCGGCGGAGCGTTGGGCCACATCTGCACTGTCCTGCAATTCGGCAACTGCCGGGTGAGTAGCCATCAGCGTGGCACTATCCGCAGGCAAAACAGGCATCGGCTCTGCACCGATTGCGCCAACAAAACGCCCACCACTCGTGCCAACAGCAGGGACTTTGGAACCTGACCAGATAGTGCACGCAAGCGCTGGGCGGACGTCGCCAGCTCGCGCCGGCCTCCGCCAGCGTCACCTCGGCAGAAGCCACTGCCCCATCGGCCTGGTGCTGGTCGGCACGCGCCAAGTCACCACTCGCGCACGTTTGCCCACATCCTTAGCCAGTTGTTGCGCGTGGCCTAACAGTTCACCGGCGAGTCCATGGTCGACACGAGCCCGCTGCCAGGCCATTAAGCCTCGCGCGCGTGTGCCGCTGTACAACCGCGCCGCCCGCACGGCTGTTCGCTGCGCGCGTGCCGTGGGCATCAGCCACCGCGCCGGTGCGTGTGCGTTCGCCCGGCAACCACCAACGGAATGCTGATCCCGGCCACTGTTTCATCACGCCCCAGGTTCTGGTTCAGGCGATCAGTCTTGGTGGACAACTCCAGCACCAGCGGCTCTGCGGTCCAACGGGTGGCGGCCTGCTGCTGCGCACGCCGCTCGCTTCCTGGCGCATCTGTTGTGACAGAGTTTCAGGTTGGGCTGCCATGCGGCTTCAAAGGCTTGCTTGAGCGTGGTGGGGTGCCGGGTCGGCGGCAGCGCCGCTGGCAGCCAGGCCAGCATCACGCAAGGCAACCAAATAACTTGACTTCGTCGGAACATCCGATTCTCCAAAATGGAAAACATTTCCTGGGGAATCGGCGAGGTGCGATCAACGGGAACCCGCTACACGATCACGCAAGGCATTGCGCGGATGCGTAACAGGTCGGGGAAAAGCCAGCCTCGCCGATCAGGCGAGGTCAGTCCAGTTCGGGCGTTCCGGCAGGAGGCGGGGTGAGAGGACAGGCGCAGCGCCGGTGCGCCGTGTGCATCAGATGACAGGCTAACCGTCACGAGAAGTGTCGACTGCAGCATGGCCGTGCAACAGCCAGCGTGGCAAGCACCACAGTCTGTATCAAACGACCCCAGGCACCTTGGAGTTGTCGCTGTCCGTGGGGTTCGGCATCTGCTTGGTGCTGGTGCTCGTGGTGCCCAACTTGCCGAGCCGTTGCCTCACTTTCATGCTCGCAAATAACTCGCCACTGCGCCCAACTGAGCTGCATCGGCAAGAAGACTACGAGGAAGATGAGGAACCAACGGCGCATTGCGGCGAGAGTGTAGCAGCCCTTCATCATTAACCCTCTCCGGTTTATGCCATTCGTAGTTTTCGCGAATGTGTGCCACCGTGCCGTTCATCCAGTGCCGAATGACGTACATAAAGCCAACGTTTGAGCCCGCTCAGGTTGACGCCGTGCTGCGCATAAAAAGTCGTCCGGAGAATCAAACAGCCAGGTCGTGGTTGATGCCATCCCTTTGGATGAGGTGTCAGTACCCTCCCCAATCCACCGGCGGGCATTGCAGATTGGGGTCGCTGCA
>JADJBC010000002.1 GCA_016703945.1 Candidatus Aalborgicola danicus
TGTCGATGGCGTACTGGATGGCTTTGCGCACCAGCCGCTCCGTGCCTTCGCGCGACACGGGCTTGATGCCGATGCCCGAGGTGTTGGGGAATCGGATCTTCTTCACGCCCATTTCATCCTGCAGGAACTTGATCAGTTTTTTGGCCTTGTCGCTCTCGGCTTCAAACTCGATACCTGCGTAGATATCTTCCGAGTTTTCACGGAAGATCACCATATTGGTCTTGTGTGGCTCTTTGACCGGGCTGGGCACGCCGTCAAAGTACTGGATGGGGCGCAGGCACACATACAGGTCCAGCTCCTGGCGCAACGCCACGTTCAGCGAACGAATGCCGCCGCCGACCGGCGTGGTAAGCGGGCCTTTGATGGACACCACGTATTCGCGCAAGGCCTGCAGCGTTTCTTCGGGCAGCCAGACATCAGGGCCATAGACATTGGTCGACTTCTCGCCCGCGTACACCTCCATCCAGTGGATCTTGCGCTTGCCAGCGTAGGCCTTCGCCACTGCAGCATCGACCACTTTCAGCATCACAGGCGTGATGTCCAGACCCGTGCCATCGCCTTCGATGAAGGGGATGATGGGCTGGTCAGGCACGTTCAAGGACATATCCGCGTTGACGGTGATCTTCTGGCCTTCTGCTGGGACTTTGATGTGCTGGTACATGGAAAAATGTCTCCGTGGGTGATTGGGATCGCTTTACCTGAGAAGTTGTGCTTCTAAAAGTGCATAAATTCTATTCCTAAAAAATTACCTGTTGCTGTCGATCCCAGAGTCACTGCGGCTCCCCTGCATACCGCCACGCCGGCGTGCAGGATAATCCCCCGCGGTCAACACGTCTTACTTTAGGAACTCATTAAAAATGAAGAAACTACTCACTGCACTATTTGCAAGCCTTGTATCGGTCGCGGCATTGGCCCAAGCCGCTGCACCAGCAGCCCCGTCAGCACCCGTAGCGCCGGTTAGACAGGTCACACCGGCCGTTGCCCCGACCCCCGCAGTTGCGCCAACACCAGCAAAGCCACCCAAGAAACACAAGGCGAAAGCCGCCAAAGCCAAGAAGGCGAAGGCGAAGGCCAAGGCCAAACACAAGGCCAAAAAAGCCGCCAAGAAATAAGCTGTTGGGTAACATGAAAAAGCTTGTACCCATTTTGCTTGCTGCTGTTTTCTTGGCGCATGGGTCCGCTTTAGCCCAGGACCTTGCGCAAACACGGTTGCCACGCACCACACTGTCGGTGGGTATTCACCAGATCGATACGCAGCTTGCCACCACGCAAGAACAACACGCGACAGGGTTGATGCACCGCCAGGACATGCCGCAACACGAAGGCATGTTGTTCGTTTTTGAAAACCCGGCACGGCAGTGCTTCTGGATGAAAAACACTTTGCTTCCGTTAACGGCGGCCTTTGTGGCCGATGACGGAACCATTGTGAACCTTGAGGACATGAAGCCCAAATCATTGGACTCCCATTGCTCAGCCAAACCCGTGCGGTTCGTGCTGGAAATGAACCAGGGCTGGTTTGCCAAAAAAGGCATCAAACCGGGCAGCAAAATTTCCGGGCGACCGTTCAGCCCATAAAAAAACCGACCAAGGTCGGTTTTTTTATGATGCGAGCGATTCCGCGTGTTACGCGAAATTGCCTTCGGCAAAGCTCCAGTTGACCAGCTTGTCGAGGTAGGTTTCGACAAACTTCTGGCGCAGGTTACGGTAGTCAATGTAGTAGGCGTGCTCCCACACATCAACGGTCAACAGCGCCGTGTCTGCGGTTGTCAGCGGCGTACCGGCGGCGCCCATGTTCACAATGTCCACGGAACCATCAGGCTTCTTGACCAGCCAGGTCCAGCCGGAACCAAAATTGCCGACGGCGGACTTGACAAATGCCTCCTTGAAAGCGGTGTAGCTGCCCCACTTGGCGGTGATCGCCGCACCCAATGCGCCGGTAGGTTCGCCACCGCCATTGGGTTTCATGCAGTTCCAGAAAAACGTGTGGTTCCAGATTTGCGCCGAGTTGTTGTAGATGCCACCGCTGGATTTTTTGACAATCTCTTCCAACGACATGGTCTCGAACTCCGTGCCTTTTTGCAGGTTGTTCAAATTGACGACATAGGCATTGTGGTGTTTGCCATGGTGAAACTCCAAAGTCTCTTTGGAGTAAGCAGGCGCCAGGGCATCAATCGCAAAAGGCAGTGCGGGCAGGGTGTGTTCCATGGAATCCTCTCGGGTGGTTAGCAAAAAGAGCGATTGTAGGAAGTAATTGAAACTTCAGTCACTGACGGTCAAGTCAACCGTGCCGTCGGCAAGGCTTGCCTTCACACGCTGACCGGGGTGGGCCTGTGACACCCGCGTCAAGGTGTGGCCATCCTCCAGTGTCAACCATGCGTAGCCACGTTTTAGCACCAGCGCGGGGTCGAGCAAACGCAAGCGCAATTCCGCGCGGTGTGTACGCTCCTGTGAACGCAGGATCGTCCGCTCCACGGCGGGCAGAAGAAGCTGGCCGCAACGCCCCAGGGCCAATTGCTTGTCGCGCAGGACCATGCGTGAAGCGTGCTGCAACCGCTGCGCAAGGGTGCCCAAGTTCAGCCGGTGGCGGTGCGCCAAAGCGGAGGGCCGCCCTAACCGGGACGCCGCGAGATCCAACCGCTGATCTTGCCGGTCTGCATAACGCATCAATGCCCGCTCCAAGCGGGACTCCATGGTGTCCACGGCACTGAGCCACGTGACCGTGGGTGCGGACGCCATTTCCGCCGCAGCGGTGGGTGTGGGTGCACGGACGTCGGCCACAAAATCAGCAATGGTGAAATCCGTTTCATGGCCCACACCGCAAATGACGGGCACGGGGCTGCGCGCAATCACCCGGGCCAGTTGTTCGTCATTAAATGCCCACAGATCTTCGGCGGCGCCTCCCCCACGAACCAGCAAGATGACGTCGATGGCCGCCGAGGCGATACTCCCGGGCGACTCCGCCATGCGGTAGAGGCTTTCCATAGCCTGCACCAATTCTCGAGGCGCACCATCGCCCTGCACAGCAGCCGGTGCAATCACCACCGGGATGTGGGGCACACGCCGCTGAAGTGCGGTGATGACATCGTGCAAGGCCGCTGCACCCAAGGAAGTCACCACGCCGATACCACGGGGCAGCGCCGGCAGGGGTCGCTTGCGCGCCGCTTCAAACAAGCCCTCGGCGGCCAGTTTTTCTTTGAGTTTGAAAAACTGCTCCATCAATGCACCTTGACCGGCCGGGCGCAGCGCCTCAACGATCAATTGCAATTCACCCCGCGGTTCGTACACACCCAGCCTGCCTCTCACTTCCACCAGGTCACCGTCGCGCGGGCTGAGGGTCAACAGGCTTGCTGCGCGGCGAAACATGGCACAGCGCAATTGCCCTGCTTCATCTTTCAAAGAAAAATAGCAGTGTCCACTGGCGGCACGGGTAAACCCGCTGATCTCCCCGACAACCGTCACCGGGTTGAAGCGCGCCTCCAGTGCGTCTGCTACCGCGCGGCACAGGGCACCGACACGCCAGACCCGGCTGATCGAAGTGGCCGGACCTGCTTCAAACATGACCAGACTTCCCGAACCATGTGTGTAGGGCAGCGCGAGTGCTCCACAACTGGTAGCCAAGGTTGCAGGTCTGCGCGCACCCACCCGCAGCACACGATTTTTGGTCGAAAGTTGTTGATTTCATTGGATTTTTCACTGCTGCTTTTGTCATCAATCTGTCAAAACCGAAGGTGGATGCGGCATGGCGCCCGATGGGCAACCAGTTTTACACAATGTTATCCACACGTTCTGTGGGTAGTCGACCTGCACACGTACGCCATAATCGCGAAGCATTTCATTTGCACGGAGTGACCATTTGTTTTCCATCATACAAGCCGCTGGCTGGCCGATTTGGCCTCTTATTGCCTGCTCAGTCCTGGCCCTGGCCATCGTCATTGACCGCTTTGTCAGCCTGAAAGCGCTGAAGGTGGCGCCACCGCGCTTGCTGGATGAAGTCCTGAGTGTGACCCGCACCGCCATTCCCGGCCCGGACGTGGTGACACAGCTGGAAAAGAACTCTGCACTGGGGGAAGTGCTGGCCAGTGGCCTGCGTGCTATCAACTCAGACCCGCGTTGCACCGAAGACGATTTGCGCGCCATCATGGAAAGCACCGGGCGCATCGTGGCCCACCGTCTGGAATTGCGCCTCAGTGCACTGGCCACCATTGCGTCGGCAGCGCCCCTGATGGGGCTGTTTGGCACCGTGGTCGGCATGATAGAGATTTTTGGTTCACAGGCGCCCGGCGGCGCGACGGGTGGCAATCCGGCGCAACTGGCACACGGCATCTCCATTGCGCTGTACAACACTGCGTTCGGGCTGATCGTGGCCATTCCCTCACTGATCTTCTGGCGCTACTTCAGGGGACAAGTGGACGCCTACTTGCTGACATTGGAGCTGTCAGCCGAACACCTGGTCCGACACCTCAAGGTGTTCCGCAGGTAAACCCGCCATGAACTTCCGCCCGCGCAAACAGGACGAGCCCGAGATCAATCTGATCCCGTTTATCGATGTGCTGCTGGTCGTGCTGATCTTCCTGATGCTGTCGACCACCTACAGCAAATTCACAGAGATGCAACTCAAGCTGCCGGTGGCCGACACCGATGCCCAACGCGACTACGCCAAGGAAATCATCGTGGCCGTCAGCGCCGATGGGGCTTACAGCGTCAATCGCATACCGGTGATAGGTCGCAGCCTGGAAAGTGTGGCTATCGCCATGACCGAGGGCGCCAAGGCGGGCAAGGACACGGTGGTCATCATCAGCGCGGACGCCAGCGCCAAACACCAGTCGGTCGTCACCGTGATGGAAGCCGCCCGTCGCTCGGGTTTACACCAGATCACATTCGCCACGCAATCAACGGCGCAGGCGGGTGGGCGTTAGACCCGTGGCTGAGACTTTGCGGCAGACGCTGCAAAGCACCCTAATGAAGGCCTGGCGGGGGCGCGGGGTGCTGGCGTCCCTGTTGTACCCCGTCTCACTTGTCTATCGCGGCCTGGTGGAGACCCGTCGCGTCGCGTATGCGATCGGGCTGGTGCGTGTACAACACGTCGATGCGACCGTGATTGTGGTCGGCAACGTGGTGGCCGGGGGCGCCGGAAAAACACCCACCGTCATCGCCGTGGTGCAGCATCTGATGGCTCAGCAACACCGCGTAGGGGTCATTTCACGGGGTTATGGCCGCACAGGAACTGCGTGCCTGGAGGTGGTGCCTGCCGCTGATCCGAGCGACGTGGGGGACGAGCCACTGCTGATTCGCCGCGCAACCGGGGTTCCGGTATTTGTGGCGCCGACCCGCCATGCAGCCGCGATGGCGCTACTGGCGCACTACCCACAAACGCAGTTCATTATTTGTGACGACGGCCTGCAGCACTATGCCCTGTACCGGGATCTTGAAATCTGCGTCTTTGACGACCGGGGGCGTGGCAACGGATGGCACTTGCCCGCCGGGCTGCTACGCGAAAGGTGGCCGCGCCACGCTGTCCTTGCGGCGGGGCAGCGTGATGACCGTCTGCTGGTTTTGCATACGGGCGAACGCCCAGCTTTTGCCGGATTCACGGCACGCAAGAATCTGTCTTCTATGGCCCATAGCAGCGATGGGACACAAATACCCTTGGCTGCACTGCATACGCCTGGCGGCAAACCGCTAATGGCCGTTGCCGGCATTGCCCAGCCCGAATCATTTTTCGCCATGCTGCGCGCCCGCAATGTCCCGCTGGCCGCCACACTGGCACTCTCCGATCACTATCATTTTGATAGTGGGCTTATTAACAAATACGAGGGCTACCGGTTGATTTGCACTGACAAGGATGCCGCCAAGCTGTGGCCCCTGGTGCCAGACGCCGTGACCGTGAGCCTGGAGTTACAGCCTGAGGTGGCGTTTTTCGCCGCGCTGGACGCGCAAGTGCGCTCACTGCTGGCAGCAAAGTTATCATCGGCACATGGACACAAGACTTCTTGAACTACTCGTTTGCCCGGTGACCAAAGGGCCGCTCGAATACAACCGCGAAAAGCAGGAGCTGGTCTCCCGCAGCGCCCGTCTGGCCTACCCGGTGCGCGACGGCATTCCAGTGCTGCTGGAAAACGAAGCCCGTACGTTGACTGACGAAGAAATCGACGCCTGAAAACACCCATGCGGTACACCGTGTTGATACCGGCACGGCTGGCTTCCAGTCGGCTGCCCAATAAACCTTTGGCGGACCTTGCGGGTGCACCCATGGTGGTGCGGGTGGCGCAAAGGGTGCGAGCGGGGGTATCGGCTGCCGTACGGATTGTGGTGGCAGGGGACCACCCCTCGATCATCCGGGCTTGTCACGACCACGGCATTGAGGCGGTGTTGACCCGGGAAGACCACCCGTCGGGCACCGATCGCCTGGCCGAGGCCAGCCAGGTACTAGGTCTGGCCGAGGACGAGATGGTTGTCAATGTCCAGGGCGACGAGCCGCTGATTGATCCCGTGCTGGTCCAGGCCGTGGCCACCACCCTGCGCGACCATCCTGAGGCCGCCATGGCGACCGCTGCACATGCCATCGCCAGCACGGAAGACTTTGTCAATCCCAACGTTGTCAAAGTAGTCGTCGACGCCAAAGACCTTGCCCTGTATTTCAGCCGTGCGCCCATTGCCTGGTGGCGCGACGGTTTTAGCAGCGGCATTTATAGCCTGCCCAGCCCGGCACCATTGCGTCACATTGGCATCTATGCCTACCGGGTCGGATTTTTGCGCGTGTTTCCTCAGTTGGCCCAGGCGCCGATAGAGGTCTGCGAGTCACTGGAGCAACTGCGCGCCATGTGGCACGGCTACCGCATTGCAGTGCATGTCACCGAGCAAGCACCTGGACCCGGAGTTGACACTGCGCAAGACCTGGAGCGCGTGAGGGCCTTGTTTCTCGCTGCCAAGGGCACTTCTGTAAGTTAGGTCGCAGGCGGCCCATGCTATTCTCTAGGTCAATCGCGTGACTTGAACGGGGGCGACACCGACCTGCTGCGCGCAAATGGTTTTAGTACTATCTGAGGGTATCCATGAGACTCATTTTGTTGGGCGCACCAGGCGCCGGTAAAGGCACGCAAGCGACGTTCATTTGTCAAAAGTACGGTATTCCGCAAATTTCCACGGGCGACATGCTGCGCGCCGCAGTCAAGGCTGGCAGCCCGCTGGGGCTAGAAGCCAAAGCGGTCATGGCCTCCGGCGGTCTTGTCAGTGACGATCTGATCATCAACCTGGTGAAGGAGCGCCTGACCCAGCCTGATTGCGCCAATGGCTTCCTGTTTGACGGGTTTCCACGCACCATTCCCCAAGCGGATGCCATGAAAGCCGCCGGCGTGACGCTGGACTACGTGGTCGAGATCGACGTGCCTTTCGAGGCCATCATCGAGCGCATGAGCGGACGCCGCTCCCATCCCGCGTCGGGCCGCACGTACCACGTCAAGTTCAACCCGCCCAAGGTGGAAGGTGTTGACGATGTCACGGGTGAACCCCTGATCCAGCGTGACGACGACAAGGAAGAAACCGTCAAGAAACGTCTGGATGTCTACAGTGCCCAAACTCGCCCCCTGGTGGACTACTACTCTGGTTGGGCTGCTAAAGATGCAGCCAGTGCGCCTAAATACCGTGCAGTGAGCGGCACGGGTGAAGTCGAAGTCATCAAATCCCGTGTATTCGAAGCCCTGGGAGGTTGAATTTCGAAGACGCCGTCTGTGCATGACAAAGGGCCGCTTTGCGGCCCTTTATGTTTGCGGGTGTTTGAATTCATCTCACTGCATGAGGTCCAGCATCAACGCGATTCGCGCTTTGACGGGAGACAGTCCGTCTGAATGAGGTAGCTCTAAAGGTGCAGAGCCGGGAACCACGGCCCCTTGCGGGCAGCGGGTTGCGCGCACAATCCGCACACCAATGTGCTGGGCGTCCCTCAGGGCCGCCTCCAGATCTTCATGGATAGAGCCATTGCCGGTACCTGCCACCACAATGCCCCGCACTGGCGGATCGCCCTGGGCCGGAGTAGCAACGAGCGCGCGAACCACTGCGCCGGAGGCACCGGCAAAATTCATGACGATTTCGACGCGCGGCCACTGGTCATCGGAAAGGTGTTCCAGCGAAAAGGCCTGCGCAGGCGAATACCCGTCCGCGGCGGAATGCCGCCACCGGACAACACCCTCCTCCACAAAACCCAGTGGCCCGCCGTCGCCCGAGTCAAATGCGTTAAGCCGATAGGGATGCACCTTCTGCACAGCCCTCGCGGCATGGACGGCGCCGGCACACACCACCAACACGCCCGCAGCCCTGTCAGATCGTGCGACGGCAACTGCATCGAGCACGTTCTGCGGGCCATCAGGCGACATGGAGCTGGCCGGTCGCATGGCACAGGTCAACACCACGGGCTTACGCGCAATCAGCGCTGGAGCCAGTACCTGGGAGAGAAAGAAAGCGGTTTCTTCGAGGGTATCCGTGCCATGGGTAATGACGAGCGCAGCCACATCTGATGACTCTAAGTATTGCTGTGCACGAAATGCTAGCGCCCGCCAATGGCTCCAGCCCATGTCTTTGCTGTCCACTTGTGCAACTTGTTCGGTTTTTGGCTGCAAATCACCCAATGCCGCGCGCAAGGTAGGGATCGCCTCAAGCAGTTGCTCAACACCTTTTTGTGCCGCCTTGTAACCCACGTTGTCCGCCATGCTCTGGGCGGTTCCGGCAATCGTTCCACCCATTCCCAGAAACACCAACTTTTTCAACATTTTTGAAACTTCCGCTTGCAAACAAAATTAAACTGGTTAAAAATACAGTGACTGGATGCCAACACAGCGTGTACAGACGCACAGCTAACCCGGCCCAGATACAAGGAGTCAGCATGCTTGAAAGTCCCAAACTTACCGCACGGCAACAACAGATTCTGGATCTGATTCAAAGCGCCATCACACGCACCGGGGCCCCCCCGACCCGCGCAGAAATTGCATCTGAACTTGGTTTCAAGTCGGCCAATGCGGCAGAAGAACATTTGCAGGCACTGGCCCGCAAGGGTGTCATTGAGCTGGTCAGTGGCACATCGCGCGGCATCCGTCTGCGCAGTGATGCTCTTCGGTCCATCAATGAGTCGCGTGTCAAGCAATTCTCCTTGCCAATGCCTGGCTTGGCGCAATTGGCTTTGCCCCTCATTGGCCGGGTGGCCGCCGGTTCACCTATTCTCGCGCAGGAACATGTGGACCAAACTTATTACGTCGAAAACAGTTTGTTCCAGCGCCAACCAGACTACCTGCTGAAAGTGCGTGGCATGTCCATGCGTGATGCCGGCATTATGGATGGTGATTTGTTGGCCGTACAGTCAACCAAAGACGCCAAGAACGGGCAAATCATCGTGGCGCGGTTAGGGGACGAAGTCACTGTGAAACGTTTTCGCCGCAACAAAGACCTGATCGAATTACACCCGGAGAACCCGGACTACCAAACCATTGTTGTAGAACCCGGTGAACCCTTCGAAATCGAAGGCCTCGCTGTGGGTCTGATTCGCAACACCATGCTTATGTAATTTCCGGAGAAGTCATCATCATGAACATCGCTCTTTTCGCTCAGTCAGTATTTTTTCGATCACTCCAGGGCTTGGTTCAGGGGTTGAGGTCAGGCCGCACCCGTGCCCATCAAACCGCGACCAAGTCGATACCGGTTTGGCATTCAGATGGTCCTGTATCGATAGCAGCTAGTGGCCTGAATTCGGGGGCTACTGGCCGTATTCCTGTCGTGGCTCGGCCACTGCGTGTAGTCCGCGTGCTGGAGGCTGGGCAAGATCGCTGTGGAGTCGGACGCATGGTGATCTCAGGGCGCATGGCCGATGTATGTGCGGAACTCGATCGCCTCGCTGCCCGGGAGGCGGCCTGCTCCTGACATCGCTTTCCTGGCATTTGACAGGGTGATGGCCCGATCGCCTATGTGAGAGAAATCCGTCGCGGAATTGACAGGCACAATTGCATCCATGAATATTGTGATTCTGGATGACTATCAGGATGCCGTTCGCAAGTTGGAATGCGCTGCCAAGCTTGAGCAATACCAAGCCAAGGTGTATACCAACACGGTCAAAGGCATTGGTCAATTGTCGGTTCGGCTCAAAGACGCCGATGTGATTATTCTGATTCGCGAAAGAACCCACCTGAATCGGCAGTTGATCGACAAGCTTCCCAAGCTCAAGATGATTTCCCAAACCGGTCGAATCGGATCCCATGTGGATGTGCAAGCTTGCACCGAGCGGGGTATTGCGGTCGCCGAGGGCGTAGGCTCTGGCGTGGCACCCGCCGAGCTGACATGGGCGCTCATTCTGGCCGCGATGCGCCGACTGCCCCAATACATAGGGAACTTGAAACACGGCGCGTGGCAGCAATCCGGATTGAAGGCGGGCTCAATGCCGGCCAACTTCGGCATTGGCTGCGAACTCCATGGCAAGGTCCTTGGCATCTGGGGCTATGGCAAGATCGGACAGCTCGTCGCGGGTTACGGCCGTGCGTTTGGTATGCAGGTTCTGATCTGGGGCAGTGACAATTCCATGGAGAAGGCGGTGCAGGACGGTCACACCATTGCATTGAGCCGCGAAGCCTTTTTTGAAGCAAGTGATGTGTTGACCATTCACTTGCGACTCAGTGACACCACGCGGCATGTCATAGACCAAACCGATTTGGCACGTATGAAGCCAACCGCATTGTTGGTTAACACATCCCGAGCTGAGCTGATAGATACCAACACACTGATCGGCGCACTAAACCGGGGGCGTCCCGGTATGGCCGCAGTGGACGTCTTTGAAAATGAACCGATTCTTCAAGGTCACGCCTTGCTGCGTCTGGAGAACTGCATTTGCACCCCACACATTGGTTACGTGGAACAAAACAACTACGAAAAACTGTTCAACGCCGCCTTTGACAACGTCATCAACTTCATCAAAGGCACACCCACCAATATCGTCAATCCTGGAGCCTTGCAGGTTCGGCGTTAGCCAAGCCTTACGGCTTGCGCGGGGATACTTTGCTCGGAATCCCTAGATCGGACGCATCAAAGTCAATGAGATTTTCGGGGGAGTCGGACAGATCCAAGTCCACGGACATTTCACCAGTTCCCAAATCGATCGCCGAAACTGGACCCAGCCCGTCCGGTGCTACGCCAGATTGAGATACGCGGTCAGAAACCGTTGTCTTTGGAACCGACGCCGCAGCCGCCGTCCGTGTGGCGCTAAATGGCATCAGACCTGAATCAGAACTGGACTCCATTCGCTGTGCCATTCCGTGCAACATCATCAAGTCACGAAACGCTTCCAAGTCAAACCCATGCGATTCAGCGTCCACTTCTTCATGAACAAGGCATTGTTCTATAAAGTGCACAGCATTCTGCGTCGGCCATAACGAGGAAATGGTTTCGCACACATCGGGGTAGGCTTCCAAGCCATTTCCACCTTGATTGAATTCGGCATACTCCGGTACACGTCCGGAAAACAATGCGTTGAAGTCAGCGCGGTAGTGTTCAAATTCCGTCTTCCGGCCAAGTGTGTGCAGGTCACGGAGCAGGTCCAGATAGATAAGGGGATTGGACTCTTCGCTGTCTTCTATGCTGTCTTTCAACATGCCGATGGCTTCGTCGTGTTGCCCCAGCGTCATGAAGAACTCCGCTTGCTGGCGAACGTCCAGCATTTCTTTCGTATTCAAAGCCCGCAAAGATGTGGTCATGCTGTGTGCAAAGTCCACATGCCCGGCGGCACGGGTGGCCACCACATCCACCAAAGCCCGCTCAGCCGCTTTCTTCACCCAACCACCATTGGACGTGCCCTGGTTTGGTGCATCGTCAGGTATGTCAAGGTCAATATCAATATCGACTCGACTGTGTGCCGCCTGCCCCACACGAGCACCCTTTCCAGCCTCGGGTAGGACAGACGCAGACTTCTCTTTGAGCTGAAAACCTTCGTAAACCATAGGTGCCTGGACATCGCGTGCCGTGCGAACAGGAGCGATCTCGTCCCTCAACCAAAACATGTCTTCCGGCACGCGGTCGCGCAGGCGGCGCAAGGCGATCACCGCAACGACGCCGGTCAACATCAATACCGCCAGCAATGCATAGACCAAAGGATTGAAGTAGCGCTGGGATTCAGCTGATTCGAGTCGTCCAGCGAGTTCCTGCAAAGATTGCCGATTCTTCGAAGTCGCCACTTTCAGCCCCTGGAGGTCGGCCTCCATGGTCTTCTGTTGACTCTGTGCACTGAGAATGTCTTCAGGCGTGGCGTTCAATGCACGCCACAAAGCAACTGCTTCCGCACGCTTTTGCAGATTTTCAGTAGCACCCAACAAAAGCTCGTCGGTGAATTTCAACGATGGATCGTGTTCGATTGACAGATCAAGGGGCAAAAGTTGCAGCCGGGGACCTTGTTTTGCCCGTGGCTTTACGGCCAGTGGCGGATCGCTGTCAACAGGCGACTTGATTGTCGCCGTGCGGTCTCTCTCTTTGGCTGCAGGCCTGGCCCGCGGGGGCACGCCACCGCGCTCGGCTCCGGTCGCTGGTGCTGCACCCACGCCAGGTGCTGTCAACGGCGGCGGCACCGTCTGTACCGAGGTGACCGTTGGACCCTGCTCTGCTGCGGGTTCGGCCAACAGCACATAACGGCGGGTAATTTTCTGTTCACAACCGGCACGCAAATACACCGTCACAACAGGTTCATCAACACGAACTGGGGATTCGACGCGCACAACGGCGGTTGATGAGCTTACTGTTTGCTCGCTTTTAACCCTCACCTGAGTGGCTTCCAGCCGTGTGTCCCCATAAAAAACATCCGCGTCGAAGCACAGCACAGACGCTACGTCCTGTGGCTCCAATTGAATGGACGCAGTGAGATTGAGAGGCTGGCCCAAGAGGACGGCACCCCGTGCCTGCCCCAATGTCAGGGCCGAGCTATTCAGCCCGGCACACGCCATCGCTACTCCCAAAATCGCGAGTCTGTTTTTTTTGTAACAATTCATTTGTAAGCCGGATTTTGGCATAGCCGCCATGAATCCAGACACGAATGCGACAAAGTTATCCCCGTAATTACAACCATCCATGGACAATAGGTCCGTTACCCCCCCAACACCCGCAGTCACGCAAAAGACACGCCATGGACGAACCCATCCTTACCATCGACGAACGGTCGGCCATTAACGCCGGTCGCTGGTTTTCATCGCTGTCCCCTTCACTGAAACACGACATTCTTCGATGCGCTTATGTCAAACGCCACAAAGACGGCGACCTGATTGCCGCCAGGGGCGAACCTCCGGAAGACTGGATCGCCTGTGCCAAAGGCGCTGTCCGGGTGAGTTCTACGTCGATTTCCGGCAAACAAATCACGCTGACTTACGTGGAGCCCGGCATCTGGTTTGGGGATGTCTCCATTTTCGACGGCGACCGACGCACGCACGATGCCTACGCCCATGGCGACACGACGATTTTGTGTGTCGCCAAGGCAGACTTCAAAAAGATTCTGGCTTTACATGTCGAACTGTACGAAGCCCTGCTGCGACTCCATGCGCGAAGAATTCGGCAGCTCTATGGTCTGGTGGAAGACCTCAACACTTTGCCCTTGAGGGCTCGGCTGGCCAAACAACTGCTGCATTTGGTGCGCAGTTACGGAGTGCCATCGCTCAGCGATGCATCGGAGGCACGCATTGGCCTGCAGTTGGCACAAGAAGAACTGGCACAACTGCTGGGTGCATCGCGCCAACGGGTCAACCAGGAACTGAAGTCCATGGAACGGGAAGGCGCCATCCGTATCGAGCAAGCGGGCTGGTGATACGCGACCGGGATGCGCTGATGCGCATCATTGATGCAGACAACTGAAACACGACTTCATCTTCCGACAAATAACCCTATGAGTGAATTTGACCATTTTTTGGGTACCCGCCCTGTTTCCGGGCAACATGCTTTTGACCTGGACGTATTGAGCGCGTGGCTGACCGTGAATCTTCCTGGATTCACCGGACCGCTGAGCGCTGAGATGTTCAAAGGAGGCCAATCCAACCCGACCTATAAGCTGATCACGCCGAACAAGAGTTATGTGATGCGTGCCAAACCCGGACCGGTGGCCAAACTGCTGCCGTCGGCGCACGCGGTGGAGCGTGAGTTTGCGGTCATGCGAGGGTTGCAAGACACGGAAGTGCCGGTACCAACCATGTACTGCCTTTGCGAGGACGAGTCCATCATTGGCCGGGCCTTTTACGTGATGGAATTTATGCAGGGTCGTGTGTTATGGGATCAATCCCTTCCCGGCATGGAACCCGCACAGCGGCGGTGCATTTATGACGAAATGAACCGCGTCATCTCGGCCCTGCACAAAGTGGATTTTGCCGCCCGGGGGCTGGAAAACTATGGCAAACCAGGAAACTATTTCGAGCGTCAAATAGGTCGCTGGAGCAAGCAGTACGTTGCATCCGTCACACAGCCCATTCCAGAAATGGACCAATTGATGGAATGGCTGCCCAAAAACATTCCGGCAACCGGCCGCAACGAAAAAATGGTCAGCATCGTGCATGGCGACTACCGTCTGGACAATCTGATGTTTGACGCCGAACAGCCCCGCGTCATCGCTGTGCTGGACTGGGAGCTTTCCACACTGGGCCATCCGCTGGCGGACTTTAGCTACCACTGTATGGCGTGGCACATTCCCCCGGGTTCGTTCCGGGGCATTGCCGGGCTGGATCTCGCGAGTCTGGGCATCCCGGACGAGGCTGAGTACATCCGCATGTATTGCGAGCGCACTGGTTTGACCACACCGGAAGCTCTCAAGACGGACTGGAACTTTTATATGGCCTACAACATGTTCCGCATTGCCGCCATCTTGCAGGGCATCGCGAAACGCGTGGAGGCCGGCACCGCCTCCAGCGCTCAGGCGGTCAGCTCGGCCGCGGGGGCCCGGCCACTGGCACAAATGGCCTGGAAGTTCGCCCGCAACGCTTGAAACCTCTTTTGAAACATTGACACGACTGGAGATCCCATGGACTTTGACTATTCCCCCAAAACAAAAGACCTGCAAGAACGCTTGCAGAGCTTCATGAATGAACACGTCTACCCTGCCGAAGGCGCCTACCACGCGGAAATCGCG
This sequence comes from Candidatus Aalborgicola danicus, assembly GCA_016703945.1. Taxonomy (GTDB): domain Bacteria; phylum Pseudomonadota; class Gammaproteobacteria; order Burkholderiales; family Burkholderiaceae_C; genus Allorhodoferax; species Allorhodoferax danicus. Next base: position 15,119 of record JADJBC010000002.1, read on the forward strand.
GCCAATACCGCAGCTGGCAAACGCTGGACGCCCCTGCAGACCATTGAAAACCTCAAACCCAAGGCCCAGGCTGCCGGGCTGTGGAACCTGTTTCTGCCGGTCGACAGTGCCCAGGCATCGGGTTATGACGGTGCGGGCCTGACCAACCAGGAGTACGCACCCCTGGCCGAGATCATGGGCCGTGTCATGTGGTCCAGCGAAGTGTTCAACTGCTCGGCACCCGATACCGGCAACATGGAAACCATCGCGCGTTATGGGTCAGAGGAAAACAAGGCCCGCTGGCTCAAGCCCTTGCTGGAAGGCAAGATCCGCTCCGCGTTCGCCATGACTGAACCGAATGTGGCATCCAGCGATGCCACCAATATAGAAACCCGCATTGAGCGCCAGGGCGACGACTACGTCATCAATGGCCGCAAGTGGTGGACATCCGGTGCCGGTGACCCCCGTTGTTCGGTCTACATCACCATGGGCAAGACCGACCCCGAGGCCCCGCGCCATTCCCAGCAAAGCATGGTATTGGTGCCAGCCAATACCAAGGGCATTACCGTGGTGCGCCCACTCAACGTATTTGGCTATGACGATGCGCCCCATGGACACATGGAAGTGTTGTTTGAAGACGTTCGCGTGCCCGTGAGTAATATTCTGCTCGGTGAAGGTCGTGGATTTGAAATTGCCCAGGGTCGCCTTGGCCCTGGCCGCATTCACCATTGCATGCGCCTGATTGGCCTGGCCGAACGCGCACTGGAATTGATGTGCAAACGTGCGTCGTCTCGCGTGGCCTTTGGCAAACCAATCGCCGCCCAAACCGTGACACAGGAGCGCATTGCCGAATCCCGTTGCAAGATCGACATGGCACGCTTGCTGACACTCAAGGCCGCGTGGATGATGGACATTGCAGGCAACAAGTTTGCGAAAAACGAGATAGCGATGATCAAGGTGGTAGCCCCTACCATGGCATGCGAAGTCATCGACTGGGCCATGCAGGTGCATGGCGGCGCTGGCATGTGCGACGACTTCCCGCTGGCCTACAGCTACACCAACGCCCGCACCCTGAGATTTGCTGACGGCCCCGATGAAGTGCACCGCAACGCCATCGCCAAGGCTGAGCTTGGCAAATACAACCCGAAACCCAAAACGGTCTGAACTGCGAATCGAAGGCGCTGTTTCCGAGCGGCCCTTCAGTGCAGATGCCGTGGTTTGCGGCCACCACCGTGGCCGCCACCATGGCCGCCGCCCGATCCGTTGGGCGGCTTGCCCATGGCCAAGGAATTGACCAATGCATCAAAGCGCTGGGCAAACAATTTGTCCACCTCGCCGACCACACCACTGAGTTCCGCGCCATCAAAATGGCGCTCCATCAGGCTGATGACGTCCTGCACCAGCAGATCCCGCTGTACCTGCATGATGGCAGCGGGGTTGGGGCCAACAAAAAGCATGACAAAGTCGTCGCGGGACTCACTACCGGGGGGGCTGTCTTCTTCATCAAAGTCCGCGTCGTAGAACGTGACCTCGATGGCGGCGCCCGCATCGGCGACTTCATTCAGATTCATGCATAACTCGTCCAGCGTCTGGCGAAAATCGTGGTCCCCGGCCACTGTCCAGCACATCTGCAGCAAGTGGTCCTGAAGATCGAGCTTGATCCCGGGTTCGTCTTCATACGCACTACCCGCACCATCCGACAGCGATCGCGCTCCGGCATACTTCCAAAGCGGTTTGAGTGCATCTTGCACCTGCTCAAAGTTCGCGTCCTTGCGCAAGGTCACCTGTCCATGGACATGAATTTCAAAAGGAGCGTTGTAGCGAGGCATATGCGAATCCGGAACCATGGTACAGACCCAAAACCATTTGGGCCCCAGGTTCCTCAGAGTTGATTTGAGAAAGCGCCCAAAAGAAAGGGCCATGCTTTTTCAAAGCAACCCTTTCCAGCGAGGGTTTGATCCATAAGAATAACGATTGCATTGTAAGCACCGCCGGGGTGCAACCGGGCATAGCGTCGAAAGCTTGCAGCGCATTTCTTGGCCTGCGCTCAGGCAGCCTGCGAAATGACCGTACGTTCAATCAAGCGATCATCGCCCAGCACAATCATTGCAAACAGCAGTTCATCCAGATTGGCCGCCCGAGATGTCTTGCGCTCCAACAAAGGTGTGCAGCCCGGGTTTAAGACCACGAAATCGGCCTCACAGCCGGGCAGCAAATTGCCCACGGCTGCCGATCCATGGGTGCCGTCCAGGCCCAAAGCCCGTGCCGCACCCGCCGTGTGTTGCCACCACAAATGCTGAGGATTCAGCGACAAGCCCTGCTTGGTCTGCCCTTCCCTCCCTACATAGTAGGCACCGAGCATGGTATGAAAGGGGCTGAAAGACGTGCCGCCGCCCACGTCGCTGGCCAGTCCGTACCGAAACCCCACCCGGTCAGCCCCCGCATAGTCAAAGAAACCACTGCCCAGAAACAGATTGCTGGTCGGGCTGATGGCTGCCGCCGCACCTGTTTCACGCATCAAGTCGCGGTCGTTGTCGTCAAAGTGGATGCAGTGCGCATAGATGGCGCGATGTCGCATCAGGCCAAAATCGTCGTAAGTGGCCAGGTAGCTGCGCGACTGAGGGAACAACTCTCGAGCCCAGGCAATTTCGTCTTTATTTTCGGCGACATGGGACTGAATCCATACGTCGGGATACTGTTTCGCCAATTCTCCTGCGCCACGCAACTGGGCATCCGTGCAGGTGGGTGCAAAACGGGGCGTGATGGCGTAGCCCAAACGGTCCTTGCCATGCCAACGCTGGATCAGCGCCTCGGTATCTCTCAGACTTTGCTCGGTGCCAGTAACCCGGCCATCACTGGAAGCACGGTTCAGCAAATCAGCGGGTGCGTTACGGTCCATCAAACACAGGCCGGTGATCAGGCGCATACGCCGCAATCGCGCTTCGGCGAACAGGGCGTCGACAGATTCGGTGTGCGAAGTGGCAAAAGTCAACGCGGTTGTGACTCCGTTGCGTAGCAGTTCCGCTATAAAAAACGTAGCTGCTTGCGCACTGTATTCGTGGGCTGCAAAGCGTTTTTCTTCAGGAAACGTATGGTTTTCCAGCCATGGCAACAACCCGTCGGCCGGTGACCCAATGACGTTGGCCTGTGGGTAGTGAATGTGCAGGTCAACAAACCCAGGGGCGATGATGCGCCCGGGAAAGTGCTCCACCGCCACCCCGGGGTATTGGTGAACCACCGCACTGTATGCACCGATCGCCTGCACCACCTGAACGCCCGATGCATTGGGGCCAACAACCAACAGGCCGTCTTCCTCGAACAAAGCGCGAACCGGCCCCTCGCTGTGCGGGGCAAACCAGAGTAAGGAGGCGCGGTAGGCTTTCATTGGACGCAGGAAGTTTGCCTGGCTTTCCAGTCACTCTGCAGCAAACCATACAAGGCTGTGTCCGACACCACACCGTCAACGATCCAGCGTTCCCGCAAAAAACCTTCGCGTGTGAACCCCAGTCGCTCCAGGCTTTTTGCCGACGCGTGGTTGCGCGGGTCGATATCGGCCTCAACGCGATTGAGCTTCATCTCAGAAAAACCATAATCCAACAGGGCGGTCAGGGCTTCGTTCATGTAGCCCTTGCCCCAGGCCGCGGACGCCAAACCGTAACCCACCTCGGCGCGGCGGCAGGTTGAGCTGATGCTGAACAAAGTGCAGGTGCCAATCAACGTCTGGTCATCCACGTGCTCAAGGCCAAAACGCAGGTACTCGCCAGCGGGCATGGCATTAAGGTCACGCGCGATCATGGCGTGCGCTTCGTCGATCGTGGGCCACGGCGGAGTACTCCAGTAGCGCATCACCTCGGCATCCGAGAACATGTCAAACAGTCCCTGTGCATCTTCCGCACGCAACGGGCGCAGCAATAGCCGTGGAGTGTGAAGAGAAAGTTGATCAAATGTTTGCATGGCATCCTGTCAATTCATTGGCGCTCAACAACGATGCGTCGATTTGGACGCGGGTCGTCGCGCGCGCTTGAGTGTTGGCGCTGCCCTTTAGCCCGCTGCGCCCGAAACCACGCGAAATTTCAGCCGCCAAAGTGTTGGCTCCTATGGTTGGACAGAACCACTTGAGGTGTGAGCCGGAGCTTTGCTTCGCCGCAAGCATGCGCAACCCGCACATGAATACGTGCCTCATCTCGAGAAAATAAAAAGCGACGAAACTGGCCGTCACGAACAATGCTAGGTGCCATGCCGGTACTGTAACCAACTAATTCACGAGCAGACTAACGTAGATTTCAGCGGTGCGCGGTGCCCGCGCGCATCCGTTTAGGCCCAGACGGCGGCATGCACCGCTATTTCCGGTTGACTGATGGTTAGGCAGCGCTCGACGCCAACCACTCAAAGACCAGCGTGGCAGTACCGTCGTCTTCCGTTCTGTGCTGCACGACTCTGGCCCCTGCCTTGAGCAAAGTCCTCTGGGAGACGAGGTTCTCGGGATAGACCGTGGCGATGATGCGCCCCAGGCCATGTTCTTCGTACCCGTACTGAAGAAGTGCCGGAACGACCTCGCTTGCCAACCCCTTTGCCCAGTGCTCCCGAAGAAAAGCGTACTTGATTTCAGCCTCTGGCTGGCCTCCCGGGTGAATGAGTCCGCAGCAGCCCACCATAAGACCCGTTGCTGGGTCATCAAGCGCAAACATCCCGTAACCTCGGGTCTGATAGTTGGCCTCTGTCACTGCAAACCACGTCTCGCAGGCCTCGCGTGTGATCGGCCTACCCTCGCCAACCCATTGCATTGCCACAGGGTCCGAGTAGATCGCATAGACGGCATTGAAGTCCGCGCGCGTCCAACGACGACAGCGCAGGCGTTTGGTCTGAAAGAGAAAGGACATAGGGCGCGGTGGTTTGCCCTGCCTAACGAATGAAAGGTACTTCCCCGTCCCAAGCGAGCCGCGCCCCATCAGGGTTGCGGTTTACGGCAACTGAGTGCCAACATGGAGAGGCGAATCTTTTCATCAACTCACTTGAGAGGGAAGATCAAGGCTATCGTAACCGTTGGAATAGACTCCGCCAAGAACGAGCGCCACTTGGTACGGGAGCGCCAGGTGTCGACTTCGCCTGCGGATAGAAGGGCATATTGATGCTGTACCGTCCTACCGTGGCCCGCGTCGGTTTGGACTGAGACCGTCCGTCATGCTCCTCAAGCCAAGAGAACGAAATCGGAGCCGCCCGAGGTGCAATGCACAGATGAAGGCCCACTAACGCTACTGTGTTGTAACGAGCTTTCCGATGGCCGCCCACGACTCACATTCACTCACGCCACGAGCACGATTGTCTTTGACGATCTTTTCCGCCTTTTCTATGACTTCGCGGGCGCTCTGCTTATCCCGGTCTGTCTTCATTGGCGCGGACTTCATAGCCTGCAGCATTCCCGCAACCATTTCCTTGCATTGGCTTTCGGTCGGAGCCTTCTGTTGACCGGCCACCGATACCGAGAGGCATAGGCTTATCAGAATTATTATGAGCTTAGTTGATTGGATCATAGGAGCCTCGCCCTCAGGTTGGTGGTGGTGGAAATGGTGCGGCCTAACGTCGAAGTCAAGCCTCGGCGCGCTTGCGCGTTGTCGTTCTTGGACGCGCAGTTAAATTTCGTTCCACTTCCATGCGAAGCGCTGCATTGATCCGTGACTGATAGCCAGCCCCTTTCGACTTGAAGAACTCCAAAACGTCCGCATCCAAACGAACAGAGGTGAGTACCTTCGTGGGCGTAGCTTGCGGCCCACGTCCGCGCTTCAGCACTGGCGCACCCAGCATGTCTTCAGTCCATGCAGGATTGTCTGGGTCGTTGACCTTAGCCGAGGTTTTCTTTGGCAACTTGGCGGTAGTAGCGAGCTTCATGTTTTTCTGCCTTTCGCAGCGATATCACGTGAGGCCCTTTCGGGCGCTCGGTGTAAACCATCACAACCACATCTGACTCCAGAAGACCGAAACAGACCAAGCGCTCTTCGCCGTAGTCTTGCCGTTTGTCTTCGCGGGTCACTGTGAAGTGGTCCCAGATTGCATCGCATCCAACGAAGTCAAGCCCGTGATTCTTGATGTTCAGCTTGCGCTTTGGTTCGTCCCATGTGGGCATACTTAATTGTATCTACAAACTACTGTGCCGCAAGGTGAAATTTAACGTAGAGATGACCAGACCACAACCATGCGGCTAAGCCGCCTTCTGCTGTTGTGGGTCCGAGTCGATTGGCATGTTAAGGCTTCGTAGTGGCGAGCTTTTCGGTGAGTCGCATAATCGTAGAGCACAAAGTGTTGGCGCCGACCTAAAACTCTTGATGCTGGGGTAGACCGTCAGCAATGATCTCCCAAGGCGCCTTTGAACCTACAAAGATATGTGCACTGGGAAGAAGGGTTGGGGCCTCCGACAAGGCGCCAAGTGTGACGTGAACAAATTTGCCTTCGCTAACGACCGAGAACAGAAGGCTTCCGCAGTGACCACACCGCACGTCGTGGTTCTCACCTTCGCCATATCTGAGGATTGAGTTCGTGCCATCAACAATTGAGATCTTCGCAGACTCTATTCCTGCAAAGGGCTTGTTCGCTGCGCCAGTAGCCCGACGGCACTGAGAGCAGTGGCAGACAAGCGAGTAACGAAAGTCGTCCTCGACTTGAAACTTCACTGTCTCGCAGAGACACTTTCCGGTGAGTATTCTGGGCATGCTGAAGGGCTTGCTGGTGGCCTGTCGTTGGCAGTCAGCTTGAGCAGGTGGTTCAAGTGGTTAGAGCTCCGGCGGCGGCGCACGCCTCAAACGCCATTTGACTCGTTCGACAACAGAGTACCTTTTCGACGAAGAACCACTCAAGATGCGACCTGCAACGATACCCATAGTGTCCTGGTAGACCCGAAGACGCATCGCATCTTGGAAACTCTCTTCCGAGAACGATCTGAACGGGACATAGCACTGAACCATCTCGGCCTTGATCTGGACAAAGTAGTCTGCGAAAGGAAGTTGATTCAAGTGTCTGGTTCGGTTGGCCCCAAAAAAGTGCCATAGACCATCATGGATGCTCGTCGGCAAAGCTTCGGTTTCAAACGGTCCGTGTCGAAGATAGATGGGCTTACCAACCGCGTACTCGCTATCCGAATGCCGGCAACAGATTCGGTTGACGGTTCGGAAAAACTCGGTGCTCAACTTTGCTTGGGTATATGCATAAGCATATTCGACACAAACGTCGACGTACGGGGTATGGGATTCGAAGTTCACAACACTCGGTCAGGTGTGAGCGCTCTAACGTCGGCGACGATTGGGCGACAACGGCGCGGCCACCGTCGAAGAATCACAGAAGCGCTGGCCGCCGTTGGCGGTCCAATCGATCAACCCATTAGACGTCACTGGTACTAACCTCCATTTCGGAAGGGTGGAGACCAAGCGAGTGTGAAGAAGCTTGGTCGTCTGATTTATGCCGACAGCGTGATTTTCGCTTGAAACTACCCTGTAGGCTCCATCCCCTCCGCAACTCTGCGAAGCCGCGACGAAGCACCTCGGCGATTCAGAAGTGCATTTGACCGTTTTGACCGAAGTGCCCTCTGAGGCCTCGAACTCCTTCACCGATGACGCGGCGAAGGACTCCGACAAAAATGTCAAAAAGGCATGGAAAAAATATCATTCGTCCTTTTGGCACCAAAAGGAAATTCGGCTATTCAATATAAACGACCTTCTCGGGCGGGGAGCGCAAGTCTGGGGATTCCATGTTACCAACATATGCGCGAGGCCCGACCGGACTTCGTTCCCGCACCCAGACTTGAAGGTCCCCATCATGTGCCGCGCGAAGTTGCTGTAACTCCGCTATGAATTCGTTGAGAGTCATCGATGTACCTTCCTCGAACTATGAGGGCAAACGTGATGTAGCCGAGCGCCTACCTTGGCGTTCCCAAGTTAGACGGCGAAACAAGTCGGGCGAACGAACTTGATCGAAACAGAGGCAAGGGCGCAACGCCGCTTGCAGTCTGCGAGTAGATTGCCTGTGCCAGATGAAACCAAAGTGTTCATGAAGTCCCCCAAACCTGTTTCCTGTATCCCCCAGCCACTCCCCTTCTTTAATATTATGCCGGAGGTCCCACGGTACGAGCACTATTGCTTGCGCGCCGAAGAGACCTGCCCGTATTGGGTGAAATTACTTTTTGCTATCAATTAAATAGCTGCTTACGCTTATTCCACGTTGGCAAAATGCCATTTTCACTCAAAGTTTTCGAACAAGGCATCCAGCCGCTCCAGATACCGGCTGCGCAGCGCGTCATCGATAAAACTGGCGTCAAAGCTGTTGCGCGCCAACTGGTAGGCATGGGCCGATGTCATGCCCAACGCAGCAAAGGTCTGCGTAAAGTTTTCGTTGATGTAACCGCCAAAGTACGCCGGGTCGTCGGAGTTGACGGTGGCCATGATGCCAGCGTCCAGCATCCGTTTGAGCGTATGGTCAGCCAGTGTGGGGAAAACTCGCAGCTTCAGGTTGCTCAGGGGGCACACGGTCAAGGGCATGCGCTCCTTGGCCAGGCGCTGCATCAAGGCGCTGTCGTGGATGGCTTGCACGCCATGGTCTATTCGTTCCACCTTCAGCACATCCAGCGCGCTCCAAATGTAAGCCGGGGGGGCTTCCTCGCCGGCGTGGGCCACCAGGCGGAAGCCCAATTGTTTGGCCCGGGCAAAAACCTTGGCAAACTTTTCAGGTGGGTGCCCGACTTCGCTGGAAGCCAAACCGATGCCGAGCACTTTGTCGCGCAACGGCAGCACCTGCTCCAGGCATTCAAAAGCTTCCGCTTCACTCAGGTGGCGCAGAAAGCACAGGATCAATGAAGCCGTCATGCCGTGGCGCGCAGGGGCGTCCTGGCAGGCGCGGTGCAGGCCGTTGATCACCGTTTCAACGCTGGTACCGTGGCCAGTGTGGGTTTGGGTGTCGAAGAAGATTTCGGTGTGCAGCACGTTGTCGGCCTGGGCGCGCGCCAGGTAGGCATCGGTCATGTCATAGAAGTCCTGCTCGGTCTTCAACACCGTGGTGCCTGCGTGGTAGATGTCCAAAAAACTCTGCAGGTTGTCAAACACATAGGCCTGGCGCAGCGCCTCAATGCTGGGGTAGGCCAGGGGCACTTTGTTGCGCTGGCCCATGGCGAAGATCATGTCGGCCTCCAGCGAACCTTCGATGTGCATGTGCAGTTCGGCCTTGGGCATGGCGCGCAGAAGTGCGGGAAGGCGCACGGGCGAGACGGGTTTGGTGTGCTTGTGGGTCATGGGGGTGTTCTCCTGTTGCAACAGTCTATTTCAAGTGTTCAGCCAAAAAGGTCTTGACGCGCTGTTTGGCATCTTCCCGGGCCTGCACATTCGGTGCCGTCGTCACACCCGCACCCGGGTTCACGCCGTTGGGCACGTCCTTGCGCACGCGCTGGCGTGTGAGGGCCGGGTTGTCAAAGTCGTGAAAGGTGTCCGGGTAGGTGACTATGCGCATGGGTTCGCCGCGCGCTGCTACCGTTGCGGCCAGTGCTTTGCAGGGCGCGGCGGGGGTCCAGTCGTCCGCCTCGCCGATCAACAGCAAGATCGGGACATACGGATGAAAGTGACCCGACTGCTTGTTGCGCGATGTGCAGCCAGGGTAGAACGCAATGGCGGCCATAAATCCCAGGTCAGGCGCCGCCAGGGCCGTCGCGTGTTGTCGTTGGCCAATGGTGTCCAGCGCCACGCCAGCGCCGTGTGACCACCCCAACAAGGCAATGCGGTCCGCGTCCACCCCGGGCAACTGGCGCAGGTAGGCCAGCGCGGCATAGGCGTCACCAACACGGTCGCCTTCTTTGAGCGTGCGATCGCGGTATCGGGTGGTGCAAATCTCCTTGATCCCGCGGGAACTGAAGCTGTCCAGCAGCAACGCAACAAAACCTTGGGCGGACAGATAGTCCCCCCACATCGCGTGGCGGGCATTGAGCTGGCCGTCTTTGCCATATGCCCCACCACAGCCGTGCACCATGACCACGGCCGGGTGCCTGCCAGCCCCGTCCGGTCTAAACAAAAAGGCACGTAGCGGCGCGGGTGACGAAGAAAAGGACGCGGTTGGCACCTCCACCGCCGTGGGTGTTGCGGCATGTGTCGCCACAACCGACCAAAGTGGCCAAATTACAAGCAACAGTTTCAATCGCATGACACGTGACCCACTTTGAACGCTGCAGATGCCCCAGGGATGGCAGGACGCCTCCACCGGCTCAGTAAAAAAGGCCGCTCGAAAGCGGCCTGTGCGAGGCTTGCGGAGCCTATTTTCCGCCAGGGATCTTGCCTTCCACGCCCTTCACATAGAAATTCAGACCACCCAGGAACTTGTCATCGGCCACCACGTCCTTGGCGATCTGTTCCTTGCCGGTGTTGTCCATAATCGGGCCTTTCCAGATGTCAAACGTGCCCGCCTTCAAGCCGGCCTTCACTTCCTCAACTTTCGCCTTGGTTTCGGCCGGCACGTCTTCGGCCATCGACACGATGTCAATGGCACCCTCTTTCACGCCCCACCAGGCGGATGTTCCACCGGTCCACTTGCCTTCCAGCGCCTCTTTGGTGGCCTTGATGTAATAAGGCCCCCAGTTGATGACGGCAGAGGCCAGGTGGGCCTTGGGACCGTAGGCAGTCATGTCGGAATCCCAGCCAAAGGCGCGCTTGCCCTTGTCTTGCGCGGTCTTCAGCACGGCGGGGGAATCGGTGTTCTGGAACAGCACGTCGGCACCACCATTGATGAGGCTGGTAGCGGCTTCGGTTTCCTTGGGTGGGTTGAACCACTCGTTGACCCACACCACCTTGGTCTTGACCTTGGGGTTGCTGCTTTGTGCACCCAGCGTGAAGCTGTTGATGTTGCGGATCACTTCAGGAATTGGCACCGATGCCACCACACCCAGGGTGTTGGACTTGGTCATCTTGCCGGCAATCACACCGGCCATGTAAGCGCCTTCGTAGGTGCGGCTGTCGTAGGTGCGCATGTTCTCGGCCGTCTTGTAGCCCGTGGCGTGTTCGAACTTGACGTCCTTGGTGTCGGCGGCCACTTTGAGCATGGGCTCCATGTAGCCAAAGGTGGTGCCAAAAATCAGCTTGTTGCCCTGCCCGGCCATGTCGCGGATGACGCGCTCGGCATCGGCCGACTCTGGCACGTTTTCCACAAACGAGGTGACGATCTTGTCGCCAAATTCTTTTTCCAGCGCCTTGCGGCCGTTGTCGTGGGCAAACGTCCAGCCACCATCACCCACCGGGCCGACATAGGCAAAGCCGATTTTCAGCGGATCGGGTTTGGGTGCGGGTGCCGAGGCCACCGGTGCAGGGGCTGGAACCGGCGCGGGCTCCTCTTTTTTCCCGCAGCCAACCAGGGTGGCACTGGCCACGGCGGTCAACGCGGCAACTTTCAGCAAGGTGCGTTTTTGCAAATCTGTCATGTCAGTTCTTTCTTTAAAACACGGGTTGCGGTACAAAAATACGGCCCATCAGTGCCAAGCGCTACGAGCCGGGGTAAAACGGTTTTCCAATGGCTGCCGGCATGTTAATGCGGATCCAGCGCGGATTGCGCGAAATCAGTGCCAGCACCACGATGGTGGCCAGGTACGGCAACATGCTCAGGAACTGGCTGGGTATTTCCACACCAATGCCCTGCAAATGAAACTGCAACATGGTCACGCCACCAAACAGGTAGGCACCAAGCAAAACACGTGCCGGGCGCCAGGTGGCAAAGGTGGTCAGCGCCAGCGCAATCCAGCCCTTGCCGGAGACCATGCCCTCCACCCACAGCGGCGTGTAGACGATGGAGATGTAAGCGCCGGCCAGACCACACAAGGCACCGCCCAGCACCACCGCACCCAGGCGAATCCAGCGCACCGGGTAACCCAGCGCGTGGGCGGATTCCGGGCTCTCACCCACGCTGCGCAGAATCAGCCCCGAACGGGTGCGGTACAAAAACCAGATCAGCGCCAGCGCAAACACCATGGTCAGGTAGACCAGTGGGTGCTGGCGGAACAATGCCGGGCCCACCAGCGGAATGTCCGACAAAAACGGAATCGCAAAGCTGGGTCGCTCGGGCATTTTTTCCTGCACATAACGGATACCGGCAAAGGCCGAAAAACCAGCCCCAAACAGACTGAGCGCCAGGCCGGTGGCATATTGGTTGGTGTTGAGCCAGATCACCAGCGCACCAAACACGGCCGCCATCAAGGCCCCCGCCCCCATGCCAGCCAGAAAACCCATGAAGTCGCTGCCTGTATGCACCACCGAGGCAAACCCGGCAATGGCCGCACACAGCATCATGCCTTCTGCGCCCAAATTGACGATGCCGGCTTTTTCGTTGATCAGCAGGCCCAGCGAAGCAATGGCCAGCACCGTGCCTGCGTTGAGCGTGGCGGCGATCAGGAGTGCGTAGGAATCCATCAGGTGTTTGCTCCCAAGGCGTGGGGTTTGGCAACCGCTTGCACCCAGCGCAAACGGTAATTCACCAGCGTGTCACAGGCCAGCAGCGTAAACAGCAGCAGGCCCTGGAAAACGCCGGTCAGCGACTTGGGCAAGCCCAGGCGCGACTGCGCCATTTCGCCGCCGATATAAAACATGCTCATCAAAATGGCCGAGAACACCATGCCCACCGGGTGCAAACGTCCCACGTAGGCCACGATGATGGCGGCAAAGCCGTAACCTGCGGGTACATACGGTGTCAGTTGACCGATCGGGCCGGCCACCTCCAAGGCGCCGGCGAGACCTGCCAGACCACCAGAGACCAGCAGCGCCACCCACAACGCCCGGCGCGACGAAAAACCGGCGTAGCGAGATGCAGCCGGTGCCAAGCCACCCACCTGCTGGGCAAAACCGGCCCGGGTGCGGAACAAGAAAACCCAGACACCCGCCACCCCCAACAGCGCAAACAAGACGCCGATGCTGACCCGTGACCCTTCAAACAGGCGTGGAATGCGGGTGGCCGCCTCAAAGGTTTTGGTTTGCGGAAAGTTGTAGCCATGGGGGTCTTTCCACGGGCCAAACACCAGATAACCCAGCACCTGCACGGCCACATAGACCAGCATCAGGCTCACCAGAATCTCATTGGCATTGAATTTGTCGCGCAGCAGCGCGGTCAGACCAGCCCAGGCCATGCCGCCTGCCACGCCCGCCAACAAAAGGACTGGCACGATCCAGCCACCGGTGGTTTTGTCGGCCATCAGCGCGACACCACTGGCGGCAATGGCACCCAGAATGTATTGGCCCTCGGCACCGATGTTCCACACATTGGAGCGAAAACACACGGCCAGTCCCAATGCAATCAGCAACAAGGGCGTGGCCTTGACCACCAGTTCGCCCCACATGTAGCCGTTCTTGATGGGCTCCCAAAAGAACACTTGCAGGCCGCGCACCGGGTCTTTGCCCAACAGCGCGAACAGGATCACGCCGATCACCACCGTGCACAGCAATGCCAGCAGGGGCGAACCGTAGCTCCAGAATGCCGAGGGCTGGGGCCTGGCCTCCAGTTTGAGTCTAGCCATGCTGCACCCGTTTCTGATCCGTGAGGACAGAGCTTGCTCACTCTGTGTGCTGCGGTCTGTCCCGCAAGGTTCCACGCTGTCCCACAGCCCACTCATCCACTCACCAATCTTTTCCACTGTGGCCTCTGCCATGGGCACCGAGGGCGACAACTTGCCGCGCGCTATCACGTGCAGGCGGTCGCAGACCTCAAACAGTTCGTCCAGTTCCTCACTGACCACCAGCACGGCACAACCGGCATCCCGCAGGGCCAGAATCTCGCCGCGAATCTGCGCCGCCGCGCCCACGTCTACACCCCAGGTCGGTTGCGACACGATCAGCAACGTGGGCTTCGCATCAATTTCACGCCCCACAATGAATTTCTGCAAATTGCCGCCCGACAGGGAACGCGCCGCCGCCGTGGGGCCATTGGCCTTGACCTTGAACTCCTGAATCAGGCGCGCAGCGTGGGCTTCCAACTGCCGCACGCGGATCCAGCCCCCGGCAAAACGCGGCATCGAGATCGACTCGGTGCGCGTCAGCAGCAGGTTGTGCGCCAGACTCAGCGTGGGCACGGCACCACGCCCCAGGCGCTCCTCGGGCACAAAGTGCAGGCCCATCTTGCGCCGCCTGCCCGGGTGCATGCGCGACACATCCACCTCGCCCATGTGAATGCTGCCCCGCGGTGAGCGGCAATCCTCGCCCGACAAGGCGTACAGCAATTCCTTTTGCCCGTTGCCCGAGACCCCGGCTATGCCCAGCACCTCGCCGGAACGTACATGCAGGTGAATGTCGCTCAGGTCAACACCGAACTGGTCTTCCCGCTCCAGTTTCAGACCCTTGACCAGCAGCACGGCGGAACCGGCATGTTTGGCAGCACGCTCCAGCAGGGGCGGCTCCGCACCAATCATCAGGCGCGACAGCGATGCGTTGGATTCTTCCTGCGGATTGCACACACCAGTGACCTTGCCACCGCGCAGCACCGTGCAGGCCGTGCAGAGTTCACGGATCTCGTGCAGTTTGTGGCTGATATACAAAATGCTGCAGCCCTCGCTGGAGAGCTTTTTCAGCACCACAAACAATTTCTCAACGGCCTGCGGTGTCAGCACCGACGTGGGCTCGTCCAGAATCAACAGTTCCGGGCGCGTCAGCAGCGCGCGGATGATTTCCACCCGCTGCATCTCGCCCACACTCAGGGTGTGCACCGGGCGGGCCGGGTCGATGTCAAGCCCGTACTCTGCAGCCTTGGCAATAATGCTGGCCGTCACCTGCTCCAGCGAAGTACGGGTCAACCCCAGCCAGACGTTCTCGGCCACCGTCATGGTGTCGAACAGGTTGAAATGCTGGAACACCATACTGATGCCGTTGGCCCGCGCCTCTTTGGGGTTGCGGATTTGCATCTCCTGGCCATTGATCCTGACCACGCCGGCGTCCGCCTTGACCGAACCGTAGATGATCTTCATCAGCGTGGATTTGCCAGCACCGTTCTCGCCCAGCACGGCGTGGATTTCGCCAGGCATGACGGTCAACGAAACATCGCTGTTGGCTACCACGCCGGGGTAGGCCTTGGTGATGCCGGTTAACTGGAGTCGAGCTATGGTCATGTACTCACTTTACACGGTTGGTAGTCCTCAGTTGCCCACCCAGCAATTTTTGCGCCAACGCAACGCATCCCATTGCGTGCGGCTCCATCGGGGGGGTCGCTCAGGCACCGGACCCCCCCGACAAACGCAGACCAGGCAATAAGCATACGTGGCTTGGCGTGCGCACGAAACTTGCTCTATGCTAAACACCATGAACACCAAACCCCTGCGATTTTTCCGGCGTGGAGCAATCGTAACCCTGCCCGACGTCGAACCCAACCGCACCCTGCTGGAGCTGTTGCGTGAAGACCTGCACTGCACCGGCACCAAGGAAGGCTGCGGCGAAGGCGACTGCGGTGCCTGCACCGTGGTGGTCGGCGAGGCCGATGGTGAGCAGCTGAAATACAGCGCCATCAATAGCTGTATTCGCCTGGCGCATTCTATTGACGGCATGGCGCTGTGGACTGTCGAAGATATTTCCCCCAATGAGGACCACCACACCCCCACCCCGCTTCACCCAGCCCAACAGGCCATGGTCGACTGCCACGGCTCGCAATGCGGCTTTTGCACCCCCGGTTTTGTGATGAGCCTGTTTGCCCAGTACCAAAACAAGACTTGCAAAGGCCAGGCCATCACACGCGAAGATGCGCAGGCCGCGTTGTCGGGCAATCTGTGCCGCTGCACCGGCTACCGCCCGATATTGGACGCGGCGCAGGCCATGCAGGCGCTGCCACTACAAGTGGTAAACGAAGCCGAGGTGCTATTAAATTTAGAGCTACTCACGCATATTCCACGGGGGCCAGAGGCTGATTTTTCTTATAAGTCTCCGCAAAATCTGGCCGACCTGCTGGCACTGCGCGCCCGCCATCCGGAGGCCCAACTGGTAGCCGGCTGCACCGACGTGGGCCTGTGGGTCACCAAGATGCACATGCAGTTTGCCAAGGTGCTGGACCTGACCCGGGTGGCCGAGCTGCGCCACGTAGAGCAGTACTCCCACCACATCGCCATCGGCGCTGCCGTGACGCTGACCGACGCCTTTGCCGCATTGGTAAACGACCGCCCGCATCTGGCCGAATTTTCGCACCGCTTTGCCGGCCTGCCCGTGCGCAACAGCGGCACACTCGGCGGCAACGTGGCCAATGGCTCGCCGATTGGCGACTCCATGCCGCTGCTGATTGCGCTGGGTGCCAACGTCGTGCTGACGCGCCAAAGCGGCACATCTATCGCCCACCGCGAACTGCCACTGGAAGACCTGTACACCGGTTACCGGAAAAACGTGATGGCGCCGGATGAGGTGCTGGCGTGGATCAAGGTGCCCAAGGCGATTGAGGGCGATTTCAGCCGCGTTTATAAAATTTCCAAGCGTTTTGAGGACGATATTTCCGCCGTCTGCTTGAGCCTAAACCTGCACATCGTTAACGGTGTAGTGCGCAGCGCATCCATTGGTGCAGGCGGTGTGGCCGCCACTCCGGTACGCGCCCGTAAAACCCAGGCGGCCCTGGTGGGCCAAGCCTGGACCCAGGCCACCGTCCAGCAAGCCATGCAGACATTGCGCGACGAGTTCACCCCCATCTCCGACATGCGCGCCACCGCTGCCTACCGCAGTACGGTGCTGGGCAATCTGCTGCAGCGCTTCTGGCTGGAGAGCCAGGGTGGTGTGCAGACCGATCTACGAAAGCTCAATCTGGACAATACCGCAAAGGAGGTGGCGGCATGAACACCCGCGGCACATCCCCTTCGGTGGCCGCCGGTACGGGCCACCGGCTTGAGAGTGGCGTATCCAAACCCCACGAAAGCGCGGCAGCCCAGGTGGCCGGTGGCGCCACCTATATTGATGACATTCCCGAAGTGCGCAGCACCTTACATGCCGCGCCCATCCTGTCCACCGTGGCGCATGGCCGCCTGCTGGGTGTGGACGCCACGGCAGCACTGGCCATGTCCGGCGTGCGCGATGTGGTGCTGGCGCGCGACATCCCTGGCGACCCCATGCTGGCCGCTTTTGCCGGTGATGAGCCGGTGTTTGCAATAGACACGGTGCAGCACATCGGCCAGGTTGTCGGCCTGTTGGTGGCCGATACGGTGATGCAGGCACGCCGCGCCGCGCGCAAAGTCAAGCTCGCCATCGAAGCCCTGCCCGCCATCCTGACGATCCAGGATGCGTTGGCCGCGCAAAGTTTTGTGTTGCCGCCGGTGTTCGTGAAACGGGGTGACGCGGCAGCAGCCCTGGCCCGCGCGCAAAACACGCTGGCTGGCACGCTGGAGGTGGGTGGCCAGGAGCACTTTTATCTGGAAGGCCAGGTGGCCTATGTATTGCCACAGGAGCAAAACCAGTGGTCGGTCTACTCCAGCACCCAGCACCCCGGCGAGGTGCAGCACTGGGTCTCACACGCGCTGGGCCTGGACAACCACGCCGTGAAGGTGGAGTGTCGACGCATGGGCGGCGGCTTTGGCGGCAAGGAGACTCAGGCCGGGCATCTGGCGGTGTGGGCTGCCATTGCTGCGCACAAGCTGCGCTGCCCGGTGAAGCTGCGACTGGACCGCGATGACGACTTCATGGTCACCGGCAAACGCCACCCGTTTGCCTATGAATACAGCGCAGGTTTTGACGACACGGGTCGGCTGACCGCCCTCAAGCTGATGATGGCGGCCAACTGCGGCTTCAGCGCCGATCTGTCCGGCCCGGTGGCCGACCGTGCCGTCTTCCACAGCGACAACGCCTACTACCTGCAGGACGTGGAGATTGCCTCGTACCGCTGCAAGCTCAACACCCAGAGCCACACCGCGTTTCGCGGTTTTGGCGGGCCACAGGGCGTGATCCTGATCGAGACCATCATGGGCGACATCGCCCGCCACCTGGGCCTGGACCCGCTGGATGTGCGCCTGCGCAACCTGTACAGCGATGAAGCCATACCCGGCACGGATGCCAGGCGCGACACCACGCACTACAGCATGCGGGTGGAAGACAACATCTTGGCACCATTGCTATCAAAACTGGAGCACACTGCACAGTATCGACGAGGGCGAGAAGCCGTTTTGGCTTGGAACGCTGCCAACCCCGTCATCAAGAAGGGCCTAGCCATCACCCCGGTCAAGTTTGGTATCAGCTTTACCGCCACGCTGTTCAACCAGGCCGGCGCATTGGTGCATGTGTACACGGACGGTAGTGTGCAGGTCAACCACGGCGGCACCGAGATGGGCCAGGGCCTGAACACCAAGGTCGCACAGATTGTGGCCGATGAGCTGGGCGTGCCTTTTGATCGCGTGCTTTGTACGGCCAGCGATACCAGCAAAATTCCCAATGCGTCGGCCACAGCGGCGTCGGCAGGTACCGACTTGAATGGCCGCGCGGCGCAGTTTGCGGCTCGCCATGTGCGTGACAACCTGGCAGCTTTCGTCTGCGGGCTGGACGGGTGCGGCGCGGGTGCGGTGCGTTTTTCTGGTGGGCAGGTGTTGTCGCCCAAGACCACCCGCAGCTTTGACGACGTGGTGAAGCTGGCCTATGCCAACCGCATCCAGCTTTGGAGTGACGGCTTTTACCGGACCCCCAAAATCCACTACGACAAGACCACGCTGACCGGGCGGCCGTTTTACTATTTCGCCTACGGCGCCGCCTGCACCGAAGTGGCCATCGACACCCTCACCGGCGAGAGCCGCGTGCTCAAGGTGGACATCCTGCACGACGTTGGCCGCTCCATCAACCCGGCCATCGACATCGGCCAGATTGAAGGCGGTTTTGTGCAAGGTATGGGCTGGCTCACCACGGAGCAACTGGTGTGGAACGACAAGGGCCTCCTGACCACCCACGCCCCCAGCACTTACAAGATCCCCACTGCGGGTGATGTGCCCAGCCACTTCAGGGTGGATCTGTGGCCCGAGCCCAACCGCGAGGACAATGTCTTTGGCAGCAAGGCCGTGGGCGAGCCGCCCTTCATGCTGGCAATCAGTGTTTATGAGGCTTTAAGGGATGCGATTGCAGCGACTGGCGATGGCGGGCCGGTGCGGCTGACCTGCCCAGCGACCGCGGAGAATGTGTTGCGGGCGCTGGCGGGTCATGGCCGGTAAAGACGCATTGCCGAAGTAAACACTAGAGATTGGCCTCCTCCAAACCGGTCGTACGCTCCTGTCGCCCGACGGGTGCCTGCTTGGCGCTGATTTAAAGAACCGGAGCACAGTCCACTGGCCAAGTTGAGTCGTAAGTCATTTGCATCTCAGGGCAGTGAAATTATGAAATCAGTCAATCCAACCGTGCTGTTTAATTCAAAAAAACTTAAATCGCAGCGTTGGTTTGTCTATGACAATCAATTCATTCCCCTTGCAAAAGTACGACCTTTTTCGTCGAACAATGTCGGTACTATGGGATCAAAGTGGTGCATGTCTTCCAGGTGCGATGCTCAATTGACAAAAGAGTGACAGCGATGGCAACAAAACGTATTAGCACCAAATTGCTCGGAGATGCCGGTGAGCACTATGCCTTGAGCCGGTTCAGTTTTGCCGGAAACTATGCAGCAAAGATGCCAGATAACTGGGAAGGCTACGACCTTGCTGTAGAAACCGGTCAGGGACTCGTCCGTGTCAGCGTCAAGACGCGCAGTGAATCTAGTGCATGGAGGGCCAACAGTTGGTTCAACTGGGACGACCGTAAAGACTGCGACTGGTTCGTGTTTATCTTCAAGGCCGCAAATGGGCAACTTCGGTCATGGGTCATTCCATCCGAGGTAGCGGATGCGCGTGCCACGAAGCCAACATCGCGCAGTAAAACTCCTTGGTACAGAGAGTTATCTTGGAGGAAGATAACTCAACCCATTTTGCTTGCGTACGAAGACAACTGGTCCATGAATACGGGTATTCCAGTAGAGGATGCCGCGAACGCAAATACTCAGGAGGCTTCCTAATGTTAGGCGCAATCATTGGCGATATCGTCGGCTCAGTCTATGAGTTCGACAACATCAAAACAAAAGACTTTCCTCTTTTTCGGGAAGACAGTCGAATCACGGACGACACGGTCTGTACGGTGGCTGTCGCCGACAGCATTTTGAACAATAGGGACCCAGTCGAGACCATGGTTTATTGGTGCCGCAAACACAATAGTATGGGTTATGGTGATCGTTTTGTTAAGTGGTTTGATTTGCCGTGGCAAGAGCCATATGGCAGTTTTGGCAATGGCGCGGCCATGCGAGTCAGCCCCGCCGCATTTTTGGCACCCACTATTGAATGTGCAAGAAAATTAGCTCTCCGGGTGACAGAAATCACGCACAACCATCCTGAAGGAATCAAAGGCGCGCTAGCCACTAGCGACGCGATCTGGATGGCATTCAATTCTGCTGAGCCAACAGAAATTCGAAAGCATATCGAAACCATGTATGGCTATGACCTCAATCGCACGGTGGACTTGATTCGACCGACATACAAATTCAACGAGTCTTGTATGGGCACGGTGCCAGAAGCGATTATTTGTGCTTTAGAGGCAGCGGATTTTGAGGATGCCATTCGAAATGCCATTTCCATTGGTGGTGACAGTGACACTTTGGCTGCGATAACAGGGGCAATTGCGGAAGCACGCTTCATGATCCCGGACGACATATGCCAAGAAGCATTGCGTCGTATGCCGGACGATTTAAGAATGGTAATTTTGCAAATGTATCGGGATGCTTCCAAACACACTGGCGGGTTTCGTATGCCGTTGTCAGCAGTTGCAGGCTCGTTTGCCATATGACCATCACTTGCACTCAGGCTCTATTCATCAAATTGGGCAACGGCAACAAATGGGCCGATGAATGCTTCGCAAACGGTACCTCAAAGGGTTTCGTTCGGCTGGACTATTCGGAAATCCCTCATAAATTGGCCAATGGTTTACCTGGGAATTCTGAAGCCGTATTCGAGGCTGCCATCAATTTTCCGCTTGGTGCAACCACAGGGGCCTCGCGCCGTCATGTCAATGAAATCTGCAAGTTTTACGCATCTAACGAACAAGTTCTTTGGTTCACCTTTCATGCCAATCGTCTTTGGTGGTGCTTTTCAAAACATAAGGTTACGCCAGAAATTGTGGATGGCACGGAGCTGAAGCGGCGCTCTGTCATCGGCAGGTGGAGTGATGCAAACATTCTTGGTGAAACACTTTTGAAGTCAAAACTGAGCGGTAATTTGCTCAAAACCGAGGGGTTTAAGGGAACCATTTGCGTTATCGCAGACGATGTACGGGATTACTTGCTAAACAAGATCAATGGCACGGTTGAACCCCATGTACGGCAAGCGCAAGAGGCGCAGCAAGTGCTCAGTACCGCTCTCATTCCAGTTATTCAACACTTGCACCCTGCGGATTTTGAAATTTTGGTCGATCTCATTTTTATGCATGGTGGATGGCAACGCGTGGGAATTTCGGGTGGCACAGAAAAGGACATCGACCTTGATCTTGAATCACCTATCACGGGTGAGCACATTGCCGTGCAAGTGAAGTCGAAAGCAAATGTGGGTGTATGGAGCAACTATCGAAAAGTTGCAGATGAGATGAAAGACTACTCCCGCTTCTACTTTGTTACCCATTCCCCGGACAGAGCGCTTCAAGAAGCGGCAAAGGCGCAAACTTCAGCCGATGGCAGGTACGTATATTGGGATGAGGTAGAGCTAACCCGTCACGTCATACGGAGTGGACTTACTGGCTGGGTGCTGGACAAAGCGGCATGAAGTTCTGGCGGAGGACAATGATAGGGTTCGAGCATCCTCGCCGACTGCAACTTTGACCTCTGTTGGGGTGCACGATGATTGCGTTGACGAATGTCCGTTGGCTACTGCCTCAATTCATGACGATGGGCTGCCACATAGCGGGTATTCGTGACCGACCGCAACCCTAAACTGACTCCCGTTGCCGGTCCAACCAACACCCTACCCGCATGGTTTGGGCCGTTGGTACCCGCCGATTTCTGGGCCTTTGACAGTATGAGGCGGCGGCCAATGGCCCAAACCATGCCGCCAGAAGCGTAAAAGCGCTAAGTTGAGTCGCAATTTAGTCCCCAATTTGCTACAGAATTCGTAGCTGTCTGCGCTTATTCCACGAGGGCTTCAGGCCTATTGAGCACATAGACTCTCATTCATTCTGCGTAGAGAGTGGTAAAACCCAACCCCGGCGTGTGGCCGGTGTTCATTCGGATGTTGACATCACGTGCTGCCGCGTTTGGCCGGCTGATGCCATGCCGTCCTGCCCGGCAGGGCAGGACACTGAGCACCTGTTAGAAGTGGTATTCCACGCGGACCATGGGCGTCTTGGCAAACGCACCTCGACCGGCAACACCGTCGCTGTCATTGCCAAACTTGTTTTTCCAGTACTGGTATTCCAGGCCGACTTTCAGGCTCTTGGGCGCCATGCCCAGTGGTCCGCTCAGGTCGTACATGAGCTGCATGTCGATGTTGGTCTCTGCTGCGCTGTCGCCGCCCGACTCGTTCTTGCCCTTGGCCGCGATGACATTGGCAAAGCCCTCAAACGAGAACCCGCTCTTGCCCAGCGGAATGCCCCAGGCTGCACCCAGCATGGCATGGGTGTCGTAGGTGTAGCGTGGTGTCGAGACCTTGCTGAAGGTGTTGTACGGTGCGTTGCTTTCCCACAGCAGCAACAGGCTGACGTTCAGGAAGCCGGGCACATCCATCATGAAGGTTGGGCCAGCCACCAGCATGCGCTTCTTGGAGTTGTAGCCCGCATCGGTCTTGGTGTTGTAGTCAAAGCCAGCGGTGATACCCACACCGCGCACCGGACCGAACTTGTAGGGTGATCCTGTGAGCTTCTCCAGCTCGACCGTGTTGCGGTAGACCACGTAAACCTCTTGCGCGCCATTGCTGGAGCCGGCACCGGCAGGGTCTTTGTTGTCCGACAGCAGCATGTCCACATTGAAGAAGTTGGTGCCGTACTTGTAGCCACTGACGTGGTTGAGGTTGACGATGTCTTTGCTGATGGCGTTGTTGTTGAACGGCTCGGCAAATTCGGTTCCATAACGGTAGCCGATGGAGGTGTCGCTAAAGGTCGCGGCCTGGGCTGCAAAAGTGCAAGTCAGTGCGGCGGCGCCAGCTATGGTGCGTGCAATTTTTTGGTGCATGTTGGTGTTTCCAAATGAAGTTGAGAGAAGACGCAGGTTTGCGACCAACGCCTATGCAATTAGCGGGCCATTCTGCATTTCAGGCACCGTTCTTGCTGGTGGTATGCAGTGCCGACTTGTTTTATTCCTACCGCCGGAGTCCCCATGAAAAAACGCAGCTTTCTCACATGCACCGCCTTGGCCCTTGCGGTTTTGGCCTCCAGTGCCGCCCACGCACAGACCACGCCCATCAAGTTCCAGCTGGACTGGCGCTTTGAAGGCCCCTCGGCCCTGTTCCTGACCCCCGCCGCCAAGGGTTATTTCAAGGACGCCAAGCTGGACGTGACCATTGACGCTGGCAACGGCTCGGGCGGCACGGTCACCCGCGTGGCATCAGGCGCCTACGACATGGGGCTGGCCGATCTGGCCGCCTTGATGGAATTCCACGCCAACAATCCCGACGCTCCCAACAAACCGGTGGCCGTGATGATGGTCTACAACGACACGCCGGCCTCGGTCATGGCGTTGAAGAAATCTGGAATCAAGACCCCCGCCGACCTGAGCGGCAAGAAGCTGGGCGCACCGGTGTTTGACGCCGGGCGCAAGGCCTTTCCCATCTTTGCCAAGGCCAATGCCGTGACGGGTTTCACCTGGACGGCGATGGACCCTCCGCTGCGCGAAACCATGTTGGTGCGCGGTGACGTCGATGCCATCACCGGCTTCACCTTTACCTCGCTGCTGAATCTGGAAGCGCGTGGCGTCAAGGCGGCCGATGTGGTCGTCATGCCCTACCCCGACTTTGGCGTGAAGCTGTATGGCAATGCCATCATCGTGTCGCCCAAGCTGCTCAAGGACAATCCGGCCGCGGTCAAGGCCTTCCTGAGCGCCTTCACCAAGGGCGTGAAGGATGTGCTGGCCAACCCGGCGGCGGCCATTGCCGACGTCAAGGCGCGAGACGGCATCATCAATGTGGATCTGGAAACCCGCCGCCTGAAGCTGGCGATTGACACCGTGGTCAACAGCCCCAACGCCCGCGCCGAAGGCTTTGGCCAGGTCAACGCGCCGCGCCTGGCGCTGATGGCCAGCCAGGTGTCGGATGCCTTCACCACCAAGACCCGCATCAACCCCGATGTGGTGTGGAGCAGCGCCTACCTGCCGTCCAAGGCGGAACTCGCCATCTTGCCCAAGAAGTGATGGCTGGACTTTTTGGTAGCTACTCACAATTCGATAGCTGCTTGCGCAATGAATACGGAGGCTAGAGCCAGATTTGATGACTGAAACACTACAAAACCCGATCCCCTGGTTTGTCGACTTCCAGGACGTCTGGCTGGCCTACAACGAGCAGTTGCTACAGGAGAACCACTTTGCAGTGGAGGCCATCGACCTGAAAGTGCGCCAGGGCGAGTTCATCGCCATCGTCGGGCCGTCGGGCTGCGGCAAGTCCACCTTCATGAAGCTCACCACCGGGCTTGAAGATGCCGTCCATGGGCAAGATCCTGATCGATGGCCAGCCCGTGAAAGGGCCACTGAAGATATCGGGCATGGCGTTTCAGGCACCGTC
Source organism: Candidatus Aalborgicola danicus (assembly GCA_016703945.1). GTDB lineage: Bacteria > Pseudomonadota > Gammaproteobacteria > Burkholderiales > Burkholderiaceae_C > Allorhodoferax > Allorhodoferax danicus. The sequence continues at coordinate 39,792 of JADJBC010000002.1, forward strand.
GCTGTTGCCGTGGCGCACCACGGTGGACAACGTGCTCTTGCCGCTGGAAATTGTGGAGCCCTACCGCAGCAAGTTCAAGGCCAAGCGCAAGGAGTACGAAGATCGTGCGCGCCGCCTGCTGCAAAAGGTCGGGCTGGGGGGCTACGAAGACAAGTTTCCGTGGCAGCTGTCGGGCGGCATGCAGCAGCGCGCCAGCATTTGTCGGGCGCTGATCCATGAACCGAAGATGCTGTTGCTGGATGAACCTTTTGGTGCGCTCGATGCGTTCACGCGGGAGGAACTGTGGTGCATCCTGCGCGACCTGTGGACCGAGCAGCAATTCAACGTGATTCTGGTGACGCATGACCTGCGCGAATCGGTGTTTCTGGCCGACACGGTGTATGTCATGAGCAAGAGTCCGGGTCGCTTTGTGGTCCGCCGGGAGATTGAACTGGCGCGCCCGCGCGATCTGGAAGTTACGTACTCAGCAGAGTTCTCCGACATCGTGCACGAGTTGCGGGGCCATATTGGTGCCATTCGCCAAACCAGTGCCGTCGCACCGGCATCCACCACCGCATAAGGCACAAAATGAACAAGAAACAGGTAGAGATGTGGGCGCCGTGGATGTTGCTGGTGGTAATCCTTGTGATGTGGCAGATCCTGTGCTCCGCGCTAGACGTATCGGAGTTCATCTTTCCCAGCCCCTGGCGCATCTGGACGCAGTTCCTGGAGTTCAAGGGCATCATCGCCGCACATGCCTGGCGCACCTATTGGGTGACCATGACGGGCTTCGGCATTGCCATCGTGGTCGGGGTGCTGCTCGGATTTGTGATTGGCAGTTCGCGCCTTGCCTATGCTGCGGTCTACCCGCTGATGACAGGATTCAACGCCTTGCCCAAGGCGGCGTTTGTGCCGATTCTGGTGGTCTGGTTTGGCATTGGCGTGGGCCCGGCCATCCTGACCGCGTTCCTGATCAGCTTCTTCCCCATCATGGTCAACATTGCAACCGGTCTTGCCACGCTGGAGCCAGAACTGGAAGACGTGCTGCGCGTGCTGGGTGCCAAGCGCTGGGATGTGCTGGTCAAGGTCGGCCTGCCGCGCTCCATGCCCTACTTTTACGGCTCTTTGAAAGTGGCGATCACGCTGGCGTTTGTGGGTACCACCGTGTCCGAGATGACCGCCGCCAACGAAGGCATTGGTTACCTGCTGATCTCGGCCGGTTCGGCCATGCAGATGGGGCTGGCGTTTGCCGGTCTGGTGGTGGTGGGGGCCATGGCCATGGTGATGTACGAGTTGTTCAGCGTGATTGAGCGTCACACCACAGCGTGGGCTCACCGGGGTACCCATAGCAGCTGACCGGCGCACCAAAAAAATCTCCAGCATCGTCGACCAACAGACTCTGCGCTCTAGCGACGCGCAGTGGCTGGCAACTCGCCATGCGGAGATGGGTCGGTTAGACTCGCCGCCAAAAGTCCATTACCAGCATGCTCGCGCGGCATAAAGGCGCATCAAGTTATGAACCACGTCAACCGTCCATCGCCCTTCGTGGTTTTATCCACCAGCCACGGTACCCTGATTACCAATCGAAACGACTACCGCATGGTAAGCGCCACCAGTGGCTACGGCGTAGGTTTTCAGCTGTTCAACAATGGCTGCTTCGATCCCGAAGAGGTAGCCACAGCGGTCACGTTATTGAACGTCCGACACAAACACTTTGGTGACGGTGTTGTGGGTTTGGATTGTGGCGCCAACCTGGGCGTGCACACCGTGGAGTGGGCCAAAGCGCTTCACGGGCGTGGCAGCGTCATAGCCATTGAAGCGCAAGAACGTATTTATTACGCGCTTGCTGGCAACATCGCAATCAACAATTGTTTTAACGCCCGGGCCATTCATGGCGCCGTCGGCGCAACGGTGGGTTCCCTCGATATTCCGGTGCCCGATTATTCCCTGCCCGCAAGTTTCGGCAGCCTGGAGCTGCGGCAAACCAAAAACAGCGAATTCATCGGCCAAACCATCAACCCTGACCGAAATCAAAAGGTAAGCATGCTGACCATCGACTCGTTGGCGCTAACACGCCTGGACTTCATTAAGATTGACATAGAAGGCATGGAAATGGAAGCCCTGGAAGGTGGGCGTGCGACGATTGAGCAACACAAGCCAGTGATGCTGATCGAATCCATCAAGACCGACAAAGCCGCGTTGCTGAAATTCCTGTCCGAGCACGGTTACAAAACCTACCCCATGGGCATCAATATCCTGGCCGTGCACCACACGGATCCCACCCAACAGCACATTCAGGCCAACAGCTGAACGCCACACCCTGCAAGAACCATGCATCCAGCCTTCAACCTGTCGCGCCGCACGCTGATGGCCTCCGCTGCCCTGTCGACGACCAGTTTTTCCACCCTGGCCCAGACCAGGACCCTACTGCGAATATCCACTCCAGCGGTACCCGACGCCTGGCACGCCAAGATGTGGACCGTGTTCAGGAACACGCTGGAGAAGAGCGCTCCGGGTGAGTTTGACGTGCAGATCAACCTGAACGCCTCTCTTTTCAAACAAGGTGCCGAGCCTGCCGCCATGGCGCGGGGCAATCTGGAACTGGCGTCCCTGTCACCCGCCGATCTTGCAAAACTGGTGCCGGAGTTCTCGGTCTTTACCGCCGGCTACATGCTGCGCGACCCGGCGCATCAGCAAAAGGTCTTCAACGGCCCTATTGGCGCGGAGTTGTTCAAGGCGGTGTCGCGCAAGATGGACGTCACAGTGTTGTCCACCTGTTACCTGGGTACCCGCCAGCTCAATTTGCGCGAGGTCCGCGCGGTCAAAACACCTGCCGACCTCAAAGGCATCAAGCTGCGCATGCCGGGTTCCAAAGATTGGTTGTTTCTGGGCAATGCGCTGGGCGCCACCGCCACGCCTTTGGCCTTTGGCGAGGTCTATCTGGGCCTCAAAACCGGCACCATCGACGGACAGGACAACCCGCTATCCAGCGTGCGAGCGGCCAAGTTTCATGAGGTCACCAAGCAGATTGTGCTAACCAGTCACCTGGTGGACAGCCTGTTCATTGCGATCTCCAACAAGGCCTTCAACGCTCTGACTGCGACACAGAAACAAAAGGTTAGCACCGCCGCGCAGGCAGCCGCTGCCTACAACAATGACAACAACCTGCAGGAAGAATCCCAACTGGTGGAGTACTTCAAGAAGGAGGGGCTGCAAGTCACCACACCCGACGTGGCAGCTTTCCGCAAAACCGTGCAGACGGTCTACCAGAATTCAGACTACGCCAAGGTGTGGCCAGCGGGTCTGGTTGAACGCATCAACGCGACCCAATAGATGCGCCCGGCGGTGAACAAGCCAGTCGGCTGTGTGGCAGCGTGCTCTGCGCAGGTCAAGGAGGAGCCCGCAAAGCGGGCGGGGCCAACCGATGTGGGGGAGCAGAGTACGCTGCCACACAGCCGACTGGCGCACTGGCTGCAAGCCAGTGCCAATGCGGTAGGCGGCGGCCTTTTCCTGACTCTGTTTGCCGTCTTCATCATCCAGATCGGTGCGCGCTTTGGCTTCAACCGGCCGCTACCGTGGACCGACGAAGCCGCCGTTATTCTCTACATCTGGGTCATCCTGTGGGCGGCGGCCTTTGTGGTGCCCCAGCGCGAACATGTGGTGTTTGACCTGGTGTGGAACAGCGTCGGTCAGCGCACCCGCAAAGTGATGGCTATGGTGGGCCACCTGCTCATCGGTGGCCTGGCGCTGGCGGGCCTGCCTGCCACCTGGGACTATGTGCACTTTATGCAGCGCGAAGCAACACCGGTGCTGGAAGTGTCCTTGATGTGGGTGTATTTGCCGCTGGTGCTGTTGATGTTGGCGCTGGTGGTCCGCAGTGTGTGGGCAATCTGGCAAGTGGCGCGGGGCATAGGGCTGGAGTCGGAGTTGCGCCTGTGACGTGGATGCAGGGGCCGGTCTTGCAATGAACACAGCCTTGTGGAGCCTGGTTGGTGTGCTGGTGGCCGGCATGTTGCTGCGCATGCCGATTGGCTTCTCCATGCTCGTCTCGGGCTTTGCCTATCTGCTGGTCAAGCGGCAGGACCTGGGCCTGGTAGCCGAGCAAGTAGGCAACGGGCTGTACAACAGTTATGTGCTACTGGCAGTGCCGCTGTTTGTGTTTGCCGCCAACGTCATGAATGCAGGCACGGTCAGTGAACGCATTTTCGACTTCTGCCGCATTCTGGTGGGGCGCATGCGTGGCGGCCTGGCCCAGGTGGACATTCTGGTCAGCGTGATTTTTTCGGGCATGAGCGGCAGCGCGATTGCTGACGCCGCCGGACCTGGCTTGGTCACCATCAAACAAATGCTGAAAAAGCCGGAATACTCCCGCGGCTTCGCTGGTGCCGTGGTGGTGGCCAGTGCCACGCTGGGGCCTATCATTCCGCCCAGCATTCCGATGGTGATTTATGCCCTGGTGTCGGGTGCATCGGTGGGGGCGCTGTTTCTGGGCGGTGTGGTCCCGGGTTTTGTCATGGCATTGCTGATGATGGCGGTGGTGCACTTCATCGCTGTCAAACGGAACATGCCGCGCGAGGCACCGGTGCCCTTACGCGAGTGGCCGAGTATTTTGTTTCGGGGCGCCCTGCCGCTGTCTATGCCGGTGGTCCTGTTGGGTGGCATTTACTCGGGCGCGTTCACGCCCACCGAAGCGGCGGCCGTGGCGGCATTACACGCACTGATCCTGGCCGGGGTAATTTACCGGGCATTGACCTGGCGCAGCTTTTGGGGCGTGGTGATGGAATCCACACGGGGCAGCGCCGTCATCACCATCATTCTGGCCGGCTCCTTCATGCTGAACTACGCCTTCACCGCCGAGGGCGTGCCCCAGGCCATGGCGCAGTGGGTGGACAGTATGCAGTTAAGCCAGCTCAAATTCCTGCTGCTGGTCAATGTGATGTTTCTGGTGCTGGGCTGTTTTCTGGATGTGTCGGTGCTGCTGCTGGTGTTTGTACCCATGCTGTTGCCAGCGGCCAAATTGCTGGGTGTGGACCTGGTGCATTTTGGTGTGCTGGTGGTGCTCAATATGATGATTGGCCTGATTCACCCGCCGTTTGGCATGCTGCTGTTCGTCACCAAGGCGCTGACGGGCATTCCAATTGGCGAGATGATGCGCGAGGGTTGGCCTTTTCTGGTCATGTTGCTGTTACTCTTGCTAGCCATCACGGTATTTCCGCAAATCGTGTTGTGGTTACCTCAGACCATGGGCTACACCACACGCTGAGTTTTCGGTCCTGTTCAGAACTTTTTTTGGAATTTGCTGCAATGACGCACATAGAAACTGATGACAGCGCTCTACCTGCCAATACGCCGGTCATGCGGACACGTGCGCTGGCTGATTCACCCACATTGGCAGCCAAGGCCGTCCAATTTCTTTCCGAACGCCAGTTCAGCTTTGGACTGGAAAAAGAAGATGCCCAGTGTGTCGTACCCTACCTGCGGTTGGTAAGCTTTGCCTCCAATACCTTTCTCTACCGGGAAGGAGACAGCACCAAAACAAGCTACATGCTGTTGTTGCTGGAAGGCGATGTGTCCGTCGATACCGGGGCATCGGGTCGCGCAGACCGGGTTGCCATTTCAGTCCTGGGACCGGGCGCATTGATCGGAGAAATGGCGCTACTCGATGGTGCCCCGCGTTCCACCAGTTGCACCGCAGTGACCCCCGTTCAGGCAGCCGGCATGTCACAGGGTGGCCTTGAATTGCTGGCCAAAGAGCAGCCCGCGGTGGCTTTCAAGCTCATGGTTTTTCTGGCGCGGCATACGGCCAACCGGTTGCGCGGACTCGGCGAGCAATTGCACATGTACGACCAACTCATTGCAAACCTGCACCGGGAGATCGACCAGTTGCGCGCAAACAAAAACCATCGCGGCTGATACCGCGCGCGTCAAACAGGGGTCAGACGAGCCCGCACTCGCATGGCGAGCTGGAGCCTGCCAGAGAGCGCAAGCCTGCAAGGTCCACCAGATCCACCACACGGCCCGAGCCGCTGATGAGGCGCAGTTCGCGCAGATGCCGCAACACCCGCGACAGGGTTTCAGGCGCAATGCCCAACTGGGCGGCAATAGCCCGTTTGCGTTGTTGCAGGTGCACAGCGCAGCCTCCGGTGTCGCTCGCCTCGGCATGGCTGAGCAGCCACTCGGCACACCGTGATTCAGCGTCCTTGGCCAGGCGACTCACCGTCAGGTCGGTTTGCTGGCGGTGGGCTCTGGCAATGTCGAACATCATGGACTGCACGCCAGCCGCACAGGTCGTGAGGCAAGCCCGAAATTCGTCCAAAGGCATGCGTCGCAACTGAACCTCGGTTTGTGCGACCGCATCCACAGCGCTGGGCACGTTGAGCACCGCGGCGGTGGCTTCCAACCAGCACGGTCCGTCTACTACGCCGAGTTGGTGCTCAACGGTTGCACGGTCAGCTCCCGTCCCCACTACGCCCAAAGCCACCCGACCCTTGTCGACAAAAATCACCGAGTTGTTTGCCACCGATCGTTGCAGCAACACGGTACCGGTCTGCACCGTCTCGGTTGGTAGTCTGGAAAGCGGGGTCTGGGCATCGATCATGGGTGGACTGTGCCGCGCGCCTGCTCTGTGCATATTGAGCAAGATCAAACTTCTGTGCTGCTGACCATCGGAAATACCCTAGACCTCCCAAAGGTCCGGTCTGTCTTTCTGCTTTGGACGGGCGACCATGCCAAACAGCTGATTCAAGCACTTAATGATGCTAAGCCTGAGCAGCGGTTATCGTCTTGGTACAAGGCGGCCTCCTGGCCCTGAATCCCATTTACTTGTTAACCTAAGTTCCATGCCTACACTGCTGATTCGTAACGCCCGATGTGTCGCCACTCTCAACCCAGCGCTGGGCAACGGTGCCCATGCAGTGTCCGATGCATCGGTTTTTATCCGCGATGGCCGTATTGCAGCCATAGGGTCTGATGCTGACATGCCACCCGAAGCGGATCACGCAGACGAAGTGATCGACGCCCGCAAGCATCTGGTCACCCCGGGCCTGGTCAATACCCACCACCACATGTTCCAAAGCCTGACCCGGGCCATTCCGGCCGTTCAGAACGCCGAGCTGTTCGGTTGGCTCACAGGTCTCTACCCGATCTGGGCCGGCCTGACCCCCGAGATGGTGCGGGTCAGCACCCAGATCGCGATGGCCGAGCTGCTGATGAGCGGCTGCACCACCAGCAGCGACCATCTCTATATCTACCCCAACGGGGTTCGGCTGGACGACAGCATTGAAGCGGCACACCAGATCGGTATGCGTTTTGTAGCCACCCGCGGCAGCATGAGTGTGGGGCAAAGCCAGGGCGGCCTGCCGCCCGACCGCGTGGTGGAACGCGAAGATTCGATTCTGAAGGACACTCAGCGCCTGATCGAGCGGTACCACGATGCCTCGTTTGGCTCCATGCTGAATGTGGCGGTGGCTCCGTGTTCACCGTTTAGTGTGAGCCGCGACCTGATGCGGGAATCTGCCCTGCTGGCGCGCAGCCTGGGCACGCGCCTGCACACCCACCTGGCGGAAAACGACCATGACCTGGCCTATTCCCGCGAGAAGTTCAACTGCACACCGGCCGAGTACGCACAGGATCTGGGCTGGCTGGGCTCCGACGTCTGGCATGCCCATTGCGTGAAACTCGACGACGCCGGCATTCGCCTGTTTGCCGCCACCCGCACCGGTGTGGCACATTGCCCGTGCAGCAATATGCGCCTGGCCAGCGGGATTGCCCCGATCCGGCGCATGCGTGATGCCGGCGTGCCGGTGGGGTTGGGCGTGGATGGCTGCGCCAGCAATGACGCCGCCCACATGGTCAATGAGGCGCGTCAAGCCTTGCTGCTGGCCCGTGTGGGGCGCGCCATGCAGCCGCCCGAGGTTCGCGACGGGCGAACGTTTTTTGGCTGCGACCTGGGGCCCTCGGAAATGACACCGGCCGACGCCTTGCACTTGGCCACACGCGGCGGCGCCGACGTGCTGGGCCGCAGCGATATTGGTCATCTGGCAGTGGGTATGTGCGCCGATCTGGCGTTGTTTGACCTGGACACACTGAGTTTTGCCGGGGGCGCGGTGCACGATCCCGTGGGGGCCTTGATTTTGTGTGCCAGCCCACAAGCCGACTACACGGTCGTCAACGGCCGCGTGGTGGTGCGCCAAGGCCAGCTTGCGACCGTGGACCTGGGGCCTTTGATTGAGCGCCACAACACACTGGCTCTGGAGCTTGCGCTTGCGCAATCGTCACACTAAAGCCTGACTTCACCCAGCGCCATTGGGCGATATCAGACCTTCGGGTGCGAAGGTATCAAGGATCACTCACAATGCCAGCGCCATATCGCATCGTGCCCCCCCAATTCACCATGACTGATCGCAATCGGCTGGAAACCGCCCCAATCTCACACCGCCCACTGACGGTAGCCTGGCTGGGCTACGGCGGGCTTTTGCCTTTTGTGGGCACTGCGCTGGCATGCTTTTTCGACCCCCACCATGGCGGCATGTGGCTGCAGATGCTGCTGACCTATGGTGCGGTCATTTTGAGTTTTGTCGGCGCGCTGCACTGGGGCTTTGCTATGGTGCACCCCGCCGCCGCCGGGCCAGTGGCGAACAAGCTGTTCTTCTGGAGCGTCGTGCCCTCGCTATTGGGCTGGGTGGCTTTGCTGATCGAACCCGCCGTTGGCGCGGCACTCTTGATCGCCGGGTTTTTGGTGCACTATGGGCAAGACCTGCGACTGACCCGCATCGTGCCACTGCCGTCCTGGTACTTGCCGCTGCGCCTGCAACTCACCGCTGTGGCCTGCCTGTGCCTGGCGTCGGTCTATTTTTCTGCGTGAATCCACCCAAGCGACGCAATAGCCCATGACTTACAGCGTGGTCTGGTTCAAACGCGACTTGCGGCTGCATGACCATGCGGCTTTGGTGGATGCCGCCGCGCACGGCCCGCTGCTGTGCCTGTATGTGATCGAGCCCAGCCTGTGGGCGCAGCCAGATGCGGCGCGCCAGCACTACGAATTCATTCTGGAGAGCCTGCGCGAACTGGCCCGCGCGCTCAAAGCGCTGGGTGGGCGACTGCATGTGCGCTCCGGCGAAGTGCCTGCGGTGTTGGCGCAGCTGCACGCACTGCAACCCTTTGCGCGGCTGGTGTCACACGAAGAAACGGGTAACGCGGTCACCTATGCACGCGATAAAGCGGTGGCCCGCTGGTGCCGCGACCAGGGCGTGGCTTGGCACGAGTTTGCCCAATTTGGCGTGGTGCGTCGGCTGGCCAGCCGCAACCAGTGGCAAGGCCATTGGGTCGCCCACACCACAGCGCGCCAGTTACCCTGCCCCGAGCCCGACGCCATGCAGTTTCAAGCCTCCCCTTGGTGCCCGCAGCCGGTGCCCAATGCGTTGGAACTGGGGCTAGGCGCGTTTGACCCACCGCAACGCCAGCGTGGCGGGCGCAGCGTGGGGCTGGCGGTGCTGGATGACTTTTTGAACGACCGCTGCCGCCACTACCGGGGCGGCATTTCGTCCCCACTGTCGGCACCCAGCGCCTGCTCGCGCCTGTCGCCCTATTTGAGCTTTGGTGCGGTGAGCCTGCGTGAAGTGGTGCAGGCAACCGAATTCAAATTGCTACAACTTGAAGAGCACTCTAGCCAAGCATCACGAGGGCTGGAGGCCTTTTTGAGTCGACTACATTGGCACTGCCACTTCATCCAGAAGTTGGAGTCCGAGCCTGAGCTGGAATGGCGCAATGTGCACCGGGGCTACGACGGCCTGCGCGAGTCCGACTGGAACCCGGCGCACTTTGAGGCCATGCAAGCCGGGCGCACCGGCTGGCCGATGGTGGACGCCTGCGTGGCCATGCTGCGGGAGACCGGCTGGCTCAACTTCCGTATGCGCGCCATGCTGGTATCGGTGGCGGCTTACCCGCTATGGCTGCACTGGCACCCGGTGGGCCAATGGCTGGCACGGCAGTTTTTAGATTACGAGCCCGGCATCCACTGGAGCCAGTTGCAAATGCAGTCGGGCACCACCGGCATCAACACCACCCGCGTCTACAACCCCGTCAAACAGGCGCAAGACCACGATCCCGCTGGCATTTTTGTGCGCCGCTGGTGCCCCGCCCTGCGCCGCGTGCCTGACACCTGGCTGCTGGAGCCTTGGCGCATGCCCGAGAGTGTGCAACTGGCCTGCGGCGTGCGCGTGAGCCTGGATGCGCCGGCCGGTGTGTCTGACGCCTGGCCGCTGCCGCCGGTCGACTTGGCAGCAGCCACTCGCACCGCCAAAGACCGCCTGCACTGCCTGCGTCGCGACCCCCAGGTGCGCGCAGACAAAGCCGCGATTGTGGAGAAACATGGTTCGCGCAAAACGCTGGGCGAACGGGTCGCTGTCAAGCCGCGCAGCAGCCCGGTAAAAACGACTACCAGCCCACAATTGAGTCTGGGTTTTGATTGAAGTACCGATCATGAGAATGCGTAAGAAATCCGAGCTGCCCAGCAAAACCTGCCTTGCCTGCGGCCTGCCCTTTGCGTGGCGCAAAAAGTGGGAGCGTGATTGGGAGCAGGTCAAATACTGCTCCGAGCGCTGCCGCCGTTCCAGCCCACCCACCCCGGCCGCGAAAGGCTGAAGTTCTGTAATGCGCACGCTTATTTTCTGGTTCAGAAACGACCTGCGCCTGCACGACAACCCGGCTTTGTGCCAGGCTGCGGCGCAGGGTAGCGCCTTGCTGCCGGTGTTTTGCCTGGGCGGCGTCAGCGCGCTGCACAACGGCGACACGCGCTGGGGCGACCTGCAACCCAGCCTCAACCGCCAGCGGGTGTTGCTGGACAGCCTGATCGACCTCGACGCCCAACTGCGCGCCTTGGGCAGCGCGCTGATGGTGGTGCGTGGCACGCCTGTGGATGCACTGCCCAAACTGGCACAGGCCCTGGGTGGCGCTGCCATCTATTGCGAGACCATTGCGGCACCGTACGAACAGAACGAAGTTGACATGTTGCAAAGCGCGGGCGTGCAAGTCGTCAGCAACTGGCAGTCCACCCTGTTTGCGCCCGATGCCTTGCCGTTCGCTGTGCAAGACTTGCCCAAGGTTTTCACCCAGTTTCGGCACGCCTTGACCCGTGCCCAGGTAGCCCCCACGGCCCCGCTGCCAGCTCCCACACAATTGCCGCCTTTGCCCACCACCGCGAACGATTTAACGCGCCATGCAGCAAACGCGTCATCGGACGTTTCCCCGCAGGGTTCAACGCCTGGTTCAGCGCAGGGTTATGCCACGGTCAGCCTGCCGGAACGACGGGCCGCGCTGGGCGCCCCCGAGACCGATCCGCGCTCCAGCCTGCCGTATTGGCAGTCTGGGTTTGCCGCAGGTGAGCGTGCGGGCCTGGCGCACCTGGCAGGTTACTTTGCCAGCGAGTTGCCCCACCGGTACAAGGCCACGCGCAACGCGCTCACGGGCACTGACTTTTCCAGCAAGTTGTCCGCTTGGCTGGCCTCTGGTGCGCTATCGGTGCGCCAAGTCGCGCAATGCATCACAGACTACGAGCAAGGTATTGGCCCCAATGAGGGTAGTCAGTGGCTGCTGCAAGAGCTGTTGTGGCGCGACTACTTTCGCTGGCTGCACTTGCAGCACGGAGCCAAGTTGTTCCGCTACCGCGGTCTGCGGGATATGGAGGCACCAGCACCAGCTTTAGCAAGAGAGCCGCCCCCGGCACACAACCCGGCGCAATTTGCCCGCTGGAGCCAAGGCTGCACCGAAGAGCCGCTGGTAAACGCCGCCATGCACGAGTTGCTGGCCACGGGCTACCTGTCCAACCGGCTGCGCCAGGTGGTGGCCAGTTATTGGATTCACGAGCTTGGTGGCGACTGGCGTGCCGGTGCTGCGTGGTTTGAGGCGCAGTTGATCGACTACGACGTCTGCACCAACCAGGGCAACTGGCTCTACATCGCCGGCATGGGCACCGACCCGCGTGGCGGGCGGCGCTTCAATGTGCAAAAGCAGGCGCACGAGCATGACCCCGACCAAAGCTACCAGCGGCTGTGGCAAACCGTGTAGCCGGGTGCAAACAGACATTCATAGCCCACAACCTGCACCACCTTCAGCGCCACCCGACCGAATACCCAAAGCCAAGCACGCACCATGCCCAACACTTCTGAAAGCCTTACCCCCTCAAGCCCAGCCCACACCCTGCGCCTGATCCTGGGCGACCAGCTCAACCCTCTGCACAGCTGGTTTACCACCGTGCAGCCCGAGATGGTGTATGTGCTGATGGAGATCCGCCAGGAAACGGATTACGTGCTGCACCACGCACAAAAAATCATTGCCATATTTGCCGGCATGCGCGATCTGGCGCGCCAGCTGCGCGAAACCGGGCACCGCGTTCACTACCTGGCGATTGACGACCCCGCCAACCGCCAGAATTTGGGCGACAACCTGCGCGCACTCATCGACCAGTACCACCCGCAGGTGTTTGAATACCAAGACCCCGACGAATACCGGCTGGGCCAACAATTACAAGCGTTTTTGGCAAAACCCCAAGTCCAGGCCTCCAGCCCACGTGAAATATGCGTGGATAGCTATTCTATTGATAGCGAACACTTCTACACCCAGCGGCATGAGGCGGCCGAATTGTTCGCCAGCCGCAAACAGTGGCTGATGGAAACCTTCTACCGCCACATGCGCAAACGCCACCGCGTGCTGATGGGTGAGTCCGACAAGCCCGCGGGCGACCAATGGAACTTTGACGCCGAGAACCGCAAGTCCTGGAAGGGCACCCCGCCCGAGCCGCCGGACTTGCGCCCGCAGCACGACCACAGTGCGTTATGGGCCACGATTCAGGCCGCCGGGGTGCAGAGTTTTGGCGAGCCCAGCGCGAAGCACTTTCGCTGGCCCCTCAACCGTGCAGAATCCCTGCAGCAGCTGGACCACTTCATCACCCACGCCCTGCCCCACTTTGGCGACTTTCAGGACGCCATGAGCCGCAAGGGCTGGCGGCTGTTCCACTCGCTGCTCTCGTTTGCGCTGAACGTGAAGATGCTCAACCCCCGAGAAGTGGTGGACAGGGTCGAGTCCGAGTGGCGCGCGGGCCGGGTGGAGCTGGCCGCCGCTGAGGGCTTTATCCGCCAGATCATTGGCTGGCGCGAATATGTGCGTGGCATCTACTGGGCGCAGATGCCGGGCTACGTCCAGCACAACTACTTTGAGCACTTCACGCCGCTACCCGCATGGTTTTGGAGCGGCAACACCCGCATGAACTGCCTGGCCGCGGCCATTGGCGGGTCGCTGCACAACGCGCACGCGCATCACATCCAGCGGCTGATGGTGATAGGTAACTTTTCCTTGCTGGCCGGGCTGGATGTGCAGGCGCTGCACCGCTGGTACTTGGGGGTTTACATCGACGCGTTTGAATGGGTGGAGCTGCCCAATACGCTGGGCATGAGCCAGTTTGCCGACGGCGGCCTGCTGGCGACCAAGCCGTATGTGAGCAGCGCCGCCTACATCGACCGCATGAGCGACTATTGCAAAGGCTGCGCGTACGACAAAAAACAGCGCCTGGGCGAAGCCGCCTGCCCGTTCAATGCCCTGTACTGGGACTTTTACCAACGCAATGCGGCCAAGCTCAAGAACAACCCGCGCATTGGCATGGCCTACCGCCAGCTTGAAAAAATGCCCGCCACCGAGCGAGAGGCCATTCGTGACCACGCGCAGGCCTTGCGCGCACGGCTGAAAGATTTGTGATGGCGACCCAACCCCAAGCCAACTCGCTGGACCTGGCTTCGTTCCCCGAAGGCTTTCGCGCCCTGGTCATCGGCGCATCGGGCGGCATTGGCCAGGCCTTTGTGCAAGCGCTGCAGACACATCCCCGATGCGGCGAGGTGGTGGGTCTGCACCGCCACTCAGAACCGCGCCTGGATTTTGACGACGAGGTCAGCATTGGTGCGGCCGCGACCAGCCTGAGCCAAGGCGGCAGATTTCATCTGATCATCAACGCCGCAGGTGTGCTGCATACGACTGACGTCAGCCCAGAGAAAAAACTCGGCGATTTGAGCTACGCCCAGATGGAGGCCACTTTCCGCGTCAATGCCTTTGGCCCCGGCCTGGTGTTGCGCCACTTTTGTCCGCTGCTTGACGCCCAGCGCGGCGTGCTGGCGGTCCTGTCGGCCAAGGTAGGCAGCATTGAAGACAACCGCCTGGGCGGCTGGTACAGCTACCGGGCTTCCAAGGCGGCGCTCAATATGCTGCTCAAAACGGCGGCCATCGAAGTCAAGCGCAGCAATCCCAACGCCGTGCTGGTCAGCTTGCACCCGGGTACGGTGAACACGGGCCTGTCAAAACCGTTCAAAGGCGAGCAAATTGGCCGGCCTGCGCCCGACGCCGCGGCAGACATGCTGGGAGTATTGAACCGCGTGACTCCCACCGATTCCGGTGGCTTTTTTGCCTACTCTGGCGAGCGCCTGCCTTGGTAATCCGGCGCAGCGTTACCAGGTCTTGGCGGCAGCCACCATCTTGATAACCACCATGTCCCCATTGCGCTGGCGCAGCTTGATCTGTACCGTCTCGCCAATGTCTTTTTCAATGTGGGCCTGGATATCCTTGCCTTTGGCGCCGGCTATTGCCTGACCTGCTACTTCGATCACGGCATCACCGACCTGCATGCCAGCCAGCGCGGCGGGCGAATGGGGTGCCACCTTCTCGATGGTTGCGGAACGCAGGGTCGGGTTCGACATCAACCCTTCACCATCGATCTTGAAACCAAAACCAAAATATCCGCGTTCACCAGCCCAGGCTGCGCCCGGCACAACCAGGGTCAGGACGAGCAAAACGGACAGACAACGGGCAAGCATGGTGGGGTCCTCAATAGAAGCCCGGCAGTGTAGCGTGCGGAGGGTGCACATCAGTTCAGCGCTGCACCGTCCTCGTACCACTGCTTGACCAGGCCACGCTCTGCCTCGGTAATGGCCGTGGCATTGTTCATGGGCATGGCCCGGGTGACCACCACTTGCTGGAACACCGCCTGGGCGTGGAGCTTGACGGCCTCTGGGCTGTCCAGGCGCACGTTTTTCATCTGTACCTCGGCTCCGTGGCACATATAACAACGCTGTTCCAGCACGGCTTGCAAAGTCTTATAAGAAATTTGGCCTCCAGCCCTCGTGGATACTGCGTTAGTAGCTCCTGAATTTGTAGCAACGGGGGTGGTCTGGGGGGCCGGCTTGAGCCACACCAGCAGCGCCACGATGGCCAATATACCGGCCAGCGCATAGGGCCAGGGGTGCGCATTGCGGCCCAGTTTGAACCCATGGCGCAGCACAAAAAACTGGCGAATGGCAGCGCCTGCAAACATCATGCCGACCAGCACCAGCCAGTTCTGCGGGTGGGTGTAGGTGAAGCTGTAGTGACCACTGAGCATGGCAAACAGCACCGGCAGCGTGAAGTAGGTGTTGTGCACACTGCGCTGCTTGCCGCGCTTGCCGTGGATCGGGTCCACCGGCTTGCCCGCCTTGATGTCAGCCACCACGGTCCTCTGGCCCGGGATGATCCAGAAAAACACATTGGCGCTCATGCTGGTGGCGATCATCGCGCCCACCAACAAAAAGGCCGCGCGCCCGGCAAACCAGTGGCAGGCCAGCCAGGCAGCCATCACCACCAGCACCGCCAGCAGCGCGCCGACGATGGCGTCGCCATTTTTGCGCTGACCAAAGACGCGGCAAATACCATCGTACGCGAGCCAGAAAACCACCAGAAAGGCCAGAGCCACGGCAATGGCCGCGTTGGGTGACCAGTCCATCACCGACTTGTCAATCAGGTAGGTGCCCGCGCTCCACAAATAGGACACGGTAAACAGCGAGAAACCGCTGAGCCAGGTGCTGTAGCTCTCCCAGTAGAACCAGTGCAAATGTTTGGGCAACTGGGGCGGTGCACCGAGGAATTTAACCGGGTGATAAAAGCCACCGCCATGCACGGCCCATAGTTCCCCGCTGACACCTTGGCGTTTCAGGTCCTCGTCCTGCGGCGGTGTCAGGCTGCTATCCAGAAACACGAAGTAGAAGGAGGAGCCAACCCAGGCGATGGCGGTAATGACATGGACCCAGCGCAACAGCAGGTTGGCCCAATCCAGCAGGTAACTTTCCATGCAGTGTGTTCTCCTTGGCGCGACGGCAAAGTGTATACAGTTTTGCCGCGGCGTGGCGGCTCAGCCGGAAACTTGCAAGATCTGGGCCGCAACGGCCACGGCAATCACCTCAGGCTCCTTGCCAGGAATGCCGGGCATCCCGATGGGACACGTGACGTGAACCAGTTCGGCCTCGGTGTAACCGCGCGCCAACAGTCGCTGGCGAAACGAGGCCCATTTGGTCTTGCTGCCAATCAGGCCCACGTAGGGCAAGTCGCCCTTTTCGCGCTGGCGCGCCAGGCACGCGGCCACCACATCCAGGTCTTCGGCATGGCTGAAGCTCATGATCAGCACGCGGGAGCCGGGTCTCAAATCGGCCACCGCAGCCTGCAGCGGGTCGGAGTGTTCACACACCACATTGGCGGGCAAGTCTGCAGGGAAAATTTCATCGCGGCTGTCAATCCAGGTCAGGGTCATGGGCAGCCGGGCCAGCACGTGTACCACGGCACGCCCGACATGGCCGCCGCCAAAAAGCGCCACCGGAGTCTGGGGCATGGCCAGCCGCTGGCGCAGGATCTCCCGATCCGCTGCGCCCACGCGCTGAAAGTGCAGCACCACTTCACCACCGCAGCACTGGCCCAGCGAGGGGCCCAGCGAGTAGCGCACCAGCGTATCCCCCCCACCCTGCTGCAGCCATTGCCGGGCGTGGGCCATGGCGTCATACTCCAGCCGCCCACCGCCCACCGTGGCTACCGCACCGGTAGCGAACACTGCCATCCAGGTTCCGGCTTCACGCGGCGCTGACCCTCGGGTGGACTCCACGGTGACCAGCACGCCCGCCTCCGACTTCAGTCGTTCCATCAATTCAGTCAGCGAACTCACAATGAGATACCAAATCCAGGGTTTTAATTGGTGCATTCGGCACGAAAATGAGCCACAGTATGCCCTGCACCCCATTGCCCATCACCCCCATGAAACCAGCCGCTTCCCGAAAAACGTTCTACCGCACCACGCAATGGGTCGGCGTCGTGGGTTTGCTGGTCGCTTGTACCGCCAAAGCACCAGTTCCCGCGCCGGAAGTCGTGACCGTGCCGACGCCACCGGCACCGGTGATTGCACCAGCCCCTCCAGTGAGCACCGCCATCGTGACCAAAGTTTCCGAAGCCAAAACGCCGCGCGAATACCGCCGCGACGGTGCAGCCCACCTGTATGCCAACAACAGCGGGCGCATCTTTGCGGGCAAATTGCCGCCTTTGCTGTATGCCATTGGCGTGCTGCAGGTTGACATCAACGCCAAGGGGGCCGTCACGGCGCTGCGCTGGATGCGTGCACCCAACCATGCGCCCGAAGTGGTGGCCGAGATTGAGCGTTCGGTGCGCCAGGCCGCCCCATTTCCGGCTCCGGTCAAGATGGGCCGTGTGACCTACACCGATACCTGGTTGTGGCACGAAAGCGGGCGCTTCCAGCTCGATACACTAACCGAAGGCCAGCTTTAAACCATGGCGGCGAGCACGTTTTTTTGTTCAAACACGGGTACGATGCCGACACGGTAGCTCTGGCGGTGAACTGGAGTCGGCAAATTGAGAACCGAGGGAGATGTATGCTTTTCGGACGAAATGGAAAGAACGCACGCAGTGCGCACAGTATTTGGAAATTAGGCCGCGCATTGGCGAGTGGGTTATTGGCCGTTTTGGGTGCGCTAACCCTATTGATACCGAACACCGCGCTGGCCGCCAACAACGTCTATACCGACAACCAAAACGGCACGGTGACCGACCCGTTAACGCAGCTCACGTGGATGCGTTGTGCGATGGGTCAGGTCTGGGATGGGCAGACTTGTTCGGGGACGGCCACCCGTTTCGATGTCGCCACCTCCACTGCGCTCACGGGCAAGACCTCTTTTGCGGGGCGGACCGACTGGCGTTTGCCGAGCATTCGGGAACTATGGACGATTTTTGACGTCTCCCGGGTGAGCCCGTCGCTTGATGTTGTGGCTTTTCCTAATACACCATCGGTCAACTTTCTGACCTCCACAGCCTATGCGCCTAGCCCGGCGTTTCGCTGGATTGTGTATTTTGGGGATACAACTCCAAGTTACGACGGAGTTCGGCTCGTGCGCGGCGGGCTGTCCAGCAGCTTGATGAATCTTGAGCGGCCTGCAACCGACTACGTGGACAACGGCGACGGCACCGCAACGCACAAGCCCACCAACCTGATCTGGCAACGCTGCGCGGTCGGCTACACCTGGACTGGCAGCTCGTGCACCGGTACACCGAATAATCTGACTTTTGAGCAGGCTGCCGCATTGACCAGTTCGTTCGCGGGAAAAACCGATTGGCGCTTGCCAACAATCGACGAGTTGGAGAGCTTGGTGGACTACACGAAGGCAAACAACGTATTGAACAGCACGGCATTTCCACCCGCTACTGGGACCGATCGCTTTTGGTCATCCAGTCAATATCCGTTGAATGCTGGTTTTCAATGGTCATTTCTGGTGAGCACAGGTGGCTTGTCGTTTTCCGCCACAAACACATTAATGCAGGTCCTGTTAGTCCGAACCGACACCACTTCGACTCTGCGACCAGACCTCCTCACCCTCAGCGGATCCAGCACCCTTCAGAGTGGCGCTCGCACCACATTGACCGCAGCCGCCCGTTACACCGATAACAGCCAGCGCACCGTCAACCCCGTTTGGACCAGCTCCGACCCAGTCGCTGCCGCAGTCAGTTCCAACGGTGTCGTCAGCGCCGGTGTCGTATCTGTCAATACGCCCGTCACCATTTCTGCCAGCTGGACAGAAAACGGCGCCACCGTAGAAAGCTCCTTGGTGATCACGATCACTGCTGCACCTGCGACACCCAAACTACTTACCCTGACCGGCTCCGACACCCTTCAAAGTGGCGCCAGTACCACGCTCACTGCCACCGCCCGTTACACCGATAACAGCCAGCGCACCGTCAGTCCGGTTTGGATCAGCTCCAACCCGGTCGTCGCAGTCGTCAGCACTGCTGGTGTGGTCACCGCCAATGTCGTATCGGTCAATACGCCCGTCACCATTTCCGCCAGCTGGACAGAAAGGGGCGCCACCGTACAAAGCACCTTGGTGATCACCATCACCGCTGCGCCTGCGACCCCCAATTTACTCACCCTGACAGGCTCCAACACCCTTCAAAAAGGCGCCAGTACCACGCTCACTGCGACCGCCCGTTACACGGATAACAGCCAGCGCACCGTCAGCCCGGTATGGACCAGCTCCAACCCCGTCGCCGCCGTCGTCAGCACTGCTGGTGTGGTCACCGCCGGTGTCGTATCGGTCAATACGCCCGTCACCATTTCCGCCAGCTGGACAGAAGGCGGCGTCACCGTGCAAAGCACTCTGGTGATCACCATCACTGCTGGACCTCCGACACCCAAACTACTTACCCTGACCGGCTCCGACACCCTTCAAAGTGGAACCAGTACCACGCTCACTGCCACTGCCGGTTACACGGATAACAGCCAGCGCGCCGTCAGCCCGGTGTGGACCAGCTCCAACCCCGTCGTCGCGGCGGTCAGCGTTAACGGTGTAGTCACCGCTGGTGTCGTATCGGTCAATACGCCCGTCACCATTTCCGCCAGTTGGACAGAAAGCGGTGCCACTGTGCAAAGCAGCGTGGTGATCACCATCACCGCTGCGCCTCCGGCACCCAACTTACTCACCGTGACAGGCTCCAACACCCTTCAAAGCGGTGCCAGAACGACACTTACCGCAACCGCCCGTTATGCCGATAGCAGCGAACGCGCCGTCCACCCGGTTTGGACCAGCTCCGATCCCGTCGCCGCCATCGTCAGCACCGCTGGTGCGGTTACCGCCGGTGTCGTATCGGTCGACACGCCCGTCACCATTTCCGCCAGCTGGACAGAAAGCGGCACCACCGTACAAAGCTCGCTGGTGATCACCGTGACCGCAAGACCTGCCGTGCTGGCCGGCCTGAACCTGACCGGTGTAACCAAATTACAGTCGAGCGGTCAAGTGCGCCTGGTGTTGAACGCGGTGTACTCCGATAGCTCCAGCAAAGCGGTATCGGCCACCAGCTTCGCGTTGTCAAACCCTGCCTTGGGCTCGGTCGACAGCCGCGGGGTGTTGAGCGTGACCCGCGTCACGGTCGACACGACGCTCACGGTCACTGCCACCTACGAGGAGGGTGGTATTGTCAAAAGTGCCAGTTTGCCCGTCACCATTACCGCCGCGCCTGCCGTGCTGTCGCAACTGACTATTGTCGGCGCCACCGCGTTGTTGGCGTCCGGTCAGTCGCTCAATCTGTCTGCGCTCGGTGTTTACGATGACAGCACCAGCAAGACCGTGGCTGCCACCTGGCAAGTGACGGGCACCGCTGCCACAGTGTCCAGCGCCGGCTTGTTCCAGGCCACGACGGTCAGTACCGATACGCCCGTGGTGGTGTCTGCCAGCTACACGGAAGCGGGCGTAACTGTGAGTGCGCAGTTCCAGGTGATCATTCAAGCGACGGCACAGGAGTCGCCAATTCAGGCCGAGGTGCAGACTACCGGCACCATCGACAACTTCAGTTTGGAGGTGTGGACCAGTGCTTCGTCCATTACACCTGGCGCTGCGTCCAACACCAACGCCAGCCGGTCAGGCACTGCACACCCGGCTACCACCGGCCGTCCGGTCTACAAGTTGTTTGTAGTGGCCGTCATACCCGGCGGCAAAGTGCTACCGGTGGACAGCATCTTCACACTCAACCGCAGTAGCGAGTGGCAGGGCCTGAGCTTTCCTGTGGCGGAGTACTTGAACGGAGTGGCCGAAAACAGTCTTCAGCTGGTCGAAATTCTTGACAAGATTGATGTCAGCATCATCTCCGGATCCAAAATTTTTGTGGGCTATGGCACGGATGACCAAGAGATGCTGGCATCCGGCCGGTTCCGGATGGTGTACCAGATTCAGTAGCTCCGGGGCCTTGCGGACCCCGGTTTCACGACACGCAGCGGCACTTCACGCCGCTCGTTGCCGTTTCGTCTCAAACCGACTGCGCGATACGCGCGCCTTTTGGACACTGCACTCCTCGATCAACTTATCAGGAGTCTGCAATGTACAAAACCGCCTTTTCCCGGCACCTCGGCCAACTGGCCATCGCCCTTTCGCTGCTTGGCTTGACCGGGTTGGCGCATAGCGCACCCGACACCCAATTTCAATCCGCTTTCCAGCAATTCATGCAGGCCAACAGTGGCGACAGCTCGGCGATACACCGTGCCGCCGAGGCATTCGCAACGCTGTACAAAAACGCCCCCAGCAACCCGGTGCTGCTGGCCTATACCGGTGCCGCCACCGCAATGCGGGCGACCACCACCATGCTGCCCTGGAAAAAAATGGGCTTTGCCGAAGATGGCCTGGGCCAGTTGGACAAGGCGCTCGCCATGCTCAACCCCGCACACGACGCCATTGGACACAATGGCACACCGAGCGTGCTGGACGTGAAATTTTTGGCCGCCAACACCTTTTTGGCCGTGCCCGGCTTCATGAACCGCCACGACCGCGGCAACAAGCTGCTGGGTGAGGTGCTGGCCAGCCCCTTGTTGGCCACTGCGCCGCTGGGCTTTCGTGGTTCGGTCTGGATGAAAGCGGCCCGTGAAGCCACCAAGGCCCATGATGCAGCGCAGGCCAAACGTTACCTGGGTTTGATCGTGCAAGAGAAGGCACCGCAGGCAGCGCAGGCGCAGACCATGCTCAGCGGTTTGTCATCATGAACCAGGCTGACCATCCAGTGGTGGCCCTGCACGGGGTCCACAAGACCTACCGACTGGGCCAGCACGTGATTCCCGCGCTGCAAGGTGTGGACCTGACCGTACAGCGCGGCGAGTTGCTGGCGCTGACCGGTCCGTCGGCAGCGGCAAAAGCACCATCCTGAACCTGTGCGGCCTGATCGACACACCGGACTCGGGCGACATCGCGCTCGGCGGCCACAACATCGGTGGCCTGAACGAGGACCAGCGCACGTTGTTGCGCCGCGACGCGCTGGGCTTTGTGTTCCAGAGCTTTAACCTGGTGCCGGTGATGACGGTGGCCGAGAACGTGGACTACCCGCTGTTCCTGGCCGGTGTACCCGCTGCCGAGCGACGTGAACGGGTGGCCGCACAACTTGCCGCCGTGGGCCTACAGGATCATGCCCACCACCGTCCGGATGCCTTGTCCGGCGGCCAGCGCCAGCGTGTAGCGATTGCCCGTGCGTTGATCAAGCGACCGCGTTTGGTGATTGCAGATGAGCCTACGGCCAGCCTGGACTCCCACACCGCCGACCAGGTGCTGGACCTGATGCGCGAACGCGGCCACGCCGAAGGTGCGGCCTTTGTTATCGCCACCCACGACAGCCGCCTGACCCGCCGCTGCGACCGTATGGTGGCTCTGTTAGATGGGAGGATTCAATGATCGCGATGAATATGTGGCTCAAGTTCGCCATACAAAACACGCTGCGCAACCGCCGCCGCTCACTGGTCACGGTGTCGATCGCCGCGCTGGGCACGGCCGCGATTTTACTGGCTGGTGGTTTTGCGCTGTACACCTACGAGGCACTGGCCCAGGCCGCAGCCCGTACCACTGGCCACCTGATCCTGGGTAAGACGGACCAGTTTACAAAAGACGAAGACATGCCGCTGCAGCACGGCCTGGACGATGTGGCCGCGCTGCGCACGCTTTGCTGGCCGACCCCTCTGTGCGCCAGGTGTTGCCCAAGGTGGAGTTCAGCGGCCTGATCAGCAACGGAGACAAATCCACCGTGATGATGGCCGCCGGTGTGGACCCCGATGGCGAGTTCGCTGTCAAAGGACCGTTCCTGACGGTGACCGAGGGCAAGGTGCTGGTCTCCGGCAGCGTGGACGCCGAAGTCATGCTGGGCGCCGGCCTGGCCCGCAGCCTCAAGGCCACACCGGGCAGCAGCCTGACCCTGCTAGCCAGTACCACGGATGGTGCGATGAATGCGATGGATGTGCGGGTCAAGGGCATCTTCACCACCGGCGTGCCGGATGTGGACAAGCGCCTGGTCTACACCGACATCGTGACCGCGCAGAAGTTATTGGTGACGCAACGCGTATCCACGCTGGGTATCTTCCTGGACCGCATGGAATCCACGAACCCCGTGCAACAGCGCCTGGCTGCCCAGCACCCACAACTCACGGTGCAGACCTGGATGGACCAGGCCTTCTTCTACAAGTCGGTGCGTGACTTGTACAACCGCATCTTCGGTGCGCTGGGGCTGATCATTGGTGTCATCGTGGTGTTTGTGGTGACCAACGCCATGGCCATGGCCATCATCGAACGCACCCGGGAGATCGGGACTTTGCGTGCCATGGGCACCCTGCCCGGCCAACTGCTGCGCACACTGGCGCTGGAAGGCATGGTGCTGGGTGGTGTGGGCGCCTTGACCGGTGCGGCCCTGTCGCTGGGAATCTCGCTGATGCTGTACGTGGTGCCGGTGAACATGCCGCCACCGCCTGGGCGCTCGGTGGGGTATCCGCTGAATGTATCCATCGACCCGCTGATGTATGCCGCCACGCTGGCTGCCATGGTGCTGCTGACCATGCTGGCCTCCAGCTGGGTGGCGCGCAAGACCGTGCACCTGCCGGTGGTGGATGCTCTTGCCCACACCTGAAGTCTGCTTTTTTGCTCCGCGTGGGGTTTTCCCCCACCCCCCCCCGCCCCCTCGCCCCGCCGGGCGAGGGGGAGCCAATACGGACAGCCGATTTTGTTACTGCGAAGAAGTGAGGCTTCTACGGCTCATTTGTTTTCTCTTACACGATACGCTATTGTTTTTATAGCTACTTACGCATATTCCACGAGGGCTACACCATGATTTTCTCAATAAAAATTTCCTGCCAATCCACCGACGCAATCAAGCCAACCAAACAGTGGCGGCATAGCATCCTCACTTTACCGCGCGGTCAAATGTGGCTGTTAGGCTCCCCCTCGCCCGGCGGGGCGAGGGGGTTGGGGGGAGTGGGGGAAAAAGCACTGGAGGCAATGAAATCTCTGGCTCTCTTCACCATAGCAGCAAGCACATTGCTTCTCGGCCCAGCCCAAGCCCAAGACATCGCAACACTGCTCAAAGACACTGACCGCTACCGCATGAGCGCCGAGAACCTGCAGGTCGACACCCAGGTCACCGTGTTCAACACCGATGGCAGCTCCGACAAGGAGCGTCGCTACACGGTGTTTGCCCAGGCCGAACGCAAGTCGCTGGTGCTGATGCAAAGTCCGGTGGAAAAAGGTCAGAAGGTCCTGATGCTGGGCGACGACTTCTGGTTGATGATGCCCGGCACCCAAAGGGCGATGCGCATCACACCCATGCAAAAGCTGCTGGGCGACGCCTCCACCGGAGACATCGCCACGATGAACTGGGCCGGCGACTACACTGGCCAACTGGTGGGCGAGGAGCCCTGCCAAAGCGAGTCCAAGGCCCAATGCCTGCACCTGAGCCTGCAGGCCACGCGCAAAGGCGTGACCTACCAGCGCATTGAGTTATGGGTCGGCAAAACCCGCCATGAACCGGTGCGGGCCGATCTGTTTGTTCAGTCCGACAAGTTGGCCAAACAAGCGCGTTTTGTGATGGACAAACCCGCCAACCCGACCACGGTATCGGAAATGGTGCTGGTCGACCAGCTCAGCAACAAGAAGGAAACCCGCATCAAGTACCTGGGGCGCAGGGAGCGCACGGTGCCCGCCGAATGGTTGAACCCTATGTTTTTGGCCCGCAACCCGGCGCTGGAGTGAGGCATGAAACACCTCTTGCAAAACCTTCCCACTGTGGCTGTTGTGCTGCTGGCCCTGACACCCCTGGCCAGCGTGGCCCAGCAGACAGAGGTATCGGGCCAAGTACGCGGCTACTGGAACGAACGCATGGCGGGCGACGCCGGTCGCCCTGGCCAATCAATGGCAAGGCGGAACGGCGGCCGTGGCTGCGGCCTCGGCTGCCACCGTGCAGGCCGAGCTGCGCGCCAACGCCAGCTGGGCGGGTTTGACGTTCAGCACGACGGCCACAGCGCAAATACAACAGGTGCCAGGTGGCAATGCTGACACCCAAAGCTGGTTCAACGAAGCCTATGCCTCGGGCAGTGTGATGGGCTGGCAGTGGAGCGCCGGAAAAAAAGTCGTGTCCTGGGACGTAGGCTATGCCTTTAGACCCAATGACATGGTGCAACAGGAGGTGCGGCGCGCGCTGGTGTCCGAGGCCGTGGTCGGTCGCCCAGTGCTTTTGGCGGAGAACTTCAACGCCGATACCGCCTGGTCGCTGGTCTGGGCCAACCCGACCCAGACGCCATCAACCAACGGCTCGCAAGAGGCTGCATTGGCTGCCCGTGTGTACCACCGCACCGGGGCGGTGGACTGGTATGGCTTTGCCCGGCATGGGGACCGTACGGGTGCGAGTGTCGGAGTGGCTGCGGCCTGGGTGGCCAGCGACGCCCTGGAATTGCACGCATCCGCCCGGGCCTACGAACACATGACGGTTAGCAGGACCACGGCCAGTGGTTCGGCACTGGTGTCTGTCACGCCCTGGCAGCCGACCCTGACGGACGCCGGTCAACAAGTGCTGGTGGGCGGCACCTGGACCCATGAGAGCCAGATCAGTTTGTTGGTCGAGGCCTGGCACGATGCCTCGGCCTTATCCGACAGCCAGTGGAACGACTGGGCCGAGCGCAACCAGGCACTGCCCCTGTGGTTGGCGCGGGGTGCTGCGGTCGCAGCGATGGCGGGCAACCTAGCATGGCAGGCCAACGCCTTTGGTGCGGCCAGCAATCTGCGCCAGAACAATCTCTACGCCCGGCTGAGCTGGCAACGGGAACGCTGGCAAGTAGCAGCCGATGTTTTGTACACCCCTTCGGACCAAGGGACCATTAACACCTTCTCCCTGGGTTGGACGGGTGAACGATTCAAAATGGACTTGGGGCTGCGCAGCCATGGCGGACCGGAGAGCGCTGTGGTGCGCCAATTGCCAGTGCAGCGGCAGGTCTATGCGCTGGGAACCTGGACGTTTTGACAAGCTATGATGACTAACGACCGGCCTTCAGAGCACGGTTACACGTTTGCTCATGTCCAGCATGCGCACAGCCAGCAATGTGCCCAGAGCCATGCTCACGGCCAGGGCAACGCCGGAATTGACAAGTGAAAGACGATCAAATTCTTCCGGGGTCAACACCCAGACCTTGCAGTCGGTGGACGCCGTTACCACCGCAATACGCGGCAACCGCGAGAAGAAACTGCCCTCACCGACCACACTGCCCGCACCCACGGCGGCCAGGTGAACAATTCCCTTGCCAGTGTGCATGTCGACACTAAGTTCTCCAGACTCCACAAAGTACAGCCTGCGGTCCATTTCGCCCTGGTTGATCACGGTATCACCGCTACCGTATTTGACCGGACGCAGGTATTCAGCCAGTGCCTTCCATCGGTGCAGCTCCAGGAATTTTCGCAAGCCCCCCGATTCGGTGTTGCGGGCCACCGCTGCAATCAAATGCGCGATATCGCTGGGTTGGGTAACGGCAACAGTGCTTGTCATGGCTGTCTCATATTGTTTTGAATCTTGCAAACGCGTTCGCGCCGAACTTCAATCTTGCCGCCGCGCGACGGAAAATGCAATACGGGCTTAGCCCGATGCGATCAGCAAGTGTGCGTCACTGCAGCTCCGTTTTTCAGCGTTTCTTGGCATACACTGACATGGCTCAATACCATTGTGTAACCGATTTCAATCTCTCCCCTGGAACACTCACCATGAAAACTTTTGCGCGCAAATTGCTGCTCAGCGCAGCGGCTTTAGCAGCGTTTGCGGGCGCCGCCATCGCTGGCGGCGCCGATTTCACACTCGTCAACCGCACCGGTTTCGCACTGCGAGAGGTCTATATTTCGCCGTCCCACAAAAATGACTGGGGCAAAGACCGCATGGGTGACTACACCCTGGAAAACGGCAAGGCCCGGCTCTTTAAGTTTTCTGACAAAAGTGCCTGCATGCAAGACATCAAAGTGGTATTCGATGACGATGAATCAGAAGTGATCTGGGAAGAAATCGATCTTTGTGAGATCAACAAGATCACCCTGAAGTACAACCGTAAGACCCGTGTGGTGTCGGCCGACACCGAGTAAAAAGACGAACATCGCCGTCGCCCAAGCGGTGCGCTTGCGGACCAACGGGAGCGGGCGGTTGTTTTCGCGTCCCTAAGACCCCCGGTACGTGGAATAACTCCAGGGGCTGACTAAGAGCGGCACGTGGTAGTGCTGGTCCGCATGGGCCACACCAAAATCCAGCTGAACCTGGTTCAGGAAGTTGGGCACGGGCAAGGCCACACCCCGCGCCTTGAAATAGGCCGCCACGTCAAACACCAGCCGGTAGGTGCCTGCCTTCAGGCTGACGTGGTCGTACAGCATGCCGTCCGGGTTGCGGCCGTCGGCGTTCAACACAAAACTCTTGACCAGCGTGGCCACCCCATCGCCCTGGGTGGTGAAAAGTGCCACGTGCATACCCGCAGCCGGGGTGCCATGCATGGTGTCCAGTACGTGTGTGCTCAGGCCCATATTTGCGTCCTTCGTTTGGTCTTCGGTGGGTATCGGCAAAGTGTATACACTTTTTGGAATTGCAGCTATGATTTGACGCATGGACTCCACCACCACTGGCTTCATCGTCGAAACGCTGACCCGCTCCATCGTCGAGCACCGCCTGCAGCCCGGCGCAAAACTCGTGGAACAGACCCTGGCCGACCAGTTTGGCGTGTCGCGCACGCTGATACGCCAGGCCCTGTTCAAGCTGTCGCAAAACCGTCTGATCCGCATGGAGCCGGCGCGCGGCGCCTTTGTGGCGGCACCATCGATTACCGAGGCGCAGCAGGTGTTTGCCGTGCGCCGCATGCTGGAGGCCGGCATGACGCAGGCCTTTATCCGCACGGCCACGCAGGAACACATCGACGCGCTCAAAGACCACATCACCGAGGAAGAAGCCGCCGTGATGCGGGGCGACGTGCCGGGCCGCACCACCCTCCTGGGCGACTTCCATGTGCGCATGGCGCAGCTGATGGGCAACGAGGTGCTGGCACATCTTCTGATGGATTTGTTGTCGCGCTGCGCGCTGATCACGCTGATGTACCAGAGCGCCGGTGCTGCCGAACATTCGCATGAAGAACACCGCAGCATCGTGGATGCGCTGGAAGCACGCGATGAGGCACGGGCCTTGCGTCTGATGGACGAACACCTGCTGCATGTGGAAGCCTCACTGATGCTGGCGCCCACAACAGCCCCCGCCACACCATGAAAAATTACGACTCCACAGCAGCCTATCCGCGCGACCTGGTCGGCTATGGCAAAGACGTACCCCACGCGTTATGGCCCAACGGCGCCCGCATCGCGGTGCAGTTTGTGCTGAACTACGAAGAGGGTGGCGAGAACAGCGTGCTACATGGCGACGCGGGCTCGGAGCAATTCCTGTCCGAGATGTTCAACCCGGCCAGTTACCCGGAGCGCCACATCAGCATGGAGGGCATCTACGAATACGGATCGCGTGCGGGGGTGTGGCGCATCCTGCGCGAGTTTGAGCAACGTGGTCTGCCGCTGACCGTGTTTGGCGTGGGCATGGCTTTGCAGCGCCACCCGGAGCTGACCGCCGCCTTTGTCGAGCTGGGCCACGAGATTGCCTGCCACGGCTGGCGCTGGATCCACTACCAGAATGTGGACGAGGCCACCGAACGCGAACACATGCAGCTGGGCATGGCCGCGATTGGCAAACTGACCGGCCAAAGGGCGCTGGGCTGGTACACCGGCCGCGACAGCCCGCGCACGCGCCGCCTGGTGGCCGACTACGGCGGCTTTGAATACGACAGCGACTACTACGGCGACGACCTGCCGTTCTGGATGCAGGTGCAAAAGACCGACGGCAGCGTGGTGCCGCAACTCATCGTGCCCTACACGCTGGACTGCAACGACATGCGTTTTGCGCTGCCCCAGGGTTATTCCCACGCCGACCCGTTCTTCCAGTACCTGAAGGACACGTTTGATGTGTTGTATGCCGAGGGCGACCCCGCGGGCCACAACCGCCCGTCCATGATGAGTATTGGCATGCATTGCCGCCTGCTGGGTCGGCCCGGCCGCATCACCGCGCTGCAGCGTTTTCTGGACCACATTGATCAGCATGCCAACGTCTGGATTGCGCGCCGGGTAGACATTGCGCGGCACTGGAAAGCCACACACCCCTTCAAGGCATAAACGCCATGGCATTGACCCTATCCCAACTCAACCAGGCGACGCTGGAAGAGGCCACCCGCCTGTTGGCCGGCCTGTACGAACACTCGCCGTGGATTCCGCAGGCCGCCTTGGCCCAGCGCCCCTTCACCAGCCTGGCCCAGCTCAAGTACGCGATGGTCGGCGTGCTGAGCGCCGCGGGCCTTGAACCTCAGCTAGCCCTGATACGCGCCCACCCCGAGCTGGCTGGCAAAGCCATGGTGGACAAAAGCCTGACGGCCGAGTCCAGCAACGAGCAAAGCAAGGCGGGCCTGACCCACTGCACGCCGCAGGAGTTTGAAACCATCCAGCAGCTCAACCGCGACTACAACGCGCGTTTTGGTTTCCCTTTCATCTTGGCAGTGCGCGGGCCGCGTGGCACGGGCTTGAGCAAGGCCGAGATCATCGCCACGTTCCAGCGGCGCCTGCAGGGCCATCCCGACTTTGAACGCCAGGAGTGCCTGCGCAACATCCACCGCATCGCAGAAATCCGGTTGAACGACTTGTTTGGCTACACCCCCGAACTGGGTAACACGGTCTGGGACTGGCAAGAGGCCCTAGCCCAACACACCGACCCCGGTTATGCCGAACTGGGCCAGCTCACCGTGACCTACCTGACCGACGCCCACCGCGCCTGCGCACAACGCATCAGCATGGACATGCGCCATGCGGGCTGCGATACGGTACATATCGACGCTGTCGGCAATGTGGTCGGTTGTTATAAAAAAGATAGCGCATCAAGTCCATCCAACGGGGGCTACAGGCCAATTTCTCATAAGACATTGCTGACCGGAAGCCACTACGACACGGTACGCAACGGCGGTAAATACGACGGGCGCCTGGGCATTTATGTGCCGCTGGCCTGTGTGCAGCAACTGGCAGCAGCCGGTAAACGCCTGCCGTTTGACATCGAGATCGTCGCCTTTGCCGAAGAAGAAGGTCAGCGTTACAAGGCCACCTTTTTGGGCTCTGGCGCGCTGACCGGGCACTTCAACCCCACCTGGCTGGACCAGGTGGATGCGGACGGCATCCGCATGCGCGACGCGATGCAACACGCCGGCCTGTGTGTGGACGACATTCCCGGTCTGAAGCGCAATGCCGACGACTACCAGGGTTTTGTCGAAGTGCATATCGAACAGGGCCCGGTGCTGCACGAGCTGGACATTCCGCTGGGCATCGTCACCTCCATCAATGCCGGTGTGCGTTACCAGTGCGAGGTGGTCGGCATGGCCAGCCACGCCGGTACCACACCCATGGACCGCCGGCGCGATGCGGCAGCCGCGGTGGCCGAGCTGATCTTGTTTGTGGAGCGCCGAGCCGCGGCCGATGGCGACTCGGTCGGAACGGTGGGCATGCTGCAGGTGCCCAATGGCTCCATCAACGTGGTACCGGGGCGCTGCCTGTTCTCCTTGGACCTGCGCGCGCCCAAAAATACGCAGCGTGACACGCTGGCCAACGACGTGCTGGCCGAACTGGCCGCCATCTGCATGCGCCGCGGTGTGCACCACAGCGTCACTGAAAACATGCGCGCCAGCGCTGCACCGAGCGCCCCCGAATGGCAGGCCCGTTGGGAAAAGGCCGTGGCAGCCCTTGGCGTTCCCTTGCACCACATGCCCAGCGGCGCAGGCCACGACGCGATGAAACTGCATGAAATCATGCCCCAGGCCATGCTGTTTGTGCGCGGGCTGAACTCCGGCATCAGCCACAACCCGCTGGAATCCACCACCAACGACGACATGCAGCTGGCCATCGACGCCTTTGCCCATTTGCTGAGCGACCTGGCCCAGACGCCTGCCGACTGATAGCCCACTCCTTTCCCAAGACCCCTCACCCCATGAACACCTACGCCCAACTCGACGCCTGGATCGACGCCCACTTTGACGAACAGGTCCGCTTTTTGCAGGAACTGATCCGCGTTCCTACCGACACGCCGCCCGGCAACAATGCGCCCCACGCCGAGCGCACCGCCGAGCTGCTGCACGGCTTTGGCTTCGAGGCCGAGAAACACGCCGTGCCCGAAGCCGAGGTGCGCGCCGCCGGGCTGGAAACCATCACCAACCTGGTCGTGCGCCGCAAATACGGCGTCGGTACCACGGTGCTGCTCAATGCCCACGGCGACGTGGTGCCACCTGGCGAGGGCTGGACCAAGAACCCCTTACGGCGGTGAGATTGAGGACGGCAAGATATATGGCCGCGCGGCCGCCGTCAGCAAGTGTGATTTCTCAACCTACACCTTCGCGGTGCGCGCACTGGAAGCAGTAGCCAAGCCGACCAAGGGCAGCGTGGAGTTGTTATTCACCTACGACGAAGAATTTGGCGGCGAGGTGGGCCCAGCCTGGCTCTTGCAGCACAAAATCATCAAACCCGACCTGATGGTGGCGGCCGGTTTCAGCTACCAGGTGGTTACCGCACACAACGGCTGCCTGCAGATGGAAGTGACCGTGCACGGCAAGATGGCGCATGCAGCCATTCCCTCCACCGGTGTCGATGCACTGCAAGCTGCCAATCACATCCTGACCGCGCTGTATGCGCAGAACACGCTGTACAAGAACATCACCTCCAAGGTCGAAGGCATCACCCACCCCTACCTGAACATCGGCACCATAGAAGGCGGCACCAACACCAATGTCGTGCCCGGGCGCGTCAGCTTCAAGCTGGACCGCCGCATGATCCCAGAGGAAAACCCCACTGAAGTCGAAGCCACGCTGCGACAGCTGATCCAGGACACGGCGGCCACGCTGCCCGGCATCACGGTGGACATCAAACGCATGCTGTTGGCACGGGCCTTGCAACCCTTGCCAGGCAACCGTCCGCTGGTGGACGCGATCCAGAAACATGGAGAGCAAGTGTTCGGAGAACCCATCCCCGCTCTCGGTACGCCCCTGTACACCGACGTGCGGCTGTTTTGTGAAGCCGGCATTCCTGGCGTGATCTACGGGGCCGGCCCGCGCACGGTGCTGGAGTCCCACGCAAAGCGTGCCGACGAGCGACTGGACCTGCAAGACCTGCGCCGCGCCACCAAGGTGATGGCGCGCACCCTCTGCGATTTGTTAGTTTGATACTTTGCGGGACAGACCGCAGCCGCGTAGCGGCAAGCTCTGTCCTCAACACTTTAGGACTGTCTGATGACCACTACTGTTGTGCACCCCGTTGACGAACGCCTCCCAAATAGCAAACTCGCCGCGTTGGGCCTGCAGCATGTGCTGGTCATGTATGCCGGTGCTATCGCCGTGCCCTTGATCGTGGGCCGCGCGCTCAAGCTCAGCCCCGAGCAGGTGGCCATGCTGATCTCGGCCGACCTGTTTTGCTGCGGCCTGGTCACACTGATCCAGTCGCTGGGTGCTACGCAGTGGTTTGGCATCAAGTTGCCGGTGATGATGGGCGTGACCTTTGCGTCCGTGGCCCCGATGGTGGCGATGGCCAATGCGACACCCGGTGCGGCCGGGGCGCAGCTGATCTTTGGCTCCATCATCGGCGCCGGCATCGTGGCCATCCTGATTGCACCCGTTGTCAGTCGTATGCTGCGCTTCTTTCCACCGGTGGTCACGGGCACCATCATTGCGGTGATTGGCATCAGCCTGATGCGCATCGGCATCAACTGGATTTTTGGCAACCCTTTTGGCCCAACAGCGCCCAATGTGGTTAACCCCGAGCACGCCAAGTGGCTGGCCGATGTAACCGCTGCCTCCAGCGCCGCCGGTTCAGCGGTGCCGCCGTTGCCCAAGGGCCTGGCCCTGGTGGCAACGGTACCCAACCCCAAGTACGCCGACCTGGGTGGCGTGGGAGTGGCCGCACTGGTGCTGGCCTCGGTGCTGTTGATAGCCAGATACGGCAAGGGTTTTATTGCCAATATCTCGGTACTGCTGGGCATTGTCATCGGCGGTGTCGTGGCCACGGCCATGGGTCTGATGAATTTCGAGAAAGTAGCCAAGGCCGACTGGTTTGGTCTGGTATTGCCATTGCAGTTTGGTATGCCGGTGTTTGACCCGGTGTTGATTCTCACGATGTCCCTGGTCATGGTGGTGGTGATGATCGAGTCTACGGGCATGTTCCTGGCGCTGGGCGAGATGACGGAGAAGACCGTCTCGCAGCCCGACCTGGCGCGCGGCCTGCGCACCGATGGTCTGGGCACTCTGATTGGTGGCCTGTTCAACACCTTCCCCTACACCAGCTTTTCGCAAAATGTGGGCCTGGTGGCGCTCACCGGCGTGCGCAGTCGCTTTGTCTGCGTGGCCGGTGGCGTCATCTTGATCGTTCTGGGTCTGCTGCCCAAGATGGCGGCGCTGGTGGAATCTCTCCCCACCGTGGTGCTGGGCGGAGCCGGGCTGGTGATGTTTGGCATGGTGGCGGCCACCGGCATCCGCATCCTGGCGGGTGTGGACTTCAAAAACAACCGCTTCAACGCGCTGGTCGTCGCCATCTCGCTGGGTATTGGCATGGTGCCACTGATCGCTCCCAACTTCAAACAATGGATGCCACATGCCATCCACCCGCTGATTGAGTCCGGCATCTTGCTGGCGTCACTGAGCGCGGTGTTGCTCAACCTGTTTTTCAACGGGGCGCAGGTTGACGCCAACGCAGCCATTGCAGCAGCCAAGCAGGCTGACGCGCACTAGGCGCGCGCGGTCTCACGGTCTGCCCCACCCTATGCCATGGCACGCCCAGCTCCGGCTGGATTACTCCGTTGAAGCGGGTCGCACCGTTGCCCGCCACACCCACAGCGGCCCGCTGCGTATTCTGCAAAGCCTGTACCCCGAGGGGGACAGCGTGTGCCACAACGTACTGGTGCACCCGCCCGGTGGCCTGGTCGGTGGCGACACGCTGGATGTCAACGTCCACGCCCAGGCCGGTAGCCATGCCCTGATCACCACGCCGGGCGCTACCCGCTTCTACCGTTCGGACGGCTTGCCGGCCTGCCAGAACACGCGCCTGCAGGTCGACGCTGGCGCCCGGCTGGAATGGCTGCCGCTGGAGGCCCTGTGTTACAGCGGCTGCATCGCAGAGAACCACCTGACTTTGGACTTGGCACCCGGTGCCGAACTGATGGGCTGGGACGTGACCGCCCTGGGTTTGCCCCACGCAAACCAGCCCTTTTTGCTAGGCTCCTTGCGTCAGCACATGGAGTTGCCCGGTGTCTGGCTGGAGCGTGGCGCGGTCAGGGCCAGCGACACCCGGTTGCTGGACAGCCCGGTCGGTCTGGCTGGGCTGCGTTGCATGGCGTCGCTGTTTTTTGTTACTGGAACACCGCTCACACGGGAGCGCCGCCTTCTGGCATTGGAGGGTGCGCGCGAGCATATCGCCACCCACGCGTTGGCAGCGACAGCGGGTGCCACCAGTCCCCAAGCGCAGGTGATCGTGGTGCGTGTCTTGGCGCCCGTTGTGGAGCCTGCCATGGAGCTGCTGCGAACGCTGCGCAACACTTGGCGCCAGCGTTTGTGGTCGAAATCGGCCTCCAGCCCCCGAATTTGGTCCATGTAGTACGTCGCGGTAGTTGGTCAGATCGCGACCAGCTTGCGCACGCCATTGGCTTCCATGTCCTTGCCAAGTCCGCTGGCAACCACCGCACCACGCTCCATCACGACATAGTGGTCGGCCAGCTCCTGCGCAAAGTCGTAGTACTGTTCCACCAACAGAATCGCCATGTCGCCCCGGTCGGCCAACATGCGGATCACGCGGCCAATGTCCTTGATGATGCTGGGTTGGATGCCCTCGGTCGGCTCGTCCAGAATCAGCACACGCGGCTTGGCGGCCAGCGCGCGGGCAATGGCCAGTTGCTGTTGTTGCCCGCCCGACAAGTCACCACCGCGGCGCCCCAGCATTTGTTTGAGCACGGGGAATAACTCATACAGTTCAGCCGGTATCGGCGTGCTGGCGCTTTTGTAGGCCAGGCCCATTTGCAGATTTTCCTCCACCGTCAGCCGGCCAAAGATCTCTCGGCCCTGGGGCACAAAACCAATGCCGGCGCGGGCGCGCTCATAGGGCGTGGCCTTCTGGATGGCCTTGCCGTCCAGCTCGATGGAGCCTGTCTTGATGGGCACCAGACCCATCAGGGATTTGAGCAGCGTGGTCTTACCCACACCGTTGCGGCCCAGGATCACGGTGACTTTACCCAACGGGGCTTCTATGCTGACGTCACGCAGGATGTGGGAGCCGCCGTAGTACTGGTTGAGGTTTTTAGCGTTTAACATTTTTCGCCTCGGCGGGCGGGGGGGGGCGCCCTGGGGGCGGCAGTAGACAAAGGGGGGTCATTTATCTGCCTAAATAAACTTCAATGACGCGCTCATCACTCTGCACCTGGTCCAGCGTGCCTTGTGCCAGCACGGAGCCATCACACAGCACCGTCACGATGTCGCTGATGGTTCGGATAAAACTCATGTCGTGCTCCACCACCATCAACGAGTGTTTGCCTTTAAGTGTCAAGAACAGCTCAGCGGTGCGCTCAGTTTCTTCGTCGGTCATGCCGGCCACAGGTTCATCCAGCAACAATAGCTTGGGCTCTTGCATCAGTAACATGCCAATCTCCAACCACTGCTTCTGGCCATGGCTCAGATTGCCCGCTTGCCGACCCACGCTGTCGGCCAGGTGGATGGTGTGCAAGACCTCAGCCAGGCGGTCCCCCTGGGCCGAATCCAGGCGGAAGAACATGGACGACTTGACGCCTTTGTTGGTGTGCAGCGCCAGCTCAAGGTTCTCGAAGACGGTGAGTTGTTCAAACACCGTGGGTTTCTGGAACTTGCGGCCAATGCCCAGCTGCGCAATCTCGGGCTCGGTGTAGCGCAGCAGGTCTATCGTGCTGCCAAAGAACACGGTGCCGCTATTGGGTCGGGTCTTGCCGGTGATGATGTCCATCATCGTGGTCTTGCCCGCACCATTGGGGCCAATGATGCAGCGCAGTTCGCCCGGTGCAATGTCCAGCGACAGGCCGTTGATGGCCTTGAAGCCGTCAAAGCTGACGTGTACATCTTCAAGGTACAAAATGCGGCCGTGGGTGATGTCAACTTCGCGGTCTTTCACCACACGCCCAATGCCCGCAGCACGACCGCCAGACTCGGTCTGCCCTGTGCGCGCAGCAAGCGCGGCGGCATGAGCCTCTACGCGTTTGGCGCCTTGTTCCATCAGTTCGGGAGTCATGCCTTGCCCCTCCTGAGCTTCTTCACAAGCCCCACGACCCCATCGGGCAAGTACAACGTCACGCCAATAAACAGCGCTCCCAAAAAGTACAACCAAAATTCGGGGTAGGTCACTGTGAGCCAGCTCTTGGCACCGTTGACGATGAAGGCGCCGACGATAGGGCCAATCAGCGTTGCGCGACCGCCCACAGCTGCCCAGATGGCGATCTCGATGGAGTTGGCCGGGCTCATCTCGCTGGGGTTGATGATGCCCACCTGCGGCACATACAGGGCGCCCGCGACGCCGCACATCATGGCCGAAATGGTCCAGATCGTGAGCTTGTAGCCAATCGGGTTGTAGCCCGAGAACATGACCCGCGTCTCGGCATCGCGCACGGCCTGCAACACACGGCCAAACTTGGCATTTACCAGCCAGCGCCCCAGCAAAAAGAACAACAACAGCGTGAGAGATGTCAGCACAAACAACACCATGCGCATGCTGGGTGTGGCTATGGGAATGTCCAAAATGCGCTTGAAATCGGTAAAACCATTGTTGCCACCAAAACCGGTCTCGTTGCGGAAGAACAGCAGCATGGCCGCAAAGGTCATGGCCTGGGTGATGATGGAAAAATACACCCCCTTGATGCGCGAGCGGAAAGCAAAATAACCAAACACAAAGGCCACCAGCCCCGGAACCGCCACCACAAGGAACAGTGTGGCAACAAAACTGTCGCTGAAGGTCCAATGCCAGGGCAGCTCTTTCCAGTCCAGAAACACCATGAAGTCCGGCAGATTGCTCTTGTAGTTGCCGTCGGTACCGATCTGGCGCATCAGGTACATGCCCATGGCATAACCGCCCAACGCGAAGAACAGGCCATGGCCCAGGCTCAGGATGCCGGTGTAGCCCCAGATCAAATCCATGGCCAACGCACAGATGGCGTAACACATGATCTTGGCCGCCAGGCCCACCGCAAAGTCGCTCAGGTGGAAGACGCTAGTCGGTGGCACCACCAGATTCAGTAGCGGCACCAGTGCACACAACACGATCAGCGTGACCAGCCATGCGCCCCAACCAGAGCGCGTCAACAAAGGGGCTCGGGAAGGAAGTGCCACAGGGGTTGTTGATGTGCTCATGCTTCTGCACTCCGGCCCTTCATCGCGAAGATGCCTTGCGGACGTTTCTGGATGAAGATGATGATGAAGACCAGCACGGCAATCTTGGCCAGCACCGCACCGGTCCAGCCCTCCAAAAATTTGTTCAGGATACCCAGGCCCAGCGCCGCATACACGGTGCCAGCCAGTTGGCCCACACCACCCAGCACGACCACCATGAAGGAATCGACGATGTAGCCCTGGCCCAGGTCTGGCCCTACGTTGCCCACCTGGCTCAGCGCGCAACCAGCCAGGCCGGCAATGCCCGAGCCCAGTGCAAAGGCATAGGTGTCGATGCGGGCCGTGTTGACACCCATACAGCTGGCAATGGGGCGGTTTTGCGTCACGCCCCGCACAAAAAGGCCCAGCCGGGTTTTTTCGATCAGGAACCACACACCGGCCAGCACAGCAATCGCAAAGCCTACGATGACCAGGCGGTTGTAGGGCAGGGACAGATTGCCCATCAGCTGCACACCACCGCTCATCCAGCTTGGGTTTTCAACACCCACGTTTTGTGCGCCGAAAATAGTGCGCACCAGTTGCATCAGCATCAGGCTGATACCCCAGGTGGCCAGGAGCGTCTCCAGCGGTCGGCCGTATAAAAAACGGATCACGCTGCGCTCCAGGGCAGCACCCACCAGTGCCGACGCCAAAAATGCCACCGGCACGGATGCCAGCAAATACCAGTCAAAGGCACCGGGCAAATACTTCTGGAACAGCCCCTGCACCACATAGGTGGCATAGGCACCAATCATCATCAGCTCGCCGTGGGCCATGTTGATGACACCCATCAGCCCGTAAGTAATGGCCAGACCCAGCGCCACCAACAACAAAATGCTGCCCAGGCTGATGCCGCTGAAGATGGCACCTAACCGGTCGCCCCAAGCCAGGCGCGATTCGACACGGCCCAGGCTGATCTGCAAAGCGACCTTGACCTGCGGTTGGGTCTCCACCTGCAGGCGCTCAATCAACAAGGTTTTGGTGGCTGCCTGCGAACTGTCGGCCAACAACTTGGCTGCTTCCAGGCGTTTGCCGGTGTCGGTGCTGCTCAGTAGTGCCGCCGCGCGCAGCAGGCCCAAGCGGTCTTTCAATTCAGGCACGGCCTCCTGCTCAAAGGCCTTGTCCAGCATAGGCAGCTTGCTCTCATCTACTTCGCCTTGCAAAGTCTTGATGGCCTGCGTCCGCACTGCCACGTCGGGCGACAGCAGTTTAAGCGTAGCCAGTGCGCTGTCGAGTTCTCCGCGCATGCGGTTGTTGTTCATCACGTCTTCAGCGGTATCCGGCAGGCTGGTTTCAATGCCACTGACCGGATCAATCGCTTTATCACCTTTGACGATCACGGGCTTATCTGCCACCAACTTGACGGCGTCGTCTGACAGCGCTTGAATGAATTGCACGGTGCGCTCATCGGCACCAACGATGGCCGTGCGCAAAGCGTCAATGCGGGCGTCGCCCTCGCCTACCGCAATCGCTTTGGCCTGGTCAGGCGTGAGTCCATAGGCGTTGGACAAAACACACAAAGCGAGCACACAGAACCATTGACGAACTTTTTTTGGCATACGCCACACTCTCCGTAGTCCTAAAAAAGGCCGCCATTGCGCCAAAGGCAATGGCGGCCCCCTCCCTGCTTTTCTGCCTTATTTGGTGACGGGCTCGTCAGGCTTCTTGTCATTGCCTTCGATGAACGGAGACCATGGCTTGGCTTTCACAGGGCCAGGTGTCTTCCACACCACATTGAACTGGCCATCGGCCTTGATTTCACCGATGAACACACTCTTGTGCAGGTGGTGGTTCTTCTCATCCATCTTGCTCACGATGCCGCTGGGTGCCTTGAAGGTCTGACCAGCCATCGCAGCGATGACTTTGTCGGTTTCAGTGGACTTGGCTTTTTCAACCGCTTGTTTCCACATGTTGATGCCGATGTAGGTAGCTTCCATGGGGTCGTTGGTCAGTGGCTTGTCCTTGTGACCCGCGATGCCCTTGGCCTTGGCATAGTCAGACCACTTCTTGATGAAGGCCGTGTTGTCGGGGTTCTTGATAGACTGGAAGTAGTTCCAAGCCGCCAGGTGGCCCACCAGCGGCTTGGTGTCCACGCCGCGCAACTCTTCTTCACCTACGGAGAAGGCAACCACGGGCACGTCCTTGGCCTTCAGTCCGGCATTACCCAACTCTTTGTAGAACGGCACATTGGAGTCACCGTTGATGGTGGATACCACGGCGGTCTTGCCACCGGCGGAGAACTTCTTCACGTCAGCCACGATGGTCTGGTAATCGGAGTGACCAAACGGTGTGTACTTTTCATCGATGTCCTTGTCCGCCACGCCCTTGCTTTTGAGGTAGGCGCGCAGGATCTTGTTGGTGGTGCGGGGGTACACGTAGTCGGTACCCAGCAGCACCCAACGCTTGGCGCCGCCGCCTTCTTTGCTCATCAGGTAGTCCACAGCGGGAATGGCCTGCTGGTTAGGGGCCGCACCGGTGTAAAACACATTTTTGGACAGCTCTTCACCCTCGTACTGCACGGGGTAGAACAGCAGGCCGTTCATTTCTTCAACGACTGGCAGAACGGACTTGCGCGACACCGATGTCCAGCAACCGAAGATGACGGAAACCTTGTCCTGACCCAGCAACTGCTTGGTCTTTTCAGCGAACAGAGGCCAGTTGGATGCAGGGTCCACGATGACGGGTTCGAGTTTCTTGCCCAACACGCCGCCCTTGGCATTGATTTCGTCAATCGCCATCAGCACCGTGTCTTTCAACACGGTTTCCGAGATGGCCATGGTGCCAGAGAGGCTGTGCAAAATGCCGACCTTGATGGTGTCAGCGGCAAACGCTGGCAATGCGGTCAGCGTGGTGAGGGCGACGGCTGCCGTAAGCGCCTTCAGGGTAAACCGGCGAGAGTTCGTAGATTGCATGGATGTGACCTTCCGAAGTTAAAGAAAAACCAGCTTCGCTGCGCGCCGCTTTTGCAACAGCAGCCTTTGCGCAACGATGGAGTAACTTTAGGAAAGAACGTGAAAAGCAGAAATACGCCGAGTGGCGTACAGTCACCCGCTTACCGCAGGCACACCTCTTTGCAGGAGAACAAATCGTGAACACATTCTGGTTTCGATACAGGCTCTTTGTTCTATTGGCGTTTGTGCCGCTTTACGCGATGGCCGAACCACCCTTTGGCGGAACGGCCTTTGTGGACCCGAACATCGTCGTCGCCACGGACCCCAGCGTGTTTGGCCAAGTGATCGGCAAAGGCCAAGGCATGCGCACCGTGTTTGACCGAAGAACCAATGCGTTTGGCGCCATCAATGCCTACCTGTTTGAAGCGACGGGCTCCGACGGTAGCCTGATCGAAGCCCAGATCAACCCCGAGTTTGGTTCCGTAGATGCAGCCCGTGTCGAAGCCCAACGCTACACGCGGCTTATTGGCCAGATGCCCTGGGCGTCCAGACGCAATGTCAGGACCTTCGCTGTCCATCAAGGTGACCAGGATTTCGGCGGCAACCGCAATGGCTCCTTGCTGATCCATGCCGGGCGTACTGCGACCTATGTGGATTTTGGAGCCCTGGAAGAAATATTGATCCATGAGGCGGGACATGCGTCGCTCGACGAGCGCCACGAAAACGCGCCAGCCTGGCTGGCCGCCCAGGCCGCAGATGGCGAATTTATTTCGACCTATGCGCGCGACAACCCAACACGCGAAGACGTGGCCGAAAGTTACCTGATGTATCTGGCCGTGCGCGACACCAGCGGCCGTGTGAGTGAATCGCTCAAAACCCAAGTTTTATCCGTTATTCCACACCGCATTGCCTACTTTGACGTTGAGCGGGTACTGGATTGGGCCGAAAGAACGTACCCACAGATCTTTGGGCCGGCGGGGCAATCCACGCTATCGCTTACCGGTTATCGGTACCGCAGCTATGCCAATGGCCATTTCATGGCCATTCAGGAGGCAAGCCCAGCGCGCCTGCTCTACCTGGGGCCGTTGAGCAACAACACCGCGCTGGATTTGGGCTTATTGTCAAACTGGGTGGCAAAGGCTGCACCCTGACACCTTGCGTTCGCACCTCGCCAGCGCAGCGATCGGAAAACAGTTGCAATGTCCTAGGTGAAGCGTATGATTTTCCGCTGGTCTAGCCCAAAAGATCGTGGATCGCACACTTTGAGGAGCATACCCATGACACTCCGAAGCCGCACAGTTGGATTCATATTGCGAGTGGTGTTCGCAATTTCATTGTGTCTTTCGCTCTCGGGCCAGGCTCACGCCCAGTTCACACCGACCAGTTGCACGGCGACGCTAACGAGTGGAGCCAGCGGAGCCCGTATCAACGTCCCCTACCTGGTGTACAAGAACGCGGCGTTTAGTGCAGCCTTCGATCTGGTTCCGACCAGTGATGGAGTTTTTTGGTTCCGGTTGGCCAATTTGTCCAGTGTGACCAGCAGTGCTGCATTTGCCTCTTGCCCGGCCAGCTACCTGTCGTCCGACTTTTATCTGAGTTTGCCTGCGCTGATGTACGGGACCAATGGCTTTTCGGTGTCCATGTTGTTTGTGCCGGGTGCAAACGTGCAAAACCCGGCCGATATCTGGTTCAAGCTCAGTGCCCTCAAACCCATCACCATGGTCACGTCTAGTAAAACCTACAGCTCAGGGCTCACCATTGCAGCCGAAGAAGCGCTGGTAATCAACAACGTGTCCAATCCTGCCAGCACCACGCTGAGTGTTCAAGGTGATTTTGCTTGTCGGGGGGATCTAGATATTTGGGACGCACCGTCGGCGATACAAATCAACGTGACCGGCAAAGCGGATCTTGCCTGCACCATTCGTTTTGCACGCGAATCCGCACTTAACAAGGTGACCATTGTTGCCAGTGGCGGTGTCAATGTCTTGGCCGGATTTCATACGCCGGCCAGCGGGCACGTGATCTTGACGGATGACGCCACGCTGATCAAATCCCCTGACGCATACGTCACGGACGCCAACACCGATGACGGTGTCACACCGTCGATCATTCCCAGCACGGACAGCACCCCTACCGCAGCAGACAGTGCGGCCCGGTCTATTGAAAACCCCAGGACCACCGCAGCTTGTACCACAACCAACACGCTGGCGGGCAGTTTTGCGCCGCCCGCTGGCCGCAGAGTACTACCGCAAGGTGGCTTTGATGGGACCCCTGTGGTTCTTGCGGCATGGTTCCAATGCAATGTTCAGGTCGACAAGATCAAGGTGGACCCACCACGGTGGGATGATCCCGCCCCCTCCGACACGGCCAGCGGACCAGGTTTGGCCGGAAAGAAAGGACTAACGCTCAATTTGAAGTCCCAAGGAAAAGTCACCTTTACCGGCGACTCCACCATGACCCTGATGGATGGCGGGCGTGGCCAGGACCAGACCCGAACAGGCAATCCGGCAGTGGCCACTGCCGGCAATGGCGGCGCCAGTGGCGACCTGAAAATTGCGGCGGTTGGTGGTTTCGACTTTTCTGCCGGGACTTTGACCATCATTCCGGGCCGCGGCGGCGATGGTGGCAACGCCATTGCGACCGGTACGGCCGGGCTCGATGGATGCCCAGGACAGGCCGGCGGTGCAGCCACGGCAACTGGAGGCGCTGGCGCGGAATCCAAAAAAACGCTCAAGGCACGTGGCTTTGATCCTACGGGCAAGGTGTTTGTGTCTGACGTCAAAGGCGGGCATGGCGGTAACGCCGAGGCCTACGGAGGAGCCGGCGGTAACGGAACGCCCGGCAAATGCAATGGCGGCGCAGGCGGCAACGCAACAGCCCAGGCCGGAAAAGGCGGCGATGCCAGCTTCAAATATTCCGGCAGCGGCGCGGTCGGGGCAACACCCACCCTGGGTGGTAACGGCGGCAACGCCATCAGCCAATCCGGTCAAGGAGGGAACGGCGGCAACATGACCAACAAATGCGATGTCGGTGGCAACGGCGGCGCAGGAGGTACCAGCACCGCCAAAGGTGGCTCACCCGGCACCGGTTCCATCAAGGGCACGGATGGCTCCGCTAGTGCCAGCATTGGCAAGGGCAATGGGGGTCAATGTGGCAATTACCTGAGTTCCAACGGCACCGGCGGCAACTGGTCCGAGTTTATTGCAGGCACCCTGCGCAACAACGGGCAGTTCAGCGCCGGAACACGTGATTGTTCGTGCACAGTGCCGGTTGCCCAACCCAAGATCAGCCTTGGACCCACGGAGGTCATCTTCACGCACTTCTTTGGTGTGTCTGCATGTCCCACACCCTTGGGCACCTTGACCATCAGCAACTCGGGAACCGGTAGTTTTGCATGGCAAATGAGCACCCTGCCAGCGTGGCTCAGCGCGAGCAAGACCAGCGGCAGCGCCGGTGACACGATTAACCTGTTTTTCACCTGCACCGGTTACTCGGCCAACATGTCGACCACGGTATCAATCACGGGCACCAACAGTGCGACAGGCCAGGCATTGCCCACCGCCGCCAGCCTTCCGGTTTCCGGAGCGGTCAAGTAGACCTTTTGGGAGTCGCGGCACACACGCTGTGCCGCGGCACTTGTTTACATGCCGTTGCATTTCAACACCCACCGGAAACGGTTTTCTCTCCATTCTGGTTTACGCTGGGCTATCTGGGTGGCATCAGGGTGCGCTTGTAGCGTATGCCGCATTCACCCGATTCAAGCCACGCCTCAGGGCGTCTCCACCGCACAGGAGAGAAATACCATGAAACCCATCAAAATAAACATGCCCCAGGCCTTGATCCACGCCGATGGCAGCGTATCGGAAGCGGCCATTTCACAACTGGTCGGCCAGGTATACGAAATCGCGCCACCGGCTGAACGAAGCCGCCTGCTGGAGCATTTGCTGAAGCCCTTGGGTGTGCTCTCGCTGGTCGCGATCGCCAATGGCATCTTTGCCTCCATTCGCTTTC
This sequence comes from Candidatus Aalborgicola danicus, assembly GCA_016703945.1. GTDB lineage: Bacteria > Pseudomonadota > Gammaproteobacteria > Burkholderiales > Burkholderiaceae_C > Allorhodoferax > Allorhodoferax danicus. The sequence goes on from JADJBC010000002.1 coordinate 84,297, forward strand.
GCAGCGCCTGGCCAGACATCCACGTCCGTCCCGAGGACGCACAAAATGTGGAGGCCAACGATGTGATTACCCTGGTCAACCACGTACAGCAAGTCAGTATCCATGCCGTCGACGGCTTGGCCGACATGCTGTCTGCATCACCGGTCATGACCGGCTCGACCGCCGCTGCGTTATTGATCACCTTGCTGATGCAGCGCTCGCGTAACCGCCGTGCAGAAGATCGCGAAATATAGACTCTTGGCGGGCTCGGTGCTATAGCGGTAAAGCCTGCGATTTATCCACCATTTGAGGGCTTACAGCGCTTGTGTGGGCTGTCATGCCTTGATCTTTGTCTGCACCAGTGCAGCCATCTGCGCAGCCGCCTCGCCGGGCTGGCCCGCCAGGCCCGCAGCCACACCCTGTTGGTCGGCGGTCGACCGGTTTTGGCTGACCTTCCATTTGCCGACCCAGCGCTGCACCGGCATCTCGATGCCTACGATGACTCTGAGTAGTTTGCTGATGTAGTCGACCGGCGCGTCGGACACCTGCCAAGGCAAAGCCTGGCCTGCCTCGTGTGTCTGCGTCAAGCGCGTCACCACTTCGAGGATGCGCTCGGCGTCCTCAAAGGCCTGGGGCACGCCGTGCGCATGGACCGTGGCGTAGTTCCAGGTGGGCACGGCCAAGCCGTTGGCGTGTTTGCTGGGGTACCAGTTGGGCGACACATAGGCCTGTGGCCCGGTGAACACCGCAACCGATGGCGCACCTGCAGCCAGCGCCTGCCACACCGGGTTGGCGCGCGCCACATGGCCCACCAGCGTGCCGTGTTCACCGCGTTCGGCATCCAACAACATGGGGATGTGGTTGACCAGCAGTTCGCCCTCGTGCTGCACCACCCAGGTAGCCAGGGGGTAGGCGCGCACCAAAGCGTGCAGTGCGGCCGGGTCGTTTTCTACAAAATGGGGAGGCAAATAGGTCATACTTCGGGCCTGCTGGGGGAGTCAAAAACGGGTTCATACACTACTTCGCTTTTGACAGAGTTGGCGATAAAGCAGGATGCATGGGCTCGGTGGTGCAAGTCCAGCAGCTCCTCCCTAGTGGGAGAGCGGGCCAGGGCGAACAACACGGCGGGGTGCAACGTGACACGGGTCATGGCCAATTGCCCTTGGGCATTGCGCGCCATTGTGCCCACCGCGTCGTCGCGGTAGCGGTCGACTACCCAGCCTGCTCTGGCGGCAACGTCCAGGAACCACAGCATGTGGCAACTGGACAAAGACGCCACAAAGGCCTCTTCGGGATCCACTCCCGCAGGGTCGGAATACGGCAGGGGAACGACATGTGGCGAAGACGAGCCCGGCACCACCGCTCCACCATCAAAGTGCCAACTGTGTCGACGGCCGTAACGCTGGTCGGTAAAGCTTGCGTTGTCGTCACGCTGCCAGAGGATGGTGCTGATATGTTGGGCCATGGTTTGGTTCGAGATGCTGGCAAATGGACGCATTAGTTTACGAGGCCTGAAGAACTATCAAACAAGGCAATTTGAGATGATTCAGCGAACCCCTATCGACACTGATCCGCTTGCACCAATCATTGCCCAGCCCAGCAACTGCGACATGGACCATACCGGCGCCCCCAGGCAGCGCGTCAGCATTGCCGTGCACCATGTGTCGGTGCCCATCAGACAATGTCTGCTACGCGCGCTGCAGCTGCGCCAGCAGTGGATCACTGCGCCTTCCCCGGCTAAGATAGCTGCGTACTGAAGGGGCAACCGTGGAGCGAGCAGATTTCATTCATTTGGTGCGTTTGAGCGAACAAGCCAGTGCGGACGATAGCCGGGCCTACCGGCGCAGCGTGGCTGGTTTTGCGGCCTTGGGTTTTGCGTGGGTGGCGGGTTGTTTCGTGCTGGCGGTGGCCCTGCTGTTGTGGTCGTTGGGCGCCGTGGTTTTCGGTGGTATCAAGGGCTACCACTTCGTGCTGCTGATCACTGCGGTAGGCCTGTTATGGGCCAGCCTGCGCGCGCTCTGGCTGCGCCTAGAAGTCCCAACCGGGGTGACGCTGACTGCCGCTGACGCCCCACCGCTGTTTGATGCCCTGGAGCGCATCCGGCAAAAAATTAAGGGCCCTACAATTCACAAGGTTCTACTGGACAGCAGCTTTAACGCCAGCATCACGCAGATTCCACGGTTTGGGTTGATTGGCGGTGGCACCAACTACTTGACCGTAGGCCTGCCCTTGTTGATGGCCGTTGACCGCCCCCGCTGCTTGGCCATCATGGCCCACGAATACGGGCACCTGCGCGGTAACCACGGGCAGTTTGCGGCTTGGATCTACCGGACCCGGCTGAGTTGGATGAAGCTGGAGCATGCCATGCGCCACGACGGCGGGCCCGTGGCCGCCGCATCCCAGGCTTTCTTCCACTGGTACTTTCCGCGGTTTCTGGCCAAGACCTTTGCGCTGGCGCGTCAAGATGAATTTGAAGCCGACCGGATCGCCGGAAAGCTGGTGGGACGCGAAATCGCTGGCGCCGCGCTAACCGAAATTGCCATCAAAAGTGAATGGCTTGACACCGCTTTTTGGCCACTGCATTGGAGCGCCGCCGCACACAACCCCCAGCCAGTTGGCCCATTCGCCGCCATGCGGACGCTGCTGGCCCAGCCGATGACTGACGATTTTGCCCGCCAAAGCTTTCGCGAGGCGCTGATTCAGCTCAGCAATGAAGACGACACGCATCCAGTCTTGCGAGACCGGCTGGAGGCGCTGAACGTACCCAAACAACTACCGGGTTGGTCCACCCGCCCTGCACTGGAGTTGCTTGGCAGCGACTGCACCAAATGGATCACTCATTTTGACAATCAGTGGTGTCGTGACAACGCCAGCGACTGGAAAATGCACCACGCCTACCTAAGCCGCGTACAGGTCGGCATCGACACGCTCACTGCAAGCATCCGGCGCAACAATGCTGACGAAATGACCCAACTGGGTGACCTGCAGCGCCGCCTGGACCCCAATGCCAATGTGCTTGCCACCTATGAACGCGCGTTGAAACTGACACCGGGTCATGCGGGAGCTCTACGCGGCCTGGTGGAGTGTCTACCCGAGCGCGAGCATCGCGCCCGGCTGGCCTGCCTGGACCAACTGTTCGAAAAGAGCGTGGCCAACCGATGGTGGGCCAGCCGCACCGCTGTGCAAATGTTGGAAAAACAGGCCACCAACGGCGACGGCGACGACAAGACACTCAAACAATGGCGTGAGCGCCTGAGAGAGGCCAACGAAGGCGAACATCGTGCCTGGGCGGAATTGACTGAAACTCCCTTCTTTGATTCCATCACCCGCCATGACCTGAATGACTTCGAAAAGGGTGAGTTCCAATCCGATATGGCCCGTTGCAAGCCGGTGACCCGTGCATGGCTGGTCCGCAAGACGTTGAAGGAGTTTGCCTACCGGCGTTGTTATCTGCTGTTCGTCGAACTTCCGGGCATGGACGACGAGGACCGCTACACACTCTGCCGCGGTCTGGAACGCACACTGGACCTACCTGGCCAGGTGCTGGTATTGTGGGCAGGGCACTCGCCCTCACTGGAAGACATCCAGCGCAAAGTCTTTGACGCGGTCTACGTGCGCCCAGTGGCATAGCCAGTTGGATATAGGCAGCGCCGGTGTGTGGATGGCGTGCTGGCGTCCACCAGGGAGCCGGGGAAGGATGATCCATATCAAACCATTTGTTCCAGCTGCCTTCTACCATCGACGTCAAAGTCATGGAGAACCATTGTGATCGCCAACAGCAGCCCAAATTCCGATTCCAACCCAGACGGCTTGCCTCCCTGCTCGGCGCGGCCCGAACCGGCGGTGCCATTCGCGGCGCCACCCCCACGTTCGCGCCGCAACTTTCTGGCGGCCGGTGGAGTGTTGAGCGTGTCCTCCCTGATGGGCGCAGCCGCGCTGATGGCCCAGACGGACGACCCCAAAGCCACGGTGGAGTGGGCCGAACACTTCCAGACCAACTACCGGCTGATGACCCCCGAAGAGAAGGCCGAGGCACGCGCCCGGCTGGAGCGGCGCTACTCGGCCCAGTACAGCAAGAAGGTGACGGTGGACACCACCGAGGCGATGCCGGGTGTGCTGATGGGCTACGCCCTGAACATTCGCAAGTGCATAGGCTGCCGCCGCTGCGTCAAGGCCTGCGTCGAGGAAAACAACCAGACCCGCGGTACAACGCCGGGCGAGCGCATCGAGTGGATCCAGGTGCTGCGCATGGAGCGCGGGGGCTTCGCGCAGGACAAGATGAACGCGGGCTACCCGGAGGGCCTTGGCATTCAGGTTGGTGGCAACGCCTACACCCCGGCCGGTCAGGTACTGGAAGGCCAGTACCACTACGAGCCCGAGGCCGTTCCGGAAAAAGACGCCACCTACATGCCGATTGCCTGCATGCAGTGCGAGAAACCACCCTGCGTCAAAGTGTGCCCGGTGCGAACCACTTACCGCGAGGCCGACGGCCCGGTGGTGATTGATTACAACTGGTGCATCGGTTGCCGCATGTGCATGGGCGCCTGCCCCTACTGGGCGCGCCGCATTAACCTGACCACGCCGGTCTTGCCCAAGGACGAGATGAACCCGGTGACGCACTACCTGGGCAACCGGCCGCGCATGCGCGGCGTGGTTGAAAAATGCCACTGGTGCCTGCAGCGCACGCGCCAGGGGCGCTACCCGGCGTGTGTCGAAGTGTGCCCGGTGGGTGCGCGCAAGTTTGGCAATTTGCTGGACCCGGAAAGTGAAGTGAGCCTGATTCTGGCCCGCAAGAACGTGTTCCGCCTGAAGGCCGAACTCAACACCTTTCCCAAGTTCTTTTATTTCTACGATTGAGGAGCGGAATTGTGGAAAAAATTATCAACTTCACCACCGACTACACGCGCTATGTCCTCAAGGGCGGGACCAAGTTCTACGCTTGGATGGGCGTTCTGGCCCTGCTCAGTGCGGGTGCGCTGTACGCGTTCTTCCTGCAGAACACCGAGGGCCTGATCGTCACCGGCATGACCAGCCAGATCCACGACGGCCTCTACTTCGCCAACCTGGTGTTTCTGGTGGGCGTGGCGGCCGGTGCGGTGACCATCGTCTTTCCCGCCTACGTCTACCACCACAAGGGCATGCATGAGGTGACGGTGCTGGGCGAAATGCTGGCGATCTCGGCGGTCATCATGGTCACGCTGTTCGTGTTTGCCCACATGGGGCGGCCCGACCGGCTGTGGCACATGCTGCCGTTTGTCGGCATCTTCAACCTGCCGGGCTCCATGCTGGCGTGGGACGTGCTGGCGCTCACCGGCTACCTCATGCTCAATTTCGCCTGCGGGTTTTACTACCTTTATTCGAAGTACACCGGCGTTCCGGTCAACAACAAGATCTTCATGCCCCTGGTCTACATCTCCATCGTCTGGGCACTGAGTATCCACACCGTCACCGCCTTTCTGATCTCCACCATGCCAGCACGTCCCATGTGGTTCCATAGCATGATGCCGATCCGCTTCATCACCACGGCGTTTGCGGCGGGCCCTTGCCTGATCATCCTGGCCTTCATGATCATCCGCAAAAACACCAAAATGTGGATACAGGATAGCGCCATCAACCTGCTGGCGGTCATCGTCACCTGGTGCCTGGGCCTCGCCCTGTTTCTGACCATGTCGGAAATCGTCGTCGAGCTGTATGCGCGCACCGAGCACGCCAATGGCCTGTACTACCTGATGTTCGGCCTGCACGGCCTGACCAGTCTCGTGCCCTGGTTCTGGAGTTCCCTGGCCTTCATGCTCATCGCCTTCGTGATGTTCCTGATTCCCAGTGTGCGCACCAACTACAAACTATTGCCCATTGCCTGCGTGCTGGCCTTTGTCGGCATCTGGATCGAGAAGGGCATGGGCCTGATCGTGCCCGGTTTTATCCCCACGCCTATCGGCGAGGTGACCGAGTACTACCCCACCTTCATCGAGGTGGTGATGAGTGTCGGCAACTGGGCCATCGGCTTCCTGATCCTGACTATCTTGCTCAAGGGCGCCATCGGCATTCTGATCGGTGAGGTCCGCTATGCAGGCATCGCTGCGGAAAAATCGCCTGGTTTTGCGAACGGTGGCACGGCTGCCACCAGCGCACCTCGGTGAGGCAAGCACCATGAAAAAAATCACATTCAGCACCTTGATTCTGGCCTTCTGCTGTGGGCTGATTTCCTCTGCCTTGGCGCAACCGGCACCAGCTGCCGAAACAACCTGCTTTGAGAGCCGCAAGGGCGCATCCGAAGTCGTCAAGCGCGACCTGAAGCCCGGCTGGCCCAACGTGAAGTGTTCCACCAAAACCGGCGCGGTGCTCTGGTGGAGCGACCCCTTCGACGGCACGGTCCCCATGGGCGACATGCCGCTGCTGGAAAAAATTCCACCCGGGCATGCGGTGGTGAAACCGCGCTCCGAGAAGCTCGCGCTGATGCCGATGTGCGGCACGGCCTGCCACAACGGTGTCGGTCCCCATTTCAATCCACCCAAGTTGCCCGTCGGCAAGAAACCCGCCCCTATTCCGACGATGGCCGCCATGGTGCCCGATCTTCAGAACCTGCAGCACGGTCGTGAACGCATCTGGTGCCTGGATTGCCACCACACCACCCAGCGCAACAAACTGGTGGACAACTTTGGCGACCCCGTCAGCTTTGACCAGCCGCAGTTGCTGTGCGGCAAGTGCCATGGCGACAAGATGCGCGACTGGCGCGACGGTATCCACGGCAAGCGCATCGGTGAGTGGGCCAGCACCGGCAAGAAGCGCTGGTTCACCTGCACCGAATGCCATAACCCGCACAACGTGCAGGACGGCGCCAGAAACCGGGGATTCGTCCAGCTTGCACCCGAGTCGCCGCCGCAACTGCCCAAGGGCATGAAAGACGCCAAACACGAGTTGTTGCATGGTGTTGCACAACACTGATATGGCACATGTCCCCGAAGGCGATGCGTCGGTGCCACGGCCTGCACAAGAAAGGGGCGACCCGACCTGGATTGCCCCTGCCCTGACGGCGTCGGACAAGACGCGAAATGTCGGCAAAACCAACGTCTTCTTTGGCCCCCCGCTGGCGATTCTGGCGGACGGTCAAAACAACACGCTGGAGATCAGCGGCAAACTCAACCGCACGGCCGAGCGTTACCTGGAAATACTCAAACACCACGGCCTGGAACTCTCCGCGCCGGAGCGCGCCTGCCTGGCCAACATCTGCCATATCGGCTTCATGTCACCGCTAGAGATTGAAGAGCTGCCCTTTGAGGTCACCATGACCCGCTTCGAGTGCGAGGGATTGGACAAGGCCGCCTTGGCAACCAAGCTCGAAGCCGCCAGCTTTGCCGACCTGGTTGCCGTCGTGGAGTCACTGGGCTTCTAAACAAAATCCTCCCCGGAGAAAACACAAAAAAATGCCCAAACGCGTTCAATGGAATCCTGACTACAACGTCGGCCACGAAATCCTCGATGGCCAGCACCGGGCTATCCTGGCGCAGTGCAACGCCTTGGCCAACTGCATTGCTGACGCAGACCCTGAAATCGACGTGACATTCAACGCTACCTTTGCCGCTCTTATGGCCCAGGCACGCGAGCACTTTGCCGCCGAAGAGTCGCTTCTCACCCAGTGTGAATACCCGGAGCTGGAAGCCCATCAGAACGAACAGGACGAGTTCGACTACCTGGCCAACGAAATCATTACGACGGAAAACTTTGAAAAGATAGAGCTCCAGCGATTCCTGGCCCTGTGGTGGATCGGGCATATCGTGGGCTCAGCCAAGAAGTACCGCAGCTCACTGGCACCCCGCTGACTGCTTCCACGTCGCAATGCTGAACAGGTCCAACATCTGGTACAAGCTGGCGCTGCCCATGTAGCGCAGATGGTCGTCCGCAACGAAGTACCCACATAGCTTTGGGTTATTGGGTAGTGGCTGTAGCAGTACGGGGCATAGCTCCGGAAGCGCGCCGGACCGGGGCCACAACAGGTCGGCATAGTGGTTCTCACCCCAGGTAAATACGCAGTCGGCCGACAACGTGGTGTTGCCGCGGTCCAGCGTGATTGCACTGACCTGCGGACTGTGATTGCCCTGGTCCGTGCGCCCCGCCAAAGTTGGAGTTCACCAAGCAGACCGGCGGGTTCTGTGACTGGCTGAAGGCGCGGATGGCGGCACGCCCCACGTCTGGACCGGTGAGGTTGACACTGGTTGCGAAAGAAGCGGCTGTTGACCACCTTCAGACGGCCTTCGCGCCCAGATGGCGCCGCAGTACAAGCATGGAATGCATATTGCTACCCCTCAAACTGCGGATGCAGCTGGCGTATGCGCGTCATCGCCATGCCAGCTGCCGCAGTGCGCGTCTCCACCCCCATCTTGACAAAAATGCGCTCCAGGTGTTTCTTCACGGTCATGGGGCTGCTGCCCAGAATGTCGCCAATGTCCTTGTTGGTCTTGCCCTTGACCACCCAGTACAGCACCTCGGCCTCTTTGGCGGTGAGCTTGAAGCACAGGCTCATGGCTTCGATAACGGCGGTGTCGGACACCTCGCGCATCACGATCAGCCAATCGCCGTCTTCGGCCGTTGCGTCGCTGTCCCCTGTCTGCTGGTGCAGGCGAAAGGTTAGCCGCGTGGCACCGCGCTCGATGCTGAGCTTGGGTGGTTCGCCCTGCGCCAGCTTCTGCAGACCACGGCGCAGCCATGTCAACACCGGCTCCGGCGTGGTGGGCGCTTGGGTGCCGCAGTAGCGCTCCAGCAGCTCGCGGGCCAGCGGTGTTTGCCACATCAATGCACCGTCGCTGGCGCGCACCGTGATGGTGGCGTAGCCGAAGGCGTCCAGCGCGTTGCGGGTCTGGCGCCGCTCGCGCGCGCCGCGCAGGTGCACCTGCATGCGGGCCAGCACTTCTTTCGGTTTGATGGGCTTGGTGACGTAGTCGACACCACCGGATTCCAGCGCGGCGACCAGGTATTCGGTCTCGGTCAGGCCGGTCATGAAAACAATCGGGATGTGGGCTGTCAGCGGCAAGGCCTTGAGCCTGCGGGCCACCTCAAAGCCGTCCATGCCCGGCATCATGGCGTCCAGCAACACGATATCGGGCACTGCCGTTGCAGCAGTCTGCAAGGCAGCCTCGCCCGAAGTGGCGATTAGCACGGTGTAGCCGGACTCGTCCAGCGCGTCGTGTAACACCGACAAATTGTCCGGCACGTCGTCCACGATCAACACCACATCGCTGTTGGCGCGGTCCAAGGTTGTATTCCACGCGTCCGCGCCGGAAGCCGCGCCGCGCCGGGTGTCAAGAGGAGGCATGGTGTTCATCAAGGTCTTTTTGTAACTGGGCCTGCATGGCTTGGAACTGAAACTGTCGAGCCATATCACCCATGGACTTGGCAAAGCTTTGGCACTGCGGCTGGGTGGCCACAATGGCATCAAGCTTATTGGTAATGCCGCGATAGAAGCCCAACTGCACCAACTCCAGCAGGGCCAGCAAGTCGGCACTGGGGGGGGTGATTCGGCGCAAGGCTTGTGCTGCTTTCACGCCGGGGTCTTCGGGCGCGGCTCCCCCAGTCAAAGGCCCATCAGGTGCCTCCAGCCAGTTCAGTTCCAGTTTGCGACCCAACCAGTCCAGTAGCTCGGTGTGGCGAACTGGTTTAACGATGAAGTCGTCCGGCGCAATGCCAAGCTGGTTGTCGACACCGCGTTCAAACGCGTTGGCCGACACGATGGCGACCAGCGGCTGGCGACCTTCCAGGGAACGCATGCGGCGCAACGTCTCCCAGCCGTCAATGCCTGGCATGGCTAAGTCCAGCAGCACCACATCCGGGTCGTAACCGGCTGCCAGCAGGTCCAAGCCATCATGGCCACTGGCGGCAGTGCGCAGAATAAAACCCAGGGGTTCCAGCACGCTGACGAGGAGATCCCGATCGGCTTCTTCGTTGTCCACCACCAGGATTTTTCGGCGTGCACCTTCGTACCCATGCCTTGGCTTACGCAGTGCAAGGTCAAGGCGTTCCTGCAACTGCCCTGGCTGGTTGTGTAGTTCTGGTAAGAACAGGCGCACCCGGAACACGCTGCCTTGCCCGGGCTGGCTGGTGGCGGTGAGTTCGCCCCCCATCAAGTCCGTCAGCATTTTTGCAATGGTCAACCCCAGACCGGAGCCTGTGGCGCCAACCGCCACACTGGCAGCACGTGCAAAAGGGTCGAAGATGTGATCCAGTTCGTTTGGCAACATGCCGGGGCCGGTATCGTGCACCTCTACCTGCGCCATCTCACGTGCATACCGCAGGCGAAACGTCACACCACCCTGTTGCGTAAACTTGATTGCATTGCCCAGAAGATTGATGACAATCTGCCGCACCCGTTTTTCGTCCGCCCGCACCCATTCGGGCATGGCACCCTGGACCTCAAAACGGAACGCCAAGCCTTTGGCCGCCGCTTGCAATTCAAACAGACTGGCGATCTCATACATGCCATTGGCAAACTGCATGGGCTTGACGTTAAGTGTCAGCTTGCCGGACTCAATCTGAGCCATGTCCAGCGTACCCTCAATCAAGGAGAGCAAATGTTCGCCACCGCGCTTGATGACGCTGACCGCCTGTTTGCGGTGCGGTGGAATGGAGGCGTCTTCCCCCATCAGTTGTGCATAACCCAGGATGCTATTGAGCGGTGTGCGCAGCTCGTGGCTGATGGCGCTGATGTAGCGGCTCTTGGCGTGGTTGGCCTGCTCGGCCTGGCGCTTGGCCCGCTCGGCCAGCGCCGTGGCGGCCTGCAGGGCTTCGTCGGTCTGGCGGTGGGATTCGATCTCTTGCATCAGCAAATGCGTCTGGCGGTTGGATTCTTCTTGCGCCACCTGGCGACTCTTGTGCGCCAGCACCAGCCACCAGGCCACGATACCGCCCAGCAGCAGCAAGGCCATATAGGCCTTGAAAAAACCCGAGCGCAGCGCGTCTTCCAACGCACGCTGGCCACCGGTGGCTTCGGTCAAAGCCGTCAGCTCCTGTCTATAGAACATGCCAAAAACCGTGGCCAGTAGCGGCACGATGATCAACATCAAGAGAATGAAATGCCCCAGACCGGTGTCCAGATACGGCCAAACACGTTTGGGCAGCAACCAGCGCAAAGCCGACGACCACTGCGCAGAGAGCGCCGCCTGGGGTTTGCACAGATCGCCACAACGCGCGTCCAGCGTGCAGCACAGGGAGCAGATGGCGCCGCGGTAGGCGGGGCAGTGGGCCATGTCGGGGCTTTCGTATTCGCGTTCGCAGATGACGCAGCGTTGCATGCGTGTCTTATCTTCATTCGCTGGAGCCTGGGCGCCCATACTTTTTGCTCCGTGGACGTGCCTCAGCCAGAGGCTACGGCTCTTCAATCCGTCCAAGCCTGCACTGGCAGGCTCGGAGCCGCGGATTTCAGCCCCGACCGCTGCGCGGTCTCCTCCTTTATCTGCGCAAAACGCATGATCGCCCAGGCTCCCGGTGCTCGTTCTGGCTATGTAATAACGGCCCTTTGTAGCCCAGGCCAGTGCCGGCGCAGCTATGAATGCAGTGACCAGGGCCACCACGGCCGAGAACGCCTTGGCATCCGCTCCAAACAAGCCCAGGTATGCCATCACGGACAAGGCCGAGGCCAGCGCCATGGACCCAACCCCCACCGGGTTGATATCGTACAAATGCGCGCGTTTGAACTCTATGCCCTTGGGGCTCAGGCCCAGCGGCTTGTTGATGACCAGATCGGCCACCACGGTCATGATCCAGGCGATGGCGATGTTGGAGTACAGGCCCAGCACATCGCCCAGAGCCTGGAACACATTCATCTCCATCAGCATGAAGGCGATCAGTGTGTTGAACAGCACCCACACCACCCTTCCTGGGTGGCTGTGCGTCAGGCGCGAGAAGAAGTTGCTCCAGGCCAGCGACCCGGCATAGGCATTGGTCACATTGATCTTGAGCTGCGAAACAACGACAAACACCGCCGTGGCCGCCACCGCCCATTGCAGCGACGGGAACACGTATTCATAAGCCGCCAGGTACATCTGGTTGGGGTCGACCGCGCGGTCGGTGGGCACACTGTGGGTAATGGCCAGATAGGCCAGGAAGGCCCCGCCCAGCATCTTGGCCACACCCAATACCACCCAGCCGGGGCCTCCCAGCAAAACACACAACCACCAGCGCTTGCGGTTCTGCGCCGTTTGCTCTGGCATAAAACGCAAGTAGTCAGCCTGCTCGCCCATTTGGGTGATCAAGGCGATGCCGACGGTCAGTGCCGCACCAAACAGGTGCACATCAAAAACACCTCCGGAGCCGAATTCACCACCGTAGTGCGTGATGCCTGCAAATGCTGACGGGTTGCGCACCAACACAAAGCCAAAGGGGAGCACCAGCATGAGCAGCCACAGCGGTTGGGTCCAAATCTGCAGCAGGCTGATGACCGATACGCCATGCGTCACCAATGGAACAACGACCAGGGCGCACAACAAATATCCCCAAACCGGGGGGATGTCCAGCGCCAGTTCCAGCGCATAGGCCATGATGGCCGCCTCCAGCGCAAAGAAGATGAAGGTGAACGAGGCGTAGATCAGCGAGGTGATGGTGGAGCCGATGTAGCCAAAGCCGGCGCCACGGGTCAGCAGGTCCATGTCCACACCGTAGCGCGAGGCGTAGACGCTGATGGGCAGGCCGGCCAGGAAGATCACGATGCCGGTCACCAGAATGGCCCAGAAGGCGTTGACAAAACCGTATTGCACCAGCAGCGTGGCGCCTACTGCTTCCAGCACCAGAAACGAAGCCGCACCAAAGGCGGTGTTGGCCACCCGCCATTCGGACCACTTGCGAAAGCGCTGCGGCGTGAAGCGCAGGGCATAGTCTTCCATGGTTTCGCTGGCTACCCAGTTGTTGTAGTCGCGGCGGATCTTGACCACCCTCTGCAAAGGAGCGGCGGGCGGAGGTGGAGGATCAGCTAGGGTTTGCACGCTGGCATGGTGCAGATTCCATGCCACGGTAGTTGTGTATCAGTCGGGCAGCGGGTTTTGCTCCGTGTCCCCCGCCCGCTACGCGGGCTCCTCCTTTTACCTACGCAAAACCCACTACCCGATTGATACGGCGTGGCTGGGTGTGCGCCGAGAGGGTACAAAATCCAAGGGTGCAAGCAAAGGTTCGAGCACCGGGCGCATACGACCAGGCATCCGGCATTTGGCGTACACGACCGTCTTGCAGGGCACGGATATTGCCTAATAATCCCAAAGACCTCTGCCAACCATCTGAGAGCGCGCCATGGAACTGACTCCCCGCGAAAAAGACAAACTGCTGCTCTTCACCGCCGCTTTGCTGGCCGAACGGCGCAAGACCCGCGGGCTCAAGCTCAATTACCCCGAAGCCATGGCCCTGATCAGCGCCGCCGTCATGGAAGGCGCCCGCGACGGCAAGACCGTGGCCCAGTTGATGAGCGAAGGCCGCACCGTACTGACCCGCGCCGACGTCATGGAAGGCATCGCCGAGATGATCCCCGACATCCAGGTAGAGGCCAGCTTCCCCGACGGCACCAAGCTCGTCACCGTTCACCAGCCCATTGTTTAAGACCCGCGTCCTTCCCTTAGGAGAAAACCCAAATGCGAACCTCTGCTTTAAACGCTACGCTTTCCATAGCTGCATACGCAGTATCCACGGGGGCTAACACCGTATTTGCCCATGATGGCCACGGCCTGGGCGGTGGTACCCACTGGCATGCCACCGATGTATGGGGCTTTGTGGTGGTCGGCACGCTGTGTGCGCTGGCCATCTGGATCGCACGCAAGGGAAAGTGAGCCCCGCCCATGATCCCCGGTGAAATCCTTTGCGACGACAACAGCCCCGAGCATGTGCTCAATACGGGGCGGCGCACCACAACCCTGGTTGTGCAAAACACGGCCGATCGCCCGATCCAGGTGGGCTCGCACTACCACTTTGCTGAAACCAATGGCGCGTTGGGCTTTGACCGCGCGGCGGCGCAGGGCATGCGGTTGAACATCGCATCGGGTTCGGCTGTGCGTTTTGAGCCCGGCCAACAGCGCACCGTGGAACTGGTGGACTTCGGCGGAGATCGCATCGTCTACGGCTTTCGTGGCTTAACGCAAGGAAACCTCTGACTATGGCAACGATTGGACGCCGCGCCTATGCGGAAATCTTCGGCCCCACCGTCGGCGACCGGGTGCGCCTGGCCGACACCGGTCTGCTGATCGAGGTCGAGAAGGACTACACACTGGCAGCAGGCGCCTACGGTGAAGAGGTCAAGTTCGGCGGCGGCAAGACCATACGTGACGGCATGGCACAGTCGCAAAGAATGCGTGCCGAGGGTGCTGTGGACTGCGTGATGACCAATGCGCTGATCCTGGACCACTGGGGCATCGTCAAGGCCGATATTGGGCTGAAGGGCGGGCGCATCGTCGCCATCGGCAAGGCTGGCAACCCCGACACGCAACCGGGCGTGGACATCATCATCGGCCCCGGTACCGAGGTCATCAGTTGCGAAGGCAACATCGTCACCGCCGGTGGCATCGATAGCCACATCCACTTCATCTGCCCCCAACAAATCGAGGAAGCTGCCGCCAGCGGCGTGACCACGATGCTCGGCGGCGGCACCGGCCCAGCCACCGGCACCTTTGCCACCACCTGCACGCCGGGGCCGTGGAATATCGAACGCATGTTGCAGGCGGCCGACGCCTTCCCCATGAACCTGGGCTTTCTGGGCAAGGGCAATGCATCGCTGCCCGCCGCACTGCACGAGCAGGTCAACGCCGGTGTCATTGGTTTGAAACTGCATGAGGACTGGGGGACCACCCCGGCGGCCATCAGCAACTGCCTGGACGTTGCCGACGAGACCGATGTGCAGGTGGCCATCCACTCCGACACCTTGAACGAATCGGGCTTTGTGGAGAACACGATTGCTGCGACCAAGGGCAGAGGACTGTGCGCATTCCACACCGAAGGCGCTGGCGGAGGACATGCACCGGACATTCTCAAGGTGGTGGGCCAGGCCAACTTCTTGCCCAGCTCCACCAACCCCACCATGCCCTACACGGTCAACACGCTGGATGAACATGTGGACATGCTGATGGTCTGCCACCACCTGGACGCTGGCATTGCCGAAGACCTGGCCTTTGCCGAGAGCCGCATCCGCAAGGAAACCATCGCCGCCGAAGACATCCTGCACGACCTGGGCGCCATCAGCATGATGAGCAGCGACAGCCAGGCCATGGGCCGTGTCGGTGAGGTCATCATCCGCACTTGGCAGACGGCGCACAAGATGAAGGCGCAACGGGGCTGGTTGGCGGGGGCTGACGGCGGCATTGGCAATGTGGATGCCAACCCGCGGAACGACAACTTCCGCGCCAAGCGCTACATCGCCAAATACACCATCAACCCGGCGATTGCCCACGGCATCGGCCACGAGGTCGGCAGCATAGAGGTCGACAAATGGGCCGATCTGGTGGTCTGGAAGCCGGCCTTCTTCGGCGTCAAACCGGCCCTGATTTTGAAGGGCGGTTTCATATCGATGGCGGCGATGGGCGACCCCAATGCAAGCATCCCCACACCGCAGCCCGTGCACTACCGCCCCATGTTTGGATCGTTTGGTGGCGCATTGGCGCGTGGCTCACTCACCTTTGTGTCGCAAGCTGGCTTGAACGCTGGAATCAAGGAGCGTTTTGGTCTGGCCAAACCCTTGAGCGCCGTGAAGAACATCCGCGGGGTACGCAAGCAGCACATGGTGCACAACAGCTACTTGCCGACCATGGAGATCGACGCCCAGACCTACAGCGTGCGGGCCGATGGGCAGTTGCTGACGTGTGAGCCGGCGATCAGCCTGCCGATGGCGCAGCGGTACTTTTTGTTTTGATGCAGCGGCACGCGCTATCGGGGTTGGATGTGTTCCCTGATCCACTGTGCAAAGGCAGCCTCGTCCACCACACCCGCGGCTACATCCATTACCGTCAACGTCGCATCGGCCTGGGTCGCGCGCAGGCGAAACCCATTGACCGCCAAAAACATACCCACCGCCAGAAAAGCGGCGCGCTTGTTGCCATCGACAAAGGGATGGTTCTTGGCCAGTCCCACGCCATAGGACGCCGCCAGAGAAGCCACATCCGGTTGCTCGTACAGGGCAAGGTTTACCGGGCGCGCCAACGCCGAGTCGAGCAAACCCTCATCGCGCAGCCCCGGCGCACCGCCGTGCTCGGCCAGGCTCTCGTCGTGCAGCAAAAGCAGGACTTGCCGATTCACCCATTTCCATTGGCTCATTTGGCAAGCTGGTGGAAGGTGTCGCGGTATTCACGCATGAACTCGCGACCCAGTTTGAGTTGCTCCTCCAGTTCCGGGTCATATGGCGTCAGCGTTATCCCGTTGGCCGCCTCGGTCAAAAACACCGTGTCACCCTTTTCCACCTTCATCCGGGCCAGCACCTCTTTGGGCAGAATCACACCAACCGAGTTGCCGATTTGGGTCAATTTGAGAGCAGACATTGCCGTCTCCGAGTAGTTATAACATTTGTTATATTAGCATCTGACACCACTCACTTCAAGCACCCCATGCTCCAAGTCTCCAAATGCATCCCCCAAGGCAAAGGCCTGGCCCCCGTATTGCTCAAGCGCGCCAGCACTGTCGAACTCGATTGGGACGTGCGCCAGAAGAGCCGCTTTGACGCCACCGATTCCGCTGGCCGCAACATCGGCGTGTTCCTGCCGCGCGGCACCGCAGTGCGCGGCGGCGATGTGCTGGTGGCCGAAGACGGTTCGCTAGTCAAGGTGCTTGCCGCACCACAATCGGTTTTGAAGATCACACACTGCACCGAACACGGTTCGCCCTACGACTTGATACGCGCGGCCTACCACCTGGGAAACCGCCACGTTCCCATCGAACTCAAGCCGGACCACCTGAAGATCGAACCCGATCATGTGCTGGCCGACATGCTTCGCGCCATGCACCTGATCGTGAACGCCGTGGATGAGGCGTTTGAGCCAGAGAGCGGGGCCTATGCGTCGGGTGGACACCCTCATACTGGCAATGATCATGGCCATTCACACCATGACCATGCACACGACCACGGTCAGGCAAGTGATCACGATCACGCACCTACGGATACGCACGCGCAAGTGCATCACCACCCACGCACCGAACCCAAGCCTTCGGCCGGCAAGAAGCTGGCGTCCATTCCGATAGCCGCAGCCAGCGCATCACCCCACGTGCATGGCCCCGGCTGCAGCCACAAGCACTAGGGCATACCTCACATGCTCGACTCCAGCCTGATGCAACTGATGTGGCTGGCCTCGCCAGCCCTGCCCATAGGCGGCTTTTCGTACTCGGAATGCCTGGAAGCCGCCGTGGATACTGCACGAGTCGCTACGGAAAGTGAAGCATCCGCGTGGCTGGTGGACCATCTACACCTGAGCCTGGCGCGCTCCGATTTGCCCTCCGTGGCCCAGGCCATTCCCGCCTGGCGGGCCGATGACCACGCCCGCATCTCCGCACTGAACGCCTGGGTGCTGCAAACCCGCGAGAGCAGCGAGCTGCGTGCCCAGACCGAACAAATGGGACGTAGCCTGCTGGAATGGCTGCGCAACCACACCACCGCAACGCCGGGGCAGATCGCCGTGCTAGCCGGGCAAGACCCCACCTACCCGATTGCCTATGCACTGGCCGCAAGCAGCGCAGGCGCGCCGTTGCGCGAATGCCTGCTGGCCTATGCCTTTGGCTGGGCGGAGAACATGGTGCAAGCCGCGATCAAATCAGTGCCCTTGGGCCAGAGCGCGGGGCAACGCATCCTGTCGGCATTGACCGCCGAGATACCGGCTGCAATTGACAACGCACTAAGCATTGCAGACAACGACCGCCAAGCGTTCGCACCCATGCTGGCTATTCTGAGCAGCCAGCACGAGGTTCAATACTCAAGGCTTTTCCGGTCCTAGCCCTCGTATCTATTGCGTAATTAGCTATCGTTTTTATAGTAAATCCCATGTCCACACTGCACCACATCGCCAACCGCACCAAGACCCTCCCTCCTCTGCGTGTCGGCATCGGTGGCCCCGTCGGCTCCGGCAAGACCACGCTGCTGGAAATGCTGTGCAAAGCCATGCGCGAAAGATACGACCTGGTCGCCATCACCAACGACATCTACACCAAGGAAGACCAGCGCATCCTGACCGTCAGCGGGGCGCTGCCTGCCGAACGCATCATGGGTGTTGAAACCGGCGGCTGCCCGCACACCGCTATCCGTGAGGACGCCTCCATCAATCTGGAGGCCATTGACCGTATGCTGGTGGAATTTCCGAACGCCGACATCGTGTTTATCGAGAGCGGTGGCGACAATCTGGCCGCCACCTTCAGCCCAGAACTCTCGGACCTGACCATCTACGTGATCGACGTGGCCGCCGGCGAAAAAATCCCCCGCAAGGGCGGCCCCGGCATCACCAAAAGCGACATGTTTGTCATCAACAAGACCGATCTCGCGCCCTATGTGGGTGCCGACCTAACTATCATGGAGGCGGACACCATCCGCATGCGCACCACGGCCAAAGGGCTCAAGCCGTTTGTGATGACCAATTTGAAGACCCAGGACGGCCTGAAGGCCGTAATTGCTTTCATCGAAACCAAAGGCATGCTGCGAGCCAGTTAGAATCTCAGCGTTGGGAACCTTGGCCGAGCGGTTTAAGGCACCGGTCTTGAAAACCGGCGAGGATGTGAGTCCTCCGTGAGTTCGAATCTCACAGGTTCCGCCAGTAGCCCCCTATCAAGGGGCTTTTCTTTGAATCACGCTGACATTTCGCCCTTTTCACGCTGGGTTTTTGTTGCGATGTCTCGCTTCACATCATCCGATTTCGCCATTTGATGTGGGGATGAACGTGGGGACGGCTTTGGTTGAGAAAAAAATGACAACAGAACCCAACTGCGTTCCGCGAAGCAAACGACTTCTTTGATTTATCGCAAAGAAATTTTCTACAAATATTTCATAGTTCATTCAGGCGATTGCCTGACGCCAAGCGTCCCCTGGAAACAGGGACAGAACCCGGTCCAAGACCGGGTTTTCTTTTGGTCATCCAGAACAGGAAGATCCAGCAACCTGGTATCGACCAGCGCCTGAGCAGCAGGATGGATATCGTTGCAGTGGATTACTGGCTTCCCTCAGCGCGACGGTGTACGCGGCTTAACTGACATTGGGCAGGAAAATTTCCTGCAAGTCACTCAGAAAATCGAAGCCCTGCCGTGTGGGCCGCACCCTGGAAAAATCTCGCTCGATAAGCCCCTTGCGCTCGGCCTCTTCGAGCGCAGCCGCAATAGCGGTCACGGCCAGACCGGTGCGTTCGGTAAAGTCACGCAGGCCAAAGCCGTTCCGTAGGCGCAGCGCGTTCAGCATGAATTCAAAGGGCAAGTCGGCGCGCCCCACTTCTTCATCCTGTGCCACGGCATTGCCGGCCAGCGCGCGGTCCATGTACAGGCGGGGCTCCCGAAAGCGCATCTGGCGCACCACGCGGTGCGCAAAACTGAGCTTGCTGTGGGCGCCGGCACCGATGCCAAGGTAATCGCCAAACTGCCAGTAGTTCAGGTTGTGCTTGCATCGGTGACCAGTCCGGGCATAGGCCGAGACCTCGTAGCGCTCCAGCCCAGCAGCGCCCGTCAGATCTGTGATGTGGTCCAGCATGGCGTAGGCCGTGTCGTCCTCCGGTATTACCGGCGGGAACTTGGCGAAGTAGGTGTTGGGCTCAATCGTCAGGTGGTAGATGGAGATATGGGGCGGGCCAAACTGCAGCGCCGTGGCCATGTCTTGGCCTGCCTGCTCCAGCGACTGGCCGGGCAGCGCGTACATGATGTCGAGGTTGAAGGTGTCGAACGAGTTTGCCGCCTCTTCCACCGCCGCCAGCGCCTGCGCGCGGTCGTGCACGCGGCCCAGGGCTTTCAGGTGCGCATCGTTGAAGCTTTGCACACCGATGGACAGGCGTGTGACACCCGCCTGGCGGAAGGCGCGGAAGCGGTCCGTCTCAAACGTGCCGGGGTTGGCCTCCATCGTGATCTCGCAGTTGGCCTCCAGCTTGAGCCGCGCGCGGATGTCGCCCAGCAGGCGGTCAATCGTGGCCGGCGCAAACAGGCTCGGTGTGCCGCCGCCAATGAAGATGCTGTGAATGGTGCGGCCCCAGATCAGCGGCAGCGCAGCCTCCAGGTCGGCGATCACTGCGTCCACGTAGCGCAACTCGGGCAGCGCATCGCCGGGCTTCTCGTGGGAGTTGAAATCGCAATACGGGCACTTCTTCAGGCACCACGGCAGGTGCACATACAACGACAGCGGCGGCAGTGCTGCGAGTTGCAGCGTGCCAGGCCGCATGTAATGCGTCACGTCATGCACCACAGCAGCGTCTTGCGTAGTATTCGCGGGCTTAATTGGAATCATGCCACCCCCGGGGAGCCTGGGCGGCAGAGTGTTCTGCGCAGGTAAAGGAGGAGCCCGCAAAGCGGGCGGGGCAGAAATCCGCGGCTCCGAGCCTGCCAGCGCAGGCTTAGGCGGATTGAAGAGCCGTAGCCTCTGGCTGAGGCACGACCACGGAGCAGAACACTCTGCCGCCCAGGCTCCCGGCGCGAGCAAGACTTCAAACATAGCTCTACCGTGCATCACGCCATCCAGTGCTCGCGGATCAACGCAGACATGGCCTTGGCCGAACGCCCGCGGTGGCTGTTGGCGTTCTTCACTTCAGTGGGCAATTGCGCAAAGGTTTGTCCAAACTCCGGTATCCACATCACAGGATCGAATCCAAACCCATTGCTGCCGGTCGGTTCTCGGGCGATCTGGCCCACCACCCGACCCATGGCGATCAGCGGTTCGGGGTCGTCGGCGCTGCGAACCGCCACCAGCACACTGACCATGGCAGCCCTGCGGTTGCTGATGTCGTGCATTTGTTCCAGCAAGGCTCGCACGTTGTTGTCATCACCCTTGGCGTAGCCAAACTGGGTGGCGTAATACGCGGTGTCCACGCCTGGCAAGCCCCCAAAGGCATCGACACACAAACCGGCATCATCGGCCAGTGCGGGCAAGCCCGTGTGTTGTGCCGCATTGCGCGCCTTGGTCAGCGCGTTTTCCACAAAGCTTCGGTAGGGCTCAGGCGCCTCGGGCACCCAACTCGCCCTGGGGAACCAGGGTGCAGCCCAACGGCGTGAACATGGCTTGCAACTCAACCAGCTTGCCCGGGTTGTTGGAGGCGAGAACTATTTTCATCTTTTCCTGATCCCAGCCTGGCGCCGCCCTGGCTCCAAAGTTCTAAGTAAAATAGACCGCTAGCCCCCGAATTAATTGCGTGAGGCGCTATGTTTTTGATAGTGACTGTTGCTGCAACCGCATCAACTCCGTGATACCTTTTTCGGCCAGAGTGAGCAGGCTGTCCATCTCGGCACGCGAAAAGGCAGCGCCTTCGGCCGTGCCCTGCACTTCCACAAAATGACCAGCCCCCGTCATGACCACATTCATGTCAGTGTCGCAGGCGGAGTCTTCGGTGTATTCCAGGTCCAGCAAGGCCGTGCCTTGCACGATGCCCACGGAGATGGCGGCCACCTGCGCGATGATGGGCGACTCGGCAATCTTGCCCGCGGCCAACAAGCCGTTGACGGCGTCCTGTGCCGCCACAAAGGCGCCAGTAATCGCAGCGGTGCGGGTGCCGCCGTCGGCCTGCAAGACGTCGCAATCGAGCTGGATGGTGCGCTCTCCAAGCTTTTTCAAATCGAACACCGCGCGCATGGAACGGCCTATCAGGCGCTGGATTTCCTGGGTGCGCCCGCTTTGTTTGCCGCGTGCCGCTTCGCGGTCGCTGCGGGTGTGGGTGGCGCGCGGCAACATGCCGTATTCGGCCGTCACCCAGCCCTCGCCGCTGCCGCGTTTGTGGGGCGGCACTTTTCCTCCACCGATGCGGTGCACAAAACGCGGGTGTCGCCAAACTCGATCAGGACGGAACCTTCGGCATGAACCGTGTAACCACGGGTGATACGTACTGGGCGCAGCGCGTCGGCGGCACGCGCTTTGGCGCGAACAAATTCAGACATGAAAATCCCTTGGAAAGTCGATACACAGTGGGGCGCGCCAAGGCGCCTGTCACACTCAGGTTTTGCGCGCCGCTGAGCGGCGGATAGCCTCGTTGATTTCAGCGATGGACCGCTCAATTGCGGCGTCGTCCAGATCGTCTACCCCCGAATCCAGCCAGCCAGCTTGCACGGTCGACGCAAATACACCTTCCTCAATGGTTTCGGTGGAGATACTGCCACGGGTCGAGACAAATGCATCCGGGGTTTCCCATTCCATGGCAATCACCGTTACGTTATCACTGCCAGGACCCGCCTTGGTTAATGCGCGCTCCACCAAATCCGGCACCGCCAAACCCACCTGTTTTTGGCCCAATTGTTGAACAATATCAACATCATCCAGGCTGCCCCACAGGCCGTCCGAACACAACAAAATCTTGTCGCCCTGCTGCAAGGGAACAGGGCCAGTGACGTCAAACACCGGCTTGGTCGGTGACCCCAGGCAGGTGTACAACACGTTGCGGTTGAATCGCCCGGGCAGGGCCTGGTCGGGATGGGCGTCTTGGTGCTGCTCGATGTAGGAATGGTCCCGTGTACGCACCACCAACTCGCCATGACGGACAAAATACAGACGCGAGTCGCCGCAATGCACCCAGTGTGCGACTCCACTCTGCACCAGTGCCGCGACCAAGGTAGTGCGCGGAGTATCCATCAGGTGTTTTTCCGCCGCATACCGCAGGATCTGCCGATGCGCAGCCATGATGGCCATGTTGAAAAACGCCTTGGGGTCGTCGATCTCGGGCTTGGCTTCTTTTTGGTACAGGGCAGAAATGGACTGCAGCACAATCTGCGCAGCCACCTCCCCTTCCGGGTGCCCCCCATCCCATCCGCCAACAGAAAGAGCCCGGACGCCTTCGTATAACAATACCCCATGCGGTCTTCGTTCTTGTCACGTCCACCCTTGCGGCTGAGTTGAAATACGGAGAACTTCATTTGGGTTTGTCGTCCACGTTAGAAACCCCAAGCACGCTGCGCTTGGTTTCGGACACCATGGTGTCAAACTGCATGCGGACTTTCTCGCCGACGGTGAGCTTGGTGTAGCGGCGCTCTCCTTCTCGGCTGAGCTCTTTTTGCAGGGCAAATACAGATTGGGGTCTGGACAATGGATCCAGTGACATGCACCACTCCACCACTTCAATCAAATTGTCGGAGTAGACGCCGCGCAAACGTGCCAGCGCAATCGTAATGCGGTCTTTTTCAAGGCGTTGCGGCGCTTCATTGGGCGGGTAGCCCTGCATACAGGCGTAGATGCAGGCACCAATCGCATAGATGTCGGTCCACGGTCCCATGGACGCATCACGCCGGTACATCTCGGGCGCAGCAAAGCCCGGGGTATACATCGGGCGGATAAAGTTGCCCTCTTTGCTCAGCACTTCACGGGCGGCGCCAAAGTCGATCAACACCGATTTGTTGTCATCCGTGATAAAAATGTTGGCAGGCTTGATGTCCAGATGCAGCATTTTGTGCTGGTGCACGATGCGCAGTCCGCGCAGGATTTCGTCAAACAAAGAACGGATCGTGGATTCGCGGAACACCTTGCTCTGCTTCAGGTCGCGCGCGGTAACGATGAAATCCTGCAGGGCAGCACCCTCCAGATAATTCATCACCATGTAAACCGTTTCGTTTTCGCGAAAGAAGTTCAGCACACTCACCACCGAGGGGTGGGAGATTTGCGCCAGTGACCGGCCTTCTTCAAAAAAACTCTTCAGGCCCAGGCGGTACAGGGACAGCTTCTCGGGCTGAACCTGCGGGAAGCAACTCCCCAGGAGCCCGACTTGCCAAAGATGAAGGCAGGTACTCTTTGACCGCCACGCGTTGCCCATCGGCATCCAGGGCCAAATACACCAGCCCGAAGCCGCCAGCTGCCACTTTTCGAATAATGCGATAGCCGCCAATGGTGGTATCTGGGGGTAGAGGAGCAGGCTTGACCTTCGACATAAATTAAGAGTTGAACACGCGTTTGATCCGTCTGAACCGGGTTATTCTCAAGGCCGTTGAAGAAAACGGGGATACGCAATGCCAGTTTATAGCATGACAGGTTACGCCAGTGCGCAACACAGCACCGCCGCTGTCACAGAGTCCGAGAATAAACCGCCGCCAGGTCAACTAGGGTTGGAAATTCGCTCCGTCAATAGCCGATTCCTGGATTTGTCGTTTCGACTTCCCGAAGACTTGCGCCAGTATGAGCCCGCACTGCGCGACCTCTTGCTCGGCAAGCTAAAGCGCGGCAAGGTGGAGGTTCGTGCGTCCATAGAAATGGGAGCGGCGTCCAGCATTGCGGATCCAAGTCCGCGCATGCTGCAGCGCCTCAATGCCGTTCAGGACAATGTGAAGGCCTGGCTGCCCACCGCCATACCACTGAGTGTGGCGGACGTGATTCGCCTGTCTTCGGCCGAGCAAAGCGGTACCCGTGACTGGGGCGCTTGTGTTCTGCCATTGGCGAACAAAACTCTCAAAGCCTTGCTCGATGCCCGGCAACGCGAAGGTGCCCGTTTGTCAGGCATGCCGCTGGACCATATTGCCCAGTTGCGCACCCTGGCCCAACAAGCAGTCCCACTGATTCCCCAACTGGTCGAACAAAATTGCCAGAAATTTCTGGCGCGCTGGAAAGACGCCATGGCCCTGACCGACGGCGCAACCTTGCCGGAAGCAGCGCAAGATCGCGCTCTGACGGAAGCCACGGCGTTTGCCATCCGTATTGACGTAGCCGAAGAAATTACGCGCTTGGGCTCACACCTGGACGAGTTGGATCGGCTAATCCAAAAAGGCGGCGAGATCGGAAAACGACTGGACTTTTTGATACAGGAGTTACACCGCGAGGCCAATACGCTGGGCTCCAAGTCGGCTGCGCTGGAACTTACGCATATCTCGGTGGACATGAAAGTGCTGATTGAGCAAATGCGCGAGCAGGTGCAAAACATAGAATAGGCCTATGGACTACCCCGGGAACCTTTTTGTTGTCGCCGCCCCCAGTGGGGCCGGAAAATCCAGCCTGGTCAAGGCGCTTCTGGAGCTTGACTCCCATGTCCAGCCTTCGGTGTCGCACACCACGCGACCACCCAGGGGCCAGGAAAAGCATGGTCGCGAGTATTTTTTCGTCTCCGAACAGGAATTCGACGCCATGGTGGCCGCGAACGGGTTTGTGGAATGGGCCCACGTCCACAATTTCCGATACGGAACCTCAAAGCGTGCAATTGAGGAGCGCATGGCCCAAGGCGCTGATGTGATCCTCGAGATTGACTACCAAGGCGCGCTCCAGATCAAGAACATTTTTGCCAACGCCATTTCCATCTTCATCTTGCCCCCCAGTTGGGAAGAGTTGCGCTCTCGCCTCGAACGCCGGGGCGAAGACGCCAGCGAAGTCATCGATGTGCGCATGAAAAACGCTGCCATTGAGGTCGCTCAGGTCGATAAATTCGACTTCGTTATAATCAATGAGTTGTTTGAACGGGCGCTTTTTGATCTGAAGGCCATTGTTCACTCCCAGCGGCTCAAATTTTCGGCACAGCGTCGTGCCCGAGCCGAAACATTCAAAGCATTGCTGACCCCTTAGTCTTTCGGAGAACTCCATGGCCCGTATTACTGTAGAAGACTGCCTGGTGCAGATCCCTAACCGCTTTCAACTCGTTCTGGCCGCGACCTACCGCGCCCGCATGCTGAATCAGGGCCATACGCCCAAGATTGAAAGCAAGAACAAGGCTGGCGTCACCGCGCTGCGCGAGATCGCAGCGGGGAAGATTGGCATTGAAATGTTGAAAAAGTCCCGCTCTGAGCGTCATCGCTCTAGAAGAAGCACCGCTTGCGGTGCTTTTTTTTCGCCATTTTGTGCTTACTGCTGCCAATGTTTGGGTAGCAGGCTACATTTACACCATGGGTACTCCCGTCAAACCAATGCCGCAAAAGAAAGTTGCCCCCAGGACAAACGGGGACGCGACGTCTGCGCCCCACCCGGCAGCCGTCAACGCTGCAGCCGCAAGTTTTGCCGGTCTGATTTCCAAACTGGATTACTTGTCACCAGAGGATCTGGAAAAAGTTCGGCAAGCCTACCGCTTTGCAGATGAGGCGCATTTGGGTCAGTTGCGCAACAACGGCGAACCCTACATCACCCACCCGATTGCTGTCGCAGCCCAATGTGCGGAATGGAAAATCGATGCTCAGGCCCTGATGGCGGCGCTGCTGCATGACTCGCTGGAAGACTGCGGCGTGACCAAAGCCGAGTTGATTGAGCGCTTTGGCTCGCCGGTGGCAGAGCTGGTCGACGGATTGACCAAGCTGGACAAACTGCAGTTCAACACCCGCGAAGAAAACCAGGCTGAGTCGTTTCGCAAGATGTTGCTGGCGATGGCCCGTGATGTGCGGGTCATCTTGGTCAAGTTGGCCGACCGCTCCCACAATATGCGCACATTGGCCGACGTGCCAAGGGCCAAGTGGAGCCGCATTGCGTCCGAAACCCTGGACATTTACGCACCCATTGCACATCGGCTGGGCCTGAACCAGACCTACCGCGAGTTGCAAGACCTGTCCTTTAGGTACCTGCGCCCATGGCGATACAGTGTTTTATCCAAAGCTGTCACCAAAGCGCGCAGCCGACGCCGTGACCTGATCCAAAAGGTTCAACGCGAAGTCGAGGCCGCTTTTGCAGCGTCCGGTATCACCGTGCGTATTGCCGGGCGCGAAAAAACGCTGTACTCCATCTACAAAAAGATGGACAGTAAACACCTGAGTTTTGCCCAGGTTACTGATATCTATGGATTCCGGGTCATCGTGCCACAGGTGATCGACTGTTACACCGCGTTGGGTGTTTTGCACCAACTCTACAAACCCCTGCCGGGCAAGTTCAAAGACCATATCGCGATCGCCAAACTGAATGGTTACCAGTCTTTGCATACCACCCTGGTAGGCCCATCCAGCGTCGCCGTGGAGTTTCAGATGCGCACTGAGGCTATGCATTTGGTTGCCGAGTCTGGCGTAGCGGCACATTGGTTGTACAAAGTCAACAAGCCAGACGAGGCGTCTTCAGATCGGTTGGGCACCAAGTGGCTGCAGTCATTGTTGGACATTCAGGATGAGACGCGGGATGCCGCAGAGTTCTGGGACCACGTCAAAGTCGACCTGTTCCCCGATGCGGTGTATGTGTTTACGCCCAAGAGCCAAATCATGGCCATGCCGCGTGGCGCCACCATTGTTGACTTTGCGTATGCTATTCACAGTAATGTTGGCGATCGAACCGTATCTGCACGCATCAACGGTGAACACGTGCCGCTTCGGACCGAGCTCAAGAACGGCGACGTGGTCGAGGTCGTAACCGAGCCTTTGGCAACGCCCAACCCCGCCTGGCTTGGTTTTGTTCGTACCGGACGCGCCCGCTCCAAAATTCGCCATCATCTAAAAACCATGGCGCACACTGAGTCCGAAGAGCTCGGTGAAAAACTGCTGAGTCAAGCTCTGCGCGCAGAAGGTATTGATCAGTTTCCAGAATCAGATGCGGAATACGAACCCATTTGGGAGAAGTTGCTGCGTTTTACCGGCAGTAGAAACCGGCAGGAACTATTGACAGACATCGGTTTGGGCAAACGGATCGCCAGTATTGTTGCCAAGCGCCTGGTTTTGTTACTAGCCGACAGTGGCCAGCGTCCAGATGCACTTTTGCTGACCCGTGAACGGTTCACCGCGCACGAGTCCACCTTGCAGGGTTCGATAACTTTGGACGGGAGCGAAAACGCGTCGGTGCAGTTTGCGAAGTGTTGTCGTCCTATTCCCGGTGACGCCATTGTGGGTTATCTGGGACGTGGCGAGGGCTTGGTGGTGCACATCCAAGACTGCTCGGTGGCCAAAAAATTGCAGCACAAAGACAGTGAGCGATTCATCACCGTCGAATGGGCAGACGACCCGGTACGGGCATTTGAGACCGGCGTCATGGTCACTGCGAAGAATGGGAAAGGTGTGCTGGCCAAGGTCGCGGCGGCGTTGGCAGCTGCGGAGGCAGACATTGTGCACATCGACATGGGTTATGACGGTGCGCAAGAGGATGTGGAGTTCCGGTTCGTGGTGGGCGTTCGCGACTCGGCGCACCTGGCGGTGGTGCTGCGCAACCTGAGTCGAACTCCATCGGTGATGCGCGCCGAACGCCGCAAGGTGGCGATGCCAGGGCCTTAACGCCCGGTGGCCCTCCCGGGGTCATCAGCGACAACACTTCGGGCTCCAGCAAACCTTCGCTTACCCGATCGAAACCCGCCACTACGGAGCGGGGTAACTGACCTCCATTACCTCAATTTCCTCGACACGACCCGGCATCACCAGCTTTAGCACATCGCCCGTGCGCGCCTTCAGCAAGGTGCGCGCCACCGGCGAAATCCAGCTGACCTCCCCTTTCGCGCTGTTGGCTTCATCAATCCCTGTGATGGTGACAGTGCGCTCCTGACCGGATTCATCCGCATAGGTGACCGTCGCACCAAAGAAAATCTGGTCGTTGCCATGGTGCAAGGATGGATTGGTCACCTCGGCAATTTCGAGCCGTTTGGTCAGGAAACGAATGCGTCGGTCAATCTCGCGCAGGCGCTTTTTGCCGTAGAGGTAGTCGCCATTCTCGGAGCGGTCACCGTTGCTGGCAGCCCAGAAAACCGCCTCGACCATCCTGGGACGCTCGTTGTCCATCAGATCCAGCCATTCGTTGCGCAATGCGGAGTAACCTTTGGGCGTGATGTAGTTCTTGCCGCCGGTAGGAATGGGGGGCAATTGCAGATCGTCGTCATCGTCTGCGTTGTCTGACTCTTTGGTGAAAGCCTTGCTCATGAAATGGCACGCCTAAAGCCCATGGGGATGAAACCCTACAGATTCAGAATAAGAAAAAGGCCTGCAACTTTTCAGTCACAGGCCTTCACTTTTTGGTGCGGCTGGCAGGAATTGAACCCACGACCCCTTGGTTCGTAGCCAAGTACTCTATCCAACTGAGCTACAGCCGCTAAGCTAAAAATTATAGCACAGGCTTTTGGGCCGATTTATGCCTTCAGGCCCAACAAGGCGCGCGCTTCCTGCGGGCTGGCAATCGTGCGGCCAGCATTGGCAGCGCAGCGGGCCAATTCGGTGATCAAGGCACCGTTGCCGCTGGCGCGGTCGCCGTTGGGTAGATAGAAAGTGTCTTCCAGGCCGGTGCGCAGCATGCCGCCCAGCTCGGCGGTCTTCTGGTGCACGGGCCAAATCTCGGCGCGGCCAATCAGCGTGGTTTGCCAGACGCTGTTGGGCGCCATCCACTGCGGCAGCAGGGCCAGCAGGTCCGCATCGCAGGGCATGCCCGACGCAACCCCCATGACCAAGTTGTATTCGGCGCGGCCCATCTCGGGTTTGAGCAGCCCGGCTTTGATGTACATACCCACCGAACGCACGATGCCCACGTCAAAGCACTCGAATTCGGGGTGGGTGCCGCATTCCTGCATCACGTCCAGAAACTGCTGCACCTTGGACACCGGGTTGTCAAACACCATGGGCGGCCAGGCCCATTGGCCATCTTCCTTGATCTTGAGGTAATTCAGGCTACCAGCATTGCAGGCGGCGATCTCTGGCTTGACCTGGCGGATGCAAGCCAGTGGTCCGGAGATGTCTTTGCCGACCACGCCGGTGGTCAGATTGATGATGACGCCGGGGCAGGCCTCGCGGATGGCGTTGACCACACTCTCGGCCACATCCGGGTCCCAGGACGGCATCTGCCCCATGCCCGGCTCCTGGTTGCGGATGTGCACGTGCATGATGGACGCACCAGCATTAAAGGCGTCGCGCGCCTCGGCCGCCATTTGCGAAGGGGTCACCGGCACGGGGTGCTGTTTGGGGTTGGTCAGCACGCCGGTCAGCGCGCAGGTCAGTATTGCTTTTTCCATCATCAATCCTAATCAGTTGGGGACAGAACTGAAGGTCTGTCCCGCAACGGGTTACTACGAGTTGGGGACAGCGCCAAAGGTCTGTCCCGCAAAGTTTTACTTCTTCAATTCCAGTTCCACCAGCAGCGCGCCAGACTCCACCTGGTCGCCCGCCTTGGCGTGCACCGCCTGCACCACGCCTGCAGCTTCGGCGCACAGCCACATTTCCATCTTCATGGCTTCCACGCAGACCAGCTGCTGACCGATTTGCACATCGGCGCCGCTGGCCACCAGAACCTGGGTCACCTTGCCCGCAACCGGCGAGCGTGCCTTACTGGCATCCTTCAGCGCATCGGCGTCCGGGAAGGCAGACACCTCAGAGAACACGAAGGTATTGCTATCCATCGCCAGATGCACCTGCATTCCGGCAAACACTGCGATGGCGCTGCGCAGCACACCATCAACGGTGTAGCGCAGTCTGCCCTCGCCAAAGCCCAGTACGCTGGCGTGCACCGTTGCGCCGTCCAGCCGCAAGGCCACGCCACCATGGCGGTCCGGCAGCACGCGAAGGCTGCGCACCACTTCACCAGCTTGCAAGCGCAAATCAAACGCCGCCACGCTGTTGGCACGCCAGCTGCTGCCATTGCGCATGGCCACGGCCATCGCAGCCACACGCCAGACATCATCCGTCGGCGTGGGCTGTTGCAACAACGGCTCGCCCTGCTCCAGCCACTGGTCGATCAAGGTTGTGGTCATCTCGGCCTTGCGGAAGGTTGGGTGGTCGACCAGATCGCTCAAGAAACGGCCGTTGCTCTTCAAACCCAGCAAGGGCGTGTTGGCCAACGCCGCACGCAGGCGGCGAATGGCATCATTGCGGTCACGCCCATGGACGATGATCTTGGCCACCATGGGATCGTAATAGGGAGAAATCACACTGCCCTGCACGATGCCATCGTCCACACGCACGCCATGCCCTACGCCGGGCTTTGCCACTTTCGGGTGCATGGCGTTGGCGGGTTGCCACCACAGCACGGTGCCGGTTTGTGGGGTGAAACCGGTGTAGGGATCTTCCACATACAAACGCGCTTCGATGGCGTGTCCGGTGAGGGTGATATCGCTTTGTTGTGCTGGCAAGGGCTCGCCCGCTGCCACGCGCAGTTGCCACTCCACCAGGTCGTAGCCGGTGATCATTTCGGTCACCGGGTGCTCCACCTGCAAGCGCGTGTTCATCTCCAGAAAGTAGTGGTGCAGCTTGTCGTCCACGATGAACTCCACCGTGCCAGCGCCCTGGTAGCCGACGGCCAGTGCAGCGGCCACGGCGTCTTTTCCCATGGCCTCGCGCATGGCGGGTGTCACTGCGGGGGATGGAGCCTCTTCAATCACCTTCTGGCGGCGTCGCTGCGCCGTGCAATCACGCTCTCCCAGATAAACCGCGTTGCCGTGGGCATCGGCAAACACCTGGATTTCGATATGGCGACCGTTGTTGATCAGGCGCTCCAGCATCAACGTGCCGTCGCCAAACGCGCTTAGCGCTTCACGGCGTGCGCCTTCAATGGCAGGCTGTAACTCGATAGTGGAGTGTGCCAGGCGCATGCCACGCCCGCCACCGCCGGCCACGGCCTTGACCAGTAACGGGTACCCCAGCTTCTCGGCCTCGGCCACCAGAGCCGCATCGCTCTGATCCGCCCCCAAATAGCCGGGTGCACAGGGCACGCCCGCGTCCAGCATGCGGCGCTTGGCCAGGGCCTTGTCGCCCATGGCGGTGATGGCACTGGCCGGCGGGCCAATAAAGATCAGCCCCGCATCGACACAGGCCTGCGCAAAGACTGCGTTCTCGCTCAAGAAACCGTAGCCAGGGTGAACTGCATCGGCGCCTGTCTTGCGCGCAGCTTCCAGAATGGCATCAAAGCGCAAATACGATTCAGTGGCGGGCGAGCCGCCAATGTGTACGGCCTCGTCGGCCATTGCCACATGCGGTGCGTCGCGGTCCGCATCGGTGAAAACGGCAACGGTCCGGTAACCGAGGTTGCGCGCCGTGCGAATGACGCGACAGGCAATCTCTCCGCGATTGGCTATCAAAATTTTGTTAAACATAAAACACCTTCGAGGGAGTCTGGGTGGCAGAGCGTTTTGCGTAGGTCAAGGGGGAGCCCGCGCAGCGGGCGGAGGACACGAAGCAAAACGCTCTGCCACCCAGACTCCCGCCACCAAGCCGTATTTCAAAAATGTTCATGCGACCGCCCAGCCAGGTTTGCGCTTTTGCATAAACGCAGTCATGCCTTCAATGCCTTCGGGGCCTTGAGCGGCTTGGGAAAAGATGGCGGCTGCAGCCTGCACCAAGTCTTGCGGC
Organism: Candidatus Aalborgicola danicus; assembly: GCA_016703945.1. Classification (GTDB taxonomy): domain Bacteria; phylum Pseudomonadota; class Gammaproteobacteria; order Burkholderiales; family Burkholderiaceae_C; genus Allorhodoferax; species Allorhodoferax danicus. The sequence goes on from JADJBC010000002.1 coordinate 116,556, forward strand.
TCCCGCAATCTGGCTTGGGACATCAGGGCTTTGGTAGCAGCCAAGGCACCAGGCGCGCAGGCCAGAACATCGGTCAGCACTTTGTCCAGTGCCGGGTCTATTAAATCGCTGGATACCACTTCATGCACCAGCCCCAAGCGCAGTGCCGCGGCCGCATCCAATCGCCCACCGGTGACCGCCAGCCGCTTGGCCTGCGAGTAGCCCAGACGCTCGACCAGGAACGGCGCGATTTGCGCGGGCACCACCCCCAGCGATGTTTCGGGCAGGCGGAAATTGGCGGTCTCGCTGGCGATGGCCACGTCAGCCACGCAGGCCAGACCAAAGCCGCCGCCCATGACCGTGCCCTCCAGCACCGCCACCACGGCCAGCGGCGTACGTGCGTACGCCACACACAGTTCGCCGAACACGGCATTCACTTCAGCGATGGGGTCAGGTGCGCCCGGGCCCGCTGCCTGCACGGCGCGCATGCGCGCGCCGGCCATGTCTTTCAAGTCGGCCCCGGCACAAAAGTGGCCACCGGCGCCGCGCAGCACCACCACGCGCACGGCGTCGGGTTTGCCGGCGGTCGCTTCGGCGTCAAGCAACACTTGGCGCAATTCAGCGACCATTCGCAGCGACATGGCGTTGCGGGCTTCGGGCCGGTTCAAGGTGAGATGCAACACTCCACGTTTTCTGGTCGCCGAAATTGCTATTAATTCAATAGCTGCTTGCGCAATATCCACGAGGGCTACAGCCTCATTTGGCAGTGAATCTGTCATGCTTTACCTGGCAAGGTGCCTTCTAACTTGCAAATGATGCCCAACATGATTTCGTCGGCCCCACCACCAATCGAGATCAAGCGGCCATCGCGGTAAGCCTGCGAAATAGGGTTGTCGGCCGTGAAGCCCATGCCGCCCCAGTACTGCAGGCAGCTATCCGCCACCTCACGAGACAAGCGCCCCGCCTTGAGCTTGGCCATGGACGCCAGTCGGGTCACATCCTTGCCAGATACATACGACTCCACCGCGCGGTAGGTCAGGGCGCGCAGCGCTTCCACCTCGGTACGCAGCTCAGCCAGGCGGAAATGCACCACCTGGTTGTGCAGAATGGATTTGCCAAAGGTCTGGCGGCTTCGGGTGTATTCAATGGTCTGGTCAATCAGGCTGTCCAGCGAGCGCAGGCAACCCGCCGCGCCATACAGGCGCTCCTCCTGGAATTGCAGCATCTGCAGCATGAAGCCCATGCCCTCCTGGCCGATCAGGTTCTTTTGCGGCACGCGCACATTGTCAAAAAACAGCTGGGCCGTGTCGCTGGAGTGCATGCCGATTTTTTCAATCTTCTGGCGCGTGATGCCCGGGCTGTTCAGCGGCACCATGATGAGCGACTTGTTTTTGTGCGGCGCCGCGTCCGACGTGTTGGCCAGCAGGCAGCACCAGTCGGCCTGCATGCCGTTGGTGATCCACATCTTGGAGCCGTTGATGATGTAGTCGTTGCCATCTTTTTTTGCCGTCGTTTTGAGGGCTGCCACGTCCGAGCCACCCCCCACTTCGCTCACGCCAATGCAACCCACCATGTCACCGGCTATTGCCGGTGCCAGAAACTCGTGGCGCAAAGCATCCGAGCCAAAGCGCGCCAGTGCTGGCGTGCACATATCGGTCTGCACGCCAATGGCCATGGGCACGCCACCGGCCTTGCACTCGCCCAGGGCCTCGGCCATCACCATGGAGTAGCTGAAGTCCAGCCCCATGCCGCCAAACTCGGTGGGGTACTTGATGCCCAACAGGCCCAGGTCACCCATCTTCTTGAACACCTGGTGCGCGGGGAACTGGCCCGCCTTTTCCCACTCGGGCAGATGGGGGTTGATCTCGTTTGCGACAAACTTGCGGACGGTGTCGGAGATTTGTTCGTGTTCGGGAGTGAATTTCATGGCGTTCTTTCGTGCAATTAGGAAGTGTTGAATCGCGCGGCGGACTTACATCCGTGCCACGCCGAAGGTGTTTGGATCGCAAAGTGCGTGCATCCGCCTCAGCCGCCAGCGCCAGGCAAAGGCCCAAAAAGCGGCGCGTATCGCGCGGATCGATGATGCCGTCGTCCCACAGGCGGGCGGTGCCAAACAGCGCGGCAGATTCTTTGTCCAGCCGCAGGCGCAAACCATCGGACATGGCCGCCAGCGCTTCTTCATTGGCCTCCATGCCCATGCGCTCAATCTTGGCGCGGTTGACGATGTCCATCACCTTGGCCGCCTGGGCGCCGCCCATCACCGCCGTGCGGGCCGTCGGCCAGGCAAAGATAAAACGCGGATCAAAACCACGCCCGCACATGCCGTAGTTGCCCGCGCCATAGGAGCCGCCCAGAATGAATGTGAACTTAGGCACGCGTGCGTTGGCCACGGCCTGGATCATCTTGGAACCGTGTTTGATGGCACCGCTGCGCTCGGCCACCGAGCCGACCATGTAACCCGTGGTGTTCTGCAAAAAGACCAGTGGCGTGCCGCTCTGGTCACACAACTGGATGAACTGCGCCGCCTTCGTGGAACCCGTGGGCTGGATGGGGCCGTTGTTGCCCAGAATGCCCACCAACTGGCCTTGAATGCGGGCGTGGCCACACATCATCTCGCCCGCGTATTCGGCCTTGAATTCCAGAAAGTCCGAGCCATCCACCAGTCGCGCAATGACCTCGCGCACGTCGTAAGGTTCACGCTCGTCGGCGGGAACTATACCCATCAGCTCCTGCTCGTCAAACAAGGGATCGGCATGGCTGGCGACTGGGGGAGCAACGTCCCAGCGCAGCTTGTCCATGACTTCGCGCGCCATGCCGATCGCGTGGGCGTCGTCCTCGCACAGGTATTCGCCCAGGCCGGTGACCTGGGCATGGGTCTCGGCGCCGCCAAGCTCTTCGTCGGTGCATTCCTCGCCAATGGCCGCCTTGACCAAGGGCGGCCCGGCCAGGTAGATGCTGGAGCGCCCGCGCACCAGGATCACGTAGTCGGACAGCCCCGGCAGGTACGCGCCACCCGCTGTGGACGAGCCATGCACCACCGCGATCTGCGGCAAGCCCATGGCCGACATGCGCGCCTGGTTGGCAAAGGTGCGCCCGCCTTCGATGAAGATTTCGCTCTGGTACATCAGGTTGGCGCCGCCGCTCTCCACCAGCGAGATCAGGGGCAGCTTGTTCTCCTGTGCGATCTGCTGAACGCGCAGGCCCTTTTTCAGGCCCATGGGGGCGACCGTGCCGCCTTTGACGGCGCTGTCGCTGGCCGAAATGATGCAGCGCTTGCCCGCCACCACGCCAATGCCGACGATAGAGCCACCACCCATGACCGACTTCTTGCCGTCGTCGTCGTGCATGTTCAGGCCGGCCAGGCGGCTCAACTCCAGAAACGGTGTGCCACGGTCCAGCAACCGGGCCACGCGCTCGCGCGGCAACAATTGTTTGCGCTTTTCGAACTTCTCGCGTTTGGACTCAGACTCGGCAATCACCAGGCCTTCGAGACGCTGCACTTCGGCCAGCAACCCCTGCATGCGCTGGGCATTGGCGGCGAATGCGTCCGACTTGGGTTTGATCTTGGAACGAATGGCGGGCATGGGCAAATTTCCTTGCTTTGAACTTCTCGCATTAGAAATGAAGGTAACGTTAACGTCAACCAAATGTCGCATAGGTGTTTATACTGATGCTTACGGGACACACGACTGTTAGGATTCAGCCCGAAACCAACCAGCCCCTGCCAAGCGCGGCGGCACCCCGTCACCCGACACTATTTTTGCAAGGAAAAAGACCATGAACCTCGAAGAATGCACACAAGCCATCCGTACCAAAGTGGGAGCTGACAGCGGCCTGGCAGCCACGCTCAAGTTTGATTGCGGCTCCGACGGCTTCATCCGTATCGACGGCGCCTCCACCCCCAATACCGTGAGCAACGACAATGTGGACTCGGATTGCACCGTGGGCATCACGCTGGAAAACCTCAACGCCCTGCTCACCGGCGACCTTGAGCCCGCCACCGGTTTCATGGCCGGCAAGCTCAAAGTGTCCGGCGACATGAGCGTTGCCATGCGACTGCAGCGCGTCATTTGAGTCCCGCGAGCGCCTGCCCGCCGTGAACAAACAACCAGACACCCTGACCGACGCGCAGGCGTTTGTTGACTCGCACCGAGACGAGGCCACGACCGAGCTGTTTGGCATCACCGAGCTGTGTCGGGAACACGGCATTACGCTGCGGGCGCTGCGCTTTTATGAGGACAAGGGGCTGCTGTCGCCCCGGCGCATCAACGGCGCGCGGGTCTACACCCGGCGCGACCGCGCGCGCCTGACCCTGATCCTGCGCGCGAAAGCGATTGGCTCGCCCCTGTCAGAGATCAAGCGGTATCTGGATTTGTACGGTGACCAGGGCGAGGGCCGCGCCCAGCAACTGAGCTACGTGATTGAGCGCACCGATACCGAAATTGCCGAGCTGGAAATGAAACGCGCCCACATTGACAAAACGCTGGCCGAGCTGCGCGTCATCAACGCAACCTGCCGCGAGCAGTTGGAAACCCGCTCGCGCGCGGAACAGGCATAGGGCCGCTGGGCACCAGAACATTTGCTTTTGTGCCTATTCCTTCACTTTGGGCTGCTCGCCGTCAGCCGTTTGACTCTTGGCTTTCTTGGTTTTCCACTTTGAATAAAAGTGGGCACTGCCGGCGACCACACCGACAACCGCAGCGGCACCTCCGATTGCGGGTGATGCGGCCACGACCAACGGAATCGCAGTCAATTTTGCGCCGGCAACGGCCACGCCTGCAGCGATACCCAAACCCATGGAAACCGTGTCGGTCTTGGCGGCAATTTCCTGATGGTTTTCATCAACTTTTTTTGCAGTAGCCACCACGCGATCCGATACCGTCTTCGCCCCAGTTGCAGTGCTTTTGGCCAAATCCAACGCACGACCAGCCGCAGATGTCGCAAATTCACCCGCTTCCACTTTGGCAGTTGCAGCCATCTCTTTGGCCTTGAAAACCGCCGCTTTCGTGGTCTGGTGGTCCATTGCAGCATCCAACGCCTTTTGCGCTGTTTTGCCAGCAGCATTTGCCGTCCCTGTGAGGCTGCTCGCAGCTTGTGTAGCGACCGAAACCCCTCGACCAGCCAACGACACTGAACGCAGTGCCAATTGGCTCAACTTACCCACTTGTGTTTTCAATTGTTGTGCCCTCCAAAGCTATCAGCGCTCCAACCCGGTTTGGGTCCACAGTGTACCCAGCGGTGAAACTGTCCGCGACACGTATCATTGCTGTAGTCGGACCCCACAGTCCAAGAACGTCCTGAACCTGGGCGTCGATTGTTGGTCCGGCATCTACGCAAAATAGTTCCCTATGGCAGCCCCCCACACACTAACGATTAGTGCACCCGATCAGCACCGGTTCGATGCAACGGTGTACCCCACGACGGATCCCAGCGCGCCCGTGCTGATTTTTCTGTCAGCCCTTGGTACACCCTCTCGGGTTTATGCCCGATTCGCCCGTGAGCTGGTCACCCACGGCGTACAAGTCTGTGCGCCTGATTGGCGCGGGATCGACAGCAGTTCTGTGCGGGCCGGGCGGGCCAGCGATTTTGGGTATCGTCATTTGGTCGAGCTGGACTTGGCGTCGTTAATCACCAGCGTTCGCGATACTTTTCCCGACGCACCAATCTGGTTGGGAGGTCATAGTTTGGGCGGTCAATTGTCGTTGCTAGGTGCTGCCAAAGAGCCCGGCAAAATTGACGGCATTGTGTTGGTGGCTAGCGGGAGTGTGCATTTGCCTTGTTATGTCGGGAAGCTCAAATTCGGCATCCGATTGATAAGCTGGCTATCACGTCTGTCCGGCGTCTTGCTGGGCTATTTCCCCGGCTCCAGACTGGGCTTTGGCGGGCGCGAGGCTGCGGGCTTGATGCGTGACTGGAGCCATGTTGCGATCACAGGCGCTTATCAACCCAAGGGATCTGTTTTCGACTACGAGCAAGGCATGGAGTCACTGTGCGTCCCCGTGTTGGCCTTGAATTTTGAAGCGGACTTTTGGTCACCCTCGCCAGCGGCCAAGGCACTGGTCGGCAAGTTGTCCTCCAGCCAAGTTGATCTTCGCCATTGGCGTGCGTCAGACACTGCTGGCATACGGGTCGATCACTATTCGTGGCTCAAGCAACCCGCGCTGGTCGCGCCAGCGGTTGCAGCATTCATGGTCAGCCATGCGCCCGCAAAGGCACAAGGAGAGCAGATTTGACGCAGCAACTTTCATCTGAATGGCGCGGCTGGATTTCAGAAAACATCGCCCGTGGCTGCACGGACAGTTCCATAGTCGCGTCCATAGTACATGCCGGCATCGATCCCGCACTGGCACGCGCTGCAATAGTCACTCTGCGCCTTCCCGGCCACCCCCCATTGGACAATTTGTCGTCACAGTTTCACACCGGCAATTCCATTTGGACACAAGACCATCAGGTTCAGGTTGTGATGCGGGTTTCGAAGCCCTGCGTTGCCGTGGTGAACAACGTCCTGACACCCGAGGAGTGCGACGAATTGATACGACTATCGCGAATCAAACTCAAACGTTCCACGATCGTTGATCCATTGTCCGGTGAATACAGAGTGATTGAAGACCGTTCCAGCAGCGGAACCTTTTTTGCGCTCAACGAGAATGACTTCATCAGCAGGTTGGACCGCAGGATTTCTGAAGTGGTGAATTGGCCTGCTGAAAACGGCGAAGGACTTCAAATCTTGAACTATCAGATCGGCGGCGAGTACAAAGCGCATTTTGACTACTTCCCGCCCGATGACCCTGGTAGTCAACCCCATTTGAATAATGGCGGGCAGCGCGTCAGCACCCTCGTCGTTTACCTCAATGACGTGGATGACGGTGGTGAAACGGTTTTTCCAAGAATTAACTTGTCGGTGTGCCCCAGAAAAGGCAGTGCGGTTTACTTTGAGTACTGCAATGCGACGGGAGAAGTCGACCCCATGACGCTACACGGCGGCGCACCGGTTCGCGCTGGTGAAAAGTGGATTGCCACCAAATGGATGCGGCAATCCAGATACGGTGGCAATTGACTTTATCAAGGCTCAATCGCGAAAATTCGCACTAACAATGGATGCTCCAATCTGTGTATGGCTACGGCGAAGTCTTTGAAGCCGATGCGTTTACCTCCAGCAGACATGCGTCTAGCAGACCGATGTAACATCCTTGTCATTCCCCACCTTAACCTTGGTTCCGGTGGGCATACTACAGAAAGCACTTTGAAATGAAACACATTCTGGCGGCGACTTTTTCTGCATTGGTCATGTTGGTGAGCGGATGCGGCGGCGGCAGTAGTGATACACCCCCTGCCAGCGGCCCCACCACTCTCCAGATTTCCGACACCAAAGTGGGAACAGGCGCTACCGCCGCGAACGGCAACACGGTAACTGTCAATTACACGGGGTGGCTTTATGACGCAACGGCCGCCAGTTTCCGCGGCAAACAGTTTGACTCTTCAGTTGGCAAGGCACCGTTCAGTTTCAAGTTGGGTGTGGGGCAAGTGATTCAGGGCTGGGACCAAGGCGTTGTAGGCATGAAAGTCGGTGGAACCCGTACGCTGGTCATCCCCAGCGCACTGGGTTACGGCAGTGCTGGCGCGGGTGGCATCATTCCGGGCAACACTGCATTGGTGTTCACGGTGGACTTGTTGGCAGTGCAGTAAAAGAGTTGAAATTTTCATTGCAGCCGTTTTGATTGGAGTTTCACATGCGATACATCCTTGCAACCACGCCGCGAACCAACATACAAATGAACGGTCACTTGAAGGTGACAATTCGAGGGGCGGTTCTGCTCCTCGGCCTTATATGCATGGTGCCAGTGAAGGCACAGGTCGAGATCACCGATCCGGCCCCTTCCCATCACTTTGGAAAAATTCCGCTCGGGGAAACCTATGCGACACAATATTTTTCCTTATTCAACCGAGGTAACACGCCGGTCACAGTGGGGCAAGTCAGTGTGGACGGCAACGAAGTAGTGGTTTGTATGGCGATCGGGTGTCCCACCATCGCGCCAAACGATTTTGTGGTCAGTACTGGCGTCGGTTGTAGTGGTTTGACACTGGCTCCGGGCGCTGGATGCTCGACCCTGATTAGCTTTGTCCCCACGGTCGCTGGCGATCGTGTTGCGCGCCTCGTGTTTCCCGTTTCCGACGGCAACACAACGACGCGTACCATTGCCGGGACCGGTGTGAGTCAACCTTTCGACTGCGTGCTGGATTGGGCTGAACAGCAGTTCAAAACCCTATTGACAAACCCAACCCCTACATTTTTGATCTCGCCCTTTTATGCACGGTGTTACCAGGGTGGTTCAATTTGTCTCGGGGCGGACTCCGCGGTCCCGTCGTTTGCACCTGCCAGTGTTTACCTGTACCAGAATCAGACCCTGCAATCGCTGGGTTTCTTGAGTGATATTGCAACAATGGCCAAGTGCCAATAACCTGGGCATTCATCTGCCGAGATGCCCAACACACGCAGCCTATAATGGCCGCTCTCCGGCCGGCCCTGATGACGGAATAGGTAGACGTAACAGACTTAAAATCTGTGGACCGTAAGGTCGTGCCGGTTCGATTCCGGCTCGGGGCACCACATCGCTTATCTGGTAAGCAGTGTCAACTCACTCGCGCAGCAACAAAGGCAACAGTGCGGACGGAGCGTCGATCTCAGCGTGGGCTCCCCACGCGCGAACATCGGTTGTTTTACCCAAGTAACCGTACGTAGCAGCGACAGTTTTCATACCCGCCGCTAGCCCCGCCACAACATCCCGCTCGTCATCCCCAACATAAAGGCATTGAGTTGCCTGAATACCCATACGTCGTGCTGCCTCCAACAATGGCGCCGGGTGGGGCTTGGCATGGGGAGTGGTATCACCGCTGACAATGACCGCGGCATTGACAAACAAAGGCATTGCACGGGTCAAGGGAATCGTAAACCGCGATGACTTATTGGTGACCACTCCCCAAGGCAGTCGGCGTTGTTCCAATTGGGCAAGTAACTGCGGAACACCATCAAAAACAGTGGTTCGCGTCGTCATGCATTGTTCGTAATTCGAAAAAAACTCTTCGCGTAACAACTCGAAATCAGGGTCGCTGGGCCCGAGTCCGAAGGCCACATCCAACATTCCTCTGGCTCCGGCGCCCGCCATCGGTCGGTACCGTTCCAGCGGTAAAGACGGCAAATTGCGAGCTACACGCATTTGGTCCGCAGCAGCACCAAGATCGGGCGCGCTGTCGATCAACGTTCCGTCGAGGTCAAACAATACGGCAGCAATATCCGCAAATTGCACGCGGTCTGCCTTCATAGTGATTTTTGGGTCGCGAAGAGGTAGTTGACATCCGTATCTGCGCTCATCCAGTAACGCTTGGTGATGGGGTTGTATTGCATGCCACTGGTCTGCCGCAAATCCAAGCCTGATTGCCGGCAATAACCTGCCAACTCACTGGGGCGGATCATTTTTGCGTACTCATGGGTGCCGCGAGGCAACATATTCAGAATGTATTCGGCCCCTACTATGGCAAGTAGAAACGATTTGGGGTTGCGATTGATCGTGGAGAAAAACACCCAACCACCTGGTTTGACCAAAGCAGCACATGCTTTGACGACGGATGACGGGTCAGGCACGTGCTCCAGCATTTCCATGCAGGTCACCACGTCAAAAGAACCGGGCATTTCAGCCGCCAGATCTTCTGCACTAACCTCGCGATAGGTAATATGCGGAGTTTGCGCTTCCAATGCATGCAATTGGGCCACCCTGAGCGCTTTGGTCGACAAATCGATGCCAAGTACATCGGCTCCACGCCGCGCCATCGAATCTGCCAGGATGCCGCCACCGCAGCCCACATCCAGCGCCCGCGCGCCCGACACCGCGCAAAGGCTGTTGATCCATTCCAACCGCAACGGGTTGATCATGTGCAACGGACGAAACTCACTCTCTATATCCCACCATCGGTGGGCTAAATCGGAAAACTTGGCCAACTCGGCCGGATCTGCATTAACGGTGTTGTTCATGCCCCAATTATGTCCATTTTGAATCGACCTTCCTCGACAAGATGTCAAGATGAACAAACTTCAGCACGCAACAAAAAACCCGCCGAAGCGGGTTTTTTGAAGATCAGACTAGCTGAAACTATTATTTTGTTGACCGTGTACCAACCACTTCGATTTCAACGCGGCGGTTCTTGCTACGTCCTTCAGCGGTCTTGTTGTCAGCAACGGGTTGCTTCTCACCCTTGCCTTCGGTGTAGACACGGCTCTTCTCGATGCCCTTGGACACCAGATAGGCCTTGACTGCCTCAGAACGGCTGACCGACAACTTCTGGTTGTAGGCATCCGTACCAACGGAATCGGTGTGACCCACTGCAATGATGACTTCAAGGTTAATACCCTTGACTTTGCCCACCAGATCGTCCAACTTTGCTTTGCCTTCAGGCTTCAAAACCGCCTTGTCAAAGTCAAAGAAAGCGTCAGCAGCGTAGGTCACCTTGCTGGCCACAGCTGGAGCTGGAGCTGGCTTCGCAACTGGAGCGGCAGCAGGAGCTGGGGCTGGCTTAGCCATTGGAGCGGGAGCAGGAGCAGGCGCTGCAGGAGCAGGAGCGATAGCACCATCACAACCAGGGGCTGCAGTCGCTGGGGTCCAGCTGTTGTCGCGCCAGCACTGACCGGAATTGTTTTTCCACACTTCACCAGAATTGCTTTTCCAGTTGTGGATTTCTTGTGCACCAGCAACCGTTGCGAGCGCTGCAGCAGCGATGGCGATTGCTACCCGATTCAATTTTTTCATGACTTTCCTTTTGCGTAACAAACTGCAGCTTCGCTGCGAATATGGGTGGCGCCCCAATCTGGGACGTTCATGGGATTGTGCCATAGCGTAGGCTCCATTTCGGGCACCGGTTGCAGCTTAATGCCTTGTCTTGTGCGCAATTCCATAGACTGTTGCCAACTTGCGACATCTATGGGGTCGTAGAATCGCGGGTTGTCTCAGACAGAGCCTCAATACCCCATGACCCAGTTCGCCAAAGAAACCCTGCCCATTAGTCTTGAAGAGGAAATGCGGCGTAGCTACCTGGATTACGCGATGAGCGTGATCGTGGGGCGTGCCCTGCCCGATGCCCGGGATGGGTTGAAGCCGGTGCATCGCCGGGTTTTGTTCGCCATGCACGAGCTCAACAACGACTGGAACCGCGCTTACAAGAAGTCGGCCCGTATTGTGGGCGATGTGATTGGTAAGTACCATCCACACGGCGACCAATCTGTCTACGACACCATTGTTCGAATGGCGCAAGACTTCTCGATGCGTCACATGCTGGTGGATGGACAAGGCAATTTCGGTTCGGTCGACGGCGACAACGCGGCCGCCATGCGTTACACCGAAATTCGCCTGGCCAAGATCGCCCACGAGTTGCTTGCCGATCTGGACAAGGAAACGGTTGATTTCGGCCCCAACTACGACGGCTCCGAAAAAGAACCCCTGGTTTTGCCGACCCGGCTGCCCAATTTACTGGTCAACGGCTCCGGCGGTATTGCGGTCGGCATGGCCACCAACATACCCCCGCACAACCTGAATGAAGTGGTGGACGCTTGCCTGCATCTGCTGAAAAACCCGGAAGCGAGCATCGACGAACTGATGGAAATCGTCCCGGCACCTGATTTCCCTACCGCTGGCATTATTTACGGAATCAATGGCGTCAAGGACGGCTACCGCACCGGCCGCGGCAAGGTGGTCATGCGCGCACGGTGCCACTTTGAGGACATTGACAAAGGTCAACGCCAGTCCATCATCGTTGACGAGCTGCCCTACCAAGTCAATAAGAAGACCCTGCAGGAACGCATGGCCGAGTTGGTCCATGAGAAGAAGATCGAAGACATCAGCCACATCCAGGACGAATCCGACAAGTCCGGCATGCGCCTGGTGATTGAACTCAAACGCGGTGCGGTGCCTGAAGTGGTGCTGAACAACCTGTACAAACAAACACAGTTGCAAGACACGTTTGGCATGAATATGGTGGCGCTGATCAACGGCCAGCCCAAGTTGTGCAACCTGAAGGACCTGATCGAGGTCTTCCTGCAGCACCGCCGCGAAGTGGTGACACGGCGCACCGTGTTCAACCTGCGCAAGGCGCGCGAACGCGGCCATGTGCTGGAAGGCCTGGCGGTGGCGCTGGCCAATATCGACGATTTCATCCGCATCATCCGCGAGTCACCCACACCACCGGTGGCCAAAGTGGAGCTGATGAGCCGACCATGGGACAGCAAGCTGGTGCACGAAATGCTGACGCGCACCCGCGCCGACGGCGGCCTGATCAATGCTGACGATTACCGTCCCGATGGCTTGGAAAAAGCCTTCGGCATGGGCGGCGACGGCCTGTATCGCCTGTCCGAGACCCAAGCCCAAGAAATTCTGCAGATGCGCCTGCAACGCCTGACCGGGCTGGAGCAGGACAAAATCGTTGCGGAATACAAAGAAGTGATGGCCGAAATTGATGATCTGCTCGACATCCTGGCCAAGCCGGAGCGCGTTTCGGTCATCATTAGCGAAGAACTGGGCGCTATCAAACATGAATTTGGCCAAACCAAGTTGGGCGCGCGCCGCAGCCTGGTTGAGCACAGCTCCTACGACCTGTCCACCGAAGACCTGATCACCCCGACCGATATGGTGGTAACGATGAGCCACAGCGGCTATATCAAGAGCCAGCCACTGGGCGAGTACCGGGCACAAAAACGCGGCGGGCGTGGCAAACAGGCCACTGCCACCAAGGAAGACGATTGGGTCGACCAGCTGTTTGTGGCCAATACCCACGACTACATCCTGTGCTTCTCCAACCGCGGCCGCCTTTACTGGCTCAAGGTTTGGGAAGTTCCACAGGGTTCGCGCGGTTCGCGCGGCCGCCCCATTGTCAACATGTTCCCGTTGCAGGATGGCGAAAAAATCACCGTGGTGCTGCCACTGACCGGCGAAAAACGCACTTTTCCGGCCGACCAGTACGTGTTCATGGCCACCAGCATGGGCACCGTCAAAAAGACGGCACTGGACGAATTTAGCAACCCGCGCAAGGCCGGCATCATTGCCGTGGACCTGGACGACGGCGACTTCCTGATTGGCGCAGCGCTAACCGACGGCCAGCACGACGTGATGCTCTTCAGCGACGGCGGCAAGGCCGTGCGTTTTGACGAAAACGATGTGCGCCCCATGGGCCGCAATGCGCGGGGCGTGCGCGGCATGATGCTGGACGAGACCCAAAGCGTGATCGCCATGTTGGTTGCCGGTGATGAGCAACAAAGCGTGCTGACCGCCACCCAGAATGGCTATGGCAAGCGCACCAGCATCACCGAATACACGCGCCACGGCCGCGGCACCAAGGGCATGATCGCCATCCAACAAAGTGAGCGCAACGGCAAGGTCGTGGCCGCGACCCTGGTCCACGTGGACGATGAAATCATGCTGATCACCGACAAGGGCGTGCTGGTGCGCACGCGTGTGTCGGAAATCCGTGAACTTGGCCGTGCCACCCAAGGTGTGACCTTGATCGGGCTGGACGAAGGCTCCAAGCTCAGCGGACTGCAGCGCATTGTTGAAAACGACGCCAATCCAACCGAAGACGATAGCGCCGCCGGGGAAGACACTACGGCGAGTCCCTGATTGCTATATTTTCAATAGCGCCTTACGCAATATTGGCGGGGGCTGAAACTCTATTTGATATATTATTTGCCAATGAATCGATTGTTTAGTTTCTCCGTGGAACCTGCAGCCACTTTGGTGGAGCGCATGCCGATTCACCTGGACTCTGGCGAGACCTCAGACGTGGCGGGAGCCTGAACCGTGTCCAACCCGTCCAACGATTTGCCGAAGTTGTCTGAACTGCGCGTTCAGATTGATGCCATTGACCAGCAACTGCTCACGCTGCTGAACAACCGGGCACTGGTTGCCGAAAAGGTAGGCGAGGTCAAGAAGCGCGAAGGCACGGCTTTTTTCCGGCCTGACCGCGTGGCCCAGGTCATCGACAAGATTCAACAAGCCAATCCCGGGCCGTTGAAAAACCAGCATGTGGCTGACATTTGGCGCGAAATCATGTCCGCCTGCCTGGCTCTGGAGGCGCCACAACGGGTCGCGGTCTTGGGACCGGCCGGCACCTTTTGCGAGCAAGCCGCAATCGAATTTTTTGGGGGTGCGGCCGACCTGATTTACTGCGCCAATTTCGATGAAGTGTTCCACGCCACGGCGGCCGGCAGCGCCCAGTACGGTGTGGTCGGGGTGGAGAACTCAACCGAGGGCATGGTGACGCGGTCACTCGATTTGTTCCTGCACTCGCCCACCCATGTCATAGGAGAAGTCACGCTGCTGGTGCGCCACAACCTGCTGCGTCTGGAGAACTCACTCGAAGGCATTGAAGTGGTTTTGGCCCACCCCCTGGCCCTGGCCCAGTGCCAGGCTTGGTTAACCAAGAACCTGCCCCATGCCGAACGCCGCCCGGTTTCCAGCAATGCCGAGGGCGCCCGCCTGGCGACCACCAACCCGGCCTGGTCAGGTCTTGCCAGCGAACGTGCCGCCACCCAGTTTGGTTTGCACATAGCGGCCCATGCCATCCAGGACGAAGCCTACAACCGAACGCGATTTGCCATCATCTGCCTGCCGCAAACGCTGAGTCTGCCACCACCCTCCGGACGTGACTGCACCAGCCTGGTGGTTTCGGTGCCGAACAGGCCCGGCGCGGTGCACGACCTGTTGGTCCCGCTCAAGACCCATGGTGTGTCCATGACCCGCTTCGAGTCCAGACCGGCCCGCACCGGTCAGTGGGAATACTACTTTTACATCGACCTTCAGGGCCATCCTTCGCAACCCCATGTGGCGTCGGCCCTGAAAGAACTCCAAACCATCTGCGCCTTCTACAAAGTGCTCGGTACCTATTCGGTGGCTGAATGATGATCAGCAACACCCAAACCATCAGGAAGCAGCATGTTTGAACAACTAGGATTGATTGGATGCGGCTTGATGGGCGGCTCGTTTGCGCTAGCGCTGAAGCGCGCTGGCCTGGTCAAACGGGTCGTTGGCTACAGCAAGTCACCCAGCACCACCGAGCGGGCTCGTCTGATGGGTGTCATCGATGTCGAGGCCCCCTCCGCCTTGTTGGCCGTGTCAGGCGCCGATATTGTCCTGATTGCGGTACCGGTTGCAGCTACCGAAGCCACTTTCAAAGCCATCAAGCACCTCGTCACACCCAATATGCTGGTGATGGACGTGGGATCGACCAAACGCGATGTCATCGATGCCGGACGGCGCGCGCTGCGCGAGCAAATTGGTTCCTTTGTTCCGGCCCACCCCATTACGGGCAAGGAGGTTTCCGGCGTCGACAATGCCGACCCCGACCTCTACACAGGTCGCCAGGTCATTCTTACACCTATCGAACGCACACTGACGGTGCAGCTTCAAAAAGCCGTTGATGTTTGGACCGCGTTGGGTTGCCGTGTACTGAAAATGGCCCCGGAACAACACGACGCTGCGTTTGCCGCCGTCAGCCACCTGCCACACCTGATCGCATTTGCCTTGATGAACGCCATCTCCGGCCAACCCCAGGGCAAAGACTACCTGTCGTTGGCCGGCCCAGGCTTTCGTGATTTCACCCGTATTGCCGCGAGTGACCCCAAGATCTGGCGCGACATCCTGATATCTAATCGGGAGGAGTTATTGGCCCAGTCCAAGATCTTCCAGCGCAACCTGCACGCACTGGAACTGATGATTTCCAGCGGTAACACCGAGGCGATTGAAGGCTTGTTGGAACAGGCCAGCATTACCCGAAGCAGTTGGAGCATGACCTCCAGACACAATCCCTGATGTATTCCACAGCATTCCTCGACCTCCCCCCTCTGGCCGGCGCATCGGGAACCGTAACCCTCCCAGGCTCCAAGAGTATCTCTAACCGGGTCCTGCTGATGGCCGCACTCTGCCAGGGCACGACCACCGTCCACGACCTGCTGGACTCGGACGACACCCGCGTCATGCTGGACGCACTGCGTATGCTGGGCTGCGGGATTCGCCAGGATGGCGCCCGGGTCGAGATTGACGGCCTCGATGGCACATTGGCTGCGCACAGCGCCAAGCTGTTCCTTGGCAATGCAGGTACCGCCATGCGCCCGTTGACCGCCGCCTTGGCGGTGTTGGGTGGCGATTTTGAGCTGGGCGGCATTGCGCGCATGCACGAGCGACCGATTGGGGATCTGGTGGATGCCCTGCGACAACTGGGTTGCCAAATCAACTACTTGGGTCAGGATGGTTATCCGCCCCTGCGCATCGGTACGCCGGTACTGCGCCTGGATGCACCGATCAAGGTCCGAGGCGATGTGTCCAGCCAGTTTTTGACGGCCTTGTTGATGGCGCTGCCACTGGTAGCTGCTAAAGATATCGTCATCGACGTGGTGGGCGAACTGATATCCCGACCCTATATCGAAATCACCCTGAACCTGCTGGCGCGTTTTGGTGTAAAGGTGCAACGCGACGGCTGGCAGCGCTTCACCATTCCCGCTGGTAGCCGCCTGCGCTCGCCGGGTGACATCCACGTCGAGGCAGATGCATCATCTGCTAGCTATTTCATAGCGCTTGGCGCAATATCTACGAGGGCTGGAGGCCAGAACAGCATAAAGATATTGGGTGTGGGAGTCGATTCCATTCAGGGTGACATCCGCTTTATGGAAGCCGCCCAGATGATGGGCGCGAAGATTGAAAGCGGACCGAATTGGCTGCGGGTATCCCGCGGCAGTTGGCCACTCAAAGCCATAGACCTGGACTGCAACCACATTCCCGACGCTGCGATGACGCTGGCGGTGATGGCCTTGTACGTCGACGGCACCACGACACTGCGCAACATCGCCAGCTGGCGCGTCAAGGAAACAGACCGCATCGTCGCCATGGCCACCGAGTTGCGCAAACTGGGCGCAACCGTAGTGGAGGGTACAGACTTCATCCAGGTGACCCCACCAACCAGCAATGCACATTGGAAACCGGCCAGCGTCCACACCTACGACGACCACCGGGTCGCCATGTGTTTTTCCCTGTCGGCATTCAATCCGGCGGGTATTCCCGTGCGGATTGAAGATCCCAAATGCGTGGCCAAGACCTTTCCGGACTATTTTGAAGCCCTGTTTTCGGTATCCCACGCCAAACAGTCGTCAATTCCCGTGATCTGCGTGGACGGCCCCACGGCCTCCGGCAAGGGCACGCTGGCGGTGGTGCTGGCGCAGAAGCTGGGTTACCACTTCCTGGATTCCGGTTCTCTGTACCGAATCACCGCACTGGCGGCCTTGCGTGCCGGACTGGTACTCGACACCGCCAGCGAAGGCGCCATTGCCAAGCTGGTCACCCAGTTGCAGATCCGGTTCATCCACGGCCACGTGTTGCTGGGCGCAGAGGATGTCAGCGAGACCATCCGCACCGAAGAAGCGGGCATGAACGCCTCCAAGGTATCCGCCCTGCCCCAGGTTCGCACTGCCCTGATTGCCCTGCAGCACGGTTTTCGGCAGCTGCCGGGCCTGGTGGCCGACGGGCGCGACATGGGCACGGTGATCTTTCCCGATGCCCCACTCAAGGTCTTCCTGACCGCCAGCGCCGAGCGCCGTGCCGAGCGGCGCCATAAGCAGTTGATTTCTAAGGGAATTTCAACTACACTCCCATCTCTTCGCGCGGACCTGGAGGCCCGTGACGCCCGGGACTCATCCCGAGCCGTTGCACCGCTCAGATCAGCAGAAGACGCCTGGTTGCTGGACAACTCGGATTTGACGGTTGAAGAATCGGTTGATCTGGTGTTGGACTGGTGGCAAGGCAAACAGCCTTTTTAAACCGTTTAAAAAGGCTGTTGACAGGAACGCAAAAGCGCCCGCTTTTGCAAGGTCCATACCGCCCCTCTCGCGCAGCAGCGCACTGGTGGTGTGGTTCAACAACGCAACCCCGCGGTCTTTTGACCGCAAAGCAAATGTCAGAATCTTTCGCAGACCTATTTGAAGAGTCACAAAAACGCTCGGAAACCCGCATCGGTGAAGTCGTTACCGCTGAAGTCGTTCGCATCGAACACAACTTCGTCGTGGTCAACGCCGGCCTCAAGTCCGAAGCCTATGTTCCATTGTCCGAATTCAAAAGCGACAAGGGTGAGCTCGAAGTTCAAGTAGGTGAGTTTGTGTCCGTCGCCATCGTGGCCATGGAAAACGGCTACGGCGACACCATCGTCAGCCGCGACACCGCCAAGCGCCTCGCTTCGTGGATGTCTCTTGAAAAATCTTTGGAATCCGGCGAATTCGTCACCGGTACCACTTCCGGCAAGGTCAAGGGCGGCCTGACCGTTCTGGTCAATGGCATCCGTGCCTTCCTGCCAGGCTCATTGGTCGACACACGTCCTACCAAGGATCTGTCTCCGTACGAAAACAAGACCATGGAATTCAAGGTCATCAAGCTGGACCGCAAGCGCAACAACGTCGTGTTGTCCCGCCGTGCCGTGGTCGAAGCCTCCATGGGCGAAGAGCGCGCCAAGCTGATGCAGACCCTCAAAGAAGGTTCTGTGGTTCAGGGCGTGGTCAAGAACATCACCGAATACGGTGCGTTCGTGGACCTGGGCGGTATCGACGGCCTGCTGCACATCACCGACATGGCATGGCGCCGTGTCCGTCACCCATCCGAAGTGGTGACCGCTGGTCAAGAAATCACTGCCAAGATCCTGAAATTTGACACCGAGAAAAACCGCGTGTCTCTGGGTCTGAAGCAAATGGGTGATGATCCATGGATGGGCGTGAACCGCCGCTACCCCCAGTCGACCCGCATGTTCGGCAAGATCACCAACATTGCCGACTACGGCGCGTTTGTGGAACTCGAACCCGGAATCGAAGGCCTGGTCCACGTGTCCGAAATGGACTGGACCAACAAGAACGTTGCACCTTCCAAGATCGTTGCCCTGGGTGACGAAGTCGAAGTCATGGTTCTGGAAATCGACGAAGACAAGCGTCGCATCTCCCTGGGCATGAAGCAGTGCAAGGCCAACCCATGGCAAGAGTTCGCACAAAACACCAAGCGCGGCGACCGCGTCAAGGGCCCGATCAAATCCATCACCGACTTCGGCGTGTTCGTCGGTCTGGCTGCTGGTATCGACGGTCTGGTGCATTTGTCCGACCTGTCCTGGAACGAAACCGGCGAAGCTGCCGTGCGCGAATTCAAGAAGGGTCAAGAAGTCGAGGCTTTGGTCTTGGCTGTGGACGTGGACCGCGAGCGCATCTCCCTGGGTATCAAGCAGTTGGATTCCGATCCTTTCACCACCTTCGTGTCGATCAACGACAAGGGCCAGGTTGTGACCGGTAAGGTCAAGACTGTTGATCCCAAGGGCGCTGAAATCGACCTGGGCGACGACATCATCGGCTACCTGCGCGCTTCCGAAATCAGCCGCGACCGCGTTGAAGACGCTCGCAACGTGCTGAAAGAAGGCGACGAAGTGACCGCTGTGGTTGTCAATGTGGATCGCAAGACCCGCAACATCCAGTTGTCCATCAAGGCCAAGGACATGGCTGACCAAGGCGAAGCCATGGCTGCTTTGAGCCAAGCTTCTGCCCGCGAAAACGCTGGCACCACCAGCCTGGGCGCATTGCTCCGCGCCAAGCTCGACAACAACAACTAATCGGCTGGGGACAGAGTTAAATCTGTCCCTCACGATTATTTGACATGCTGTTGAATTGAACAGACGGCCGGCGCCCCAAGCGTGTGTTTGGGAACCGGTCGTTTTTTCTTGGACTAAAAATACCCTTTTCCCATGACACGCTCCGACCTTGTTGAAGAACTCGCCAACCGTTTTGGCCAGCTCACGCATCGCGATGCCGAATTTGCCGTCAAGGCCATTCTGGACGCGATGAACGACGCCTTGGTTGCGGGGCACCGGATTGAGATCCGTGGTTTTGGTAGTTTCTCTATCAACCACCGTGCGCCGCGCATGGGACGCAACCCGCGCAGCGGTGAAAGTGTTGCGATTCCTGAAAAACGCGTTCCACATTTCAAACCAGGCAAGGCCCTGCGTGAATCGGTGGACCAGCGCACTGCCGAACTTGAAGCCAGCCGCAAGGCCTGATGCCTATTAGAATCCCTCGTCACCGGGGAGATCGATGAAACAACTCGCATGGTTCTTGAAGTGGACGCTGAAGGCGGCCATTTTTTTTACCCTTTTTGCCTTCGCGCTCAACAACCAGCACGACGCCACGGTACGCTTCTTTTTTGGCCAGCAATGGACGGCTCCCTTGGTTCTGGTAGTCTTGGTTGCATTTGCTGCAGGCCTCCTGATTGGCATCCTGGGCATGGTGCCTCGTTGGTGGCAACATCGCCGAGCTGCCGCGCTTGCCCGTAAGACCGCTGAATCTCCGGTTGACATGTCTACCGCATCATCCCAGCCGCCCCATGGAATTTGATTTCAGTCTGGTTTTATTGGTGCTTCCCGTCGCTTTTGCGCTGGGCTGGCTAGCGTCACGGCTTGATGTACGTCAGCTGCGCATTGACAACCGTCAAGCACCCAAGGCTTACTTCAAGGGGCTTAACTTCTTGCTCAATGAGCAGCAAGACAAGGCGATTGATGCGTTTATCGAAGCCGTACAAAACGACCCTGACACATCGGAACTGCATTTCGCTTTGGGCAATCTGTTTCGTCGCCGGGGCGAGTATGAACGTGCCGTGCGTGTACACCAGCACTTGTTATCGCGTGGTGACCTGAGTCTGGATGACCGCCACAGAGCTCAGCATGCACTGGCGCTAGACTACCTGAAGGCCGGCTTGTTGGACCGTGCGGAAGAGGCGCTTTTGAAACTGGAAGGCACGCGGTTTGAAGCGCAATCACGTTTGGCCCTGTTGGCCAACTACGAGCGATCCCGCGATTGGGAACATGCCGCGCAGATTGCACAAAAGCTCGAATCGGATGGCCAGGGCAGCTTCAAGGGGCGGCTTTCGCACTACCTGTGTGAACAGGCCGCAAGCTGTGTCGCCGCAGACAAGAGCTCTCTCGCACTGACCTATCTGGCCCAGGCCATGCATATCGCCCCTGAGGCACCACGGCCGCGAATGGACCTTGCCCGCATTCAGTTTGATCAGGGCAACGCAACCCTGGCCTGCGACACCCTGACCCAAGCCATCACCGCATCTCCGAGCGCCATCGCACTGATCGCCCCCGCTTTGGCACGTTATGCCATAGCGGCTGGACAGGGCGCTCGCACCCTGGACCAATTGAAGGCTGTCTATGCCCATACACCTAGCCTGGACGTATTGGATGGCATCGTTGCGCTGGAAGCAGCCAGCGGTGCACCAACCGCTACCGCGCGTGAGTGGTATGCGCGCCACCTGGAGAACGAACCGTCACTGGTAGCCGCAGCCAAATGGATTGCCGGTGAAAAACTGGAGCATGAGCAGTTTCACCCCCAGGTTCAGCGCGCGCTGGACCACGCCGTCAAGCCCCTGACCCGCTACCGCTGCGCCGCCTGCGGTTTTGAGGCCAAACAACATTTTTGGCAGTGCCCCGGCTGCCAGGCCTGGGACAGTTATCCCGCCCGTCGTGTAGAAGAACTATGAACATTTCCAAAGAACAAATGGCCACCGCTCAGGTGTTGGTAGTGGGCGACGTGATGCTCGACCGGTACTGGTACGGCGCGGTAGACCGTATCTCGCCCGAGGCCCCAGTGCCGGTGGTGCGCATCACGCGTGAAGAAGAGCGCAGCGGCGGCGCCGCCAATGTGGCTTACAACGTTGTCACATTGGGTGCGCACGCATCATTGCTCACCGTGGTGGGCGATGACGAAGCCAGCCACAAACTCGAAGCCCTGGTCGCCAAAACCGGCATCGAGCCCCATTTTGGGCGTGATGCAGACCTCAAAACCACGGTCAAACTACGGGTGATCGGACGTCAGCAGCAACTGCTGCGCCTGGACTTTGAAAACACCCCCAAGAACGAACTGCTGGCATCACAAACCGCGGCGTTTGAACATTTACTGCCCTCGCACGGGGCTGTGCTTTTTTCTGACTATGGCAAGGGTGGCCTGCGACACATCACCGATATGATTGCCCGCGCCCGCGAGGTCGGCAAACCCATTCTGGTTGACCCCAAAAGGCAGTGATTTTTCACGCTACAGGGACGCCACCGTCATTACACCCAACCGGGCCGAGTTGCAGCAGGTCATCGGTGTTTGGCGTGATGAATCCGAGCTGCGCACCAAGGTGCAAGCCCTGCGTCAACAGTTCAATATGCAAGCCATTTTGCTGACACGCAGCGAAGAAGGAATGACCTTGTTTGACGCTGACGGTGAACTGCATGTCAGCGCACAGGCCCGCGAAGTATTTGACGTCACAGGTGCCGGTGACACGGTAATTGCCACCATGGCCTCTCTGGTGGCCGCAGGTATGGGCCTGCGCGACGCCGTGCCCATCGCCAACCAGGCCGGCGGTGTCGTCGTCGGCAAGTTCGGCACCGCGACCGTCAGCTACGACGAACTGTTTGGCATTCATTAAAGAGAGGACACGCATGACCCGCATCGTTGTGACCGGCGCTGCCGGCTTTATTGGCAGCAACATCATCAAGGGCCTGAACGCCCGTGGCATTGACGACATCATTGCCGTGGATGACCTCCAGCAAGGGGACAAATTTCGCAATCTGGCCTCTCTGCGTATTTCGGACTACGTCGACGCGCAGACCTTTTATGACGCCTTTGCCAGTGGGGCCTATGGCCAGATTGAAGCCGTGTTCCACGAAGGCGCCTGTAGCGACACCATGGAGCTGGACGGCAAGTACATGATGGGCAACAACTACACCTTGTCCTGCCATCTGTTTCATGCCTGTCAAAAGCGTGGTGCACGGCTTTTGTATGCTTCGTCCGCCGCCACCTACGGTGGGTCGGACACGTTTCGTGAAGAACCCGCTTTCGAGCGCCCGCTCAATGTTTATGGCTACTCCAAGCTCTTGTTTGACCAGCGCATGCGTCGCGAATGTGGCACCGACTTTCAGCGCACCAAGGCCGGCATTACCCACCAGATCGTAGGCTTTCGATACTTCAACGTTTATGGCCCTCATGAACAACACAAAGGCCGCATGGCCAGCGTGGCCTTCCATCAGTTCAACCAGTTTCAGGCCGATGGAAAAGTGAAGTTGTTTGGAGCTTACGGCGGCTACCCTGCTGGCGGTCAAATGCGGGATTTTGTTTTCATTGACGACGTGGTAGCGGTCAACCTCTGGTTTTTTGACCACCCAAAAGAGTCCGGCATCTACAACCTGGGCACCGGGCATGCACAGCCGTTCAACGATATCGCCATCACCGTGGTCAATACCTTGCGGGAACAACGGGGTGACAGTGCGCTTACGCTGGATCAGGCGGTAAGCGGTGGCCTGATCGAATACATTGCGTTCCCCGAGGCTTTGCGCGGCAAGTACCAAAGTTACACGCAGGCTGATCTCACCGCGCTGCGCAGCACGGGCTGCGCCCACGTTTTTTCGAATGTGCAACAGGGCGTACGCCAGTATGTTCAGGCGTTGTCGACACCAGGCTAACCGCTGCAATTGAGGGTTTGCACTGATCTTGCGGTGCACTCAGTGCGTCAACGCCGAGGATCGGACAGGCGTTGAGCATGGGACACCAAACGGTTGGTGTCACTCTTAGCCCCACACCCAGAAGGAACTCCTCATGTTAAAAAAGCTTTTTGCGATCATGACCATGCTTTACGCGGCGGTCGCATTCGCGGCGGTCGATGTCAACAAAGCCACAGCAGCTGAACTCGATGGCATTAAAGGCATTGGCCCAGGCATTTCCACGAAGATTCTGGACGAACGCAAAAAAGGCAGTTTCAAGGATTGGAATGATTTCGTTGAGCGGGTTAAAGGTGTGGGCGATGGCAACGCTGCCAAGTTCTCCGCTGAAGGACTGACCGTCAACGGCGCAAGCTTCAAGGGTGCCGCTCCAGCACCTGCTGCCAAGGCCGACAGCAAGCCTGCAGTTGCGGCAACTGCTGCACCGGCAGCGGCTCCTGCTGCCAAGGAAGAAAAGAAAGATCCCAAAGCCGAAGCCAAGATGAAAGCCGAGGAAGCGAAGAAGGCCAAGGCTGAAGAAAAGGCTAAGAAGGCCGAAGAAAAAGCGAAGAAAGCTGAAGAGGCCAAAGCCAAGAAGGAAGCCAAAGCCGCAGCCCCCAAAGAGCCCGCCAGCGCAACCAAAAAATAGTCGGCACTTGCCGCCGCTGCAAAAAACCCGCTTTGGCGGGTCTTTTGTTGCCACATAGTACGTCGGAACCTTGCAGGGTGTTTCGATTGCGATCGCCACG
This sequence comes from Candidatus Aalborgicola danicus, assembly GCA_016703945.1. Classification (GTDB taxonomy): domain Bacteria; phylum Pseudomonadota; class Gammaproteobacteria; order Burkholderiales; family Burkholderiaceae_C; genus Allorhodoferax; species Allorhodoferax danicus. The sequence goes on from JADJBC010000002.1 coordinate 140,849, forward strand.
CGGGTTCTGGACGACCTCCCCAACGCTACCCTAAGAACGGCTTTACCTGGGTCCCCTGCTCCCGGAAATACTGCAGCTGCCCATCGCTGTGATGTAAAGGGATTCGTGGCCCACTACTACGGGCATGACGCGCCGACAGCAAAGTCATTTACATGCCCTGCGTCAAACACCTGTCCACCGGTTGCCGGCCCCAAGGCCATCAGACGTTGCTCAGGCCAGTTGGTGGCCAGAAAGGTGGCTGCCGCCCCACTGCCGTAGCTGCGGAAGTAGAACGGCTTTAACCGCTGGGTACTGGTGGCTGCCGGTGTGAACAAAGTCGGGAAACTGCGCTCCACCCAAGCAAACACGCAGTTGGCCGTCCCTTCTGCGGCAGTCTGTGCGAAAACTTGCAAAGCGTCATATTTGGGGCTGGTGGTCTGGGTCACCAGCTCCAGCGCACCCCAGCGTCCAAAACGGCTGTAGATGCCAACGTCACTGAAATGCATGAAGAGGCCACCGCCTGTGTTCGACCAGTCCTGCAAATAGCCGGCATAGAGTGTGCCCATGCGTGAATCCCGATTTGCTGCGTCCATCAGCGTGTTGATAGCCGTGTTGTTGGCAGGCGCTCCAACGCCTGTCAGATGCTGTCCACCTTCGTAGGCCAACAACGCCACGTTCTGTTCCGCCGCCAATTTGGCGTGTGCGCTGATGCGGGTGCGCACAATCGGCATTCCCGAGAGGCCTTCGTATTTCAACTCCGTGCCGGTGTTCATTTCGTTGAACAGGCGGTTGAGTCCACCATCGGCCTCCGCCGTCCAACCAGCGACCGTCGCTTCGAAGTCCGGCAAACCAATATGGTCACCGATATACGGCGCTATCGCGAGCCCGACAATGCCTTTGCTGCGGCATGGTGCCAACGTTGAAAGCGGACATTTCAAAGCCGTCTCGGCCACATAACTGTTGGCCGCCTGCCCTGCCATCACACAGCGCACCCGGTCAGCCTGGGTACCAAAGGCCGCGCGCCAGAGTTGGCAAATCTGGGCGGTGCGCTCGCCAAAGCGGTTCAGACGTTTGTCAAAGTCACTGCCTGGTCGACCAGCGAATTGCGCTATGCCTTCGTCGTTGATGCTGCGCCCTTGGCTGAACTGGTCGTTCCAGATTTCATTGCTGTACTCGACATAAACCGGCAGCGTGTTTGCCAGCCGGTCGCGTACCAGCGTGGCAAACGCTGTCACAAAAGCGTCGGTCGCCGGCTGCGGCATGTTGAACCAGGGCTGCAACCGCAGCCGATTGGCCAGATCCACCATAACCTCTATCGGTACCCCACGCTCGCTGGTGTAGCGTGCATCGGAAGGCAAAGCGCGCTTGGAAAAATCGCTTTGCACGCTGTTGTTGGTGCGCTGCCAGTCCATAAAACGCACCGCGCTAAACCCCTGCAAACGGGCCAAAGATCCGGACGCGAACACCTCACCCGCAACCGCACGTGACTCCATACCAGGCGCATACAAACGAATATTGCGAATCGGATCCGTACTGTCGGTGTCGGTGATGCAAATCTGGATACCCGGCTCTTGCGGCGTCACGGTGATGACCTCAGTGCCGGGCACGGTCGAAGCCGCCGCGTTGATGCGTCCCGCCAGGCTGTAACTCAGGCTACCGCGCCCATCAAAACGCACGGTCCAGTCACCTGCCGGATACGGCAACTTGCCTGCCTGTGGCCCGCCCACCACCGCGCCCATGGAAAACACCAGTGTGCACACCCGTGTGTACTGCACCGCCGCACCCGCAGTGGGGGCCAGCGTGCGCAGCCAGCCATTGGTATCCAGTTGCAAACGCGCCGCTTCTTCGGTATCGAATACACCGTCGCGTTGGGTGTACCACTCGCGAGACTGCTTGAAGGCATCGATGAAGGGGACCTGGCTCGAATAGTCGTTCACCTCTGTCAAATTGGTCCCCAAACGGGCGTTGCTCTCAGCACTGACACTTGGCCATGGCAACATGGACGCAGTCAGACCAATTAAGCAAGCAGCGAAGCTCCGATTGAGATGTTGCATGAGTGTTGCTCCTGTGGACACCGACAGGGTGAATGCCAAATTTTGCCAGATATAGGTGAAACGCACCGACGCGAGTGACGTCGCCTCCCAACACCGTTAGCGCCCCGGTTATGTATCGGTAGACACAGAATCCGGCACGCCGTACCCGCCTCCATCTGGCGTGTGAATCTCGAACACACCGCCAGCCATCGTGGCGCACACCCACATGCTATCTGGGTGACCAATCGAACAGGCATCCATGGGGGTACGGTTGTGGTGTTTGAGCGTCGGGCCCATCGCGTGCGCGTGCATTTGAAGCCTTTCGCGCTGCCGCAAACGCCGGGACTTCCAATCTATAGAATGAAGGTCGAACATACAAAATGGAGCTCCTTCATGAGTCTGACACTTGGCGAATTGCTGGAGGTCATCAAGCAGCACCGTGATGCCCAAACCATGGCGGAGAAGGTATTGCCTTCCATTCTGGCCTACGCCGGCGCAGAAAACGGTTCTCTCATCCTTCTGTCTGGCGATCGTGTTATTCACAGAGTGCTGGCGGCCACGGAAACCTTTGCAGATGTGTCTGATCACAAATTGCAGACGGTGCTTGCCGATGGCCTGGCGGGTTGGGCGTTACGACACCGGCAGGGGGGATTGGCGTCACATACCGATCGGGACGAGCGTTGGGTAAGCATAGGCCCACCTGCGGTCGCGTCGGCCATGGTGGTGCCGATGATGAGTCGCGACACGGTCATTGGATTACTTTCATTTCACCATTCAATGCGCGGCCAATTTCGGGAAGGAGACCTTGCGAAGGCAGCTGAATTGGCGCACGCAATCGCTCCCCTGTTTGACATTGCCTTGTTGACGGAGTCAACCATCGACTCCCTCATCCGCCTTTGCCGTAGTGCAATCAATCCATCGTCAGTGATCGACTGGCAGGGCAATGTCAAAGTGGTCAACGAGGCGATGGAAAGATTGGACATTGCCTGGGAGGGCGTGAACTTTACGCAAAGCCTACTTCCCCGGGAGTTGAATGTGTCTACCATCCAGCAATGCGATTGGGAAGGACCGCGCAAATTGTCGTCTTTGCCATTCGACGCCCATGTCGTCCCGTTTCCGGGCTTTGGCGTGTGGGTTCAGCTGACGACTGCAGGAGACGCGGGAAGTACCTGACGTGTCACCGCTGCGTCCTTAGAAACCACTGAGTGGACGAGACACGGTAGGACTACGCATCAGAGTTCCTATCTATTGACAACATTGGTACGTACCTTACAGTCTAGCAACACGGACTTTCCCACTCACCTCCCGGCACAAGATTCTCCATGCATCTGCCCTACCGCGCCGTTGTGCCTTGGATCAGTCTTCTCTCAATAGCGATCTCACAGGCGGCGTTGGCACAGCAACCACCAACTGCTGGAAGTCAGCTACAGCAAATTCCGGCGCAGCCAACGGTTCAAACGAGCAAACCAGACCTACAGGTAAGTTCGGAGCTCCCCCCGGCGGCGGTGCAGGGAGATGGCGCCAAAGTCGTTGTCAATGGGCTGCAGTTTGCAGGTGCCTCCGCAATTGACGAAGCCGAACTGGTTCGTGTGAGCGGATTCATGGCGGGGAGTCAATACACCGTCGCGGAATTGCGTGCGATGGCGGCCAAGATCACTGCCCACTACCGCAGCCTGGGGCACTTTGTGGCGCAGACCTATTTGCCCACGCAAGACATTACCGATGGCATTGTGCGATTCACGGTGCTGGAGGGGCAGTATGGCCAGATCAAGTTGCGCAACCAGTCGAATCTTGCAGACAGTGTGGCCAACCACCTGCTGGACGGGCTCAAGAGTGCTGACAAGGTCACTACCAATGCACTGGAGCGCCGCCTGTTGATGTTGTCCGACTTACCGGGCATCTTGGTCAAATCGAGATTGGCACCGGCAAGCGAACGCGGTGCCACGGACCTGACGGTCGAGATCACACCCGGCCAAGGCGTCAGCGGAAGTGTGGAGGCTGACAACCAGGGAAATCGTTACACCGGTGCAAACCGCATAGGCGCCAGCATCAATATCAATGAACCGACGGGATTGGGCGATGTCGCTGCTTTTCGCGTACTGACTTCCGGTGAGGGATTGGTATTTGGACGGGTCTCCTATCAACTCCAAGCCGGCCAGATCAAGCTGGGTGGAGCCTACACCACCATGCGTTACGTGCTGGGTGAAGAGTTCGCCAGCTCACAGTCCAGTGGCACTGCCCGGGTGACGGGTCTTTATGCCAACTACCCGTTGGTTCGCTCTCGTAATAGCAACCTGGCACTCCAGTGGTCACTTGACAACAAAGATTTCTCCGACCGGCTTGAGGCCAGTTTGCCAGGGGTCAGCGTTGACAAGAACGCCCTTCTGAGCACCCTCAGTCTGAATGGTGACCGGCGTGATGCCTCGGGAACGGGACTCAGCACCTTCACTTTGAGCTGGACCCGTGGACGCCTCGATTTGCAAAACGATGTGTTTTTGGCCAATGACAGCAGCAGCGCACAAAGCAACGGCACCTATGACAAAGTGGCCTATGGCTTGACACGCCAGCAGACATTGTTCACTGGAACCGACCTGTACGTGAGCGTCAATGGCCAATGGTCTTCAAAGAATTTGGACGCATCTGAGAAATTCAGCCTGGGTGGCGGCACGGGTGTGCGCGCCTATCCAGCCGGCGAGGCCAGCGGTGACCAGGGCGCCATTTTAACGCTGGAGACGAGAACCAATTTCAGTGGTTCGTTCAATCGGCTGCCTGGACAGTTGCAGTGGATCGGCTTTATCGATATCGGCAGCGTGAGCGTCAATCGGTCTCCGTGGGATGCCGTTTCGACCAATAGCCGGGAACTCCGCGGTGCCGGATTGGGACTGAACTGGATCGGGCCCAGCAATATGTTCATGAAGGCCTACTGGGCGTTCAAGCTGGGTGATGCCGTTGCCACGTCTGCACCCGACGCATCTGGGCGCTTCTGGCTACAGCTTATCAAGGCGTTTTAGGTTTACCCAGCAGACAGGCGAAACGTCCACCATGAACCACATATATCGCTCGGTCTGGAATGACACCCTGGGATGTGTTGTGGCCATTTCGGAACTTGGCATGTCCTTTGGCAAGAAGCCGTCGACGTCCGGGGCAGGCTACCTTGGATGTCATGGTTTTGCTTTGCGCGGTCTGAGCTTGAGTCTGCTGATGGGCTTCGCGTCCACGACCTGTGCATTGCCCACGGCGGGTGTGGTGTCCTCCGGGAGCGCCACCATCACCATCAGTGGTCCCGGCAACCTTCTCGTCACCCAGTCAAGTCAAAACGCGATCCTGAATTGGCAGAGTTTTAATATCGGTGCCGCAGAGTCGGTCCGGTTTGCACAGCCAAGCAGCAACTCGGTCGCCATCAACCGGGTGCTGGGGTCGGATCCGTCGCACATCCTTGGAAATCTGTCAGCCAACGGCAAAGTCTTTCTCGTGAACCCCAACGGCATATTGTTCGGCAAGGGTGCGTCCGTCAATGTGGGTGGCCTGGTAGCATCGGCACTGGACCTCACGGAGGCGGACTTGACTACCGGACGCCATCGGTTCGGTGGAACTGGCGGCGAAGTCACGAACCTCGGCAGCATCTACGCTGAACCAGGCGGTTCTGTGGCGCTGCTGGGGGCGCGCGTTGGCAACGCGGGGACGATTTCCGCCAATCTGGGCTCGGTAGCGATTGCAGCGGGTAACGCTGCGACAGTGGATGTGCCGATTGATGGCCTGATTCAGGTCACTATCGACAAGAGTGCGGCACATGCGCTTGCCAGCAATGGTGGGTTGATCCAGGCGGACGGCGGCGCCGTTCTTATCACCGCACATGCCAAAGACGCGCTGCTGGACACCGTCGTAAACAACCAGGGCATTGTTCAGGCGAACTCTGTGGGGTACCGCAATGGACGCATCGTTCTGGACGGTGGTGACTCGGGGTTGGTGAATGTGGGCGGTTCGCTTCGCACGACAGGGACGACACCGTCTACCTCCGGTGGAACGATTGTGGCCAGCTGCGACAAGATCCTGGTCGCCGACCATGCACAACTGGTTGCCACCGGTGCTTCGGGTGGCGGCGGCATTTATGTAGGTGGTGGCTGGCAAGGCATTGACCCCGATATTCGTCAGGCCAGTGGGGTATACGTTGCGCAAAGCGCCACCCTTGACGCATCGGCAACCGTGGATGGCAATGGCGGGACGGTGGTTGCCTGGTCTGATGTGCACAACCCGTTGTCTGCCACCCGGGTCTATGGATCCCTATTGGCACGCGGTGGTGCTGAAGGGGGTGACGGTGGGCGCATCGAAACGTCGGGGCATTGGCTCGATGTAACTGGACTGCGTGCCGATGCTGCTGCTCCACGTGGGAAGCAGGCACATGGTTGCTGGATCCTACCGATTTAACCGTAGGCGTCGCACCGACCAACGCAAGCTTTTGTGGGCCCACCCGGCTGTATTTCGGCAGCGCCCGGGGCGCCAAATGTGCTGAACACGGTCATCGAAGGGCAGTTGAACGCAGGAACGGGTGTTGTACTGCAAACAGCAGGAGGCGCTGGCGCTGGCGACTTACGATTTCTGCCATTATCGCAAACCGGGGGGATTGGCCCTGGCATGCTTGCGCACAACGACTTGCGATGACAGGTGGCCCGCTCCCCGATGGCGCTCGATGTGAATTTCATCAGCACCAATAACATCACCATTGGTGCGGGCAGCAGTATCGCAAGCAATGGCGGCAATGCTCGTCGCCGGGCGGAATTTCACCAACAACGCCGGTGCAGCTGCATTGAACGTCTCGGGCGGCGGGCAGTGGGTCATTCTCAGCAATGATCCATCGACCAACTCGTTTAACGGACTGATCAGTGGAAACAAGGCCATCTGGGGGGGCGGGCCTCCTCCGCCCGTCGGCAATTGGTATGTGTTCGCCACGCCCGGCGCGGTGACCGCGACTACGGTTTCGGACTCCAAGACCTACGGCCAATCGATCAGCGTGGCGGGCAATGTCACCTACGGCGGGCTGCCGCTGACCAGTGCCGCCACGTACGGCAACGTCTACCAGGATCTGGCAATTGGTGATGCCCTGAGCACGCTTCCCACCGCTGGTTCAGCAGGTGAGAGTTCCACCGCAAGTGCCGGCTCATATCCTATTTCCGCAGGGGGTGGCGCCGCCAATCCCGGCTACACCCTCGGCTATGTCAACAGCGGCACCCTGGCGATCACCAAGGCACCTCTGACGGTGACAGCCAACAACGCCTCCAGGCTGTACGGAGCTGCCAACCCGGCGCTGAGCGCAACGGTGAGCGGCTTTGTCAATGGTGAGACGATTGGCACAGCAGCCGGCTTTGCAGGCAGCGCCAGCGTGAGCACAGCAGCCACGTCGACGACCGGAGTGGGCAGCGTGGCCATCACACCGGCGGCGGGTACGCTGACGGCAGCCAACTACAACTTCACGACGCTGCAAAACGGCACCCTGACGATCACCAAGGCACCTCTGACCGTGACGGCCAACAACGACACCAAGACGTACAACGGGGTGGCCTACAGTGGCGGCAACGGGGTTGCCTATTCGGGCTTTGTGAACAGCGAGACCAGCGCAGTGCTCGCTGGCACCCTGTCTTACACGGGAACCAGCCAGGGCGCGAAAAACGCGGGCAGCTATGTGATTACTCCTGGCGGCCTCAGCGGAGTGAACTACGCGCTGAGTTATGTCGATGGCCTGCTCACGATCAGTCCGGCGGGACTCTCAGCGATTGTGGCCAGCCTCACAGGCTCGACCAGCAAGGTCTACGACGGCACGACCGCTGCAACGCTAACGCCGGGCAACTTCAGTTTGAGCGGCTTTCCCAGCGGCGAAGGCGCCAGTGTGACCAAGACCAGTGGCACCTATGACACGGCCAGTGCGGGAACCAGCAAAACGGTGACGGTCAGTCTGACCAACAGCGACTACGCGGCCAATACGGGCACGCTGCTCTCCAACTACATCCTGCCCACAACGGTGAGCGGCGCCGTTGGCACCATCTCCAAGGCACCTCTGACGGTGACGGCCAATAACGCCTCCAGGCTGTACGGAGCAGTCAACCCGGCGCTGAGCGCAACGGTGAGCGGCTTTGTCAATGGTGAGACGATTGGCACAGCAGCCGGCTTTGCAGGCAGCGCCAGCGTGAGCACAACAGCCACGCCGACGACCGGGGTGGGCAGCGTGGCCATTACATCGGCGGTGGGTACGCTGACGGCGGCCAACTACAACTTCACGACGCTGCAAAACGGTACCCTGACGATCACCAAAGCGCCCCTGACGGTGACGGCCAACAACGCCTCCAGGCTGTACGGAGCTGCCAACCCGGCGCTGAGCGCAACGGTGAGCGGCTTTGTCAATGGTGAGACGATTGGCACAGCAGCCGGCTTTGCAGGCAGCGCCAGCGTGAGCACAGCAGCCACGTCGACGACCGGTGTGGGCAGCGTGGCCATCACACCGGCGGTGGGTACGCTGACGGCGGCCAACTACAACTTCACGACGCTGCAAAACGGCACCCTGACGATCACCAAGGCACCTCTGACCGTGACGGCCAACAACGACACCAAGACGTACAACGGGGTGGCCTACAGTGGCGGCAACGGGGTTGCCTATTCGGGCTTTGTGAACAGCGAGACCAGCGCAGTGCTCGCTGGCACCCTGTCTTACACGGGAACCAGCCAGGGCGCGAAAAACGCGGGCAGCTATGTGATTACTCCTGGCGGCCTCAGCGGTGTGAACTACGCGCTGAGTTATGTCGATGGCCTGCTCACGATCAGTCCGGCGGGACTCTCAGCGATTGTGGCCAGCCTCACAGGCTCGACCAGCAAGGTCTACGACGGCACGACCGCTGCAACGCTGACGCCGGGCAACTTCAGTTTGAGCGGCTTTCCCAGCGGCGAAGGCGCCAGTGTGACCAAGACCAGTGGCACCTATGACACGGCAAGTGCGGGAACCAACAAGATGGTGACGGTCAGTCTGACCAACAGTGACTACGCAGCCAATTCGGGCACGCTGCTCTCCAACTACATCCTGCCCACAACGGTGAGCGGCGCCGTTGGCACCATCTCCAAGGCACCACTGACGGTGACGGCCGTGCCAGATGCCAAGACCTATGACGGATTGCCCTATGCCGGCGGTAATGGTGTTGAATTCCGGGGTTTTGTCAATGCAGAAACTGCTTCGGTTCTGGGTGGTGCGTTGGTGTACGGAGGCACCAGTCAAGGGGCCATCAACGCGGGTCAATATGGTATTTCTGCCAACGGTTTGACAAGTTCCAACTATGCAATCGAAACTATCGGCTCCACATTGACTGTGAATCCGAAAGCGGTATCGGTTACCGGCTTGGTTGCTGACAATAAGGGATTTGACGGCACCCCCACTGCTGTCATTCTCAATTGGGGTACCGCCGTGACCGGCGTCGGGTCAGAAACTCTGGTGCTCAACCACGGCAGCGCAAATTTCAGCGACGCAATCGTTGGCACCGGCAAAACGGTGACAGCCGATGGCTACAGTTTGGCCAATGGGACGCAAGGCGGCCTGGCGAGCAACTATGTGCTGACCAGTACCAGCGCGCAAACGCTGGCCAGTATCGTGGTGGGTGAAAGAGCGAAAACGGTTGCCGATGTTCAATCGTCAATGAACATTTCAAGCCCATCGTTTTCCAGCTTTCCAAGACCCGCGGGGCCCGGAGTTGGCACTGGGGAAAGTGCAGTGCCGTTGTTCAGCCTGGTGGATCGAGATAACGCCTTTGATGCCGTTGTCATCACGGTAAACGGCAGGCGAATTGACGGCGCTAACCCTGACGGTTTGCCTGTCTCACAGGACACGGTGCAATCCAGCACGGGCGGGTCTGCTGGTGCAACACCTGTTGCTCGCCAGACGGCTACAACCGGACCCGCGACTGCAAACCGAGTTGCTGGGCAACAAGCCACCACGGCCGGGCCAAATTCCCGGAATTCTGCCGTAGCCGCTGTTGGTGGGATGGTGGGTGGCCCTGCTGGGTCTACAGTCAATGGATCCGCTTCCTCGATCGCCGCGCCACCGGGAACCAGCAGCTTCCGCACGTCGGGTCTTTCGAGCATGCCCGCGTCCGCTGCCCCGGTTCCCGGCCCTGTATCCAGAGTTTCCCAGGACGTGTTCGTCAAGGGTTTTTCTCGCGCTGTAGAAGTGGGTACCACTACCGGCGGGGCAGTCATTCTTGCAACCGTCGCCGCTAGCACCAACCTGACCCGGCTTGGCGTGACTGTTGCGGCCGGGGAAGGATTCGGTATCGCAATTCCCATTGCGCTTTTTGGACCCGCAGGAACAACGCGTGGTGCGGCACCGGTCCAGGCCACGACAGCTTCCGGCGCGTCATTGCCATCCTGGCTCACTTTTGACCGCAGCAGCATGCGTTTGACCGCTGACAACGTACCACCTTCGGCGCTTCCATTGACCGTCAAACTCGCTGCCGGCCCGGGCAAAACTGTCGAGGTGACACTCCAATGAGCGCAAGCAGCATGGTGAAACGTGCCATCAACGGATCTCTGTTGGCGTGTCTGCTGATCGCAGCACCGGGTCACGCACAAAAGACGGAGCAGGTCTGGGGTTACAAGGTCCGTCCGGGCGATCGGCTGATCGATATTGCCAAGTCGTATCAAAAGAACCCGGACGACTGGAAAAAGCTGCAACAAAGCAATACGGTACCAGACCCCAAGCTGTTGCAGCCGGGCAAGCAGATCAACATCCCGGTAGCCGACCTCAAACAAGGCGATCCATTTGCGGCGGCCGTCCTGGTGCACGGCGAGGTGCAGCGGCTCGACAAGTCGGGGCAACCCGTTGCCAAGGTGGTCTCTGGTGACGTGCTGAAGACGGGGGACACCATCCAGACCGGTGCACGCAGTACATTGACCGTTCGCTTTGCCGATGACTCCCGGATGCTGGTGACAGAGAAAAGCAAAATCACCCTGTCCAGCCTGGTCAACTACGGCAAGACCGGCATGGCAGACACCAAGGTTCAGGTGCATCAGGGTGGCACCGACTCGCAGGTATCGCCACAAAAGGGGCCGGTTGCGCGCTATGAAATCAGCACCCCCGCGCTTAACCTTGCCGTGCGCGGAACGGGTTTTCGCATACAGGTTGATGAGGGAAATGGGGCAACCCGCACCGAGGTCGTCGAAGGGCTGGTTGCCGGTGAATCCCAAGGAAGTCAGGCCATGATTGCCGCAGGCTTTGGCATCCTTGCTGAACCCGGAAAAGCGCTCGGGCAGCCCACGCGACTGCTGAACGCACCGGTTCTCAGCGAGACTTCGAACCTGGTTAAAAAATTGCCGGCGCGCTTTGAATGGACCCAACTGGCTGGCGCGCTGCGGTACCGCGTACAGATGCTTGCGGTGGTCCAGGGCAATGACGCGATCATTGTGGATGAAGTTTCGGACAACAACAAAGCGCAGTGGGACGAACTGCCCGATGGCGACTATCGGCTGCGGGTGCGCGGGATTGATGCCTCGGGACTGGAGGGGGCCAATGCAACCAAGGCCTTTACCGTGAAGACCCGTCCCGAGCCACCTGAACTCAGCCTGCCGAAAAATGAACACCGCTCGGTCGATGAAAAAGTGGTGTTTCGATGGTCGGTCGCTCCACAAGCCCAGGACTACCGTTTTCAGCTGGCCGAGGACGCCGAGTTCAAGAATCTGGTGGCAGCGGTGCCCAGGATCGCCGGTAGCAACCGCGCGGTATTGTTTGCCGTGCCGGCGGGCCAATACTACTGGCGAGTCGCCAGCATCACCAGTACGGGAGACGTTGGCCCATTCAGCGATGCGTTTACCTTTACGCGCAGTGCGGCTGCAACCCAGTAACGCGAACAATGCGCAACAAACGCTTTTGGGTCATGTTCGCGGCGGCCCGTGTTTGAACCATGGCTAAAGCGCGGTTGTTCGGCGGCCCCTGGACTCGTAAACGGATATCTCAGTTCTTGATGCGGGCACTGTTGCCGACGGCAATCGTGGCCTGTTTTCTGGCGGTGCAATACCATGACCCCCTGGAACGAATGCGCCTTCGGGATTTCGCGTTTGACTGGCTACACAAGGTGCATCCTGGCGCTTACGTCGAAGACGTACCGGTCAGAGTGGTGGCTATCGACGACAAAAGCCTGGAAACATTAGGCCAATGGCCCTGGCCCCGCACGGTATTGGCGCAGATCATTGACCAGCTGAAAGCGTTCGGTGCGCGGGTGGTCGTGCTGGACTTGATTTTGGCCGAATCGGATCGAACGTCACCCAACGTAGTCAAGCAGTTCTGGCCCGAAAACGCCCAACTCGACGCATTGCTTCAGACGTTTCCATCGCACGACGATATATTGGCAGCGGTCTTTTCGCAGAGCCGGGTCGTAACAGGAATCCAGGCATTTAACTCGGATACCCATAGGCCCTTGCCCGAGCGCAAGGCGCATATTGCGGTAGAGGGCGGAGACATTGTTTCCTGGGTAAGAAGTTGGTCCGATGGGACGGGCAATTACCCTCCCTTGGTTGGTTCTGCTATGGGTGCAGGCATTATCACCACGGCACCCGATCACGACGGGATTCTGCGATCGATGCCATTGGTGAGTGCACTGGGTGACGAACACGTCCTTTATCCCAGCCTGGCACTGGAAGCGTTAAGGGTGTACCTGGGGTCCAGTGATTTGTTGGCGAAGTTTGCTTCCCCGCAGAAAGCTGGATGGCTGCAACAACCAGGAATCGAAGGCATCCAGGTGGGGGGTGCCGCTTACCTGCCAACGTCACCGGAGGCGCGCGTGTGGTTACACATGCGACCAAAATCGAATGACCGCTATGTGTCCGCGATTGACATCCTCGAAGGCAAGGTCGAGCCCAGGCGCATCAGGGATCACATTGTTGTGATCGGTGCCACGTCTGTCGGGTTGGGTGATGTGGTTCGCACACCATTGGGTGAATTGGTGCCTGGGGTGGAAGGTCACGTCCAGTTAATCGAGCAGATGTTGACCAATGGGTACCTGTTGCGTCCTGCATGGGAAAACGCCTTTGTGACGGGTCTGATATTGACCTATGCACTGGCGATGGCGCTGATGCTGGCGTACTTTCGCCCTGTCTGGTCTGTGGTGCTGGTATGGGCGGGTGTGGTCGGTCTTTTGGGCTTTTCGATATGGCTTTTTAGCAGCCAATACCTCTTGTTTGACCCCTTGTTCCCGGCATTGGGGCTGGTTGCGCTTTTCCTGTCGCTGTTTGTACCAGGTTACTTGCGGACCGAACAACAGCAGCGCTGGATCAAGACCGCATTTTCCCGCTACGTCTCGCCCAACCGGGTGAAGTACCTGCAGGAGAACCCCGAAACACTGGTGCTGGGCGGTGAATACCGGGAATGTTCCTTCGTGATGACCGACCTGGCAGGGTTCACCTCGATGATGGAGAAATACGAACCTGCGATGCTGTCGTCCTTGCTGAATGAATACCTGAACAGCATGATTGAAGTAGCCTTTGCACACGACGGTACGCTCGACAGGATTGTGGGGGATGCCGTCGCCGTGATGTTTTCTGCCCCTGTGATTCAGTCCGGACCATGCGGCGCGCGCTGTGCGCTGTGCGTTGGCGATGGACAAGTTTGCCAACGCTTTTAGCCAGAGTCAGCAAGCGCGCGGCGTGCCCTTTGGGCGGACCCGCATCGGTGTGAATACCGGCAATGTCATGGTGGGGAATTTTGGCGGGAAGGTGATGCTCGACTACCGCGCCCTGGGTGACGCCATCAATACGGCGGCCCGGCTGGAGACCATCAATGGCCAACTCGGAACCCGTATGTGTATCAGTGAATCCACGGTCAGCCAAATCGAAAACTTCCGGGGTCGTCCGGGGGGCCGCCTGGTGCTCAAGGGAAAAACCGTCCCGATCACGGTCTATGAGCCACTCACCGAGGAAGAGGATGCGAGCGAGCGTGTCGCGCAGTACCGTTCGGCCTATGCGCTGATGGATGCCGAATCTCCTGAGGCGGGAGATGCCTTCAAGTTGTTGGCCACCCAATACCCCGACGATCCGCTGGTCGTATACCATGCGAAAAGGTTTGAAGCAGGTGACACCGGGAGCCTGGTGGTAATGAGTCGGAAATAGTCGGGGCTTCAAGGGCCATCTGGCTCCGAGGACTTCGTCCACGGGGGCTCGCGGTCTTTTGGGTGTTAAGAGATCGACTTGGAGGTTCCGTACCCGCCCCCGCCCGGCGTGTGAATCTCGAACACATCCCCAGCCCGCATCTCGGCTTGCCCGATGTGGCCCAGGTCCTCCATGCTGCCGTCAACGCGCACCACCCGATTGATGCCCACCTGCCCGCTCTCCCCGCCCGCCATGCCGAACGCGCCATGGATACGCCCGTTGGACAGAATGCTGGCCGTCATGGCCTCCAGAAAGCGCACGCGGCGCACACCGCCATTGCCGCCATGCCATTTTCCCGCCCCGCCTGAGCCCTCGCGAATGGCATAACTCTCCAGTCGCACCGGGAAGCGGAATTCAAAAATCTCAGGGTCGGTCAGGCGCGAGTTGGTCATGTGGGTCTGGACCACGCTAGTGCCGTGGAAGCCGCCAACCACATCGCCCGCCGCATTGCGCAGGACCCCGGCACCCGAGCCGCCGGAAATGGTCTCGTAGTACTGGTACTGGGCGTTGCCAAACGTAAAGTTGTTCATCGTGCACTGGCTGGCCGCCATCACACCCAAGGCGCCATACAGCGCATTGGTGATGCAGCTCGACGTCTCCACATTGCCGGCCACCACCGACGCCGGTGGATTCGGGTTGAGCATGGAGCCGCTCGGGATGATGACCTGCAAGGGTTTGAGGCAACCGGCGTTCAGCGGAATGTCGTCGTCCACCAGGGTGCGGAACACATACAGCACGGCGGCCATGCACACCGCCGTGGGCGCATTGAAGTTGTTGAGCTGCTGCTCGGAGGTGCCGGTGAAGTCGATGACCGCGCTGCGCTCTGCCGCATTGACGCGGATCGCCACCTGGATCCGCGCGCCGTTGTCCAGCGGTAAGGTGAAGGCGCCGTCTTTCAGGCGCGTGATCACGCGGCGCACGGATTCTTCTGCGTTGTCCTGCACGTGGCGCATATAGGCCTGCACCACGTCCAGGCCAAAGTGGTCCACCATCTTGCGCAGCTCTTGCACGCCTTTCTCGTTGGCGGCGATCTGGGCGTTCAGGTCGGCCATGTTTTGCTGCGGATTGCGACTTGGGAATTCACCGCTTTGCAGCAAAGCCACCATCGCGGCCTCGCGCAGCACGCCCCGGTCCACCAGCTTGAAGTTGATGATCTGCACGCCCTCCTCCTCGATGCGGGTCGAGAAGGGTGGCATGGAGCCCGGCGTGGTGCCACCGACATCGGCGTGGTGGCCCCGGCTACCCACATAAAACGTCGGCTTGCCATCCAGATAGACCGGCGTGATGACGGTGATGTCCGGCAGGTGCGTGCCGCCATGGTAGGGGTCGTTCAACACATACACATCGCCCGGCTGCATGGTGGTGGCGTTTTCGCGCACCACGGTCTTGATGCTCTCACCCATGCTCCCCAGATGCACCGGCATGTGGGGCGCGTTGGCGATCAGGTTGCCTGTGGCGTCGAACAGTGCGCAGCTAAAGTCCAGCCGCTCCTTGATGTTGACCGAGTAGGCGGTGTTCTGCAGTTGCAGGCCCATCTGCTCGGCAATGTTCATGAACAGGTTGTTGAAGACCTCCAGCAGCACCGGGTCCACGGTCGTTCCCGCTGCAAATTTGATAGCGCGCTCTTCAGTCCTGACGAGGGCTAGGTGGTCAAATTCCGTAAGGGTTGCGGCCCAGCCGGGCTCCACCACGGTGGTGGCGTTCTTCTCGGCAATGATGGCCGGGCCGGGGATCACGTCACCGGGACGCAGGTCCTCGCGCACCACCAGGGCCGCGCGCACCCACTCGCCACCCGAGTACATGCGCACCCACTCGCGCACCGCGCCACAGGCGTGCAGATCACGCGCCGGGTGCAGGGCATGGCGAGGCTCCTCGGGCGCGTCACCGGCAATCACGGCCTCCACCGATACCGCCTCGACGACCAGCCCCTTCCCCTGCATCAGGAAGGCAAAGCGCTGGCGGTAGGCGGCCTCAAAGCCGGCCACGACCAGGGCCACCGTGGCCTGTGCATCGGCCGCCTGTGGGTAGGCCACCACCAGGGCCGAATCACTGCCCTCGTAGCGCACATGCACGCGGCGGTGGACGGTGATGGCGCCCTGGTTGACCTGCTGGCGCAGCAGTTCGCCTTGGGCTTGTGCCGCCAGCGCATCCAACTGGGTGACGATGGCGGGCAGCGCGTCCACCTGCAGCTTGACCTCCACCGCTTGTTCCTTGATCACGGTCTGGTCGGCCAGGCCCATGCCATAGGCGCTGAGTACACCGGCCAGCGGGTGCACGAAGACGCGCGTCATGCCCAGCGCGTCGGCCACCAGGCAGGCATGCTGGCCCCCGGCGCCACCAAAGCACTGCAGGGTGTAGCCGGTCACGTCGTAGCCACGGGCCACGGAGATCTTCTTGATGGCGTTGGCCATCTGCTGCACGGCGATGCTGATGAAACCTTCGGCCACCTCCTCCGCTGGGCGGCGGGTTCTTTCCGCCAGTTCGGCAAACTGGGTTTGCACCGCTTCCAGGCTCAGGGCCTCGTTGGCCTGCGGGCCAAACACCTTGGGGAAGTAGCGCGGCTGGATCTTGCCCAGCATCACGTTGGCATCGGTCACCGCCAGCGTGCCGCCGCGCCGGTAGCTGGCCGGGCCGGGGTTGGCGCCCGCGCTCTGCGGCCCCACGCGAAAGCGCGCGCCGTCAAACGCCAGCAGCGAGCCGCCACCGGCCGCCACGGTGTGGATGCTCATCATGGGCGCGCGCATGCGCACGCCCGCCACCTGGGTTTCAAACTCGCGCTCGAACTCGCCAGCGTAGTGGCTCACGTCGGTGGACGTGCCGCCCATGTCAAAGCCAATGATCTTCTCAATGCCGGCAATGGCTGCCGTGCGCGCCATGCCCACAATGCCACCGGCCGGGCCGCTCAAAATCGCGTCCTTGCCCTGGAAGGCGTGCGCATCGGTCAGGCCACCGCTGGACTGCATGAAGAAGAGCTTGACGCCCGGCATCTCGCCGGCCACCTGCTCCACATAGCGGCGCAGGATGGGCGACAGGTAGGCATCGACCACCGTGGTGTCGCCGCGGCTGACGAACTTCATCATCGGGCTGGTTTCGTGCGAGGTGCTGACCTGGGTGAAGCCCACCTCGCGCGCCAACCGGGCCGCCGCCTTTTCATGGGCGGTGTAGCGGTAGCCGTGCATGAACACAATGGAAACACTGCGTAGCCCTCGTCCGTATTGATTGAGTAGCTCCTGTTTTAATAGCACCTCGTCCAGTGCTTTGACCACCTCACCATGCGCGCCCACGCGCTCCTGGGCCTCCACCACGGCGCTGTACAGCAGCTCGGGCAGCTGGATGTTGCGGTCAAAAATGCGCGGGCGGTTCTGGTAGGCAATGCGCAGCGCATCGCGAAAGCCGCGCGTGGTGACCAAGAGCGTGGGCTCGCCCTTGCGCTCCAGCAGCGCATTGGTGGCCACCGTGGTACCCATCTTCACGCACTCCACCTGATCGGGCGTCACCGGTTCACCGGCTTTCAGACCCAGCAGGTGGCGGATGCCGGCCACGGCGGCGTCGCGGTATTGCTCGGGGTTTTCGCTGAGCAGCTTGTGCGTGACCAGCGTGCAAGTTCCATCAGCGTTGGGGCGCTTGCCGACCACGTCGGTAAAGGTGCCGCCGCGGTCGATCCAGAATTGCCAGAGCTTGCGGTCCAGGGGGGTGTTGCTGTTTTGCATGGTGTAAGTCTATTCTTGAGACAAGGCTAGCCTGTTTAGTTGAGGTAATAAGGAACAAAAATGGCGTTGGCCTCGTTGCCTACCGAGCGTACCCACTCGCGTGAGAAGCGTTCGCCCATGTGTTTGATTTCGCGCTCCAGGTCTGGCGACAGGCGCTCGATCTTGATGCCGTTGCGCTGCAGCTCCCGGGTCGAGTTCTGGGCCACGGCCTCGCTGGCCTCCCAGCCCCGGCGCTGGGCCTCGGCAGCGGCCTTCAACACCCCGGCACGGGTGTCCGGTGCCAGTTGCGCAAAACTCTTGGTGCTGACAAACACGATATTCTTCGGGAACCAGGCGTTGATCTCGTAGTAGTACTGGATGGGGCCCCAGACCTTGTTCTCCACACCGGTCACGGCCGACGTGATCATGGTCTCCAGCCGCCCTTCCCCCAAGGCCCGCCCGACATCGCCCATGGCTACATCCACCGGCACAGCGCCCAGCATCTCGGCAATGCGAATGGTGGTCTGGTTGTAGGTGCGCATCTTCAGGTGTTTGAAATCGACCAGTGTCTTGATGGGCCGGGTGGCGTACAGGCCCTGGGGTGGCCACGGCACGGCATACAGCACCTGCAAGCCACGCTGGGCGAAGGCTTTCTCAATCCCGGGCCGCTGCAAATCCCATAGCCTTTGGGCCCTCTGGTAGGTGCCCACGACGAAGGGGATGGAATCGGCTCCGGCCAACGGGATGTCCTTGACCATGCTGGTCATGATGGTCTCGCCGGCCTGCACTTTTCCGTCCTCCACCGCCTGGCGGATGTCACCGAGCTTGAACAGACTGCCGTTGGGCGCCAACTCAATGCGCAATTGGCCCTTGGTCGCTGCCTCCACTTCACGCCCAAACTGGGCAATGTTTTCGGTGTGAAACGACTCGGCACGGTAACCAGTGGCAATTTTCCAGGTGGACTGGGCGTGCGCCACCGTTGCCGCGCACAGCGCAGCGATCAGAATCAGTTTCATGGAACAACTCCTGGGGGGTTTTGGGTTCGACAGTCGGAACAAAAGGTGAATCTGCGGCGCGGGGGTCAGGCCATATTGCGCGGCATCCACAGCACCAGATCGGGGATGAAGTAGGTCAGGAACACCATGACCACATCACCACAAAGAAGGGAGCGGCCACCCGGGCCAGGTACATCAGCTGCTTCTTGGTCAGGCCCTGCAACACGAACAGGTTGAAGCCCACCGGCGGCGTGATCTGCGCCATCTCCACCACCAGCACGATGAAGATGCCAAACCAGATCAGATCAAAGCCAGCCTTCTCCACCGTGGGCAGCAGCACCGACATGGTCAGCACCACCATGGAGATGCCGTCCAGAAAGCAGCCCAGTACCACGAAGAAACCGATCAACAGCACAATCAGCATCAGCGGCGACAGATTCAGTCCCCCAATGAACTCCGCCAGGTGGCGCGGCAGACCGATAAAGCCCATGGCCAGCGTCAAAAAAGCGGCACCGGCCAGGATCAAACCAATCATGCAGTACACGCGGCAGGCGGCCATCAGACCGGCCTTGAAGGTGGACCAGGTCAACGTGCGCTCAATGCCGGACAGCAGCAGCGAGCCGGCCACCCCCAGCGCGGCAGCCTCGGTGGCGGTGGCAATGCCGGAGTAAATGGAGCCCAGCACCAGCGCAATCAGCGACACCACGGGGATCAGGTTGCGCCCTTCGTAAATCTTCTGCGCAAAGCTCATGGCGGCATCTGCCGGTGGCACCTTGTCCTTGTTGAACAGCGCCCACACGATGATGTAGCCGCTGAACAGCGCCGCCAGTACCAGGCCCGGAATCACCCCGGCGATGAACAGCTTGGCAATCGACACGTTGGCCGCCACGCCGTACACAATCATGATGATGGACGGCGGTATCAGCAGGCCCAGCGTGCTGGCCCCGGCCAGGGTACCGATGGAGATGTCCTCCGGGTAGCCGCGCTTCTTCAACTCGGGCAGCGAAATCTTGCCAATGGTGGCGCAGGTCGCCGCGCTGGAGCCCGACACCGCCGCGAAGATGGTGCTGCCAATCACGTTGACATGCAGCAGGCGCCCCGGCAACCAGCCCAGCCACGGTGCCAGGCCCTTGAACAGGCCTTCCGACAGTTTGCTGCGGAACAGGATTTCGCCCATCCACAAGAACAGCGGCAGCGCCGACAGGGTCCAGCTCGACGTGGAGCCCCAGATGGTGAGCAGCATCGCGTCGCCCACCGGGCGCTGCGTGAACAGCTCCATGGCAATCACCGCCACACCCAACAGGGACAGACCAATCCACAGGCCGGAGCCCAGCACAATAAAGAGCATCACGATCAATGCCCCGGCAATCAAGATATCCATGGTGTTCTCGCTCGGTAGTGGTGGTGGGGTCTATTCGGCACGGGCGGATTCACCGTCGGCTTCTTCAAAGAAAGGGCGGCCCTGGATGCGGCTGACCAG
Source organism: Candidatus Aalborgicola danicus (assembly GCA_016703945.1). Taxonomy (GTDB): domain Bacteria; phylum Pseudomonadota; class Gammaproteobacteria; order Burkholderiales; family Burkholderiaceae_C; genus Allorhodoferax; species Allorhodoferax danicus. The sequence goes on from JADJBC010000002.1 coordinate 161,193, forward strand.
CGCGTCAACAAAAGACACCGCAAAGCCAATGCAGCCCAGCAGCATGAAGAGTTGGGGAATCCACAGCGGCGTCACGTCCGCCGCGGGCGACACGTCGTGGTAGACATAGGACTGCCACACCATGCGGCCCGCATACCAGGCAAAGAAGATGCTCAGGGCCGACGCGGCAGCCAGGCACCAGTACTCAAAAATATTGAGCACACGGGGCGACAGCTTTTGCAGCACCATGCTGACGCGAATGTGGTCGCCATGGCGCAGCGACGCCGGCAGCGCCAGGAACAGCGTGGCGGCAATGCAATAACCCGCATAGGCGTCCAGCCCGGGGATGTCCCACAGGAACTGGCGCGCTGCGACCCCCAGCATGATGACGCCAAACGAGGCCACCATTGCCACGCCGGACAGGGCCAGCAGCAGCTTGTAGAAATTTTTGACGAGCGTGTTCATGGCGTGCTCCTGGAGAGACGGCTGAAAAAGAGGGAGAAAAGGGCCCGGCGCGGACTGCACCGGGTGGGTCAGGCCCCAGCGCGCTGCGTTGGCGGCACCGGAACCTGCAGTTGTGGCCTACAGCTTGCGGTAGGCGTCGATGATGGCCTTGCCGTCGGTGCCGGCGGACTTGATCCAGTCTTCGGTCATGGTGTCACCGATCTTGTTCAGCCCTTCGCGAACCTCGTCGCTGGCCAGACCGGTGGTCATGCCGTTCTTGGTGAGGTCCTTGACGTAGGCCATGTCCTTGGCACGGCTGGACGCCCAACCGCGCTCCTCGGCTACCTTGCCGGCTGCAACTACGGCGTCCTGCGTCGCCTTGTCCAGCGCATCAAAGGCCTTTTTGTTGACCACCGTGGCATTGCGTGGCAACCAGGCATTGACGATGTAGAAAAACTTGGTCTGCTCATACAACTTGCTATCGACACCGCTGGCGCTGGATGTCAAAAAGTTGTCCACCGCCCCGGTGGCCAGTGCCTGGCCCAGTTCGGCCAACTGGATGGTGACGGGCTGCGCCTTGACCAATTGGGCGATCCGCGTGGTCGCCGGGTTGTAAGCGCGCATCTTGGTGCCCTTGAAGTCGTCCAGGGTCTTCATGGGCTTGATCGAGTACAGCGATTGACCGGGCCATGGCACGGAGAACAGCAGCTTGAGGCCCTGGTCCGCCAACAACTTTTCTGTCGCCGGTTTGGACGCGGTGTAGAGCTTTTGTGCCGCGTCGTAACTGGTGGCCAGGAAGGGAATGGAGTCCACTCCGAACAGCGGGTTTTCGTTGGAATAGGCCGACAGGATGAACTCACCGGCCTGGGTCTGGCCGGTTTGCACGGCACGCTTGATCTCGGGCATCTTGTACAGCGAGGCCCCGGCATGCACCGTGATCTTGAGCTTGCCGCCGGTAGCCTTGGCCACGTCGTCGGCAAACTGCTGCACGTTTTCCGTCTGGAAGGTGTTGGTGGCGTAACCGGTGGGCAAATCCCACTTGGTTTGCGCGAAGGCCAGCGGCGCAGCCAGCGTGGCGGCACAGCTCAGAATCAATGCGAGTTTTTTCATGTCAGTCCTTGGTGGGTGGTGAAGGGTGGGTGGAAAAGGTCGGTCGCTCAGAAAGAAGCGAGTTGTTGGTTGAGCAGGTCGGTGATCAGCATCGCCCCTGGCGCGTGGGTAATGCAGAACGCGGGGCGGGCCTGGACCAGGGCCGCCTGTGGCGTGACGCCGCAGGCCCAGAACACCGGAATCTCATCGTCCATCACCTCAACGGCGTCGCCATAGTCCGGCGCGGCCAGATCGGTGATGCCGATGGCGGCCGGGTCGCCCAGGTGCACGGGCGCACCATGCACATTGGGAAAGCGCGAGGTCACCTGCACGGCGCGAATGGCGGCCGCCGCCGTCATGGGGCGCATGGACACCACCATGGGGCCGTGGAAAATACCGGCGCGTTCGGTCTGGATATTGCTGCGGTACATGGCCACGTTCTTGCCCTGCTCGATATGGCGCAGCGGCAGGCCCGCCTCCAGCAAGGCCTGCTCGAACGAGAACGAGCAGCCCAACACAAAGGTCACCAGATCGTCGCGCCACAGGGCCGAAATATCCGTGGGTTCATCCACCACAGCGCCGTCGCGCCACACGCGGTAACGCGGCAGGTCGGTGCAGATGTCAATGTCCGCGCCCAGGCTGGGCAACTGGGCCTGGCCGGGCTCGGACACGGCCAGCAGTGGGCAGGGCTTGGGGTTGCGCTGGCAGTAGCGCAAAAAGTCGCCTGCCTGGGCCTCGGGAAGAATCACCACGTTGCCCTGCACATGGTCGCTGGCCAGGCCGCTGGTGTGGGAGTGCCAGACGCCCTGGCGAATCAGCTTGCGCACTTGCTGCGCGTTGCGGCTGTCTTCAGGACTGAAAAACGACGGTATCGATTGCGACGAAAGGCTCACCAGAAATCCCCAATTTGCATGCCATGTGGATGGCGATGGGCGGATTGTGGAAGCTCACCGGGTGATGTGCAAATTCAAAATTTTTCGCTAGCAGCATCGATTTTTTCGATTTTCAGGGTTTACCCTTTGCCACCTGTTTCAGTGCCTTTTTCACTGCCCGTTTTGGTGCGGGCGCGCCCTCCACGAAGGCCAGCGCGGACTTGACCACCCGCTCCACGGCCTGTGACGTGGGGTCCGTGCGGTAGCTGGCATGGATGGGCAAGGCCTGCAATTTGGCATCGCAGGAGAGCAGCTTCAGGCTGGCAACACCGGCCAGGCGCTGCACCGCCACGCGCGGCAACAAGGCCACGCCAAAGCCGCCCTGCACCAGTTGCAGCATGGCCGAAATGGACGAGATGGCGTGCACCCTTTTGGGCTCCAGCTGGTGCTGGCGAAACAAATCCAGCAGCGTGACATGGGGTTGCGAGCCCTTCTGGAAGGTCAACAACTCCATCTCGGCCAACTCATCGAGCCGGTATTTTCTTTTCTTGTGCAGTGCGGGATTTCCCACGAAGGCCATTTCCATGGACGGCAGCGCGCGGTTGCGCACCCCATCGGCCGAGGCAGGCAACACGGCAAACACCAGGTCCAGCGTGCCGCGCTGGATATGGTCCATCAAAATGGGCGTGGTCTCCACGGTCAGCTCCAGCTCCAGCCCGCTCTGGTCATGGCGCAGCTTCTCCAGCCACGGGATCAGCCAGGAATGCAACACCGACTCAATGGCCCCAATGCGCATGGACACCGCCAGCGGCGCGCCCGAACCCATCTCGGCCTTGACCTCGCGCTGCAGCTCCAGCAGCTTCTGGGCATAGACCAGAAACCGGGCGCCCGCCGCGGTGAGCTTGAACTGCTTGTCGCGCCGGTCCAGCAGCAGCACGCCCAGTTCGTCCTCCAGCGTTGCGATGCGGCTGGACATGGCGGACTGGGTCAGAAACAGCTTGTCCGCCGCGCGCGAGATGCTCTTGAGCGAGGCCACCCAGTAGAAAGCTTCAACGAAACGCAGGTTCATGGCGAAATAGGATCTTTGGGCCGTGGCCCGGACAGCGATGGGCTTGGCGTAGGTTTTGCTCGTATCCTATCGACACTTTCAACCCTTCTCATTCTGGAGCTCCGATGAAAATCAAACATGCACTGACGCTGGCACTACTGGTCGCAAGTTCCGCAGGCTTTGCCCAGACCAAGTGGGACCTGGCCGCCGCCTACCCCGCCACCAACTTCCATACCGAGAACCTGCAGCAGTTCGCCAACGACGTGGACAAGGCCAGCGGCGGCAAGCTCAAGATCACGGTGCACGCCAATGCGGCGCTGTTCAAGGCACCCGAGATCAAGCGCGCCGTGCAAGGCGGTCAGGCCCAGACCGGCGAAATCTTGCTGGTGAACTTCCAGAATGAATGGCAGATTTTTGGCACCGATGGCCTGCCTTTCCTGGCCGACAGCTACGACGAATCCAACAAGCTGTACAAGGCACAAAAGCCCGCGCTGGAGAAGAAGCTGGGCGAACAGGGCATCAACCTGCTGTATGCCGTGGCCTGGCCGCCCCAGGGCATTTACAGCAAGAAGCCGCTGGCATCTGCGGCTGATCTGAAAGGTGTGAAATGGCGCGCCTACAGCCCGGCTACCAGCCGCATTGCCGAACTGGTGGGCGCGCAACCGGTGACGGTGCAGGCGGCCGAGCTGTCGCAGGCCTTTGCCACCGGTGTGGTCGAAGCCACCATGACCTCCGGCGCCAGCGGCGTGGACAGCAAGCTGTACGAAAACCTGAAGTACTACTACGACATGCAGGCCTGGTTGCCCAAGAACGCCGTCATCGTCAACAAGGCCGCCTTTGATGCGCTGGACAAACCCACGCAGGCCGTGGTGCTGAAGGCCGCTCTTGAGGCCGAAGCCCGTGGCCTGGCTGCCAGCAAGCGCGTCAACGTGGAGTCCATCGAGAAGCTCAAGGCCAATGGCATGACTGTGGCCGCCCCTTCCGCGCAGCTCAAGGCCGACATGAAGAAGGTGGGTGACACCATGGTCAAGGAATGGCTGGACAAGTCGGGCGCGGAAGGCAAGGCGGTGCTTGACGCCTTTGCCAAGCCCTGATCACACCCAGACGCCCATTGCCCATGCGCAAGGCACTCAATGCCCTGTATGACGGCGCGGCCGCTGTTGCCGCGCTGTTCCTGTTCGGACTGCTGGTCATGGTGCTGCTGTCCATCACCGGGCGCCAGTTCAGTTTCTATGTGCCAGGCACCGACGCCTATGCCGGCTACCTGATGGCGGCCAGCGGTTTCCTGGCGCTGGCGCACACGCTCAAGCGCGGCGAGCACATCCGCGTGACGCTGATCCTCTCCGCACTGTCCGGGCGCTGGAAGAAAGGCATGGAGGTGTGGGCGCTGGCCTTCGCGTCGGTTCTGTCCACGCTGTTCGCCTTCTACTGCTGCCGCCTGTCGTGGCAGTCCCGCATGTTCAACGACATTTCCACCGGCAGTGACGCCACGCCGCTGTGGATTCCGCAAATCGGCATGGCCGTGGGCACCGTCATTCTGGCGATTGCCTTTGTCGATGAACTGGTACTGGAGATTCGCGGCCGGCGCGTGGTCCAGGGCAGTGACGAGCCACTGCGCAATGAGTAATGCATGAATGATCTCGCGATAACCGCCGGCCTGCTGGTGTCCCTGTTCCTGATCCTGGGAAGCGGCGTCTGGGTGGGCCTGACGCTCACCGGCGTGGCATGGATGGCCATGGCGCTGTTCTCATCGCGTTCCGGCGGCGATGCCATGGCCGTCACCGTGTGGGGCTCGTCCAGCAGCTGGACGCTGACGGCGCTGCCGCTGTTTTTGTGGATGGGCGAAATCCTGTTTCGCACCCGGCTGAGCCAGGACATGTTCAAGGGCCTGGCGCCCTGGGTGCAGGGCCTGCCCGGGCGCCTGCTGCACACCAATGTGATTGGCTGCACCATCTTTGCCGCCGTGTCGGGGTCGAGCGCCGCCACCTGCGCCACCATCGGCAAGATGACGCTGCCAGAACTCACGCGCCGGGGCTACCCGGACCACATGGTCATCGGCACGCTGGCGGGCGCTGCCACCCTGGGCCTGCTGATTCCGCCGTCCATCATCATGATCGTCTACGGCGAGGCGGCCGACGTATCGATCTCGCAGCTGTTCATTGCCGGCGTGTTGCCAGGCATCCTGCTGGCCGCGCTGTTCTCGGGCTACATCATCTTCTGGGCGCTGCGCCACCCGGACCAGGTGCCGGCGTCGGATGAGAAAACCACGTTCATGCAAAAGCTCGCCGCCTCGCGCAGCCTGATTCCCGTGGTGCTGCTAATAAGCGCCGTGCTGGGCTCCATCTACTCCGGTGTTGCCACCGCCACCGAGGCCGCCGCCGTGGGCGTGGTCGGTTCGCTGGTGCTGTCGGGCGTGCAGGGGTCGTTGAACTGGGTGTCGTTTCGCGACGCCATTATGGGCGCCACGCGTCTGTACTGCATGATCGCGCTGATCCTGGCCGGGGCCGCCTTCCTGACGCTGGCCATGGGCTACATCGGCCTGCCGCGCCACCTGGCGGAGTGGATTGCCACACTGGGCCTCTCCAAGGCGCAGTTGTGTGTGGCGCTGGCTGTCTTCTTCATCATCCTGGGCTGCTTTCTGGACGGCATCTCCATGGTGGTGCTGACCATGGGCGTGCTGATGCCCACCGTCAACGCCGCCGGCATCGACCCCATCTGGTTTGGCATCTTCGTCGTGCTGGTGGTGGAGATGGCGCAGATCACGCCGCCGGTGGGCTTCAACCTGTTTGTGCTGCAGGGCATGACCGGGCGCCAGCTCACGTGGATTGCCAGGGTCACCATGCCCATGTTCTTCCTGATGTGCGCGGCCGTGGCCTTGATCTACGTCTTCCCCGGCATCGTGACCTGGCTGCCGCAAAAGATGGCAAACTGAAACCATGTGGCCTGTTATTGCTATCTGTGTGGGCGCCAGCGCGGGCGCGCTGGCGCGCTGGGGTCTGGGCCTGTGGCTCAGTCCCGGTGGTGTCATTCCCTGGGGCACGCTGGCCGCCAACCTGATTGGCGGTTATCTGGTGGGCATCTGCGTGGCCGTGTTCCAGGCCCTGCCGCAGATTGACCCCGTGTGGCGCCTGGCCCTGGTCACCGGCTTCCTGGGCGCACTCACCACCTTCTCCAGCTTCAGCGCCGAAGTCGTCAACCTGCTGATGCACCAGCGTTATGCGCTGGCGCTCGGCACAGCAGGACTGCATCTGTTTGGCTCACTGTTGTTAACCATTGCAGGCATGTGGACCGCGCAACAAATGCTATCGTTTCAATAGCTACCTACGCTTATTATGCGGGGCTAGAGCCTTATTTTTCATAAATTTATCCAGAGTATTCGGCTTGCCATACTCTGGTAAACCCTAGGCCCTATGTACTGTCAACGTCAGGGTTTCTTCAGCCGCAAAGCAGCCAGTAGCCCTTAGACTCTGCTGGCACACAAATGGGCAAAGCGGCGAGCCATCGCCTTGACCCACAACCTTTGGCGGAGACACCATGACACCATTACTTTCGCTGTCCCGGCTGATCGATACGATCAGCACTTGGGTCGGCAAACTCACCATGTGGCTGATTTTGGCGACCACCCTCATCAGTGCCGGCAACGCGCTGGTGCGCAAGGCGTTTAACCAAAGCTCCAACGGCCTGCTGGAGATTCAGTGGTACCTGTTTGCCGCTGTGTTTATGCTTGGTGCTGGGTATGGTTTCCTGAAGAACTCGCATGTGCGCATCGACTTCATCTCCAGCAAACTCAGCGACCGCACCCGCAACTGGATTGATGTGGTCGGCATCCTAGTGGTGCTGTTTCCGTTTTGCTCAATTGGTATTTCGCTGTGTTGGCCGTTTTTCATGCAAGCCTATACCAGCGGTGAAATTTCGACCAACGCGGGCGGTCTGATCCGCTGGCCGGTGTATGGGCTCATTCCCCTTGGCTTCGCACTGCTCATGATGCAAGGGCTGTCTGAGCTGATCAAACGCATTGCCTTTTTGACAGGCAACGGCCCCGACGTGCTCAACGCCGAAGAAACAAAGTCGGACGAACAGAAGCACCTTGAAGAACTAGAGAAAAAAGCCGCCGACATGTTGGCAGGAGACAAATAAATGCAAACCACCTTTTTGGCACAGCAATTTGTGCCGCTCATGTTTGCAGGCCTGTTTGTCCTGCTGCTCACCGGTTTTCCCGTTGCGTTCGGGCTGGCAGCCACCGGCCTCGCCTTTGGATTTGTCGGCATTGAAGCGGGCATTTTTCCTGCTGCGATGTTCCAGGCCCTGCCCTTGCGCATCTTTGGCATCATGCAGAACGACACGCTGCTGGCCATTCCGTTTTTCACCTTCATGGGGATCATTCTGGAACGCTCTGGCATGGCCGAGGACCTGCTGGAAACCGTAGGCCAGGTCTTTGGCCCGGTGCGTGGTGGTGTTGCGATTGCCGTGATACTGGTCGGTGCGCTGCTGGCAGCAACCACCGGTGTGGTGGCCGCTGCGGTGATCTCCATGGGCTTGATCTCCCTGCCCATCATGCTGCGTTATGGCTACAGCCGCACCATTGCCACGGGGGCCATCACCGCATCCGGCACGCTGGCGCAGGCCATTCCCCCGTCGCTGGTGCTGATTGTGCTAGCCGACCAGTTGGGCCGCTCGGTGGGCGACATGTACTCCGGTGCGCTGATCCCCGGTTTGCTGCTGGTGGGTTTGTACATCCTGTTTATCGTGGCCGTGGCCATTTTCAAGCCGGCCCTGGTGCCTGCTCTGCCGCCCGAGGCCTTGCTCTACAAAGAAGACAACGGCAAGTCGGGGCACCGCTCGCTGCTGGTGCTGGTGTTGATTTGTATCGCTGTGGGTTACGGATGGGCGCAGGTACACAACGGCCTTATGACAAAGTGGCTTGAGCGCTCTTTGCCGGCTGCGGGTGATGAAATTGTGATCATGTCGCTGACGCTGGCATCACTTACCGGTTTGGCCCTGGCCATCATCAACCACATCACCAAAATGCATTTGTTGTCACGCCTGGCCGAGCAGGTGACCTTTGTACTGATGCCACCGCTGATCCTGATTTTTCTGGTGCTGGGCACCATCTTCCTGGGTGTTGCCACACCGACCGAAGGCGGTGCCATGGGAGCCCTGGGTGCACTCATTCTGGCACTGGGCAAACGCCGTCTCAGCATGTCGCTGACCAAACAAGCCTTGGAGAACACGGCCAAGCTGGCATCTTTTGTGTTGTTCATCTTGATCGGCTCCACGGTTTTCAGCTTCACGTTTAATGCGGCAGACGGCCACATCTGGGTCGAACACCTGTTTGACAAAATGCCTGGCGGCGCCTGGGGCTTCCTGGTGGTGGTGAACATTCTGGTGTTTATTCTGGGCTGTTTTATCGACTTTTTCGAGATCGCCTTCATCGTGATTCCGCTGCTGGCCCCCGTCGCTGAAAAAATCCTGCCCGGCCTGGTGCCCGGCATGACACCCGACCAGGCCATGATCTGGTTTGGTGTGATCATTGCCATGAACCTGCAGACGTCGTTCCTGACGCCGCCCTTTGGTTTTGCCCTGTTTTACCTGCGCAGCGTGGCGGCCAAGTTTGACTACAAGGACCGCGTCACCGGCAAGATGATTGCCTCTGTCAAGACGATTGAGATTTACAAAGGGTCGATTGCCTTCATCATCCTGCAGTTGATCATGCTGGTGTGCATCATTTTGTTCCCTGTTCTGGTCACCGGCGGCATTGAAAAACAGGAAACCCTGAGTTCCGAACAAATCATGAACCAGTTGGATCAACCCAAAGCCGAAGAAGCAACCGATCCAACCGTAGGCATGGATACCGGTGCCAAGGCGGGTGACCCTGGCGCACCGGCAGCCGATGCCGCCAAGGAAGATGACCCCATGAAGGCCATGATGGAGGCGGCTGAAAAGGACGCCAAAAAGAAACCTTAGCGGTAGCCAGACCGCACCGAAAAAGGGCTCTCGGGCCCTTTTTTTCCAGTCGCTGTTGAACAACCATAACAAAGGAAGACAAACATGCTCACCGTTCTCATACTGGTATTTGTGGTGGCCTATCTGGCCATTGCGCTGGAGCACCCGCTCAAGGTCAATAAATCCGCCAGTGCGCTGCTGGGTGCGGGGCTGATGTGGACGATTTACGCCATGTCCAGCGGAGATGCCAAGGTGGTCAGTGCGGACTTGAGCGAGTCGCTGCAAGGCATGGCGCAGATCGTTTTCTTCCTGATGGGGGCCATGACGATTGTGGAAGTGGTAGACGCCCACAACGGCTTTGAGGTCATCACCTCGCGCATCAAGACCACCAAACTTTCCAGCCTGATGTGGATGGTGGGTTTTGTGACGTTTTTCTTGAGCGCCATTCTGGACAACCTGACCACCACCATCGTTATGGTGTCCTTGATGAAGAAGCTGCTGGGCAACCGCGAAGACCGGCTGTTTTTTGCCGGCATCATCGTCATTGCCGCCAATGCGGGTGGCGCCTGGACACCCATTGGCGACGTGACCACCACCATGCTGTGGATTGGCGGTCAGATCACCGCCATTGAAATCATGAAGGGGCTGATTGTGCCGTCATTGGTCAATATGGTGGTTCCATTGGCGGTCACTGCACGCATCCTGGGCAACCGTCCGGTGGTACCGCAAAAAGCCCGCGAGAACGAAGATGTTTTCCACACCAGCGCATTCGAGAGCAACCTGATGTTTTTCCTGGGTCTGGGCATTTTGGTGATGGTTCCCGATTTTCAAGACCGTCACCCACCTGCCGCCCTTCATGGGTGTGATGTTCGGTTTGGGCTTGTTGTGGGCGGTCGGTGACATCGTGCACCGCCAGGAAGAGGACCTGCGCAAACAGCGCTTGACGCTGGCACGCGCACTGACCCGCATCGATATGAGTGCCGTGGTGTTTTTCATCGGTATCCTGCTGGCCGTTGCGGTGCTGGAACATACCCATGTGTTGTCTTCCATCGCGCAATGGCTGGACAAGACCGTGGGCCGCCAGGACGTAATCGTGATGCTGATCGGCCTGGTCAGCGCCGTGGTGGACAACGTGCCACTGGTGGCCGCCAGCATGGGTATGTACAGCCTGACGCAGTACCCGCCGGACAGCTTTCTGTGGGAGTTCATGGCCTACTGCGCCGGCACCGGGGCTCCATCCTGATCATCGGTTCTGCAGCCGGTGTGGCCGCCATGGGCTTGGAGAAGATCGACTTCATCTGGTACGTGAAGAAAATCAGCGCCCTGGCCCTGCTGGGCTACGCTGCCGGTGCAGTGGTCTACATCGTTCAGTTCAATTTATTGCATTGACAGTTTGCCGCGATTGAAGCTCCTTCACGGGCGGGAGCTTCACGCATCTACAATGCAACAGGGTGTACTTGCCGCGTTGTGGGGCATGTCAGGTTGATGCGCTGGTCGGGCCGCCACGCGGAGTAACACCGACCATGCACCAGTTGTCCGGCCATTCCCCATTTGTGCTCGCTGCACTGATCACGATCTTTGTGATCGCGTACGCGGCCACAGCGCTGGAACACCCACTCAAAATCAACAAGTCCGGCTCTGCCTTGGTGGGCGCAGGCTTGCTGTGGACGATCTACGCGGTGTCGGTGGGTGATGCCCATCTGGTGAGCGAACAATTGGGCGAATCACTGATGGGAACGGCACAAATCGTGTTCTTCCTGATGGGGGCTATGACCATTGTGGAAGTGGTCGATGCGCACCACGGCTTTGATGTCATCACCACCCGCATCAAAACCACCCAACTGTCCACGCTGATGTGGATGGTGGGGTTTGTCACGTTCTTTCTCAGCGCCATTCTGGACAACCTGACCACCACCATCGTGATGATTTCGCTGATGCGCAAGCTGCTGGCCAAACACGATGACCGGCTGTTCTTTGCCGGCATCATCGTCATCGCCGCCAACTCCGGCGGTGCCTGGTCACCCATTGGTGACGTAACCACCACCATGTTGTGGATTGGTGGGCAGGTCACCAGCCTGGCCATCATCAAGGGGGTGCTACTGCCCTCGCTGGTGAGCATGTTGGTTCCGCTGGCCATCGTGGCCTATGTCTTGCGAGGACAGCGGGTTGTAGCGCCCGCGCAGGACAAACACAATGCTAGGCAGCACACCTCTGTGTTTAGACGCAACCTGATGTTTTTCCTCGGGCTCAGTATTCTGGTGGCGGTGCCGGTGTTCAAGACAGTAACCCACCTGCCCCCGTTCATGGGCATCCTGTTTGGCCTGGGCATTCTGTGGGTGGTCGGCGATCTGGTGCACCGCAACATGGATGAGCAGACCCGCCAGCCGCTCACCCTGGTGCATGCCATGAGCCGGATTGACATGGCATCGCTGGTGTTTTTTATTGGCATCCTGCTGTCGGTCGCTACCCTGGAGCACACGCACATCCTGACCGCGCTGGCGCAGTGGCTGGACAAGACCATCGGCCACCAAGCCGTCATCGTGATGCTGATCGGGATGGCCAGCGCCATCGTGGACAACGTGCCCCTGGTGGCGGCCGCCATGGGCATGTACAGTCTGGCCCAGTACCCGCCGGATCACTTTTTCTGGGAGTTCCTGGCCTACTGCGCCGGCACCGGTGGATCGATCCTGATCATCGGCTCTGCCGCCGGTGTTGCGGCCATGGGGCTGGAGAAGATTCATTTCTTCTGGTACGTCAAAAAGATCAGTGGCCTGGCACTGGTGGGTTATCTGGCGGGTGCGGGGGTCTATTTGATCCAGCATCAGTTATTGCTTTGAGGGTCGCGCCTATTTGCCTGGGGCTGCGTCCCCTGTTCTGACTGTTCGACAACCAAGGAAACTCCATGAGATTGTCTTTGCGCTTTGTGCTTCCGTTGCTGTTGGTCCTGGCCGCAATTGCCTACGCTTTGGCACCACTCGTAGACCGGCTGACCTTGCGTTGGTTTGTACGGGATATTGAAATTCGTGCCGCACTGATCGCCAACACGATTCACGAACCACTGTTGGAGCAGTTGGCTGCCGGCAAGAAGGCAAAAACCAGTGAATTTTTCAACCGCATTTCGCAGGACGAACGTCTTTACGCCATTGGATACTGCGCCACGCCGCAGTCCCCCATTCTGGCCAGCCGCACCTTGCCGGCCGAAGTGAGCTGCGGCAAATTGCTGAGATGGAAGGCACCGGGGGAGCAATTGCTGTCAGGGGCCAAAGGCCTGTTGCATGTCGCAGTAGTACCAGTCAACACCGACACGGCGCCGCAGGCGACAGCAGATACAACGGCTGCAGCGACAACGACATTGACGCCGACTGCCGAAGCCGGGCAACTGGTTCTAGTGCACGACATGAGCTTCATTACCCGGCGCAGCGAAGAGACCAAGCGTTACCTTTTTTATGTCTTCATGGCATTGGCGGCAGCCGTGTCGCTGATCACCGTTGTTGTAGCCCAACTGTCCTGGCGCGGCTGGATGGCTGGTATGCAAGCCTTGTTGCGCGGCGAAGGATTGGTCCGCCGCCCCGAGGTCTCGCCTGGGTCAAACCTCCCGGGTTTCAAACCCATTGCCCGGGACCTGCAGCGCCTCATCAAGGAGCTGGAATCCGAGAACCGCGCACGCGACGAGAGCCAACTTACCTGGTCACCCGATACGCTGCGGACCATTCTGCACGGTGAATTACGCGGCGAGGATGTGATTGTGGTGTCGAACCGTGAGCCCTATATCCACCAAAGAAAAGGTGACAAAGTCGAGGTGCAGCGTCCCGCCAGTGGCCTGGTGACGGCGCTGGAGCCCATCATGCGGGCTTGCTCGGGCACCTGGATTGCGCACGGCAGCGGCTCGGCCGACCAGGAGGTGGTGGATAAGCAGGACCGCATCGCGGTACCCCCAGATAACCCGGCCTATCAGATCCGCCGTGTCTGGTTGACGCCAGAAGAAGAAGCTGGCTACTACTATGGTTTTGCCAACGAGGGCCTTTGGCCGCTTTGCCATATTGCCCATGTGCGTCCGATTTTTAGGTCTGGTGACTGGGCTCAATACGTCGCGGTGAACCGCAAATTTGCACAAGCGGTCATTAAGGAGTCCAAGACCCGCAACCCAATTGTGCTGGTGCAGGACTACCACTTTGCCCTGCTGCCCAAGATGATTCGTGACGAGCTGCCGGAAGCTACGATCATCAGCTTCTGGCACATTCCCTGGCCCAACCCGGAGTCCTTCGCCATTTGCCCCTGGCGAGAAGAGATACTGGCAGGCATGTTGGGCAGCAGCATCATGGGCTTCCATACCCAATTTCATTGCAACAATTTTGTTGACACGGTGGATCGTTTCCTGGAAGCGCGTGTGGACCGGGAGTCCTTTGATGTTTCGTTTGGCAGCAAGATGACGGCCGTGCGCAGGTATCCCATTTCGATTGAGTGGCCGCCGGAACCCGCACTGTTGCAAAAAAGTGTGCCGGAATGCCGCAGCGACATCCGCTCGCGCAACGACTTGCCACAGGAACACAAGCTTGGCATCGGCGTAGACCGTCTGGATTACACCAAGGGCATCCTGGAGCGTTTCCGGTCGATTGAAAGGCTGCTGGAGTTGAACCCCGCCTGGATTGGCCGATTCACTTTTGTTCAAATTGCAGCGCCAACCCGCTCCAGCATTGACGAATACCAGCACCATGAGGCCCAGGTGCGTGCACTGGCGGCGCGTATCAACGCACGTTTTGATCGACGGGGACCACCACCCATCCTGCTAAAGGTCGAGCAACACGCAACCCCACAGGTGTATGAATACTTTCGCGCGGCGGACCTGTGTTTTGTGAGCAGTCTTCACGATGGCATGAACCTGGTGGCCAAGGAGTTTGTTGCCGCGCGCGACGATGAGCGGGGGGTACTGATCCTGTCGGAGTTCACGGGCGCCGCGCGGGAGCTGCCGGAGTCGTTGGTTGTTAACCCCTATGACTCCGACCAGTGTGCCGCCGCATTGCACTTGGCCTTGAGCATGCCGGACCTGGAGCAGCGTGATCGCATGCGCCTGATGCGCGGCCTGGTCGCCGAATTCAATGTATTCCGCTGGGCGGGCCGTATGTTGCTGGACGCGGCGACCAAACGCCGACGGAGCCGTTTGGTGGTTAAGCCGGAAAGAGCAATCCGATGACAAGAGCACACCACACTTCGCCACCCAGACCCCAGCTGGATTGGGCCTTTTTTCTGGACGTTGACGGCACCTTGCTCAACCTGGCCAGGACACCCCAGGCGGTCCTGGTCGAGGAACCACTGCTGCAATTGATCGCCAGTCTGTATGCCGCCTGTGGCGGCGCACTGGCCTTGGTTAGCGGTCGCATGATCTCTGACCTGCAGGACCGCATCAAACTGGTGCAGTTGCCTTTGGCCGGGCTGCATGGCCTGGAACGTCGCGACAGCAGCGGACGCCTCTGGATTCACGCCACCCCACCCGCGGCGAAAGGTGCCATCAAAGACGCGCTGGGACCCCTGCTTGCGCGGCAACCGGCACTGATCCTGGAAGACAAAGGCCTGACGTTGGCATTGCATTACCGTCAGGTGCCGATGTTAGGCGGCTATGTGCACCGTCTGATGGGCCAGCTTCTGCAAATGCATGGCCAAGGGCTCGAACTGCAGCGTGGCAAGTTCGTCGTCGAAATCAAACCGGCGGGCGTCGACAAAGGCACGGCGATTGGAGAGTATCTGGCGGAGTCGCCCTTCAAAGGTCGTCTTCCTGTTTTTATTGGCGACGACCAAAACGACGAGCAGGGCTTTGCGGCCGTTAATGCCCGAGGTGGCGTGTCGATCAAAGTGGGAAAAGGTCCCAGCTGTGCCCGATTTCGGCTACCGGATGTGGCCGCTGTGCGCCTCTGGTTGGGTTTGGCATTGGCCGATTTAAGAACAAAGGAAACTCATGAAGAATCTTGATCTGGCTTTGATAGGCAACTGCACGATTGGGGCCTTGGTGGATACCAATGCAACGATCACCTGGGCGTGCTTCCCCCGTTTTGACGCGGACCCCATGTTTTGCGCGCTGCTGAAATCCCAAGACGACTTTGGCTTCTTTTCAGTGGACCTCGCAGAATGTGCACGCAGCGAGCAGACCTATTTGGAGAACACAGCCATTCTTGTGACCCGGTTGTTCGATGAACACGGCGGTGCCATTGAGATCACCGACTTCGCCCCCCGATTCAAACTACACGGTCGCACCTTTCACCCGATGATGTTGGTCCGACGTATCAGACGGCTCGCCGGCAGCCCACGAATCCTGTTGCGCATGCGACCGGCTTGTGACAACGGAGCCGGCCGGCCGACCGTGACCTGGGGCAGCAATCACATCCGCTACATCGCACCAAGCCTCACACTGCGGCTCACGACCGATGCATCGCTCACGGCAATCTTGCAGGAGAGTTCTTTTCTGCTCGATGACAGTGTCACGCTGATGCTGGGTGCGGATGAGACCGTCAACGAGTCCGCCAGCGAGGTTGGGCGCCGATTTCTGGAAGAAACCACACAGTACTGGCGCAACTGGGTGCGCAACCTGGCGATACCGTTCGAATGGCAAACCGAAGTCATTCGCGCCACCATAACGCTCAAACTCAACGCCTACGACGACACCGGCGCCATCATCGCAGCCATGACGACCTCGATCCCGGAAGCCGCGGGCAGCATCCGCAATTGGGACTACCGGTTTTGCTGGCTGCGAGACAGTTATTTTGTGGTCAACGTCCTGAATCGGCTGGGCGCTACCCGCACCATGGAGCGGTATATCGCCTACATCATCAACATCGCGGCGGGAACTGCGGGCGGAGCGCTGCAACCAGTCTATGGCATTGATGGACGATCAGAGCTGCACGAAAGTGAAGTCTCAACGCTCGATGGTTACCGTGGCATGGGGCCTGTGCGCATCGGCAACCAGGCGTACCAGCAAATACAGCACGACGTGTATGGCTCCGCCATCCTGGCCGCTACCCACATTTTTTTCGACCAGCGACTGACGCGTCGTGGTGATGCGGCGCTTTTCCAACACCTGGAGCCGCTGGGTGAACAAGCGCGCCGATGCCACGACCAGCCGGATGCGGGTCTTTGGGAACTCCGTGGCAGCGCACGTGTGCACACGTTTTCTTCGGTCATGTGCTGGGTCGCCTGCGACCGCCTGGCACGCATCGCCAAACAATTGGAGCTGACTGAGCGTGAGCAATACTGGCGCGACCACGCCAACACCATCCACACCACCATCAGCGAACGGGCCTGGAACGCGGAGCGTGGAGCGTTCGCATCAACCTTTGAAGGCGAGGCCATGGATGCCAGCCTTCTGCTGCTGGTAGAACTCGGATTTCTGGAAGCCAACGATCCACGCTTTGCCGGCACGGTCGCGGCTGTGGAACACGACTTGCGCCGCGGTGATTTCATCTTTCGTTATGTCGAAGTGGATGACTTTGGAGCGCCGGAGAATGCGTTTTTGGTCTGCACCTTCTGGTATGTCACGGCGTTGGCCACGCTCAATCGACGGGAGGAGGCGCGTGCGCTGTTTGAGAAACTGCTGTCCTGCCGCAATCACCATGGATTGCTGGCCGAGCACATGGACTTGCGAACCGGCGAGCAGTGGGGCAACTTCGTTCAGACCTATAGCATGGTCGGGTTGATCAACGCAGCCATTCGCCTGTCGATCCGGTGGGACCAGGCGTTTTGAAGGGCAGTCATAGCTTGCTTCGCTCTCTCAGAGTCCGACACCCTGGTGTAGTTCAAAAAACAAAAAACCCCGCAGAGCGGGGTTTTTGAGCAGGGCAAAAAGCTGGATTACAGCTTCTGTGCTTGCATGAAGCTGTCGAAACGCGCTTCAGTGAAGCGGAACCACAGATTCTGGTCTTTGCGGAACTCGGAGTAGTCTTCGTACACCTTCTTGAAGTTTTCGTTCTTGGCGCTCACCTCAGCATACAGGGCCATGGACTCCTTGAAAGCCAGGTCGAGCACGTCTTTGGGGAAAGGCAAAACCTTGGTCTTGGCGCCGACCAGGGCCTTCAGGGCGGCAGGGTTGCGCGCGTCGTACTTGGCCTGCATTTCGGTGTGGGCGAAGGCTGCAGCGGATTCGATGATGGCCTTGTTGTCGGCCGACAGACCGTTGTAGGCCTTGTCGTTGACAAACAGGTCGAGCTGGGGACCACCCTCCCACCAGCCGGGGTAGTAGTAGAACGGGGCCACCTTGTTCAGGCCCAGCTTCTGGTCATCGTAGGGTCCAACCCACTCGGCAGAGTCGATCGTGCCTTTTTCCAGCGCCGTGTAAATCTCTCCGCCGGGAATATTCTGAGGCACGCCACCCATGCGCTCCAGCACGCGACCGGCAAAGCCGCCGATGCGCATCTTCATACCCTTGATGTCGGCAACCGACTTGATTTCCTTGCGGTAGAAGCCGCCCATCTGGGCACCGGTGTTACCCATGGGGAAGTTGACGATGTTGTACTTGGCGTAGAACTCGCGCATCAGCTTGCCACCGTTGCCCATGTACATCCAGGCGGTCATCTGGCGGCTGTTCAGGCCGAAGGGAATAGCGCAACCCAGTGCAAAGGTTTCGTCCTTGCCGTGGAAGTAGTAAGGCGCTGTGTGGGCCATTTCAACGGTGCCGTTCTGCACACCGTCCACCACACCAAAGGCAGGCATCAACTCGCCGCCAGCATGGGTGGTGATGGTGAACTTGCCACCGGACATTTCACCAACCTTCTTGGCGAAGGTATCGGCTGCACCAAAAATGGTGTCCAGTGCCTTGGGGAAGCTCGAAGCCAGGCGCCAACGGATGGCGGCACCCTGTGCGTGGAC
Source organism: Candidatus Aalborgicola danicus (assembly GCA_016703945.1). Taxonomy (GTDB): domain Bacteria; phylum Pseudomonadota; class Gammaproteobacteria; order Burkholderiales; family Burkholderiaceae_C; genus Allorhodoferax; species Allorhodoferax danicus. The sequence continues at coordinate 179,418 of JADJBC010000002.1, forward strand.
CGCCGGTGCAGCACCAGCAGCCAGAACGCCAGCGATACCAGCGTTTTTGATAATTGAACGACGATCCATTCGATGTACTCCAAAAGTGGTTTGAAACAATCTCACCGCACAGGAGTTTCCACGCGGCAAGGACTGCTATGAGTCACGCAGATTGTAGGAAGTGCAATGCCCCCAGACGTGGGGGTTTTCCCTCGAAAACGGCAAGAATCCCGGGTCCTCAGGATTCTGCAAGGAATGCTGCATTAGGCCGATGTTTCACCGCCGGGCCGCCCCAAGGTGAAACGCTCCCCCTTTGGGTGCAGCGACCCGCGCAGCGGTGGAGCGTGGGGACCTATTACGCGGCCCGTGCCAACGGAGCCAGCAATGCCGCAAATCGGTGCGTGATGGACGCCTTGATGCCAACCGCATCCAGCCCCTGCAAGCTCAACAAACGGGCCGGGTCGCCGTGTTCGATGAAAACGTCTTCCAGACCCAATTGCAGCACCGGCAGTTCAATGCCAGCCGCATGCAGGGCTTCGGCCACGGCACTGCCCGCGCCGCCCATGACACAACCCTCCTCCACCGTCACCAACGCCGCGTGGCTGCGTGCGACCTGCATCAGCAATTCGGTGTCCAGTGGTTTGGCCCAGCGCATGTTGACCACCGTAGCGCCCAGCGTCTGTGCGGCTTCGAGCGCCGGGTACAGCAAGGTGCCAAAGGCCAGGATGGCAATACCGCTGGTGCCGTTGCGACGAATCTCGCCCTTGCCAAACGGCAGGCCGTCCAGATTAGCCTGCACGGCGACCCCGGCACCGGCACCGCGTGGGTACCGCACGGCGACCGGATGGTCCTGCCCAAAGGCTGTGCTGAGTAGCTGGCGGCACTCGTTTTCATCGGCCGGGCAAGCCACGCTGATATTGGGAATACAACGCAGGTAAGCGATGTCATACGCTCCGGCGTGGGTTGCGCCGTCGGCACCCACCAGACCGGCGCGGTCCAGCGCAAACACCACCGGCAGGTTTTGAATGGCCACGTCGTGGATCAGCTGGTCATAGGCACGCTGCAAGAAAGTGGAATAAATCGCCACCACGGGCTTGAGGCCCTCAGTAGCCAATCCCGCCGCAAACGTGACCGCGTGTTGTTCGGCAATGCCCACATCAAAGTAGCGCTCTGGAAAGCGTTGTTCGAACTCGACCATGCCGGAGCCTTCGCGCATGGCGGGTGTGATGCCCACCAACCGGGGGTCGGCTTGGGCCATGTCGCACAACCAATGGCCAAAGACCTGGGTAAAGGTGAGCTTGGGCGCGACGGAGGGCTTTTGCAGGCCCACGCTGGGGTCGAACTTGCCGGGACCGTGGTAGGCCACCGGGTCGACCTCGGCCAGTTTGTAGCCCTGGCCCTTTTTGGTCACCACGTGCAAGAACTGCGGCCCCTTGAGCAGGCGAATGTTCTCCAGCGTTGGGATGAGCGAATCGAGGTCGTGGCCGTCAATCGGGCCGATGTAGTTGAAGCCGAATTTCTCGAACAAGGTAGCTGGCACCACCATGCCCTTGGCATGTTCCTCCAGCCGTTTGGCCAATTCAAACAAGGGCGGCGCACCCTTGAGCACGGTCTTGCCGACATTCTTGGCAGCCGCGTAAAAACGCCCACTCAGCAACTGCGCCAGGTAGCGGTTCAGTGCCCCCACGGGCGGGCTGATGCTCATGTCGTTGTCGTTCAGGATGACCAGCAAGTTGCAGTCGGACACGCCGCCATTGTTGAGCGCTTCAAAGGCCATGCCGGCGGTCATGGCACCGTCGCCAATCACCGCAATGGCGTGCCGGTCGATCCCTTGGATGCGCGCCGCCTGCGCCATGCCCAGCGCCGCCGAGATCGAGGTACTGGAGTGGGCGGTGCCAAAGGTGTCGTAGTCACTCTCAGAACGCTGCGGGAAGCCGCTCAAGCCGCCCATCTGGCGCAGGCTGGGCATGCGGTCGCGTCGGCCAGTCAAAATCTTGTGCGGGTAGGTCTGGTGGCCCACGTCCCACACGATGCGGTCGTGGGGTGTGTTGTAGACATAGTGCAGTGCAACGGTCAATTCCACCGTGCCAAGATTGGAACTGAGGTGACCGCCAGTCTTGGCCACACTGTCCAGCAAAAAACCGCGCAACTCGTCCGACAGATCTCGCAATTGGTCGCGTGGCAACTGGCGCAGGTCCGAAGGATCGTTGATGCAGTGCAGCAAAGGGTACTGAAGGTGGGGCATATGCTATTGTTTTAGTAGCGTCTTACGCAAATAATTCGAGGGCTAGAGGCCAATTTCATGTAAATATTTGGTCAACTGGCACGGTTTACGACCATGTCGGCCAAAGCGCTCAGGGCCCGGGTTTGCGCCAAGCCGCTACCGTCAAGTGCTGCTTGCGCCTGGTGTAGCAAGCGCTGGGCGTAGGCCCGGCTGGCGGGCAAGCCCATTAGCGAGACATAGGTAGGTTTGTTGTTGTCGGCGTCTTTGCCAGCGGTCTTGCCCAGGGTGCTGGAGTCTGCAGTGACGTCCAAAATATCATCCACCACCTGAAAGGCCAGGCCAATGGCGCGACCATAGGCATGCAGCGCTGTTGCTGCTTGGACATTGGACACCCCACACAAGGCACCCATCATGACGCTGGCCTGCAACAGAGCGCCGGTTTTCAACTCGTGCATTTCGCGCAATTGCACTTCGGTCAGCGGCAGACCGACGCTGGCCAGGTCAATAGCCTGCCCCCCCGCCATACCAGCACTACCCGCGGCACGGGCCAACGAAGCACACAGCCGTGCCTGGATGGTTTCTGGCACCGAGCCATCTTGTGGCGTCAGCAACTCAAAGGCCAAAGCCTGCAGGGCGTCGCCCGCCAACAGGGCACTGGCCTCGCCAAACCGCACATGCACCGTGGGCTTGCCTCGGCGCAACACATCGTTGTCCATACAGGGCATGTCGTCATGAACCAGGGAATAGGCATGGATCAGTTCAACCGCACAGGCGGCGCGTAATGCCGCATGCTGCCCCGCAGCCGCGCCACCCGCGCCCTGGATGTCGACTGCCTCCTGAGCCGCCAGGACCAGCAGCGGGCGCAGTCGCTTGCCGCCATCCAGCACTGCATAACGCATGGCTTCCACCAGTTGGGCGGGCGCGCCATGGTCCAGCCCTTGGGGAACGTCAGCGGTCACCCACCGGTCCAGCGCCGCTTCGACCTCGGCCAGGCGCACGCGGCTCCAGGCATCCAGATCAAATGGCTGGTGAATGGGTGATGGCATCACTGACGTTGTGCTCATGGCGACTTCCAGGCCTTAAGCGTGCCGCCGTCGAGCACCTTGATCTGGTCTTCCACCGCCTGCAGCTTGGCTCGGCAGTGTTCCAGCAGCAGCGCGCCGCGCTGGTATCCCGCCAACATGTCATCGAGCGGCATTTCGCCTGATTCGAGCTGGCCGACCAGTTGTTCAAGTTCGCGCATGGCGTCTTCATAACTGGTGGTCACTGCAATGGGAATCGCGGGTGCGTCAGCAGAGATCGGTTTGGCACTGGCCTTGGGCATGAAATGGGGTGGGAAACAGGAAACCGCGATTTTAGGCGCTTTGCAGTTGTGCCGCCCCGAGGCAAAGACAGCCCTGCTGCTCCCCGGGGTACAATCCACAGCCCTAGGCAGCTCTCAAGGTAGCTGCCTCACCGAACCCCCGGCAACGGGGGTTTTGCATCCAGAGGACCGAGAATTGTGCAAACATTGTGCAAAACTGACTTTCCACCGATTGTCAAAAAGCCCGCAAAGCCACTGGGCATGCGGGTTTCGACAGAGTTAAACAACACTCCGTCACAACTACCCGTTTCAAGTTATTTTGACACCGCGCTGTACCAGCGCGAGATGCAAACTATCTTCCAGAATGGGCCCCGTTATGTGGGGCACTCGCTGAGCGTTCCCAATGTCGGGGACTACTACGCCCTGCCCCAGGAAAAAGAAGGCCGGGCGCTGGTGCGCAATGCCAGCGGCGTGGAACTGATTTCCAACGTCTGCCGGCACCGCCAGGCGCTGATGCTCAAAGGCCGCGATTCACTGATCAACCCGGTCACTGACCACGGCCGTCAGGTGGCCAGCGCAGGCGGCAATATTGTTTGCCCCCTGCACCGCTGGACCTACAGCGGCGCCAACACCCACGGTGCGCCGATCCAGGCCGGCACCTTGATTGGCGCACCGCATTTTGAGCAAGACCCCTGCCTGAACCTCAAAAACTACCCGCTGCAGGAGTGGAACGGGCTGTTGTTTGAGCAAAACGGCCGCAATGTGGCGGCCGATCTGGCCGGCATGGGGCCAAGGGCCGCGCTGGACTTTGAGGGTTTTGTGCTGGACAAGGTGGTCATGCACGAGTGCAACTACAACTGGAAGACCTTTATCGAGGTCTATCTGGAGGACTACCACGTCGGCCCGTTCCACCCCGGGCTGGGCAAGTTTGTGACCTGTGACGACCTGCGCTGGCAATTTGCCGACAACTACTCGGTGCAAACAGTGGGTGTGGCCGCGCAGCTGGCCAAGGCCGACGCCACCGGCGGCTCCCCCGTCTACGAGCGCTGGCAAAAAGCGCTGCTGGCGTATCGCAATGGTGTCGCTCCACAACAAGGCGCCATCTGGCTGACCTATTACCCCCACATCATGGTGGAGTGGTACCCGCATGTGCTGACCGTGTCGACCCTGCACCCCATGGGGCCCAACAAGACCATGAACATGGTCGAGTTCTATTACCCCGAGGAAATCGTGGCGTTTGAGCGCGAGTTCGTGGAAGCCCAACAGGCCGCCTACAACGAGACCTGCATCGAGGACGACGAAATCGGTGAACGCATGGACGCCGGCCGCGCCGCCCTGCTGGCACGTGGTGACAACGAAGTCGGCCCGTACCAGAGCCCGATGGAAGATGGCATGCCGCATTTCCACAGCTGGTACCGCAAACAGCTCGGAGCCTGGGTGGAAGAGCGTTCTGCGCGGGGCAGGGGGGGGCGCGCGGGGGGGGGGGGGACGGGGGGGAAAACCCGCCCCCAGTCTTCTAGGACTCTAGTGCAAGCACTGTGGATGGTGCTGGGCTCGTTCCTGTTTGCCACCATGGCAGTCGGGATCAAGTTCGCATCGGAGAGCTTTGGCACGCTGGAGCTGGTGTTCTACCGCGGCATCGTCAGCGTGATCTTCATGACCGTGGTGCTGCGTGCCAGCGGTACCCCATTGCGCACCCCCGTGCCCATGATGCACGTGTGGCGCAGCGCCATCGGCATCCTGTCGCTCAGCGCCTGGTTTTACGCCATTGCCCACCTGCCGGTGGCCACGGCTATGACGCTGAACTACATGAGCGGCGTTTGGGTGGCAGCCTTTATCGTGGGCGGGGGCCTGCTCTACGGCCAGGCCCAGCGCCAGGGCCCGCTCTTGGGCACGGTGCTGCTGGGCTTCATCGGCGTGGTGATGACGCTGCGCCCCACCATAGACCAGAACCAGTTGTTCGCCGGGGTGATTGGCCTGCTCTCAGGCATGGGTGCGGCGCTGGCCTACATGCAGGTCACGGCGCTGGGCAAGGTGGGCGAACCCGAGGTCCGCACGGTGTTCTATTTTTCGGTTGGCACCATTGTGGTGGGCGCTGTGGGCGCACTGTTTACCGACTTCACGCCCTGGTCCGAGGTGAGCTTTACGGCCGCTGCCTGGGTGATTCCGATTGGTGTACTGGCCTCTTTGGGCCAGTGGTGCATGACACGTGCCTACAGCCATGGCGCAACCCTGGTGGTGGCCAGCATGCAATACAGCGGCATTGTGTTTGCCGCCGTCTACAGCCTGACCCTGTTTGGCGACAAAATCGCCCTTATTGGCTGGGCCGGAATTGCGGTTATCGTCACCAGCGGCATACTGGCAACGGCCTTGCGCGCCCGTGCCATGCCCGATACGCCCGCTGAAGACCACTGACTGCCACGCACCGCTCCAACCCTGTCCATTGATTGCGAACACCGACCATGTACACCACGCTGATCACCGTAGCCCAATTGCAAACCCTGCTGGCCAGTGGTCAGGCGTGCAAAGTGTTCGATTGCAGTTTCAACCTGACCGACGCGCAAGCGGGTGAGGTCATGTATGCCGAATCCCACATCCCCGGCGCCCTCTACGCCCACCTGGACAAACACCTGAGTGCCGCCAAAGACCCGGTCAGCGGCAAACCCGCTGCGGGGACCAGCGCCTCGGGTGGGCGCCACCCGCTGCCCACGCGCGAAGCTTTTGCCGCCTGGCTGGGTTCGGTTGGCGTTGCAAATGGCATGCAAGTGGTGGTGTATGACCGCCAGGCAGCCAATTACTGCGGCCGCCTGTGGTGGATGCTCAAGTGGGTGGGCCACGAAAACGTGGCCGTGCTCGACGGTGGATTACAAGCCTGGCAAGCCGCCGGCGGCGCGGTCAGCAGTGGCCCACAAGAACCACAAACGCCTGCGGATAATTTCGCTCTAGCCCCCGAATTGATTGGCTTAGCTACTATCGAAAGCGTAGCAAAGCGCTTAACCGGCAAGGCCGCAGACGGTACACAAACGGTGATCGACGCACGCAGCGGTCCGCGTTTTCGGGGCGAGGTGGAACCGCTGGACCCGGTGGCGGGTCATATTCCTGGCGCGTTAAACCGTCCGTTTGGCGACAACATGGATGACAATGGTCACTTCAAACCTGCGGACCAGCTCCGGGCCGAGTTCGTGACTTTGCTGGCGGGGCGGGACCCGGCCAGCGTGGTGCACCACTGTGGCAGCGGGGTTAGCGCGGTGCCCAATATCCTGGCCATGGAAATTGCCGGGCTGGGCCGAACATCGCTGTTTGCCGGCAGCTGGAGTGAATGGTGCGCCGACCCTGCGCGCCCGGTGGCACAAGGCTAAAGCGTCCGGCCATGCGCCCCGGCGACCCCGCACTGGCCACGACGACACCCTTGCCATGGAGCCGCATGGACAAGGCGGTGCTAGTGGTAGCCCTGGTCGCGGGCAGTGTACTGAGCCTGCTGGCCGGCCGAGCCCTGAACGAGACCGAAACCCTGCGGGCCCGGGAACTGCGCACAGCAGCCACGCAAACGGTGCTGGGGGCCTTTGATGTCAAACTGACGCGCATCATCGAGGTAGTGCGAGGCACTGCGCTGATGATTCAGTCCCAGCAGAGCCTCTCGCGCGAAGAATTCACCCGCTATGTGGAGACGGTCACGGTCAACCTGCCCAGCGTGCACATTGTCGAGTGGCAGCCCATCGTGCCGGCGGCGAAACTGGCGCAGTTCGAAGCGGCGGCACGGGCGTCGGGCCTGCACAACTTCCGGGTGCTCCAGCCCGACAGCAGTGGCTCGGGCTGGGAACCGGTGCACGGTCGCGCAGAGTACGTGCCGGTGCTGTACGCCTGGCCAGAACGCATGGGCACTACTGGTTATGACATGAGTTTCAGCCCCGAGCGCATGCAATCCAAACTCGAAGCGCAGGCGGTTGGGCAACCGGTAGCCTCTGGCGTGTTTGACATCATGAAGGAAGGCGCAGTCAAGTCGGGAAGCATGGGCATTGCCATATCGGCGCCGGTGTACGGGCGCGACCATTCTGTCCTGGGCTACCTGGCGGTGATCATCAACCTGCCCAGTCTTTTCCAGGAGGCAACACTTCGCGCTGACAGCGCCAAGATGGACATTCTGGTCTACGACCTCAATGGCGGAATCAACGGTAAACCCATCTACACCTGGCTGGGCGACGAAAGTGACCTCAAGCCGGGCATGGATCTGCGGCGCAACACCAACCCCAAAGACCAGGCGACCACGGTGGACTTCGCCCGCCAGTCCTGGGAAATCGTGCTGCATCCGCGACCCGCACTTGACGCAGCAGGCCCGTTGCGCCTCTCGCACTGGGTGACAGCGGCGGGGCTTCTGATGACCGCTGTGCTGCTTCTGGCCCTGGCGCGCATGCAAAGAAACCGGCGCAATATGGAACGGGCGCAGATTCTGACGTTGAAGGCGCGCGAGTCCCTGGCCGAGCAGCGCGAGCGACTGCAAAACATCATTGAAGCCACCGACGCAGGCACATGGGCCTACAACTACGGCACCGGCAAGCTGGAGGTGAACGACCATTGGGCCGTCATGAGCGGCATGACATTGGCCGAATGGGAAGCCATCCCCGCCTACGACTGGCGTGAACATTGTCACCCTGACGATCAGGACCGCGTGACCAATGCCTTGCGATCGCACACCCGTGGACTGGTTGACCACTATGAAGCCGAGTACCGCCATCGGCGCAAGGATGGAGGCTGGTTGTGGGTGCACGGCAAAGGCAAGGTGTTGTCGCGCACACCCAACGGCAGGGCTCAAATATTTGCGGGCACGCTGACCGACATCACGCTGCGCAAAGAAGCCCAGGCTCGGATTATTGAACTCAACGCCACGCTTGAAAACCGGGTGGAAGAGCGCACGGCCCAGTTGGAATCTGCCCTGCAAACCTTGCGGCACTCGCAGGACGAATTGTCCAGGAGCGAAGCGCGCGCAACACTGGCCACCCTGGTGGCCAGTGTTTCGCACGAAATGAGCACACCGATCGGCAACGGCATGATGACGGCCAGCACCCTGGTCGACCAGGCACGCGATTTCGAGAAGATGCTGGAGTCTGGTCAACTGAGGAAGTCCGAACTCACGCAGTTCTTAAGCCAGGTGCGAGAGGGCAATGCCCTCTTGGTGCGCAATCTGGAGCGGGCGGCGGCATTGCTAAAGAACTTCCGCCAGGTTGCGGCCGATCAGGCCAGCGAACAGCGCCGCGACTTTGACCTGCAACAGGTGATAACCGAAGTCGTGGACACCCTGAAACCCAGTCTCAAGAAGAAGCCGCACCGCGTCGTTCAGGAGATTTCGCCTGGAATCACGATGGACAGTTACCCCGGCCCGCTGGGTCAGGTCATCATCAACCTGATCAACAACGCCTATCTGCATGCTTTTGACGACGCAACGCCAGGGCAATTCACGATTCGGGGCGAGGCGCACGACAACACGGTCAGGCTGGAATTTTCCGACAACGGCAAGGGCATTGCACCGGCGATTCTCGAGCAGATGTTCGAGCCTTTTTTCAGCACCAAGATCGGCCGTGGCGGCACCGGTTTGGGCATGTCCATCGTGGAAAATCTGGTCACCAAAACGCTGGGGGGGCATTTGGCCGTGCAGTCCACGGTCGGACGTGGCACCGCCATCACAATCACGCTGCCCCGGCACGCGCCATTGCAGGCCGAAGAGTAGACGGCGACGCAGTTAATGCCCGTGGGCCAGACCGCTAAGCACCGTGACCATGCCAATACCGACTGCCAGCCACGTGATTTGGGCCACGGTTTCGGCCAGGCTCAGGCGCTTCTGCAATTGGGGAATCAAGTCGGCCAACGCCACATAAACAAAGCTGCTGGATGCGACGACCAGGAAATACGGCAGGTAGTCGTGTAACAAGTCCACCAGCCAATAACCCGCGATACCACCCAGAGACGTCACCGCGCCCGCCAGCGACACCTTGACCAGCGCCATGCGTTTGTTGCTGGCGCCCGAGCGCAGCACCATCAGGTCACCCATGTGGTGCGGCACTTCGTGTGCCAGAACTGCGAGCGCTGCGATGGCTCCCAGACGCATGTCGGCCATAAACGCCGACGCAATCAGGATGCCGTCGCCAAAACAGTGCACGCTGTCACCGGTGAGAATGGCCCAGCTTCCGGGCTGCGGCGGCGTGTGATCGTGATCGTGATCGTGGGCGTGGTCTGCGCCATGGTGGTGGTGCTCGTGGCCATGGTGCCAGAGCTCGGCCTTGTCCAGCAAGAAGAAAAACACCAGGCCCAGCAGCAAGGTCAGGAATAAGTCCTTGGCCCCAGCCTGACTTTCGAACGCCTCGGGCAACAGATGCAAGAAGGCGGTGGCCATCAGCGCACCCGCAGCCAGGCTGAGCATGTGCTGCGTGTAGCGCGCCAGTGCGCCAAAACTCAGGGCCGCGGCCAGCCACACCGAGCCTATGCCAGCGACCAGGGTTCCTATCAAAATTGCTATTAAAATCATAGCTTCTTACGCATATTTCACGGGGGCTAAAGCCCGATTTACCATATATAAAAAGAACAAAACCGCCCCTCGGGGCGGTTGGGCCGGGTAGCGTCCGAACGGATTAGCTGACGCCGTGACCCTTGAACCACTCCAGCGCCCGTTTGAAGCCGTCTTCAGCGGCGTCTTTGCGGAAGCTGGGACGGTAATCCGCGTGGAACGCATGGGGTGCCTGAGGGTACACCACAAACTCCGATGCGTTTGCCGCCTTGTTGCCTTTGGCGGCGCCCTCGGCCAGCGCATCTTTCATCTGGTTCACCGTAGTCAGCGGAATGCCACCGTCCTGCCCGCCATAAAGGCCCAACACTGGCGCTTTGATACTGGCGGCCAGGTCTACCGGATGCTTGGGTGTCAGTGCGGACGCGGTGCCCACCAAGCGCCCGTACCAGGCCACACCGGCCTTGACGTTCTGGCTTTGGGATGCATACAGCCAAGTGATGCGGCCACCCCAGCAAAAACCGGTGATGCCTACCTTTTTCAGGTTGCCACCGTTTTCACCGGCCCACTTGACCGCGCCGTCCAGGTCGCCCATCACTTGCGCGTCCGGCACCTTGGACACCACCTCAGCCATCAGTTTGGCCACTTCACCATAACTGCCAGGGTCACCCTGACGGGCAAAGAGCTCGGGCGCAATGGCCAAATAACCCGCCTTGGCAAAACGGCGGCAGGTGTCGGCAATGTACTCATGCACGCCAAAAGCCTCCTGCACGACCAGAATCACCGGCAGGTTGTTCTTGCCCTCGGGCGCGGCGTAGAAGAACGGCACCATGAAACCTTCGACGTCATAAATGCTTTCACCACTGATCAGTCCGGTGGACGGGGTCTTGATGGCAGTCTGCGCCATGATCGGCATAACGGTTGCCGCGTATCCAACGCCCAACGCCGTCTTGAGTGCGGTGCGCCGCGTTGCGCCGGCCTCGGTAGTTTTACCGGGAAGCAAGGCGTTGAAATCGTCATTCCGGTCGCGGTTGAGCATGTCGGGGTCCTAGTTACAAAAAGGGTGAGGTTTGGCACACAGAGCGTGGGCCGCAGCATTCTGGCTCAGGAGCACAATTCCTGCAGGCAGCGGGGAATTGCGCTACGCAGACCCGAAAAGTCAGTGCGCCTTGTCCCAGTTCGGCCCCACACCCACCTCCGCCGACAGCGGCACCTTAAGGTCTGCCACACCAGCCATCAGGCGCGGGATTTCGGTCTTTACCCAGTCCACCTCGTTTTCGGGGACCTCAAACACTAGTTCGTCGTGCACCTGCATGATCATCTTGGTCGCGCGCTTTTCGTCGTCCAATACTTTTTGCACGGCGTTCATGCTGAGCTTGATCAAGTCGGCCGCCGTGCCCTGCATGGGCGCGTTGATGGCAGCACGCTCCAGGCCGGCCAACTGCGCGCCCTTGGCGCTCTTGATGCCCGCGAGCTGCAGGCGCCGGCCAAACACGGTCTCCACATAACCCTGCTGTTTGGCCAGCGCACGGGTAGTTTCCATATAGGTCTTGACGCCAGGGTAACGCTCAAAATACCGCTGGATGTAGTTCTTGGCCGCCGTGTTGTCGATGCCCAGATTGCGCGCCAGGCCAAAGGCGCTCATGCCGTAGATCAGGCCGAAGTTGATGACCTTGGCATAGCGGCGCTGCTCGCTGCTCACCTGGTCCACGGCCACGCCAAACACCTCGGCGGCGGTGGCGCGGTGCACGTCCAGGCCGTCATGGAAGGCGCGCAACAGGGCCGCATCGTCGCTGATGTGGGCCATGATGCGCAGCTCGATCTGCGAGTAGTCGGCACTGGCGATCACCGAGCCCGCAGGCGCCACAAAGGCCTCGCGCACCCGCCGACCCTCGGGTGTGCGGATCGGAATGTTTTGCAGATTGGGGTCGTTGCTGCTCAAGCGCCCGGTCACCGCGACGGCCTGCGCGTAGTGTGTGTGCACGCGTCCTGTGCGGGGCAGTGCCAGTTGGGCCAGCTTGTCGGTATACGTCCCCTTGAGCTTGGCCAGGCCGCGGTGCTCCAGCAACTTGGCGGGCAGCGGGTAGTCTTCGGCCAGTTTTTCCAGCACCTCTTCATCCGTGCTGCGGGCACCGGTGGCGGTCTTCTTCACCACCGGCATGCCCAGCTTGTCGAAAAAGATTTCACCCAATTGTTTGGGGCTGCTCAGATTGAAGGGCTGGCCTGCAATCTCGTAAGCCTCGGTTTCCAGTTGCAGGATGCGTTGACCCAGTTCGTGGCTTTGCTTGGCCAGCGTAGGCGCGTCGATTAACACGCCATTGCGCTCGATTCGGTACAGGGTTTCGCTGCTAGCGATTTCCAGTTGGTAGATGAACTTCAGTTTGTCATGCGCTTCGAGCTGCGGCCACAAAACGCGGTGCACGTCCAGCGTCTGGTCCGAGTCTTCGCTGGAGTATTCGGCAGCCTTGGCAATGTCCACCTGATCAAAGGAAATCTGGTTGGCGCCCTTGCCGCACAAGTCTTCAAACGTGATGCCGCTGCGCCCCAGATGCCGCTGCGCCAGGCTGGACAGGCCGTGCGGCATGTGCACTTCCAGCACATAACTTTGCAGCATGGTGTCGTGGGCGTAGCCCTGCACTTCAATGCCGTGGTTGGCAAAGACGTGGCGGTCGTACTTGATGTGCTGGCCGAGCTTTTTCGCTGCCGGGTTTTCCAGCCAGGGTTTGAGTTTGGTGAGAACTTCTTCGCGGTTCAGTTGCTCGGGCGCACCGGGGTAGCGGTGGGTTACCGGGATATAGGCGGCCTGGCCCGGCTCCACGCTAAAGGAAATGCCGACGATCTCGGCCCGCATTTCATCCAGCGAGGTGGTTTCGGTGTCGAGCGCGGTGAGTTCGGCGCTTTGTAGTTTGGCGAGCCAGGTGTCGAACGCATCCCAGGTCAGGATGGTGTCATAGGCCAGGTTGCTGGTGCGCGGAGCGGCCGCGGCTTCGGGCTCATCGAACAGACCGGGAGCGGCGTTCGAGGAAATGGGGTCGGATCCACGCAGCGAAGCGGAGCTGGCTCTGACCCCATTTCCGGCGAGAGCAGGCGCGGTGCCCAAGGCGTTTGCAGCTTGGACCTCCAGCGACTTGGCCAGCCCCTTGAACCCATACTTCTCACAAAATACCCTCAGAGCCCCCGTATCCTGTGCGTAAGTAGCTATGGATTCCATAGCAGGAAGCCCCGCCACCCAACCCTCCAGATCACAGTCGGTCTTGATGGTCAGCAGTGAGCGGCCAATCGGCAACCAGTCCAGCGCCTGGCGCAGGTTCTCACCGACCACCCCCTTGATATGGGCGGCGTTGTCCACCACACCCTGCAACGAACCATATTCCTGCAGCCACTTCACAGCTGTTTTGGGCCCGACCTTTGAGACGCCGGGCACGTTGTCTACGGTGTCGCCAACCAGGGTCTGGTAGTCCAGCATCAGGCGCGCCGGCACGCCAAACTCGGCCTCCACACCGGCCAGGTCGCGCCGCTTACCGTTCATGGTGTCGATGATGGAGATGTGTTCGTTGACCAGTTGCGCAAGGTCCTTGTCGCCACTGCTGATGATGACCTCGATGCCTTGACTGGCTGCGGCGACTGCCAGCGTACCAATCACGTCGTCGGCCTCCACGCCCGGCACATCCAGCACCGACCAGCCCAGCAGGCGCACCACCTCATGGATGGGCGCGATCTGGCTGCGCAAATCGTCCGGCATCGGGTCGCGGTTGGCCTTGTAAGCGGGGTAGATGGCGTCGCGGAAGGTCGGTCCCTTGGCATCAAACACACAGGCCACGTATTCGGCCGGGTACTCCTTGCGCAGCGACTGCATCATGTTGACCATGATGCGGATGGCGCCGGTCTTTTGCACCGTGCCGTCGGGCAGCGTGATGCTCATGTCGCCGCCTCCGGCAAAGAAGGCACGGTAAAGGTAGCTGGAGCCGTCGACCAGCAGCAGGGTTTTCTTGTCAGTCATGCGTGCATTGTGCCAATCTACAATCCACAGCCACATTACTCGGGCTAACTGACACATGGCGGTTTATACAGAGGTCTCGTTTGACGAGGCCGCGCAATTCCTGCAAGGGCTCGATTTGGGCACGCTCCAGACCATGGCGGGCTGCTCGGGCGGCATTGAAAACACCAATTATTTTGTCACTACAGACCAGGCGCCGTATGTACTGACACTGTTCGAACGCCTGAGCGCCGAGCAGTTGCCGTTTTACCTGCGCCTAATGAAACACCTGGCGCACCACGGCGTGCCGGTGCCCGACCCGGCGGCCAACCGCGACGGTGATGTGATCCATGCCCTCAATGGCAAGCCGGCAGCAGTCGTCAACCGCCTGCGCGGCAAAAGCGAACTGGCCCCCACCGTGCAGCATTGCGCGCTGGTCGGCGCGATGCTGGCCCGCATGCACCTGGCCGGGCGCGACTTCAGTATGCAACAGCCCAATTTGCGCGGACTGGACTGGTGGAATGAGACCGTGCCGGTGGTGGTTCCCTTTGTTCACGCCGAGCAAGCGGGCCTCCTGAAAAGCGAGCTGGCCTACCAAAACCATGTTGCCACACTGTCAAGCTATAGCGCCCTGCCGCGCGGCCCGATTCATGCGGACCTGTTCCGGGACAACGTCATGTTTGAGCTTGACGCCAGTGGAGCGCCGTCGCTGACCGGCTTTTTTGATTTTTACTTTGCCGGCGTCGACTCCTGGTTGTTTGACATCGCCGTCTGCCTGAACGACTGGTGCATCGATTTGTCCAGCGGCGCAACCGACGCCCCGCGAACAAAGGCTTTGATGCGGGCCTATGAGAGCGTACGCCCCTTGCAAGCCCAGGAGCGCGACCTGCTGCCCGCTGCGGCGCGCGCGGGCGCACTGCGGTTCTGGATTTCGCGTTTGTGGGACTTGCACCTGCCGCGCGAGGCCGCGGTGCTCCAGGCCCATAACCCGGATCATTTTTGGCGTGTCTTGCGCCAGCGTATCCTCTACCCTCTGACAATCACCCAAGCCACTGCATGAAACTTCAAATCGTCCCGGCAAGCCGGGGCATCCAATGGGTCAAATCGGGTATCCGGACGTTTTTTCGCCAGCCTCTGGCAATGGCCGGCCTGTTTTTCATGTTCCTTGCCCTGATGTCCATTCTCAGCCTGATTCCGTTGATCGGCAGTGTGATGGCCCTCACTCTGTTGCCCGGGGCCACGCTAGGCCTCATGGCCGCCACACGGGAAGCCAGCGCGGGCAAATTTCCGATGCCTATACTGCTGATCACGGCCTTTCGGGCTGGCCGACAGCAGGTGCGGTCCATGCTGATTTTGGGCGGGCTGTACGCGCTGGGTTTTGTGTTGGTCCTGGGCATCACGGCACCGATTGATGGTGGCAAGTTTGCCAAGCTATACCTTTTGGGCGGCTCCATGACACCGGAGTTGCTGCAATCGGCTGACTTTCAGACCGCCATGCTGTTGGCCAGCGTGTTGTACCTGCCGCTTTCCCTGATGTTCTGGCACGCACCGGCGCTGGTGCATTGGCATGGTGTGGGTCCGGTCAAGAGTCTGTTCTTCAGCTTTATCGCCTGTATGCGGAATTTTTGGGCTTTCGCTGTCTATGGTGTCGCCTGGATAGGCGTATTCTTGGGTTTTGGTATCGTTATGGCCACCTTGGCCGCAGTGCTTGGCAGCGCCGAGGCCGTAGCCGCCACCATGTACCCGGCGGCCATGTTGATGGCCGCGACCTTTTTTACGTCGATCTATTTCACCTTTGTTGACAGCTTTGGGTTTACTCCAGGAGAAGACACATGACACAGCACCATCTGCAGGGAAGAAGCGACACGGAATTGTTATGGTTCCAGCGACGGGGTTTCCTGCAGGCGGCAGCGGCTTGGACTGCCGCGGTCGGGTGGGACGGCGCCCTTGCACAGTCGCGCGGCAATGTGGTCGAACTCATGGGAGACGCGACGGTGAATGGGCAACGCTTGCGGCCCGATCAGACGCTGCAGACCGGGGATGCAATCGCGACTGGCCCGGGCTCTACGCTGATCTTTGCGGTCGGCAATTCGGCCTTTCATGTACGCCAGAATTCCAACGTGATGGTGGAGCGCGGAGCCACCCTCAATGCCGTCAGCCTGTTGCGCGTATTGACCGGTGCCGTGGTCAGCGTGTGGGGCAAAGGCAGCAGTCGGCGGATCGTGACACCAACGCTGACGGCGGGTATCCGGGGTACGGGCGTGTACACCGAAGTGTTCTCCAACCAGGGCGGGCGCACCTACTTCTGTAATTGTTACGGCGTGGTCGATCTGGCCGCAGCAGGGCAGCACGAAGTTTCAGAGGCAACGTACCACCAGTCTTTCTGGGCCGAGCCACCAGGCGAGGGATCTGCTTTGACTCCCGCCCGCATGCTTAACCACTCCGACCAGGAAGTTGAGAACCTGGCGCGCCTTATCGGTCAGCGCACGGCCTGGCAAATCTCGGGCAAAAAGGGCAGTGAGGCGATGCAGCGGGAATACGGGGGTTGACCGGCCAACCTGTTGCCAAAGCCACAACAAATCCGCCAAACAACATGAAAAATGCGATAGAAGGTGTTGATTTGTCTTGTTTTTATGGTTCGGGTCGGCTGATAATGATTTCCTCGGACGGCGCGGCATTGGCGCTTTTGATTTACCTACTATAGGGGGCTACCTTGATTCCCAATACCCTGAAGCTGATGGCACTTGGAGCCGGAGCTGCGCTGCTAACCGGCTGCGCCCTGTCGCCGATCCCGGTCTCTGCAAACTTTCCCCTTACGGTAGAACCCAAGGTCCGATCAGCGGGGCATTGGAACCTGCTGTCCAACGACGTTGTCAAACAAACCCTTGATTCGCTGAACACGCTTGGCGTCTCGGGGAACCTGTATGTGGGCTTGCCCGCCAATGCCACGACGTTTGACAGGGCTTTCCAGCAATTCCTGATTACTGACCTGGTCAAAAGTGGTCGCGTCGTCATGCAGTCGCCGGGTCAGGCTCTGGAAGTGAGTTACCAGACGCAGCTCGTACGGCACAACAGCCCACGCCCCCACTTTGTGCCGGGTATCTACACCATGATCACCGCAGGCCTGTACGCGGCTTACGGTTTAGGCACGGCGACCACCGGCGAACGGATGTTGGGTGGCCTGGGCTTGGCGGGTGCCGCCGATTACGTTTCCAGCGAGTACTCTGGCGGACCGACCCATACCGAACTGATCCTGACCACGACGATTGCCTCGGGCGGTCGGTATCTGGTGCGCAAGACCGACGTCTATTACATTGAAAACGCCGATGTCAATCTGATGCAATACAGAGCACCCCAATACATGAAAGTGGTTGGCCCATGAACTACAAACTCATTCTCTCTGCGGCCGCTGCGGTGGCTGTTCTGGCCGGCTGCATGACTCCTTCAGGCGTGCGCCTGGATCCTTCCTACGATGATGCTGCGGCCAGCAAGTTTGTTGCGTTGAACAAGGATGCCATCAGCAAGTTGATTGGAGACTTTGACAGAGGTCCAACGGGCGACACACCCGTGTTGGTGTCCACTGTGGTCAATGTCAATGACATGCGCCGCACTGCACCGCTGGGACGCACCCTGTCGGAGCAGTATGCGTCCGCCATGGCCATGGCCGGCTTCAACGTCAAGGAAATGAAATTGCGTGGGGATGTATTTATCCGTGAAGAGACGGGTGAATTGTTGCTGTCACGCGAAATCAAAGACATTGCACGGATCCACAACGCCCACATGGTGCTTGTTGGAACCTATTCCACGGCCGCCTCACTGACCTATGTCAGCCTCAAGTTTGTGCGCACCGAAGACAGCCGCATCATCCGTGCCTATGACTACGCGTTGCCCAACGACAAGGATGTCAATAAACTGTTGCAAGTGGCGGCGACACCCACTCGGTGATCTTCAAAGAACCATCTAGCCCGGCACCCACCGGGCTTTTTTTTGCCTGTACGTCAGGGCAGTGGCGTCAACTTGGCCACGCTGAGAGCCAACCACTTGGTTCCATGGCGGGGAAAGTTGATCTGTGCACGGGCGTCATCCCCGCTGCCTTCCAGCGTCAGCACAGTGCCTTCACCAAACTTGGCGTGGAACACCTGCAGGCCCAGGCTAAGTCCGTGTTTGGGCTCGTCCTTGCGCGAAATACTTTGGCCAAACGAGCCACTAGCCCCCATGGAACCTGCATAGGCAGCTCCTGAATTTATAGCGAATTCGGCGCTCCAGCCACGGCCAAAGTTCTGGAGTTTGGGTGTGAGCCACTTCAGGCAGGCCTCGGGCAGTTCCTCAAAAAAGCGGCTCTTCATGTTGAAACGCGTCTGGCCATGCAGCATGCGCGACTGCGAATGGCTCAGGTACAGGCGCTTGCGCGCCCGGGTGATGGCCACGTACATCAGGCGGCGTTCTTCCTCCAGACCGTCACGGTCGTTCATGGAATTCTCGTGGGGGAACAGGCCCTCTTCCATACCCGTGATGAACACGCAGTCAAACTCCAGGCCTTTGCTGGAGTGCACGGTCATCAGCTGGATGGCGTCCTGCCCGGCCTCGGCCATGTTGTCACCTGCCTCCAAGGCGGCGTGGGTCAGGAAGGCAACCAGGGGCGACAGGGTTTCGCCGGTGTCAGGGATCACATCGCCCAGTGGCGCAAGCGACGCGGCATCCGGGTCCAGCCCCTGGCTGGCAGGGCTTTGGCCCGCGCCTGCTACCAGCATGGCTGCCGCATCGCGGCCAAAACCTTCCTGCATGACAAAACTTTCGGCTGCATTGACCAGTTCGTCCAGATTCTCCAGACGGTCGGCACCTTCGCGGTCGGCCTTGTAATGGTCGATCAGCCCGCTATGTTCCAGCATCAGCGCAATGATGTCACGCAGGTTCATGCCGACAGTTTGCTCGCGCAGCACATCGAGCTTGGCAACAAAGCCCGCCACCGCAACACCGGCGCGCCCCGGCACAGCGGAGACGGCGTCAGCCAAGGAGCAACCCGTGGCGCGGGCCACATCCTGCAGCTGCTCCAGGCTGCGCGCACCAATGCCACGGGCAGGAAAGTTCACCACGCGCATGAAGCTGGTGTCGTCATTGGGGTTCTCCAGCAGGCGCAGATAGGCCAGCGCGTGCTTGATTTCGGCGCGTTCGAAAAAGCGCAGCCCGCCGTACACCCGGTAGGGCATGGCGGCATTGAACAGCGCGGTCTCGATCACCCGGCTTTGCGCATTGCTGCGGTAGAGCACGGCGATTTCCTTTCGCTGGAAGCCAGCCTCAAGGCCGTTGTCGCGCACCAGCTGTTTCATCTCCTCCACCATCCACTGTGCCTCGGCAAAGTCCGTGGGGGCCTCGTAGACACGCACCGGTTCACCCGCGCCCTGCTCGGTTCGTAAGTTCTTGCCCAGGCGCTTGCTGTTGTGGCTGATCAGCGCGTTGGCCGAGTCCAGAATGTTGCTGTAGCTGCGGTAGTTCTGCTCCAACTTGATCTGGTGCTGCACTGCGAATTCATGCACAAAATCGGCCATGTTGCCCACCCGCGCGCCGCGAAATGCGTAGATGCTCTGGTCGTCATCACCCACCGCCATGACGGCACCACCGGGGGTATCAGGGCTTGCATCCACGCCTTGCCCGGCCAGCATCTTGATCCAGGCGTATTGCAATTTGTTGGTGTCCTGGAACTCATCAATCAGGATATGGCGAAAGCGGCGCTGGTAGTGCTCGCGGATGGGATCGTTATCGCGGAGTAACTCGTAGGAGCGCAGCATCAGTTCGCCAAAATCCACCACACCTTCACGCTGGCACTGCTCTTCGTAGAGCTGGTAAATGTCGACCTTGCGCCGGGTTTCCTCGTCGCGCACTTCCACCATATTGGGGCGCAGCCCGTCTTCCTTGCAGCCGCCGATGAACCACTGCAACTGTTTGGCCGGAAAACGTTCATCGTCAATGTTATTCTGCTTGCACAGGCGCTTGATGGCGGAGAGTTGATCCTGCGTATCCAGAATCTGGAAGGCCTGCGGCAGATTCGCCAACTTGTAGTGGGCACGCAGGAAGCGGTTACACAAACCGTGGAAGGTGCCAATCCACATGCCGCGCACATTGACCGGCAGCATGGCACTGAGCCGTGTCATCATTTCCTTGGCCGCCTTGTTGGTAAAGGTCACGGCCAGGACGCCGCCTGGCGAGACGTAACCGTTTTGCAGCAACCACGCAATACGCATGGTCAGCACCCGGGTCTTGCCGGAGCCCGCCCCTGCCAGTATCAGCGCATGTTCAGCCGGCAAGGTGACGGCCGCACATTGCTCGGGATTGAGGGTATCAAGAAGTGGCGAAGACGCGGCGCCTGGAGATGCATGGGATGGAAACATGCCCAATTGTAGGAAGGCCCGGCCACCCTGGCGCCACGCGCCTGGCCTAGGTGTCTTCCCCAGTAGGCCGAAAAATTGCTTTCTTGCCAGTATGATCCCTCGCTTCACCCTGTTATGACGCCGCGCCGAATGACATTCCTATCCAAACTGTGTTCCTCTTTGTTGCTGGGTGCCGCATTAGCGTTGATGACCGCAACATCTTTTGCCACCACGCTGGATGTTGGTGGCGTCAAGATTGAAGACTCCATCGCGATTTACAACAACACGCTGTTGCTCAATGGGGCCGGCATCATGCCCGGTGGTAAAACACCCCTGTATGTGGCCCACATTTATGCGAAGGCCAAGTTCACCACTCTAGATGCACTTGTCGGTACCTCAGGTCCCAAGCGCCTGACGCTGACCGCCATCCGGGAGGTCGACACCGGGCCGATCCTCAAAATGCTGAGCCGTAGCGTCGAAGCCACAGCCGCCAAGGGTGATATGGCCAAGCTGATTCCGGGCATGATGAATATCGGCAATGTGTTCAAGGCAAACCGCGTTCTGAAGCCCGGCGAAGTCATGTCACTGGACTGGGTTCCCATCACGGGACTGGTGATCTACATTGGCGGCAAAATGCAGGGAGACCCCATTCGTGACCCTGTACTGTTCCGTGCCGCTATGGGCGTCTGGATGGGAGAATCCCCCGCCGATGCAAAACTCAAGGACGCGCTGCTCGGCCATATCTGACCAGCCCATAGCTGCGGAGTTTGTATACAATCGGTCACCGGGCCCAAGCAATTGGGACCCGGTTTTTTTTTGGGGAGCTTGGGCCATGGAAATATTTGACTACGACAACATCCTGCTGTTACCGCGCAAATGCCGCGTGGAGAGCAGGTCGGAGTGTGATGCCGGTGTAGAACTGGGGGGGCGCAAGTTTCGCATCCCCGTGGTACCAGCCAATATGAAAACCGTGGTGAGTGAAGACATTTGCGTCTGGCTGGCGCAAAACGGTTACTTCTATGTGATGCACCGGTTTGACTTTGACAACCTGCAGTTCGTCAAAGACATGAAGACCAAGGGTCTGTTCGCATCCATCTCGCTGGGGGTGAAGCCACCGGACTACGCCACCGTAGACGCGTTGCTGGCCCACAGCTTGACACCCGACTACATCACCATCGACATCGCCCACGGCCATGCCGACAGCGTGAAGAACATGATTGCCTACATCAAGGACAAACTACCCACAAGCTTTGTCATCGCCGGCAACGTGGCCACGCCCGAGGCCGTGATCGACCTGGAAAACTGGGGCGCCGACGCCACCAAGGTCGGCATTGGCCCGGGCAAGGTCTGCATTACCAAGCTCAAGACCGGTTTTGGCACCGGTGGCTGGCAATTGAGCGCACTCAAATGGTGTGCCCGCGTGGCGACAAAACCCATCATTGCCGACGGCGGTATCCGCGAGCATGGCGACATTGCCAAGAGCATTCGTTTTGGTGCCACCATGGTGATGATTGGCTCCATGCTGGCGGGCCACGAAGAGAGCCCGGGCCAGACCGTCGAAGTGGACGGCAGGCTGTACAAGGAATACTACGGCTCGGCCAGCGACTTCAACAAGGGCGAGTACAAACACGTGGAAGGCAAGCGCATTCTGGAGCCGGTCAAGGGCAAACTGGCCAACACCATGATCGAGATGGAGCAGGACATCCAGAGCTCCATCAGCTACGCGGGCGGCAAAAAGTTGATGGACATTCGCAAGGTCAACTACGTGACGCTGGGCGGTGACAACGCTGGCGAGCACCTGCTGATGTAACCACCCTGGCTGATCGATCCTGTCAGCTACCTGAAAGCAATTACCCAGCATCACATCACCCAAGCGCCCCAAGCAAAGGTATTCTGCTGCCATGCGTGGGGACACACAATGAATATTGCAATACTGGGCATCGGCCTGATGGGTTTTCCGATGGGGCGCAGGCTCTGCGAAGCGGGACACACGGTACACGTCTGGAACCGCTCAAAACACAAGGCGCTGCGACTGGAATCATTCGGTGCGCTGGTTCACGACACACCCGCAAACGCCGTCGCAGAGGCCGACCTCGTGATCACCATGCTGGACAACGGCGCTGTGGTGGGCCATGTCTTATTTGATCTGGGCGCGGCGGCTGCCATGCGTGCTGACTGTCTGGTGATAGATATGTCGTCCATCAAACCCGCGGAAGCACGCGACCATGCAGCGCGCCTCAGTGAGCTTCACATCGCCTATCTGGACGCCCCCGTTTCCGGCGGCACGATTGGTGCAGAAAGTGGATCGCTGGCCATCATGGTGGGTGGCAAGTTGTCCCATTTTGAGCGTGCTTTTCCAGTACTGCAGCTGTTAGGGCGGCCAACCCTTGTCGGCCCCACGGGCACCGGTCAATTGACCAAACTGGCCAACCAGATGATTGTGGGCGCGACGATTGGAGTCGTGGCGGAGGCTTTGTTGTTGTGCGAACGTGGCGGCGCCCACATGGACAAAGTCAGGGAGGCGATCACCGGCGGCTTTGCAGACAGCCGCATTCTGCAGGTACACGGCCAACGCATGGTGGAACGCGATTTTTCACCGAAAGGCCGCATGTCAATTCAGCTCAAGGATTTGCGTAACGCGTTGGCCACGGCCAACGAAATCGGTTTTGAAGCACCCATCACGGCCTTGTTCGAGCAACTGTACGCTCAGGGTGTTGACCACGGGCTGGAGGACCTCGACCATTCTGGCCTGTTCGTGGAATTGGCTAGCCGCAACGGTATGTCCTGAGTCCGACGCGCGTGGGACAAAAAAAAGACCCCATGAAGGAGTCTTTTTTTTGGCAGCGATAGTTACATCGCGCCAAACCT
Source organism: Candidatus Aalborgicola danicus (assembly GCA_016703945.1). GTDB lineage: Bacteria > Pseudomonadota > Gammaproteobacteria > Burkholderiales > Burkholderiaceae_C > Allorhodoferax > Allorhodoferax danicus. The sequence goes on from JADJBC010000002.1 coordinate 202,626, forward strand.
TGTCACCGGGAATCAATCAAATGTGCGAGCCACACGCTTCTTGGCGTCGCGCGGCACAAACACCTTGCCCGCATTGCCGGGCTTCACACCCATGGGCTTGCTGAAGGCTGGTTTGCGCGCCGCAGCAAAGTCGCCACCACTGCGTGGGGCTGCATCGGGACGGCCACCACCGGCAAAGCGGTCGTTGAAGCCACCCTTGCGGGCGTAGCTGAAACCACCGTTGTCACCACCGTCACGGGGGCCGTTGTCACGGTTGCCGCCACCAAATTCGCTATTATTTTGATAGCCACCTGCACCCGCATCACGGGGGCCAGCAGCGTTTCTGTCACCAAAACTGGAATTGCCACCGCGGTTGCCGCCGAAACTGGGGCGACCGCCACCTGCGCCGCCACCAAAATTGCGGTCACGTGGAGCGCGGTCTGCAAAGTGGCTGCCACGACCACCAAAGCTGGCACCGGTGCCAGGGCGGGACTCGGGGAAGCGTTGTTGTGGCTCCAGGCCGGGAATGGTCTCGGACTTGAAGTGCTGGCGCGAATAGGCCTCGATGTCGAAAATCTTGCGACGGTCGCGCACTTCGGCAAAAGTGACCGCCAAACCATCACGTCCGGCGCGGCCCGTGCGGCCAATGCGGTGCGTGTAATCCTCGGCCTTCATCGGCAAGCCGAAGTTGAACACGTGGGTGATGGTGGGTACGTCGATACCGCGGGCCGCCACATCAGTGGCCACCAGAATTTGCACCTGGCCATTGCGTAGTGCCATCAGGCGGCGGTTGCGCAAGCCCTGGCTCAGGGCACCGTGCAGGGCTACGGCATCAAAGCCGTCCTGCTGCAGGTCACCCGCCAAACCGTCACACTCAATCTGGGTGCTGGCGAAGACGATGGCCTGGTTGATGGTGGTGTCACGCAACCAGTGGTCCAGCAGCTTGCGCTTGTGGTGGGCGTTGTCGGCCCAGAAAAGCACCTGCTTGATGTTGGCATGTTTTTCCTGCGGGCTGTCGATGGTGATGCGCTGGGGTTCGCGCATCACGCGGGCCGCCAATTGCTGGATGCGTGGCGCAAAGGTCGCGCTGAACATCATGGTCTGCTTCCGGGCGATGGTGAGCTGGTTGATTTCGGCCAGGTCATCGGAGAAACCCAGGTCCAACATGCGGTCGGCTTCGTCCACGACCAGGAATTGCACCTGGTCGAGCTTGATTTGCATGGAGCGCTGCAGGTCCAGCAGACGGCCGGGCGTGGCCACCACCAGGTTGGCGTTTTGCAGCTTGGCGATTTGCAACTGGTAGGGCATGCCGCCCACGATGTTGGCAATGCGCAGACCGCGGCAATGCTGCACAAGGTCGATGGCGTCATTGGCCACTTGTTGTGCCAGTTCGCGGGTTGGGCAGACGATCAGGGCACCCGGAGCTGGGGCCTTGAAGTTGCGGGGGTTGGTCGGGTCCTTGCGCTTGGAGCGCTTGGGAGGTGCTTCGCCGCGGGCAACGGCTTCGGCCACTTCGCGCTCGAAGGCAGCGCGCTCGTCGGCTTCGGCTTGTGCCTGCTGCTTTAGCAAGGTGTGCAGCACGGGCAGCAAGAAGGCCGCGGTCTTGCCGCTGCCGGTCTGGCTGGAAACCATCAGGTCAATGTATTTGGCAGCGGTCTTGCCGTCGGCATCACCGGGCAGGGCCAGCGGAATAGTCTTGAGCTGAACGGACGTTGGCTGCGTGTAGCCCAAATCCTTGACCGCATGCACCAATTCAGGCGCCAGGCCCATCACCACAAAGCCGTTAGGAGTCGCTGGCACTTCGGCAGCAGATTCTTCCACGAGGCCCTCGTCAACCGACGAGTCGGCAGCCATTTGGGCCAGAGGGGATGTGGAAATTGTTTCCGCAGGCGCGAACGCACCTGTCACTTCAAAAGCGTCAGTCATTGTTTTACTCACACGCGAGTGCCGCAGGGTTCGCGGCTGCTCCGTCATTGGTTAAAAAACATCAACCATCAAACGGAACCTGCGGTGAATTTTTTCAGCGCTTGGGGCCCAAATCTGCGGGCCCGGTGAATGAAGGGAGATGTACATGTGCACTGCTGAATGCAGCGCAGCCTTCGATTATGCCATGAATCCGGGTTTCTACCTAACGCATATGAACATCGTGCAATTTCAGTCCATTTTGAGCAGGTGCTGCCGATAGTGCTCAAGTTCGTCAATGGACTCGTGCACATCAGCCAAAGCGGTATGGCGTTGCTGCTTCTTGAAGCTGGCATACACCTCTGGACGCCAGCGTTTGGCGAGCTCTTTGAGGGTGCTGACATCCAGGTTGCGGTAATGAAAGAATGCTTCGAGCCTGGGCATGTACTTGACCAGAAAACGTCGGTCCTGTCCGATGGAGTTTCCACACATGGGCGAACCGTTGGCAGGTACATACTGCTTCAAAAACGCAATCAGCTCTGCTTCGGCCTGCTCCTCAGTTGTGGTCGACGACTTGACCTTGGCAATCAAGCCGCTCTTGCCATGTGTTCCTTTGTTCCAGGCGTCCATCTTGTCGAGCTGGGCATCACTTTGGTGGACCACCAGCACCGGACCTTCGATGCGGCATTCCAGATTCGGCCCAGTCACGATGACAGCGATCTCAATGATGCGGTCAACGTCCGGGTTCAGACCGGTCATCTCACAATCGAGCCAGACCAGGTTTTTGTCAGATTTGATTAACGATGGGAGTGGGGTATCAGCCATGCTGTGGATTGTCGCTTATGGGCAATCACTACTCCCGAAAAGAGGTACTTCGCGCCTCGGGGCGGCTTGACGGCGCTAAACTCGGGCGCAATGACAGATCTCTTCAACAGCCCCACAGCTTCCCTCAACACAACCATCGTCTTTGCTTTGGCACTTTGTGCCAACCTCTTGCTGAAATTTTGGTTGGCTGGCCGCCAGGTTCGCCATGTAGCACTGAACCGCGATCAGGTTCCCGCCGCCTTCGCCACAAAAATCAAGTTGGCGGCGCATCAGAAGGCGGCCGACTACACCATCGCCAAAACGCGGTTTGGCCTGATTGAACTCGCGTGGGGCGCAGCCATCGTTGTCGCTTGGACCTTGCTTGGGGGGTTGTCGACATTGAACCATACGGTGGCGAATTGGTTTGGCAACGGGCTGACACAACAGATCGCGTTGCTGGCAGCTTTTGTAGCCATTGGCAGCGTGCTGGACCTGCCATTCACGTTGTACCAGACCTTTGTGATCGAAGAGCGTTTCGGATTCAACAAAACCAGCTTGAAACTATGGCTCCAGGACTTTGCAAAATCGCTGGTGCTGTCGGCCCTCATAGGGCTTCCCTTCATTACTTTGGTGATTTGGATGATGGGCGCCACAGGCCCATGGTGGTGGCTCTGGGTTTGGGGGGTGTGGATGGGCTTCAACCTGCTGGCGCTGCTGATTTACCCGACTTGGATCGCACCGCTATTCAACAAATTCCAGCCACTGGAGGACCCGCAAGTCAAAGAGCGGGTGTCGCAACTGATGGCGCGTTGTGGTTTCACATCCAAAGGTTTTTTTGTCATGGACGGCAGCAAACGCAGCGCTCACGCCAACGCCTATTTCACCGGATTTGGTGCATCCAAACGGGTGGTGTTTTACGACACCCTGTTGGTCCAACTCAGCCCCGAAGAGGTCGACGCGGTGTTGGCACATGAACTGGGTCACTTCACCCACAGGCACGTGATCAAACGCATGGCTTCGCTGTTTGCGATGAGCCTGGCCGGATTCTTTGCGCTGGGCTGGATCAGCCAGCAGGCATGGTTTTACACCGGTCTGGGCGTTGTACCGAATCTGGGCGCAGCCAATGACGCGCTGGCATTGCTGTTGTTCATGATGGTGTTGCCATTGTTTAGCGCTTTTATAGGGCCTGTGTTCGCGCAAATCTCGCGAAAACACGAATTTGAAGCCGATGCCTATGCGGTGGCCCAAACCAGCGCTTCGGCGCTCGCTGGCGCCCTGCTCAAGCTCTTTGAGGACAACGCGTCGACATTGACTCCAGACCCGGTGTATGTTGCGTTCTACTACTCACACCCTCCTGCCACCGAACGACTCGGGCGCATCATGGGCGCAACCCCCTGAAAACTTGAGATGGCAACCCCCACCACCTCCATGGAAGCCGGTCTGGTCATTGCAGGGCATGGCCGACATGTGTGGGTGGAAACCGCAGACGGACGTCGCCTGATCTGCCACCCCCGCGGCAAGAAGAGTCAGACCGTGGTGGGTGACCGCGTGTTGTGGCAAGCCAGCGAAGACGAAGGCACCATCGAGAAAGTAGAGCCCCGGCGCAACCTGTTTTACCGGCAAGATGAGATCCGCACCAAGTCTTTTGCCGCCAATCTGGACCAAGTGCTGATCCTGATCGCTGCCGAACCTGAGTTTTCAGAGAGCCAATTGTCACGCGCTTTGATCGCAGCCGAGGCTGAACACATACGCCCTCTGATCGCGCTCAACAAGAGTGACCTGGTCGAGCCTTTTCAACGGGCTTGGCAGCGCATGGGGGTGTACCTCGAGATGGGTTACACCGTGCTTCCTATGGCACTCAAGCCCCGGAGAGATGCCCATCCGAAGACGGAGCACCACCTCGATGATGTGTTGGTCGGAAAAACTACATTGGTACTGGGCCCATCGGGTTCGGGGAAAAGCACACTGATCAACCAATTGATTCCGAATGCCCAGGTGCTCACAAACGCCATCTCCACAGCCCTGAACTCGGGCAAACACACCACGACCAGCACCACGCTGTACTGGGCGGACGCAGCGAGGACTACCGCAATCATTGACTCACCCGGCTTCCAGGAGTTTGGTCTGAACCACATTGAGCCCGCGCACCTGGCCAGTCTGATGCCCGATATCAAAGCCCACGCATCCCATTGCAAGTTCTACAACTGCAGCCATTTGCATGAACCGGGCTGCGGTGTCATCTCCGCACTGCAGCCAGCATCCGAAGGATTTTTGCCCCCTGGCCCTCATAAAATAAGCACCAGTCGCTACAAAATATATAGCAACCTTTTTGCAGAATTGTCTCAGAAGCGGTATTGATCGTGCGTTGTAAAGCAACCCGCTACCGACTAGCCTAGCAGCCTGGCCAAGGAAAGCAGCGCTAGAAAAACCATCCACATGACGACGGTGCGCCAGACCAAACCAACCACTGCGCGAAGGTGAACCGGTTGCGGGGTCTGGGCGGTTCCAGCACCGTCCTGAGGCCCGAGTTTCACGTTCACCGCTCCAGCGGTCGCGGCCAGAACAACGCCGTCGTTGTCGCCTGGAAATTTCGCCTCATGTTGTCGCCAACTATCCACCGCGTCTTCGAAGCTACCCACAAAAGCAAATCCGAGTGCCGTAACACGTGCCGGAACCCAGTCCATGGCATGCCAAGCCATATTGGCGATCGATTTCAAGGAGTCACTCAACGGCGTGCTTGACGGCCGGTTGGGACGATTGGCGTAGCGGGAGAAGTACTCTCCCACCCGATAGAACACCGCACCCGCAGGCCCCAGACCAAAAGCAGCCAACAAGGAATACCAAGCCAACACACCAAACACGTGGCGATGGGCACTCAACACCGAATGTTCGATGACATGCCGCACAATTTCACTGCGCGGCAAAGTACTACCGTCCACACGCATCCAGTGCGCGAGCTTCTGGCGGGCCAACTCCTCATCACCACTCAACAAAGCGTCACGGATCTCGGTGAAATGATGGCTGAATTGGCGAAAGCCCAACGTGGCGTACAAAATCGCTGTGCTCCACACGGCAGCCGCAATCCACCCTAAAAACCATACCAGGAGCCAATGCACCGCCCCTGCGACGACGGACGGCGCGACCACTGCAACCCACCAGGCTAACCAACCGTGCTGGGACTTGCCGGTATCGAGGTTGCGCACGACCCAACGGACCCAACTGCGCACCCCCAGATGGACCGGATTGCCTTGCGCCAGTGGCCGTGCCTGCTCCAACAGCAACGCCAATAGTATGGAGAGAAAACTCATGGGGCAATCATAACGACTGAGACCGGCCACTCCGCGCAAGCCTCTGGACTCGAAGTTTGACCACACTCAAGCGATTAGAAAGCGGTAAAAATTGCGCAGCATGCCCGCTGTGGCGCCCCAGATGAAACGTTCGGCCCTGTCGTCTGTGTAGGGCATAGAGAACCACTCGCGTCGTGAGCCGGCCCACTCCATTGCGTGGCGCCGGTGGTTGGCAGGGGTCATCAGAAAGTCCAAAGGTACTTCAAACGCATCAGCCACTTCATGCGGGTTGAGTGTCATGGCGTAATCCGCGCGCACCAGTGCCACCACCGGCGTCACGATGAAGGCGCTGCCCGTGATGTAGGTCGGCAGATTGCCCAGCACTTCCACAAAGTGGCGGTCCAGTCCAATTTCCTCCTCGGCTTCCCGCAGTGCCGTATCGGTTGTGCTGGCGTCTTCCGGGTCCGCCTTGCCGCCCGGAAATGCGATTTGTCCTGAATGACTGGAGAGATGGGTCGTGCGTTCAGTCAACAGCACAGCCAGCCCGTGGTCGCGCATGACAAGTGGAACCAGCACCGAAGCATGAACCGGCACGCGATCCGAGAATCGGGGCTCGCCCTTCAGCTCCGGCGTCCAGATCGGCGGTTGTCTGAAGCGTTGGGCCAGCGCCAGCGGCTGCAGCACGTGCGCCTGCACTTTGGGTAAGTGGACATCAACGCCCACAACGGGAATGTGGCGCGGATCAAAAGACGGCAGGATGTTTGCTGAAGTCATAAAAAAACCGCCACAAGCTTGCGCCGGGCGGTTTTGTTGAAAACAAGGGCTTGAAGAATTAAGCCGCTGTCTTCTTGGCTGGCAGTTTTTCCTTGATACGTGCCGACTTGCCGCTGCGGTCACGCAGGTAGTACAGCTTGGCACGGCGCACGTCACCGCGGCGCTTGACTTCGATGCCGGCGATCAGCGGGCTGTAGGTCTGGAACGTACGCTCGACGCCTTCACCGCTGGAAATCTTGCGAACGATAAAGCCGCTGTTCAGGCCGCGGTTGCGCTTGGCAATCACAACACCTTCGTAGGCCTGCACGCGCTTGCGGCTACCTTCAACCACGTTGACGCTGACAACAACGGTGTCACCAGGTGCGAATTCGGGGATGGTCTTGCCGAGACGAGCAATTTCTTCTTGCTCAAGAATTTGGATCAGGTTCATGATTTTCTTTCGTGATCTTGCATGCGCCTGCACCGAAGGGTGCGAAACCGGCGTGGATAAAACACTTGGCCTTGGCCGTGCAGAGGATCTGGTTAGCCTTGCATTATAGCAAGTTCAGCCCTGAGCCTGCAATACCGCCTCGTCCTGCCGACTGAGCAGGCCTGCTGCGCGGGCGACGTCCAACAAGTCAGGGCGGTGTTGGGCGGTCAGTTTCAACCGTTGGTCACGCCGCCAGCGTTCGATCTGCCCGTGGTGGCCGGACATCAAAACGTCGGGGACGGTGACGCCCGCCCATTCTTCAGGCCGCGTGTAATGCGGGCAATCCAGGAGGCCATCCAAGGAGGGGTTGAAGCTGTCCAGGTGGTGGCTATCGGCATCCGACAAAACGCCAGGCTGTAAGCGCGCCACGGCGTCCAACAGCGCAATGGCCGGCACTTCTCCACCTGACAACACAAAGTCGCCCAAACTGATCTGCTCGTGCACTTGGGTATCAATGAAGCGCTGATCTATGCCCTCGTAGCGGCCACAAACCAGAACGGCGCCGCTGCTTGCCGACCAGCGCTGCACTGCGGCGTGGTCCAACCGCTTGCCAATGGGGGAAAACAGCACAACGGGTGCGTGGTCGGTGCGTTGGGATCGAATATGGGCCAGGGCCAGCTCCAGCGGCTGCGCCATCATCACCATGCCAGGCCCACCGCCAAAGGGGCGGTCGTCCACACGGCGGTAATTGCCGGTGGCGAAATCGCGCGGGTTGGTGCATTGCACATCCACCTGGCCGGATTCAAAAGCCCGACGGGTGATGCCTATCGAAAGAAACGGAGCGAAAAGCTCCGGGAACAGTGTAATGACGTCGAAGCGCATGCGCACCCCGCTCAGTAGTCAGTCTGCCAGTCCACACGAATACGGCGTGTTTTCAGGTCCACATCGTCCACGTAGGCGGCAACAAACGGGATCATGCGCTCACAGGTTTTTCCGTCTTCCTGGTATTCCATCACCAGCACGGTCTGTGCCCCGGTGGCCAACAACTCTTTGACGATGCCCAAGGCGATGTCTTCCCGGTTGATTACGTCCAATCCGATCAGATCGACCCAATAGTACTCATCCTTGGCAGCCGTGGGGAAGCTGGAGCGTGAGACAAAAATGCGGGAACCGCGCAAAGCTTCGGCCGCCGTGCGGTCATCCACGCCATGGGCAGTGGCGACGACGGTATCGGAGTGTTCCTTGGCTTCCTTGACGGACAGGCAAGCGACGCCCGTGAACGTCTGTGCACCACGCTCGGTGGGGAGCAGAAACCAACGTTTGGAAGAAAAAAGCGCCTCGGGATCGGCGCTGTAGGGCAGGACTTTGAACCAACCCTTGATGCCCCACGCATCCGCAATCCGTCCGACTTCAATGGCATCCGCTGGCAATTCAGCAGCTTCGAGTCCGGTGAGCATACGCGTAAGGTGCCGACCAGAGAGCGCTAGGCCCTCTTCGCGGCACAGTGGCTTATTAAGCGGCCTTCTTGGCGGCTTGGTTGATCAGGCGTTCCACGGTGGGAGATGCCTGGGCGCCAACGCCCTTCCAGTAAGTCAGACGATCCTGAGCAATGCGGATGCTTTCTTCACTGGCAGTAGCAATGGGGTTGTAAAAACCGATACGCTCGATGAAGCGTCCATCACGGCGTGTGCGCTTGTCAGCCACAACAATATTGAAAAACGGGCGTGCTTTTGCACCGCCACGGGCGAGTCGAATGACGACCATGATTTATCCTTTGCGCGGCAGAAATTACTTTCGGCCTATATATTCAAAGTTCGATTCAAAGTTGAGACACGCAACTGACCACCCGGCCAGTGACACTCTGAATAGCCTTCCATTATAACCTGTTACCAATCCATGACAAAGATTCGCCCAAGTCTCGACTCCGACCTCCCCGCGATCACCGCCATTTACACCCACCACGTACTGCATGGAACTGGCACCTTTGAGACGACGCCGCCTACTGAGCAGGACATGGCGGCCCGCCGCGCGGACGTCTTGTCCAAGGGACTTCCCTACCTGGTGATAGAAACTGCGGATGGCGTTTTGGGTTTTGCCTACTGCAATTGGTTCAAGCCCCGCCCTGCCTACCGTTTTTCCGCCGAAGACTCCATTTACCTGGCCCCGGCCTCCGCTGGCAATGGCCTGGGCCGCCTGCTGCTGGAGGAACTAATGGCGCAGGCCGAGCGAGCCGGGGTACGTAAATTAATCGCCGTGATTGGGGACTCGGCCAATCTAGGTTCCGTGGGTGTACACAAGGCCTGTGGTTTCCAACCCGTGGGTGTGCTGGCCAAATGCGGTTGGAAGTTCGAGCGCTGGCTGGACGTCGTGCTGATGGACCGCGTCATAGGCCTGGGCAGCACCCAGGCTCCGGCACAATCACAGGCATGAAAAACAAAACCCTGGCCACCTGGTTGACCTTTGTCGGAGGTCCCTTCGGGCTACACCGTTTCTACCTCTTTGGTTTAGCCAATCGCCTGGCTTGGATGCTGCCGATACCCACCATCCTGGGGCTATACGGCGTGCACCGTGCGCGTACCTACGGGCTGGAAGACCCATGGAGTTGGGTGCTCATTCCAATGCTGGGCTTCACTATTGCGGGTTGTGCCATTAACGCCTTGGCGTATGGCCTCATGACCACCGATAGATGGAATGAGCGCTTCAACCCAAATTTACCCAAAGACAGCACGGGTGGACAAACCAACTGGCTTACCGTTGGTGCACTGGCTGCATCTCTTTTGGTCGGCACTACGGTACTGATGGCCAGTCTTGCCTACAGTTTCCAACACTACTTCGAGTACCAGGTCGAGGAAGCCCGACTGATCTCACAGTCGCCTGAGATCAAAAAAACTGCAGACTGAGCCAATAAGCTACGGCCGCCACAAACGCGCTCGCAGGTATGGTGAAAATCCACGCCCACACGATATTGCCTGCCACCCCCCAACGTACCGCACTGGCACGCTGGGTTGAACCCACACCCACAATGGCGCCGGTAATCGTATGGGTTGTCGACACCGGTACACCCAAGGCGGTTGCCAGAAACAGAGTGATTGCACCACCAGTTTCAGCGCAAAATCCACCAACAGGTTTAAGTTTGGTAATCCGCTGCCCCATGGTCTTCACAATTCGCCAACCGCCAAACATCGTTCCCATGCCGATGGCGGCGTAACAACTGATGATGACCCAGGTCGGCGGCGAGGTCGCTCCCGCCGCTGTGTAGCCTGTGGCAATCAGCAGCATCCAGATAATGCCGATCGTTTTCTGCGCGTCATTTCCACCGTGACCCAGACTATAGGCACCAGCTGAAACCAATTGCAGGCGTCTGAACCACTTGTCGACCTTGGACGGCCGACTGCGCCGGAAGATCCAAGCCACGGCGACCATCATTAAGGAGCCCAGCACAAATCCCAAGAATGGAGAGATAAAGATAAATATGACAGTCTTGAATATGCCCGCAGACACCAGGGATCCAGCCCCTGACTTTGCAATCACTGCGCCCACAATGCCACCAATCAACGCGTGTGACGAACTGCTGGGAATGCCGTAGTACCACGTGATAACGTTCCATGTGATGGCACCAAGCAAGGCGCCAAATACGACATGGGTATCAACGACACCCGGTTGCACAATGCCTTTGCCGACGGTCGCCGCAACGCTAAGCTGAAAAATAAAAATGGCAATCACATTGAAAAACGCTGCGAAGAGGATCGCCTGACCAGGCTTCAGCACCCCGGTGGACACCACCGTCGCAATGGAGTTCGCCGCATCATGAAATCCGTTCATGAAGTCGAACATCAATGCCAATGACACCAACAAAACCACTACCCACAGGGCCGCTTGTACATTTTCCATCGTCGTGCGCGATTCTGGCTCAGGAGTTTTCGAGGACGATGCCCTCGATGACATTGGCGACGTCTTCGCACTTGTCGGTAATGGTCTCCAGCAATTCGTAGATCGCCTTGAGCTTGATAACTTCGCGCACATCCGGCTCTTCACGAAAAAGTTTGCTCATGGCGGTACGCATCACGCGGTCTGCATCTGATTCCAGACGATCAATCTCTTCACAGGTCTTCAACGCCGCTTCGGCCGTCGATGGTTCGGCAATGTTGCCCAACAGCTTCACCGCATCACGCAAGCGTTCGCAGCACTTCACACTGAGGTCGGTCAGACGGGTAATTTCATCCGTCATATGGTGCACGTCATACAGCGCCATAGTTTCAGCCGAATCCTGAATCAAATCCGCCACGTCATCCATGGTGTTGATCAAGGCATGGATCTGCTCGCGATCTATCGGCGTAATAAAGGTAATGTGCAGCGACTTATTGCACTCGTGGGTCACGCGGTCTGCAGCCCGTTCGGCGTCATCCACCTCTTGGTTGTACTTGGCTCGCAATGCCAGGTCACCGTAATTGGCGACCAGTTTTGAAAAGGCCTGCGCAGCTTCAACGATGCGATCCGCATGCTCATTGAACATCTCAAAGAAATTGCCTTCACGCGGCAGCAGCTTTCCAAATAGCATCACGGCTCCTTCACCCAACAGCAAACTTCTTGACGTTTTCAAGACGGCAAAGTTTAACCGCACCAACCAAAAGGACTTTGTGTTGGCTAGCCCGAGCGAAAAATGAAGTAAACCGCACCTACCATGCACAAGCCGGCCCAAATGAAGTCCCACTTGAATGGCTCGCCCATGTATGCCGTTGCAAACGGCACAAAGACGGAAAGGGTTATGACCTCTTGCACGATCTTGAGCTGGGCCAAGGTAAATCCAGCCTGCTGGAATCCGATGCGATTGGCGGGCACCTGCAACAGGTATTCAAACAGCGCGATACCCCAGCTTGCCAACGCGGCTAAGTACCAGGGTGCCGTTGCCATATTCTTCAGATGCCCATACCAGGCGAAGGTCATGAAGACGTTGCTGGCGATTAGCAGCAAAATCGTTTGCGCAGACAAGGGGATGGTGTTGAGGAACTGCATGTCGCGCATTATCTCGGTCTGTCTTCCAACGTGCGCACAGGACGCCGCCGCTTGGCTCTCGCTCCAGACCAGCGGGATCAGGCTTTTTGCTCCGTGCCCCCCGGGCTACGCCCTCCTCCTTTACCTGCGCAAAATGCCTGATCACACTGGTCTTCCGAGGTCTATGCACACCAATAGTCCAGCTTCAGGGCGGGCCTGGCTCTTTTGCGCAGGTAAAGGAGGAGCCCGAAGAGCGGGGGACACGAAGCAAAACAGCCAGGCCCGCCCTGTTGCGTGCAATAACAAGCGCAACTAAGCCCACAAAACAAAAAAACCCGCGACTCCCGCCGCAGGGCTCTTGATAGGCACTCAGACGGCTAGCTTATGCAGCCACACCGTCTTTCACCGTTGCAGCGGACGCCGTGTAATCCTCAATCTTGTCAAAGTTCAAATACTGGTACACCTTGTCGCTGGCGGCAGTCAACACACCCATATCGGCCAGGTACTCTTCCTTGGTCGGAATACGACCCAGCTTGGAGCAGATGGCAGCCAGCTCGGCCGACCCCAGGTACACATTGCTGTTTTTGCCCAGGCGGTTGGGGAAATTGCGGGTGGAGGTGGAGAACACGGTAGCGCCCTCCTTCACCTGCGCCTGGTTACCCATACACAGGCTACAGCCCGGCATTTCCATACGGGCACCGGCGCTGCCCAGCACACCGTAGTGGCCTTCGTCGCTCAGTTGTTTGGCATCCATCTTGGTCGGTGGGGCGACCCACAGCTTGACCGGGATATCGCGCTTGTTTTCCAGCAGCTTGGACGCCGCGCGGAAGTGACCAATATTGGTCATGCAGGAGCCAATGAACACCTCGTCGATCTTGGCACCGGCGACGTCAGCCAATGTCTTGACATCATCTGGATCGTTGGGGCAGGCCACGATGGGTTCGTGGATATCGGCCAGGTCAATCTCGATGACGGCAGCGTAGTCCGCATCCGCGTCGCCCTTGAGCAACTCGGGGTTCTTCAACCAGGCGTCTTGCGCGGCAATCCGGCGGGCCAGTGTGCGGGCATCGGAATAACCGTTGGCAATCATCCACTTCATCATGGTGATGTTGCTGTTGACGTACTCGATGATCGGCTCTTTGTTCAGGTGCACGGTGCAACCCGCAGCAGAGCGCTCGGCCGACGCATCGGACAACTCAAACGCCTGCTCCACTTTCAGGTCTGGCAGACCTTCGATTTCGAGAATGCGGCCCGAGAAGATGTTCTTCTTGCCTTTCTTCTCCACCGTCAGCAGGCCGGCCTTGATGGCGTACAGGGGAATGGCGTTCACCAGGTCACGCAGCGTGACACCGTTTTGCATCTTGCCTTTGAAACGCACCAAAACCGACTCTGGCATGTCCAGGGGCATCACACCCGTAGCAGCCGCAAACGCCACCAGGCCGGAGCCCGCAGGGAAGCTGATACCAATGGGGAAACGCGTATGGCTGTCACCACCGGTGCCCACGGTGTCAGGCAGCAGCAGGCGGTTGAGCCAAGAGTGGATTACGCCGTCGCCAGGACGCAGCGAGATACCGCCGCGGGTGCTGATGAAATCAGGCAACTCGTGGTGCATCTTCACGTCCAAGGGCTTAGGGTACGCTGCCGTGTGGCAGAAGGACTGCATGACCAAATCGGCGCTAAAGCCCAGGCAAGCCAGATCTTTCAGTTCGTCGCGGGTCATGGGGCCGGTGGTGTCTTGTGAGCCAACGGAAGTCATCTTGGGCTCGCAGTAGGTACCGGGGCGCACGCCCTGGCCTTCTGGCAGACCGCAGGCACGGCCCACCATCTTCTGCGCCAGGCTGAAACCCTTCTTGGTGTCCACCGGGTCTTGTGGCAGACGGAACAGGGTGGATGGCTTGAGGCCCAGGGCTTCGCGGGCCTTGGCGGTCAAACCACGGCCAATGATCAGGGGAATACGGCCACCGGCGCGCACTTCGTCAAACAGCACATCGCTCTTGACCTGGAAGGATGCGATTTCCTTGCCGTCCTTGAAGGCCTTGCCGTCATAGGGACGCAGCTCAACCACGTCACCCATATTCATGGAATTGACATCCAGCTCAATAGGCAAAGCGCCAGCATCTTCCATGGTGTTGTAGAAGATGGGGGCAATCTTGGTGCCCAGGCAGACGCCACCAAAACGCTTGTTCGGCACATAGGGGATGTCTTCACCAGTGAACCACAACACGGAGTTGGTGGCAGATTTGCGGGAAGAGCCAGTGCCCACCACGTCACCCACATAAGCCACCAGGTTGCCACGCGCGCGCAGGTCTTCGATGAACTTGATAGGGCCGCGTTTGCCGTCTTCTTCCGGCGTGATGCCGTCGCGCTTGTTCTTCAACATAGCCAAGGCGTGCAGCGGGATGTCGGGGCGGCTCCAGGCATCGGGCGCGGGCGACAGGTCGTCGGTATTGGTCTCGCCGGTCACCTTGAGGATGGTTACGGTGATGGACTGGGGTACTTCGGGGCGGCTGGTGAACCACTCGGCATCGGCCCAGCTTTGCAAAACCGCCTTGGCAAAGGTGTTGCCTTTGTCGGCCTTTTCCTTGACGTCATGGAACTGGTCGAACATCAGCAGGGTTTTCTTCAGGCCTTCAGCGGCCTCAGAAGCCACCGCCGCGTCGTCCAGCAAGTCAACCATTGGGCTAATGTTGTAGCCACCCAGCATGGTGCCCAGCAACTCGGTCGCGCGGGCGCGGGAGATCAGGGCACACTTTTCAGTGCCGTGGGCCACAGCGGCCAAGTAGCTGGCCTTGACCTTGGCGGCATCATCCACACCGGCGGGCACGCGGTGGGTGATCAGGTCCACCAGAAAGGCTTCTTCACCTGCGGGTGGCGCCTTCAACAGTTCAATCAGTTCACCCGTTTGCTTGGCCGACAAAGGCAGCGGCGGGATACCCAGGGCGGCACGTTCTGCCACATGATCACGGTAGGCTTTCAACATCGTATTTACTCCTTCTTATGCAACACAAATTACTCACCAGCCCCCGTCAAATGGGACTGGACTGCTATCTATTTTGATTTCAGCTTCGATTTAGCCTTGGGCTTGGGTTCGGGGTTCGGCACCAACTCCTGCACCGCGCCACCCGCACCAATCGGCACAAGGGCGTCCTTGGGTGCATCCAGTAGACCCGGCTGGGGATTACGCTCCAAAGCCTGGGCCACCAATAGCTGGTCCGGATTCATACACTCGTCAGCCATGCGCTTGCCTTCTTTTTGGTTCATCAGCATGGACTTGTTACCCAGCTGCAGCCACACGGCACCACTGGACTCTTCTTCCAGGCGCACGGCGCCGGTGCTGGTCACCACGGGCTCCATGACATGGCGCTTGTTCCCAATTTCCAGAAAAAATCGTCCAGGCGATTGGGCGTCTGGCGACATCGTCACCACCACAGCCATTTCACAATTGATTTTGCCAATCAGAACCTTGTCGGCAATGATGAGCTGCTCAGGCGACAGCACAACGGACGCCAGGGGTTGATGCTGGACTGGGGCATGCATCGCTACCTTGATAGCAGCTGGCTTGGTCTTGGCTGCCGGTTTTGCGGTTTCACTTCTTACAACTTCAGTCGCGTACGCGGTGGCCGCCAACGTCAACAACACACCCGAAAACAATTGTTTGATCATGGAAAAACTCGCTTAATGGGTCCGGGATGAAAAATACACACGAATAGCCTCTGGAAGTGGGCAACCCGTTCGGTTTGCACGCTCCAGCACTTGCCAAAAATACCGAAAGCTGGCCCGATCATGCAATATGCCTCCGACCGATATGGGGGCCCATTCTGCAAGACTGGCCAGCTCAATAACGCGTGCGGCCAAGTCGATGTCTTCAGTTGCCGGCGTAAAAGCTCGCAAAATCGGGCGGATTTGAGATGGGTGAATGCTCCACATCCGGGTATAACCAAACGACGCAGCAGCTATCTGTGCTGAGCGCTCAATAACACCCACATCGTTCAATTCCGTGACCACACAATGGGAAGGCACCTTGCCTGCCGCATGGCAGGCGCTTGCGATGTCCAACTTGGCCCGAACGACCAGTGGGTGGTGAAACTGGTCCAACGTGGTTCCATCGTCTGTAGCGCGCACGCCCATGGCGGTGTGGGGAATGGCGCCCGCGTGGGCCGACACAAAGTCCATCAGGCCAAAACTGATGGACTGCACCCGAGGGTGGGCGGCAATCTCAAAGGCACGGTGGGCCGCTGCGGGGGACTCAATCAATACATGCAGGGGCAAGCTGTCGACCCGCTGCTCGGGGTTCACGGCGGCGTCGATGGCTGCAACGGCGTTTTGCACGTCGGCCAGCGACTCCACCTTTGGAACCATGATGTAACTCAGGAATTGGGCTGCACCGCCCACAACAATGTCGACATCGGCCGCAAAGGCCGGGTGGTCCACCGCGTGCAGGCGTGCGCCTACCCGGCGGCTCAACCCGTTTGCTATTAAATCAGGAGCGGTATGTGCAGCATTGGCGAGGGCTACAACCATATATGCCTGATCTCTTTCGCCGCCAACCGGGGCTCCATCTTCACAGTCCAGTGTCACGTCAAACACACAGACGCCGAACTCCTGGGTCATGTCTGCCTGCAACTGCAGGCTTTTGACCATCCGCGCCTCGACACCGCTGTAATGGTCGCAGACAGGTAACAAACCTGTTGCGCCCTGGGCGCCTATGAGTACGTCGCGCGGATGCATTTACACATGCCCTTAAACGCGCACGGCACAATCGCGTGCCACCGCAGAACCGGCTTTGCCGGGCTGCTGGTGGCGCCCCCTTGAGGGGGAGGCGCCGCAGGCGCTTCGGGGGTGGGTCATTTCACAGCAGGTGGGCGACGCCGGCTTGCTCGTCTTGCAGTTCTTTCAGTGTGACGTTGATGCGCTCTTGCGAGAACGCATCCACTTCCAGGCCTTCGACAACCTTGTATTCGCCACCTTCGCAGGTCACGGCAAAGCCGAACATGGTGTCTTTGGGGATGCCGTACTGGCCATCCGACGGAATACCCATGGTGACCCACTTGCCATTGGTGCCCAGTGCCCAGTCGCGCATGTGGTCAATCGCAGCATTGGCAGCAGAAGCTGCAGAAGACACGCCACGCGCTGCAATGATGGCCGCGCCGCGCTTGCCAACGGTGGGCAGGAAGGTGTTGGCATTCCATTCCTGATCATTGATCATGGCCTTCACGCTTTCACCGCTGATGGTGGCGAAACGGTAATCGGCGTACATGGTGGGTGAATGGTTGCCCCAGACGGTCATTTTTTCGATGTCGGCTACGGCCTTGCCGGTCTTGGCGGCGATCTGGCTCAATGCACGGTTGTGATCCAGGCGCAACATGGCGGTGAAGTTCTTGCGTGGCAGGTCCGGCGCGCTTTTCATGGCGATATAGGCGTTGGTGTTAGCAGGGTTGCCAACCACCAGCACCCGCACGTCGCGGCTGGCCACAGCGTTCAGAGCCTTACCCTGCGCCGTAAAGATTTCGGCATTGACGGCCAACAGTTCAGCACGCTCCATACCGGGACCACGGGGGCGCGAACCGATCAGCAAGGCGTAATCAACGTCTTTGAAAGCCGTCATAGGGTCGCTATGGGCTTCCATGCCCACCAGCAGCGGGAACGCACAGTCTTGCAACTCCATCATCACGCCTTGCAGGGCTTGCTGCGCCTTTTCAACCGGCACTTCCAAGAGGCTCAGTACCACGGGTTGGTCTTTACCCAACATTTCGCCAGAGGCGATGCGAAACAGAATGGCGTATCCAATTTGACCGGCTGCTCCGGTGACGGCAACGCGAACGGGTTTTTTGCTCATGGTGATAACTCCAGGAAGTGTTGTGAAAACGGCGACTGTCCGGGGACCCAAGCAAAAGACTGAATCCTTCAGAATGTCTCAGAGTTTACCCTTGAAATAGTCGCAAAGTCAATTTGTCTTATGTCTTATATAAGATATGATTCGGTATGAATTCGAGACTGACTCCAAGCTGACTTACGGACCGTCTTTTATGTCCGCAACACCCCTATTTCACAATGCCAGCTCTGCCGCTTCGGAAGTGGAGACGGGTGGATCAGCAACCACGACACAAGTGACGCCCGCATTCAGTCCACTGTACCAACAGATCAAGGTATTGATCCTGCAGAGTCTGCAGGCCGGTGAATGGAAGCCCAGCGCCGCCATTCCCAGTGAAATGGAACTCGCCGCTCGGTTTAAGGTAAGTCAGGGCACAGTGCGCAAGGCCGTTGATGAGTTGGCGTCCGAGAACCTGCTGGTACGCCGCCAAGGCAAAGGAACCTTTGTCGCAACCCACGCAGAACGCCAGATTCAATACCGTTTTCTGAAACTCATTCCAGACAACGGCGACCCCAACAGCGAAGGCCCGGCCCAGCGCCACATCATCGATTGCAAACGCACGCGCGCATCGGTGGAGGTCGCCCGAGCACTGGCCATTCGCACGGGGGACGCAGTGTTGCAAGTAAGAAGGGTGCTGTCGTTCGCGAACATCCCGACCATTCTGGAAGACCTTTGGCTGCCCGCGGCTCCGTTCAAGGGCTTAACGGCCGAGCGCCTGAGGGACTACAACGGGCCGATGTACGCGCTGTTTGAAACAGAGTTTGACGTGCGCATGGTACGCGCGGAAGAAAAAATTCGCGCCGTACTGCCGGACGCAGAGCAATGCGAGTTGTTAAAAACCGATGCACAAACACCGCTGCTGAGCGTGGAGCGTATTGCATACACCTACAACGATGTACCCATGGAAATGCGACGGGGCCTGTACCTGACCAACAAGCATTACTATCGAAACGCCCTCAATTGAATAGGTTGTTGATGCAAGTCCAGCGTCAGCCTGTTGCAGTGCAATAGAATTTTGGCCTGCAGCAGCAATAATTACATACGGTTACATCCAGAAAGCCAAACCATGTCTGAGCTTCATTCCTCTCCCCGGGCCAAACGACCCGAGTTTCGAAACATCAACGCTTTCAACGACTTGCCCGGTTACCGTTGGCCCTTGGCCTCATTGGTCTCAGGCATGCACCGCGCCAGTGGCCTGATCATGTTCTTACTGATGCCTTTCATCATCTGGATGTTCGACACCTCAGTCAGTTCCGAGATTTCGTTCGCTCGCTTCACGTCCGCCTTCAACAATGGCATTGGCTTTGTGCCAGGAATCGTCATAAAGCTCGTTGCCTTGGCCTTGATCTGGGCCTACCTGCACCATTTCTTTGCCGGTATGCGGCACATCCGTATGGACATTTTTCACACCGTGACCAAAGAGGCGGGCAAAACAACGGCCCAAGTCACTCTGGTACTCAGTTTAGGGCTTACCGTGGTCCTCGGTGCCAAACTCTTCGGTCTGTACTAACTAAGCCTCGGCTCTCCCAATTCACATTCTCATTGCAGGAACTCCACATGTCTGTTAACTACGGATCAAAGCGCATCGTCGTTGGTGCGCACTACGGTCTTCGCGACTGGTTGGCGCAACGCGTCACCGGCCTACTGATGGCTATTTTCACTTTCATCGTCTTGGCCCAGGTCCTTCTCAACAAAGGAACGATGGGATATGACAAGTGGGCCGGTATTTTCTCTGCGCAATGGATGAAGACGCTGACCTTTGCGGTCATCATTGCCCTGCTCTACCACGCTTGGATTGGCATGCGTGAAATCTTCATGGACTACATCCAGCCTGTTTACTTGCGACTCGCCTTGCAGGTGTTTTCCATCGTTTGGCTCGTGGGCTGCGCGGGCTGGGCCATCCAGGTCCTGTGGCGCCTTTGATCCCATTGAACTATTGAGGCTGATTTCATGACCTACTCCGTTACAACAAGAAAATTTGATGTCGTTATCGTCGGTGCCGGTGGCTCCGGCATGCGCGCATCGTTGCAACTGGCCCGCGCCGGCCTGAACGTCGCCGTGCTGAGCAAGGTGTTCCCAACCCGTTCGCATACGGTTGCTGCACAGGGCGGCATTGGTGCCTCGCTGGGCAACATGAACGACGACAACTGGCACTACCACTTCTACGACACCGTCAAGGGCTCCGATTGGCTCGGCGACCAGGACGCCATCGAGTTCATGTGCCGCGAAGCACCCAAGGTTGTCTATGACCTAGAACACATGGGTATGCCGTTTGACCGCAACCCAGACGGCACGATTTACCAGCGCCCATTCGGGGGCCACACCGCCAACTACGGCGAAAAGGCCGTGGAACGCGCCTGCGCTGCGGCTGACCGCACCGGCCACGCCATGTTGCACACGCTATACCAGCAAAACGTCGCTGCCAAAACCAGCTTCTTTGTCGAATGGATGGCGCTGGACCTGATCCGCGACGCCGAAGGCGATGTCGTCGGCGTGACCGCGCTGGAAATGGAAACCGGTGACCTGCATGTGCTGCACGCCAAGACCGTGTTGCTGGCAACGGGTGGCGCAGGCCGCATTTTTGCGGCTTCCACCAATGCCTTCATCAACACCGGTGACGGCTTGGGTATGGCGGCACGCGCCGGCATTCCTTTGCAAGACATGGAGTTCTGGCAGTTCCACCCCACCGGCGTGGCCGGCGCGGGCGTGCTGCTGACCGAAGGCTGCCGCGGCGAAGGCGCCATTTTGCTGAACAGCAATGGAGAACGCTTCATGGAGCGTTATGCACCCACGCTGAAGGACCTGGCTCCGCGCGATTTCGTGTCCCGCTCCATGGACCAGGAAATCAAGGAAGGCCGTGGCTGTGGGCCAAACAAAGACTACGTGCTGCTGAAGCTCGACCACCTGGGTGCCGAGACCATCCACAAGCGCCTGCCATCGGTGTACGAAATTGGCGTCAACTTCGCCAACGTGGACATCACCCGCGAACCCATTCCGGTCGTGCCAACCATCCATTACCAGATGGGCGGCATCCCGACCAACATCAATGGCCAGGTCGTGGTTCCCAACGGCGGCGTCCCCAACGCAGTCGTCAACGGTCTGTATGCGGTGGGTGAATGCTCCTGCGTCAGCGTGCACGGCGCCAACCGCTTGGGCACCAACTCGCTGCTGGACCTGGTTGTGTTCGGTCGCGCAGCCGGCAACCATATCGTCGACTTCGCATCCAAGACCAAAGCCCACAAGCCGCTGCCCAAAGAGGCAGCGGACCGCACATTGGCACGTCTGGCACGCCTGGACAACTCCAGCACCGGCGAATACGCACAAAACGTGGCCGACGACCTGCGCGCCAGCATGCAGCTGCATGCTGGTGTGTTCCGCACGCAGAAGAGCATGGATGAAGGCGTGGTCAAGATCGCCGACCTCCGCAAACGCGTCGATGCCATCACGCTGAAGGACAAATCCAAGATCTTCAACACTGCACGCATCGAAGCGCTAGAAGTGGACAACCTCATCGAAGCCGCCCAGGCCACCATCGTGTCCGCCGCAGCCCGCCACGAAAGCCGTGGCGCTCACACCGTGGACGACTATAGCGACAGCCCTGCACACCCGAACGGCCGCAACGACGTCGAATGGCACAAACACACGTTGTGGCACAGCGAAAGCAATTCGCTGAGCTACAAGCCGGTGCAAATGAAGCCACTGACGGTTGACTCAGTGCCTCTGAAAGTAAGGACTTTCTGATGCTTTGCGGGAAAGACCAAACTACAAGAGCGAAGCGAATGGTTTGCTCTGTCCTCAACACTTTAGGTGACCTATGACCAAACGCACTTTCTCCATCTACCGCTACGACCCGGACAAGGACGCCAAGCCCCATATGCAGGAAATCGAGGTGGAACTCGACGGCCATGAGCGCATGCTGCTGGACGCCCTGATGAAGCTCAAGGCCGTAGACCCCACGATCTCCTTCCGCCGCTCCTGCCGCGAAGGCGTGTGTGGTTCGGACGCGATGAACATCAACGGCAAGAATGGTCTGGCCTGCCTGACGAATATGCTGACCTTGCCCGGCAAGATTGTGCTGAAACCCCTGCCCGGCCTGCCCGTGATCCGCGACCTGATCGTGGACATGACGCAGTTCTTCAAGCAGTACAACTCGATCAAGCCTTATTTGATCAACGACACCGTACCGCCCGAAAAAGAGCGCCTGCAGAGCCCCGAAGAGCGTGAAGAGCTGAATGGCCTTTACGAATGCATCTTGTGCGCAAGCTGCTCCACCAGTTGCCCCAGCTTCTGGTGGAACCCGGACAAGTTTGTGGGCCCGGCCGGCCTGCTGCAAGCTTACCGCTTCCTGGCCGACAGCCGTGACCAAGCGACTGGTGAACGCCTGGACAACCTGGAAGACCCCTACCGCCTGTTCCGTTGCCACACCATCATGAACTGTGTGGATGTGTGCCCCAAGGGATTGAACCCTACTAAGGCGATTGGCAAGATCAAGGAAATGATGGTGATGCGAGCCGTTTGATATGCATCATGTCCGCGACGAATTGCTGGATGAGCGAGGATTGAGCAAGCTAAAGTGGCGTTGTCGCCGAGGCTTGCTTGAAAACGACCTCTTTATTGAACGCTTTTTCAAAAAGTTCAGCGATACGCTAACCGTGCGCCAAGCTGTTGCGCTAGGCTTGTTGATGGATTTGAGCGACAACGATTTGCTGGATGTGCAAATGGCACGGAAATCGCTGTCGGAAGTGTCCGAGCCGCTGGACTGCGAAGATGTACAAGAAGTGTTGAGTATGTTGAGAAAAAACTGTTGAAAGGTCAAAAATGAAACTAGCTGACAACAAAGCCACCCTGTCGTTCAGTAATGGCAGCCCCAGCATCGAATTGCCGGTGTACCAGGGCAGCGTCGGTCCCGATGTTGTAGACATTCGCAAGCTGTATGCGCAAACCGGCATGTTTACCTATGACCCGGGCTTTCTGTCCACGGCGTCATGCCAGTCAGCCATCACTTACATCGATGGTGACAAAGGCGAACTGCTGTACCGCGGCTACCCGATTGAGCAATTGGCCACCAACTGCGATTTCATGGAAACCTGCCACCTGTTGCTGTACGGCAATCTGCCCGATGTTGCTGGCAAGGCTGAGTTTACCAAGCGGGTGAGTCACCACACGATGGTCAACGAGCAGATGCAGTTCTTCCTGCGAGGCTTCCGCCGTGATGCGCACCCCATGGCCATCATGACCGGCCTGGTCGGTGCCCTATCGGCGTTCTACCATGACAGCACCGACATCAACAATCCCGAGCACCGGGAAGTTTCTGCCATCCGCCTGATCGCCAAGATGCCGACTCTGGTTGCCATGGCTTACAAGTACAGCGCTGGCCAGCCCTACATGTATCCCAAGAACAACCTAAGCTACGCTGGCAACTTCTTGCACATGATGTTTGCCACACCTTGCGAAGAGTACGTGGTCAACCCCGTTATCGAACGCGCGCTAGACCGCATTTTTGTGTTGCACGCCGACCACGAGCAAAATGCATCCACATCCACTGTGCGCCTGTGCGGCAGCTCGGGTACCAACCCGTTTGCGGCCATTGCTGCCGGTGTGGCTTGCCTGTGGGGCCCGGCCCACGGCGGAGCCAATGAAGCCTGCCTGAACATGTTGGAGGACATTCAAAAGATGGGTGGGATCAGCAAGGTCGGCGAATTCATGAACCAGGTGAAAGACAAGAACTCAGGCGTAAAACTCATGGGCTTTGGCCACCGTGTGTACAAAAACTACGACCCACGCGCCAAGCTCATGCAAGAGACCTGCAAGGAAGTTCTGGCGGCCCTTGGTCTGGAAAACGATCCACTGTTCAAGCTGGCCATGGCCCTGGAGAAGATTGCGCTGGAAGACGAATACTTTGTTTCGCGCAAGCTGTACCCCAACGTCGACTTTTACTCTGGAATCGTTCAACGCGCCATCGGCATTCCTGTCGGATTGTTTACCGCAGTCTTTGCGTTGGCACGCACCGTTGGCTGGATTGCCCAGCTCAACGAAATGATTGGTGACCCTGAATACAAGATTGGCCGCCCACGCCAGTTGTTCACTGGCTCGGTGCGCCGGGACGTTCAACCCATCGCATCGCGCTAGGCGTTAGCACTTTTAAAGTTCCCGCTACCCAACTGCTGAGCAGTTGGGTAGCGACAGCAACAAAAATGGCAGCCAAAGGCTGCCATTTTTATTTGGGTTAGACCCAGTCAATCAGCTTGGGCTGATGCCTGACGAACCGCTACCGCCTGGTGGGTTGGGGCTTGAGCCAGTGCCAAAGCCCGTATTGCCACTGTTGGCGTTATTGTTATTGTTCTCGTTGTTGGCGTTGTTATTATTGCCAGCGCCACCACCGGTGTTACCGGCACTATTGTTAGCATTGTTTTGGGCAGTTGATGCAGCATTCGCCGCCACTGTGGCCCCGAATGACGGCGTCATAGCCGTTGCGGTGTTAGCCTGGGACACACCAGCGGAGATCAAAGCAGAAGCTACCGTGGCTGCAGGAATGCTATTCGCACTAAAAGCAGTAGCTACCTGAGTTGCAGTAAGCCCCCCCCCATTTACAGCCGCACTGGCGATGACTGCTGGGGTCAAACCCGCAGTGGTAGCCCCACTGACGATGGCTGTTGTGGACACATTGGCATTCACAGCCGCACTAACAACGGCTGCTGTTGGTGCGCCCGAACGTACAGCGGCGGCAACGACGGCTGACCCGGGCACCCCCGCATTTACGGCCGCACTGACAACGGCTCCCACCGGAACGCCAGCATCCACGAGTTGCTTAACTTTTGCGTCAACTTCTGTCTGCGTCATATTGGCAGTAAAGGACCCGGCTGGCACAGTGGCTTGTTGGCCTTGATTTTGCGCGAAGGCCACATTTGGTGCAACGCCAACTAAAGCGGCAATTACGAATGATGTAGATACCAGAAGCTTTTTCATTTTCAAGACCCTTTCAATGGACTATCCAAACATTGGCGCCAGTATAACCACAGGACCAATTGCCCACTACAAATCTCGCGCGAAATACTGGCGTTTTTGCAAAAAACAACATCAACCCGCTCCGATTCAATCAACGGGGACACCTCAATCAGCATACCCCTGCGGGTTTTTGCTCTGCCAGCGCCAAGCGTCTGCGCACATGGCCTCCAGGTTTCGGGTGGCCGACCAACCCAGCGCCGTTCGCGCGAAAGCGGGGTCCGCATAACATACCGCAATGTCGCCCGGGCGGCGGCCCTTCATCTGGTAGGGCACAGCCCTGCCGCTGGCTTGCTCAAATGCTTTCACCATGTCCAGTACGCTGTAGCCCACGCCGGTGCCCAGGTTGATGGCGTTGCATTGGCCCGCTCTTGAAGCCGCCAGAACTTCCAGTGCGCGCAAATGCCCCAGCGCCAGATCCACCACGTGGATGTAGTCGCGAACGCCGGTACCGTCCGGGGTGTCATAGTCGTTGCCCCACACGTTCAAAAACTCCCGCCGCCCCACTGCCACCTGGGCCACAAAGGGCAGCAGGTTATTGGGCACGCCCTGCGGGTCTTCGCCGATAATACCACTCTCATGCGCTCCAACCGGGTTGAAATAGCGCAGCACACCAAAGCGCCAGGACGCATCGGCCGCAAACGTGTCGCGTATCATCTCTTCCACCACCAGTTTGGTGCGCCCATAGGGGTTGGTGGCGGACAAAGGGTGGTCTTCTGTCAGGGGCAGGCGCCGCGGGTCGCCGTACACGGTGGCTGACGAACTGAACACCAGCGTTTTCACTTCACAGGCCTGCATGGCCTCCAGCAGGCGCAAGGTGCCCACCACATTGTTATCGTAATAGTGCAGCGGCTTTTCGCCCGATTCCCCCACCGCCTTGAGCCCGGCAAAGTGGATAACCGCCGTGGCACCACTGGCGCGCAGGGCAGCCTCCAACGCGGCGCGGTCGCGCACATCGCCCTGCAGCCGGGTTAACGTCTTGCCCGCGATGCGCTCCACCCGGTTCAAAGCTTCGGGCCTGCTGTTGCAATAGTTGTCGAAAACGGTCACGCTGTAGCCCGCTTTGAGCAGTTCTACACAGGTGTGGCTACCAATATAGCCCGCGCCCCCGGTTACCAGAATACTTTTGTGCATTTTAAAAATTCCTCTTCACCCGCCGTATTAAACCCAGGCATTTGCCCGAGCTGCAAGCAGCGAGAATTCTCTGTCAAGAGACAAAGATTCTTCGTGTTGACGTTAGCCCCCACGCCAGCATCACCCCCAGCGCCGCCCCCGCCAAATCAACACCTACGTCGAACCACGACGGTTCGCGATGAGAGGCGAAGTGTTGCAAAGATTCGGTTAGCAAGGCCAGCACCAGTGCTGTAAAGACCACGCGAGCCAAGGACCAGCGTAGGGGCGGCACGCGGGCCAGGCAAGCAATGCTGGTAAACAGCACAAAGTGCGCGACCTTGTTCATTTGCCATGGCAGGCGGACTGCGCGAAAGGCCTCGTCGCGCCAGGCACCAGGCATTTGAGTGCCAAACAACAGCAGTACCAGCAACACTACCAGCAGACCCAAAGCGGTGTTGCGCGACATCTTCATAATGCGATACGCTTCCCGTTCAGCACAACCGGCCAGTCATCGCCAACGCTTTCATGGGTCGAACCCTTGCTCGTTTGCAGCGGTGCGGGACAGCTTGCCTGACTTCATGGTGTGTGACAGCCAGCCCATGGCCAAAACAACCACAATGGTCAGCGCATTGGCGGGTATTTGTAAATTGAAATCGACCGTACTGTGAATCAGCAAGGCTACGATGCCCATGGCCACGCCAAACGCAATACCCCTGGGTAGGCTGGAGCGGCGGCGCGCCATTACACGCAGCACCGTGACAAGCGTCAAAACCACCAGCGCGCCCAAAATGCTCAGACCCACCAACCCATATTCGACCGCAATTTGAATGTAATCGTTGTGCGCGTAGTTGACAAAGAGACCCCCGTAATCGAGCTGCCGGTAGCCCATAAAGACATTGTAGAAACTGCCTCCCCCGGTGCCAAACACGGGGAAGTCGCTCACGATGGGCAGTGCGTCGCGCGCCGGCTGCGATCGAACCTCAATCGACTCAGACTTGCCGCCCGCGGAGGCAGAAACCTCTGTTTCCTGAATGCGCTCCACCACCTTCTCCAACCCAATCCAGGTTCCCACCACAAAAATGTCGATGATTACCAGGCTGGCAATCAATGCCACCGTCTGGGGTGCCGTTTTGCGTGCCAACACCACGGCAACAAGCCCGACCACCAACATGGCAGCAAAAAATGCCGTGTTTCCCATGCGAGACCGGGTCAGCACCAGCGCAATGACCATAATGACCAGCAGCAAGCGCAGACGCATCTTGTCACTCAACACAAACTCAATGACCGCCAAGACGCGCGCCCTCCAGTCCTTGTGCGACGCCGTTTGATGCCCAAGACGGGCCAGCATCAAGCCAATGCCAACCGACAGACACATGCACAGATACCCCGCCATGTGATTCGGGTTGATAAACGACCCAAGCAAGCGCCCATGTGAAACATCGTTAAAGAAAATGGTGTATTGCGCCTTGATTGAGTAAAGCGCTGCGCCCAGAACCGCCTGCAAAACCCCACTCCATACAAGCACCTGTGCCAGGCGCTCCAGGCGCAGCCCATCGCGCACAACCAGCACTGTTACCAGAAAGACCACACCGTAAACAAAGCACAGGGCCGCCATGATGCGCGACTGAAACATATCCACCGACAAAGTCATCCACTCTGACGGCATTTGCGCAGCGGCTGCATTGGGCGACAGTACTTGCACCCAGGCAGCTGGCAACCACACGGTTTGTAGCCACGCCAGCAGCACCATGGCCGCCAGCAAACCCAGCGGCCAACGGAAGAGGTAAAGGCGAGCCTGTGCACTCGACAACTGGTTGCGCCAAGCAACTACGGTGCCCAGCAGAAGCAACACAGCCGCCAGCACCAACAGGCCCATGGCCCACACCCGATTGCTCCCCAGCGGCAACGGAGCCCAAACCAGCAGCGCCAGCAGGCCGAAAAAGACGCCCCCGTCACCCACACCGGCGTTGTGCCCGGTTGCCGCTAGCTTGGTCATTGAACCTTCCGAAATATTTTGAGCGCAGACTGTAGCATGCAGGCCCCAAGCATCCGCGCTCAGACTACTGCGTGTTTAGCGTATTGGCCCACAGCCACACCAGAAGGCGCTGAAACAGAACCGGTTGCCACGTGGAGTAGGAGAAATCCCAGTATTCCGTTACAATTTTTTACCCTGTTTTCCAAAGTTAGGCTCAGAACTAACGGGAACCAATAGTTGACAGCTAGGTGAGGCCACCCAATGAAACACGAAAACACGCCACGCACACATAGTGAACACGCGCTCAACGCAGCAGACTCTGGCGTATCCCTCGCCGCGACAGTCGTGTTCAGGGGTAGCAAGTGATAGAGACCTTTGCCATAGCCTTGGTGCTGACTGTTGGGCTGATCCGCGCACTGATGCCAATGGCTGTCCACCTTGGGCTGGTTGACGAACCCTGTGTGCGCAAGCGCCACCACGGCGAGGTGCCACTCATTGGTGGTTTGGCAATTTATGCCGCACTGATCCCTTTGTGTTTGACCCTCTCAGCGTGGCAAGCCAACCGTGGCACCTGGCTTATGGCTCTGGGTTTTCCGCTGCTGATGGTTGGCTTGGCCGACGACCGGTGGGAGGTTTCTGCCCGCAAACGCTTCCTGCTTGAAATCGGTTGCGCGTTGGTGGCAGCCGTCTATTGCGATGTGAGGCTTTACGACATTGGCAGACTGATACCGAGTTTTGGCGGCACGTTGCTGGTGGGTGGAACCCTGGTTTGGCTGTCTATTCCTTTGACTGTGGTTGGCATGGTCGGCGTCATTAACGCCATCAACATGACGGATGGAGTGGACGGCCTAGCCGGCGGCTTGGCCACACTGACCTTTGCAGGGCTTGCATTCCTGAGCTACCCAACCAACCCGGCAGTGGCGCTGCAACTGCTGACATTCGTTGCTGCGCTGATCGGATTTCTGTACTTTAACTCCCGTTTTTTTGGCCGCAAACGAGCTGCAATCTTCATGGGCGATGGTGGGTCCATATTTATCGGGTTTGCCTTAGCCTGGTATCTGATCATGCTTTCTCAAGGCAGCAATGCGGTGATCCGACCGGTTGATGCGCTATGGCTGATAGCCGTGCCGTTGCTGGACACTGGCACCATCATGTTGCGGCGCATGCGCCAAGGCAGGTCACCCTTTGCTCCAGACCGTGAGCATTTTCACCACATATTGCTGCTGTCTGGTTTTGGTGCCAGCCAAACGGTACTCATCATGCTGACGGCGCAGCTGTGCTGCGTTCTAATTGCAGTGGCAAGCGCCCGGGCGGGAGTGCCCGAATGGTTTGTGTTTGGCCTCTTTATCGCGCTGGCAACGTTTTACTTCACCATCATGAATTTTGCATGGAAAGTGATGAAACGCATCAAGCACTTTCGCGAGTGGGCCGGATTTGAAGACCGCCGTAGTGAGCTGCGCCAGGGCATTGGCCGCGCATCGGGGGTGGAGAGGCGTAAAGCGCATATGCAGGATCGTGGCGAATCCACCCCAATCGAAGAGACATCAATCGGGCATTGATTTAACTCTGTTCGTTCCGTGGGACGTGAAGGTATCTGTCGCGTGGTGACCCAGAACCCTCGTCATTGCGGCAGGCCCAACTGAATTTTGACTACGGGCCCCATCGCCTTCAAATCTGCTCTGGTCAACGCACGTGCATGGTGAGAATGCAGCTGAACGTTGGCGTGCAAATGGTCGCGCTACGTCTTAGCGCCTGGTGGACAGCGACCGGACTTACCAGCGGTTCGTGCTGGCGTGCAAATGGTCGCGCTACGTCTTAGCGCCTGGGCTTTTGCACGACGCTTGACTTCATCGTGCACTTGCTCCGCGCCGCGAACTACCGGTAAGGGCTGTGCGAGCCCGTCGGTCGGGCAAAGGCAACTCACCGCCGTCACCCCCTGACGTTGACGGGCGAGAGCCGGGCATCCTTTTTCTGGAGGGGGCCACCGCACACGTTAATTCCGCGAACGAACACATCAATCAACTGGCTTTGGCGGGACTGCTCGGCAAGCTGACCTTCATTGCCGCGGCCCACCGGCTACCAACCCTCAGTGCAGCCGGCTACATCGTAGAGCCAGCTGCATCGTAGTTCTCATCTACAGCCTATTTATGGGCAGGACAGTCATGACGTATTGTTGGCGATTCCTCAAAGAATCTGCCAGCGCTTGCGCCTACTGCAGCAGCTGGAACACTAGTTCGGAGAATTCGGCCTCTTTGCAACGCGCAATTCACCGAAACCGTTGCGCCAATGTCGTCTTTCGCCCGATCAATTCATGCGGAAAGCGATGTAGCCATGCCCGCCCCGACCTCCGGGGTTGCAGTCCGAAACGGTACCTTCGCCGCCGCCGCCTCCGCTGCCCAACGCGCCGCGCGTCGGTGGAGCTTCTTGCCCTGCAAGATTTTCTCCGCCGCCGGTGCCGCCGGCACCTTGTCTCGATGCGCCACCACCACCCCCTTCACCGGCAATATTGCGGTCCAAAGGATCTTTGCCGGCTGCGCCACCGGCCGCCACTCGCCCTGAAGCAAGCCGGCTTTCGCCCGCAGTGGCAGCCACAACGGCACTGCCCGCGGGATCAGAACCACCTTGTCCGCCGGTGGTTTGTCCGGGGCCGGAGCCACCGTGGCCGTCCTGCTTACCGGAACTTCGTTCATTCTGCGCGCGCGACGGGCGAGCATAGATCTCCGCACCCGGAGCTCCTACTATGACCTCGCCGGATGCCATGCGGACCACGTTGCTCGGGCTACCCGTCCATCCCGGGCCACCACCAAAACCAGCGCCGCAGGCCGTTCCGCCCGGGCCACCTAGGCCGATGGTGAGTCTGTAGTCGCCCGCTGGCAGATTGACCGTTACCTGAGTATCTTTGGCTCCCGCGCCGCCGCCCCCGCCGCCGCCGCCCGTGGAGTTCTGCAGAGTGCCGCCGCCACCACCACCACCACCGTTGGAAAGATAGGCTGTGTACCGGCCGGCCGGGATGCGCGAATCAGACGCGACGCCTCCACTAGACGACACAGTCAAGCGGCACTGTTGATTAACCGTTTCGGCAGTGGCATTTCTGATCGTGAAGAGGCGGCGCTCCTTGTCGTAATTGGAATTGAAACAGTCCGGCAAATCAGCGCTCAAAGGCACAGGCGGAACGGTAGTACATCCAGCACCCAGGACTACCAGGAGCGACAGTGAGAGTTTGTTGAGGGTCACGATAAATATCCTTGGTTGAAGACATCCTTACAGGTACGGCACCAACCGAACCTAATTGGCCGGACCGCTTGGCACCCCGTGATGCCGTGCCGGAACGCCACTATCGACTTGATCATATTTTTCCTGCGTGACGAGTTCTGTGCGGTGACACACACTTCGCGACTTCGGTTGTTTAGCACCAGACGCAGGTGGCCCGCCCAGAAGGTGTGAAAACTTGGCTGGGCCGTATAAGCTCTGGAGGATTTGTAGCCCAGCTCGACGCCATCTTTGCGCCCTTACAGCGGCTTGATGGTGACATCGATGTCCAGTACGCGGGTCAACCTGCCGATTACCGCAATTCCTCGCGGCGCGAGAAAGTGCCTCGCTCTACATTGGCGCAGACCAGTCCCTCTTCAGTTGCGGACAGAGCTAAAAGGTCTGTCCTGCAAAGCATCAAATGGCAAACAACACCGCGGCCTGAATCGACCCCAGCACAATCCCCGCCACCTGCAGGATCAGCAGCAGCACCAGCGGTGACAGGTCAATGCCTCCCACCAACGGCACCACACGGCGAATCGGCAGTAACACGGGCAAGACAAGCCGCTCCAGGAAATCCGCGCCGACCGAACGCGTCTGCATCCACGACAGGATGGCGTAGATGATGACAAGGCCCGTCATACCCGATATCGCCATACGGGCCAACCCAAAAACGGCATAGATGCCTACCGCTACAACTGACTCACTGGCGCCCCGCAACAACCAAAGTACAGCCTGTAATGCCAGCTGCATGAGGAACGCCCCGACCAAGCTGGCCAAGTCCCAACGCCCCGCAGCAGGAATCACCCGTCGCAATGGCAACACCAACCAGTCAGTCAACGCAAAAATGAACTTGGCCAGTGGGTTGCCCGATCGCACCGACATGGAAATGCGCTGGTACTGCATGTACAGGCGCAGCAGGCACGTACCAGCGATCAGTCCGGCAGCCACTTCCAGCAACAATGAGATGATTTGGTAGAGCATGGTATCCAATGAAAAGTGCGTCTGCATCATATCCGCAGCGCCCCTCTTAGAATCAACGGTTCTGGCTGACCAAAACCGCCTTCAATGACCCACCCTTGCACCCTCCATGTCTGACAACCAACCTCTCCTGCCGCCCGACGAAAACCAGTTGATCCTTGAACGCCGCGAAAAACTCAAGGCCATTCGCCAGCGCCAGGCAGAGGGCCATGGAGTGGCCTTCCCCAACGACTTCAAGCCCACACACAAGGCTGAGGAGCTGTTTGCGGAGTACGACCCGCATTCCACCGAGATTTTGACCAGCATGGCCGTCACCGCCAAGGTAGCCGGACGCATGATGCTCAAGCGTGTCATGGGCAAGGCCAGCTTCTGCACGCTGCAAGACGCCTCCTTTGGCCCCAGCGGTGGGCGTATCCAGATTTATGTCAAGGGTGAAGACGTGGGCGCGGAACTGTATGCCCTGTTCAAGCACTGGGACCTGGGCGACATCGTGGCCGCCGAGGGTACGGTATTCAAGACCAAGACCGGCGAACTGTCCCTGCACGCCAGCAGTATCCGCCTCCTGACCAAGAGCCTGCGGCCCATGCCGGACAAGTTCCATGGCATTGCCGACCAGGAAGTGAAGTACCGCCAGCGCTACGTCGACCTGATGATGGACGAGACCACCCGCAAGCGTTTTGTGGCCCGCAGCAAGGCGGTCAGCGGCCTGCGCGATTTCATGGTGCAACACGGCTTTCTGGAAGTGGAGACGCCGATGCTCCACCCCATCCCAGGCGGCGCCAATGCCAAACCGTTTACCACCCACCACAACGCGCTGGACCAACAAATGTTCTTGCGCATTGCGCCCGAGCTGTACCTGAAGCGCCTGATCGTCGGCGGCTTTGATCGGGTGTTCGAGATCAACCGCAACTTCCGCAACGAAGGCATCTCGGTGCGCCACAACCCCGAGTTCACGATGATGGAGTTCTACGCGGCCTACTGGAACTACCAGGACCTGATGAGTTTCACGGAAGCCCTGGTTCGCGACGCCGCCATCAAGGCCGGCGACAGTCTGCACCTGAGCTACGGCGGCAAGCCGGTGGACCTGGAAGCACCATTTGAGCGCCTGACCATCCATGAGGCCATCTGCAAGTACACCGAAGCAGGAGAGGCCTATGAAGACGGCAGTGGCCTGAAGGTGAACAATGCCACCTGGCTGATCAACGCCCTGCGCAAGCTGGGCATGACCGAGGCCAAGCACCACCTGTCCACCCGCAGCCTGGCCAGCCTGCAGGTGCTGTACTTTGAAGAAACCGTGGAAGAGAAGCTGTGGAACCCCACCTTCATCTGCGAACACCCGGTTGAGATCTCGCCGCTGGCGCGCGCCAGTGACAGCAAGCCCGAGGTGACCGAGCGCTTCGAGCTCTACATCACCGGCCGCGAGTTTGGCAACGGCTTTAGCGAGTTGAACGACGCCGAAGACCAGGCCGCGCGCTTCAAGGCCCAGGTGGACGCCAAGGACAGTGGCGACGACGAAGCCATGCACTACGACCACGATTTTGTGCGCGCACTGGAGCACGGCATGCCCCCTACCGGTGGCTGCGGCATTGGCATTGACCGTTTGATGATGCTGTTGACCGACAGCCCCAGCATCCGCGACATCATCCTGTTTCCGGCCCTCGCCACGCTCCACCGCTGCGGGCGCCCCGGGGGCAAAATCGAAGGGGCGGCCCGGCGCGAATTTTTCTAAGCCAAATCAGCCTCTAGCCCTCGTAAAATGCGGCACATACCGCTATGAAAACCGTAGCGCCGGTGGCATGGAAATTTCTCCAGGGCTACCCCCCAGAAACGCTGGCGCAGGTGCAGCAGATGCTGGACGGCGGGCGCATAGGTCCCTGGCTGCTGCAGAAATACCCCACCGCACACGGCGTGCGCACCGACCGCGCGTTGTACGACTATGTGCAGGCGCTGAGGGCCGAGTACCTGCGCGGTGCCGAGCCACTGAGCAAAGTGGCCTTCGACGGCAAACTGCAGATCGTCCAGCACGCACTGGGCACGCACACCACCGTGTCACGGGTTCAGGGCAGCAAGCTGAAGTCCAAGCGGGAGATCCGCATTGCCTCCCTGTTCAAAGACGGCCCACCAGAGTTCCTGCGCATGATCGTGGTCCACGAGCTGGCCCACCTGCGCGAGCGCGCCCACGACAAAGCCTTCTACCAGCTTTGTGCCTACATGGAGCCCGGCTACCACCAGTTGGAGTTTGAGCTGCGCATGTACCTCACGCACCTGGAGTCTGGCGGTCCCCGCCTGTGGAACACTGTGGGCGCGGCTTAGCGGGGCCGCAACGGCTTGAGCAGATCGCCCAGCCCGTTGTGGTCGATCTCATGCATGAGCGCCAGCAGGCGGCCAATTTCGCCTTTGGGAAAACCGGTGCGTGCGAACCAGGTCAGGTAGTTACCCGGTAAATCGGCGATGACGCGCCCCTCATACTTGCCAAACGGCATGACGCGGGTCACCAGCAGTTGTAGATCTTCGGCTTGCATGGTCCAAGCATAGCGCCAACCGGCTCCAAGGCTCTTTCGAAGAGGCCGCGTCACGCGGTATTTGCTATCAATTCAATAGCTATCTGCGCACATTCCACGAGGGCTATGTGCCACAATGGCTTCAACGTTTTTGCTCTGTGAGGATTTTCACCATGTCCCGACCCCATGTTTGGGCCTCCAAAGTTGCCGCGCTGATCCAGGGCGGCAATACCCCGGCCGCGCTGGCACAGATCAAAGTAGCCCCGTCGGTGACCGATGTGGAGCAGCTTCGCACCTTGCTGTCCAACGCCAAGTTGCTGGCCAAGAACCCGGTGCTTGATGCGGCAACCCAGGACCAGATCACCGCACTGAAAGGCTCGCGCCTCCACCGTTCGCCCTGAGCCCTCGACCATGCCCACACTGAAACTGCCTTATCGTTCCGTCGGAATCTGCCTGTCCGCCGTGGTCTTGCTGGCCTGTGCACAGCCGAGCTTTGACTGGTCTGCGAACCTGCTGCCACCACCCAACCTGTTGAATCTGTCCAGCCGGGAAACGCCGGGCTCGGAAGCCACCCTGCGGGTGATTGTCCAGTTCAAGGAGCCAGTCACCGGAAACGAAGCCAGTCTGCTGCAAGCGCTACAGGCGCAAACAACAGGACAGTTGCGCTTCCTGTCCGCCGTGTCTGCCGATACCCACGTTTACAGCCTGCAACTTCCCCCGGGCATGGATGCGGCGCAGGCCTTGCAAAGCCTGGCGGCTGCAACGGTTGTCAAGCGGGTCGAGAGGGATCAGGCGGCCAAGGCGCACTGATTTGGAAGTCCAAAAGATGCTGGCCGGACGCTTTCCGCACTTCCTGACAGCCTTGATGCTGGCCTGTGCGGCGTCGCCCTTGGCCTGGGCTCAGACCGGGCCCAGCAAACCGGTGCGGTCATCAAGCCTGACGCAGCAGCGGGCACAACAACCCGGTTCGGCAGTGCGCATGAACCGGCTGATTGTGAAGTTTCGTGATGAAACCGCGGACAAGGTCAACGCACAGTCAGTGACTGCTGCGGCAGAGCGGGTGAAGGCTCTCAGC
Organism: Candidatus Aalborgicola danicus; assembly: GCA_016703945.1. Classification (GTDB taxonomy): domain Bacteria; phylum Pseudomonadota; class Gammaproteobacteria; order Burkholderiales; family Burkholderiaceae_C; genus Allorhodoferax; species Allorhodoferax danicus. The sequence continues at coordinate 238,541 of JADJBC010000002.1, forward strand.
GCCAGACTGGCGGCGCGCCCTTCAGCCGGACCGGGCACGCTGGCGTATTTGAAATCGGTCTCGCTACACACCCTTGTGGCCCGGACCAGCGTGCCGTTAAGCCACGCCGAACTGAGTGCGCTGGCCCATACCGTGGCGCAAGACCCCGGGGTCGAATATGCCGAAGTGGATGAAAGGGTGTTCCCCCACTTTGTGCCCAATGACCCCCTCTACACCTCACAGCAGTGGAACCTCCAATCGTCGGCCAGCCAGTCCGGTGCGGCCAATTTGCCCAATGCCTGGGGCCGCAATGTGGGGGGTCTGCCTTTAAATGGTGCGGGTGTCACCGTGGCCGTGCTGGACAGCGGCTATCGGCCCCATGCCGACCTGGTAGCCAATATCGTGCCGGGTTATGACTTCATCACGCAAGACGGCTTCAACAACTTCTTCACCGCCAACGATGGTGATGGACGTGACGCTAGCGCGTTGGACCCCGGTGACTGGAACACGCTGGCGGCCCAGTGTGATGTGGAAAACTCGTCCTGGCACGGTACCCATGCGGCGGGCATCGTTGGCGCGGTGGGCAACAACCATCTCGGGGGCATCGGTGTGGCCTGGGGCGCCAGCATATTGCCGGTGCGGGTGCTGGGCGTGTGTGGCGGTTTTACCTCGGACACCGCCGCCGCCTTGCAGTGGTCCGCAGGCCTGACCGTGCCGGGTGTGCCCGTGAACCCCCATGTGGCCAGGGTCATCAACATGAGTTTTGGGCGCAGTGGAGCATGCTCGCCCACCTACCAGGCCGCCATCACTGCCGTGCGCGCCATGGGCAGCGTGGTGGTGGTGTCCACCGGCAACGATGGCGCCAAAACCATCACCCAACCCAGCAACTGTATGGGCGTCATTGCCGTCACGGCGCACACCGCCACGGGCGCCGTCGCTGATTTCGCCAACATCGGCACCGGCACCACCATCAGTGCGCCGGGCAATAACATCTATGCCACCAGCAATGCCGGGACCACGGTGCCCGGGGCCGACAGCTACGCCGCCTACTCGGGCACCAGTTTTGCGGCGCCACAGGTGGCAGGTGTGGCCGCGCTGCTGATGCAGATCAAGCCCGGCATCACACCCGCCGAGGTACAAGCCCATTTGGTGAATTCGGCCCGCGCCCACCCAGCCGGAACCTATTGCGCAACCCGCACTGATTGCGGTGCAGGTCTGCTGGATGCCTTCAAGGCCGTCTACACGCTGCTGCAAGCCCAAGGCATTGCCAATGCCGCACCGGTGATCAGGGCCCTGCCCACCCAATATGTGTTACCCGGAGCCGCCTTGCTGTTTACGGTGACTGCCGGCGACGCCGATGGCGACGTGGCCACGTTTGTGGGCAGCGGATTGCCCAGCGGCGCCACGTTTAATTCCAGCACCGGCGTGTTGACCTGGAGCAAAGCCCAACCGGTGGGCGATTACAGCTTTGTGGTCCAACCCACGGATGGCGCCACATTGGGTGCCAGCGTGACCATCAAGATTTCGGTCACCAACATCATTCCGGTTAACCCCCCGCCCGTGGTGACGCCGCCCGTGACACCGTCCGGGGGCGGTGGGGGTGGCGCTCTTGACTGGATCGACCTGTTGGCCACCAGCCTGCTGTTATGGGTGATGCGTTGGAGGACCGCGCCAGCGCATCGCCGCAGCGGCCAGGGCGACCACCAATAGCCCGCCAGCGGCACCTGCTTCGTGGGCTGGGTAATAACTTGCAAAGCCCAACCAGCCCTGCATCGCGGTATCACCCCGCAAGTGTTGCACCGTCAGCTTGACCAGCAACCCCAGCAATCCGGCCACAGCAAGCCAAACCAACGCCCTGCCCTGTGCGCCGCATCGCCGGGCGTTGAGCCACAGGCTCAGCAAACTGCCCGCCAGCAGCCCGTGCAGAGCACCCGATGCACCGGCGTACCAGGCGCAGTGGGTGTCCAGTGCCAGCACCACGGCCACACCGACGTAACCGCCACCCAGCGCCAGCCCTTGCCAACGCGCGTCAACCCAGTTGCGAAAAATGAGCAGCAACACGGAAAATCCAGCCACATTGGCTCCGGCATGTATCCACCCCAGGTGCACCCACTGCGCGCTGAACAATTGCCACCAGGCCCCGGCGTCATAAGCGGTGCGCACAAACTGCCAACCCCCTTGGACGGTCGACTGGTTTTGTGCAAGCATGCTCATCAGCGCAAAAACCAGCGCCCAGGCGCCAACGCCCAAGGTCCGTCTTGGACCCAACAGTCTCTCAGGCAATCCAGTCCAGGGCATGCATGTAGTCGCTGTGCACCATAAGTTCATCCCATGCCAGCGCCGGTGTGGTGGGCAACAAAGCGCGGCGGCGGAATTCGCTGGCGTCGCTGGCTTGCCACTGCCCTTTGAGTTGGGCTTCGGTCAACTCGGCCAGCACGCCGTCGAGGGTATTGCCGCCACCCTCGCTACCGGGCAGCGACTGGTTGCACAACAGCACCATGTCACAACCCGCAGCCAGGGCCGCCACGGCCGCCTGGGCAAAACTGACGGCTTGGCCTTCCACCACGCGCGCCCCGGCCATGGACAGGTCATCGCTGAAGATGGCACCACCAAAGCCCAGTTGGCCGCGCAGGATGTTATTCAGCCAAGTGCTGGAGAAACCTGCCGGGCGACTGTCCACTTTGGGGTAGACCACATGGGCCGGCATCACGCTGCGGGTGACCGTGTTAAGCCAGCGGTAGGGTGCGGCGTCGTCCGCCAAAATGGCCTTGAGGCTGCGCTTGTCGACCGGAATCTCGGTGTGGGAATCGGCTTTGACAAAACCATGGCCGGGAAAATGTTTGCCACAGTTGGCCATACCGCTTTGCAGCAAGCCGTGCATCAGGCTCTTGGCCAGCAGGCTGACCACACGCGGGTCACGGGCGAAAGCGCGGTCGCCAATGACCGAGCTGCCACCGTAATCAAAGTCCAGCACCGGCGTAAAACTCAAATCGACCCCGCAGGCACGCAACTCGGCGCCCAGCACATACCCACAGGCGGTAGCGGCATTGGTGGCGTCCAGCGGCCCGCCCTTGCCTTTGCCGCCGGGTGCGGCCATCCACATCTCGCCCAGCGCCCGCATCGGTGGCAGGTGGGTGAAACCATCGGTCTTGAAGCGCTGCACGTGCCCGCCTTCGTGGTCCACACAGATGAGAAGATCTGCTCGAATCTTCTTGATATCCCGGCACAAGGCGGTCAGTTGGGCACGGTCCTGCCAGTTACGGGCGAACAGGATCAAGCCACCTACCAGCGGGTGCTTGAGGCGCTGGCGGTCTTGTTTGCTGAGTGCCAGGCCGGCAATATCAATGACGAGGGGGGCGTGAAAAGTCATGGGCAGAGTCCAAGGTTATACGATTCGCTATCAAATCAATAGCTGCTTACGCATATTGTACGAGGGCTAGAGGCCTAATTTGCTTAAGATTTTGGGCTGGCTAGAATGTTTCGACCATGTTTCTCAAAACCTTCCTCGCCCTTGTATTGACCGCCTCTACCGGAATGCCCGCCATGGCCATTGACCTCGCGCCCCTTTGGGACTTTAACCAGCCCGAACTGAGTGAACAACGCTTCCAGAACGCCATGCTCGGTGCCACGACCGACGACCAGTTGATACTGAAAACCCAGATCGCCCGCACCCACGGCCTGCGGCGTGATTTTGCCAAGGCCCAGGACATTTTGCGCTCCATGGAAGCCCAGATCACCAAGGCCAGTGCCGAGGTCCGTGTGCGCCATGCGCTGGAGTGGGGCCGCACGCTGGCCTCCGCCACCCATGGTGCGACTCCGCCAAACGCTGCCGCGCTGGATGGCGCACGGACCGCTTACATGAAGGCCTACTCATTGGCCAAAGCCGAGCAACTGGACACACTGGCCATCGATGCCCTGCATATGCTGGCCTTTGTTGACACGGCCCCCGCCGACCAGCTGAAGTGGGGACAGGAAGCGTTGGCCGTCGCGCTGGCATCACGGCAGAGCGCCGCGCGAAAGTGGGAGGCGTCGTTGCGCAACAACATCGGCATGGCCTTGCACCAGTTGGGGCGGTTTGAGGAAGCGCTGACCGAATTCAAACAGGCCGTGGTCCTGCGGGAAGCGGCCGGCAATGCCCAGTCCATACGCGTCGCCCACTGGATGGTGGCCTGGACCCTGCGCGCACTGCAGCGCGTGGACGAAGCCCTGGCGAAGCAGCTCTGGCTGGAACGCGAATGCGCTGCCGCCGGCGCGCCAGACCATTACGTATATGAAGAACTGGAGCATTTGTACCGGATCAAAGGCGACACACACAAAGCGGAACACTATGCCCAATTGAAGACAACCCATGCAAAGTAAGCACCGCTAGACGACGCTGTCTGATCGCACCACCATGCTCACCATCGTATTGCTCCCGGGGATGGATGGAACAGCAAGCCTGTTTGCGCCATTCGTGGCGGCCCTGGGTGGCCGATACAGCGTGAAACATATCGTCTACCCCGGGGGCCAGGCTCTGGGCTATGCCGAGTTGGAATCACTGGCCCGCAAGGCATTGCCAACTCGAGGCCGCTATGTGCTTCTGGGAGAGTCATTCTCAGGCCCGATTGCCGTGGCCATTGCCGCGTCACAGCCCCGGGGTCTGGTGGGCCTGGTCCTGTGCGCCACCTTTGTCCGCAACCCGTATCCGGTTTTCGGGCCACTGACCCCACTCTTCGGCAGACTTACCGGCGTCTTGCCGGTCAAAGCCGCTCCGGTCTTTGCCATGCGTCATTTGTTGCTGGGCCACTTTGCAACACAGCACCTGATCACTTCACTGCGCCGGGCCCTGTCCCAAGTTTCGGCACCGGTCCTGCAGGCCCGGGCCAGGGCGGTCATGACCGTCGATGTGTCGGCACAACTCGCAGCAGTGCGGGTACCGGTGCTGTACCTGCAGGCTCAGCACGACCGGGTGGTTCCCCACACCGCTGCTGAAACAATCGTCAAGAGCCTGCCTTCCGTGCAAGTGGTTCAACTGGACGCACCCCATTTGCTGCTGCAAGCCGTGCCTGGTGCTGCGGCCCAGGCGGTCCATGCATTTTTGCAGCCACTGCAAACAAAACCTTCAAAATAGCTGGCATCGACATGAGCACCTCGTTGCATGAACGGCATCACATTACTCGCCAGTTGGCCGACGTCGCCTAGACCACGCTGTCGCCTAGGCTACAAGCTTGCACGTATACCCTAGTAGCAGGGGCGTGCTGAAACGCAGAGCATTAACTTCCGTTTTAAACCCGCAAGGAGGTCTCATGTCAGTTTACAAAATTACCTGTGTTGCAAGCGCCGTTTCCCTGTTGGTAGCCTGCGGAGGTGGCGACAACACGCCGGATCGCGGGTCCTTGATCGATCCTGCTGCCACCCTGACCACATTGACCGCAGCGCAGATCGACGCCGCCACGGCGGCCAGCGGTTTGCAGGCCATCAGTGGCAAGGCCAAGTGCGACGTCAAGGTGGTCGGTCTGAACTACAACACCATTGGCGTGAATTCCGAAGCCGCCAATGCATCCGGCGTGATGCTGGTACCAACCGGCACTGCCTGCACCGCAGCAGCACCCCTCTTGGCCTATGCGCGTGGGACCGAAGTGTCTAAAGTTCGTACCCTGGCCAACCCGGCGGACGGGGAAACTTTCCTGCTGGCGGCGGTCTATGCGGCGCAAGGCTACGCGGTGGTAGCGACCGACTACCTCGGCTTCGCAAAGTCCACGTACGCTTACCACCCTTACCTGCACGCGGACTCGGAGGCCAGCACGGTCATTGATTCGATTCGCGCCGCACGCAATGCAGCGGGCGCCGTGGGTGCCAGCCTGTCGGGCAAAGTAGTGCTGAGCGGGTACTCGCAAGGTGGGCATTCCTCCATGGCAGCCCACCGTGCGATCGAGCGGGACAATGCGTCCGAGATCAATGTGGTGGGCGGCGCCCATCTGGCAGGGCCCTACAACCTGTCAGGTTCCCTCAAGGTGCCAACCGCCGTTGCCGGGGTTCAGTTCTTTGTTCCCTTCCTGGTCACCGCTTGGCAAAAAGTCTATGGCAACGTGTATTCGGACGTCAAGACGGTGTTCAAGGCTCCCTACTCTGACTACATTGAGACCCTCTTGCCCAGTCCAACCCTGACCTACACCACTCTGGTGACGACCGGCAGATTGCCGGGCGCTGCGGGCGAGACACCCAACCAGGCCCGCGACGCATTGTTTCAAAGCGCGTTCCTGACCGACAGCCAGACCAATAACAGCAACGCGCTGTACCTGGCGGCCAAGAAGAATGACCTGACGGGATGGAGCCCCAAGGCCAAGACCTTGTTGTGCGGAGGTGCTGGCGACCCCACGGTCCCTCCTGCTGTGCACCAGAAAGTGGCCAAGGCGGACTTTGATGCCCGTGGACTGACCAATGTCACGTCGGTGGATGTGGACCCATTTGTGCAGGCAACCTATGGCCCAGGTGGCAAGGCCCCAACCGACCCAACCACGGCTGCATTCGCTACCTATTACGGCGGCTACCACGGCACCTATGAGCCACCGTTCTGCGCAGCCCAGGCCAAGGCGTTCTTTGACACAGTGAAGTAAAGGCAACAGCGGGTGGGCTTGAAAGCTTGAGTCCACTCGCATCGACGAACCCAGGGGTCGGTTGGCGCTCAGGCTGGAGACAAAGGCAGGTGCTCAACCACGCAAAAGCTGGCTGCGTAGTCGGTTTCGTCTGTCACACTGATGTGGGCCGTCAGTTTCTTGGCTTCAAACCATTCCTTGAGTCCACCATGCAGCACGATGGTGGGTGCGCCGCTGGGCAGCTTGGCCACTTCACACAGGCGCCAGGTCATGGGCATACGCATGCCCAGGCCAATGGCCTTGCTGAAGGCCTCTTTGGCCGAGAAACGCGTGGCCAGGTAACGCACACCGCGCTCCGGCCAGCGGGCGCTGCGGGCTTTCCAGGTTTTGAATTCGCCGTCGCTCAGGATCTTGGATGCGAAGCGGTCGCCATGTTTGTCCAGACTTGTGCGGATGCGGCGCACATCGCAGATATCGGTGCCAATGCCGTAGATCATCCGGATGTAAGCCCTGCGCTTGTCGCTGCGCTGCACCCCGCGCCTCGGAGCCTGGGCGGCAGAGTGTTCTGCTCCGTGTCCCCCGCCCGCTTTGCGGGCTCCTCCTTGACCTGCGCAGCACACTCTGCCGCCCAGGCTCCGAGGGACTGCCCTTCTTCGCTCAAGGTGTCTATTTCAAGCATTGCAGGTAAGCCCTAACCGTCGCTGCGTATCCCAGTTCCAGCGCGTCAGCAATTAACGCATGGCCAATGGACACCTCGTCCAGCCCTGGCACGACGCGGGCGAAGGCTGTCAGGTTGTCGCGGTTCAGGTCGTGGCCGGCGTTGACGCCCAAGCCTGCGTCCAGTGCGGCCTGGGCGGCCTGGGCGAAGCGCTGCAGTTGCGCATCCTGCTCGGGCGTGCCCCAGGCGGCGGCATAGGGCTCGGTGTACAGCTCCACGCGGTCCGCACCCACTGCTTTGGCGGCGGCCATGGCCTCTGGCTCCGCATCCATGAAGAGGCTGACGCGTAGGCCCAGGGCGTGGGCGCGGTCAATCAAAGGCTTCAGGCGTGCCTCATCCTGCGGAAAGCTCCAGCCATGGTCGCTGGTGAACTGGCCTTCTGAATCGGGCACAAAGGTGACCTGGTGCACCGGCAGCTTGCGCGCCACCAGATCGGAAACACAGTCCATCAGGTTGTGGAAGGGGTTGCCCTCGACGTTGTATTCGCGGTCTGGCCAATCCTGCATCAGCGTCGCCAATGCCACGACATCGTCGGCACGGATATGGCGAGCGTCGGGCCGCGGATGCACGGTGATGCCCGCCGCCCCGGCCTGCAGGCACAGCGTAGCGGCCCGGGTCACGCTGGGAATACCCAGGTGGCGGGTGTTGCGCAGGTGGGCCACCTTGTTGAGATTGACCGAGAGATTGGTGCGTAAAGTGTGGGTCATGGCGCGTTACTCAAAAGGAAGGCCGTAAACGACTGTCACAGGGATTGGATGTCCATCATCATCTGGCGGGTGCGCAGAGTTTTGACGCCGCAATGGTAGTGCAGCAAGGCTCGCAACTGGGGCTTTAGCTCGGCGGTGGCATCTGAGCAGGCGCGCAATGTGGTGGTGAAAGGTGCGCCATCTTCCAACGCGGCCTGCAAGGCGGTCCACTGCGCGCCACTGAGGCTGGAACGGTCGTCGCCATGCGCCTGCCGCAAACCACCTTCGGGAACAAGGCAGTAGCGGGTGTCGGCGTCCAGCGCACCTAAGGTCATGGTCTGGACATCGAGTTGCGGCAACAGTCCGATTTCACGCAATAGCAGCAACTCGTAGGTGCGCAGCGCAGCTTGCAAGGCCTCCCCGTGTTCACTGGCCAGCACCCGCACCACGTTGGTGTAGATATCAAACAGCCCCGGGTGCGGATCGTCGCGCGCCAGCAGGGTCAGCAGCAACTCATTGAGGTAGTAACCCGACAACAAGGCATCGCCGGTTGGCATGACATGACCGCCCTGCCATTCCGCGCTTTTGAGGGTTCGGATTTCGGCATCACCGCCAAAGGCCACATGCAACATCTGCAGGGGCAGCAGCACCGGGCGGAAGCTGGAACTGGGCCGCTTGGCGCCCTTGGCCACCAGCGCAATGCGGCCATGGTGCCGGGTAAAGACTTCCAGGATCAGGCTGGACTCGCTCCAATCGTAGCGGTGCAGCACATACGCCGGTTCGTCAGCAATGCGCTTAGAGGCCACCGACCAGTGACGCCACGGGGCCGGGCCGTTGGCGCGCCCCCACGGGGGGCAGCGACCCGCGCAGCGGCGGAGCGTGGGGGCTCTATTCATACCCAAAGCTGCGCACCCGCGCTTCGTCATCCGCCCAGCCGGAACGCACCTTGACCCACAGCTCGATGAAGACCTTGGCGTCGGCCAATTTCTCCAGCTCCACGCGGGTTTCCATGCCTATACGCTTGATGCGTTCGCCCTTGTCGCCAATGACCATGGCCTTGTGGGTGTCACGCTCCACGACGATGGTGGCGGCAATACGCAGCAGGCGCTTTTGACCTTTGCGTTGCGGAGGCTCTTCCTCAAACTTGTCAATGACCACGGTAGACGTATAGGGCAGTTCGTCGCCGGTCAGGCGAAACAGCTTCTCACGCACCAGTTCGCTGGCCAAAAACTTTTCGCTGCGGTCGGTGAGTTCGTCTTCGGCATACCACCAGGCTTGCTCAGGCAGGTATTTTTCGCAGATGCCCAGCAGACGCTCTGTGTCCTTGGCGTTCTTGGCCGACATGGGCACAAATTCTGCGAACTTGTGCTTGTCCTGCATGGTTTGCAGCCAAGGCGCGATGTCACCGCGGCGGTGGATGTTGTCCAGCTTGTTGGCAATCAACAGGGTCGGAATATCTTTGCCCAGCAGGGACAATACGCGCGCGTCAGCGGGCGTGAAACTACCCGCCTCGACGACAAACAGAATCAGGTCCACATCAGCAACTGCGCCTTGTACGGTCTTGTTCAAAGATTTGTTCAGCGCATTTGCGTGCAGGGTTTGGAAACCGGGCGTGTCCACAAACACAAACTGGGTGGTGCCCCGCGTATGCATGCCGGTGATGCGGTGGCGCGTGGTTTGGGCCTTGCGCGAGGTAATGCTGATTTTCTGGCCCACCAGGGCGTTCAGCAAGGTGGACTTACCAACATTGGGTTTGCCGACGATGGCCACCAGGCCGCAACGTTGGTCGCCTTCGGCCGCCGCACCGGGCTGGGCCAACTTGGGCGTGCTTTTAAGCAGCCCTTCGAGCATGCTGTCCAGGTCGGGCTGTACATCATTTACATCGCTAGCCCTGGTGGAATCTGAATTAGTCGCTATTGTTTTTGTAGTATTTTTTTTCATGTCTTGACTTTAGCCTTGATGGTCAGCAGCATCGCGGCAGCTGCGGCCTGTTCGCCGGACCGGCGGGAGCCTCCGATGCCCCGTTCGGACAGGCGGAGTTCGGGAATCTCACACTCCACGTCAAAACTTTGCTTGTGCGCTAGACCAATGGTCGCGACCACTTTGTACAACGGCAACTTCATTTTGCGACCCTGGAGCCACTCTTGCAACTCGGTCTTCGGATCCTTGCCGATGGCATCCATTTGCGGATTGATTTCGACCGCCTCAAACAAACGGTGTACCAACGCCTGAGCAGCGGCGTAACCCGCGTCCAGGTACACCGCACCGACCAGTGCCTCCAGGGTATCCGCAAGGATAGAGGGCCTTTTTTGCCCGCCGGATCGCACCTCACCTTCGCCCAGTCGGATGACATCAGGCAAACCCAAACCCACTGCCAACTGGTGCAAGGTTTCCTGTTTGACCAGATTGGCCCGCACGCGAGACAAATCGCCCTCGGGCAATGTCCCCAATCGTCTGTACAACAAATCAGAAACCGCCAGGTTCAGTACAGAATCACCCAGAAATTCCAGGCGTTCGTAATGGTCAATGGAAAAACTGCGATGTGTCAGCGCCTGGATCAACAATACCGGGTTGCTAAAAACATGTTGCAAACGCCGCTGCAACTCCAGCAAACTGTCTGCCACGCTACTTGGAACGACCGGAATATTTGAGAGTCAACCAGGCTGGGCCCGCCAAGTGAATCTCGCGCTGGTAGGCAAAACTGACAACAACTTTGTCACCTTCCTTGGTAACTTCCAGCTCTTTACCAGTTACCGAACTGATGTTGTCAATTGAGGCACTTTTGTCGAAAGTGGCCCGGATTTCCGGCACCGAGTTACCGGCTTGGGCCAGGTTGACCGCTTTGACGACGGACTGGTATTCCAGAAACGTCGGAAACACCTGAGCCGCAATGACCCCGGAAATTCCGACCACTGCACCCACAAAAACCAGACCCAAAAACGTGATTCCGCGTTGTGTGGATTTACCTTGCACTCTCATGTGTCAATTCTCCTCTTCAGTCAAATGAGCCGATTCGCTTCGGGTTGCCAAAATTCATCCAGATGGCAAACGCCCTGCCCACGATATTTTTCTCTGGCACAAATCCCCAGTACCGTGAATCCAGAGAATTGTCGCGATTGTCGCCCATCATGAAATAGTGTCCATCCGGCACTTTACAGCTCACCCCTTCGACCGAATACAGGCAACCATCTCGACCAGCAAAATTATCGGCTCCCGGCACAAACGCTGGCCGTTCGTCATCGTTCAGTACCCTGTGGGTTTTTTCACCCAGAGTCTCTTCGAGCTGCTTGAAGTAGCGCATGGCATCTTCGTCAAAGAACTCGGGCAATGCAGTGGTCGCAATCGCCTGACCGTTCACGGTCAACCGTTTGTTGATGTAGGCCACCGTGTCGCCTGGCAAACCCACTACGCGTTTGATGTAATCCAGGCTGGGCTTGGGGGGGTAACGAAACACCATGACGTCGCCTCGTTTGGGTGGTGTACCTTCGGTGATTTTGGTATTCAACACCGGTAGACGTAAACCATAGGTGAATTTATTGACCAGGATGAGATCGCCAACCAGCAGCGTGGGGATCATGGAACCCGAAGGAATCTTGAACGGCTCCACCAGGAACGAGCGCAGGAAGAATACAGCAATGATGACGGGGAACAAGCCGGCAGTCCAGTCCAGCCACCAAGGTTGCATGAGAATGCGGTTCTTTGCTTCGGCAATATCGCCATCCACCTGGCTGATTCCCATCTTTCCCAGGTCTTCACGCCGTCTGGCGTCCGACGCCTCCAGTAATGCTGCTGCAGCTTGCCGCTGCGGTAGAAAGTAGAAGCGCTCAGCCAGCCAATAAGCGCCAGTGACCACCGTGGCAACAAAGAGCAGCAGCGCAAAGTTACCCTCTACGTAACCAAAATACCAGGAACCCGCGTACAACACAAAAGCAGCCAATACGGCAGAGGTCAGGCCTTGCATCAGTCCTCCACCTGCAAAATAGCCAGGAATGCCTCTTGGGGCACTTCCACAGATCCGACTTGTTTCATACGTTTCTTACCTGCTTTTTGTTTTTCAAGGAGCTTCTTTTTGCGCGAAATATCGCCGCCGTAACACTTGGCGAGCACGTTCTTGCGAAGGGCTTTGATTGTCTCACGGGCAATGATGTTGGCCCCGATAGCGGCCTGGATGGCGACGTCATACATCTGGCGGGAAATGATTTCCCGCATCTTGGCCACCACAGCCCGGCCGCGATACTGACTTTGGGCGCGGTGCAACATGATGGATAAGGCATCGACCTTTTCGCCGTTGAGCAAGATGTCGACCTTGACGACATCGGCCGCGCGGTATTCCTTGAACTCGTAGTCCATCGAGGCATAACCCCGGCTCACGCTCTTGAGCTTGTCAAAGAAGTCCAGCACGATTTCGGCCAGTGGCATTTCATATGTCAGCACCACTTGACGCCCCTTGTAGGCCATGTTCATCTGCACGCCACGCTTCTGGTTGGCCAGGGTCATGACCACACCCACATACTCCTGCGGCATGTAGAGATGCATGGTGACGATGGGCTCGCGGATCTCGGCCATCTTGCCTACGTCGGGCATCTTGGAGGGGTTCTCCACCATGATGACTTCGCCGTCGTTCTTCATCACCTGGTAGACCACGCTGGGTGCCGTGGTGATCAGGTCCTGGTCGAACTCGCGCTCCAGCCGCTCCTGCACAATTTCCATGTGCAGCAAGCCCAGGAAGCCGCAGCGAAATCCAAAGCCCAGCGCCTGCGAGACTTCGGGCTCGTAGTGTAGGGAGGCATCGTTGAGCTTGAGTTTTTCCAGCGCGTCGCGCAGCGAGTCGTATTCGCTGGCTTCCGTGGGATAGAGGCCAGCAAACACTTGGGGTTGGATTTCCTTGAAGCCCGGCAGGGCTTCTGTGGCGGTTGCCGAGGCGCCGCCGGTGCCAGGCTTGATCAATGTGACGGTGTCACCGACCTTGGCCGCCTGCAGTTCTTTGATGCCGGCAATAATAAAACCCACTTCACCCGCTTCTAACGAGTTTCTGGGCTGTGTAGCCGGCGTGAACACGCCCAGGTTGTCGGCGTTGTACATGGCGCCCGAGGCCATCATCTTGATGCGATCGCCTTTGGCCAGACGACCATCGACCACACGCACCAGCATCACCACACCCACATAGCTGTCGAACCAGCTGTCGATGATCATGGCGCGCAGCGGTCCGTTTGGGTTGCCCTTAGGCGCAGGAATCTTGGCAACGATGGCTTCCAGAATGTCGTCGATGCCGAGACCGGTTTTGGCGGAGCACACAATTGCGTCAGTCGCGTCGATACCGATCACGTCTTCAATTTCACTGCGCGCGTTGTCGGGGTCGGCGTTGGGCAGGTCGATTTTGTTGAGGACCGGCAGCACTTCCACATGCAGATCCAATGCGGTGTAGCAGTTGGCCACTGTCTGTGCTTCAACGCCTTGACTTGCATCTACAACCAGCAGGGCACCTTCGCATGCAGACAGCGAACGACTCACTTCATATGAGAAGTCCACATGGCCCGGCGTGTCGATCAAATTGAGGTTGTAAACCTGTCCGTCCAGAGCTTTGTATTGCAGTGCTGCGGTCTGCGCCTTGATGGTTATCCCACGCTCTTTTTCGATGTCCATCGAGTCCAGAACCTGCGCTTCCATGTCGCGTGCTTCGAGTCCACCACAGCGTTGTATCAACCGGTCCGCGAGAGTGGATTTGCCGTGATCAATGTGCGCAATGATCGAAAAATTTCTGATGTGATTCATCAACGAAAACGCTTAAGTGGTTGAATTAAAAAGAGGGAGGCAAGAAAAAAGGGCGCGTCGGATATTGACGCGCCCTGAACCAACAATCATTGGCAACTGCGAAGGTTGGAGCTTCATTGTAGGCAAAAAGTCCTGAAAACAAAGCGTCAAAAACAGCATGTTGATGTCGTTGTGACTCAGCAACAGTTATCTTATACACAGGTTATTAACAATTCTAGGGATAAGGTTCTGCACAACTTGTGGGTGATCTGTGGATCAGCTGTGGGGGACTTTCCAACATCCCATATGATGGATTTTTCAGGATCCATATGTCCATACCGGGCATTGCAGACCGTGCATTCTAACCAATTTCCAAACTTTACAAAAAGTTAGCGAGTGCACACATGCATATTCTTTGATCCGGCCGAAACAAAAAAATTCTCACTTTAGGTTTAAACAACCCTGAAACCCCATGAGTTTGAGGGTTGTTTGCCGACAAGATTTCAGCGGGAAGGCTTAATTAATACCCACTGAACCAGATCAGCGCGACGAACCAAAACGGGCAAAGTCTTTGATTTATCGTGTTTGGCAAGTGCCGCTTCGAAGTCCTTGACCGAAGAAACCTCTGCGTTGCCCAACGACAGTATCACGTCGCCTTCGCGCAAACCGGCGCGGGCCGCTGCGTCTACCGCACCCTCAACCCGTACCCCGCCTTTGATCTTCAACTCCTTCTTCTGGGCATCCGACAACTCACTGACCACGAGGCCAATTGCCTGGCCCGCGCCAGATGCTTTGGCCTTCTCATCACGGCCGGATGCCTTGACCACTGGTTTGTCCGCTTCGACCTCGGCAACCGTAATGCTGAGGTCCTTGTAGGTACCTCGGCGAAACACCGTGATGGCGCTCTTGGTGCCTGGCTTGGTACCACCAATCATGCGTGGCAAGTCGCTGGACTTCTCGATGGCCTTTCCATCAAAACGGGTGATGATGTCTCCCGCCTCGATGCCCGCCTTGTCCGCAGGCAATCCTGGCTCCACAGCCCGCACCATCGCACCGGTTGGTTTGCCTAGCCCCAATGACTCAGCAATCTCTTTGCTGACTTGTTCAATCTGCACGCCAATGCGACCCCGTGACACGCGACCGGAACTGCGCAGCTGGTCGCTGACGCGCACTGCCTCATCCATGGGAATGGCAAACGAAATACCCATAAAACCGCCAGAGCGAGAATAGATCTGGCTGTTGATACCCACAACTTCACCACGCATATTGATCAGCGGGCCACCGGAGTTGCCCGGATTGATGGCGACGTCGGTCTGGATGAAAGGCAGATAGTCGCCGGTGTCACGCTGCTTGGCGCTCACGATACCAGCCGTGACCGAATTTTCCAACCCGAACGGTGAGCCAATGGCCATGACCCATTCACCAACCCGCAGACGACTGACGTCACCAATCTTGACGGCGGGCAACCCGTTCACCTCAATCTTCACAACAGCCACATCACTGCGTTTGTCGGTACCAATGATCTTCGCTTTGAATTCACGCTTGTCAGTCAGCGTAACCAAGACTTCATCCGCCCCGTCCACCACATGGGCGTTGGTCATGATGAAGCCGTCTGCGGTCAGGATGAAACCAGAGCCCACACCACGCGGTTGTTCCTCTTCCTGTTGTGGGCGATTTTGCCGGGGTGCTTGACGGGGCAGATTGGGCATGGGAAGACCGAACCGCCGGAAAAATTCCAGCATATCTTCATCACCCATTCCGCCGTGAGGGGAACGGGCTGCGACCTTTTCCATAGTGCGGATGTTCACGACAGAAGGGCCAACCTGTTCAACCAGCTCTGTGAAATCAGGCAGACCCTTGACCTGAGCGGCCGCCGGCTGCAGCGGGGAAACGGCAACAAAAGCAGCACCAGTCATCGTCAGCGCCACAAAGAAACTACGCACGGGTTTGAGCATATGGTGTGTCATTATTTTTTCCAGTCAACGGATCAGTTTTGTCATTGAGCAGCGTTTCGCTGGCAGAGTTCAACTTAGGGGTTTATTTCTTACGTTCAAGTGCCTGGGCGAACGCATTCAGTGTGACGGGAGGAACCTCTCCCACAACCGTCACCCACCAGTCATTGGCGCGCCGCGTCAACGTATGGGTGGCCCCCCCCATACTGGCAAAGCCCTCACGTACATGACGCTGGCGGTCATAGGCTTCGACAAACAGGGAAACCGTTGCAACACCGTCAGAAAACATCCATTGCATGGTTTCGTACCCTTTGGCATCGCCACCTTTGACGCCAGCGGTACCCCGGCGTTGAAAGCACACCATGGGCTTGAAGCCGTCGACATCTTTTTGCAATGCCCAGCCTTGATCATGCGCCGTCGTTTTTTGGAGATCGGGGCGCACCACCTGGTAACCTTCGGTATCGCCCAACTTCGAGAGTTTTCCGACATTGATGTTTGCGTCGAGTTGCAGCTCAGAGAACGCAGCCTGCTCCAGCACCTTGCCGTCCAGATCGAGCGTCTGCAACTGAACAATCAAGCCTGACTTGCGTTCACTCCAGACCCGGTATCCATAACGCAAGCGATCGACTGGAAGAAGTTGAAACACGTCTGACTCAAACCCGGCGATACGCTCTGTCCCCATCCCTCTCAATCGATAGAAATCACCAATAGATGACGCGTTGGTTTTGAGCAGACTCGGAAACAAACCCAGGGACTCGCGCACTTCTGCGACAGCAATCTTGGATTGAGGGAAAAACGTGACGACCTGGTCGTTGCGCCTGAAGATTGAGCGCGGCGTACCGCTCAAGGACTCCACTCGTTCCAATTGCTGCGCTCCATCGCAGAAATGCCAAATTCTGGCACTCGCCATGTTCGATCCCGCCGATACAACAAACGTCCCCGTGTAAACACTTTGGCGCGAAGCCTCATGGACACGCAACAACCAGGCATTCAGGGACAGGTCGACAGATGTCGCCTGACCCCACACCAGCCCCTGCGACACCCACATCAGGCAGGCCACCAGCAGCAAACGACACCAGCCAAGCGGTGTCGTCACCGACCGACCCCCTCGTAGGTGGCATTGCGTAAAAACCCGGCCGGCACCTGCAGGGCAGAATGTCCACCCAATTGGCGGTGGGCCGCCATCAATTCATCCAGTTGTGGATCACGAAGCATTGGCCCTGTGCCGGCTTCTGAAACCACAGCCGATGGCAGCGAGACGGACGGGCTCACGGACGCAACTTCCGGCCCATTGCGCTGCCCAGACTGCATCCACACAGCTGAAACGACGACACCCAAAAAAGCCGCAAAGGACACACCCGCCAATGCCTTCCAGCGAAAGACAGAAGCATTGGATGCGATTTGATGCCGTTGGGCTGGGACACCGGGTGCATGACCGTCATTGCCAAATCCAGCCTCAACGGAGTCGCTGCGAACTCCGTCCGGTTCTTGAGCCAAGCGTTGCTGCAATCTTTCCAAAAAAGCAAAGTCATCCCGGCAGGGTGCCAATTCGGGGCTGCGCATGACATCACCAACGACCTGGTAGATATGCCATGTCTGCACAGCTTGCGGATCTTGCAACAACGAATCAAAAGTGAACTCGCGGTCTTCGGCGGGAACACGGCCATCGATCAACGATGAGATCCGTTCATTGGTATTCGGATTGAGATCACCCATTTGAATTCCTCACCAGCGCTTTCCCGTCTGTTTATCTAACAATGGCCGCACACGCACTGAAATTGCTTCCCGAGCGCGAAAAATACGTGACCTTACCGTTCCAACTGGACAATTCATAGCCGCAGCAATCTCTTCATACGTCAAACCTTCTATTTCCCTCAACACCACGGCTTGGCGCAAATCGACCGGCAGGGCTTCGATCGCCGCATTGACGACTGCAGCGATTTCTTTGGCCGCAAGAATGGATTCGGGTCCTTCGTCGGTCATTGGTTCGTCTTTTCTCCAGGAAGTTTCATCGCCGTCATCGTTTCCCGAAAAATTGTCGAAAGCTGCGGGCGTCTGCTTAAGCTCCAGCAGAAACTTTTTGGCAGTGTTCACTGCGATACGGTACAGCCAGGTGTAGAACTGTGCGTCACCTCTGAACTGGTGCAAAGCCCGGTAGGCGCGCACGAAGGTCTCTTGCGCAATGTCCTCGACCAAATCCACATCTCGAACCATGCGGCCAATCAGACGCTGGATTCTGCGCTGATACTTCAGTACCAGCAGCCCGTACGCGCGTTGATCGCCAGCGACCGTGCGCTCCACAAGCACTGCGTCACTGTCCTGCGCGGTCACAGGTGGCAGTTGGGTCACACAGTGCCCCCCAAACGAGGGGTCGAACGCTCAACATCGTGCGCCCCAACGTCCGGTGACGACACGACCGCGCGCCGCAGCGCACTCCAGGCAACAGCGTCCTGACCGGCTTCGAGCCAAACCCAGACCCGATGTCCCGCCGCATCGTGCAGAGACACCAGAAGAGCCTTTCCCCAATCCAGTTGCAATGCCAAGCAGGGAGCCGTGTTGTCATCAAATGCAGACGAGTACCAACGACTACCGTCCCACCGCAAATACCCCGGTAGAGTTTGCCCCCACCGTGAGACAGCGATTGCGGTTGTGAGTAGCACGGATGAAGTTAAAGCCAATGCTTTCCAACTCGATTGAGGCGGCTCCAGCTGGAAGCCCAGCAGCGATGCCACGCCCAATAGGGAAAGAATGAGAATACAACGCAGGTGCCAGCGCGACCTGGCGGTTGAAACACTGACCGCTGGCGCCCGGTGCATATCCTGTGGCGGATGGCCGGCGCGGCTCAGACGCGCTTGAACACCAGAGAACCGTTGGTGCCGCCGAACCCGAAGTTGTTCTTGAGGGCAACATCAATTTTCATGTCACGTGCGACATTGGCGCAGTAATCAAGATCGCACTCGGGGTCCTGATTAAAAATATTGATCGTCGGCGGACTCTTCTGGTGGTGTAACGCCAGAACGGTAAAGACAGACTCAATTCCGCCAGCCCCACCGAGCAAATGTCCCGTCATGGACTTCGTGGAATTAACAACCACTTTCTTCGCATGGTCACCCAGGGCCGCCTTGATGGCTTGGGTTTCGTTGACGTCACCCAACGGGGTTGAGGTGCCATGGGCATTGAGGTAGTCCACCTGATCCGCATTGACCCCCGCGTTGCGCAAGGCGCCCAGCATCGCACGGCGAGGCCCATCCATATTGGGTGCCGTCATGTGACCCGCATCCGCACTCATGCCAAAACCAGCAAGCTCCGCATATATTTTTGCACCCCGTGCAACAGCGTGTTCGTATTCTTCGAGTACCAGGACCCCAGCGCCCTCGCCCAATACAAACCCGTCACGGTCCTTATCCCAGGGACGGGAAGCCGTAGCCGGGTCATCATTACGCGTGCTCAATGCGCGCATGGCCGCAAAGCCGCCAATACCCAATGGAGAGACCGTCGCCTCAGATCCCCCGGCAACCATAACGTCAGCGTCACCATACTCGATCATGCGACCCGCTTCACCAATGCAGTGCAAACCGGTGGTGCAGGCGGTAACGATCGCGATATTCGGTCCCTTGAATCCAAACCGCATGGAAACATGGCCAGCCGTCATGTTGATAATGGTTGCTGGAACAAAAAACGGTGATATGCGACGTGGCCCACGGTTGGTGTATTCAATGTGCATGGTCTCGATCAACGGCAGACCACCAATGCCAGAACCGATGACACAACCAATCCGTGTCGCAGCCTCTTCACTCAGTGCATCACCAGTGGGCAAGCCTGCGTCGGCAACCGCCTGCACCGCAGCCGCAATGCCGTAATGGATAAAACTATCCATTGTTCGAGCCTCTTTGGTGCCGATGTAGGCATCCAATTGGAAGTCGCGCACTTCCCCGGCAATTTGACAGGAAAACGCCGACGCGTCGAATCGCGTAATGGTCGAAATGCCGGACTTCCCAGCAAGAATATTCGACCATGCCGCATCCACCGTGTTACCCACGGGACTCACACAACCCAAACCAGTGACAACAACGCGACGACGAGACATAGCAATCAGTTTTCAGATTTGGTCAAAAAAAGGCCGTGGGAAACGGCCCTGGTTACAAAGCGCAGACAAACAAGCACGGCAAGTCACACCTGTCGCGACTCACACGGCTTTAAACGCCGCGAAAGCTCATTAGGCTTTTTTGTGTGTCGTCGCGTAATCAATCGCGTTTTGCACGGTGGTGATTTTTTCCGCGTCTTCATCGGGAATTTCAATTCCGAACTCGTCTTCCAACGCCATCACCAATTCAACGGTGTCCAGAGAATCAGCACCCAGATCGGCCACAAAGGCTTTTTCGTTGGTTACTTGAGACTCTTCCACACCGAGTTGCTCGGCAATGATTTTTTTGACGCGGACTTCGATATCACTCATGGCTTCCCTCTAAGGGTTGTAAAAGAATCCGTAATTTTACCCGGGCTCAGAGCCTCAACTCTAACTGGGTCACCGAACGGACAAATCGGCTGAACCTGCAATTCTTACATGTACATGCCGCCGTTGACATGCAGCTCCTGGCCCGTCACATAGCTGGCACCGGGAGACGCCAAGTATGCAACAGCGTGCGCGATGTCGGCGGGTTTACCCAGATGGCCCAGCGGAATCTGGCCCAACAGGGCTTTTTGCTGCTCTTCACTGAGGCTGGCCGTCATGTCGGTCTCGATAAACCCTGGGGCGATGCAGTTGACGGTGATGTTGCGCGAACCCAGTTCACGCGCCAGTGCCCGTGTCATACCGGCCACGCCAGCCTTTGCGGCGGCGTAATTGGCTTGGCCCGGGTTGCCCGAGGCGCCGACCACCGAGGTGATGTTGATGATGCGGCCATAACGCTGCTTCATCATGGTGCGCATCACGGCGCGGCTCATGCGAAACACGCCCTTGAGGTTGGCCTCGATCACGGCATCCCACTCGTCATCCTTCATGCGCATGGCCAGGTTGTCGCGGGTGATGCCGGCGTTATTGACCAAAACCTGCAGGCCGCCGTATTCCTTAACGAGAGCATCCACCAGCGCCTCGCCAGCGGCGCCCTGGGTCACATCCAGCGTGCGTCCGCTGCATCCAGCAAATGCCGACAGGGTTTCGCTGATCTTGGCCGCGCCCGTGTCCGTGGTCGCCGTACCGACAACTTTCAGACCCTTGCGCGCCAGTTCCAGCGCAATCGCCGCGCCAATGCCACGCGAGGCACCCGTTACCAGGGCTACCTGGCCTTCAAATTTCACTTCACTCATACCAATGCACCTTTGATGTCTTGCAACGTGGCGGGGTCGAACAGCGACAGGCCCGTCAGTTCTGGGTCAATGCGCTTGACCATACCAGCCAGCACCTTACCCGGGCCGCACTCCACCAGTGTAGTCAACCCGCGTGACTTGATGGCTTGCACACATTCCACCCAGCGCACCGGGCCAAAGGCCTGGCGATACAGGGCGTCGCGGATCCGGTTGGGGTCGGTCTCGACCGCGGCATCAATATTGTTGATCAGCGGGATTTGTGGGGCCAACAGTTCCACATTCACCAGACGTTCCTTCAGTTTTTCCGCAGCGGGCTGCATCAGGCGGGAGTGAAACGGTGCCGACACCGGCAATGGCAGAGCGCGTTTGGCACCATTGGCCTTGAGCACTTCACAAGCCTTTTCAACTGCGGCCTTGCTGCCGGCGATCACCGTCTGCGCCGGGTCATTGAAATTGACGGCTTCCACGGTTTCCGCAGAGCCAGCACCAAAGGACTGCGTCACTTCCAGGCAGCCAGCAGCCACTTTGGCGGCGTCCATGCCGAGAATCGCGGCCATGGCGCCCTGCCCGACCGGCACGGCGTCCTGCATGGCCTGTGCACGCAGGCGCACCAGCGGCGCTGCCTGTGCCAGGGTCAGGGACCCGGCGGCGACCAGCGCTGTGTATTCGCCCAACGAGTGACCAGCCACGGCAGACGGCGCCTGACCCACCTCGGCCATCCAGACACGATAGGCGGCGACACCGGCCACTAGCATCACGGGCTGCGTATTTGTCGTCAACGCCAGAGCTTCCTTGGGACCTTCGTGGATCAGCTTGGCGACATCTTCGCCCAGCGCGTCCGATGCTTCCTGCAAAGTTTGCGCTACCACCGGGTTATCACCCCACGCATCCAGCATGCCAACCGATTGTGATCCTTGTCCAGGAAAAACAAATGCGAACTGTTTCATAGAAATATTTTGATAAAAGAGGCCACTAGCCCACGTCAATATTGCGCAAGGCGCTACAAAATAAGGAGCAACGCACCCCAGGTGAAACCGCCACCCACGCCTTCCAGCAGCAGGGTTTCGCCGGTCTTGACCTTGCCACTGCGTACTGCGGTGTCCAGCGCCAGCGGAATGGATGCGGCGGACGTGTTGCCGTGTTCGCCCACCGTGACCACCACCTTGTCCATGGAGAGCTTGAGCTTGCGTGCTGTGCTCTGCATGATGCGGATATTGGCCTGGTGCGGCACCAACCAGTCAATGTCGGCGTCGGTCAAATTAGCCTTGGCCAAGGTCGCGCGCGCCGCACTTTCCAGCAGACCCACGGCCAGTTTGAAAACAGCCTGACCATCCATTTTCAGCAGGGGATCGCCCAGGACGGCGCCACCGGACACATGGCCGGGGACGCACAGAATGCCCACATGTTTGCCATCGGCATGCAGATCGCTGGCCAGAATGCCGGGCTTATCGGACGCTTCCAGCACCACGGCGCCAGCGCCATCGCCAAACAACACGCAGGTGGTGCGGTCCTTGAAATCCAGAATGCGGGAAAAAATCTCTGCGCCGACCACCAGCGCGCACTTGGCCGCCCCCGTCTGGATCATGGCATCAGCCACCGTCAATGCGTACACAAAACCGCTGCACACCGCCTGCACGTCAAATGCCGCGCCGCCATTGGCGCCCAGCTTGTTTTGCAGAATACAGGCCGTGGACGGGAACACCATGTCCGGCGTGGACGTGGCCACAATGATCAGGTCCACATCCTTGGCACTGCGACCGGCGGCCTGCAGCGCGTTCTTGGCAGCTTCCAGACCCAGGTCGCTGCTGAACACGCCATCATCAGCGAAATGGCGTGCGCGAATGCCAGTGCGTTCCACAATCCACTCGTCAGAAGTCTCCACGCCTTGGGTTGCCAATTGCGTCACCAGATCGGCATTGGTTACCCTGCGGGGGGGCAGAAAGCTTCCAGTGCCTGTAATTCGAGAATATCGTTTCATGGTGGGGATGGTGGTGTCACCCGTGCCAGCTATTGCACGCTCTCGGAATTCGCCAAAAGAGGCGCTGCGTGGGCGATGCGGACCTGGACACGGTCAAGCAAATTGTTTCGGGCTGCATCATACGCCCGCTGCAAAGCGTAGCCAAAACCCAGCTCGTCGGCGGAACCATGGCTCTTGAAGACCAGACCGCGCAGGCCTAACAGTGCAGCGCCGTTGTAACGGCGGTGGTCAACCCGCTTTTTCAGCGCATTTAGCACCGAGTAAGCGGCAATTGCGGCCATTTTGGTAAATACATTGCGAACAAATTCTGCCTTCAGGAAGCCCAGAATCATCGCTGCCAGACCTTCGCTGGTCTTCAACGCAACATTGCCGACAAAGCCGTCGCACACCACCAGATCAACGGTTCCCTTGAAAATATCATTGCCTTCAACATTGCCAAAGAAGTTCAAATCGCCGGATTTAGCTGCTGAACGCAACAAATCGCCCGCCTTTTTGATGGTTTCATTGCCTTTGATGACTTCTTCACCAATATTGAGCAGACCGACTGTGGGCGACTCCTTGTTGCTCAACACCGAAACCAGCGCCGAGCCCATGACCGCGAACTGCAAAAGGTGTTCGGCCGTGCAGTCCACATTGGCACCCAAATCCAGCATCGTGGTGGCACCGCCGGTGGCATTGGGGATTTGGCCGGCAATGGCGGGGCGCTCGATGCCATCCACGGTTTTCAGAAGATAGCGCGAAATCGCCATCAAAGCACCCGTGTTGCCAGCAGATACAGCAGCTTGGGCACTTCCGTCCTTGACCTGCTGGATGGCCACGCGCATGGAGGAATCCTTCTTGCGGCGCAGGGCAATTTCCAGGGGGTCGTCCATGGTGACTACTTCGCTGGCCGTCACAATCCGGGCACGCGGGTGTGAAAAACCCGCCAGCGGCGCGGCCAAGCCGACCAGAATCAGGGCGGCTTCGGGGTGCTGTTCCAGGAATTGCCGGCAGGCAGGCAGTGTGACCTGGGGGCCGTGGTCGCCTCCCATGCAGTCAACAGCAATTGTGATCATGGGGCAGGCACCCAAAAAGATAGAGACATCAGACAAAACCCAGAGGCCAAAAACAACAAAAGCCCGACGCTACAGGACCTGTAGCTCCGGGCTTTGCGCGAACAGCCGTTTTCAGGCTTCGGATTTGGTCTTCAGAACCTTGCGACCACGGTAGAAGCCGGTGGGGCTGATGTGGTGGCGCAGGTGGGTTTCACCGGTGGTGGATTCCACGGCAATGCCGGGAACAACCAGAGCGTTGTGCGAACGGTGCATACCGCGCTTGGAAGGAGACTTTTTGTTTTGTTGAACGGCCATGATCGGCTCCTGGGCAAGGGTGCTGCACAGGTTGCAACACGTTGGGTTGGTAAAAACGCGCCGAAATTCACGCGCGAAGCCTTAGATTATAGCCCAAAGCCGGGCTTGCGGCTAGGGCTTGGTTTTCAGCTGCTGCAGAACAGCAAATGGATTGGGCTTTTTGTCCTCTTCCTCGACAAAGTCCGCATCGGCTGCCTGCAGCTTGACCGGTGTAGGGCAAACCTCGTGCTTGGGCACCACGGGCAGCGCCATCAACAGCTCGTCTTCCACCAGTTCCAGCAGGTTGAAATCACGGCTCAGGACCAGAACATCCTCCTCGGACTCCTCGTCTTCCACCTCGGCCTGCTCTTCGGTAGCCACGAAGCGAAACTCTCGTTCTACGAGCACGGGCACTTCCACTGGCCCCAGGCAACGCTGGCAGGTCTGCGGCAGAGCCACCTCAGCCGTCAGCACCAACCAGATCTGTTCGCCCTGGCCGCCGTCGGAGCGGATTTGACCCTCGGCCGTGAAGCGCACAGGGCTCGTTGCGGCAACACCCTGCGCCTCCTGCTGCAGGCGTTCAAAGTGCGGGAGCTCTTCACTCCCCGTCAGGCTGCCCTGGGCGCGGGCAAAGGCTTCCAGGTTCAGATGCCGGGCGTCATAGTCTTGTTTCATGCGCGCAGTGTAAGAGAATCAGTCCATGTCAGACATTTCCAACCGAAAACTCATACTCGGCTCCACCTCGGCCTACCGGCGCGAACTGCTGAGCCGCCTGCAGGTTCCTTTTAGTGTGGAATCTCCCCATTTGGACGAAACGCCGCTGCCCGGGGAACAACCCGCCGCCCTGGCACGCCGCCTGGCGCTGGCCAAGGCACAGGCCGTGGCCCAGCGCTTTCCGGACTGTGTGGTCATCGGCTCGGACCAGGTGGCCGATCTGGATGGGCTGGCTCTGGGCAAACCCGGCACCCACGAGCGTGCGGTGGCCCAGTTGCGCCAGATGCGCGGTAAAACAGTCATATTCCAGACCGCCGTAGCCGTGGTGTGCCAGCAAAGCGGCTTTTGCCAGCAAGCTCTGGCGCCGGTCAAGGTGACATTCCGGACACTGGATGATGACGAAATCGAAACCTATCTCCGTGCCGAGCAACCCTACGATTGCGCCGGCAGCGCCAAGAGCGAGGGCCTGGGCATAACACTGCTGCAGTCGATTGAAAACGATGACCCCACCGCCCTGGTCGGCCTGCCACTGATCCGCACCAGCCAGATGCTGCGCGCCGCCGGCATTGCCCTACTGGGCACCAAGCCATGACCCCCGGCACGCTGTACCTGGTGCCCGCACCGCTGGACTTTGGCTGCGAAACCCTGGCGCCGCTGGACCGTGTCATGCCTGAGGCCACACTGGCGGTGGCGGCCACACTTACCCACTGGGTGTGTGAAAACGCCAAGTCCACCCGCGCCTATCTGAAACGCATCCACGCGACCCACCCGCTGCGGTTGCCGCTGCAGGAAATGCAGTTGCAGGAACTGCCACACACTGTCCACAAAAAGGGCGATCACCAGGGACATTTCGATGCCCGCCCCTTGCTGCAGGCTGCGCTGCGCGGCGAGAACATCGGTCTGGTGAGCGAGGCTGGTATGCCGGCGATTGCCGATCCGGGGTCTTCTGTGGTCCGAGCTGCCCACGAACTGGGGCTTCCGGTGGTGCCGCTGGTGGGACCAGTGTCGTTATTGTTGGCCCTGGCCGCCAGCGGCCTCAACGGGCAGAGTTTTGCCTTTGTCGGCTACCTGCCCAGCACTCCTGCCGAGCGCAGCCAACGCATCCGCGAACTGGAAGCCCTGGCGCTGAAAACCGGGCAGACCCAACTTTTTATCGAGACGCCCTACCGCAATGCGGCGCTGTTGCAAGCGCTGGTACAAGCGCTGCAACACAACACGCGACTGGCAACCGCCAGTGGCCTGACGCTCGACAGCGCCGTCTGTCACAGCGATCTGGTGAAAAACTGGAAACACAAGCCCTGGACGCTGGAAGCCCATACGCCCGCCGTGTTTGCCATCGGGCGTTAAAGAAGCGTGGGGGCTTAGCGCAGCAAGGGCGCCAACCGCATCGCGCGCACACCGCCTTCGCCAATGGCGGCGCCAAAGCGCTTGACCAGGCGCTCAGCCACATTGTCCTTGCGGGTGTAATCAATCAACTCTTCGGCCTTGACCACTTCGCGGGCCACAAAGTCCAAGTTACCGAGTTGGTCAGCCAGACCCTTCTCGATGGCCTGCTGGCCGGTCCAGAACAGACCGCTGAAGGTCTCCGGCGTTTCCTTCAGACGCTCGCCCCGCCCCTTTTTAACCACGTCGATGAATTGCTGGTGGATCTGGTCCAGCATGGCCTGCGCAAACACGCGCTGTTTTTCGGTCTGTGGGCTGAAAGGGTCCATAAAGCCTTTGTTCTCACCAGCCGTCATCAGGCGGCGCTCTACGCCCAGCTTGTCCATCAGGCCGGTGAAGCCAAAGCCGTCCATCAACACACCGATGCTGCCCACCACGCTGGCCTTGTCGACAAAAATCTTGTCGGCTGCCACGGCAATGTAATAAGCGGCCGATGCACAGGTCTCTTCGACCACGGCATAGACCGGCTTGTTGTGCAGGGCCTTGAGGCGGTGGATTTCGTCGTTGATGATGCCCGCCTGCACCGGGCTACCGCCGGGGGAATTGATCAGCAGCACAACCGCCCGCGCACCCTTGTCTTCAAAGGCACTGCGCATCGCGGCCACGATCAGTTCCGCACTGGCCTCCGCACCCGATGCAATTTCACCCTCAATCTTGACCAGTGCCGTGTGCGGCATCGAGGTATCGGTCGTACTGCCACCGCGGTCCATGCCCATCCACACCAACGCCACCAGAAATCCCAACCATGCCAGGCGGATACCGTTGCGCCAGCGGCGCGCCTGGCGCTGCTCGGTGATGGCTGCCATGGCCAATTGCTCCAGCGTGGCGCGCTCCCACCCGGGGGCGGTGCCGGCAGCGGGGGTAGCCTGATTCGCTCCATTTTTAATAGCATCCTGCGCAGAATCTGCGAGGGCTGACGGCATATTTGGCGTAAAGCCTTGGTCGCCTGGGATGTTTGGGTCGCTCATTATCAGAACTCTATAGGTTGCAGGTTGGAGGCAGTATGCCAGTGCACGACACCGTTCTGCTCGGTCATCGCGATCTTTATCAGGCCTCCCCGACAGGGTCCGCCACGGCATTGGCCGGTTTCGGGGCGGTAAATCGCCCCATGGGTGGCGCACATCAGGTACTGGCCGGTGCTGTCAAAAAAGCGGTTGGGCTGGTAGTCCATTTCCATCGGAACGTGGGCACACTGGTTCAGATACCCATACACCGTTCCGTCATAGCGGATGGCAAAGCCGCGGGATGTCCGCCCGCAATAGACCACATCAAACGGCACGGCATCGCCGCTGTTCGCCAGGTCCGCGGAATTGCACAGGGGGATGGCGATCGTCTCGATCGGGTTCATGGGTGTCCTATTCTTGGATCATGCGTTGGCCAGGAACCAGCCATGCAGCTCGGCAACCGAATGCGCCACAAAACGCGGCTGCAATGCGGTGAACGTATCGTGCGCGTGGGCACCATAACTCACACCAACGCTGTCACAACCCGCGTTGAGCGCCATTTGCAGATCGTGCGTGGTGTCGCCCACCATCAATACCCGCTCGGCAGCCACGCCAAACTCCTGCATCAACTCGCGGAGCATCAGGGGGTCGGGCTTGCCTGCGGTTTCATCGGCAGTCCGCGATCCGTCAAACACACCCTGCAAGGCAGCGGTCTTCAAGGCTTCGTTCAGTCCGCGCCGGCTTTTTCCCGTGGCCACTGCCAGCACATGGTTGCGCGCCCGCAAATCCGCCAGCAGCGGCAAGACACCGTCAAACAGGCTGATGTCGTTCTGGTGCGCCATGTAGTGGTGCTGGTAGCGCGCGCCCAATTGCGGATACTTTTCGGGTGGTACGTCGGGCGCGGCGTGGGCCAGCGCCTGCATCAAACCCAGGCCAATCACAAATGCTGCGTCTTTGTCGCTTGGCAGGCGCCCGCCCACGTCCACCACCGCCAACTGGATGCAGCGGGTAATGATGGCTGTGGAATCGAACAGAGTGCCATCCCAGTCGAAGGCGATCAGGTCATAACGTCGGGAGGGGCTTGGCAGTTTGGTTGTTGGCATAGTGTGAAGAAAAAATTTGACCAAGATTCAGGCCGCTTGGGGCAGCACCTCGGCCACGAACCGTGTCAGCTCAGCCGGCAGCGCAGCCAGCAGCTCCAGTGGCTCATCACTCACCGGATGCTTGCAGCGCAGACGCCAGGCGTGCAGGAACATACGCTTGAGCGAAGGCTGGGCCCCGGCGCGGGCCAGGGCCTTGTTGCAGTCGAAGTCGCCGTACTTGTCATCCCCGGCGATGGGCATGCCCTCACTGGCCAGGTGCACGCGGATCTGGTGGGTACGACCGGTTTTGATGGTCACTTCCAGCAGCGAATAGCCGCGTCCGGCAACACCGGTCGTATTCTGCCCACCTGCCGCCCGAATCTTGACCAGGGTCATGGAGGCCATGCCGTCCGGGTCATCCTTGGTCACCACCTTAACCCGGCGCTCGCCGTCGGGCAGCAGGTATTTGTGCAGCGGCTTGTCCAACACCTTCTTGTTGGCTGGCCACTGACCCAGCACCAGGGCCAGGTAGGTTTTGCCGGTTTCGCGTTCACGAAACTGGTCCTGCAGGTTTTTCAGCGCGCTGCGTTTCTTGGCCACCAGCAGGATGCCGCTGGTTTCGCGGTCCAGGCGGTGCACCAGTTCCAGAAACTTGGCCTGGGGCCGCGCCATGCGCAACTGCTCGATGACGCCAAAGCTGACGCCCGAGCCCCCGTGCACGGCAACCCCGGCCGGCTTGTTGATGGCCAGCAAACACTCGTCTTCGTACAGGATGGCAAATTCGCGAGCCGGCGCATGGCTGGCGACCTGCTCGGCCATGGCCTGCGCCTTTTCTGCGGCGCGCTCGGACACGCGAACCGGCGGCAGGCGCACCACGTCCCCTGCGTTCAGGCGCGTCTCGGCACTGGCCCGCCCCTTGTTGACCCGCACCTCACCGCTGCGGATGATGCGGTAAACGTGGGTCTTGGGAACGCCCTTGAGCTGGCGCATCAGGTAGTTGTCGAGCCGCTGTCCCACGCCATCTTCATCGACGGTCAGCAATTTGACTTGAGGCAACGGGGGAATGGGATTGCCCCCTATAATGTGTTTCACTAGCGATGCGCTGTAAGTGGTTGATTTGTCTGGAGTTTAGTCCACGCACCATACACAGACGCGCTGGAAGGTCGATGCCGCCGGGTTGAACTGCAAACAAATCACACGCCAAATGCCTGTGATGGTCTGCAAACGACACGGTCAAGACTGCGAAACGAAATACTGATACGGAATACCCACAGTTTGCAGACCCCTCGTCTGTAAACGGATTGAAACGAGATGTTTGTGCTGATGTGCCTGATGTGTCTATGCCTACGGAGCGTTTTCGCCCCGTTGCTTGGCATGAATCGGCCTCTAGCCCCCGTAAAACGGGCGCAACCAGCTATGCAATTGATAGCTAACTCACAAACGCATCCCCTCGCTCCCCTCCACGCGCCTACGCTTCGTCGTCTCATTTGAGTCGAAGTTCTCCGGCAATTCCACCTCGCATTCGTCTCGTTCAGTCCAGGTATCAATAGCCCCTAGAGGGCATGTAAAACTGATGAAGGACGCACTCCATGAAACGGATGCTTATCAACGCCACGCAGGCTGAAGAACGCCGCCTGGCGATTGTCGACGGACAAAAACTCCTCGACTACGAAATCGAAATCGAAGGGCGCGAACAGCGCAAAGGCAATATCTACAAGGCCGTCGTCACCCGCGTCGAGCCCTCGCTGGAAGCCTGTTTTGTCGACTACGGCGAAGACCGCCACGGTTTCCTGCCGTTCAAAGAAATCTCGCGCATGTACTTCAAGGAAGGCGTTTCTGCCTCCCAGGCCCGCATCCAGGACGCCATCCGTGAAGGCCAGGAACTGCTGGTCCAGGTCGAAAAAGAAGAACGTGGCAACAAGGGCGCAGCCCTGACCACCTTTGTCTCGCTGGCCGGCCGTTATGTGGTGCTGATGCCCAACAACCCCCGTGGTGGTGGTGTATCCCGCCGCATCGAGGGTGAAGACCGCGCCGAACTCAAAGAGAACATGGACCAGTTGGAATACCCCAACGGCATGTCCATCATCGCCCGCACCGCCGGCATCGGCCGCAGCGCGCCCGAACTGCAGTGGGACCTGAACTACCTGTTGAAGCTGTGGTCCGCCATTGACGGCGCGGCCAAGGGTGGCAAAGGTGCCTACCTGATTTACCAAGAATCCAGCTTGGTGATCCGCGCCATCCGCGACTACTTCAACCACGACATCGGCGACATCCTGATCGACACCGACGACGTGTACGAGCAGGCCCAGCAGTTCATGGCCCATGTGATGCCCGAGCACGCTGCCCGCGTGAAGCGCTACCGTGACGACGCGCCGCTGTTCAGCCGCTTCCAGATCGAACACCAGATCGAATCGGCCTACGCCCGCACGGTGCAACTGCCCTCCGGCGGCGCCATCGTGATCGACCACACCGAAGCTCTGGTGTCGGTAGATGTCAACTCGGCCCGCGCCATCAAGGGAGGCGACATCGAAGAGACTGCTACCCGCACCAACCTGGAAGCCGCAGACGAAGTGGCCCGCCAGATGCGTCTGCGCGATCTGGGTGGCCTGATCGTCATCGACTTTATCGACATGGAAGAGTCCCGCAACCGCCGCGAAGTGGAAAATCGCCTGCGCGACGCCCTGCGCCAAGACCGCGCCCGTGTGCAGTTCGGCACCATCAGCAAATTCGGCCTGATGGAAATGAGCCGCCAGCGCCTGCGCCCTGCGCTGAGCGAAGGTGCTTCGATTCCTTGCCCGCGTTGCGGCGGTTCCGGCCACATCCGCGACACCGAATCCAGCGCTTTGCAGATTCTGCGCATCATCCAGGAAGAGTCTTTGAAGGACAGCACGGCCTCCGTGTTGTGTCAGGTGCCAGTGGACGTCGCATCGTTCTTGCTGAACGAAAAGCGCTCTGAAGTCGCCAAGATTGAGCTCAAACAGCGCATAAACGTGCTGCTGGTGCCCAACAAGACGCTGGAAACACCCAACTACAAACTCGAACGCCTGAAACACGACGATCCACGCCTGGACAACATCGAAGCCAGCTACAAGATGGCCGATGTGGTGGAAGACCCGACCAGCGTGACGCGCCGTTCGCAAGAGCCCACCAACAAACAAACGCCCATCATCAAGGGTGTGCTGCCGGATGCGCCGGCACCCATGGCCGCTCCTCGCCCTGTGACGCCTGTCGCGGCCGCGCAACCTGCGCCTGCCCCTGTTGCGGCCACGCCGGTAAAAGCCGCTGTGCCTGCTGAGAAAGGGTTCTTTGGCTGGATCAAGAGTCTGTTCGGCGGTGATGCACCTGCGCCCACGCCAGTCAAGCCAGTGGTGGTCCCGCCTTCCAAGGCTCCGGAAGGGCGAGACGGGCGTGGTCGTGATGGCGCCCGCAGCAGCGCAAAGCCCGGCGAAGGCCGTTCTGATGGGCGGCCGGAGGGACGGGGTCCCCGTGGCGAGGGCCGCGGCGGTGAAGGCCGTGGCGACGGTCGCAATACACGCGGCGGACGCGGTGGTCGTGGTGGTGGTGAGCGCCAGGGTGGGACGCAACGCGAACGCATGGATGCCGAAGGCAAACCCATGCTCAACGACGCAAACCTGCAGGCACCAAACCAACCCGTGGCGGCGGGGGAAGGGGCGCACCGCCAGGAAACCCAGCGCAATGAGCGGGGGCCACGCAATGACCGTGGCAATCGTGGAGGGCGTGGTGCCGAACGCAGCGAAGCGGACCGCGAACCGCGCAACGAGGGGCGTACTGACAACGTGGTTGCCGCCGATGGCAACCCTGAGGGCCGCAACCCAGAGGGACAAGCCCGTGAAGCTCGTGAAGGCCGCAACGGTCGTGGCCGAAATGGTCGTGGACCCCGTGCCGACGGAGAGAACCGCAATGCAGCGGGCGATACCCGCCAATCCCAACTGGGTTTTGCAGAAGGCGACAACCAGCAGCGCGATGGTGCGTTGGAACAAGCAATCACCGACGAGGGCGTGCAGGCACTATCGCCCCGTACTGAAAGCAGTGAGCCCCGTGAAAAGCGCAACCGCGACCGTTACGGCCGCGAGCGTGGTCAACGTGGCGACCGCAGCGAAAACGAGGAACGTCCGGATCTGCGCATCCCCGTTCAACCCGCCAAGGTGACTAACGACGAAGTGGCCGCAGAAACCACTGAACAGGCATCGACCACGGCACCGGTGACCGAGCGAGCCCCGGTTGCGGCTCTATCCGTCGTACCGACAAAGGCAAGCCCGGTCACAGTGACTGCAGCGCCTCTTGCGCGTATGCCCAGCGTGACGCCCTTTTCGCTGCCGACTGACGCTTTGCAAGCGGTTGCTGTCAGTTCGGGCCTGCAATGGGTCAACTCGGATGAATCCAAAGTGGCTGCTGTGCAGGCGGCTATTGCGGCAGAGCCGAAGGCCATCCACGTGCCGCGTGAACGCACTGAACTGCTGCAGATCGACACGGGCCCGCTGGTGCTGGTAGAAACACGACGCGACCTGCGCAACATGACCTTGCCGTTTGAACAGCCCCCGTCTGCTTGATCCACAGCGACCCCGAAAGACGGGGTCAGCACCAACACAAAAGGGGCCAACAGGCCCCTTCTTTTTTTGTTCTAAGCGCCAAGCTCCTGTGATCGGTGAGCTTGGCGATGTGTTCTGCGAGTGTAGCAATAGACACTTTGTCCCGCCGCCCCGATCGTCACCTTCTAGCAGCCTCGCGGTACGCATCAGCCGCCGCCTGCGCATCCTGCCTTTGCTCCGCCATAAAGGCCAGGGCCAGCCAGGTGTCACGTGTGAGATCAGACTTTGGCAAGGTAGCCAATGACTGCTTGAGCAATTGCTGCGCCTTGCCCCACAAACTCAAACGCATGCAAACCACGCCCGCCAGGTATTGCAGCACGGCATCGCGTGGATTGCCCATTTGTGCGGCTTCAATGCGGGACAGCCAGGCAGCATCGGGCGTACGCCCCTCCAATCCAAACCCTTGCTCCAGTACACGCGCCAAACGGATGCGCTGAACCAATGTCAAGCGGTCCTGGCCTTGCACCATCGCGTCCCACAGGGGTAATACCCAGCGCCGGGACACGGATTCATCACCCTCCAAAAACAAGAGGCGCTCGGCTGCTTCACAGGCGACTTCAGGGATGGTCTGTTCGGAAACGTCAAGGGCATCCCAGGCACGTTGCAATTGCACGGCATCGTGAGCGGAACGGATCAACTCGATAGCCAGCCCACGGGCAATGCTTCTCCCCGCCGTTTCTGAAAACGCCCGGTGCTTGGTTAACAACCGCGACGCCTCAAGTGCCATTTGTGACTGCCCGGACTGGCGCGCCGCCCTGAAACGCATTCGCAGAGCCACGGTTCGGCGTGAGGCACCTTGCGGCAGTTGGTCCAGCCACTTCATGGCAGCCACCGGGTCACGGTCATCAAGTGCCCAGCGGGCACGCCGAAGCTGAACACCTTCGCGGGTTTCCTGCGCATCCCGCCCGGCCGCTTCTTCCAGAGCCTGTCCGAAATGGCCATCGCGTACCACGCGGTTTTGCAGTGCATGGGCACTTTCCGCCGCCAGCAAATGGGTCAGTGCGCGCAAGCGCCCGCCGTATGACAGCTGCTCACCGCTACGCTGCACCGACTCCTCCAGCGATATCACCAAATCAGCTGCTTTGCGCGAACGGATAAACCGCCCTGCAACTAGGTGGGATAAGGAATCGAGCAAAGCGCTGTGAATCGCACGCTCCTTTTGCAGCAGCCGCCAGCGCCGTGCCTGTTGCGGGATGCGCATCAGTGCCGACAAGGCCCGCATGGCCAAATGCAAAGTCAGAAAACTGCCCGCCAGTAACAACAAAAACAAGTTCAGCGACAGGTCAATGCGATGCGGCGCCCAAAAAAGCGTGACCGTGCCCGGGTTGTTGCCAGCGAACAGCGCACTGGCAACCGCAATGGCAAACAGGGCCGTAAGCCACAGGGCAACGCGCATTCTCAGCGTCCTGCGGCGGCCGTCGCCAATGCCGCGAGCGTGTCATCCACACGCGGCAGTTCCAGCGCCTTCAGTTGCCCACGCACTTGCAACAGCAGCGCGTTGGCAGTCTGGGTCTTGCGTGACGAAGTGTCAAAGTAACGCCCCATCGCCACGGATGCTGCTGCCAGGTCCGAACGTACGGACTCAATTTGCCGCGACAACAAGCCCAAACGGGCGTTGAGCAATTTGAGTTTGAGGTTTTCGCGCAAGAAGAATGATTGTTCCGGTGACAACAGGGCCGCTTCGGGATTTTCAATGCGGCTCACCCGCACCAGCTTGCGCATTTCCTCCTGAACCACCGATGGCAGACGCAACCACCACGAGGAAACGGTTTCGTCCGGTTTGCGTTTGATGGTCTCATTGTTGCGGGCCACCGGCACGGCGTTGGCGACCGGCAATTCATCGGCCAGCACAACCAGTTCGTCGAGTTTGACCAGAAGGGCCGGAGTATCGGCCAACGCAGTGGCCTTGATGCGGTCCACGTCCCGCGCGATGGCGCGCTGCAAGGGTGTCAGGCGCGGTTGTGCTGCACGGGTGACACGCAACTCTGCACTTCTAAGGGCCGCCAGCAACGGGTCCAGACTGCCCGTCAACTGCGCCTGCTGCTGGGCCAAACGTACCGCCGCCTCAATATCGACCACAAGGTTTTCATCGCGCGAACGCGACAAACTTTGCATCAGCTCTTCGAGCTGTGTGCGCTGCAGCGACACCTCGCTAAGCCGCGCTTCGGTCACCGCCAGCTTGGCCGCCGTTTCCATGGACAATTCTTGGGCTTGGCGTGCGCTTGCGCGGGCCTCGGATGCTTGGCTTCCGGCGTCTGCGCTTTGCCTGGCCAGTTGCTCTTGAATCGTGCCGAGCTTTTGCCACAACAGGGCGCTGAGCACCAACGCAGCGAGTGCCACCAGGCCAAAAACCCATTGGAGCCGCACAACGGAATTTCCACTCACCTGGGCAGGCGATGGGCTCGCGATAGCGGTCGACGGCACCTCTTCCATGGGCTCTGGTGCCTGCGCCGCGCTCGACTCTGTGTTCATCCAAGCGATTCTATCGACGCCATCAGGGCCGCCAGAGTGGGGCGTGACTCGCAAACAACAGAAAATCCCGCTTCACGCGCAGCGCGGGCAATCCGACTGTGGGTCACCACTGCCTTGGCCTGGCTCCATTCCTGCTCTGGGCAAACGGCGAGCAGGTTCGCAATCGCTTCCGAACTGCTGAACAGCCACACCGTGCCATCGGCGGCAGCCTGTTGCGCCAACGCACGATCAGCCTCGGTCATTTCCGGCATGCAACGCTGGTAGGCCACGACAAATTCGACCTCACCACCGGCAGCGCGCACATGGTCGGCAAACCAGTCTCGACCGGCGCCGTCTGCCGCAGGAGATGCATCGCCGTCAGACCCCAACGCACTGCCGGCACCACGCACAATCAGAACCCGAAATCCTGGCCGCACTTGCGCTGCCACTACGCCCCACAAAGATTCGGAATCGAACTGCCCGGCTTCGCGATCCGGCATGTCGATACAACGGGTGTCAACCTGTGCGCGTTTGAGGGCCGACAAACTGCCAGGCCCGGTCACAAATGCTCTAATATTAGTAGCACTACCATCAGTAAATTCGAGGGCTAGAGGCGGTTTTAGTGCAAAGAAATGGTCAACCGCATTGCCACTGACAAACATCACCGCGTCAAAACTTGCGAGTCGGCCCCAGACCGCAACCACGGCCTTCGCATCCGGCGCAGGCAAGACACCAATCAAGGGAAAAGACAAAGCCTCATAACCCGCGTCTATCAGCGCTTGGACCCACTGTTGTGCTTCCTTCTTGGGACGGGTGACCAGCACACGCATGGTGTCACTCTCGTTGGCCGGTTTGCAGCGCCACGCCGTTTTGCAACTGGCGCGCAACCCGCTCACCCAGCAGGGTCGCCGCCTGGGCATCGATCACCGCCTCCTGCGCCTGGGCTGACACCAAGGGCAATACACCCTCAGGGTCTCCCCAGATCGCGCGAATGCTCAAAACCTCCCCCTGCCAGATGGCAAAGGCCGCCAACGGCATGGAACAACTGCCCCCCATGACGCGGCTCACGGCGCGCTCAGCGGATACGGCCAGCCAGGTCGGCGTGTGCAGAAGGGCCTGTAAAACCTGAGCCACATCGGTGCGATCCGAGCGCACTTCAATACCCAGCGCGCCTTGCCCGGCAGCCGGTAACATCTGCTCGGGCTCAAAGACCGAACGGATGCGCGACGCCAGTCCCAAACGCTTCAATCCGGCGGCGGCCAGCACAATGCCGTCGTACAGACCATCGTCAAGCTTCTTCAGCCGTGTATCGAGGTTGCCACGCAAGGCCTCGATCTTGAGATCAGGTCGCAAGGCCCGTAACAGAGCCATGCGCCGCAGGCTGGATGTTCCAACGGTGGCGCCCTGGGGCAGATCATCCAGGCTAGCGTAGCGGCCGGACACCCAGGCATCGCGCGGGTCCTCGCGCTCCATCACGCAGGCCAGGGTGAAACCGTCAGGCAACTCCATGGGCACATCTTTCAGGGAATGCACCGCCAGATCGGCCGCGCCTTCTTCCAAAGCCACTTCCAGTTCCTTGACAAACAGGCCTTTGCCACCCACTTTGCTCAGGGAGCGGTCCAGAATCTGGTCGCCGCGGGTGGTCATGCCCAACAAGCTAACCGTGTGCCCCATGCCTTCCAGCAAGGATTTGACGTGTTCGGCCTGCCACAGGGCGAGTCGGCTTTCGCGCGTGGCGATCGTGAATGTATGTGAAACCATGGCCTGTTCGTCGTAACCCATTTGTAATCTATTGGTAGTGGTCAATGCTAGCATGGGCGACATGAAACACTTATCCGCTCCAGCGCCCGCCAAGCGCGAAAAAGACAATGAACGGCCCCTGGTGGAAGACATCCGGCTGCTGGGCCGGATTCTGGGCGATGAGATCCGAGAACAAGAGGGTCCGGCGGCGTTTGAGTTGATCGAAAAAATCCGCACCCTGTCCGTGGCGTTTCGGCGTGATGCCGACCACGAGGCCGACAAAGCGCTGAAGAAGCTGCTCAAAAGCCTTACCGGCGACCAGACGGTGAGTGTGATCCGCGCTTTCACCTATTTTTCACACTTGGCCAATCTGGCCGAAGACCGCCACCATATCCGCCGCCGCGCCATCCACGAACGGGCAGGCGACACACAAGAAGGCAGCATCGATGTCGCCATGTCACGCCTGCGCTGGGCGGGTATTGCGCCCAAGACCATTTCACAAACGCTGGCACAAAGTTATGTCTCTCCGGTGCTGACCGCGCACCCGACCGAAGTGCAACGCAAAAGCATTCTGGATGCCGAGCGTGACATCGCCCAACTGCTGACCGAGCGCGACGAGATCAAGATGCGCGGCGCTTTTTTTGAAAACAAAAAAGACGCCCTGACCACCCGCGAGCTGGCCGCCAACGAAGCGCAAATGCGCGCCCGTGTCATGCAACTGTGGCAAACCCGCCTGCTGCGCTTCAGCAAGCTCACGGTGGCCGACGAGATCGAAAACGCGCTGAGCTACTACGAGTCCACCTTCCTGCGCGAGATTCCCAAGCTTTATGCCAACCTGGAGCAATTGTTGGGCAACCAGCCGGTGCACAGCTTTCTGCGCATGGGCCAGTGGATTGGCGGTGACCGCGATGGCAACCCCAATGTCAGCGCCCAGACCCTGGAATACGCGCTGCGCCGCCAGGCCGAAGTGGCGCTGCGCCACTACCTGACCGAGGTGCACTACCTGGGTGGGGAACTGTCCGTGTCCGCCATGCTGGCCAGTTGCTCGCCCGAGATGCAGGCGCTGGCCGAGAGTTCGCCCGACCGCAACGTGCACCGCATGGACGAGCCCTACCGCCGCGCCCTGACCGGTGTCTACGCACGGCTGGCTGCAACGCTGCAAAAGTTGACTGGCACGGAAGCCGCGCGCCATGCCGTTGCGCCTCAGAACCCGTACACCCAGGCTGAAGAGTTCGCCAAGGAGCTGCGCACCATCGAAGCATCGTTGCAAACCAACCATGGCAAGGCACTGGTGGCCGAACGCCTGCAGCCGTTGATCCGTGCGGTGGACGTGTTTGGCTTTCACCTGGCCACCGTGGACCTGCGCCAAAGTTCGGACAAACACGAGGAGGTGGTCGCTGAGTTGTTAGCCACGGCGGGGATTGAGAGCCACTACAGCGCACTCGATGAAGCGGCCAAACGCAGCCTGTTGATGGGTTTGCTGGGGGATGCCCGCTCGTTGACGGTACACGGGGTCACTTACTCGGACCACACCCGGCAGGAGCTGGCAATCTTCTCCATGGCCAAGGACATGCGTGAACGCTTCGGCCATGAGGCCATCCGCCACTACATCATCAGCCACACCGAAACCGTCAGTGATCTGCTGGAGGTGCTGCTGCTACAAAAAGAAGTGGGCCTGATGCGTGGCATTCTGAACGCACCCAAGCCGCCACCAACGGAATCGCCAAGCCATGACCTGCGCAACCCGGTGTGTGACCTGATCGTGGTGCCCCTGTTCGAAACCATTGAGGACCTGCGCAACGCCGCGCCCATCATGCGCGAGTTTTACGCCCTGCCCGGCATTGCGGCGTTGGTGCAGCGCAGTGGCGGCGAGCAGGACATCATGCTGGGCTATTCGGACAGCAACAAGGACGGTGGCATCTTCACCAGCAACTGGGAGCTGTACCGAGCCGAGATTGCGCTGGTGGAATTGTTTGATGAACTGGCAGTCAACTACCCGATCAAATTGCGCATGTTCCACGGCCGTGGCGGCACCGTGGGGCGCGGCGGCGGCCCCAGCTACGAGGCCATCCTGGCCCAACCCCCGGGCACCGTGCGCGGACAAATTCGCCTGACCGAGCAGGGTGAGGTCATAGGCTCCAAATACGCCAACCCCGAAATCGGCAGACGCAATCTGGAGACCCTGGTCGCCGCCACGCTGGAGGCCACGCTGCTGCAGCCCACCAAATCGGCGACCAAGGCGTTTCTGGACGCCGCCGCCGAACTCTCCAGCCACAGCATGGCCGCTTACCGGGCGCTGGTATACGAGACCCCCGGTTTCACCGAATTTTTCTTTAGCGCAACGCCCATTCGAGAGATTGCAGAACTCAATATCGGTTCACGGCCCGCTTCCAGAAAGGCCAGTCAGCGCATTGAAGACCTGCGTGCCATCCCCTGGGGCTTTAGCTGGGGTCAGTGCCGCCTGACGCTACCGGGTTGGTTTGGATTTGGCTCAGCCGTCGAAGCCTTCACCAAGGTCGGCACGCCTGCGCAACAGCAGGAGCGTATTGCCCTGCTGCAAAAGATGGTCAAGCAATGGCCCTTCTTCAAGACGCTGCTGTCCAATATGGACATGGTGATGGCCAAGAGTGACCTGGCACTGGCATCACGTTACTCCGAGCTGGTGGGTGATGCGCGTTTACGCAAACGAATCTTCACCGCCATTGAAGCCGAATGGCACAGCACAGCGCGGGCTTTGGTCACCATTACCGGCGACAAAAACCGCCTGGCCAATAACGCAGCCCTGCAACGTTCCATCCGCCACCGGTTTCCCTACATTGACCCACTGCACCACCTCCAAGTGGAACTGGTGCGGCGTTACCGCTCTGGCCTGGCCGATGAACGGGTACAACGCGGGATTCACATCTCGATTAACGGTATTGCGGCGGGCCTGCGCAATACGGGTTGAGTCACAATAATCGACCATGCAATCGAGCGTCAGCCAATCCCAGAACGGTGCAGCGGTAGTTGACGCGGTGTTGCACCGCCATGGCGGGCATCGACACGCCTTGGTGCAAATCCTGCGCGAAGTGCAGGAACAGACCCATTGGTTGCCCCGTGCCGTGTTGACGCAGATTGCCAGCGGCGTCGGTTTGACGCCCGCCATTGTGGAAGGTGTCGCCAGCTTTTACCGCTTCTTCCACCTGGAACCCGTAGCTGCCTACCACCTGCTGTGGAGCGACAACATCACCGACCGAATGCTGGGCAATCGGACGCTGGCGCGTGACCTCTGCCAACGCCTGAACATCCGGCCAGGCGCATACCAAACCGGCGCCTTGGCCAGCGTGGGCTTTACTTCTTGCACTGGCCTGGGCGATCAAGGCCCGGCGCTGTTGGTTAACCAGCACCACGTTATTACCCGCATGGACGCACAACGCGTGGCCGAACTGGCCGAGTTGGTGCGCGCACAAGTGCCGGTATCCGACTGGCCCGCAGACTGGCTGCGCGTGGATGACCAGGTGCACCGCAGCGACGTGCTCCTGGCTGGCCCGCCTCCGCAAGGCGATGCACTGCGCGCTGCGCTGGCACGGGGCAGCGAAGCCACACTGGCCGAAGTCATGCAGTCCGGCTTGCGCGGACGTGGCGGCGCCGGCTTCACCACCGGCCGCAAATGGACGCTGTGCCGGCAAGCGCCTGTCACCGAGGGTGGCACCCGCGTGGTGGTGTGCAATGCCGACGAGGGCGAGCCTGGCACGTTCAAGGACCGCGTGCTGTTGACGCGCCAAGCCAATGCAGTTTTCGAAGGTATGACGGTGGCCGCCCGGCTATTGGGCGCGCGCCAGGGGCTGGTCTATCTGCGTGGCGAATACCGCTACCTGCTCGACCACCTGGAATCGGTGCTGGCCAACCGGCGAGCCAGTAACCTGCTGGGCAAGCGCATTCTGGGCACGGACGGTTTTGACTTTGACATTACCATCCACGTCGGCGCTGGTGCCTATGTGTGCGGCGAAGAAAGCGCATTGATCGAGTCATTGGAAGGCAAACGCGGCACGCCACGCATCCGCCCGCCTTTTCCGGTGGAGAGTGGCTACCTGGGTCAGCCCACCATCGTCAATAACGTGGAGACCTTTTGCGCGGCGACCCACATCGCACTGCGCGGCGGCGCATGGTGGGCGGCCATGGGCACGCCCCAGAGCAGTGGCACCAAGCTGCATTCCGTCAGTGGCGACTGCGAGCGCCCGGGCATTTATGAATACCCGTTTGGGGTCACGATTGAACAGATCCTGCACGATTGCGGCGCGCACGACACCCAGGCCGTGCAGGTCGGCGGACCCTCGGGCGTGTGCTTGGCCGCGCACGAGTTCGGCCGGCGCGTCGGTTTCGAGGACGTTCCCACGGCGGGCGCCTTCATGGTGTTCAACCAGTCGCGCGACATGTTTGAAGTGGCGCGCAGCTTTTCGCATTTCTTTGCCCACGAGAGCTGCGGGTTTTGCACGCCCTGCCGGGTCGGAACCGAACTGGTGGCGCGGCGCATGGACAAGCTGGCGGCTGGTTTTGGCTCCCTGTTCGACGAGACCGAGTTGCGCGAGCTGGATGCACTGATGCACGGCACCACGCACTGCGGTCTGGGGGCCAGCGCCACCAATGCATTGCGCGACACCCTGGTGCGTTTTCGCCCAGCCTATGAAAAGCGCCTGCAAGAGCCTGGTTTTGTGGCCGCATTTGACCTGGACGCCGAACTGGCCTCGGCCCGCCGGGTGACCGGACGCGACGATGCGCAGGCCCACCTGGAGCGACGCGGATGAAGCATTTCAATCTTGATGGCACGGCGGTGCCCTTTGAGGATGGCGACACGCTGATGGACGCGGCCACCCGCGCCGGACACTTGATACCCCACCTGTGCTGGCACACCACGCTGGGCCAAAGCGGGGCCTGCAGGCTGTGTACCGTCAAAGTCGACGGCCACCTGGCCGCGGCCTGCACCACGCGCGCCGTGCCCAACCAGGTCGTCGAGAACCGCACGCCCGAACTCGACGGCAAACGCCTGCTGCTCACGCAAATGCTGTTTGTCGAAGGCAACCACTTCTGCCCCAGTTGCGAGAAGAGCGGCCATTGCCTGTTGCAGGCCACGGCCTACGAATTGGGAATGACCGAGCCGCGCTTCGACGAGTTCTATCCCAAGCGTCCCGTGGATGCCAGCCACCCGGATCTGTGGCTGGACCTGAACCGCTGCATCCTGTGCAAACTGTGCGTGCGGGCCAGCCACGAAATCGACGGCAAGGACGTGTTTGCCATCAGCGGCCACGGGATCGCCACCCACCTGATCGTCAATTCGCCCAGCGGCAAGCTCGCCGACAGCGCCTTTGCCAAGGAAGACTTCGCCGCACAGGTCTGCCCGGTGGGCGCGATTTTGCCCAAGCGCCGCGGCTTTGTGGTGCCGATTGGCGCGCGCCCCTTTGACAACGCATTGGTTCCGGCCCTGATGAATGCCGCACAGGAGGGCGAAAATGCCTGAAGCTGATACCGCGCAAGCCCTCTCGCCTGCTGTCTCGGCCGCCCCGCCCAAGCCGCGCCTGGCCACGGTCTCGCTGGCGGGCTGCTTCGGCTGCCACATGTCGCTGCTGGATATCGACGAGCGCCTGTTTACCCTGTTTGATCTGGTCACCTTCGACCGCTCACCCCTGACCGATGTCAAGCACTGCGGCCCCTGCGACATCGGCCTGATCGAAGGCGGCCTGTGCAATGCCGAAAACGTGCTGGTCCTGCGCGAGTTCCGCGCCAACTGCAAGGTGCTGGTTGCCGTCGGTGCCTGCGCCATCAATGGCGGGCTGCCCGCGCAGCGCAATGCTATGGACATCGGCCAGATCCTGCGCGACGTCTACCATACACGCGACGGACTGGCAGCAGACAGCGCGGTGCCCAACGACCCCGAACTGCCGCTGCCACTGGCCCGGGTGCACCCCATCCACGAGGTGGTGCACATTGACTATTTCCTGCCCGGCTGCCCGCCCAGCGCCGATGCCATCTGGGACTTTCTCAGCGCCTCTGCTGGCCGGGCGCGATCCGCAGCCCGCCCCCAACCATATCCGCTTCGACTGATGTCCACCACCACCACCACCGCCCCCGAAGCCCCGCCCCCGTCGACCCGACGGGTCGTGATCGACCCGGTGTCGCGCGTGGAGGGCCACGGCAAGGTCACGCTGCTGCTCGACGAGCACAACCGGGTGCAGCAGGCACGCCTGCATATCGTGGAGTTTCGGGGCTTCGAGAGCTTCATCGTCGGGCGCCCGTATTGGGAAGTGCCGGTGATGGTGCAGCGCCTGTGCGGCATCTGCCCGGTGTCCCACCATCTGGCGGCCAGCAAGGCACTGGATACCGCGCTGGGCATCGCTTCCATTCCGCGCACGGCCGAGGTCATGCGCCGGCTGATGCACTACGGGCAGATCATGCAATCGCACGCGCTGCACTTCTTTCATTTGTCCTCGCCCGACCTGCTGTTTGGCTTTGACAGTGAGGTCACCCAACGCAACATCGTCGGGGTCGCGGCGGCCCACCCCGACATTGCGCGCCAGGGCGTATTGCTGCGCAAGTTCGGGCAGGAGGTGATTCGCCTCACCGCCGGCAAACGCGTGCATGGCACGGGTTCGGTGCCCGGCGGCGTGAACCGCCACCTGACCTCCGGCGAACGCTCCGAACTCGCCGCGCAAGTGCCGCAAATGCTGACCTGGTGCGAACAGGCCGTTGACCTGGTGGCCGCGCTGCACGCCCAGAACCCGGCGCTGTACGACCACTTTGGCAGCTTCCGCTCCAGCTGGATGTCCATCGTGCGCCCCGGTGGCGACATGGACCTGTATGAGGGCGAGCTGCGGGTGCGCGACGCCGACGGACGCATCCTGCAGGACGGCACCAACGTGCAAGACTACCTGGGGCTGATCGAAGAGGCCACCGAGCCGTGGTCGTACATGAAGTTTCCCTACCTGCG
This sequence comes from Candidatus Aalborgicola danicus, assembly GCA_016703945.1. GTDB lineage: Bacteria > Pseudomonadota > Gammaproteobacteria > Burkholderiales > Burkholderiaceae_C > Allorhodoferax > Allorhodoferax danicus. Next base: position 282,760 of record JADJBC010000002.1, read on the forward strand.
CGCGCTGGGCCGCGACGCCGGCTGGTACCGCGTCGGCCCGCTGGCGCGGGTGCAGAACTGCGACCGCATCCCCAGCCCGCGCGCCGAGGTGCAGCGCCAGCGCTTTTTGGCACACGGCCCGGTGCATGCCACCCTGGCCTACCACTGGGCCCGCATGATAGAGATGCTGCACGCCATGGAAGTGATTGCCGAGCTGCTGCAGGACGACGCCTTGCTGGGCGGTGAACTGACCGCACCGCTACCCCTGCAACGGCCCGCACGGCGCGAAGGCGTGGGGGTCATCGAAGCGCCGCGCGGCACGCTGTTCCACCACTATGTGATCGGTGACGACGACCTGATCAGCTGGTGCAACCTGATCGTCAGCACCACCCACAACAACCAGGCCATGAACGAAGCCGTGCGTTCCGTGGCGCGCGAATATTTCGATGGCCGCGCCGTCACCGAAGGCCTGCTCAACCACATTGAAGTGGCGATCCGCGCCTATGACCCCTGCCTGAGCTGCGCCACCCACGCACTGGGCAGCATGCCGCTGGAAGTGACCCTGGTCGCAGCCGATGGCCAGGTGCAAGACGCGGTCTTGCGCCACGGTGACGGTCGCTTTGAACGCGTCCCCACCTGATGCGTGCTTTGCCAGCATGAGCCGGGCAGCGCTGCTGGTACTGGCCGTTGGCAACCCCAGCCGCGGCGATGATGCACTGGGTCCCCTGCTGATCGAGTGCCTGCAGCAGTTGAGCCTGTCGGCCCTGGGGGATGTCGAGCTGCTCACCGACTTCCAACTCCAGATCGAACATGCGCTGGATCTGGACGGGCGCCAGGCGGTGCTGTTTGTCGACGCCGCCCGGCCCGGGACGGCGAGCGGCGCCACCCTCACACCCATCCATGCGGCGCCATGCACACTGCCCGCCAGCCACGCGTTGTCCCCACAGGCCGTGTTGCAGGTTGCCACACAGCTTGCGGGGCGCGCGCCTCCGGCCTGGCAACTGGCGATAGAAGGCGCGCAATTTGCGCTGGGCGAGGGCCTCAGTCCGGTGGCGGAACACCACCTGACCCAGGCGCTGGCACTGGCGCAGCAGTGGCTTCAGAGCCAAGGCCCAAACGCCGCGTCCCCGCGCACCGTCAGCGCGACACCAGTTCCCGCACCGCGGCAAGCTGGCGACGCGAGACCGCCAGCAGCTCATCCACCCCGTTGAGGCGCACGGCCCAGCCTTCGCCCTCTTCGGCGTCAAAGTGCTTTTCCAGCGCCCGCACGGCGCGCCGGGCGATCAGGGCGTTGCGGTGGATGCGCACAAAGTCCGCGCCGTACTTTTCCTCCAGCTCATTGAGCGAGCCATCCAGGATATAGCTGCGCGTGGCGGTGCGCACGGTGACGTATTTCAACTCGGCCTTGAAATACAACACCTGAGACAAGGGCACCCGTTCGGTGCGCCCCCGCTCCTGAATAATCAGCACATCTTCCTGAGGCAAATTGGCCTCTAGCCCTCGTCGGGATTGCGTAGACCGCTCTGCTTTTTGTAGCGCCATTTGCAGGCGCTCCAGTCGAACCGGTTTGGTCAGGTAGTCCAATGCCGCCAAATCAAACGCTTCAACCGCATGCTCTGCGTGGGCAGTGACAAAAATGATGGCCACGGTCGGGTCCAGCGCCTGCAAGGCACGGGCCAGCGCAAGACCATCGGCACCGGGCATATGGATATCAATCAATGCAACATCCAACGGCTGTTGCTGGGCCAAGGTCATCGCCTGCACGGCATTGGCGGCTTCACCCACACACCGCGCGGCAGGCGCGGTGCAATCTGCCAGCAGGGTGCGCATACGTGCCCGCGCCAGGCTCTCGTCATCAACCACCAGCACGTTGAGCACGCCGGTCAAACCATTCGCTTGGATCACAGCGGCACCTCCATGCGCACCTGGTACACCCCATCTTTGAGGCCACTTCGGAACTGCCCTTGCACATCGTGCAACAGAGCCAGCCGTTCACGCACGTTGCGCAGCGCCAGTCCCTGCCCAGCGCAGCCTTGCCCGGCAGGCACCGTATTGGTCACCTTGATCACCACGATAGACCCCCTGCGTTGTGTCGATATCCGCACGTCGGCACCCTCGGGACTCGGCTCCACGCCGTGGCACACCGCATTTTCCACCAAGGGTTGTAGCAACAAGGGCGGCAAGCGGGCCCCGTCGGCGCTGGGGTCGAGTGACCACTGCACCCGCAGGCGTTCACCAAACCGCACCTGCTCGATCGCCAGGTAGCGTCGGGCCAGATTGATCTCGTCGGCCAGGCTCACCGGCTCCCCCGAGTCCTTCAAGGCCTCGCGGAACAAATCACTCAGGTCTTCCAGCAGAGCCTCGGCCTTGGCAGGTTCGGCACGCACCAGGGCAATGGCGCTGTTCAGTGTGTTGAACAAAAAATGTGGCCGTATACGCGACTGCAGTTCGGCCAGCCGTGCTGACGTGTGGGCCGGCATCTGTCCCTTGCTGCGCAAGACCAGACCTGCAACCAACAAGGATGACAACAAGGCCCCGCTGCCCACGCTGCCAGCCCACGGCGGAGAAGGTAGCAAACCGGCCCAAGCCAACATGGCGCAGCCGTAGAGCCCTGAGACCGCACCCAGCAGCACCGCCGACGTGTATTGCCACAGTCGAGCCATACGGGCCAGCAAACGCTTGGTCAAACAGGCCAACAGCAGCCAGGCTAAGGTTGCCGGTAGCGCCCCGCCGGTCACCAACGCCACCCGGACCACCCAGTCGAACGGGTCAAAGGACACGAACATGGCGCCCACTCCGGCACACACCTCCACAAACAGCACCGCGCGCAGCACCACGCCGGTCTGGCAAGCATCAAACACCAGGGTCGGTTCCGCCGATGCGGTCTCTGCAGGCCGGGAATCCGCTGCAGGGGCCAACTCGTGGAACGCCGATAATATTTGGGTGTCTTTCATGAACCCGGATTTTGACTCCATTACCCGCCCCGCTCGCCATGTCCCACAAACAACTCGACAATCAACTCGACAAAAAATCCCAGGCGTGGTCCGCGCTGTTCTCCGAACCCATGAGTGATCTGGTCAAACGTTACACCTCCAGCGTGTTTTTTGACAAGCGCCTATGGCAGGCCGACATCACCGGCAGTCTGGCCCACGCCGAGATGCTGGCGGCCCAGGGCATCATCAGCGCCGAAGACCACGCATCGATTGTGAGCGGCATGGCACAGATCACAGGTGACATTGAGTCCGGCAACTTCGAATGGAAGCTGGACCTGGAGGACGTACACCTCAACATCGAAGCCAGGTTGACCCAACTGGTGGGTGACGCCGGCAAGCGCCTGCACACCGGCCGCAGCCGCAATGACCAGGTCGCCACCGACGTGCGCCTGTGGCTGCGCGGCGAAATCGACCTGATTGGCGAATTGCTGGTCGATCTGCAGAAGTCTTTGCTGGACGTGGCCGAGAAAAATGTCGACGTCATCCTGCCCGGCTTTACCCACTTGCAGGTGGCACAGCCCGTCAGCTTTGGCCACCACATGCTGGCCTATGTGGAAATGTTCTCTAGAGACGCCGAGCGCTTTGCCGAGGTGCGCGCCCGCACCAACCGCCTGCCCCTGGGCGCTGCCGCTCTCGCGGGAACGAGCTATCCGCTGGACCGCGAACGCGTGGCCCGCACCCTGGGCATGGTGGATGCCGCTGGTAACCCGCAGGTCTGCCAGAACAGCCTGGACGCGGTCAGTGACCGCGATTTTGCGATTGAGTTCACGGCCGCCGCCACGCTAACCATGGTGCACATCAGCCGCATGAGCGAGGAGTTCATTCTGTGGATGAGCCAGAACTTCGGCTTCATCAAGATTGCGGACCGTTTCACCACCGGCAGCTCCATCATGCCGCAAAAAAAGAACCCCGACGTGCCCGAGCTGGCTCGCGGCAAGACCGGCCGCGTGGTCGGCCACCTGATGGGCCTGATCACGCTGATGAAGGGCCAGCCCCTGGCCTACAACAAGGACAACCAGGAAGACAAAGAGCCACTCTTTGACACCGTGGACACGCTCAAAGACACGCTGCGCATATTCAGCGAAATGATCGGCGGTCAACTGAACCCCGCCACCGGCCACAAGGAAGGCGGCATCACCGTCAATCCCGTGCCCATGGAACAAGCGGCATTGAAAGGCTACGCCACCGCCACCGACCTGGCCGATTACCTGGTTAAAAAGGGCCTGCCCTTCCGCGATGCACACGAAATTGTGGCCCACGCCGTGAAGGCCGCCACCTCGCACCAGGTGGATTTGTCGGAGCTGCCGCTGGCTGTGCTGCAGGAATTCAATCCAATGATTGAAAAAGACGTCTACGAAGTCTTAAGCCTGCGCGGCTCACTGAACGCCCGCAAGACGCTGGGTGGCACGGCGCCGGTGCAGGTGCGCGCGCAGGTGGCGCGGCACCGCGGGCGATTGGGCTAGTCGCAAATCGGTCAAAGGCAATCGACTCCAATTTTGATAGCAAACTATTTAATTTTCACGGGGGCTAAATCCACTTTTTGACCTGCGGCGTCTGGCGACACCATCCGGACATCCCTGCACACCACCATCCTCACCTGAGACATGTCTTATTCAATTCGCCGTCTGACGGGTTTGCTCGTGGCGCTGCTGTTGGCGTGCCCGGCGATGGGTGGCGAAAGCCCTGGTCTCGATGTGCGGGAACTGGCGGACCAGGCTATTGCGCTGAGCCGCCATATTGACGTACTGGAAGACCCCCAGCAATCCTTGACCCTGGCCGATGTTCAAAGCACCGAACATGCCAATCGTTTCAAGCCGGTTACAGAGCCCGACCGCCAGCTGGGATTTGGCATTACCGATTCAGCCTACTGGCTCAGGCTGCGCCTGCACAACAGCAGTGCAGCCCCCGTGGCGGCCATGCTGGAAATTACCTACCCCCGCCTGGGTCAACTGGACTTCCACGTCCTGTCAGCGGAAGGGCACATGCTCAGCAGCAAAACGGGGCACCTCCTGCCTTTTTCCGAGCGGCCCTACCCTCACCATTTTTTTGTGCTTCCACTCCAGCTACCGGCCCAGGCGACGCAGACGGTATGGATGCGCGTGCAAACCGGTAACACGATGAACGTCCCGGCGCGGCTGTGGTCGCGTGCGGCCTTTGAGGCCTATGAACGCAACGACTACGTCAGCCAGGCCCTTTACTTTGGGATCGCCCTGGCGATGGCCTTGTTCAACTTGCTGCTGTTTTTTGCGCTGCGAGACGTCAACTACCTGTTGTACGTCGCCTTCGTGACGTCGATGGCCCTGTCCATGGCGGGATTCAATGGTCTGGCCTACGAATTTCTGTGGAGCAACTCGCCTGCCGTAACCCCCGTCGTGACGTTTGTCGGCCCCTGTCTGGCCATGGTGACCCTGTTGCTGTTCACGCGGCGCATGCTGAACACCGCCAACCTGATGCCACGTCTCGACAAGGGACTCAAGGCCTGCGTGGTTCTCAACGCACTGGCACCTTTGGGCCTTTTTTTTGCTTTCTCCCAGGCCATCAAACCCAGTTATCTGCTGGTGGCAGTGTCCACCGTGCTGATACTGGCGTCCGGCGTCGTCGGCTCCTTGCAACGCCAGCGCAGTGCGTATTATTTTGTGCTGGCCTTTGCTGCCCTGTGCGTGGCCTTGTTCATGGCGCAAATACGCGGCTTTGGCCTGACGCCCAACATGGACACCACCACCAACTACATCCAGCTTGGATCGGCCATTGAAATGCTGTTGCTGGCGTTTGCCCTGGCCGATCGTTTCAATGTGCTGCGCCACGAAAAGGAGCGAGCGCAAACGGAGGCGATGCAAGCCCAACAGGCGGCCCTGCAAACCCTGCAGTCCTCGGAGCGCCTGCTGGAAGCCCGGGTGCAGGCGCGCACCACAGAGCTGACCACGGCCCTCGAACAGCTGCAGCACACCCGTGATGATCTGGTGCAAACGGAAAAGCTGGCCTCGTTAGGGGCGCTGGTGGCTGGCGTGGCGCATGAACTCAATACACCCATTGGCAATGCGTTGACGACGGCATCCACCCTGCAGCACCGCATGCAGGAATTTGGCAACACTGTGTCCCGTGGTGAACTGCGGCGCTCTGCACTGGACGAAGTGGTACGCGAAGGACAAGAAATGGCCGACCTGATTACCCGGTCCTGCGAACGCGCCAGTCAATTGATCAACAGCTTCAAACAAGTTGCGGTGGATCAGACCTCGGAGCAGCGCCGGCATTTCGACTTGCGTACGCTGGTCGAGGACAACATCGACGCCCTCAGACCCAGCTTCAAGCGCGCGCCCTGGGAGATAACAATCGATATCCCGAATGGACTGGATTGCGACAGCTACCCCGGTCCGCTTGGCCAAGTGCTGACCAACCTGGTGCAGAACGCCACGTTGCATGCCTTTTCTGGCCGGACACAGGGTCGTTTGCGCATCAGCGCCAGCGAGATGGCGGGCAGCATCGAACTGCGGGTTGAAGACGACGGCAAAGGCATGGACTCCAACACATTGGCCCATATCTTTGAACCCTTCTTCACGACCAGGCTGGGCCAGGGCGGCTCGGGACTGGGGCTCTCGGTGTCACTCAACATCGCCACCGGCATGCTGGGCGGCAGCCTGACTGCCAGCTCCCAGTTGGGACAGGGAAGCTGCTTCACGCTGCGATTTCCAACCGTGGCACCCGAATTTGCACGCGCGAACACCAGCTATGCGGTGCCAGGCAATGGGCAGCAAACCTAGCTTTGGCTGAACCTGGTCGGTGCGCTCGAACACAAGGGAAAAGTGGTGCGTGTGGACGCCTTCGAAGTCCTGCGCTAACCGGCTGTTACTGCCCGGCCATGTCGGCCAGGAACCGCCTCGTGCTTGGTGCGTGACCCAGGAAGTCGCGCACCAGATCCATCTCCTCTTTCTGCCCGCCCTGAGACAGCACCTTGCTACGAAAGCGCGCGCCGACCTGGGGGTCGAGCATGTTAGGTATGAACGAAGACAACATGTCAAGCGCCAGCGCTTCCGCCCACAGATAGCTGTAATAACCCGCCGCCATGCCCCCCACGATGTGGCCGAAGGAGGCTGGATACATGGTTCCCTCGGCGTGACCGAGCAGGGTCGCAGCTTCCAGGTTCTTCCACAAATCGAGAGGCGGGCCCGGCCTGGTTGAAAGCTCCATGTCGTACACCGAGCGAAGCCATTCGCTGGCATAACTGATGCCCCGTCCGTAACGTCGCGCAGCGTCTAACTGTTCCATTTCCTCGTGCGTCAGATGCGGACAATCGGGGCATACCTGCTTGAACAGATCGAGTGACTGCGCACGCCGTGCCCACGCTTCGAACATGCTGGAGGGTGCCTCCACAAAATCCGTCTTCACATTCAACCCAGCCTGTGGAATGTAATCAGCTTTGGAGAGTGCACAGTGCAGCACGTGGCCAAACTCATGCATCAACACGGTCAACTGGCTCTGGGTCAAGCCGTCGCGACTGAGGTTGACAACCAGGGCGCACAGCGGAGTTCGATTCAAAATGCGGCTGGCGCCACGGACCGGGAACGCCACACCACCGCCGTGTTTGCCATCCCGCGGAAAAAGGTCCAGGTAGATGCCGGAAATGAAACGACCCGTTATCGAATCCAGCACGTCGTAGTAGCGCACCTCGGGATGCCAGGTCGAAACCTTCACTTCGTGGAATTTCAAACCATAGAGCGTTTGCGCCACCAGCAGTGCGAAATCCACCGATCTTTCAGTCACAAAGTACTGGCGCAGTTTTTCCTGATCGACCGCGAAACGCTCACGGCGTATCGCTTCCTGGTAGTAGTCAACGTCCCAACGCTCCAGCTTTGTTTCGCTCAGCGGCGTTCCAGTGGCGTTTGCTTTCGCCGCACGGAGCTCCTCGATTTCCCTCTCCTCGACAACGGTGACGACCGCCTTGACCTCTGCCAAAAACTTCCATACGGTCTCGGGATTAGCAGCCATTTTGCGACGCAACGCGTAGCTTGCGAACGATGGCAATCCGTGGAGGGCGGCGAGTTCCTGGCGCAGCTTGAAAATGTCTTGCACGATGTCTAGATTGGCCGTGCCGCCGCGGTTCTGGCGCGCGATGTAGAAGCGTTTTCGCGCCATTTCATCCTTCGCGTTTCTCAGGAATGACGCATAGGACGCAGCCTTGAGCACATAGTTGCCCTCCTGGTCACGACTCGACGCAAGCGCCGTGATGGACGTTGCCGGCAGGCCCACCAGCTCCTCGGGCCTGAAAGTCACACGCATCGGCGCTTCGCGGACATTGCGCTGGAACGTCTGGTCGAGTTGTGTCAGTTTGTCGAAGATTTCCTTCGCTCGCTCGCGCTCGGGCGCGGCCAGCATCACGCCACTGTCCTCGAAGCCCGCGACCAGGTCCTTCTGAAGTTTTGCCTGGTATGGGTTGGACGCCCGGGCTTTCCGTACCCGCTGGAACACGGCTTCGTTCTGGAACAGTTCCGTGTTCAGCATCACGATTTTTTGCAAGCAGAGTTCACCAGCGTCACGCACCGCTTTGACGGGATGTACGTTGACCAGCAGGTCCACCGGGCCCGCGACATCGTCAATCACCATTGCCAGCCGGTTCCACTCTTCGAAGATTGCACCGGCAGCGCGCCGCGCCGCCATCGCCTCGATCGCCTTCCTGGCGGTAGCGAGACCCGCGTCGCACATGCGCGCCAATCCGGCTTGGTCGTATTCGGGGACCAGGTTTCGCGGTGGGGTGTTGGCAGCCATTGCAGGCAATGCAAACATAGCTGCCGCAGCAAAAAGCAAGATGCGCATGATGCAAATCCTCCGGGTCACCGCCGCATTGTGCGACAACCTCAGCGCAGCAAACGTTGCATCAACACGTCTTTTAAATCCCGTCGCGTATCGATGATCAGGTGGATGTACACCGCGTCCTGCCTGACCTCATAAATGATCCGGTTCTTGCCCGAGAGGATTTGCCGGTATTGGGTCAGGTTCAGGGTTTCGAGTTCGTCCGGTATGCCGCCGAGTTGTGGAAACAGCGCGAGATTGCGAATCGCCAGTTTCAGCTTGGCATAGGTCGCCTGCCAGGTGGTGACAGAGAAATTCTTAACGATATAGCTGCGCAGTTCCACCAGATCGGCCTGGGCAGACTCCAGGACGACCACTTTCACCGCAAATCTGCCTTGTCCAGATCGGCAAACACGGCCTCCACGTCCCTGAACTTGCCTCGCTCAATCTCCTGGTTACCCATGGCCAGGATCTTGAGCAGTGCCAGCATGTTCTCCCGCTCTTCAAAACTTTTCACGTCGATGACGACCAAGGTCGCTTCACCGTTTTGGGTGATAACCATGGGCTGTCGGCTGTCCGTCAGTTCCTTGACGATTTGCGCCGTGTGGCTTTTCAAGTAGCTAATGGGCTTGATCTGGGTGGAGAGTTTCATGGCAGGTTTAACCTCAAAAGCAGGTAAACCAATTTTAGTTCTTATAAGGTCTTGCCGTTTCACGATTGACGCCAAAACACATCGCACTGCCTGCCATCAAGCACGTCTGACGCAGGCCCGCGCGCTGTACCTCTGTGAGACCGGGGTACGCTACTTTTTTTGTAGCAATTTATCTATATTTCACGAGGGCTGGTGGCACATTTTGCATACAAACTTTTGGTGCACCACGCGCTGAGCATGTGTCCTGCTGGGCGATAGGCCCACTGTAGCGAACGGTCCGCCAGCACTCAACCACACTTTCGGCATCCGAGCCTCACATTTGAAAGTCGTCAATCGAGCCAAATGGATTTAGGCAGTGGGGGCGAAAGCCGCCGCCTGACCCGCTTCGCGACCACCGACCACATACCGTGTGAGATGAACCTGCCGCCTACCACCATCAACGTGCTGGCCAGCAAGGCGTTTGCGTTTAGGTGGAATGTGCGCCGGAGTTGGGTTTTGCAGCCCTTTAAGGGATTGAACCAGAATCTATGTGTCAAATTGGCCTTCAGCCCACGTGGAATAAGCGTGAGTAGCTACTATTTTTGTAGCGAACAGAGGTCTGGATCACCCACTACCTCAGTGTTTTGACTGTTCTAGTGGCATGGTTGGGGCCATTGGCACCCGCCTCATACTGTCAAAGGCCCAGAAATCGGCGGGTACCAACGGCCCAAACCATGCGGGTGGGATGTCGGTGGGATCGGAAATGGAAGTCAGGTCAGGGGCGCAAGCGGGTATTTGCCAACGTCGGCTTTCGGGTCCCACAACTTATGTGCATTTAGCTGTCATCGATGGGTGTCCAGATGCTCCCATTGCGGACACTGGCAACAATAAGAGCCAAACTCTTACCACCGCCTCAGAGCAAGTGAGGGGCTGCACGAAAGGTGCCACAAGTGACAGCCATCCATCGCCTCCATGAGCCGTACACCACAACTAGGTAAATTGAGAAAAGTCTGGCGTTCGTTTCAGAATGAATGCAGAAACCGCCTCACTTGCTTCCTGACCATGCTTCATCGTCATCAAATAGTCCATTTCCAGCTTGCTGGCTTCTCGCGCGGCGCCCTGACTCCAACGGCGCATTAACATCTTTGTGGCTATTTCGGAGTTGGGCGGCAGTGCAGCGACTAGCCGTCAGTAAGTTTCGTGTGAAAACCGGCCACTTCGATCAAATCCTCTATTGGCAGGGCCATGCAAGTCGGCATCGACTCGGGCTTTAGGTCCGTCGGTATCTGGAGACCCAGATTTACCTTCTTCTACGAATTCTCACGCTCATCCACCCCTTTTCAAGTAGCGTATTGGCAAGGGAGAGCGATGATCACGGTCAACAGAGGCGTGATCTGATCCCCCAAAAAGGGGATATCTCAAACTCAACAGAAACATACACTCTAACCTCTGAATCTTAGAGTACAAGAAACTTGAAGGAACCATATGCAATCGCCATCGCACTGGAAGAAATCACGAACCGCCGCACTGGTAACGGCCTTCACACTAGCAGGCGGCTATTCCCATGCCGCCAGCATCTCGCCTACGCTCGAAATTCCCGATGTGGACTGCTTTCTAAACTGGGCCGAAGTTCAACTACCAACTATTCTGAAACCTGCACTCCAGCCGACGCAAACCGTTTTCACCATCAGCTATCGCGCTTATACCGGTGGCGTATTCGCGGGGGTTGACAGCAGTACCAATTCCATTCTGGCCGTTGGCGGGGGTTTTGGCGCAAATGTATTGAATGTCGGGCCGCTTGGGAGTTTTCTGCCAGCAGCCCGTGCAGCATCGTGCGGCGCAACACCAACACCAACACCAACACCAACACCAACACCCACACCAACACCCACACCAACACCCACACCAACACCAACACCAGCGCCTTCACCCACAGCAGGTGCTACTCTTGATTGGTTTAACTTTACCGATGCAAACAATTGGTACTACCGGGCTTTTGTCGGCACCGCTACCGAGAACACACCCGATGCTAGTGGCTTAAGCAAATACCGCGAAATTCGCGCCCAGAATACAGCAAGCACTACGGTTACCTGGGCGTTCCATAGCGACTACAACCGCCGTGATGACATCCACTTTAATCCGAGATTGTCCATTAGGAATTTGAAGGCTTTGGCGTAAGTCTCACCGGCTCCCCCGCATTGGCCCACAAGCCCTCAAACCACGGTCGTCGTTTGCGGGCCACCGCCAAGCGAAACGTCTGCTTGGTATTCTTCGAGTTGTCATCCCACAGCGCCCCCACCGCTAGCACCTGATGGTGCAGCGTGGACGTGTGTGGTGCACCTTTTGGCGCATCACCGCATGGCGAAACACACTCATCAGGTTGTAGCTGAGCATGGATACCCCCAGCGCCGCCTCCGTCGCCCAGAACTCCCTGAGCACAAAGCTGTCCAGGCCAAAGTCCGCCTTGAGCTCCTTGATCCGGTTCTCGCAATCAGCGCGCCCACGGTACAAACGCCATACCTCCAGGGCAGGAATACTCAAATCGGTCAGCATCGCCCCATAGCGCCAGCCCTGCAGGTCCGGGTCATCGGCAAACAGCGACAAGGTTTTGCCCGCCACTGCACCATATCTGCGTTTGATGTGCTGGCGCACCACCACCAGGCGTTGCTGTGTATCCCAGCCGTGCGGTTGGTAGCTCAGCTCGGAGACTTCCAAGCCGACCTCGACTTGCTGCCATTTGCACTGATCCACTATGGATTGCTGCAACGCCTGCGTCAGGCGCGCGCTGATGATGTGGCAGATCTTCTTGGCTTTGAGCCAAGCCACGATCACCTTGTCGTAAAAGCCACTGTCCGCTCGAAACAGTCCCACCTTGGTATCGCCCAGGTTTTTCAGGGTGGATTCAAGAAAGCTCTCAATGTTGTTACTGGATGCGGTGTTGCCCGGGCGCAGCCAGAAGTTGGCCACCAGTCTCCAGTCGGCCACGAACGCCATCAGCGGATGGTGGCTCTGTCGGCCTTTGTTCTTGGGGTTGTAGCCCTTGGCACCACCCTCAATCTGGCTGCCCCAGCGGGTGAGTACCGTGGAGTCCACGTCCAGGGTGATGGGGTTGAGTTGGAGCTTGTCAAAAGCCAGCGGTAACTGCTGCTTTGCACCCGGCTGGCGCTCACTTGGTCAAAGCGTTGGAACAAGCGAACAATGGCTTTGTGGCCTGCGGCTTTGCCCCAGTCAAACAGGCGCACCAAGGTGCTGTCCAGGCGGGTGATGTCGGCGTGCGCAAAACGGGCGGCTCCGCACCAGATACTGACGATCATTTGCTCAATGAGTTGTTCCGGGCGATATCCGCGGTTGGAGCCGGGCTGGGGTAGATCCCAGCTTTGCACCGCTTCTTTGAATCCCATGCCGTCGAGCATACGTTTCAAAAGGGCCAGGCCACCCCAGGCGGTGACTTCACGGGAGGTGAACTTCAGGTCGAACGGCGTTTCTGGCGGCATGGCGGCTCCAAATCGCAATCAGGTCGTTGATTTCATTGGAGAATTCCTAATGGTATCCATTAGAAATCCGGACGTACCCGAGGCTCGCCGGACTGGCTCACGATAGCAGTCTTGGGCTAATGGACAATCTCGGTTAATGGCAAGGCCTGGGTTAGCTGCCCACTGGGTACACAAAACACGCAAACTCAGAGGGATGCACAAGGAAAGAATGAAAACTGGTACTGCGACAACTACAGTCACGGCAGCGGCGAACGTACCGAGGTGGACATCAGCGGCAAAACCCTTAGCAGCGTGGTTAGCACCATCCGCGCCTACCCCGAGGCCTATGGGAGCACCACATACAGCCAGTGGGGGGTAAGCAGCAAGGATGGTTCGGACAAATTGCAGCTGGGCAATGCCATATTTCCCACTGGATCTACGTTGTTCTACCAGACAAACACGACTCTGGAAACCAGTATTGCGTACGATGTGCGTACGACCAACGAAATTTTTGCCTACAGCGCGGCAGTATCAGGTGGTGGCGATGCCCGCACAAGCTCTACCCAAGCATGCAATTCTGCTGAAGCGGTGGGGTCACCCACTATTCGGGTGACCACCTTGGAGCAAATGACCGAAGCCTTCAAGGGCACTCCCTGTATTTTTTCAAGGGCTATCCATTTAGCTCCACAAAGCCTATCATCCCGTGGTGAACGAAATTTGGCAAAGTGGAAACAAAAGTTACCCATGCAACTGGATTGAATTTCAGGACTGGTTTGCCACCGAAGATTCCTGCACAGCATACCTTGAGCACCTGAGATGGCCGAAAGGATTTTGCTGCCCGTCTTGCGGCGCAATTGACGAGCCCGGACGCGCAACTCGGGGGAGACTGATTTGCAGAAGTTGTCGGCATCAGAGCAGTGTGACGGCAGGAACAATCTTCGACAAGACCCGTACTCCGCTGAGGGTGTGGTTCGCTGCGGCTTGGTACATCACCAATCAGAAGCAAGGCGTTAGTGCCCTTGGACTGCAACGCGTGCTCGGCTTGAATAGCTACCAGACCGCATGGACCATGTTGCACCGTTTTCGCCGTGCGATGGTCCGTCCTGATCGCGATTTGCTAAGTGGCACTGTCGAAGTTGATGAAGTCTTCTTGGCACTGAGCCGAAGGGACACGAAAACCCCAGGCCCCCAGGCTCCAAAGCCCATAACCGCAGCCATTTGGTAGCGGTCGCCGTTGCCATTGAGGTGCATGAGTCCAAGGGCTTTGGGCGTATTCGCCTTCAGCGCATTGCTGCACCCACCATCAAGCAATCGTTCCGTTTGTACAAGAAAACATCGCGCCAGGCAGCACGGTCCGCACTGACGGATCTGCAATTTATGCAACCCTGAAGGACAATGGGTTTAAGCACGATCCCCATGTCATCCTTGGATCCAAAGTCCCTGCACATGAACCGTTGCCTGGCGTTCACCGCATTGCCGCATTGATCAAGCGCTGGTTTTCTTGGTACCCCAAGGCGCCGTAGACCCCGACACGTGGACTACTACCTTGATGAATTTACCTTCAGATTCAATCGACGAACATCGCGCTCAAGGGGCATGCTTTTTTACCGACTGATCCAGCAATCCGCTGTAGCTGCACCTGCGACATACGCAAACATTCGCGACAACCATCATCCGTTGAGAGCCACATCCGACCGAATGAAGGCTGTGGAGCTAAATGGATAGCCCTTATTTTTTCACAGGGCACACTGAGTGTTAACGGCGTTTCCTACAAGAGCGATGACCCAAATGAATGGTGGGGCAACAGCGCTCTGTCCATTGGCACGATTGGAACAGCCTCTACTGCCAGTGCCACGGCCTACTACACCACCAACTCGTTGATCCGTCTCGGCTTTACCGGTGCCAATGCCGTCACCTACTACAGCTGCAAACAACGTGCACTCAATGGTTCACCTCGCAACTGCACGCCCATTGGCACGGGAACTTACAGCATAGAAACCTTGGGCGACGGTCGCGTGCTGAAGATGACCAATGAGCCTAGTCAGGCCGCAACCCTTACCTATGAGCGCATCTTTGTGGAGCGCGGTGGCAAGGTGTATTGGGGCTATCGAGACAAGTTGGGCTTGCGAAAAAACGCACGCCTAAACCTAGAAGCCACCAATACCTTATTCAAGCAAATTGGCATTCCAGCGATTACGCCGTAGATGCAAGCACCCGCCTCCTACGACACTCTTGTCGCTCAAATCTACAACGCGGGTGCAGGCCGTATCCCCTGGGAAGCGGTCTTGTACGCAGTCAACGACGCTTTGAAAACGTGGGCGATCACGTTTACAGCGGTGGACAAACGCACGGGCGGCATCTTGTACAGCCACATTGGTGGCATAGCTAACCCGCAATCGCAGTTGGAATACGCCCGCAAATGGCATCGCATCGATACCCGCATGAGCGTGATGTGGAGTTTGCGTGTGAATGAATGGGCGCATTGCCACCAGCACATCAGCGAAGCAGAAGTGGCAAAAGACCCGTTCTACCAGGAGTTTCTTATCCCCATGGGTAGCCGCTATGCCAGTGGTGTCAAGCTGGTGGATGATGCAGAAATGGGGCTTGTGTTCTCTTGCCTAGGTGTCAACGGCTCACCGCCTTTGGATGAGACGGCACTTGAGTGGATGAGGCCACTGGCGGGACATTTTCAACAGGCACTTGCCATCTATAGCCACCTGGGTAACTTGCGCATGCAAAGCAGCTTGGGGCAAAAAATTATGGACGCACTGCCGCAGCCCGTGGTGTTGTTAGATGCAGGGGGGCGTATGCATTACGCCAACGCAGCGGGGCATCAGGCATTGGCAAATCGCCGCTACATTTTCGACAGAGCCGGGCAGTTGGCCTGCCGCCGCGCCGAAGATGAAATGGCCTTGCACATGGCGCTCGCCTCATTGGCATTGAGCACGCCGGGCGTTGCGGGAGAAGAAAGAGCCTTTGTTCGCCTGACATCGAATGGCGTTGCGAACCCCAGCGCCCCCATTGGCGTGTGCCTATCGCCTCTGCGCCCGCCTGATGTCATGGGCGCGTTTGGCGCAGTGCCGATGGCTCTACTCATGTTTTACGACAGCACCCAAGTTGCCAACCAAACGCCCGAGTTTTTTGCCGAAGTGTTCAACCTCAGCCCCGCCGAGGCCCAAGTTGCCGTGCAATTGACCGCTGGCTTAAGCCTCAAAGAAATCGCCAAGACGCGCAAGGTGGCACTGACCACAGTACAGTCGCAACTCAAATCCCTCAAAGAAAAAACTGCCACCTCGCGCCAGCCGGACTTGGTGCGCAAACTGGCGGCGATGACGGCGCTGTTTGATTGAAATTTTGGAGCTTCGTTGAATTCACTGTGAATTTCTATGCCATCGCCAAGTTCAACTTGCCGCAATGGAACAGGATCCTTGCCCGGTAGTTGGTGAAGTTGCGAAACCCACGGGCATTGGCCTTGATGAGTTGGATTGCACTGTTGAAGCCTTCCGCACAGGCATTGCTGATTCTGTGCTGGCTAAAGTTGAGCAGCCCATCTTCGTGGCGCCTGAGCATCTTGACAACCTTTTTGACGGGCTCCAACTTGCTGCGCATGGCATTGTTCGACCAGGCCTTGAAGAAGCGTTTGGCGGCACCCTTGTAGCTGTAGCCCCAGAACTGGTTGAAGTTCTCCTTGATGCACCAGGCTCTGCTGGTTTTCAGGTTGAGCTGGTTCAGGGCGCGAAACGAGATGGCTTCAGCGCTGCGCCCGTCCGGATACTTTTTCAGCCAAGCCCACTTGCTGCCCGTCAATGGGGAGATGCCTGCTTGGGACAACTTGCGGTGCTCCTGGCGTCGAACCGCATCCACTGCCTCGCCGAGGTACTTGGAGACATGAAACTTGTCGTGCACGATGTCGGCCTGCGGCATGCATTGTCTGGTGGCACTCATGTATGCCGGCCACATATCCATGGCCACCGCCTTGACCGACAGCCGTTGTGTTGGCGTGAGCGTTTCCAACAAACCAATGGCCGCTTCAAGCTTTCGCTCTGGCACCAGATCCAGTACCCGCGAGCGGTCAATGTCGGTCAAGATGCTGGCGTAGGTGTGCCCCCTACGCAGATCAACGGCAGATTAGACCCCGGGTTTTGACCTGTTCGCCATGTCCGCACTCTCAGAGACTCGACTGAAGTGGGCGCCTGCAAGACAAACTGATTTGGAACAGTCAGCGAAAATCGCATCATCTGGATCAATCCGCTTACGATTCGCCGCCCGCGGGTCATCCATAGGACCATTGATTTCCTGGCTAACGACCGCGAGGCGTGCGACATGCGGACCTCTTAGTCGAAAGTGCCCAAAAGTCGATTGACCATCTCAGTCGGAGGAAACGGTGGGGGTTCTGCCAGTAAACATCGCGTCATCAGGATCAATTTATTGCTTGGGGCCAGGATCGCGATTTGGAAATCCCAATCGGTTCACGTCAGGAAAACATACCTAAGTCCCTCGGGTAACCATCCCCTCCGAAATTTACCAGGTTCGGAAAGATCGCCAATGCCTCGTCTTCAGTTGCTCCAAACCATCGGGCCAATGAGCCACCGAATTGAGCTAGAGATGTCGTTGGCAACCATCTTCCCTGCCCTACATGCCATTGATCGTCGGGTGCGGTAGTGTCGCCAACACTAATTGGCGGCGGCGTCCCGAGGAACTTGCCGCCCTTTATCGCACCGCCAACCACAAAGTGATGTGCACCCCAACCGTGATCCGTTCCATCACCGTTGTACGTTAATGTGCGGCCGAAGTCGCTGGCAGTGAATGCCGTCACGCTCTGGGCAACACCCAATTCAACAGTGGCGGCGTAGAAGGCAGCTAGGGCGTCGCTCACGTCTTGCAATTGATTAGGCTGTTGACTGGCTAGCGAGGAATGAAGATCAAAGCCGCCGCGTTGAACAAAGAAGACCTGTCGTTTTACGCCTAATGCTTGACGCGCTTTAATTAGACGAGCCACGATCTGCAGCTGCGCACCCAAGCTCTGCGCCGTACCAGCCGGAAAAGGTGTGTTCAAGAAATTGCCATTCAGAGCCGCTTCAATCTCGCCTTCGTAGTTAATGGCTCGGTTGATGGTTCGCAAATAGTCAGCTTCAAACGGATCCACTTTCGTCTGACCTAACAACGCTCGAATTTGGTCACGCGCAGCGATGTTGAAGAACGTCCCATATTTAAAGGCAAGCAGGGGTATCGCGCCATTGGGCGTGATTTGGTACTGCGCGGCCTGTTGGCCAGCTAGAAAGACGGCATTACCCATGGTAGAAATGCAGGTGAAGTGGGCTTTGCTGTTGGACGCCAAGGCCATGTCAGCAATTCGCCCACCCCAGCCTATCGTGCTACCTTCTGCTGACTCGGATTGCCAAATGGACTGCTGATCGTTGTGAGAGAACAGCTTGGGAGGCAATGGAACAGCACCTTGCTGGTACTGTGTGCGGGTGGTGGGAACCACCAAAGGCCCGACATTAAAAAGGACCGAGGCATGGCCTTGGTCAAATACATTGCGTAGTTGGGTCATCCGCGGGTGTAGAGCAAACTCCAAACCGTCTGCGCGTCGACTTGTAGGTGTCAGAACTGTTGCACTCAAGTCGCTATGCCCCAAGGCCACGCCCCCAGCAGATCGGCCCGGACCGCCACCACGAATGCGATGGTATTGGTCGTAGTTGCCTAAATCATAAGGCACTATGGTATTTGCTGAGTCATTGCCGCCAGCCATGAAGACGCAAACAAGAGCCTTGTAATCGGTGGCGGAAAACGCAGCTGCATCGCCCATCGCGGCCAATTGCAGCGCCCAAGGTAGCGCAGACGTGGCTGTTCCCAACAGCCCAGCTCGCTCCAAGAAGGCGCGTCGCGTCCAGTTTCCATGGTGTGGCATCTTTGACTCTCCCTAGATGATTATTTTTGGACGACGTAGTCCGGACTAATCATGACCATAAACACAGCCAAGTGGACTTTTTTCTGTTGCAGGGTTATGCCGGGATAGACCCGTTGATCATCAGGTGTCAGAGCGGTTATTTCAAGGACCGCCTGGCGGATGATGCTGCGACTGAGCGTACCCAACCGGCCAGCACACAAAACCAGATTGAGGTAATCGAGCAGCCGATCAGGCTGATCGGCCAGAGGCATCATTTCAGAAAAATCGGCTTGATCGTAGCGTTTGGGGGGATCCTGGTAAATCCCAGTGGCATACACATCTTCGTTGACAAACGATTCAAAGCCCTTTCGGATGAGTGATTCCATTGTGTTGCCATAGCCACAGACCGTGGTGTCTGTAGTTATCTGAAATTCAGGGGCACTCAAACCACGCCCGCCAAGGTTGCTCGAGGGCGGGGTGTAACCAGGACGAAAAAAGTTGAAAACTGTTGGCGAACGCAAGGGCAGTTGCCCCAGGCCGAAGGCGCCATTTCCCATCCTTAGCCTCACACCCCATTTAGCTCGCGTCGTCTCTGTGGCGCAAGTTCTGGCCCACTGATAAAACCGCAGCATGGGCTCCCGGAGTTTCCCGAAGGAAGATTGTTCGCGATTGGCATGATTTAAAGCGTCGGGATCCAGCAATATCTCTGAAAAGACTGCCCCTAAGTCGCCGCGCACACCAGCACCGTTGTTATTGAACTTTGCGGCGATTCTGGCTACGTACGCTGGGGAAGGGTTACTAGTTACCAAGCGTTGAATCATCTGCTTGCAGAAAAAGGGTCCAACGTTCGGGTGTTGGAACAACGTGTCCAAGGCGACGCGCAGCGAAGTCGGTCCATCAGTGTTCGCTGCAATGGTCGCGCTCAAGAAGCGCTTTTCCTCAGGAGAGTGGTGTTGCGGGAAGTGCCGCATTGGCACTACGGCGAATTCGTGGCTTGCCCGTCCATTGGATGTTGTTGGGTCTTCTGGAATCACCACGAGGCGCGTGGGACGATAGTCGTCTTCCCAGCCAGTGAAGACATGCGCCAACCCATTGACGTCGGCATTTGTGTACGTCTCCACTTGACGCCCATCGCCACCGAGTACCGGTGTGCCGTCCAGATTAAGCTGAAGCAATCCGATTGTGAACAACTGCATGATTTCTCTTGCATAGTTCTCGTCGGGAACACGGCCAGTGGTGTCAGCACGGCGGCTATCGTTCATATTCAGACATTCGCCCATCAAGGGGCTGAGGGTCACTGCTTCCAGCAGATCCCGAAAGTTTCCGAATGCATGGCCGACAAGCAAATCCCAGAAATAGGCAGCACCAAAATTGATATACCAGCCCATCGGATCGGAATTGGGGCAGAAGTACTCGCTCAGCGCAAGTGCGACCCGCATGCGCACCGGATTGGCACTGAGCAAGATTTGCCGACTGATTGCGACGTCACCAACATCACTACCAACATAGTGGCGTGTTTGAGTCTGCATCTGGGAATATCCCTGATCAACCATCCAGGAA
Source organism: Candidatus Aalborgicola danicus (assembly GCA_016703945.1). Taxonomy (GTDB): domain Bacteria; phylum Pseudomonadota; class Gammaproteobacteria; order Burkholderiales; family Burkholderiaceae_C; genus Allorhodoferax; species Allorhodoferax danicus. The sequence continues at coordinate 303,070 of JADJBC010000002.1, forward strand.
ACGACTGTTGGCTCGGTGGTTCTATTCATCATTTGCAATAGCCATTCGTCGTAACCGATGGCCATCACGGCATCGATGTCGACTGGCAATGATGAAAGCGATGCCATCTGCAAGAACCGTGCGGCATCACTGGATTTGCTGGGTGAGAACCCCGATCGGGCTGCTAATGGAAAATCGGCCAAAGATCCCAGTCTCAGTACCTGTCCTCCCGTGGCAGGTCCAAGCACTAAAACGTCGGTCCCGCGTACTCCGAGCAAATGGCCCGAGCTGTACCGTCGAAACACGACACCTGGAATGGACTCCGTGGTCGGGTTTCCTGGAAAGAAGTCTGCAAACCCGGTCTGGGCCCATACGAACAATTGGTCCGCAGTGGGTATTCGGGATAGTCCTGGAGCGGTGGTACTACGTGTGGCAGCTGAACGCAGCCATTGTGGTTGGTCCTTAGCACGATCGGTTTGTAATAGCGATGGATCGACTTCGTCATCTGCTGCGCCACCGCATCCCAGTAGTAGGCTGGTGAGCGCCGTCGCGGCACTACCTAGTTGAGCCTGGGAAAGTGACCACTGCGTTCCTAGTGGCGCAGAGATTTGTGGATTTGTTTGCACTGGGTGATCTGTTGTTCCCCCAGGCAGCTGGGTATTGCCAGGCGCTGTTTCAGTCATTTCTGCTCCCTGTTCATCCTCACCTCTGAAGGAGATGCCGCAAACAGCGGGGTCCATAAAAAGTCCCTGGCCACCGCTGGGTGGTTTGTAGGCAATAGCGCCAACTATCTTGTTCCAAAAAAATTCTATCACCCGACATTTAGACCCGAGGGCGATTCCCCTAAAGGGCGTTGAAGCCGCGGCCACTTGCATTCTCGATCAGGGAACTTAAAGGCCAAATTGACGTTTTGAACGATCCGCAAGTTTGACACAATGTACGACTGGCTCATCCCTAGTAGCCCCTTCACCAATGTCAGTACATTGTCAACTGGAGGTGTTCCCTGAGATAAATTACGCTTCCGTAGAGCTGACCCAGGATGAGGGATTGACAGACCGCTTTGGAGCGGGCAAATCGCAAATCTCTACTACCGCAATGCGTCTACAGGCGACGCACCAACTTTCCCGATTTCACGCACACTTCCTGCAAACCGCCACCGCCCCGGAACACCCCCAGACCTAATACGCAGGGTCGCGCAGCTCCAGCCGAATGGCATCAATCGCTGCCAATGTCTCGGGCGTCAGCATGGTGCCAAACGCATCGATGTCCTGATCCAGTTGGGCCAGTGAAGTCACACCAATGATGGTGCTGGCCACCTGCCATTTGGTGTAGCAAAACGCCAACGCCATCTGCGTCGGTGTCAGACCCACCGATTGCGCCAGCGCGTTGTAGCGCCTGGCGGCGGTCAGAGACTGCGGGCGGCCCCAGCGTTGTTTGCGGATGGTCTCAAATTTGGCGATACGCGCCTCTTGGGGTGCATCGGGACCCACCGTGCCGCCCGCGTCGTATTTGCCGGTCAACAAACCGAATGCCAGCGGTGAATAGGCCAGCAGTGACACGTCCAGCCGGTGCAGGGTCTCGTCCAAAGCGTTTTCCAGACCCCGGCTGATCAGGTTGTAGACGTTTTGTACCGTCGCAATCCGCGGCAGCCCGTGTTGCTCGGCCAGGCGCACCATTTCGTGCACACCATAGGGCGTTTCGTTGGACAAGCCCACGGCGCGCACCTTGCCGGCCTTGACCAATTGGCCCAAAGCTTCCAGTTGTGCATGCAGGCTGGTCACGGCCTGGTCATCGGCGGGTTTGTAATACAGGCCGCCAAACATGGGAACCGACCGATTGGGCCAGTGCAACTGGTAGAGATCGATGACATCGGTCTTCAGCCGCTGCAGGCTACCGTCGCAGGCGGCGATGATGTCAGCGGCGTTCAGATCGCCCTTGCCACCCCGCACCCATGGCATGCCACGCGACGGTCCGGCCACCTTGGTGGCGATGACCAGCTTTTGGCGCAAACCCGGACGCGCGGCCAGCCAGTTGCCCATGATTCTTTCAGTGGCGTTGAAGGTCTCGGCGCGGGCCGGCACGGCGTACATCTCGGCTGTGTCGAGGAAGTTGATGCCGCACTCCACGGCGCGGTCCATGATGGCGTGGGCGGTGGGTTCATCCACCTGCTCACCAAAGGTCATGGTGCCCAGGCAGATGGGCGTCACGTGCAGGTTGCTTTGGCCAAGGGGTACGGTTTTCATGGTGTCAGTGTAGCCAGCGTCTCTGTGACCCGCTGTCACAGGGGTGTCGCACCAACAGAACCGGCTAACATCGCGGGCCCCATTTCAAAAACAACCCGAAACTTCCACTTTGCACCAGCCCAAACACCCTTCACCTTCGATCTTGGAACCCCAAAACCGCCGCCAATGGTTGCTGTCGGGCGCCGCTCTGGGACTGGCCTCACTGCCGTCGGTCAGCTCGGCCCTTGCCCCCTCACCTGCCGCAGCTCTCGACCCCTGGCCCGCCCACTCCCCGGTCCCAGGGGGCATTGCGCGCTTGTCTCTGGGAGCCTCCGGGCCGCGGCCGCGGGCGACCATTCTGGACGAGGGTCAAGAAGTACCGTTGCTCGTCGTTGGTGACCCGGGTGAATGGATGGCGTTGGTCGGCATCGCTTTGGCCACACCGACGGGACCTGCGAGCATTTCGGTTCATCGGCCGACCGGTCGCCAGACGGTGGACTTCAAGGTTCTGCCCAAACAGTATCTGGTGCAAAAAGTGAAGGTAGCGCCCGGCATGGTGGACTTGTCGAACGACGACAAAACGCGCACCGACCGCGAACGTGTGCATATTGCAAACGTGATCGCCACATTCAGCGAACCCCTGCCAGCAGCTGCGGCGAACGCACCCTTGCGCATGCGCGCCCCGGTGCAAGGAAGGCGGTCCAGCTCCTTTGGTCTGCGCCGCGTGTTCAACGGCCAGCCGCGTAGCCCCCATAGCGGTATGGACATTGCTGCTCCACTGGGCACAGCCGTATTGGCACCGCTGCCGGGCCGGGTCATTGATACAGGCAACTATTTCTACAGCGGCAACGCCGTGTGGCTGGACCACGGTGGTGGGCTCATCAGCCTGATGGGCCATTTGAGCGCCATCGACGCCAAAGTTGGTGATGTGCTGCAAACCGGAGATCGCCTGGGTGCCGTTGGCGCCACCGGGCGTGCCACTGGACCCCACCTGCACTGGGGCGTGTTGCTCAACCGTTGTATGGTGGATCCGGCGCTTCTCTTGGCATAGTTCGCGCAACGAAGGGCTTAATCGCCGCCTCCACAGCCCCCGCCACCACCATCGCTACTGCTGTCCCCACCACTGTCGCTGGAACTGGTGGATTCGCTGCCGCCAAAACCGTCGGCATCCCCGGCGGCACCGCCCTCGCTGCCGCCAAAGTCGGTGCCGCAATAGGCACCCGAGCTGCTTTGGCGGTTGATGTCGCGGCAATCGGGCACGTAGCTGAAGCCGCCTGGAATAGCGAACTTCTTGTCCAGTGCAAACAGCAGCGGCAGGCGTCTGGGTTTGCGCGGGTTGATGCTTTCCTCCATGCAGGCCCAATACCAGGTGCGGCGCAAACCATCGTTGCGTTTGGGGTCTTTGCCCAATACCTCGGCGGGTGTGTGGTGCATCAGTTTTCCAAAGGCGACGCCGCACCAATCCTCATAGGCACGAGTGTGCAGAATAAATTCATGCCAGGCGGTATCTACCACCTGGGACGGCATGGCCACAAATTTGCGCCCGCTACGCAAATGCGCCATGAAGAACTGGCGCAGGCCATGCATCACCAGTTCCACATCCCTGGGACCCAACTGCGGGTATTGGGCGCGCAGCTTGGCCCCAATAAAGCGTGGAAGAACCGATTCCCGAATGAACTGGCGGCGCAGGCTGGTCTCCCATACCTGCAGCGCGAGGTGCAAAACCAGGCTGACCACGGCGAAGACCACCAACCCCACGCCGTGCAATAGCCAGAAACCGCCCATTGGCAACAACGGGAACGCGACAATTTTCGACGCCGTCAACAGGCGTATGCCCTGGCGCAGCGAAGGCCGAAACTGGCGAGGGGTCGGCACTTGCATCACGCACCCAACTGGCGGTCTCGCGCCCGCTCCTCTTCTTGCAGGCGCAACACGCGCCGTTGCACTTTGCCGGTGGTGGTCATGGGCAGGGCGTCGACAAACTCAATCTCCTTGGGGTATTCGTAGGGTGCCAGCAGGTCTTTTACGTGGGTTTGCAGTTCTTGCGTAAGTCTTAAGTGCAATTGGGCCACGGCCCCCGTATCACCTGCACAAGCAGCTATCAAATCAGGAGCAATTACAACATAGGCCTTCACCACCGCACCACGCTCGGGGTCGGGCTTTGGCACCACCGCCGCGTTGGCCACGGCCGCGTGTTTGACCAGGCAGTTCTCGATCTCGCCGGGGCCGATGCGGTAACCCGCGGCCTTGAACACGTCGTCGGAACGCCCCTGGTACCAGAGGTAACCGTCGGCGTCGCGCACCGCCTGGTCACCGGTGCGGCACCAGTCCCCGGTGAACTTCGCTTGCGTGGCGGCATCGTTTTTCCAGTAGCCCAGGAAAAAAATCGGATCCGGATGTCCATGCACGTCAAAGCGATTCAGCGCCACATCACCCGGCACTCCAACGGGACACTCATTACCTTCGTGGTCAATCACCCGCACCTGGTGGCCGGGGTAAGCCATGCCCATGCTGCCGGGTTTGGAAGGCCACAGGGCATTGCAATTGCCAACGATGTAGTTGATTTCGGTCTGGCCAAACATCTCGTTGGGCTTGACGCCAAGCTGAAGCTCGCAATAGGAAAAAACGGCGTCACCCACCGCCTCGCCTGCACTCATGATGGCCTGCAACTTCAAACCGAACTGCTGGCGCACCGTGCGTCTGGCGGTGCCGGGGTAGGCCTTCATCATGGCCTTGAGCGCCGTGGGAAAGAGAAAGCTGTGGGTGACGCCGCAGGTTCCCATCAACTCCAGCGCGGTTTGCGGATTGAAACGCCCGTTGTAGGCAACGATGGGGCGGCCGAAATACAGCGTGGGCAGCAGCGCGTCCATGAGGCCGCCGGTCCAGGCCCAGTCAGCGGGACTCCAGAAGACGCTGCGCGTTTCTAGCTCCCGCTGACTGGGCTTTGCCCCAAGAATGCTCACGGGGTGAGGATCGAAACCAAACCAGTTCTGGCTCGCCACAAAACCCGGCAGGTTGCCGATCAGCGCACGGTGTGCCAGCAAGGCACCTTTGGGGTTGCCGGTGGTTCCACTGGTGTAAATTAGCACAGCCGGGTCATCCGCCAAGGTGTCGATTGGGACGAAATGGGTGCTGAACTGCGCCAGGGACTCGTTGAATTCGCAGTCTGCCTGCGCCAAGACAGCTGCAGCAGCACCGACCCCGATCACCGTACGAAGCAGGGGGCAGCGTTTGCGTGCCAACTGCAGATCTGCCAGCGATGTCAAATCGGCGATCGCCAGCACCGCTTCGCTGTCCTGCAGGCGAAACTCCAGTGCGTCAGGGCCGAACAGCAATGAAAGCGGCATGGCCACAGCGCCCATTTGCAGCACGGCCATATAGGCCACCGCCGTTTCAAAACATTGGGGCATCACAATGGCCACCCGGTCGCCGCGCATCACCCCTTGGGCAGACAGGACGTTGGAGAACCGGTTGGCCTGCTCCTGCAACTGAGCAAAGGAATAAAAAACATCGCTAGCCCCCGTAAAGTGGGCGTGTATTGCTATATTTTTTGCAGTTTCGGAACGCGCAGCCCAGCGCGCACAACAGACCTGTGCGACGTTGAAGCGTTCGGGCACCGCCCATGTGAAGTCTCGGTGCACATTGGCATAGGCCATGGGAACGCCGCCGAACAGCGCGGGCGGTGTGCGACTGGGGGGGGTAGATATGTCACTGCTTTGACTGACCGGCATGAAATGGCTCCGTATGATGGAGCAAATGTACCAAGTCAAACGAACACCCCACAGCGAGTTTGTCCCTATTCGCAACCTGCAGTACCACGTCCAGGTGTGGGGCGAACCCGCGCCGGACAAGACGCCATTGGTGATGGTGCATGGCTGGATGGATGTCGCCGCCAGCTACCAGTTTGTGGTGGATGCCTTTGCGCAAGACCACTACATCATCGCGCCGGACTGGCGCGGCTATGGGAAGACCTCCGCCGGCAGTGTGGACAACTTCTGGTTTGCTGACTACATGGCAGACCTTGAATTCTTGTTGGACCACTACTCGCCCGACAAGCCGGTCAACCTGGTCGGCCACAGCCTGGGCGGCAATGTTGTGATGTTATACGGCGGTGTGCGTCCCGAGCGCATACGCCGCCTGATCAACCTGGAAGGTTTCGGCCTGCCGGCCACCACGCCCGACATGGCGCCGGGACGTTACGCCAAGTGGATGGATGAGCTGAAAAAATTGCACCGTGGCGAGCTGGACATGCGCGCCTATGACGCCGTGAGCGGCGTCGCCCGCCGCCTGATGAAGACCAACCCCCGCCTGAGCCAGGACAAGGCCGATTGGCTGGCCCGGCACTGGGCCGAGGAAAACGCCGAGGGCAAATGGACTATTTTGGGCCAGCCGGCGCACAAGATCATCAGCGCCCACCTGTACCAGGCTGAAGAGGTGCTGGCCCTGTACCGTCGCCTGAACATGCCGGTGCTGGCCGTGGAGGCATCCGACAACAGCCTGGACCTGTGGTGGAAGGGCAAATTCACACTGAAGCAGTACCACGAGCGCATCCAACACGTGCCCAATGTGGAGATCGGTTTCATACCGGATGCCGGGCACATGATGCACCACGACCAGCCGGAGGTTTTGGCGGGGTTGATTGAGCGGTTTATTGCTTAGCGCTGATCGACTCCCGACTTCCAAAATTCGACTCCCCACTCCCCCCAGCCCCCTCGCCCCCGTCGGGCGAGGGGGAGCTTTTAACAGCCGATTTGATTTCGTCGCACCGAATACGGAATTACAGGCGAGGCGTTACGGTACGTTGTGGCATACACAGATTGCAGGGGTGGCGGTCGTAGTAAACGGCTTCCGGCACGGGTGTACCCAAGCTGGCCGCTGCGCGTGCCAGTGGCTCCGCGCCAACACAGAACGAGGTCTCTACGACCGTTGGAGATCACTCTGAGAGTGCGAGCCCGCAACGCAACCTCTTGCCAGTGATTTCGTATTCGGCGCGCAATTCCAAAATCGGCTGTTAAAAACTCCCCCTCGCCCGACGGGGGCGAGGGGGCTGGGGGGAGTGGGGAGTCTGATATTGCCTCAGGGCATCCTGACCCCCAAAACAACAACCGCGTCAACACCCCCCCAACCGCAGGCATGAGAAAATGCCGGGTTATTCCCCGAATTCACCGCATAGGACAGCACCATCATGGAAGCAGAACGCATCAACCTCATTGGCACCCAACTCACGGACCTGAGCGCCAGGACCCAAGAGTTACGGGGGTATCTTTGACTACGATGCCAAAGCCGAACGCCTGCGCACCGTTGTTGCCTCACTAGAAGACCCTACCGTCTGGAACGACCCCAAACGCGCCCAGGAGTTGGGCAAGGAGAAGAAAGCCCTGGACGGCGTGGTGGTGACCATCACCGAGCTGGAGTCTGAGCTAAGCGACAACCTCGAACTGTTCGAGATGAGCAAGGACGACGGCGACGAGGCTGGACTCATCACCATCGAGGGCGAGACTGCCAAGCTGTCCGCCATCATCGAAGGGCTGGAATTCCGCCGCATGTTCAACAATCCGGCCGACCCGCTGAACTGTTTTCTGGACATCCAAGCCGGTGCCGGTGGCACCGAGGCCTGCGACTGGGCCAGCATGCTGCTGCGCCAGTACCTGAAATACGCCGAGCGCAAGGGCTTCAAGACCACGATTGAAGACGAAACCGCGGGCGACACTGCCGGCATCAAGGGCGCCACCATCAAGATTGATGGCGAATATGCCTTTGGCCTGCTGCGCACCGAGACTGGCGTGCACCGCCTGGTGCGCAAGAGCCCGTTCGACTCGTCGGGCGGGCGCCACACCAGCTTTGCCAGCGTGTTTGTCTACCCCGAGATCGACGACTCGATCGAGATCGACATCAACCCCAGCGACGTGCGCACCGACACCTTCCGCGCGTCCGGCGCCGGCGGCCAGCACATCAACAAGACCGACTCGGCCGTGCGGCTGACCCACATTCCCACCGGCATCGTCGTGCAGTGCCAGGATGGACGCAGCCAGCACAGCAACCGCGACGTCGCCTGGAAGCGCCTGCGTTCGCGCCTGTATGACTTCGAGTTGCGCAAGCAGCAGGAAGCGCAGCAGAAGCTGGAGGACACCAAGACCGACGTGGGCTGGGGTCACCAGATTCGCTCCTACGTATTGGACAACAGCCGCATCAAGGACCTGCGCACCAATGTTGAAGTCTCGGCGATACAGAAGGTGCTGGACGGCGACCTGGACGTCTTCATTGAAGCCTCCCTAAAGCAAGGCGTTTAAAAATATGGCCCCCACGCTCGTCACTTCGTGTACTACGCTGCCCCCCGAGGGGGCCATAGTCGCCTTGGGGCGGCCCGGCGGCGACTACCCCACCACAAGAATTTCTGGAGAACAACATGCTGCAATTCCGCGATAACGACAGTGCCCCCACCGTCATCCACCGGGCCGATTACACGGAACCCGCCTACCGCATCGACACGGTGGAACTGACCTTTGATCTGGACCCGGCCAAAACCCGCGTGCTGAACAAGATGACGCTGCGCCGCAACCCGGACGTGCCTGCCCAGCCGCTGAAACTGGATGGCGAAGAGCTGAATCTGGCCCGTGTACTGGTCAACGGCCAAGGCACGTCTTTCAAGATGGAAGGCGAGCGCTTGGTGCTGGAGAATCTGCCCGAGGGCCTTGAGCCCTTTGAGCTGGAAATCTTCACCACCTGCGCACCCATCAAGAACACCAAGTTGTCCGGGCTGTATGTCAGCCAGGACTCGTTCTTTACCCAGTGTGAGGCAGAAGGCTTTCGCCGCATCACCTACTTCCTGGACCGCCCCGATGTGATGGCCAGCTACACCGTCATGCTGCGCGCCGACAAGGCGAAGTTCCCGGTTCTCCTCTCCAATGGCAATCTAGTGGACAGCGGTCCGCTGGAAGGACCTGACAATGTGGGCCGCCACTTCGCCAAGTGGGTCGATCCACACAAGAAACCCAGTTACCTTTTCGCCCTGGTGGCAGGTCAACTGGTGGCGCGCGAGCAGCGCATCACCTCCCGGGCCGGCAAGGAGCATCTGCTACAGGTATTTGTGCGCCCCGGCGACCTGGACAAAACCGAGCATGCAATGAACTCGCTGATGGCCTCCGTGGCCTGGGACGAAGCCCGCTTCGGCCTGCCGCTGGACCTGGAACGTTTCATGATCGTCGCCACCAGCGACTTCAACATGGGCGCCATGGAGAACAAGGGCCTGAACATCTTCAATTCCAAATACGTATTGGCGAGCCAGTCCACCGCTACCGATGTGGATTACGCCAACATCGAAAGTGTGGTCGGCCACGAATACTTCCACAACTGGACCGGCAACCGCATCACCTGCCGCGACTGGTTCCAATTGAGCCTGAAAGAAGGCCTGACCGTGTTTCGCGACCAGGAGTTCAGCCAGGACATGTGTGCAGACGTGTCGGCCCGTGCTGTCAAACGCATTGAAGACGTGCGCGTCTTGCGCACCGCCCAGTTCCCTGAGGATGCAGGCCCCATGGCCCACCCCGTCCGCCCGGACAGCTACATCGAGATCAACAACTTCTACACCGTCACCATTTACGAAAAAGGTGCCGAGGTGGTGCGCATGATGCAGACCCTGGTCGGTAGAGACGGCTTTGCCAAGGGCATGAAGCTGTACTTTGAGCGTTTTGACGGCCAGGCTGTGACCTGCGACGACTTTGCCCAAAGCATGGCCGACGCCAACCCGGGCTCCAGCCTGGCGCAGCTGCTGCCGCAGTTCAAGCTCTGGTACAGCCAAGCGGGAACACCCCATTTGCACGCCCACGGCACCTATGACGCTGCCGCACAGACGTACACGCTGGAATTCAAACAAAGCTGCGCCGCCACAGCCAACCAATCCAGCAAAGAACCCTTCGTCATCCCTGTGTTGATCGGATTGGTGGGAAACAGTGGCGCAGCACTGCCACTGACGGTGCAAGGCGGCACCGACGGGGCGGCCGCCAACCATTTGTTCGTGATGACGGAAGAGACCGCGCGCATCACGTTCACTGCAGTGACGGAGGAGCCCGTTCCCTCCATCCTGCGTGGCTTCTCGGCACCGGTGGTGCTGGACTTTGACTACACCGATGCCCAGTTGCTGACCCTGCTGGCCAACGACCCGGATCCGTTTAACCGCTGGGAAGCCGGGCAACGCCTGGCCCTGCGAAGCGCTATCAACTCGATAGCTACTCACGCAGGTTCTACGGGGGCTGGCGTGCTAAATGATGCCTACATTAATGCCATGCGCAGTGTTTTACGCCACCCTGCTCTGGATGCGGCGTTTAAGGAACTGGTACTCACGCTGCCGTCCGAAACGTATATCGCCGAGCAAATGGACGTGGTTGATCCCCAGCGCATCCATGCCGTACGCGAAGCCATGCGGTTGCAACTGGCCATGGGACTGCAAGCGGATTGGGAATGGGCCTTTGCTGCCCACCAGGACAGCGGCGCGTACCGACCTGACGCCGCATCGGCGGGTCGACGCGCGTTGGCCGGCATGGCCTTGGGCAACCTTTGCCTCGCTGCCACGCAGACCGGTGATGCCGTATGGCCTGGCAAGGCCCTCCAACGTTTCAAGGACGCCGGCAATATGACCGACCGCGCCAACGCCTTGCAGGCCTTGGTCGGAAGCGGACACGCTCTGGCGAAACCTGCTCTGGCTCGGTTCCATGCCCTGTTCAAGGCTGAAGACCTGGTGTTGGACAAGTGGTTTGCGCTTCAGGCCGGCGCGCCAGACCGTGGCGGCCAGGTATTGCCCGCCGTACGCCAGTTGATGGCGCATCCCGACTTCAACATCCGCAACCCCAACCGGGCGCGTAGCGTCATCTTCAGCTATTGCAGTGGCAACCCGGGCGGCTTTCACCGCGCGGACGCGGCCGGTTATGTGTTTTGGAGCGAGCGGGTGGTGGAACTCGATAGCATCAACCCGCAGGTCGCCGCCCGCCTGGCGCGCGCCTTGGACCGCTGGAAGCGCCTGGTCGAACCTTACCGCAGCGCGGCCCGCGAAGCACTGGCCCGAGTGGCCGCGAAAACGGATTTGAGCAACGATGTCCGCGAAGTCGTCGATCGCGCCCTGGCTGACTGACACGCCTGCGCGTTCGCCTATTGCTGTGACTCTCACCCATTTGAAGGAAATCTATGGCAAACAAAGTATCTCTGACCCGTTATCTGATCACCGAGCAGCGCATAGACGGGGCCATTCCTGCGGATTTGCGTCTGCTGCTCGAAGTCGTAGCGCGCGCCTGCAAACGCATCAGTCTGGCCGTCAACAAGGGCGCACTGGGCGGCGTGCTCGGAGCCACCGAGAGCGAGAACATCCAGGGTGAAGTCCAGAAGAAGCTGGACATCATCGCCAATGACGTCTTGATTGAAGCCAACGAATGGGGCGGCCACCTGGCAGCCATGGCGTCAGAAGAAATGGAAGGCATCTACCTAGTGCCCAACCGCTACCCCCAAGGCGAATACCTGCTGTTGTTCGATCCGCTGGATGGTTCCAGCAACATCGACGTGAATGTCAGTATTGGCACCATCTTCAGCGTGCTGAAAAAGCCAGAAGGCGCAGGTGTGTCAGAGCAGGACTTCCTGCAGGCCGGCAACCATCAGGTTGCGGCCGGATACTGTGTCTTCGGCCCGCAAACCACCCTGGTGCTGACGGTGGGCAAAGGTGTGGCCATGTTCACGCTGGACCGTGAACAAGGCTCTTTTGTCCTCACCCACGAAAACATGCGCATCCCGGAAGACACACGGGAATTTGCTGTCAATATGAGCAACATGCGCCACTGGGATGCCCCCATCAAGCGTTATGTCGACGAGTGCCTGGCGGGCAAAGACGGTCCGCGTGGCAAGGACTTCAACATGCGCTGGATCGCCAGCATGGTGGCCGACGTTCACCGAATCCTGACCCGTGGCGGCGTGTTTCTGTACCCCTGGGACAAACGCGAGCCCGATAAACCTGGCAAGCTGCGCCTGATGTATGAGGCCAACCCCATGGCCTGGCTCGTCGAACAAGCCGGCGGAGCAGCCACCAATTGCCGAGAACGCATCATGGACTTGCAGCCCGGCAAATTGCACGAACGTGTCAGCGTCGTTCTGGGCTCAAAGAACGAGGTGGAACGTGTGACGCGTTACCATCTGGAAGCCTGATCGCCGCGATATAATCTGAGGCTTACCAGCCGGTGTAGCTCAGTCGGTAGAGCAGCTCATTCGTAATGAGAAGGTCGGGTGTTCGATTCATCTCTCCGGCACCAATGGATACAAGGGTTTGCTGCTAGTTATTTGGTAGCGAACCCTTTTTTTTGGGGGGCGTTCTGATCGGTACTTTGTTTTGTACCGCGTTGGGAGGTGATTCAACATGACTGACCCTGGAAAACATCGCTCCAAGAAAACTGAAGTTTCACTTGTCCGTTCATCTGCGGCCGAGTACCTGACCTTTGTCGCCGCAACGGGTAGTGCCGAAACCAGCGTGGAGATGCGTTACGAGAGCGAGAACATCTGGCTCACCCAGAAAATGATGGCCACCCTGTACGATGTTTCGGTGCCAGCCATCAGCCAGCATTTGAAACGCATCTACGCCGACAACGAGATGGAACGTGATGCAACTGTTAAGCAATACTTAACGGTTCAAACTGAAGGCAACCGGTCGGTACAGCGCAGCGTCGAGCATTACAACCTGCAGGCCATCATCGCCGTCGGATTCAAAATCGAAAACGAGCGTGCCGTGCAGTTCCGTAAGTGGGTCAACCAGATCGTTAAGGATTACACGATTCAGGGTTGGGCCATGGATGTGGACCGTCTCAAACACGGCGGAAGCATCTTGGGCATTGATTTTTTCGAGCGCCAACTGGAAAAGGTTCGGGAGATCCGGCTTTCCGAGCGCAAGTTTTATCAGAAGATCACCGACATCTACGCCACCTCCCTGGACTATGACCCAACGGCCACGGCGACCAAGCGATTTTTTGCGGCGGTTCAGAACAAACTGCACTACGCGGTCCACGGCCAGACAGCGGCGGAAGCCATTGTGGATCGTGCGGATCACAAAAAGGAAAACATGGGTTTGACCAGTTGGGATGGCGCACCCCACGGGAAAATTCACAAATACGATGTCTCCATTGCCAAGAACTACCTGTCGGAGTTCGAGTTGGCTCAGATGCAGCGGATTGTCTCCGCCTATCTCGACATGGCAGAGCTTCAAGCCATGCGCCGCATCCCCATGACCATGCAAGATTGGGAGGTGCGCCTAGGAGGCTTCTTGAAACTTTGGGACCGCGAAGTGCTGCAGGACGCAGGCACGGTCACAGCAGAAATCGCCAAGGCACATGCTGAGAGCGAGTTCGAGAAATATCGCATCGTCCAGGATCGGCTGTTTCAAAGTGATTTTGACCGATTGATCGATCAAGCCGAAATGACGCGTAAACCAACTTCTGGCGATAGCGGAATGTAGCCAATGGATGTCCTGTCCGCTACAGCGCCAACGGTTGATGCCAGTCTGCTGACCGCAGCACAGGCCGAAAACGCACGCCTGATTGCGGTGTTGGAAGCGCACGGTATTGAATGGCGGTTGCCGCCGGAACCCATTCCCGTCAAGGCCACTCCGGTGGAATCGTCCCTGTCCAAGCCACAGAAGGTTGCGTTGTTTCGCGGTCTGTTCAGCGGCCGAACCGACGTTTTTCCGGAGCGGTGGGAAAACAAATCCAAAGGCAAATCGGGCTACTCACCAACGTGCGCCAACCTTTGGGTTGCCGGACTATGCAACAAGATGAACATCAAGTGTTCTGATTGCAGCAACCGAAAGCTTGTCCCATTGTCGGATTCGATTCTGTACGAGCATTTGATTGGCAAGCGCACCATTGGTGTTTATCCACTGCTGACCGACGACACCTGCAATTTTCTGGCTGTCGATTTCGACGAAGCTGACTGGAAGTCGGATGCACTGGCTTTTCGCCAGTCATGCGTTGAGCTGGGGGTGCCGGTTGCCTTGGAAATTTCAAGGTCCGGCAACGGTGCGCATATTTGGATATTTTTCTCTTGCTCCGTTCCGGCGCGTGATGCACGCGCACTGGGCACGGCCATCATCAGCCACACTTGTGCCCGCACTCGACAACTGAAACTCACCTCATATGACCGTCTTTTTCCCAACCAAGACACTATGCCCAAGGGCGGCTTCGGAAACCTGATTGCTTTGCCTTTGCAGAAACAACCTCGGGAGAAAGGTTTTAGTCTCTTTGTTGACGGTGAGTTGCACCCCTATCCAGACCAGTGGGAATTTTTGACCGGCATCGTGCCCATGGCTGCGCACGATATTCATCCGACCATTCTGCGTGCAACCGGTGGTGTGCATCCATTGGACGTCACATTCATAGACGACGAAGACCTGAAGGAGCCTTGGAAGCGTCCGGTTGCCATGAGCAAAAAACTCGTTGGGCCAATGCCCGAGGCGTTGAACGTCAGACTCGCCAATCTCATCTACTTCGAGAAAGAAAAGCTACCGACATCATTGGCTAACCGGCTGATTCGCCTTGCTGCGTTTCAGAACCCTGCGTTTTACGCGGCACAGGCCATGCGTCTGTCGACGTGGAAGGTCCCTCGTGTCATTGGCTGCGCACAGAATTACCCAGACCATATCGCCTTGCCACGGGGTTGCTTGGAGGCAGCTCAGGAATTGCTCAAAGATAACGGTATCCGATGTGACCTGATTGACGAACGGTTTGCCGGTGACACGATTGATGTGTCTTTTGCTGGCAATTTGCGATCTGATCAGGAATCGGCGGTGACAGCCATGCTAATGTTTGACGCAGGCGTGTTTTGCGCGCCGACTGCCTTTGGCAAGACCGTAACTGCCGCCACCATGATTGCCCATCGAGGTGTCAATACGCTGGTGCTGGTACACAGAACCGATCTGCTCCGGCAATGGCAGGAACGTTTACAAACGTTCCTTGGAGTTGGCAAAGGTGTGGTCGGCACCATCAGCGGTGGCAAATGCAAGCCCACTGGCAAGATTGATATTGCCGTGATGCAGTCTTTGTCGAAGCAGGGTGAGGTTAATGCCCTAGTTGAAAACTACGGTCACCTCATCATTGACGAATGCCACCATATTGGTGCGGCTTCGTTTGACGCGATTTTGAAAGCTACCAAGGCCAAATATGTATTGGGTCTGACAGCAACACCCATCCGGCGCGACGGACAGCAACCCATCATCTTCATGCAATGTGGGCCGATCCGGCACAAGGCGACCAGTGCCGAGTCGGCACCGCACGATCTGGAAGTGATCCCGCATTCCATCTTCAGAAAAATTGAAGTTTCCAGTGATGCTGGAATTCAGGATGTGTTTCGCCACCTTGTCACCGATCAGGATCGCACAGCGGCCATTTGCGTTGAAATCAAGGTGGCGTTCGATCAAGGTCGCAAAGTGCTGGTGTTGACCGAGCGCACGGAACATTTGGATGCCATTTTGGCTGGGTTGACGAACAAGGTTCCAACACCCTTCGTGCTGCATGGAAGGGTATCAAAAAAGCTGCGTACCACGGTCATCTCGGAAATGGAGTCACTACCACCCGATGCGCCACGCATTTTGTTGGCTACCGGAAAACTGGTCGGTGAAGGCTTTGACCACCCACCACTCGATACCCTGGTGCTTGCCATGCCGGTGTCATGGAGGGGTACGCTGCAACAGTACGCTGGCCGACTGCACCGTGAGCACGCCACCAAGACCGACGTGCGCATCGTTGATTTCGTGGACACCGGTCACCCGGCGCTGCTGCGAATGTGGGAGAAGCGACAACGGGGATACCGGGCGATGGGATACAGGATAGCTGACCAACACGCACTGGATGAACAGGAGCCCGAAGGGTTACTGAATAGCTGAATTGAGAAAGTTGCATCGTGTCACAAATACGGCACTGAGACAGGCCCTTCACTGCTCCTCTTTAACAGTGACCCCTTCTTCAATTGTTGCCTTCGAACCCCTGCGCACCCGGTACATGGTTTTGTACCCTACTTATCCAACCCCCCAACCATAAAGACCACTCTATTGCTGCCAGAACCAGCCACTGCTACCATTGCATTGCCATGTTTAATAAACTCTTTAATCGCTCCAAAGCGACGTCTGCAACACCGGCACCCACGCCAGCGCCAGCGCCTCCAATCCCTCCAGCTCCCGCGCCTTCGGCACCTGCCGCTCTGGCACCTACTCCCCAAGCGCCAGCTGCGGTTGCCCCGAAGGCAAACCGCCTTGATGCTTTCAAGGAAGAATGGCAAGACAAATGGGAAACTTCTCACGAAGTCATTGAAGGCAATGGCGGAAACACTGACTGGGGTACCTGGACGGAAATAGTGCAGAAGGAGGAACAATCCTTTGCGCCGACCGAGCCGATGCCGCTGACTCCCAGGCAGACCGACAAGAAAGAAGACCAGCGCTAAGCTGGCCCTTCCCGCACTGAAACTGAACTCTTTCCCGGCAGTTGGTGAAGCGACCGAACTCCCGGGTATTGACCATGGTCAATCATTTGAAGTACTGCTTGTACAACAACTTGGTCTCTGGTGAAAAGTACATGCCCGCCGCGGCCATATCAATTTCGGAGACAAACTGCCAGCCGAAGAACAGGACGTGGTCGTACGTTTGTGCGTAAACCAGCTGCTGCCGAATGAAGTCATTGAACATCGGCAGGTCCCATGCCGGAAATTTGAAGGCCTGCGCAATAAACCAGGTCTCAACCTTGGGGTTGGCCTGTTTGGCGATGCCGTGAAAACTTGAAGACCATGCATGCAGATCGGCAATGCTGGACGCCTCGCCAAACCAATAGGGGTCCGTTCCCACCCAATCCACCAGGGCAATGGCTTTCTTGGTGTATTCGAGTGTGTTCGGGTTGCCAATGGCGGCGTAGGGTGTCACCGTGATGCCTACCGACGCCTGCGGAATGTGCTTTCGAACCAACGTTATGGCTGCGCCCAGCGCATTCAGTTGGGGTTGCAGTATGGCCAGACTGTCGCCCGGCACAACCGGGTTCCAGTACACCTCGTCGGCAACCAGCACACGTATGCCCGGCACCAGCAGGTCCTTGTTGTCCAAGGCGTACTGAATCAGCCTTTGCTCGGCATCGACAGCAATGGTGTCGCGGGGTCTTCCATGCTGGGCATCGCCGGGCGGCAGCATAAACAGCAGGTCCAGAATGTTTTTCTTGCCGGCTGCCTGAATAGCACGGGATGTGGAGAGGTAACCCGAGTACGCAATGTCAGACCGGAGTTCGGCCGTCGCCATTTCAGACGGTGCGAGGAAAACCTCACCCACCATTTTTTGGACGACTGGCGGTGGGGTCGTGCCACTGGTTCCGCCACTCCCGCCTCCGCACGCTATCAGCGCAGCGGCCAACACAAACCCACTCAGTACACGTGCAAACATCTGAATCTTTCTGGTTACAGTTGACACAGGGTCCAACCGTGGCCGAATTCTATTCACACATCGGGGTTTGACTGCGTACCGTGGCGTACGCCAGCCAAAAACGCGTGGCTACAATTTTGACTTTGGGCGCACCCTTCTGAAGGAATGCCATGCAACGACGTGATTTTGTGGAATTGATGTTATTGACAGGGGGCTCTGCTATGACGGCCAACGCAACACCGGCACCCGCGTTTGACGTGACGGAAAAAACGGTGGCGCAATTGCAGGCTGCCATGGTGTCTGGCAGAACCACGGCCCAGCAATTGGTCCGGCTTTACTTGGCCCGTATTGCGGCGCTGGACAAGGCGGGGCCCCGGCTTAACTCCATCATCGAGCTCAACCCGGATGCGCTGACGATTGCAAGCGCGCTGGACGCCGAGCGAAAGGCCACCGGGAGCGCGCGGCCCCTTGCATGGCATTCCGGTCTTGCTAAAAGACAATATTGCGACGGCAGACAAGATGCAGACGACGGCGGGCTCGCTGGCACTGGTGGGTATGAAACCGCCGCGCGACGCAGCGCTGGTTGCCCGGCTGCGCGAGGCAGGCGCTGTCATTTTGGGTAAAACCAATTTATCCGAATGGGCGAATATGCGCTCGACGCGATCCACCAGCGGCTGGAGCGCGCGCGGCGGACTGACGCGCAACCCCTATGCGCTGGACCGCAACACCAGTGGCTCCAGTTCCGGCTCCGGGGCCAGCATGGCGGCCAGTTTGGCAGCCCTGGCGGTGGGCACCGAGACCGATGGCTCCATCACCTCACCGGCCTCGGTTGCCGCTCTGGTGGGCATCAAGCCCACGGTTGGGCTGGTCAGCCGCGCCGGCATCATTCCCATTGCCCATTCGCAAGACACCGCGGGCCCAATGGCGCGCAGCGTGGCCGACGCCGCGGTGCTGCTGACCGCCATGGCCGGTAGCGATACACGCGACCCTGCCAGCGAGCTTGCCGATCAGAAGAAGCTGGACTACACCGGTTTCCTGAACCGCGACGGACTCAAAGGGAAACGCATGGGTGTTGTCCGCGCGCAGTTGGCCAGTTCCAGCGACCGCGTGGCAGCCGTTATCGAGGCGCAGCTCGAAGTTTTGAAAGCACAAGGGGCGACGCTGGTGGACGTAGCCGAAGTGCCCAACACGAACAAATACGGGGATTCTGAACTGACCGTATTGCTGTACGAGCTGAAGGCGGATATGGCCGCCTACCTGGCGGACTATGGGCCTGGCGCCCCCATCAAGAACCTGGCTGATGTGATTGCCTTTAACGAGAATAATCGCACCAAGGAACTGGCTTTTTTCGGACAGGAGCATTTCATCAACGCCCAAGCCAAGGGTGGCCTCGACAGCCAGGAATACCTGGACGCCCTTGCAAACAACCACCGCTACGCCCGTACCGAAGGTTTGGATCAGGTGCTGAAGGCGCATCGCCTGGATGCCTTGGTGGCACCTACCGGCGGGCCAGCGTGGCTCACCGACTTCATCAACGGCGACGCATACGGTGCCAGTTTCACGTCTCCTGCGGCCGTGGCGGGTTATCCACACATCACGGTGCCGTGTGGAGCTGTTCAGGGCCTTCCCATAGGCTTGTCTTTTGTTGGCGCAGCATGGTCAGAAGGGCCTTTGATTGCAATGGCCTATGCCTACGAACAAGCGAGTTTGCAGCGCCGACCACCAACCTTCGCCAAGACTCTCAATACACGGGCATGAGTGGCTCTCGTTCCCAGGCTGGATGAACGAAAAAAACCCTGCCGACCAACTCGGTAGCAGGGTTTTTCGCGTGAAGAAATTCTGGCTTTTCAGCTGACTAAACCCATGACCCGTGGCAACCACAGCGAAAGGCCGGGCCAGTAAGTCACCAGCACCAGGAAGCCCAGCATGGTCAATAGCCACGGCCACACAGCAACGGTCAGTTCGGTAATACCCATTTTGGTAATGCCCGAGGCCACGTAGAGGTTCAGACCCACCGGGGGATGGCACATACCCACTTCCATATTCACCACCATGATGATGCCGAAGTGCACCGGATCAATGCCCAGCTTCATGGCAATGGGGAACAGTATGGGTGCCAGAATCAGCACAATGCTGGACGGCTCCATAAAGTTACCCGCAATCAGCAACAGCACATTGGAAATCAGCAGGAAGCCGATGACACCAATGCCGGTACCAATCATTTGGTCAGCCATTTGCTGCGGAATGTTCTCGTGGGTCAGCAGGAACGAGAACAGCACGGCGTTGGTGATGATGTACAGCAGCATGGCGCTCATGTTGGCGCTGGAGAGCAACACACGCGGTACATCCTTCAAGCCCATGTCCTTGTAGACAAAAACGGCAACAACGAAGGCGTATACAGCACTCATGGCAGCAGCTTCGGTCGGCGTGAAGACACCAGAGTAAATGCCCCCCATCACCACCACGATCAGCAGCAAGCCCCAAATCGCTTTGCGGAATGCCACCCAACGTTCAGCCCAGGTTGCCTTGGGTTGGCAGGGGTAGTTGTTCTTCTTGGCACGGTACCAGGTCGTCAAACCCAGGAAAAAGGCCAATAACAAACCAGGAATGACACCTGCCATAAACAGGGCACCCACGGAGGTATTGGTCGACACCGAATACATCACCATCACAATGGACGGTGGGATCAAAATTCCCAGTGCCCCCGATGTGGTGATCACACCGGCACCAAAGCTCTTTGGAAATCCGGCCTTCACCATGGCTGGTAACAGGATGGAACCAATCGCCACCACGGTGGCCGGGCTTGAACCCGACACCGCAGCAAACAAGGCGCAAGCCACAACACCACCCAATCCCAGACCACCATGCCAGTGGCCCACCATCGATGTAGCGAAGCCAATCATGCGTTTGGCCACTCCGCCGTGCGTCAAGAAATTGCCCGCCAGGATGAAGAATGGGATCGCCATGATCTCAAACTTCTCGATGCCGGTGAATAGCTTAAGCGCCACCGATTCAATCGGCACCTCAGTCAAAAAGAACAGGAACGAAAGGACCGTAAGACCCAGTGAAATCGATATGGGCATGCCTGTGAGCATTAGCACCACGAGCAGGCCCAAAATGATCAGTGCATTCATTGTTGGCCTCCTTTGCCACTCGTCGGTGTGTCGTCGGTATCGACTCCATGGGGATGGAGGTTGTCGTTCATGCGGTAGATGGCATCGTCATTGCCAGGTTCCAGCGGCACTACTTCGTCCAGTCCATCAACGTGGCCATGGTCATGGTGCGGCAATTCGCCAGTTCGCACGAAGTTGAGCGCGACTTGCAGAAACCGGAAACACATCAGGTACGAACCCATGGGAATCACGGCATAGACAATCCAGGTTGGCCATTCCAGGTCAGGCGTCGTTGGACCTTCTGGCGTGTCGCCTATCCCCATTCCAAGTGTTGTGAAGAGCGAATAGTGCATGCCGTTCTCCCACACAAAACGCAAGCCCAGCGTGCCAACAATACCGGTGAACAAAGCGCCCGCCAGCAAGCCAAAAATGACAAACTTGCCACGTCGGCTGTCCGACATGCGGTTGATCAGGACATCCACTCCCACGTGAATGCCGGTGCGGACACCGTAAGCGGCGCCAAACTTGGCCATCCAGACGAACATGATGATGCACAGCTCCTGCGCCCAGCCCATGTTGATCGACAACAGCCAGTCCTGCACGCCGGGGATGGCGTAGCCGGAGGCATAGCGGTGCACCACGGAGGCAAAAATAACCAGTGTGGCCGCCCCCATGAGGAATGTGATGATCCATTCCTCGATGTGATCAAGAATCTTCATGACCTCAGCCCGATTTACAGCTTGGCCGGATCAAACCCGGTTTCTTTGTAAATGCTCTTGATCAGGTCTTTGCCAATGCGTGACTCCATCTCGGTGTGGACCTTGATCGTGGCTTTTTTGAACGCATTGCGCTCCGCAGCGGTAGGGGTGTAGATTTGGGTCTTGCCAGATTTCCTGACGGCTTCCAAGGACTGCTCGTTTTCCTGCTTGGCAATCTGATTGGCATAACGAGTGGACTGCTCCATAGCGTCGTCGAGCTGCTTGCGAATATCCGCTGGCAAACCATCCCAGAACTTCTTGTTGGTAATGACCGCGTAGCCCAGATAACCATGCTCGGTCAACGTCAGGTTTTTCTGAACTTCATGCATCTTTTGTGTGTAGAGATTGGAGATCGGGTTTTCGGTACCATCCACCACACCGGTTTGCAATGCCTGATAAACCTCAGAGAAGGCAAGAACCTGCGGCAGGCTACCCAGCGCGCGCATCTGCGCCTCCAGCACCTTGGAGGACTGGATACGCATCTTCAAACCCTTGAAGTCCGCTGGCGTTTGCATGGGTTTGTTGGCAGAAAACGACTTGAAACCGTTGTCCCAATAGGCCAGCCCTTTGACACCCTTGGCATCGAGCTTGTCCAGCAGCATGCGCCCAACGGGGCCTTGGGTGATTTTGTGCAATGCGTCGTAGTTATCGAACATGAAAGGCAAATCAAAGGCCTCAAACTCCTTGACACCCAGGGGACCAAACTTGGCCAGAGACGGTGCCAGCATCTGCACGGCGCCAATCTGCAAGGCTTCCATTTCTTCTTTGTCTTTGTAAAGCGTGCTGTTGCCATAGACCTCAACCTTGACCCGGCCCTTGGTCAGTTCCTCGGCCTTTTTCTTGAAATACTCAGCCGCATGCCCTTTAGGCGTGTCATTTGCCACCACGTGGCTGAATTTGATAATGATGGGCTGCTGGGCGAAAGCGAGAAGGGAAAACGATCCGACCATCAGACCCAGGGCAAGTGTGCGAAATTTCATGGTGTGTACTCCAGAAGTGAATGTGCAGGTTCGAAGGTTAAACACCTGGCCAAAACTCACAAGTGTGGAGCTCCACTAAGTAATAACCCTAGATTCATTTGACTTCACGTACGATCACGGCCTTTACATCTCCGGGTCACCCTCGTGTTTATCGCGTCCAAACTCATTGCACTCCTGACCCAGCCACTGTTGTGGGTGGTGATGCTGCTGATCGGCAGCCTGGTGGTACGACGCCGACCTGCCGTAAGCCGCAGGCTCGTTGGAGTGGGGTTGGTCTTGCTGCTGGTGTTGGGTTGGCAACCATTGCCCAATTGGTTGATACACCAACTTGAATCCCAGTACCCGGAAATACCGCCCGGGGTGAACTTGTCGAACTATGTTGGCGTGATTGTTTTGGGCGGCGCGACCGAACCAGGCTATCTTGCCCAGGCCCACAGCCAGCCGTTGCTGAATGACGCTGCCGAACGCATGACAGCTCCTATGGGCTTGTTGCGTGTCAATCCGACCCTGCGCGTTTTGTATACGGGCGGCGAAGGTGCGTTATGGGGAGTCGGCCCCAGTGAAGCAGCACGCGCTCAGGTATTCTTTGAAAACCAGGGACTGCCCCGCGAACAAGTGCAATACGAAGCAAATTCGCGCAACACCTTTGAAAACGCCCGCCTCACCGCGCAGCTGCCCAATGTCGACATTGCCCAGCCGTGGTTATTGGTGACGTCGGCGTGGCATATGCCGCGTTCGATGGCAACTTTTACCAAAGCAGGATGGAACGTCACCGCCTATCCGGTCGACTTTAGAACCGGTCCCTCGACGCCATGGACCGAGTATTCGCTGGCATCCGGCATCCGCAATTGGCAACTGGTCCTGCATGAACACATAGGCAGCTTGGCTTACCGCATGACGGGCCGCATGTAGGCCCAGTCCCTAAAACAGTAGCCAACACAGACGGTGGCTAAACGGCGGTTCGAGCCAGCACTTTGTCGATTCGTTTGCCCTCCAACCCCGTCACCTCAAACTGCCATCGCGCGCATTCGATACGTTCACCCACGGCAGGCAGTTCACCGGAAACCGCCATCAAGAGTCCGGCAAGCGTGTTGTATCGACCACGGTCTTCCTGCGGCAACTCTTCAATATCCAGGCGAGCCTTGAGTTCGCCCACCGGCATCAAACCGTCCAGAACCCAGGAACCGTCAGGCAAATGGGTTGCCCATGCCTGTGTTTGTGCATCGGGTTTGAGCTCGCCGGTAATGGCTTCGAGCAAGTCGTGTGGGGTCAACAGACCCTGCACCACGCCGTATTCATCCACCACAAATACCATGCGTGCCGACTTGGTTCGGAACTGCTCAATAAGCTCCATGCCACTCAAGGTTTCGGGCACAAACGCTGCGGGCTCTGCGATGGGTTCAATGCTACCTTCGTGATCCACGCCCAGTTCCAACAAGCGCGCGACACTTACCAACCCCACAACCTGGTCCAGTGAACCACGGCAAACCGGGTACCAGGAATGTGCGCCGTTGTTGCCGCCCGTGCTGGCCTGCGCGAGGCACTGCGCCACGGTGGAAGTGGCCTCCATCCACTCGATGTCGGCACGTGGCAGCATCATGGACGGCAGGGTACGGTCGTCCAGATCAAATACGTTGCGCACCATCTGGTGCTCATGCTGCTCGATGATGCCGGCATCCACCCCTTCAACCAGGCTGGCAGATATTTCTGCCTCGGTCACCCCACGGGTGTCGGTTGTGTCTATGCGTAGCAAACGCAGCATGCCGTGGGTGCACATCGACAACAAACGGACAAAGGGCTTGGCCACGATGGCCATCCAGGTCATGGGGCGTGAAACCAGACGTGCCACCGTTTCTGGATACAACTGACCAATACGTTTGGGAACAAGTTCGCCAAAAAGGATAGTGACAAAGGTAATAACAGTCACCACCAGCGCTGTGGCCGATACCTCGGCGACGCGGTGTGAGACCGCCAGATTGGCCTGCAACCACTGAGCCAGACCATCACTGAACGCAGCCTCTCCCACAATCCCGTTGAGCATGCCGATGGAGGTAATTCCAACCTGAACCGATGACAGAAACTGGGTGGGATTTTCCAGCAAGACCAGCGCGGCCAACGCCCCTTTGTCGCCCGCGTCCGCCATGTTTTGCAGACGCACTTTGCGGCTGGCCGTCAACGCCAGCTCCGACATGGCAAATGCGCCATTGAGCAGCGTGAGCAGCAGGATCAGAATAAATTCCATGGAACCCAAGCGAGAATGAACACATGGCACTTTACCTGATTGGCGACGTGCAAGGCTGCGACACAGCCTTGGAACGCCTGCTTGACACGCTGGATTTTTCCCCCAGCCGCGACACGCTCTACCTACTGGGTGACCTGGTCAACCGCGGACCCGACTCTGCCGCCGTGTTGCGCCGACTGATGGGCTATGGCGACGCCGCTCGCTGCCTGTTGGGCAACCATGACCTGAACCTGCTGGCGGTGGCGCAGGGGGTGCGCAAACCGCACCGCAAGGACACGCTGGGCTGTGTACTGGATGCACCCGACCGCACCGCCATGTTGCGCTGGCTGCGCCACCAACGCATGGCCATTCTGTTGCACCGGGGTGCTACTCCGCTGCTGATGGTTCACGCCGGTGTGCTGCCAACCTGGACGGTCGAACAAACCGCTGCACTGGCGCGGGAAGTGGAAACGGTTTTACAGGGTGGGCAGGCGGCAGACTTCTACCACTGCATGTACGGCAATGCACCCAGCCAGTGGCACGCCAACCTGGCTGGCATGGACCGGCTGCGAGTGATCGTCAACGCCCTCACCCGCCTGCGCTTTTGCACGGCCCAAGGCGCAATGGAATTTGACACGAAAGAAGGGGCAGCGGGAGCCCCGGCGGGTTACCTGCCGTGGTTTGACATTCCCAACCGCCAGACCGCCAGCGCGACGGTAGCATTTGGCCATTGGTCGACTTTGGGCTGGCTGGGGCGGGAGGACGTCCTATCCATGGACACCGGCTGTGTCTGGGGCGGTGCCTTGAGCGCACTGCGCTTTAACCTGCAGGACGCCACACAAGAACTGATTCAGGTGCAGTGCGAAGCCGAGCAAAAGCCCGGCCAATAGCGCTATTCCGAACGGAACAATGCCGCGACCTTGACCTTGTGTTTGATGTTGGCCGAAATACTGCGTGACGCAGGCTTTGCACTGGCCTCCCACGAGGGCGCGGCCGCAGCTTCGCCGACTGCTTTAGGCTCATACGGTTTGTCAAAGAACGGGTCGCGCGCAGCTTGCACGGGCCGACTGTAGTCGCCGCGCGGCGCACGAGGTGCGCGCGTGGTGTAGGTATCGTCCCGGGTAGCACGGCTGCTATCGCCCCGTCCGGTGCGTCCGCCAGTGCGGCCGTTGTCGCCACCGCTGTCCTCTCCATCGTGAGAATACATGCGTCGGCCATCGTTGATGCGGCCCTGCTTGCGGATATCGGGGGCGTCTTCGTCGTATTCCACCGCCTCGAGTTCGATCTTGGTCTTGATCAGCTTTTCGATGTCACCGACCAGGCGGGCATCATTGTTGCCACCGACAAAGCTCACGGCCAGACCGGCAGCGCCCGCACGACCGGTGCGGCCAATGCGGTGGATGTAGTCTTCGGCGTTGAACGGAATGTCAAAGTTGAACACGCAGGGCACGTCCTTGATGTCCAGGCCGCGGGCCGCCACATCGGTACACACCAACAAGTCGACTTCGCCCTTTTTGAACGCTTCCAGCGCTTTCAAACGCTCGTCCTGGCTCTTGTCACCATGCAGGGCCGTAGTCTTCAGGCCTTCGCGCTCCAGCGTACGGGCCAGACGGGCACAACCGAGCTTGCTATTCACAAAGACAAAGGCCTGCTTCATACCGCGGGACTTCAGAATCTGGTGAAGCGCGTGTCGTTTTTCGTCTTCGGGCACGCTGTAAAAATGCTGCTCCACCGTGGAAGCCGTTGCATTGGCACGCGCGACCTCGATGGTGACCGGGTTTTGCAGGTAACTGTTCGCCAAGCGCCTGATCTCTGGTGAGAAGGTGGCGCTGAACAACAATGTGGTCCGTTGCTTGGGCAGGTAGGACAGGATGCGCTGCAGGTCGGGCAAAAAGCCGATGTCCAGCATGCGGTCGGCTTCGTCCAGCACCACATACTCCACCTGGTTCAGCACGGCATTCTTGGCTTCGATGTGGTCCAGCAGACGCCCAGGAGTGGCCACCAAAATCTCGACGCCGCGCTTCAACTCCAGTGTCTGGGGCTTCATGTCCATGCCGCCAAACACCACGGCACTGCGCAGATTGGTGTACTTGGCGTAAAGCTTGACCTGTTGTGCCACCTGATCGGCCAGTTCGCGCGTGGGCAGCAGCACCAGGGCGCGCACCGGGTGGCGGGCCGGGGAGGTGGAGCTGTTTTCGTGCTTCAGCAATCGGTGCAACAACGGCAGCGAGAAAGCCGCCGTCTTTCCGGTGCCGGTCTGGGCAGCGCCCATCACGTCTTTGCCAGTGATCACCACGGGAATGGCCTGGGCCTGGATGGGGGTCATGGACTCGTAGCCCATCTCACTCACGGCGCGGGCCAGAGGGGCCGCAAGCTGTAACTGGGCGAACGCCATGATCGGCGTATCCGAGTTCAGTTCGTTAGAAATTTCAGTAGGAGCGGGGATATTCAGTTCAGTATTCAAGTCGGTCATGCATAGCAAAAAAAGGTGCTATCCGTCCGATAGCTGATGGGCACCCAACGCTGGGACCGCCCCGTATTATCCCCTAGTCTCAAAGTTGACGGGCGGAAAACGTGTCGCAAGCCTTGACGCTGCCGTTTTGCATGCCGTTGGCAAACCAGCGCTGGCGCTGGGCGCTGGTACCGTGGGTGAAGCTTTCCGGTACGACCTCCCCCCCACTGCTGCGCTGCAAGGCATCATCACCTATCCGGGCCGCCGCATTGATGGCCTCATCCACATCACCCTGCTCCAGCAGCTGGCGCGCATTGTTGGCATGGTGCGCCCACACACCGGCAAAACAATCGGCTTGCAATTCCAAACGCACACTCAGGACGTTGTATTCGGCCTTGCTGACCCGGCCTCGCAGTTGATCGACCTTGTTGCTGATTCCCATCAGGTTTTGCACATGGTGACCCACTTCATGGGCAATCACGTAAGCCTGAGCGAAGTCACCTGGCGCGCCCAATCGGGTTTTCAGGGTTTCATAAAACCCCAGATCGATATACACCTTCTGGTCTGCCGGACAGTAAAAAGGACCCATGGCCGACTGGCCCTGACCACAGGCCGTCTGCGTAGCGCCACGAAACAGCACGAGTTGGGGGTCCTTGTACGTAGCGCCACCCTTGGCAAACACGTCCTTCCACACATCCTCGGTATCCGCCAACACGGTTGACACAAACTTGGCCATACGATCGTCGGCGGGTGGGCGTTGGGCCGGTGCCTGCTGCACCTGCGCCGCTGGCGCCCCACCCTCGCCACTGAGCATGCCCAAAATCGTCAACGGGTTGATTCCGAATATCCAACCACCCAGCAAAGCAACCACAATGGTGCCAATACCGATGCCCCGGCCACCGAAACCAGCGCCGATCGAGCGCCCAGCACTGCCCTCACTGCGGCGATCCTCCACGTTGTCGGATTCGCGATTGCCTTCCCATTTCATGGCTTATCTCCCTATATTCATGGCCGCAAAATGGCCTGGTGTTTCAAGGTCTGGACACAAACCGTGCTGACCCCGCCCGCTCGCTATCAATTAATGAGCAAATGAAATAGATAATACGAGGGCTAAGTCGATATTAGTTCATCAGGAGTGTGTGTTGGATTCTGCGCTGTTTATCAAGGCTGTGATTCTGGGTGTCGTCGAAGGCCTTACCGAGTTTCTTCCCATTTCCAGTACCGGACACCTGATCCTGGCAGGGTCATTGCTGGGGTTTGTGGATGCAAAGGCCAAAGTGTTTGACATCGCCATTCAAACAGGTGCCATTTTTGCCGTCATTCTGGTGTACTGGCAGAAAATTCGCGTCACCTTGCAAGACTTGCCAACACAAAGAAAGGCCCAGCAATTTGCCCTCAATGTGCTGATTGCCTTTCTCCCTGCTGTTGTCTTGGGTCTGATATTCGGCAAGGCCATCAAAGCCCATTTATTCAACCCCATGGTGGTCGCCACGACTTTCATCATTGGCGGCTTCATCATTCTGTGGGCCGAAAAACGCCAAAACTCAGGCGAAAACACGGTCCAGGTTAGCGATACGGACGACATGGAATGGCGTCTGGCACTCAAAATCGGGTTGGTGCAATGCCTGGCCATGATCCCCGGCACCAGCCGCAGCGGTGCAACCATCATTGGCGGCATGCTGCTCGGCCTGTCGCGCAGGGCCGCAACGGATTTTTCGTTCTATTTGGCCATACCCACGCTGATTGGCGCCGGCGTCTACAGCTTGTACAAGGAACGTGCCGTTCTCGGTATGAACGATATCCCGTTGTTTGCCGTCGGCCTTGTGGCATCGTTTTTAAGTGCCTGGATCTGTGTGCGGTGGTTGTTGCGATTTATTGCCAGCCACAGCTTTGTCGGTTTTGCCTACTACCGTATCGTGTTTGGCATCATTGTGCTGGTCACGGCGTGGACAGGCACGGTGGTCTGGGCCGATTAAGGGCCGACCGCCAGCGGCTAATTCGGGTTTTCAGAGGCAAAGTTGAGCAGCGCGGCCTCGATGGCCGCCGCAGTCGCCATAGGCTTTTCCATTGGAAAAAGGTGGCTTCCGTCGAGCATGGTGATCCGGCCTTTGGCGATCTTTTCGGTGCTGGCCATGCCCACCTGTTTCATTTCGTGTGAGTTCAACCCCCCGATAAACGCAACCGGGCATTTGAGCGGCTGGCGTGCCAACAAGCGCTCCAGATTGTCTGGAACGGTGTTGTAAAACTGGGTTTCGACGTGGCGATCGAAGCACAACACCCGCTTGTCGCCTGATTCCATTGTGCAATGGGTGACATAGTCCATCAGCACCTCATCTTCCCATTTGGCAAAGGCTTTTTTGTGGCGAAAGTGTGCATAGGCCTCGGTTACCGTCGGCCAGCTGGTACGCCGGTGACGGCTGACCGCACCCGGCGACAGCGAACCCATCATCTGGGTGGTTTTCATGACGCCCACCGCGGTTGAACGCCAGCCGCCCAGAATCGGTGAATCGACCAGTACCACGCCCAGTGCCAATTCCGGGTTGCGTGACGCCGCCATCACGCTCAGAAAGCCGCCCAGCGAGTGACCAACCAACCAAACCGGTTGACCCATTTGAGTGACTGCGGCGCTGGTGAAATCGATCAATTGTTGCACCACCTGCGGCCAGTTGTTTGTGACCGGGTAGCGCGCGTCGTGGCCAACCATTTCCAGCGCCTTGACAGTGAAACCCCTGGCCTCCAAGTGGCCAAACAACACACGGTAGGTGCTCGCAGGAAAACTGTTGGCGTGCGAAAAGACGATGGTTGACATACGCAGCAGACCGCAGGCAGCGTCAGATTAACTTCTCTTGGGGCGTCGTGATCTTCCGGAGCGGCAGGCTACGCAACGATCCCACCAGCAAAGGCACACTGGTCTGCCCGCCGTCCCACATGGGGTCTTCTATGCTGTCAAACACCTCGCGCAACTTCTGGCCCCAGTTGTCATGCAGCATTTTGAAGTACGGATTGTTGTCATCGATACACACGATGCGGTTGGTCTGGAACTGGTTCGCTTCGTACACCACCATATCGAGCGGCAGACCCACGGACAGATTGGATTTCAGGGTCGAGTCCATCGACACCAGCGCACACTTGGCGGCCTCATCCAGCGGCGTGAGGGGCGTTATCACACGGTCCAGTACGGGTTTGCCGTATTTGGACTCACCCACCTGAAAATACGGCGTCTCGGGTGTCGCTTCGATGAAGTTACCCGCGGAATAGACCTGGAACAGGCGCATGCCTTCCCCCTGAATCTGGCCACCAAAGATCAGCGACACATTGAAGTCCACACCGGCCTGCTGCAAGGACGCTGCGTCACGGTCATGGACCTTGCGAATCGCCGAGCCCAAAACCCGTGCGGCATCGAACATACTCTTGGCATTCCAGATCGTGATGCCTTCGTCACTTTCATGGTCCTTGAGCTTCTCAATCTGCAGAATTTCCCGCACCGACTGGGAAATGCTCAGGTTTCCGGCGGACAGCAGCACCATGAAGCGATCGCCGGGCTTTTCATAAACAATCATCTTGCGGAAGGTGCTAATCTGGTCCAGCCCGGCATTGGTGCGGGAATCTGAGAGGAACACCAAGCCGGCGTTGAGTTTGATGGCGACGCAGTAAGTCATGTGTTAGGACGTTTGGGGAAAACCCTAGAGTGTATCGACGGCGGCAATCCGAAGTCCCCAGATCAGGAGGTCCCGCCCAGTCACGGCTTCGCGTTGAGCCGCTTCACACCAGCCACAAACCGCTGCAAAGCCTCTGACAGCACCCCCCGCGGAATCATGATCTCGATCAGCTGAAACTGGCCGCGGGTCGCAATGGCATGGTCCAGCGCTGCTTTAAGCTCGGCGCGCGTGTGCACCCGTACCCCGGCGCCGCCCATGCCAGCGGCCATGTGGGCAAAGCCCCATTCGTCCAGGTCGGTGAATTTGGACTCGGGCTGGAAGGTGCGCAGCATTTCCCAACTGGCGTTGTTGAAGACCAGCACGATGGGGTCCCAGCCATAGCGCTTGCAGTTGCCCAGTTCCCAGCCCGTCATCTGAAAGGCGCCGTCGCCTACCAGGATCAGCGGACGTTGCCCCGTTTCGGCCTGCAGGCCAAGGCCGGCCGGCACACCAAAACCCATGGTGGCGTAGTAGCCCGGGCCTACCAGCGCCGTGTGCTCAATGTCCATCGCGGTGAACAGGCAATCGCCCACGTCCGAGGCAATGGGCATGCGGCCATGCTCGGCCATCAGGTCGTTGACCGCCGTGGCGATGTCGTTGGGGGCGATGGTGGCACCGTCGGCCACCAGGCCGCGCGGGAACACCTGGCGAGTGACAGCAAAGCGCTTCTCGGTTGCACCAATGCGGCTGAGTAAATGGTCCACCAGCGCGGTCAATGTCACCTTGGCATAGGTGTGGTAGCCGATGGTGAGCTGGGCGTCAAATGCCAGGATGGCCTTGCGCATGTCGATGGTTTTTTCGGACACCGCAAAGTTGGTGTCACAGACGATGACCCCCAGCATGAACAGCGCGTCGGACGATTCCACCAGGCGCGTGACTTCCGGCAGACCCGCCACGCCCATGTAAGTGCCCACCAACGGGGCGTCGGCCTCGGCAAGCAGGCCCCGGCCCATGAAGGAGGTGACGATGGGCAGACCCAGGCGGCGCGAGAGTTCTGCCACCTTGTCCTCCAGGCCAAAGCGACGCACTTCGACACCCGCCATCAGCACCGGCGACTGGGCGTTGGTCAGGCGCTGCAGAATCTCATTGACGCAGGCGTCCAGCTTGTCGGTGTCAACTACTGGCGCGGGCAGGGCAGGCACCGGCAGGCATTCCACGGCCACCATGTCACGCGGCAGCTCGATGTAGACCGGGCGTGACTGGCGCATACAGTTGGCCAGCACACGGGCGATGTCGGCCGGGGCGCGTTCTGCGTCGTCCAGACGCACCTGGTCGCAGGTAATTTGCTCGAAAATTTGACGTTGCGAATCCAGCGTCTTGGCCTGGTGGTGCAGCAGCAAGCCGGAGCGCGCCTCGCCCTTGCCCGGCCCGCCCGAAAGCACCACCAGTGGCGACTTCTCGGCATAGGCCGAGGCTACGGCGTTGACCATGTTCAGCGCACCGGCGCCGTACGTGACGGCGGCCACGCCCAATGCACAGTTGATGCGCGCCGCCGCATCGGCCGCAAAACCTACGCCGGGTTCGTGCGACAGGGTGTGCAGCGGCAGGATTTCCGACTCTTCAATGATGCGGAAGAAGGGCAGGGCAAAGTCGCCCGGGATCCCAAAGATGCGGGTTGCGCCGTGTGCCTTGAGGGCGTGCAGCAAGGACTCGGTGATATTCATGGCGTGGCTCCGCATCGATAGAAAGAAGCGGAAATTATGTCGCTTTGACTATGCAAGCGGTAAGCGTTGTGTGCCTACATCTCGTCGTTTTGCGCACAGTTCATGCATCCATCAATCAAAAATCATCCGCAACACACAGCAATTTGATTCAAATCAAACTTCTCAACCAGGGCATCTCAACTAAGGTCTTTCGATGACCTGAGGAACACCGGCCTGATGCAGCCGCCTGTTAGCTGCGATTCGCCGATAAGACCAAAGCCTTCAGGGAGTCACACACAGTGCCGGTGTTGTCGGCATGCACCTGAATCACCCGCAGCGCATAGGTCCCGGGGGTCATGCCCGCCACGTTGGTCAGAACATCCCAACCGGCGTTGGCAAGCGAAGGCTTCTTGAAAATTTCTGCTACGTCGGAGCGGTCGCTGCCCAAGGTCGCCTGCACATAACGGGTATTGGCACCGACCATTTCGACATACACCAATTTGGGCAACGAACCACTGGGCACGTGGGCAGCCCAGCCGTGCAAGGTCAAGGGCGCACGGTCCGAAATGGGAAGCGAAGCCGCCGCCGCCGCGCCATTCACACGATCGACCGAACACTGGTCGGTCGGAGTCAACGTTGCCGGGATTTGGGTTGGCCGCACGTCGGTGGGCATGACCAGGGTCGCGGTTGGCGCCACCACCGCTGGCACAGGTGCAGGAGCGGACGGCGCCGCTACCGGAGTGGCGGGTTTTTCTGAACACGCAGTCAGGGCAGTGACAACGGCGATCATGTAGAAGGTAGTTTTCATGGCATCGGTCTAAAGGAATGGAATGTCGCAATTGTCGCCTTGATCCATCCGTCGGGCGTAGCAAGCATGGATGCGATACTTGAACCAGACGCGCAACAGCCCCGCTTGACTATGACACTGCGCCACTTGACAACCCCTACAAAGCCAATAACCTTCAATGACTGAACCGATAACCCGTGTTGAAGCCCTGACGCAAAAGGACCATGTTTCCACCATCGACACGCTGCGTGCCATTGCCATTTGCTGCGTGTTGGCCCATCACATCTTCGCGTACACCGGGTTTCAGATTCCCTATCTCGACCTGAACGGTGGCTTGATCGGAGTCCAGTTGTTTTTCTTGATTTCGGGTTACCTGATTGTTCAAAGCGCGCTCAAATACCCACTGCGCGTGTTCGCCATCCATAGGTTCTTCAGGATTTTTCCGCCGTACTTGGTCGCGCTGCTGGTTTTTGCCGCCGCAAAATATTTCACAAACGACGGCTACAAAGTCGCCATGGACGCACGCTGGCCGTTCTTTTTACTGAACCTAGCAAATTTGCAGTTCATGCATCCGGTTTCGGTGCTGTTGCTGGACTCCATCCACGTCGGCTGGTCTCTTACCGTGGAGTTGTTCTGGTATGCCCTTGCGCCGATACTGGTGTACGTGATTGGCAAGGGCAGCGGCCGTCAGATGGGCTGGCTGATCGCGCTCATCGTGTCAGCAGTGGTGTCCACTGTGTGGGTCTTTTGTGCTGCTCGGGGTTTGCTCAATCCGCTTTACGAAAGCGCCTTTCGGTTCACCGGCGTCGCCATCGACAACCCCACTTTCCGGCACTCCCTCATCGACAATGCACCGCCCGCCCAAATGGTCTATTTTCTGATTGGCGCCTCGCTGTACTTGTTCCGGCATCAACTGCTGCGTGTTCCAACGTCCATCCTGTGGACAACGTCCAGCCTGATCTTGCTGTTTGTTCCGCTGTGGAACCAACAGTTGGCCCTTTTTCCCAACATCGTCACGGGTATTGGCAGCGCCGCTTTTTTTCTGTGGATTCGCCGATTTGGTATCCACGACAAGTTGACACTGTGGATTGCCAAGGTGTCGTACTCCATCTACCTGATCCATGTGCCAATCCTGCTGTTCATCTTCAAGTACTTGCATATCACCGGATGGGCAGGACTGCTGTTGGCTATTCTGAGTGTTGCAGCGCTGGCAGAACTCAGTTGGCGCTTTATTGAGGCGCCGTCCCAACGCTGGGGCAAACGGCTGGGGTTGAAAGTACAAACACGCCGGCCCAACTAGGAAAAATACCATGCGACAACTATTGCTTCCCCCTTTGATGGGCCTAGCCCTCGCTTCCAGCGCGCTGGCACAAACCGAGGAACAGCGCAGCACTCTGGCAGACCAGCAAGGCGTGGCGGTGACGATTTACAACGACAACCTGGCCCTTATCAAGGACCAACGCAAATTGCAGCTCAAGCCGGGGGCAACGGCCTTGGCTTTTCGCGATGTCAGTGCCAGGATGCGCCCCGAAACCGCCATGCTGCGCAGCATCAACGCCCCTGGCAGCTTGTCTGTTCAGGAGCAGAACTTTGACTTTGACCTACTGACGCCCCAAAAGCTGCTTGAAAAGTATGTCAACCGCAGCGTCAGCATCGTCCGCACCAATCCGGCCACGGGCCAGGAAACCACCGAGCAGGCGCAGGTGCTCTCGGCGAACAATGGTGTGGTTCTGCGCATTGGCCAGCGCATCGAGACCGGCATTCCCGGGCGCATCATCTACAGCGATGTACCGCCCAATCTGCGTGACCGCCCCACGCTGGTCATGTCGCTGGACAACACGGGCAGCACGCAGCAAGACGTTGAGCTGAGCTATTTAACCGGGGGTCTGGCCTGGAAGGCCGACTATGTGGTGGAACTCAACGCGAGTGACGACAAACTTGACATCTCTGGTTGGGTCACGCTCACCAACACCAGCGGCGCGAGCTACCGCAATGCCAAGTTGCAGCTGGTGGCGGGCGACGTCAACCAGGTCACACCCGTGGCGCAAGGCGCGGTGCGCGCCATGGCACCAGCGCCCGCAACCCTGCAGAAGGCCAAAAGCGACATGGTGGAGCAATCCCTTTTTGAATACCACCTGTACACCCTGACACGCCCCACCACGATTGCCGAGAACCAGACCAAACAGGTCGCTCTGTTGTCGGCCTCTGGCGTACCGGCGCGCAAGGAACTGCTGCTCAAGGGCAACGACGACTACTACCAGAGCAGCTACGGCGAACTGGGCCAGAAAATGAAGGTCGGTGTTTTTGTTGAATTTGACAACAAAGAGACTTCGCAGCTTGGCATGCCATTGCCCAAGGGCATCATCCGGGTCTACAAGAAAGATGGCGCCGGCAACGCCCAATTCATAGGCGAAGACCGGGTGGACCATACCCCCAAGAACGAAAAAGTGCGCCTCAAACTGGGCGATGCCTTTGACGTGACGGTGGACAAAAAGCAAACCGACTTCAAAAAACTGGCGGGCACCGGCAAATACAACTACATGTTCGAAAGCGCCTACGAACTGGTGCTGAAGAACGCCAAGAAGGAGCCTGTTGTGGTCACGGTGCAGGAACCCATGCCGGGTGACTGGCAGGTGCTCAGTGAGAGCCAACCCCACACCAAGGGCAGCAGCAACACGGCGGTGTGGAAAGTCAGCATTCCCGCCGAAGGCAGCACCAAACTGGTGTACCGCAGCCTGGTTCGCTTCTGAGATTTCGCGCGCTTGTGGCGGCATTTCGCGCCGCCTGATGGCGGTATGGTCGCAAACCGGTTCTCAGCGGGGGTGGGCGCTGGCAAAGTCCAGCCATCAACCACCCGCTGACCACCAGGAGAAACCACCATGC
Organism: Candidatus Aalborgicola danicus; assembly: GCA_016703945.1. Classification (GTDB taxonomy): domain Bacteria; phylum Pseudomonadota; class Gammaproteobacteria; order Burkholderiales; family Burkholderiaceae_C; genus Allorhodoferax; species Allorhodoferax danicus. The sequence continues at coordinate 339,218 of JADJBC010000002.1, forward strand.
TGATGCAAATTTTGACCCACACACCCAAATGGGTTTTCGCCCTGTTCCTGGCCCTGCTGTGGCTGGGCGTCAAACAGATGCAGCCCCGCAACGTCGGTGTGGGCCGCGCCGCCGTGCTGCCAATGGTCATGACCGGCCTGTCCCTGTTGGGTGTGACTTCGGCATTCAGCGGCTCACCCCAGGCCCTCATGGCCTGGCTGGCCGGGGTGGTGCTGGTTGGCATCACAAGCATGCAGTTGCTGCCGGCAGACCGTGCAAGATTTGACGGCCACAGCCGCACCTTCCACATACCCGGCAGCGCCGTGCCGCTGGCCCTATTCATGGGCATTTTCTTCACCAAGTATGCCGTCGGTGCCAGCATCGGCATGCAGCCGTCCCTGGCCCATGACAGCGTGTTTGCCACCGCGGTCGGAGCCCTGTATGGCAGCTTCAGCGGCATCTTCCTGGCGCGGTCCGCCAATCTGTGGCGCCTGCGCTTTGCGCAGACGCCCTTGATCGCATAAACGCTGCCCTAGAATCCAGCCACCATGGCCACCACTCCCCTCGCGAGCATTGACTGGAACGCCAAACTGCGGCATTTTTTGCAGACCGTGGCGTTTTGCCTGACGATTGCCGGCCTGCACTACGCATTTCGCCCGGAACGCACGTTCGCGCCTGGCCTGGTCTACTCCCTCAGTATTGGCATCACGACCTGGGCGCTGATCGATTTCGGATCACACCTGTTCCCGTCGGCACGCCAAAGCGGCTGGCCCAGTGGCCTGTGGGGCAAGCTGCTGCCCGTGGCAGGCATCGCCTCGGGTTATGTCATCGGCACCAGCATCGCCGACACCTGGTTTGGCTGGTCCACCTGGGCCAATGCCACACAGCAGCACCTCTTGTTATCGGGATTCGTTTCCGCCGTGATCGGCGCCATCGTCACTTACTACTTCTACAGCAAAGGCAAGGCTGCCTACCTGGAACAAAAAATCAGCGAGGCCAACCGCCTTGCGGCGGAAGCGCGGCTCAAACTGCTGGAAACCCAGTTGGAACCGCACATGCTGTTCAACACCCTGGCCAACCTGCGCGTACTGATTGGTGCCGACCCGGCGCGGGCGCAGGCCATGTTGGACCACATCATTGCCTATCTGCGCTCCACACTGAGCGCATCACGCTCCAGCAGCCAGTCGCTGGAGCGGGAGTTTGACCGCTTGCGCGACTACCTTGAGCTGATGACAGTGCGCATGGGGCCACGCCTACGCTACACGCTGGACCTGCCGCCTGATCTGGCACAGTGCGCCGTACCCTCCCTGCTGCTGCAGCCGTTGGTGGAAAACAGCATCCAGCACGGACTGGAACCCAAGGTTGAGGGCGGCACGCTGACCGTCCGTGCGCGGCGCAACGCCGACACCCTGACGCTGGAAGTGTGCGACACCGGCATGGGCTTCGACCCCACGGACCCCGCCTTCACGCACCCCCCCTCGGCCGATCACGGCTTTGGTGTGCAACAGGTGCGCGAGCGCCTGGATGCTGCCTTTGGCTCCCGAGCCACTATCACTTTCATAGCATCTCGTGCAGAAGGTACGAGGGCTACCCTCTGTTTTCCTTTGACTCCATGAGCGCCACACCCCCCACTGCCCTGATCGCTGAAGACGAACCCTTGCTGGCCATGGCCCTGCAGGCTGAACTGGCGCGAGCCTGGCCCGCGCTCAAAGTGCTGGCGACCGTGGGTGATGGTGCGTCTGCCGTAGTGCAGGCCCTGGCACTGCAGCCCGATGTGCTGTTTTTCGATATCCGCATGCCCGGCCAAAGTGGCCTGGAGGCCGCCGTCGAACTGGCCGACCAGTGGCCCCATGAGGGCCCCGACAGCAAACCCTTCCCGGCCTTGGTGTTTGTCACCGCCTATGACCAGTACGCCGTGCAAGCCTTTGAAACCCAGGCTGTGGACTATCTGCTCAAACCCGTACAGTTGGCCCGCCTGCAAAGAACAGTAGAAAAACTACAGCTAGCCCTCGCCAAACCTGATGCTGCCGCTATCAATTTAGAAGCGACTCTGGTTCAATTGCGGGGATTACTTGCCGCTGGCAATGCGTCCGCACCCGTGGTCAACACCCCGTTGACCGTCATCCAGGCCAGCGTGGGCAACAGCATTCGCATGGTGCCCATCGACGAAGTTCTGTGTTTTGAAGCGGCCGACAAATACGTACGGGTGTTAACCGCCGAGCGCGAGTACCTGATCCGAACGCCGCTCAAAGAGCTGACCGACCAGATTGACACCAAAGTGTTTTGGCAAGTCCACCGCGGCACCGTTGTGCGGGCACTGGCCATTGACGCAGTGACCCGCGACGAGGCAGGCAAAACCCATCTGTCTGTGCGCGGGCTGAAAGAGAAGTTTGTGGTCAGCCGCCTTTACAGCCATTTGTTCAAGGCCATGTGAGACACGATGCGATTCAATAAAAGTGCTGCGGCCCTCGTACTCATGGGTGTTTGCCTCAGCGCAACGGCCCAGACGCAGGCCAAGCCCGACAACCACGGCGACTTGGCCCCTCCATCGGGCGCTGTTGTGTCCGCAGCGCCGTCTGAACCGGCCCTGGTGTTTGAGGGCGGCTACAAGCTGGACGTGCTCAAGCTGATGGATGGCGGCCTGCAGCGTGGCGCAGGGGCCTTGGGTCACCTGGACCTGAAACTCACAGTGGACCTGGACCAGACCTGGGGTTGGACCGGCACCACCGCCTTCTTCAACCTCATTAACGACCATGGCGATAAGTTCAACCAGAACCGGGTCGGCAGCCTGACCGGCGTCAGCAATATCGAAGTTGCGGTCGACACCGAACGCCTCTTGCAGGCCTGGATTCAAAAGGAGTGGCAAGAGGGGAAGTACGCGTTGCTGGCCGGTCTCTATCCGATTGATTCCGAGTTTCAGGTTGTCGACACGGCTGGGCTGTTTGTGCAGCCGCCCTATGGTACGACCGGCGATCTGGCGTTGACGCGCGGCCCGTCCGTTTTCAACAACTCCTCTTTTGGCGTGCGCGGCAAATGGGTTTCCGACGACCAGTCGGTGTATGCCCAGGCAGCCATTCTGGATGGCGTGCCTGGCGATCCGGCCAAGCCCAATGGCACCCACATCGTTTTCGACAAAGATGATGGAACGATGGGAATTGTCGAGATCGGCTGGCGCCCCGAAGGCTCCAAGTACGCGCTGGGGATATGGGGCTATTCAACCCAGGTCGATGACCTGGTGAATGTGGACAACCAACAAAACCCGGTGCAGCGTAGCAGCCAAGGCGTCTATTTCTTGGCAGAAAGCACGCTCTGGAAGGGTCAAAGTGGGCGCAGCCTTGCCGGCTTCTTTCGCTACGCGCTGAACGACGGTGACTCCACGGCCCTTAGGTCCATCGTCAACACCGGCTTGGTGATGAACAACCCGTTTATGGCCGATGGTGGCGACGCGCTGGGCCTGGCCTACACCCACGCCACCCTCAGCGACAAACACCGGGCGCTGCAGGATGCGGCTGGCCAGCCAACGTCGGCCTACGAATCAGCGTGGGAACTTACCTACCGCGTCAAACTGGGCGAGTCGTTCGCGGTGCAGCCCCTCGTGCAATGGCATCAATACCCAGGCGGCGGACGCGCAGTCAGCAGCGCTACCGTGGTGGGTGTGCGCATGGACCTGTCCTTCTAACCACTGGATTTCGCACCGTGCTGGCGATTAAGCATGGAAAGCGCACCGCGACGGTGCAGACTTTAAATTAGATCCACTAATGCCGCATTAGCCGTTTGAATAAGTCACTGATATTGGTAGCATCCCTAGGCATATGGACTTTCAGATGCGCTATCGTGTAGGGAGTGGCACTTTGTGTCCACATCTTCTTTTTACTGGAGAAACTATGCTGTTGAAGTTGAATGTTGTTGCGGCTGCGGTCGTTGCCCTGTCTGCTGGTTTTGCGTCGGCCCAGACCGTCGTCACTATTGCCCACGTTGGACCTACCAGCGGCGCCATTGCCCACCTGGGCAAAGACAATGAAAACGGTGCCAAGATGGCCGTTGAAGAACTGAATGCAGCGGGTGTCACCATCGGCGGCAAGAAGGTTACCCTGAAGCTGATGACCGAAGACGACGCCGCTGACCCCAAGCAAGGCACTTCAGTCGCCCAAAAGCTGGTTGACGCCAAGGTCTCTGGTGTGATCGGTCACTTGAATTCCGGCACCACCATCCCTGCATCCAAGCTGTACAGCGATGCTGGCATCCCCCAGGTTTCCCCATCGGCGACCAACCCCAAGTACACACGCCAAGGCTTCAAGACCGCCTTCCGTCTGGTGGCTGACGATACACAACTCGGCGGCACACTGGGCCGTTACGCTGTGAAAGAACTCAAGGGCAAATCCATCGCCGTGATTGATGACCGTACTGCTTACGGCCAGGGCGTTGCTGAAGAGTTTTCCAAAGCTGTTGTAGCCTCTGGCGGCGTCGTGGTGGCCAAAGAGTTCACGACCGACAAGGCTACTGATTTCAACTCCATCCTGACCACCATCAAGGGCAAAAAAGCGGACGTGGTGTTCTTCGGCGGTATGGACGCTGTTGCCGGCCCGATGCTGCGCCAGATGAAATCTCTGGGCATCAATGCCAAGTTCATGGGTGGCGACGGCATCTGCTCCACCGAGTTGGTCAAGCTGGGCGGCGACGCCATTGCTGACAACCAGGTCTATTGCGCTGAAGCCGGTGGCGTTGAAGGCCAGGGCAAGGCAGGCATGGAAAAGTTCAAGACAGCATTCAAGGCCAAGTACAACGCTGACGTTCAGGTGTACGCACCCTACGTTTACGACGGCGTGAAGCTGATGGTTGCCGCCATGGTCAAGGCTGGTTCTTCTGACCCCGCCAAGTATCTGCCTGTCATGGCTGCTACCAAAGACTACCAAGGCGTTACCGGCCCCATCACATTTGATGAAAAAGGCGACATCAAGAACGGCGCTTTGACACTGAAGACCGTTCGCGGCGGCAAGCTGACCGAACTGGCTGTGATTCGTTAATCCAGCGTCTATTGCATTGGCAACCCCGGGGTTGCCAGTCACAGGGCACACCGTCACCGGTGTGCCTTTTTTTTCGCGGTCTAGAATCGAATACATGAGCTCTTCGACCCCTACCAACCCCACATCCCCAACCAGCAGCGCCCCCGCGTCTGCCGAAAGCCCCAAACTCAGCAATTTCCTGCGCCAGATCATCGAAAACGACCTGGAAAAAGGCACCTACGCTAGCCGCAAATGGGCCGGGAGCCCCGGTGACGCGGCGCACCACGCCGCAGGCCAGCCCGACCCCGCCAAAATCCGCACCCGCTTTCCGCCCGAGCCCAACGGCTACCTGCACATCGGCCACGCCAAAAGCATCTGCATCAACTTTGGCCTGGCGCGCGACTACGGCGGCGTGTGCCACCTGCGCTTTGACGACACCAACCCGGAGAAGGAAGACATGGAATATGTCACCTCCATCCGCGACGCCATCAAGTGGCTGGGCTTTGACTGGAACGGCAGCGCCACCGCCGAGCCCTACCAGGCCAGCGACTACTTTGACTTCATGTACCGCGCCGCGGAATACCTGATCGAAGCCGGCCACGCCTATGTGGACGAGCAAACCGTGGCGCAAATGCGCGACAACCGGGGCGACTTCGGCAAGCCCGGCGTCAACAGCCCTTTCCGCGCCCGCACACCCGCAGAAAACCTGGCCCGCTTTCGCGAGATGCGCGACGGCAAACATGAAGACGGTGCCATGGTGCTGCGCGCCAAGATCGACATGGCCAGCCCCAACATCAACATGCGCGACCCGGCCATCTACCGCATCCGCCGCGCCACCCACCACAACACGGGTGACACCTGGTGCATCTACCCCATGTACACCTATGCGCACCCGATTGAGGACGCGCTGGAGCAGATCACCCACAGCATCTGCACGCTGGAATTTGAAGACCAGCGCCCGTTTTACGACTGGCTGCTGGAGCGCTTGACCGAAGGCGGCCTGCTGGCCAACCCGCCCCCCCGGCAGTATGAGTTCTCGCGCCTGAACATCACCTACGTCATCACCAGCAAACGCAAACTGTCGCAACTGGTGTACGACCACAAGGTGAGCGGCTGGGACGACCCCCGCATGCCCACAATAGTCGGCCTGCGCCGCCGTGGCTACACCCCCGAGAGCCTGCACCTGCTGCACGAGCGCACCGGCACCAGCAAGGCCGGTGGCTGGACCGACTACTCCACACTGGAAGGCTGCCTGCGCGACGACCTGGAGACCAAGGCACTGCGCGGCTTTGCCGTGCTGAACCCGGTCAAGCTCACGATGACCAACTGGGACGACGTGATGGGCGCCGGCCACCTGGAGCCCTGCACCCAGCCCGCCCTGCCCCACCCACCCGAAGGCACAGAGCCGCCACCCCCCCGCCACTTCACCATCGGCAAAGAGGTGTGGATAGACCGCGAAGATTTTGAAGAAGTGCCCCCCAAAGGCTACAAGCGTTTGTTCCCCGGCAACAAGGTGCGCCTGAAGGGCGGCTACGTGATCGAATGCAGAGGCTGCATCAAGGACATCAACGGCGTCATCACCGACGTGCTGGCCACCGTGGTGCCCGACACCAAGAGCGGCACCCCCGGCAGCGAAACCGTCAAGGTCAAAGCCGCCATCACCTGGGTGGGCGTGGCCAACGGCGTGAACGCTGAAGTCCGCATGTACGACCGCCTGTTCCTGGACGCGCAGCCCGATGCGGGCGGCAAGGATTTCATCGAGAGCCTGAACCCGAACAGCTTGAAGGTGGTGACAGCGATCGTTGAGCCGTCATTGGCCAATGCACTGCCGGACCAGAAGTTTCAGTTTGAACGGCATGGGTACTTTGTTGCGGATCGTATTGATCACGTTGCCGGCTCCAAGCCGGTGTTTAACTTGGCGGTGGGGTTGAAGGATAGTTGGGGGAAGTAGTTTGATGATGTTCGATACGAAAAAATAGCACTCGCCTTGTTGCACCAATGAAATGCAGGGTATGTGCAAAGAGCTAGCAATAATTATTTAGAAAAACAAATAGGGAGACTGAAAATGCAAGAAAATACAGAAAAAGCAGGTGGTGGAATTCCAATACTAAGCTGGTTTGAGGGCCCAGCAAAGCAATCAATTAACGCCGTGTTTTCAGGCATGAATGCAAAAATTGAGTCGCTGGACCTTTTCAAGAAATACTATTCCCATCACATAGGCATGCTGAGGGAAGAAGTATCCACAATAAAGCTTTTGGGAATGGCGCAGCCCGAAAGGCTTCTATCGCTCTACTCTCCCGCAAAAGTATCACTGACCATAGCGCGCAGGCTGTATGCCGCAGAGTGGCACAAAGCCGACTCAGCAAATGGCACAAAAAAGACGCGCGACACCCGGGGTAAAGTTAAAGGTGAGTTGGTTTTTGGTGACGAATATATCGAAGGAAACAGCCGTATAGCTGTACTGGGAGGCCCAGGTGCTGGAAAAACAACCTTCTTGAAATTCCTCGCGCTCGCTTATTCTGACCAGCAAGTATTTCGAGAATCTAAACTCAAATCTTCAAAAATTCCTTTTTTTGTGCCATTACCATTAGTGGCAAAGAACCGTACTTCGATATTTGAGCATTTATTAAACCCGATTCAAGCAAAGACAGATGAATACGCGAAGGACTTTCTGACTCGCATTCTAAACAACAGTCACGCGGTTGTTCTTTTAGATTCTCTGGATGAGGTGCCTCGCGATGTTCGCCCCGAAGTCATTGAGGCAATCAATGACTTCTGCAAGGTATTCCCTGATACGAAGGTAGTTGTATCGTGTCGCACGGCTGACTATCGCGAAGTTTTAGAGAAGTTTTGCGAAGTAGAAATCGCAAAACTAGAACTAGCCTCTGTCGAAAAAATTGTCAAGGCATGGTTTATTAATGACAAACCAAAGGCTGAAACGCTATGCCGGTTAATTAAGCAAGACAGAAGCATCGCGGACCTAACGGAAACGCCATTGCTCTTAAGTCTTCTGTGCGTCCAATTTCGGCATGATCTTTCACTGCCCAAACGCAAAGCAGAACTCTTCCGACGATGCACCGAAACCTTGCTTCGTGAGTGGGACACGACGCGGGGGTTTCGCAGAGATTCTGCATTCGAAGGTTTGACGGACTTCAACAAAGAGAAGCTATTTGATGAAATCGCTGGCAACTTCACAGTATCCGAGTTTGCCTTCACTTTTCCCAAAGCGGAATTGCTTAAACAGATTCGCGCATTTAATCAGCGCGTAGGTCTTTTAGAAGAAGATGCCGAGGGTATCCTCTTAGAAATAGATCAACATCACGGAATATTGGAGCAGTTTTCCCAAGATGATTACGGCTTTAGTCACACTTCGTTTCAAGAATATTTTGCAGCCAAACACCTAATTTCAAAACGTCTTGAACGAAAGATAGTGCAAACAAAATATGACAATCAAGATTGGTACCCAATTATTGAATTCATAGTTGCCTTAATGGATGATCCAACTGAGATTATTAATTTCTTAGTCGATAAGTCTTCTCTTGTAGGTTTGACAAACTATCCACCAATGGCTAAACGAACTACATGGCTGCATCTCCTGTATAGATGTTTGGCGACAAAGCCCTACGTTGAGCCTAAAGTAAGAGAGAGAGCAATTGAACACTTAATTGAATCCCAAATTGAGATAGCACGGATTTATGGCATGGGTGGCGTTTTTCCAATAGCTCAGTACATAAATGGGGGTATCAAACACCCGTTTCTGTGGACAACTCGCAGGCCTAGTCTCACAGACGCACTTGCACCCTATAGGCTGTTATCCAATGAAATTCTTAATACGCCTCTGGACGGCTATTCTGATGCAGTCTTCCGCAGAATTTCCACCATAGATCAACGACTTGATCCCATTTCACTTTCAGACTCAGGACAGATAGCTACAGATACTGACAAAGAAACCCAAGAGCGCTTGAGACGTGCGAAGAAGCAGTACTTGAGAAATTCTCTCATTGCCAATTTGGTTACGCCACTAGCCCGCATATCTCCCAATCTAGTTATCGACTCACTGAATACATTGAAGTCCGAGGGTCAATGGTCATCAAACGTGCTGAAGCAGAGTATTGATTTGATCCAAAAAGATGTTGTGCAAAGCTGAATAATATTTATTGATATGTTGGTCAACAATTTGCGGCGGATTGACTCGGCAAGTCTAGAAAGGTCACGGTCGCCCAGGTTCAACCATTTCTGGGCCCGATGATATTCAGATAGTTCACGAGCAAGGCTACAGCTGCCCTAGCGATGCAACCAATTTCTGGCCAGCCAAGACTGCGCCGTGCCAAAAGATGACCCAGTGAATGCGCTACCACATGCAGTCATTTGCGCTCAATTGGATACTTCCTCGCAGATGCGCGTGGCCAAGCGGGCGAAGTCACTGTCACTACTAACTAAACAAAATCCGTCGACGCTACCGGTGTGCAACACATCCATGGCATCGATGATCAATGCGGAGTCGGTAGCAATCTTGCCGCTGTTGTAACTTAACTGCTGTATGGGGAAGATGGCCATGGTGTGCAGCACGTCTGTCCAAGTGCGCAGGTTCTGCGTGGTCCGGTCACCATAGCCGCGCTTGATGGTGGCCGTGCCGTAGCGCGACACCTCGGCCAGCAGCTCCTGGATGACGGATGCCTGCGCGTTATCGGCGTCGGATTCAATTGCTACGCTTTTGGTAGCTACTTAGGCATATTCCACGAGGGCTAGAGGCATATTTCCCACATAGCAAGGTCAGGCGTAAACTGATCTGCAATGGGCTCCCTACTCAATTTTTCGCTGGTGGCATTGGCCATGCTGGCGTTTGCTGGCAACTCCCTGCTGTGCCGGGTGGCGCTCAAGGGCGGCGCTATCGACGCGGCCAGTTTCACCAGTGTGCGGTTGTTGTCCGGCGCCATAACCCTGGGCGCCGTGGTGTGGTGGCTGCAGCACAAGCAAGGCGCACAGCCCCAAAGGCCGACGACGGCCACGCTGCCCGGCGACGGCTGGTCGGCATTGGCTTTGTTTGTTTATGCAGCCGGGTTTTCGTTTGCCTACTTGAGCATGACGGCTGCCACCGGCGCGCTGTTGCTGTTTGGCGCGGTGCAGGCCACGATGATTGCTTGGGGGCTGTACCAGGGCGAACGCATGGGCATGTTGCAGCTTGGCGGCTTTGCGCTGGCGGTAGCGGGGCTCACGGCGCTGATGCTGCCGGGCCTGGCAACCCGGGGTTTGGGGGCTCGGCAGCGCCAACAACCCTACGGCGGTGACGGCTGGCAACTTTGTACGCACCGTCCCTATGGCGCTGGTGCTCAGTGCGGTGGCGCTGCCGCAGCTGCACTTGAGCAGCAGCGGCGTGCTGTACGCAGTGGCCTCTGGCGCGCCGACATCGGGTGTGGGCTACGCCGTGTGGTACCGCGTGCTGCCCACACTGCAGGCCACGCACGCGGCCACGGTGCAGCTCAGCGTGCCGGTCATCGCGGCATTGGGTGGCATCGTGTTGTTGGGCGAAGCCGCCACCTGGCCCATGGCGCTGTCGGCATGCGCCATCATGGGCGGCATTGGGCTGGTGATTTGGAACAAGGCTTGATGGCGGCAGCGCCGTAGCGCAACACCTCGGCCAGCAGCTCCTGGAAGACGGATGCCTGCGGGTTGTCGGTGTCAATGAGGACGGCGAGCTGCGGCGCTATAGTGGTGCCCTGTTCGTTCACCAGCCTAATGGAGCCGCCATGACCATAACCGCCGAAGCCCTAAGCGCCGAAGCCGTCAAGTTGCCCCCCGAGGAGCGCATGGAGGTGGTGGAGCGCATTCTGGACAGCCTGGACGAACCCGATGCCGCGCTGGACGCGCTTTGGGCCAAGGAGGCAGATGATCGGTTGGCAGCGTATCGGCGCGGTGAGGTGAAAGCCGTGGCTTTGTCCGAAGTGATTGCCAAGTACCAAGTCTCCAAGCCAGCATGATCATTCGCTTGCTGAAGCCTGCGCAGGCAGAGCTTGACGAAGCAGTGGCGTGGTATGCCGACCAAGCGCCCGGTTTGGGCGACGCGTTTTTGCTGGAAACGCTCAAGGCCATCAAACTAATTGAACAATTTCCACGGGCGTGGCACCCACTCACGCCGCAAATCCGCCGATGCCGATTGCGGCGCTTTCCATACAGTGTGGTGTACACAGTGGATGGGGATGATTTGCTGGTGCTGGCGATTGCACACCAGCATCGCAAGCTAGCTATTGGCGCAGCAGGATGAACTAGGGGTTGGATTCGCTATTTTTTTCTTCACCCCATGCACCCCGCCATCGCCCAACACCGCTCCGGCATTTCTGCCATCTGCCAACGGTACCGCATTCGCCGGTTGGAGGTGTTTGGCTCCGCCGCTCGGGCAGACGACTTTGACCCCGAGAGCAGCGACGCGGACTTTCTGGTGGAGTTCGCGCCAGATGTGCAGCCCGGTCTGGACACGTTCTTTGACGCCAAAGCGGCATTGGAAGCCCTGCTAGGGTGTGGCGTGGACTTGGTGGAATTCGGTGCCGTGCGCAACCCTTATGTGCTGGCCAGCATCAACCGCAACCGCGAAACGATCTATGCAGCAGCGTGACCCGCGCCATTGATTGAGGTGCAGCCTTGCTCGGCGAGTTGATTCAGCTTAGCAATTGCAATTTGCTCTGAGTCATGTCCCAAGAAGAGCACCAGCCGAGCCTGCGTTGCGGCATGTTGTTGGTACCCATGATGATGCGCGTGAGATCGCACCGATCCAACCCGCCGTCGCACTCAATCATCCATTGGTACCGCTGCGCCAAGTCGTTGAGCGAACCCAGGTCCGGGCGGCTATCGGTTCTTGCAAACAGACCGTCGTGGTAATGCACCATCGCCCGCTCGATGGCATCCTCGCTCATTCCGCGCATCTGAAGAAGCTGAGTCAGCCCCGCAAGCATCATGGTGGGGAGCGTTTCGGTCGTTACGGGCGTCTTGCCCTGCAACAAGATGAAGGAAAGCAAGGTCGTCTCGCTCATGAAAACGTGTGCCTTGCGCCGCCCCACATCGAACCGGTTGACGTACCAGTTGCCCAATTGGGCCGAGGTGGGCTCTGCGTCAGCCAGAAGTGTCTTGGGCAAGCCCAGGGCTTTTTGAACGATGCCGGTGCATTTCAAGTAGAGCATCGCGCTATTGTCGATCAGGTGGGTGATTGCACCGCCTATTCCCTACGACCTCGCCGGATGAAGCAATGTGAGTTCCACTAGACGAAATCCAAGTGTATCGCTATGCTTTTGGTAGCTGCTTATGACCATTCCACGAGGGCGAGGGGCCGGTTTAATGCACAACAATCAATCTCAGCGCGCCGCAATAATCGGCTGGTGCTCCAGGCGCTGCACGGTGCGCTCGATAAATAGATTCGTAATGTCATCCAGGCGATGCTTGACCACGGCCTGCACGGCGTTGCGGGCAATCAGATCGGGCAGCAGGCTCAGGCGCACCGGTTTGGGGATGGCGGCGGTAATACCCACGTCATAGGTCACTGCCGTGCGGCCATCGTGGTCTTGCAGCGCCATCGTGCTGGTGTATTGCCCCTGCCCGGTTAGTGACCGCAGTGTGGCATGCGCCGCCACGGCGGGGCAGCCTTGCAAGGGTGATACGGCCAGCAGGTGGCGGTCCGTGTCCAGCCTGACTTGCACGTCGCTCAACAAATCCACCTGGTAGACCCCGGCAATGACCGCGCTGTAAGCGATGCGGTACTGGTTCGGCCCCCATACGGTGACCACTTTCAGTGCCGGCAGGTCTTCCAGCACGCGGTCAAATTCGCGCAGGTGCTGTTCCACGCGGGCCAGGTCACAGCCGATCTCAAAATTTCGATGGCTTGAAACGGATATCTGCAACATGGGGAAAAGGGGCCAGGCACGAATTATTCAACAGAACGTATTGGCACTTCACATCTGGTTTGCTACGCTTTTACTAGCTACTCGTGCATATTCCACGTGGGCTGGATGCCAATTTCTCTATATATTTTCGAATCACACCGCCAAGTGGCCTAGGCGCAACACGTACCGACAAGGAGACGGTCAATGCACTCCCCCGCATGCAGCAAAACTAGCGTGCAAAGGCGCGCGCATAAAGCACCCGCAGCAGTACCACTGCCAGGCCTGCAATGATCAGCAGGTCGCCCACGCTGCCCAGGAAGCCAATCCCCCAGCCGCGAAAGCGCGACAGCAGCCACACCCCAAACGCACAGGCCAGCAAGAACAGCCCGACGTCCCTGAGCGTTTTGACCGACCCCAGTTCGCTCAACGGAAACACCCAGCGGATGCCGATGAGGCTTGCCGCCAGGCACAACAACGGCGACGCCAGCAGCAGGACGTGGGCGTCGAACAGGCTCTTGTCGAATGCGGCGTGGGCGATGGCGGTGGCCATCACGACGACGACCAACCACAGCACGGCACCGCCAACCACGATGCTGGCAATGGCGCGTCCGTCGCGCGCACTGGCCCCTGCCTTGCCGATGCGTGCCAGCAATGCTCCCCCAACCGCCCAGGCCAGAGAAATCAGAAGGATGACCAGCGCGTGGACCTCCGCAGTGCGGTAAAGGCTGACAAGCAGATCACGCAGGGACATGGGGACAAGCTACTTTTGCAGGGGAAGGAAAGTCTATTCTAGGCAAGGGCCGCAACTTACTCCCCGCTGGCCCGGACTCTGCCTCGCGCGCCACCGATCGCTCCGGATGCCGGCTTGTAAAATTGCGTCCTTAGCCCGTCCAAGGGCAAGAAGAGAAGGGAGGAACGACCATGCTCAGCAAAACCTTCACCAGCGGGCGCATCCGCCGGGGCGACTACAACCCCGAGTCGCAGCAACTCGACCTGCATTGGGACAACAAAAGCGTGCTGGCCTACAAACAGGTGCCGCAAGAGGTGTTTCGCCGGCTGTGCAGCGCGCCCAACCCGGCCACCTACTGGGAAGACCGCATTGCCGAGGAATACCCCAAGGGCGTGCCCATGACTTCGTCCGCCGTTCCCACGGGCACCAAATCGCTGGATGACCTGTTTGGACCTGGCGCCTGAACCAGCAAGGCGACCATGCCCCGGCGCAAGCACCACCACGTCTACGTGATCGAACTCTCCAAAGACGTGCTTCTGGAGCCGCGCTTTCGCAAGAACAACCCCCAGTACATCGATGGCAAGCCCTGCGTGTACGTGGGCATGACGGGGCTGGACCCCGATGTGCGTTTTGACAAACACAAGGCCGGCATCCAGGCCAACCGCTTTGCGCAGCAATACGGCCTGCGCCTGCTGCCAGACCTGTACGAGGGCTTCAACCCCATGGGCTACCAAGATGCCGTGGACAAGGAGATTGAGGTGGGCATCGATCTGCGCTCAGCAGGTTTTGGGTGTCTGGCAGGCCTGACGCTTCAAGACCTTGATTTGCTACGCTTTTTGGTAGCTGCCTACGCAAATTCTGCGAGGGCTGGCAGCCTGTTTTGCACATAGCCACTCGATGCCAGACAGTACAACTTGAATCTGGCGCCCATCCGAAGCCCTGTCTCTGCACCGCATCCGCATCCGCGAGATTGCGCCAAGCCACCGCTTCACCGGTGTGCAGGTGTTACGCTACGAGCCGGTAACGGAGCGCTCGTTGCATGGGTGCCCCATTTTTTAAAAACAACGAGGAGTATGGTTGTGGCTTTCAAAAAAGTGGTGCTTGGCACCGTAGTGGTCTTGGGTGTTGCCGCTGTGGGCGGCTGGTTCAGCCTGGACAAGGAGACCCGCGGGCTCCTGGCCACGGTGCCGACCAACCGCGATTTGTTGTTCTGGACCGAGCCGCAGCGCGATGCGGCATTCCGCGCGCTGGACCGCCTGCCCATACTGGCCAAGGCAAATGTGGTGCCCGCCAGCGGCACGCCCTCGGCCCTGCCCACGGGGCCAGCGCTGAAACTGGCGAGCGATGTCGATGCCTATATGGCGGGTCAGCGCAGTGCCGCGTTGCTGGTGGTGCATGACGGCAAGTTGCGTCTGGAGCGTTATGGCCTGGGCTTTGATGGTAATGGGCGCTGGACCAGTTTTTCAGTGGCCAAGTCGTTCACCTCCACGCTGGTGGGTGCGGCAGTGAAAGACGGTTTCATCAAGAGCCTGGACGACAAGGTCAGCCTCTACATTCCAGACCTCAAAGGCTCTGCCTACGATGATGTGAGCGTGCGCCAGTTGCTCACCATGACTTCTGGGGTCAAGTGGAATGAAGACTATGCGGACCCCAACTCCGATGTGGCCAAGTTCAACAACCACAAGCCCGAAGACGGCGTGGAAGCATTGGTGAGCTATATGCGCAAACTGCCCCGTGATGTGCCGGCTGGCACCCGCTGGCTGTACAGCACCGGTGAAACCAATTTGGTCGGCACGCTGGTGCAACAAGCCACCAAGAAGCCACTGGCGACCTATCTGGCAGAGAAAGTGTGGGGGCCCGCGGCGATGGAGCAGCAGGCGACCTGGATCCTGAGCAAAACTGGCAAGGAGATTGGTGGCTGCTGCGTACAGGCTGCGCCGCGCGACTACGCCCGCATGGGGCTGTTCATCCTGAATGGCGCCATGGTGAACGGCAAGAGCATCGTGCCCGACGGCTGGTGGGCAGAAGCCACCACCAAGCGCGCCGACATCAACCGGCCAGAGCGCGGCTATGGCTACCAGTGGTGGACCTATGACGACGGCAGCTATGCAGCCCGCGGCATTTTTGGCCAGGGGATCTTCATCGACCCCAAGCGCAAGCTGGTGATCGTGTCCAACGCCAACTGGGCCGGCGGCGCGCGAGACAAGGTCGCCACTGCAGCGCGCGACGCCTTCTACCGCGAGGTGCAAAAGGCCATCGATGACGAGGGAGTGGCGCTGGCCAAATGAATGAATGGAAAATCCGGCCGAAGATCCAGTGCGTTGCAGGGATCAGACACCGCTAAACTTGCGCATGCTCCAGCCCAGGCCATCGACCAACACCCCATTCGTCATCGGCGTCGCAGGCGGCAGCGGCAGCGGCAAGTCAACCGTCACGCGTGAGGTGCTGGCCTCCATCGGGCCGGAAATGGCTGCGGTGGTGATGCAGGACGATTACTACCGCGACCAATCCCACATGTCGCTGGACGACAGGCGCAAGACGAATTACGACCATCCGCAGGCCTTTGATTGGCCGCTGATGATGCAGCAGGTTCAGGCGCTGTGCCGTGGCGAGCCGATTGAAATGCCGGTGTACGACTTTACGCTGCACAACCGTTCCAGCAAGACCATCACGGTCAAGCCCGCACCAGTGATCGTGATTGAAGGCCTGTTCGCACTGTTTGACGCCGAGTTGCGCAAGCTGATGTCACTCAAGGTCTTTGTCGACACTGCAGCGGATGTGCGCTTTATCCGCCGCCTGCAGCGCGACATTTCCGAACGCGGGCGCAGCACCGAGAGTGTGATCAAGCAATACCTGGAAACGGTGCGCCCCATGCACAAGCAGTTCATCGAACCCACCAAGCGCCACGCCGATGTGATCTTGCCGCACGGGGCCAACGCTCCGGCGGTGGACATCATCACCACCAAGGTCGTCAGCCTGATTCGCGATCTGGATCGTGCCTGACGGCCAACCCTGCGTGTCTGTGGGCATGGCAGGCCCGAGTGCGCCAGCGTATTGCGGCCGCTCCCCACCCCGACCTGCGTGAAACGACCCGGGTGAAGGTCGTGCTCCAGTTGCTGCAGGCAGAGTTGGAAAAGGCCATGCAGGAGCACGCAGTGCCAGGGCTGGTGTAAAACCTGGGCTATGGACAGCACCTGGATCACCCAACTTTTGCAGCACGACAGTAACTTGCTGGTCTTCGTCAACGTGTTGCTGCAACAACTGGGCCTGCCGGTGCCGTCGGTGCCGACCATGGTTTTGGCGGCAAGCCAGTCAACGGGCTTGATGGCGCTGGCCACCATGCTGCTGGCGGCGGTACTGGCTTCGCTGGTGGCAGACTGGGTCTGGTATGCGGCGGGCCGCAGGTTTGGCTACCGGGTGCTGGCTTTGCTGTGCAAGATGTCGATCAACCCCAGCTCCTGTGTCAACCAGACCGAGGCGCGGTTTGCCAAATGGGGCGTGTGGTCGCTGGTGTTTGGCAAGTTCATACCTGGCTTTGCCACGGTGGCGCCACCGGTAGCCGGGGCCTTGGGCATGGCGCCGTCGTCGTTTTTTATGGCATCCGCCGTGGGCGCGGGTTTGTGGGCGGGCATGGCTTTGCTGGCGGGTTATGCGTTTCAGGCGCAGATCGATGGCGCTCTGGCGTGGATGGCGGCGCATGGCATACACCTCGCCCTGATCTGTACCACGCTGGTAGCCGTGGTGATCGGCTGGAAGTATTGGCAAAAGGCCCGGTTTGAGCGATTGGCCGCCATGCAGCACATCGACATACATGCGTTCACCCAGGCACTGGCCAGCCCACGCCCGCCCCACATCATTGACCTGCGCAGCCACAGCCTGGCGTCAGACACCGGCTTCATCCCCAACGCCCATCTCACCGAATACACCGCGCTGGAACGCTCCTTGGCGGGTATCGACAAAGACTACCCCATCGTGACCATCTGCGCCTGCCCGCAAGATGCGGGAGCGGTGCAAGCGGCGCAAAACCTGCAGCAGATGGGCTACCGCAACGCCTACCCGCTGCGCGGCGGCTTTGATGCGTGGAAGGCGGCGCATGGCTGAACCCCTCGTCTCCCAATACGGCCCCGACGTGCCCCAGGCCATTGCGCGCATGGTTGCCGCGGTGCATCCGCGTTTTGATGTGGACGCCTTCCTGCACGATGCCCTCACCGGGTATGACGCCCTGGCGCTGATGCCGCGTGGCAAACACATTGCCCGCGCGCTACACCGGCATTTGCCGCCGGTCTATGGGGAAGCTCTGCGCATTCTGCTGGCGTCCATCGACCAGCCCCATGGGCGTACGCCGGGTTTGTCGCTGGCATCCTTCATTTATCTGCCACACACGGCGTTTGTGGCCGAGTTTGGCCTGGAGCACTTCGAGTTGTCGATGCAGGCGCAATACGCGCTCACCCAGCGCTTCACCGCCGAGTTCAGCATCCGGCCGTTTCTGCAAAAACACACCGATGCCACGTTGGGGAGGTTGATGGAGTGGACGAACGATCCGAGTGAACATGTGCGCCGACTGGTGTCCGAGGGCACGCGCCCCCGGCTGCCCTGGGCCTCGCACCTGCCCGCCTTCCAGCGCGACCCGGCCCCGGTGCTGGCCCTGCTGGAGCGGCTCAAGGACGACCCATCCCTCTATGTGCGGCGCTCGGTGGCCAACAACCTGAACGACATCGGCAAGGATCACCCCGATGTGTTGGCCGCCACAGCCAATGCCTGGCTGCGCGACGCCACCGCGCAGCGGCGCTGGATCGTGCAACATGCGCTGCGCTCGGCCGTCAAACGGGGTGAACCCGGTGCGCTGGCGGCGCTGGGTTTTGGCACGTCGGCCGATGTGGTGATTGGCCAGGCCAGCGTCACGCCACCGCGCGCAGTGGTGGGCGGCACGCTGGCGGTTGCTTTTGACGTGACCAACAACACCGCGCAGCCGCAGCGGGTGCTGGTGGATTTTGCGGTGCATTACATCAAGGCCAACGGACAGAGCCGCGCCAAGGTGTTCAAGCTCAAGACCCTGGACCTGGCCGCCCACGAGACGCAGCGTGTGGGCAAAACCATTTCTCTGGCCGAGATGACCACCCGTAAACACTATCCCGGCATACACCGCGTGGACGCCATCCTGAACGGACGCGCGCAGGTGCTGGGGAGTTTTGAGTTGGCTACGGGCTGAGGCCGGTGCCGCACTAAACTGCAGGTCTGTTTTCACGCAAAAACGCAATGCCTTTCACCCCCCTCCACATGGGCCCCGGTCTCGCGGTCAAGGCCGTGATGCAAAGAAAATTTTCATTGATGGTGTTTGGCTGGTCACAGGTCGTCATTGATCTGCAGCCTCTGCTGTCAATGACAACCGGACTGGTAGAACTGCATGGCTTCTCACACACACTGCTTGGCGCTACCTTGATAGGCCTGCTGAGTGGTGCGACCGGCAAACACTTGGGGGAATGGGGTTTGCGCGTGTTGCGCGAGCCGCGCCACCTGCCTATCAGTTGGGGCGTTTCGTTTGCCAGTGCATTCACTGGCACCTACAGCCACGTACTCATTGACAGCGTGATGCATGTGGATGTATTCCTGTTCTACCCGCTCGACCTTTCCAGGCCCTTGCACGCCTTCATTTCCATTGACGCACTGCATGTGCTCTGCGTGACGCTTGCGGTGTTGGGTGGCGTTATGTGGTGGGCGGTGGACAAGCAGCGGCGGCGTTGACTGACGGTGCGCTGTCCTACAGACCAAACCTACCCGCCTAAAGCCTGGGCTCGCACCATGGCGCGGTAGGATAGCAAACAATGCCCCTACTCGTCAGCCTCCAACTCACCCTGTACGCCCTTCTGTGGATGCTCTGCGGCATCGCCCTCAAAGACCAACGGGCAGCGATTGTGCAGTGGCTGGGTTATGCGCTGACCAGTGCCGCAGCAGCGGCTCTGCTGGGCTGGCGACCGGACGGCCCGGTATGGCTCACCCACACCGGGTCCAGTGCGGCCACGCTGTTGAGCCTGATATTGGCCAGCCGTGGCGTGCTTCTGTTTCTGGGACTTCGACCACCCGACAGGCTGTTCCTGGCGATCGCGGGGGCAGCAGCGTTGGGCTTTGCCTG
The DNA here is from genome assembly GCA_016703945.1 of Candidatus Aalborgicola danicus. Classification (GTDB taxonomy): domain Bacteria; phylum Pseudomonadota; class Gammaproteobacteria; order Burkholderiales; family Burkholderiaceae_C; genus Allorhodoferax; species Allorhodoferax danicus. The sequence continues at coordinate 358,928 of JADJBC010000002.1, forward strand.
GGTCGGGCCACACGACACGGACGCCCGCGTCGCGGTGATGGCATTTTTCAACCTGCTGGTGCTGCTGGGGTCGTTTTCGCAGGCGGCCACGCGCTTTCAGAGCGAGTTCGGAGCGCGCGTGTCGGTGGCCGCCACATTTCCGGTGCTGGCCCTGGTGGGTATGAACGCGTACTTTCTGCTGCAAGGTCTGGTGCGAGGCGGGATCGACATCGTGGGACCGGGCGCGGTGCCCGTGGCCACGTGGGTGGTCACCCTGGTGAGCGCGGCAGCATTCAACTTTCTTTTTCTGTTTTTGGTCGGCTTTCGTATGCAGCAGGACCTGCGGCACCAGGCCAGCCACGACGCCACCACCGGTCTACCCAATCGCCGTGCTGCGGAGCAAAGGCTGCAACTGGAATGGGATCGCTCGGTGCGCTATGGCAAACCCTTTGTCGTGATTTCCGCCGATGTGGACTTCTTCAAACGCATCAACGACCAGCATGGCCATGCTGCCGGAGACACCGTGCTGATCGCTGTGGCCAGGGCGTTGCAGAACTGCGCCCGCGAAACCGACCACGTGAGCCGCTTTGGCGGCGAAGAGTTCCTGATTCTCATGCCCGAAGCCCAGGCACAGGCCGACGGCGTCACCATGGGAGAACGCTTGCGCCAGGCAATTGCCGGTCTGGCACTCGATAGCCCGGCGGGCGAACGCATGGCACTGAGCGCCAGTTTTGGTGTGTCGGGCTGGCTCGCAACGGATTCGAGTTCCGTCGATGTGCTGCGCCGTGCGGACCATGCTCTGTACACGGCCAAGGAAAAGGGCCGCAACTGTGTTGTGCTGCGGGCTGAATAGACCACAATCTAGCGTCACCGTACCCCCCCACCCACCATGCCACTGCCAACCCCTTGCCCATCATGCCGCACCACCATGCACATGCATGCACTGCCCGGCAACCATGGCCAAACTGTCGAACTCGACCTCTGCTTCCAATGTCAGGGCATGTGGTTTGACCCACAAGAGAACCTGAAGCTGACGCCCGCTGCGGTTGCCGAGCTGTTTCGCCTGTTGCATGAGGCGGCGCAGCGGGCGCTACATCACCTACCGCTGCCCAGCAGGCCATGGGCGGTTCAGCGCGTTTTCGTCGTTCATGATCGAGAAGGGCTTTGTCCGCCTGCTGACCCGCCCCGAGATTGACGACATTGCCAGGCGGGTGGCCGTCATCCATTGCAGCAGTTGTGGAGCGCCGGTGGACCTGCGGCGCGACCATGCCTGTCCCCACTGCCGCTCGGCTCTTTCGTTGCTGGACCCCAAGGCGGTGGAGCAAGCCCTGCAAGGGTATGCCCATGCCGTCAAGGCCACGACGGCACCCGCCCGTGCGCCGGATGTGGCCGACGCACTGGTCATGCTGGAGCGTGACCGCCAGCGCGCGTTGCGTGAGCCGGGCGAGCGACGCAACAGTTTCCTGACTGCCGACGCATCAACCGATGTCGACCTGTGGTCGATTGGCCTGTCTCTGGTCTCCCGCGTGCTGGACTGAACCCCCACGGTCACCTCAGTCTCCGGCTCCCCCTAGAATCCGCTGCACCCGCGTGTAAACCGCACGCATAACCACTTACGGAGCCCACAATGCCTCAACTCAAACTCTCCTATTTCGACATGCATGGTGGCCGCGCCGAACCCGCGCGCCTGGCCATGGCCATTGGTGGCATTGCGTTTGAAGACCACCGCTTTGCCTTCCCCGAGTTTGCTGAAGTGCGCAAAACCACGCCCTTTGGCCAGGTGCCCGTGTTGCATGTGGACGGCACCCAGGTGACCCAGTGCGACGCCATTCTTCGGTATGTGGGCAAGCTCGCCGGCCTGTACCCCACCGACCCGCTGCAGGCGCTGTTGTGCGACGAGGTGATGTATGTGGTGGAAGAGGCCGGCGTCAAGATGGGCCCTACGTTCCGCATGACCGGTGACGAACAAAAGGCGGCGCGCCTGGCACTGGTCAATGGCTCCATGCCGCAATATCTGGGCTGGCTACAGAGCCAGTTGCTGGCCCACGGCGGCGAATATTTTGCCGACGGCCGCCTTACCGTGGCCGATCTGAAGGTGTTTGTGGACGTGCGCGGGCTGAACTCAGGCCGTCTGGACCATGTGCCCACCGACCTGGTGGAGAAAGTAGCCCCCGCGCTCAACACCCACATGCAGCGCATTGCGCAGACGCCCGCTGTGGCGGCCTACTACGCGCAGTTCGCTGCCTGATAACTCCGTCCTCAGCCCAGCTCGAAGTCAATAAAACCGTGCTCCACGTTGGTTGACACCAAGCGCACGCGCACTTTGTCACCCAGTTTGAGCGTGCGTGGACCGTTGACCAGTTTGCCTTCGGCCGGTGGCGCGAGCAGGCGCACCCAAAGGCCATCAGCCGCCATGCCGGTGACGATGGCATCAAACCGTTTGCCAATCAGGGTCTCCAGCAGCAGGGCTGCCTCGGACTTGCGCATCTGGCGTTCCACCTTTTGCGCCGCATCTTCCTGGCGCGTGCAGTGCACCGCCAGCGCATCCAGTTCGGCCGTGGAATAAGGTGGCGCCTGCTGGGCCAGCGCGGCCTTCAGCAGCCGCGCCGTGATCAGGTCCGGAAAACGCCGGTTGGGGGCGGTGGAATGGGTGTAGTCGGTGACCGCCAGGCCAAAATGCCCCACCGCAGGCGCGCCGGGGGACTCCAGCACATATTCACCCCGGCCCATGAGTTTCACAATCACCAGCGACAGGTCGGGAAAACGCAGCGGGTCGGCCTTGCGACGTTGGGCCAGAAAGTTTTCCAGCGCTTTGGAGTCCGGCTCCGCAGGAAGGACTACACCATATTCTTTGGCGACCGCGACGATGCGCATCCACCGTTCGGGTGAACGCACCACGCGACGCAGCGAGGCAATGCCCTGACTGGCCAGGTAACGCGCGGTGCAGCTGTTGGTGGCGATCATCACCTCTTCAATCAGTTGCCGGGCGCGGTTGTGCTCTTGCAGGCGGATGTCGGTCACCCGTTCACCCTCAAACACCACGCGCGGCTGAAAACTCTCAAACTCCAGCGAACCGGCCCCACGGCGGCGCACACGCAGTTGCTGGGCAACCGAATCCTGCGTGCGCAGCTGTGCGTCGATGCCGGGTACGGCCGCAGCCGCATCGGGCAACTCCCCACGCCCATCGAGCCAGGCGCTCACCGCGTCATAAGCCAGCTTGGCCTTGTTGCGCACTTTGGCCCGGTAGACGGTAGACCCGGCCATCGACCCATCGGCGTTGAACACCATTTCGGTCACCATGGCCAGGCGGTCCTGGTCGGCGTTCAGCGAGGTCCAGTCGGTGGACAGGCGCTCAGGCAACATCGGAAAAATCCGCGCCGAAGTGTAGACCGATGTGGTGTTGGTACTGGCGTGTTCGTCAATGGCGGTGCCACGGCGCACCAGTGCGTCGACATCGGCAATTGCCACCCACAGGCGTACGGCACCGTTGGGCAAGGCCTCGGACACCGTGAGCTGGTCCAGGTCCATCGAGTCGTCGTTGTCGATCGAGCTCCATAACAAGCCGGTCAGGTCGTGGATGGCAGGGTCCGAGTCGTCAGCCGGGCCGCTCAGTGTGGCCAATTGACGTTCAACACTGGGGGAAAATTCGGGCAACAGGCCGCGTTCGGCCATGGCATGGATCGCAATGCGAACCAGGTCGCTGCGGTGGTGGGGTTGGTTAGAGCGCATGGCAGCAATATAAGTGGAAAGGCGGGGGGGGGGGGGGGGGGGGGGGGGGGGGGGGGGGGGGGGGGGGGCCGGGGGGGGGGGGGGGGGGGGGCGGCCCGGGGGGGGCGGGGTGGCGGCGCATGCTCGCAAAACAGCGACATTTAAAAATACTTTGCCCTCCCCTCTGTGGGCTAGGTTGTGGATAAGCGTGTTCACAAGCCTTCAGAACCGCGCCGGGCCTGCGGTTCCAGCCCGTGCCTTGTTTTTAAGCGGCCAGGCTCGGGGCTGTTTTTCACACTTGCGAGTGTGTTAGGGCAGCGTCCGCCGACCAATCGCAGGTGCCAACAGCAACCGGCCTCAACGCCAGGCCACCATGCACATGCCGCACCTGGGTATGGCCCTGGCTGCGCAAACACAACGCTGCCTGCAAGCTGCGCTTGCCGCTGCGGCACACCAGAACCAGCGGCGTGCGGGGCACGGCCAGTGTGTTCAAGGCCAATGGCTGGCCGGTGATGGTGCTCAGGGGCAGGTTGATAGCCGACTGTGCCCCGCAGTGCAGACCGCCGCTGGCCAGGTGTTCGGCTGCCTCGCGCACATCGATCAGACGCGCATCGGGGTTGCGCTCCAAAAAATCCTCCAGCTCACTCCAGTGCAGCGTAAGGGCTATGGCGGCTTCGTCGTTGGAGTCCGCCCCGAGAGCAGGCAACGGATAGGTTGACCCACCTACAGACGCATGACCATGCTCGCGCGCATCGGCTTGCGGCAGGGCCTGAAGCAGCGGTCCACATCGGCTGATAGCCACACAGGCCGACTCGATCAACTGGCTACTAACCAGCGGCCCTATGGAAAGACGCACTGCCGAAGTAGTGCGCCAGGGACTCAAGCCCATAGCGTCCAGCACGTCACTTGGCACGGATTTGGCGGCACTGCAAGCGCTGCCGGCGCTGACGCGTAACCCCACAGCGTCAAACACATCGAGCAGGGTCTTGCTGGAAATGCCCGGCACCGAGAAGTTCAGCGTGGTGGGCAGGCTGTGCTCCAGGGGTGTATTGAACGTGATGGCCGGGAAAGCGCCGCGCAGGCAACGCTCCAGTTGATCGCGGTAGCCGCGCAACGTGGCACGGCTGGCAAAGGTGTCACCCCGCAGCAGCGCATCCAACACGGCCCCCAGCGCCGCAATGCCGGGCATGTTTTCGGTACCACTGCGCAGGCCGCCCTCCTGTCCGCCACCAGCCATCAGCGGTGTGAACGGTGCGCCGCGGCGCACATACAACATGCCAATGCCTTTTGGGCGCATACAGCTTGTGGCCGGAAAACGGCGCGTAGTCGATGCGGCTATTGTGCAAGTCAAGGTCCAATTTGCCCAGCGCCTGCACCCCATCCACCAACCATAACGCCTGGCTGTTCGCCTGTACCAACACCTGTTGAAAGGCGGCCAGGTTGGAGACAACACCCGTCTCGTTGTTGGCGGCCATGGTGCACAACAACGCCACATTGGGCAGCCACGCGGCCAGCGTCGCCAGGTCGTGCTGGCCATCGGCACAAACGGGTAAAACGCGAATATCCAGACCTAAACCCAACACGCTGTTCCAGTGCTCCAGCGCATGCGGAACCGCTTTGTGTTCGGTGGCGCCGTAAACCACAAGTTGGCCACCCTGCCCCGCGCGGCGCGGCCCGATGGCGCGCAAGGCCGACAACACTGCTGTCTGTATGCCCTCGGTGGCGCCGCTGGTAAACACCACATGGCCATCACCGGCACCCAAGACCTGTGCGGCCGTGGCACGGGTTTGCTCCAGCAAGGCTTTGGCCACGATGCCATCACTGTGGCTGCTGCTGGGGTTGCCAAATTGCTCACACATGGCACGGGTGGCAGCGGCTACCGCTGCGGGCAATACGTGGGTGGTAGCGTTGGAATCCAGATAAATGGTGTGTGGCATGGCGTTGGGCTGGTCGGTGCTGGGAATAGCCAGAAGTTTAGAAAGTGCGGGTCGTAATTGGCTTCCAAATTTCACCTAAATGGCCGACAATAGAAAATGATATTTCTTACATTTACTAATTTTGTAGAACAGCATGCTAGATCGACTTGATTTTCAGATATTGGATGCCCTGCAACGCGACGCCACACTGTCCATGGCGCAACTCGGCGCGCAGGTCGGTTTGTCCAGCACACCGTGCTGGAAACGTGTCAAACGACTGGAGGATGATGGATTTATCGAGCGGCGTGTGGCCATCGTCAACCGCCACAAGGTCGGCCTGCCGGTCACCGTGTTTGTCAGCATCCGCGCCGGCCAGCATGACGAAAAATGGCTGGCGCGTTTTGCCGCCGTGGTCAGCACCCTGCCCGAGGTGCAGGAGTTCCACCGCATGAGTGGTGATGTGGACTACCTGCTCAAGGTTGTGGCCTCCAGCATCGACGGCTACGACCGCTTCTATAAAAAACTCATCAGCCTGGTCGATTTGGCCGGCGTGTCATCAGCGTTTTCCATGGAACAAATCAAGAGCAGCACCGCTCTACCATTGGTGTAGGCGTTTGAACGCCGCTCACCTGCGCTTCTTGAGCCTGCCCGAAAATTGAAGCAGCGGCTGCGCAAAGGCCATTGCATATCTGTCACCATGTTGAACTGCCCCCTGTTTGCTGCACCGTGCCGGCAAAAAATGCGACCCCGAAAGACCCCTGATTTGAACCCCAAAACCCCAAAAGCCGACTCTCCCTCTGACGCCCGCCCGCGCGCCGCTGCACCCACACTGGCAGTCCCCAGCGGCCGCGGCTCACGGCTGGCGCGCCTGGGCTGGATGGCCACCGGCATTGCCGGGGGCATGGTGGCCGAAGGCGCGCGCCAGTGGGCCCGCGGAAACCGTCCCAAAGTCAGCGATCTGCTGTTGACCCCCGCCAACGCGCGTCGGGTTGCCGACCAACTGGCCCAATTGCGCGGAGCCGCCATGAAGGTCGGGCAACTGGTGTCCATGGAGACGGGCGACTTGTTGCCGCCCGCCCTGGCCGACATTCTGGCGCGCCTGCGCTCCGATGCGCGCGCCATGCCCCGGGCCCAGGTTGCCAGCGTGCTGGAGAGCAATTGGGGCAAGGGCTGGGAGCAGCAATTCAAACATTTCTCGTTCGAGCCGATGGCGGCGGCGTCCATCGGACAGGTGCACCGCGCCCAGACCCGTGACGGGCGCGACCTCGCCATCAAGATCCAGTACCCCGGCGTGCGCGAAAGTATCAACAGCGATGTGGACAACGTGGCGGGTTTGCTGCGCATGTCGGGTTTGTTGCCCAAGGAAATGGACATCAAACCCCTGCTGCGCGATGCCAAGCGCCAACTGCACGATGAGGCCGACTACCTCAAGGAAGGCAACTACCTGGCCCGCTATGGCGAACTGCTGGTCGATGCGCCAGAGTATTTGCTGCCCGCGCGGCATGCCGAGTTGACCACCCACAGCGTGTTGGCCATGGATTTTGTGGGCGGGGTTGCCGTGGAGTCGCTGGTGGACGCGCCGCAAGCGGAGCGTGACCGGGTCATGGGCTTGCTTTTTGCGCTGTTGCTGCGCGAGTTGTTCGAGTTTCGACTGGTCCAGACCGACCCCAACTTTGCCAACTACCGGTACGACACCAGCACGCGCCAGTTGATCCTGCTCGATTTCGGCGCCACCCGGCCCTACAAGGCCAGCATGTCACGCGACTTCAAACGCCTGATCCAGGGCGCCATGGCGCAAGACCGTAACACCATGGCCACCGCCTGCCTGGCCATTGGCTACTTCGATGCCACCAACCAGGACAAACACCAGCAGGCCGTGCTCGACATTGGCCAGCAGGCGCTGGAGCCGTTCAGCCAGGTGGGCGCTTACGACTTTGGCACATCCGACCTGCCGCAACGCATTCGCGCCACCGGTCTGGCCCTGGGGCTGGACCGCGAGTTCTGGAAAATCCCACCGGCCGACGCCATGCTGCTGCAACGCAAATTCGGCGGCCTGTACCTGCTGGCGATCCGGCTCAGTGCCCGGGTGGATGTGCATGCTCTGGCGCAACGTGCGATGCAAAGAGCACCAAGGGCCTAGCCGCTGTCGGCATGCGATTACCAATGGGCGGCCTACTTGGCCCCTTGAATTAGGGCCGCTAATGCGGGCAAGCTAACGCTCCAACAAACCGAAAAACCGCGCCATCGTCTGCGCCAGATTCTGCGACTCGGCTCTCAACAACTGGCGGCTGATGGACTGCACGGAATGGTCTGCTCCCGCAACGATGCGCAAGTCATAGAGTGCCCCGGAGTCCTGCCAAACCTTGGCCGTGGCGGCCTGGGATGCAAAGTCCACCCGTGCCAGGCCCTTGCCCCGACCGCCCGCCACCGGAACGTTGGTGTCGTCTGCACCATGAATGGCCATGATGCGTTTGCCATGTGCCGCCGGGCAGTGGGAGGCCCCGGACTCCAAACCGCCTGACACGGCAACGGCGGCGGCGTACAAGGTGGTTTCACACACCATGCGCTGGGTCAGCATCGCGCCATTGGAGTGGCCCACGCCAAAAATCCGCGCCGGGTCCACGCCATATTTGGCCGCAATCTCGCCCACCGCGCTGCGCAGGTAGGCCACGTCGTCCACCTTGTTTTCAGCGGGTAGCCCGCAACACGCCCCGGCGTTCCAGCCCAGTTTGTCGGGGCCCAACATGCGGGCCACGGGTGTGCCGCTGAGGTAGGCCACGACAAACCCACCCTGGTCGGCCACGGCGTTCATGTTCAGTGCGCTCTCGATGCGCGCTGAAGCCAGTCGCTCGGCATTGCCCAGGCCGCCGTGTAACACCACCACCAATGCCCGGCGACCCATTGCAGGCAGTTGGCTGGTGTGTAGATGTAGGCCGTGCGCCCGGCAAAAGTCTCCGGCTCGGGCTGCGCGACAGCCGCGCCGTGCATTGCCCAAAGCCATGCCGAGGCAAACAGTGCGAAGAAGTAGCGTCGCAGCAGTGAGGGGCAAGTCATGGTTGGCGGGCCATCGGCGGTGTCGGTCGAGAAGCCCAAACTGTAGCGCCAAGCCGATAGAAGCCCCGCTCACCCACTGGCATCAACACCCCCGCCCTGCGGGTGGTACTGAAACACCGCGTCCAGTGGCCGTCCAAACACCGCCGCAATGCGAAAAGCCACTTCCAGCGACGGTGAATACTTGCACAGCTCAATGGCGTTCACGGTTTGTCGGGTCACTTTGATGCGTTCGGCCAGCGCCTGCTGGGTCATCTCCGCGTGTTCAAAACGCAGTTTGCGGATCGTGTTAGTGATGGTGTTGGGGCTGTCGGCCATGTCAGGCCTCCCTGCGGTAGTAGTACAGGCGCGAGCCATAACGCACCAGTTCCGCCAACCAGATAACCAGTAGGATGCAATGGGCAAACTGCCACACGCTGAACCCCATGTGCATGGTGCCAATGGTCAGAAATGCGCCCACCAACAGCAAAAAGTAGGCGCCCTGGGTGGCCCGCCACTGGATCAATCGCTCGCGCTCGTCCAGCGGCGTTTTGGCGTCTTGCGGCGAGCGCAGGGCCAGGACCACGTGCGATACCACCTGGATGACAACCAGCACCGCTACCAGCGCTACAAAAAACATGAAGTAGTTGCGTCCCGGAAGACGGGTCGTGTCCAACAGGCTCCAGGCAATGTCGGCAAAGTAGACGGCAAAGAGGCACAAGGAAACAAAACTCAGCCAGTCGCTCTTTTCACGGAAAGACATGTTGAACACCTATAAAGTCAACCAAGATAGACTTAATGTAATAATAAATTTACTCTATGTCTAATATTTTTTACATTTAAACACCAAAACACTGCGTGAATGGGGCGCTAACCCAGACCCCAGTCACCGTCATCAAAATCACCATCAACAACCACTTACTCCTCTTTTTATAGCTACAACCTTATATTTCACGGGGGCTAGAGGCCCATTTGACACATGAAAACTGCGGCCAGTTAAACTGCCAGCACCATGCTGAGCCCACTTAAATCCCTGTTGTCCAGTTTCTTCATGCCCGATGGGGGCAAGACCCCGTTTAACGAAGTCCACGGCCTGCAGCTGGCCACGGCCGTGTTGCTGGTGGAGGTGATGCGCAGCGACACACACTCCACTGCCGTCGAACGGGCGGCCACCGTCCAAGGCCTGCGCAACAAGTTTTCCCTGACGGACGACGAGCTGGCCCGGCTGATGGCCCGGGCCGAACAAACCGCTGAAACGGCCAACGACTACTTTCGTTTCACCAGTGCGATGAACGACCAGTTCACCCAGGCGCAAAAAATCCAGGTGATTGAGACCATGTGGCAAGTGGCCTATGCCGATGGCCATCTGGACGCCAACGAGAACCACCTGATCAGCAAGATTGCCGGTTTGTTGCACGTTACCCACGGCGAATACATCGCAGCCAAATTGCACGCCAAAAACGCCGCGCCCCTGCCACCCTGAAACGGAGACCATCCCCATGAAACGGCTGAAAACAATCGTGCTGGCGCTGTTGGTGTTGGCCCTGGTGCTCAGCGTAGTTACGTGGCTGGTGTTTCGCATGCCCAGTTTTGGCGGTGTGTTCGAGGGGGAGCGCCTGGAGCGCATGCGCCAGTCCAAACAATTCATCAACGGCCGGTTTGAAAACACGCCGCCCTACGTCAGCAACATGTCGACCGTGGGAGAAATTCAGGCCTATCTGGGCGACCAGGTGCGTGAGCCCCAGTTTGAAGTGCCGGTGCTCAAGATGTCGGCGGACGACCTGGCCCAACCGGTGGCGCTCGGCCTGCGCACCTGGTGGTTGGGCCATGCCAGTGTGCTGATCGAGCTGGACGGCGTGCGCATCCTGACCGACCCGGTGCTGTCCGAGCGCACCTCGCCTTTCCAGTTTGTGGGGCCTGCGCGCCTGCACCCGGCACCGTTGCCGCTGGCGCAATGGAAAGGCGTAGACGCCGTGGTGATTTCCCACGACCACTTCGACCATCTGGACATGGACACCATTGCCCATTTGGCGCAAAGCGGCACGCATTTTTACGTCGGCCTGGGCATTGGCGCGCACTTGCAGCGATGGCAAGTTCCTGCGCCCCAGATCCATGAAATGGACTGGTGGGAGACGGCCGACATCAAGGGGGTAAAGATCCACTGCACACCTGCACGCCACTATTCAGGCCGCAAGAGCATGGACAACTCCACGCTGTGGGCGTCGTGGATGGTCAAGGGGCCAACCAACACGCTGTACTACAGCGGTGACACCGGCTATGCGGGTCACTTCAAAACCATCCGTGAGCGCCTGGGCGCGCCAGGTCTGGCGCTGATCAAGATCGGCGCCTATGGCGACACCTGGCTGGACATCCACATGAACCCCGAGTCCGCCGTCCAGGCCTTTCAGGACCTGGGTGCAACCACGCTGCTGCCAGTGCACTGGGCCACGTTCAACCTGGCCTACCACGGCTGGGCCGAACCCGTGGTGCGCACCGTGGCTGCCGCACAGGCCAAAGGCGTACAGGTGGTGACGCCGCGGGTGGGCGAAAAGTTTACGTTTGGAGCGCCGTTTGTGAACCAGGCTTGGTACCAGCCATTGGCGGCCACCAATTGACGCCGGGGCAGAACAAACACCAGTTGCGAGGAGTCTGGGCGGTAGAGCGTTCTGCGCAGGTCAAGGAGGAGCCCACGCAGCGGGGGGGAGCACGCACGGAAATGCTCTGCCGCCCAGGCTCTAAGGCAGCAATTGCCCGTCAACAATCTGAATTTGCCGCGCACAGCGCTTGGCCAGCGCCGGATCATGGGTCACGATCAGGCAGGCCGATTTCTGCTCCTGGTTGACCCGCTGCAGCAGCTCAAAAATGTCATTGGCGCTGTGGGTGTCGAGATTACCGGTGGGCTCATCCGCCAGGATCAGGCGCGGCGACAGCGACAAAGCCCGCGCCACGGCCACCCGCTGCTGCATGCCACCCGACAGTTGCGCAGGGCGTTTGTGCGCTGCGTCCTTCAAACCCACCTGGTCCAGCAGCCGCAGTGCCGTGTCCCGCGCCTCGGGCGTGGGCCAACCGGCGTCGATGATGGACGGCATCATGACGTTTTCCAGCGCGGTAAACCCGGGCAACAAGTGGTGAAACTGGAAGATGAAGCCGATGGTGCGACCGCGCAGTGCTGTGATGGCGGCGTCGTCCAGAGCGGCAATGTCAACCCCGCCGACCCGCAATTGGCCAGCCGATGGCTTTTCCAGCAAACCGATCAGGTTGAGCAGGGTACTTTTGCCAGACCCTGACGGCCCGGTCAGCGCGGCAAATTCGCTCTCCTGAACCACCAGATCGATGCCATGCAGCACTTCGGTGGCCACCGGCGTGCCCTCGCCGTAGCTCTTGCGGATCTGGTTCAGCTCAATGATGGGTGCCATGAAGAGTGATCGCTCAGATGCGAATCGCCTGCACCGGGTCCAGCAGCGCCGCCCGCCGCGCCGGCAGAGCCGCCGCCAGCAGACCAACTACCAGCGCCAGAGCACAGGCGGACGCCGCCACAGCGGGGTCCAGATCGGCGCTGACCAGCGCGGTGCCGTCGGCATTGCGGGTGATTTTGGAGAAAAATGTCAGCAAGCCCAGCGCCAGGGCAGACCCCAGGGCCGAACCCATCAAACCGTAAAAACCCCCTTGCAGCAGAAACACCGACATGATGCTCCGCGGGCTGGCCCCCATGGCGCGCAGAATGCCGATTTCCTTCTGCTTTTGCACCACCGACACCACCAGCACACTGGCAATGCCCACGGCGACGATCACCGTGACAAAGAAACGAATCAGGTTGTTGGACATGCTTTGGCTGTTCAGTGCGGACAGCAGTTGCGCATTGGTCTGCATCCAACTGTCCACGGTGAGGCCGGTTTGTGCCTGCAACCGGCGCGCGATGCCGTCGGCCTCAAACAGCTTGGCCACTCGCAGGTCGATCTGGGTGATGCCGCCGGGCAGGTCCAGCAGGGTCTGCGCAACCTGCGTGCTGATGAAGACCCAGCGGCGGTTCAGGTCGCGGTTGCCAATATCAAAAATCCCTGACACGCTGAACAGGTCGTTGCGGCCATTGACGGTGACCAGCCGCAGCTTGTCACCCACGGTGATACCCAGGTCCTTGGCCAGTTCCACACCGACCACGGCATTGGCCCCGGCCACGTCAAAGGTGCCCAGTTGCAGGTATTTCTGCATGCGAACGATGCGCTGGTAGGCCTGTGCATCGACCCCCATCAGGGCGATCGACTGGCTGGCATCGGCCCGCACGGCAAAACCTGCGCCCGACACCATGGACGACACCGCCAGCACCCCGTTGGTTTGCGCCGCCCATTGCGCAACCGATGCCGACTGGTCAATGCCGCGCAGGCGTTGCGCACGCGGCTGCACAATCGCCGCGGTGCTGTCGGCCGGCAATGTAGTCAGGTTCACAGCCTGCGGCGGGCGTATCACGATGTGGGCCTGGCTGCCCAGGGTTTTGTCGATGATGGAGACCTGGAGCTGGCTGATCAGCGTGGTCAGAAAAATGATGACGGCCACGCCACCGGTCACCCCGGCCAGGATCAGCACAGTTTGCATGCGTCCTTCGCGGAGGTAGCGCAGGGCCACCATCCAGGCAAAGGGCAAACGGATCGGCATGTGTGCTGGAGCCAACAACTAGGGTTTGGCAGCGGCGGCCGGCTGTGCGCCGCCGGGCTGCGTGGGTTCGGCGCGCTCACGCACGCGAGCGCCCTCTTCCACACTGGCCGTCGGCAGGATCACCCGATCACCCGCCACCAGGCCTTTGACAATTTGCGTCGTGCCAATGCCGCGCAAACCGGTGGTCACGACAAGCCGCTGGGCACGGCCGTCGCGGTTGACCAGCACAAAGTTCGCGCCATTGGCATCACGCCGCACCGCGTCGGTGGGCAGCTTTACGGCGTTGGGCTCCTGGGCGGTGATGATTTCCACACTCACGGTCATGTCGGGGCGCAAGAAGTCCGGGCTCTTTGTCCACCCGCAGTTTCAGGTCGACCGTGCCGCGCTGCGCATCCACCGCCGGCGCAATGTATGTCAAGGTGGCAGCAATGGTCCGATCGGGATAGGCGTCGGCCGTGGCGCGTGCCGCCTGACCCAGCTTCACATACTGCAGGTTTTTCTCGTCAACGCTGGCCGCGATACGGGTCTCGTCGCCGGACACCAGGGTCAGGATGCTGCGCCCCGCTTGCGCCATGTCACCGGGGTCGGCCGCACGGCTGATCACGGTGGCGGCCACTGGTGAGCGCAGGCTCAACTGATCCAAGCGGGTCGCGGCGGCCTTCTCGGCTGCCATGGCTTGCTCCAGCCGGGTTTGCGCCACGGCGGCCTCGGCCCCACCGCCCTGGTTGCCCTGGGCCTGGGCACGCGCTGCCAGCACGGCGGCGGCGCTGGACAAGGCAGCGCGCTGCGCATCGTCCAGCCGGGACTGCGAGATAAAGCCTTTTTTGACGAGGTCCTGGCTGCGCGTGAGCTCCTGCGCGGCCTGTGCGTCGGCGGCGATGGCCTGTTTCAGTTGTTGCGCGCTGACGGGTTCTTGCACCGTGGCAATCTGGCGGATGCGGGCACGGGCCTCGGCCACGGCCGCGCGGGCCTGCGCGAGGTTGGCCACCGCTTCGTCATCACGCAAGCGCACCAGCACCTGATGGGCCTGCACCTGGTCACCCTCGCGCACCAGAATGGCGTCGATGCGAGCCGCACCCTGGCTGGCAATGTCGTTGCGCGCCACGGTCACAATGCGCCCCGCCGTGACAACCGACTGCACCATTGGGCCTTGGGTGACCACCACCACGTCCACGGCCTGGCCGCGCAGGGTTGCCCATGCCACGAGCGCCGCGCCAAGCAGCAAAACAGCCATCCAGATCAGTCGGGTGCGGGTCAAAGTCATCAAACGATTGTCCGCGATGGTGGCCGATGCACAATGGCGCAGGCAAATACCCCTCGCAACCCGCTTTTTCACTGACCCCACCGCCCGTGACACCACTCCTGACTTGGCGACTGCTGCTTTGCCGCACAAGCTGTATGTTTGTCGCGTTGGCACTGGGATGCAGCCTGGCCGCCTGGGCCGGTGCTGATGACGGCCCGTTGCGCATAGGCTCCAAACGTTTCACCGAGTCCTACATCCTGGCGGAGCTGCTGGCCCAAACGGCAGCGCCGCATCTGCGGGCCGCACCCGAAGTGCGCCAGGGGCTGGGCAATACCGCCATCGTCTACGAAGCCTTGCGCGCCGGACAGATTGACCTGTACCCCGAATACGCGGGCACCATCAGCCAGGAAATTCTGAAGAGCACAGCGCCCATGGACCTGGCACAGATGCAGGCGGCGCTGGCGCCCTTGGGCCTGGGTGTGGCGGTTCCGCTGGGCTTTAACGATGGCTACGCATTGGCCATGCGCGCCGACAAGGCCCAGGCTTTGGGCATCACCAAACTCGGCGACATGGCCGCCCACCCGGCGCTGAAGCTGGGCTTGTCCAACGAATTCATCGGCCGGGCTGATGGCTGGAAAGGACTGGCCCAGCGGTATGGCCTGCCACAGAAGCCCGCAGGCCTGGACCACGGTCTGGCCTACGACGCCATTGCCGCCCAGCAGGTGGATGTGATCGACATTTACACCACCGATGCCAAGATCGATTTCCTCGGCCTGCGGGTGCTGGTGGACGACCAGCATTATTTTCCGCGTTACGACGCCGTGGTCTTGTACCGGCTGGATGTGCCGACGCGCCACCGCCAAGCCTGGGCCGTGCTGCAAACCTTGGGTGGCCGGATCAACGAAGCGATGATGATTGCGATGAACGCGCGTGCCGAACTCAAGGGTGTGGCTTTTGATGTGATTGCGCGGGACCAATTGGCGGCACTCGCTCACCCAACCAAAGCAGCCACCGGTGCCGCCAGCGGCCCAAGCGGCACGCCCGTCGCGGCGGTGGTTACGGCCGATGCCGGTCAACGCGGCTTCTGGGCCAAACTGTTCGCGCCCGACTTTGCGCGGCTCGCCGGCCAGCATGTGCTGTTGGTGGGCGTGGCTGTGGCGCTGGCCACGCTGTTGGGCATTCCGATGGCGGTGTTGACCTTTCGCCACCCGCGTCTGGGCGCCACGGTGCTGGGCGCTGCGGGCTTGCTGCAAACCGTGCCGTCCATTGCCATGCTGGCCGTGCTGATCTCGCTGCTGGGTGCCATTGGCACACTACCGGCCTTGGTGGCGCTGACGCTGTATGCCTTTTTGCCCATCATGCGCAACACGGCAACCGGTCTGGCCCAGGTGCCCGAGGGTCTGCGCATGGCGGGCACGGCGCTGGGCCTCACCGCGCGGCAACGCATGCGCCACATCGAACTGCCATTGGCGCTGCCCACCATCGTGGCCGGTGTGCGCACCGCCACCGCCATTTCCATCGGCACGGCCACCATTGCCGCGTTTGTGGGCGCTGGCGGGTTTGGCGAGCGCATCGTCACCGGGCTGGCTTTGAATGACCGCGAGTTGTTGTTGGCGGGGGCGTTGCCGGCGGCCCTTTTGGCGTTTTTGAGTGAAGCGTTGTTTGAAATGCTGGAGCGCAGGTTGCGGCGTGGTGCCTGACCCCGCTGGCTCCCCGCTCCTGATGCTGGAGGTGTTTGCTGACAAATCCTTGTAGTCAAATAGGCATCCAGCCCTCGTGGATATTGGTAAGGCGCTATGTAATGTATAGCGGATAGGTTGGTTTTGGGCATATGGCGGGTGTGGGGCTGGTATTCCCGCCTGGGGGGTGGCTGCGGTGTTGTGGCGTCGTGGGGGGCCAGTGGCGTTGTTGGATGTGGGTGGAACTTTCCTCGGGTGAGGTTGGCCGTAGCACTTGTATGTGATGGTACGCACGGAGTTTTTTGGACTAGTGCAATACGCTTGGCCACATCCGGCACACCCTGGAACACCACAGCCAGGGCACCGCAATGAAAACAACACATTCAGGGGAAATCACCATGTGCCCAGGCAACAACTCGGGGTCATTCCTTCGCATGGTGCGCTGGTTGCTGTTGGTCATCACGGCCTTGACTGCACATTCCGTTTACGCGGCACCCAGTGTCTCGGCAGGCGGCGACCACACCTGCGCCGTACACAGCAACGGCGGGGTGGAGTGCTGGGGACTCAATGGCCGCGGCCAGCTTGGCGATGGAAGCCTGAACAGCAGCGCACTTCCGGTGGCGGTACGCGACGTCAACAGTGCCGTCTCTGTCGTCGCGGGCTACCACCATAGTTGCGCGGTGCTTTTGAGCGGCGCGGTGCAGTGTTGGGGATACAACAACACGGAACAACAAGGCGATGACAACACCGCTTCGCGCTCCAGTCTTCCGGTGACGGTATCAGGGCTCGGCGAAGTCACCGCGATGGCAACAGGTGAACTCCACTCCTGCGCCTTGCTCGCAATCGGGGAGGTGCAATGCTGGGGAGAAAACAGTTCGGGCCAGCTTGGCAACGGCGGCGGGTACAGCGGTCTCCGCCCCGTGAAGGTGAGTGGCATTTCCAACGCTGTAGCTATCACGGCGGGTAACGGCCATAGCTGCGCTGTATTGCGTAGCGGAAGCGTGCAGTGTTGGGGACACAACTATTACGGCCAGGTTGGCAGTGGCGACACACAATACCGACTCATCCCGGTAACAGTGCAAGGCATCAGCAACGCCATCTCCCTAACGGCCGGTGCCTTCCACACCTGCGCCATGCTCAGCAGTGGCGGGGTAATGTGTTGGGGTCTCAATTCCTTGGGTCAGTTGGGCGATAGCAGTAGCACGGATAGGAGTGTCCCGGTCGCGGTCAACGGCATCAGCAATGCCACGTCGGTTGCTGCGGGTGGTAATCACACCTGTGCCGTGCTCAACGGCGGTGACGTTTGGTGCTGGGGCGATGGCGCCAACGGCCAAACGGGTAATGGCAGCACGACATTGCGGAGCCTCAGTCCGGTCGCAGTGGGTGGCGTGAGCGGTGCGACGTCGGTCACTGCCGGCCGCAAACACAGTTGTGCCGAAACGCGCAGCGGTGGCGTGCTGTGTTGGGGCGACAACTATTACGGGAAGCTGGGCAATGGAAGCACCACCTGGAGTGTTCAGCCAGTCGATGTCGTCAACACCAACAACGCCAGCGCAGTGTCCTCAGGCTGGAGACACAGTTGCGCCTTGTTGCGCACGGGCGCGGTGCAATGTTGGGGGGTCGAACCCAGCGATGTGTTTGCCGTTGCCGCGTCGTCGAGGCGATCCGCCCCGGTTGTGGTGAACGGAATAAGCAATGCCATCGCCGTTTCCGATGGTTTTAACCATGCTTGTGCGGTACTGAGTGGCGGCACCGTGCAATGCTGGGGTGACAACTCGTTGGGGCAGCTTGGGGACGGCAGCACGGTCAGCAGCACAACCCCGGTCACGGTAAGGGGCATCAGCACTGCCACATCCGTTTCTACCGGAGGGCTGTACACGTGCGCCGTTCTCCGCAGTGGATCGGTGCAGTGCTGGGGGAGCAATATCTCGGGCGAGCTAGGCGACGGCAGCAAGACTGACCGCGCTGTCCCCGTTGCGGTCAGCGGCATCAGCACTGCGACATCGGTCTCGGCAGTCGGTTCCACAACGTGTGCAGTGCTGCGCATTGGCGAACTGCAATGCTGGGGCAGCAACCTTTCCGGCAAGCTTGGCAATGGCAGCACAACCAACAGCTCAACCCCGGTTCCGGTCAGTGGGATCACAAACGCAATTGCGGTCGCGGCAGGAAGCTCAAGCACCTGCGCCGTGCTCAGCAGCGGTCAGGTGAAGTGCTGGGGAAGCAACAGTTCAGGGCGGCTCGGCAACGGCAGTACGACGGACAGCAGCACCCCGGTGCTGGTGAGTTCGATCAGCACGGCCACTTCGGTCTCTGTCGGTGATAACCAGACCTGTGCTCTGCTCAGCAGCGGTGTTGTGCAGTGTTGGGGTGGTAACTATTTGCCCCTGCCTGGCGATGACCCCGCGACCCGCACCTCCGTCCCGGTGACTGTCAGTGGCATCAGCGACGCAATCTCCGTCTCGGCGGGCGGCTTTCACACCTGTGCCGTGCTCAGCAGTGGCGCCATGCGATGCTGGGGTTACGATGAATTTGGCCAATTGGGAACCGGCCGGCCGTTCAATTACCTCCCTGGCGCAGTCCTGGGTGCCAATGGGCAAGGATTCCTGAACCTGATCGCAGGCATGGCTGCCGACGCCGACAAAGTGTTTGCATGGGCTGAAAAAACCTATCCGTCCATCTTCAGCGCGACCGGGCAAGCATCGCTCATCACACCCGGCTATCGCTATCGGAGTTATGTCGATGGGCACTATCTTGGTGTCAACGACGGTGGTATCCCGCATCTTTTTTACCTTGGTCCGTTGAGTGACAACGCCTTGCTTGATCTGGGGTTGTTGTCTGGGTGGGTGAACCAGACTGGGCTTTGAAGGCGCTGCGCCCAAAGTCTTGCAGTCAAATTGGCACCCAGCCCTCGTGGACATTGCGTAAGTAGCTATTGAATATATAGCGAATTGGTTGGTTTTCTGGTCTTTTGTGCCTGCGGGTGTGGGGGCTGGTGGGTTATGGGTTCTTGAACGTACCATCGACCATACGCAAAACCGGAGACGCGAGTTGACCCAGCCAGTAGCCCTCATCACCAATGCACTCGCATTTGCGGGTCCGCCTGCGGTTGCATCGCTTCTCAAGGCAGGGTTCCGGGTTGTCGTGCACGACACCGCGTTCACTTCGTCCGCAGCCCAGGCGGCCTATCGCAGCGCCAATCCCGACGTCGTAGTACTCCCGGATCAAACTCCGCCAGAGATTGTCGAATCCGCCTGGGCCGTGGGCCATCGGTTGGACGTATTGGTCAGCAATGATGCGTATCGACCGATCCACGGACCCATCGAGGACGCCGAGATTGAAAGCCTGCAGTCCACACTGGAACGTCTGGTTGTATTCCCGTTTGCTATCGCCAAAGCGGCAATTCCAAGGCTGAAAGCCCAGGCAAAGGCGCGTATTGTTTTTATCTCGTCGAACCGCAACCGGCTCCCCTTGCGCGGTGGCTCCATTCCAGACATCGCACGGGCGGGCGCCAATGCGCTGGTCACATCACTCAGCATCGAACTCGCGCCCCACGGCATCCCGGTGAACGCCATCGCCCCGAATTACTTGTACAGCGAGACCTACTATCCCAAAGCACGTTTTGTTGATGACGCTGCCGGGCGTGCGTACATCGAACAGACGGTGCCTGCCGGGCGTCTGGGCGAACCCCGGGAAATAGGCGAACTCATTCACTATTTGGCAACGATGGACGGAAACTTCATGACCGGGGCCATCATCGACTTCTCCGGGGGATGGCCCGTGGCGACATCAGCCCCCACTTGAGCACCTGTATAGACATTGACGCCCCTAGCAGACCACCCCATGACCACTTTCCACCGCCGCCCCCTCCCCGACACCTTGATCGCTTTCACCAGCCCCACCGGGCGGGACATGCTGGCCAGCGCCATGGCCGCGGGGGATGCGGCGGCGTTTTTTCCGCTGGTGTCACATCTGCACACCCAGGCCGCGCCAGCATGGTGCGGCTTTGGCACGCTGGTGACGGTGCTCAACGCGCTGGAGATCGACCCCGGGCGGGTCTGGAAGGGGCCGTGGCGGTATTTTGGGGAAGAGCTGCTGATCTGCTGCAAAACCCTCGAAGAAGCTGCCGCCGAGGGGCTGACGCTGGGTGAGGTGGGCTGTCTGGCGCAATGCAATGGTGCGTCAGTGCAGTTGCACTACGCCAGGCCGGGCGATGACGGCCTGAATGCCTTTCGCCAGGCGTTGTTGGCCTCGGTGCGGGCACCGGCCGGGCCTTTCATGGTGGTCAACTACGACCGTGCTGCGCTGGACCAGACCGGTAGCGGCCACTTTTCGCCGCTGGCGGCCTGGCACGCGCCGACCGACCAGGTGCTGGTGCTGGACGTAGCCCGCTTCAAATACCCGCCGCACTGGGTGCCGGTGGAACGCCTGTGGAAAGCCATGTGTGCGCCCGACACCAGCACCCAGGCGCCGCGTGGTTACCTGCTGATTGGTAAAGCGGACACCGCCGAAAAGCCCGAGGGACTGGACGCGCTGGTTGCCAGGCTTCAAGGCATGGGCGTTCCACTTATGTGCACCCCACAATGCGCGCCAACCGTCGGCTAAGGAGGATGGGTGGCAGAGCGTTCTGCGCAGGTCAAGGAGGAGCCCGCGCAGCGGGCGGAGGACACGGAGCAGAACGCTCTGCCGCCCAGACGCCCCACACACCAACGTCCTGCACCGGTCTTGGGTTACCCTCCAGCATCAACCCAACAAGGAAGCCAATATGAAGAAACTCAACGTCACCATCACCCTCGAAATGTCCGTCCCCGACGACTGGGAGCTGACCAAGACCTCGGAGGGCGGCCAAGTACTCAAATTGCCGGACGGCCAGTTCATGGACATCGCTATTGAACCGCTGTTCAGCGCCGACCCCGAAGAAACCTGGTCCAGCACCGATGACGACGCGGTATTGAACGACATTCTGGACATGGTGGAGAGCGAAGAGGTCACCTACGAGTTTGTGGTCCATTAACACCGCGTGTCATCCAAGCACAGATGCGGCGTGCCGGCGAACAAAACCCTGAAAGAAAAACCAAAAATACTTGCCCCTGCCCCCTGTGGGCTAGCTTGTGGATAAGCGTGTTCACAAGCGGCCAAAGCCGCGCCGGGCTTGGTTTTGCCAGGCGTGCCTTGTTTTTGAGCAGACCGGGCCAGTGCCGCGTTTGGAGATTTGCAGTGTGGTAAGGGCAGTTGAGCGTGCTCAGTACACTGTGCCTATGACCATAAGCCCCCTCCATGACTAGCCCCCAGTGGTTTCTGCTGATCGGCGCACTGCTGTTATTGCGGGGCCTGACCGCCACGCTGCTCAAACGCCTTCCGGTTACGCCCGCCATCATCTACCTGGGCGTCGGCCTGCTGGTCGGTCCCACGGGGTTGAACCTTTTTCATTTCAACCCCTTGAAGGAGTCGGCTCTGCTGGAGGCTCTGACCGAAGTTGCGGTGTTGATATCGCTATTTTCTGCCGGCGTCAAGATGCCCGGTCCTTTCACTTTTGCGCGTTGGCGTGTCCCCTTGCTGCTGGCCACGGTGTCCATGGGGTTGACGGTGGCCATGGTGGCCGCATTCGCTTACCTGGTGCTGGGCCTGCCATTGGGGGCCGGCGTGCTGCTGGGGGCCATTCTGGCACCCACCGACCCGGTATTGGCAACCGATGTTCAGATCCGTCATCCCGGCGACCGTGACCAACTGCGCTTCACCCTCACCTGTGAAGCCGGCATGAACGACGGCAGTGCCTTTCCTTTTGTCATGCTGGGTCTGGGCCTGTTGGGTCTGCACGGCTTGGGTGAATCAGGCCAACGCTGGTTGGTGGTCGAGGTCTTATGGGCCACCACGGGAGCGGTGGCGATTGGGGTGGCCGGTGGTGTGGCGCTAGCCCGACTGGGCTGGAGTCTGCGCCGTGGACCCAACAACCACGAACTGCTGGACGATTTCCTGGGCCTGGGCTTGATCGGTGTGGTGTATGGCCTGTGTGTTCTGGTGGATGCCTGGGGCTTTCTGGCGGTCTTTTTTGCGGCCGCGGCCCTGCGCCAGACCGAAAAAAAGCTGGCCAAGGCGGCAGCGCCGACCGACGCAGGCGAGGTCCAACCCACCGTCAGCCAGGGCGCGCTGATTTTCAAGGAGCATCTGGAACGCCTGTCTGAAATGGTGCTGGTGATCCTGCTGGGGGGCACACTCTTTCTGGATTCCTGGAGCTGGGCGGCGGTGGGTTTGTCGCTGTTTTTGTTTCTGGTAGCACGCCCGGTCAGTGTGTTGGTTGCTTTGTGGGGTTCCGGTACGGCACCGTCCATGCGGGGTCTGGTGGCCTGGTTTGGGGTGCGTGGTGTGGGTTCGCTCTATTACCTGATGTTTGCCATTCAGCACGGCCTGCCCCAAGAGTTGGCGCTGCAATTGATTCAGCTGACATTGATTGTGGTGACGCTGTCCATCCTGTTACACGGCACCAGCGTCAAACCGCTGTTGGGGCTGTTCTGGCGGGGCAGACGCTCATGAGTTGGCCAGACGCCAGGCAATCCAGGTGCCCAGGACCGCATTGCCAATTGCAAAACCGCCAACCAGCACACTGGCCAGCACATTCAACGACTGGTTATGGGTCACCCAGCCCAGCACCAGCGACATCAGATTGAGCGCCAGCATGACCCAAAACAACGGGTTGCGAGGCTGGTAAATGCGTGAGACTTTCATGACAGCGGATGGTAAGCGTTGCCTGAAACGCACAAAATAGGGGTCTGCAATCCCTCACAATATCAAAAAAACCAAAGCAGGAGCACCACCACCATGCAAGCCCAGGACATTCTTGATTTCTGGTTTGAAGAGTTGACCGACAAACAGCATTTCATCAAAGACCCGGCGCTAGACGACATGATGCGCAAGCGCTTTGGCACCACGCTGGAAGCGGCGGCGCGTTGTGAGTTGTTCACCTGGCGAACCACACCCCAGGGCCGTCTGGCCGAAATTCTGGTGCTGGACCAGTTCTCACGCAATATATTTCGCGACACACCCCGCGCCTTTGCCCAGGACAGTCTGGCCTTGGTCTTGGCCCAAGAGCTGGTGGGCAGCGCCCAGGACCGCAGCCTGCCCGAACGTCAGCGGGTGTTTGTTTACATGCCCTATATGCACAGCGAGTCACCGGCAATCCATGAGCAGGCGATTCAGTTGTTTTCGCAGCCCGGGCTGGAAGGCAACCTGGATTTTGCATTGCGGCACAAAGCCATCATTGATCGGTTTGGTCGTTACCCGCACCGCAACCAGGTTTTGGAGCGGGCGTCCAGTGCGCCGGAGGTGGCCTTTCTCAGCGAGCCAGGCTCATCCTTCTGAAAGACCGGTTGCTACGCCGCGCGAAACCTCGCGCTAAACATTATTACGACTTGCGGATCGCCGCGCAGGCGATGCGCGGGCCGGAATTGCCGGTGGGCTGGGTCTTGTAATCATCCGGGTCGCGGTGCACGATAAGGCCTTTGTCCACGATGCTGGCGGCGCCCGGTTTGAGCGTCAGGCTGGTCGAGCTGAAGTCAATCTTGGCTACGCCCTGGGCGTCGGCTTTCAGCGAGGGCAGGTCGCCTACGTGGTGCGTGCCCTGTCCATGCTGGCCGTGCGCGGCGGTCATCGGATTGAAGTGGCCACCGGTTCCCATGCCGTCACCGCTGGAGCAGTCGCCCTTCTCATGCACATGAAAACCATGCTCGGCATTGGGCTTCAAGCCACGCACTTCACCGATGACCATCACCGTGTCGCCCGCCTGCGCAAAGCGCACCGTGCCTGTGGCAGCGTTGCCGCGCGTGGCCTGGAGGTCGGCCGTGGCTACCATGTCGGGCTTGGGTGTGGCGCAGGCCGCCAGGCCGATCAGCAGCGCCGCCGATGAAAGCGCACGAAACACGGGGAAAACGCAAGGGTTGCTTGAAGTCATGTCAGGTCTCCGGTTGGGTTGGGTTAGGGGAAAGTGAGGATAAAGCAGGCTTTGTGGTTGAACACTGTAAACAAAAAATAGGGTTTAAAGGGTGGCGGTGGCAGTGTCGCTGCCGCCGGGCACGAACTGACGGAACAGGTGATTAAGGATTCGGGGCGTCCATTTCAGCTTCGTACATGACGACGCGGTTGCGTCCCTCTGCTTTGGCGCGGTACAGGGCCAGGTCCGCGCTGCGGGTCAGCGCTACAAGCGTCTCGCCATGGCTGGGGTACACCGCCACGCCGATGGAAATGGTGGCCTTGATCGACGTGGCGCCAAACAGGGTGACCTTGTCGGCGAAGCCGTTGCGCCATTGATTGGCCCGAACCATCGCAATATCAGCCGCCATGCCGGGCAGCAGCAATATGAATTCTTCTCCGCCATAGCGGCACGGTACATCTGCGGCACGGGCCTTTTCAAGCAACAGTGCCGACAAGGTTTTTAAAACTTCATCGCCAGCCTGGTGACCGTAGGTGTCGTTGACGTTCTTGAAATGATCGATATCGATCAACATGACCACCATGTACTGATGGTCGCGATGGCAGCGGGCAATTTCGCGGCCCGCAATGGTGTCCAGAAAGCGGCGGTTGTACAGCCCCGTGAGTGGATCACGGGACGCTTGTTCCTGCAGCCTGGCTTGCAGGTCTTGAATCTCGCTGAGTCGGTTGGTCAGGGTTCGCTCACTCTGGCGCAAACTCTCGCGCGTTTTGCGCAACTGCAGGTTGCGGGAAAAAGCGGTAAGCCCGATAGCAACCATGTAGACGGTGTTGCCCAACAGACACAACACGGTGGCCGGCCAGTCGGTATCGGGAGACAAGTGCCAGCCAAAGGCGGCAATGGAGACCAGCGCACCGCCAGCAAATGCCAGTTGCGACAGCAACATGCCCCGGGCTCCGCGCATGATCGTGATGTTGAGCGTGCTGGCGATGTAAACCGTGAAAGATATCCACAGCGGGAACTCCAGCGTCGCCACCAGCAGGCCAAACAGCAGCGAGTCGATGACCAGGTTGCTGGCTTCTGTCTGTTGTGAATTCGACGAGCGTCTGGCCCGCCAATACATGAGATGGGGATACACCAGCAACTGCAGCGCGATGAGGCTCCACAGTGCAGGGCTATAGGCCTTTTCCCAGCCATGAAGGCCAATACTGGCAAACATGATCGCAAAGGAGCCGGTGCGCAGTCGGTAATTGGTTTTTACCGACCAATGGGCACCCTTCCTTGCCGCTGCTGCAATGGCGGTACTATCCATTTGGTTCGGGTCTCCTTGGGGGCACACCACTATTCCAACCACGTCACGGCGCAGTATGGCACCTTTCATCACCGGACGACGGCTCGCGCATAGCCAAATCCGCTGAAATCAACCATGGTCGGCGTCGCAGTGCTTTGTAGACCTCAAGCTGCATAATCCCCGCATGCCCCTCCCCGTCTACCCTATGCGCACCCTTTTTGCCCACTGCATCGTGCGCAAGACCGGTATTCACCTGTTCATGACAACCCTCGCTATGCTGGCCCCGGCCATTGCAACGGCAGCGGGCGTGCGGGGCAGTTTGATCGACCCGCCTGTGGTACTGACCACCTTGACCACCAGCCAAATTGACTCTGCCACCGCATCGGCCAGTATCCAAACCCTGTCGGGCAAGGCCAAATGTGACGTGAAGGTGGTTGCCTTGCACTACAACAGCATCGGCACGCAAGGCGAAGATGCCAATGTATCTGGCGTCATGCTCGTGCCAGCTGGCATCTGCAGTGGAGAGGCCGCCCTGGTGGCCTACGCCAAAGGTACGGATGTGGAAAGGCCCCACACGCTGGCCAACGCAAGTGACAGCCAAACTCTGGCCTTGGCGGCATTTTTGGCGGCACAAGGGTATGCCGTGGTGGCTACGGACTACCTGGGGTTTGCCAAGTCAAACTACCCCTACCACCCCTATTTACACTCCGATTCTGAAGCCAGCAGCGTGATTGACTCGGTGCGTGCCGCACGCAACGCCGCCAGCGCCGTGGGCGCCATGCTGTCGGGCAAAGTCATGTTCACGGGGTACTCGCAGGGCGGGCATGCCTCCATGGCCGCCCAACGGGCCGCAGAACGCGACAACGCGGCTGAAATCACCGTGCTTGGTGGCGCACACATGGCCGGCCCGTACAACCTGTCGGGTTACTTCAAAAACGCCATGGCCATTGTGGGCGCACAGGCCTTTGTGCCTTATGCGATCACGTCCTGGCAAAAAGTTTACGGAAACGTCTATGGCAATGTGAATGACGTGTTCCAGATGCCCTATGCCGACTATATCGAGACGCTGTTGCCCAGTGCCACGTTGACTTTCGGCAGCCTTGCGTCCACCGGCAAGCTGCCAGGCGCTAACAACGAAACACCGGACCAGGCACTCAATATGGTGCTCAAGTCCACTTACCGCACCGACATCGAAACCAATGCCAACAATGGGGTGTTCCTGGCGGCCAAGAAAAATGATTTGCTGGACTGGACTCCAGCGTCCAAGGTCTTGTTGTGTGGTGGCTCGGGCGACCCTACCGTTCAGCCTGCCGTTCACCAGCAGGTGATGAAGGCGGCGTTTGACAGCAAAGGCTTGACCAACGTGACATCGGTCGATGTGGACCCCGCTATCCGCGCCGTATTTGGCGCCGTGCTGACCTTCAGCCCTTCAACCTATTACGCCAGCTACCATGGCACGCTGGAGCCAGCCTTTTGTTTGGCCCAGGCCAAGCCTTTTTTTGATAGTCTGGTGACGGCTGGCGCCGGGCTGACGGCAGACGCCGACCGAGTGTTCAACTGGGCCGAGCGCACGTACGCCTTTGTCTTTTCGCCCGCCGGACAATCCGCCGCTCTGGCCGGGTATCGCTACCGCAGTTACGGCAACCACTACCTGGCCGTCAACGAGACCGGCACACCCCATCTCTACTACCTGGGGCCACTGAGTTTGTTCACGGTGCTGGACTTGGGGCTGCTGTCGGACTTCGTCGCGTTGGCAAGATAAGGCAGCCCTCTTGCGCATAGGCCCCAGGCCTGTGGCATCCAACTTGCTAGATACTTCACTCTATCTCAACCACCAGAAATTTCTACTTATGCCTTCACTCAATTTCATCGGCGGCGAAAAAGGCGGGGTTGGCAAATCGGTCGCTGCGCGTTTACTGGCACAGTATTTCATCGACCGTGGCCAGCCCTTCACCGGTTTCGACACGGACCGCTCGCACACGTCGTTCACCCGCTTTTATGCAGACTATGCCGCGCCCGTAATTGTGGACACTTATGAGGGCCTGGACCAGATTGCCGCCGTTTTTGAAGAACCACCGGTGGATGGAAAAGCCAAGAGTGTCATTGTGGACCTGGCCGCGCAAACAGCAGCGCCCCTGTCGCGCTGGGTACGCGATTCCGACCTGCTGTCGCTGCTGGCCGAGTTGGGTGTCACGGTCAACTTCTGGCATTTGGCTGATGCCGGCAAAGACTCGGTGGACCTGCTGGACCGCCTGATCAACACCTATGGCGCAGGGCCCAATTACATCGTTGTCAAGAACCTGGGCCGCGGCACCGATTTCGCCCAACTGGACCAGTCGGCCGCACTGAAGAAAGCGTTGGCACTGGGTGCCCACGTCATCACGTTGGCCCAATTACACGAAGGCAGCATGCGCAAGATCGACCGCCGCAATGCCAGCTACTGGGCTGCCGTACACACCACAACGGTCCCCGACAGCCTGGGTATGTTGGAGCGCCAGCGCGTCAAAACCTGGCTGAAAGGCGCCTACAGTGCGCTGGACACGCTGCCCTTGATGTAAGCACGCCTCTGAGCCTCAGCGTTCGATAACGTACAGAACCGGGCACCGTTTGCCACTAGCCTGTAGCCTTTGAGGTGGGCTCATTCAAGCCCCGTGCGCGGGGCCTTGGGCGCTCCTTCTCAGAGCAAGGGCAGGCACATGAAGTCTTCGACCAAAAACAGTGAACGGCAGCCCGGTGCCGCACGGGTCGGTGGACCTGGTTGCAGGGATCGTCGCCTGCGCATCGTCTATCTGGCTGCGTTGGTCATCACGCTCATTTCATGCGGGGAGATCCCCACCCTGGCGGTCTCCGATGGCGCGGGTCCAAAGCCCAATTTGCCGCCCCCGCATTCCGCCCTGATACCAACCGTCAATATTGCGCCCGCCAAAGGCTGGCCACCAGGTGCCATGCCACAACCGGCCCCTGGCACCCGGGTGACTGCATTGGCCCATCGCCCAGGCGATTGCACCCGATTGCGCCTTGGGACCCCACGTTGCGCCACTGGGCCTGGCCTCGTCAGCGCCGAGCGCTAATCCCTGTGACCAACCAGACCATCACTATCCAAACGAGGCCCACTATCACCACATCACCAGTACCCGCATCCCACCGAGAACCGGAAGGACTTCGTGACCGCTTCGCATTGGGATTGGTCAAGTTCATGCGCCTTTTTGCAGACGCTTTTTTTGCCCGGCGGTATGGCCACCGCGCAGTGGTACTTGAGACCATTGCAGCAGTGCCGGGCATGGTGGGTGGCACCCTGCAACACTTGCACGCACTTCGGCGCATGCAAAGTGATGGAGGTCTGATTCACACCTTGCTGGACGAGGCAGAAAATGAACGCATGCACTTGATGACGTTCGTCGAAATCGCTCAGCCTACGCGTCTTGAGCGCTGGCTGATCCTGCTGGCACAAGGCGGCTTCTACAACATCTATTTTCTGCTCTACCTTGTGTCACCCGGCACCGCGCACCGTATCGTGGGTTATCTGGAAGAAGAAGCTGTTTACAGCTACACCGAATACCTGGCGGGTGTGGACGGCGGAACCTACGCCAACGTAGCGGCGCCAAGCATCGCCATTGCGTATTGGAAACTCGCACCCGACGCCCGGCTTCGCGACGTGATCATCGCCGTGCGTGACGATGAAGCACACCACCGCGACGTTAACCATGCCTTGGCCAACCAATTCGTGTAACCCAACCGCCGGTGCGTTCAGCGTCTCCCGCGGTTCACGCGTCCTGTTGCCGCTCCAACTCCTTGGACTGATCCGGGTCTTCCCGCCCTTCCACAAAATCAGGGGAAACAGGGGTCGCTGGTGCGGCATGGTTGACGGTGCCCGGCACCGGCGCACCTTCGGACGTGAAATCCGCTTCTTGTTCAGCCAAGGTTTTGTTGTGTGCCGCAATAGGAGGCAATAATTCGGGCGGGGTCGGTGCAGTCATGGTGTGAATCTCTACGGTCGGAGTGCTGCTTCTTCCTCACCCATGCGGCCAGGTGCCTTTTCTGTGAGATCCTCGATCATTAAGAGCCCATAGTGTTGTGCTGTAGCGGGCTTGATGGAGTGCACCAGCTCGGCAACCTGCGCCGCCAAAACATCGTTGGGCGCGTCCACCACCAAAAAACTGCAACCTTTTTTCGCCAGGTCACCATGGACGCGAATCAAGTCCAGTTCATAACCAAAGGAGGCCAGGGGACTTGCGGCCAGCAACTGGGCGTCGACCTGGGTGGCCATCTCTCCCGCAGAGTAGTGAACCATGCTGGCGGGTGCAAAGCCCAAGGCCGTGAGTGCCACGACAGCAGATTGCAGTTGATCCTCGGTGTAAAAAGCCATGAGCGTGTGTCCCACGGGTTTGAAAACACCAAAGGTCGTTGGGGGGTCGGTCTTGTTCATGGCTTACTCCGTTTCATGCCCAGTCTGTCCACCGTACTTTGTGCGCGGGTTGCTGGCCAAGTGTGTGTACCGTACCGTGCCTACTCGCGCTTGTGTGTGCGCCGACGCACGCAGGGTCGAATCAATCTACGTGTTTTTTGACCCAGGCCACATAGTGGTCCATCCAGTCTTGCAAGAAGGCCCGGCTGCCCGCGCCGACGCCACCGTCCGGTGTGAACAAGTCGTTTTTGGCCTGGATAAAGGCTTCGGGCTGACCCATGGTTGACACATCCAGATACGCCAGCACATTGCGCAAATGCTGCTGCGCCAGTGCCGTCCCCACCGCCCCCACGGAGACGCCCACAATTCCGGCTGGTTTGCCAGACCAAACGCTGTGGCCGTAAGGCCGTGAGGCGTGGTCAATGGCATTCTTCAACACACCGGGAATCGAGCGGTTGTATTCCGGTGTCACGAACAGCAGCCCGCAGGACTTTTTTATCTCTGCCTTCATTCGGGCGACGGCTGGGGTGGGGTGGTCGTCTTGATCCTGGTTGTACAGCGGCAAGTCGTCGATTTGCACCTGCTCGAACGTGAAATCCGGTGGCGCCAGAGTGGCCATGGCATGGGCAAGCTGGCGGTTGAACGAGTCTTCTCTCAGGCTGCCGACGAGGACGCCGATCAAATACTGGGTCATGCGGTTCTCCCAAAGACAGAAATGTCGCGCAGCTATTGCACAAACGCACCGGGTCGCACGCCACTGTCCGTGGACAAGGCGTCGCTACAGTGGTGGGGCAATTGGGTGCCCAGCGCGGCATCGGCAACCGCCCAGGCCCGCAAGACCGGCGCATGGGCCTGCACATTGCCAAATATGGTGGCAAAGGCGACATCGGCGGCGTCGCGTCCGGTGCCAAAACGCACCAGCCCCATAGGAATGGCGGTTCCAGACGGATCAAAGATGTACCAGCGGTCGCCAAGATAAGCCTCTACGTAGGCATGAAAATCCGGCGGGCCTAGCACCGGGTCGGCACCATAATCGGTGCCGGTAGTAAAACGTGCCGGAATGTTGAGCGCACGGCACAGGGCGATCATCAGGTGGGCAAAGTCACGGCAGATTCCGACCCGTTCAATCAGGGTGTCGACAGCCGAAGTATTGCTGTTGGAGCTGTTCGAGGTGAACGCGACGTGGCTCAACACCCAGTCACGAATGGCCTGGACCCGGCTGTAGCCTTGCGGCAAGTGCCCAAATTTATTGTTCGCCAGTTTGAGCAGACGGTCAGACTGGCAGTAGCGGCTGGGGTAGATATAGCCCATCACTTCGGGCGGCAGGAACCGCACGGCCACCTCGGGTACCTGGTATGGAGCAGCGTAATGGTGAATCAAATCGACGGTAGCCACGTAGGACACGTTGAGCTCCCCAGGCAATCCCGTCAGGCGCAGGTAGCGGTTGCCGCTGATGGGGTCGGTGTGGATCTGCGTCGGTACGTCCTGGCTCAGGGACAGATTCTCAAAAATGATGTTCTGGCTGGCGGTGTGGGCGGCGTGGATGTTGAAAACAAAGTCAGCACCCTGCTGATCAATCTGGTAGTTCAGCGCAATTTGCAGTTCGATTCTTATCATGGTGGACCCGAGTATGTGACCAGACGGGCCTTGGGTCTGTGGTCTACCGCACGGACGGTTGTGCGCTTGATTTGCACAATGGCCTATTTAGGAACCCACCATGAACCCCCTCAAACTCGTGGCTATTTTGTTGATCGTCGGCGGCACCTTGGGCCTGATGTATGGCGGATTCAGCTATACCAAGGAAACCAGCAGCGCCGACATTGGCCCCATTCACTTGCAGGTCAATGAAAAACAACGTGTGAATATTCCGCTTTGGGCTGGCATCGCCGCTGTTGTCGGAGGTTTGGTGCTGTTGGTTACCGCGCGAAAGTAGGCGCTACGCCCCTGCGGGCGTGCATCGTCTGCGCAGGCTTGGGAAAGTTTCTTGGTGGCCAACGGCACGCGATTCGTCGCTGTGCTTTGCGGCATACTCAAGAAACGTGAAAAATGTATCTGAATCCCCCACTGGAGACCTGCCACAGCGCCTGACAGCGCTTGAATGGGCACAGTCGTCGCTTGCAGCGGCTCCCCTGCACTACGACGAGTTGCGCGCGCGCATGTCAACAGGCTCGCGCCTGTCCGAAGCAGCTGCTAATTTGATAGCAAACTACCAAGGATTGACGAGGGCTTGGGGCGAATTTTTCTCAAATTGTGAAACAGACGACCTGGGTACACTGGACCAACGGGCTGCGACCCTGGCACGCCAGATCCGCGACAACGGTGTTACCTACAACGTTTATGCCGACGAAGGTGGGCCCCAACGCCCCTGGTCGTTGGGCTTGTTTCCGTTGATTCTGTCAGCCCAGAGCTGGACACAAATTGAGACCGGCGTCACACAGCGGGTGCGCCTGCTGGACCGGGTGATGGCCGACGTCTATGGCCCGCAGGAACTGGTGGCCCAAGGACTGCTGCCCCCAGCGCTGGTGCAAGGCCATCCCGGCTATTTGCGCGCCATGCACGGCGTGCAGCCGGTGGGCGGCACGCACTTGCACATTGCCGCTTTTGACCTGGCACGCGGGCCGGACGGCAACTGGTGGGTGGTGTCACAGCGCACCCAGGCGCCCTCGGGTCTGGGGTATTTGCTGGAGAACCGCCTGGCGGTGTCACGCCTGTTTCCACAGGCGTTTGAGAGCCTGCAGGTGCAGCGCCTGGCTGGCACCTACCGGGCACTGATGGAGAGCATCAAATCCATGAGTCCGGCGGGTCAGGATGCCCACATTGCGCTGCTGACACCCGGGCCTTACAACGAAACCTATTTTGAACACGCCTATCTGGCGCGTTACCTGGGGCTTACGCTGGTCGAAGGCAATGACCTGATCGTGCGCGACCAGCACCTCTACCTCAAAACACTGCGCGGGCTGGTCCCTGTGCATGGGCTGCTCAAACGCCTGGACGACCAGTTTCTGGACCCGCTTGAATTGCGCTCCGATTCCACGCTGGGCGTGCCGGGTCTGTTGCAGGTCATTCGGGCGGGAAATGTGCTGGTGGCGAATGCACCTGGATCTGCTTTTTTAGAGTCACCCGCCTTGTTAGGCTTCCTGCCAGCGTTGTCGCGGCACCTGCTGGGGGAGGAACTCCTGTTGCCCGCCTTGCCCACCTGGTGGTGTGGTGAGCGATCGGCCATGGAAGAGGTATTGCCACGCCTGCAGGAATACGCCATCAAGCCCACCTACCCGGGTTCCGCCATCCATGGTGATTTCGACGCCGTGCTGGGGCGCACGCTGTCACCGCGTGAACGCGACGAATGGGCCGGACGCATCTTGCGCCAGAGTGATGAACACACCATCCAGGCCTATATGCCCTTGTCACAAATGCCGACCTGGCAAGCACCCGCCGGTGGTGTGGTAGCCCGCTCGGTCATGCTGCGGGTGTTTGCGGTGTCTGATGGGCCGCGCTCCTGGCGTGTGTTGCCAGGCGGCCTGGCACGTGTGGCCGGTGGCAGCGCGGATGTCGCCTCCATGCAACACGGCGGCAGCAGCGCCGATGTGTGGGCCATCACCACCGGCGACGTGGACAAGACCAGTTTGCTGCAACCGACGCTGACGCCGTCGATTTTGGCCCATCGCAAGCGCCTTGTGACAAGCCGCGCCGCTGAAAACCTGTTCTGGCTGGGCCGCTACACCGAACGCGCGGAAAACTCGGTGCGACTGGCCCGCATCACGCTGGAGGCCCTTGGCGGTGAGGACCAGGGTTCACAACCCTTACTGAGCTGGCTGGGTCGCATGGCACTGAACAACACCCTGGTGTTGCCGGGGGTGCCGCCCCTGACGCCAGTCGCGCAGGCGCGCCGTGTGTTTGAGCGCTCGCTGATTGCCAGCCTGGGCAGTACCGACCAGGCCACCAGCGTGGGCTACAACCTGCGCTCACTGCGCCTGGCGGGCGCTGCGGTGCGTGAACGCCTGTCGCAGGAGCACTGGAACCTGATGCAACGCACCGAAGAGACTTTTTTCAAAACCTGTGCCGAACATATGGCCAGCGCCGATTACTCATCCCTGGAAGCCCAGGCCGCGCTCAAAGCCGCCAGCGACCACCTGGCTGCCATCACCGGCTTGCAGACCGACCGCATGACACGCGACGACGGCTGGCGCCTGCTGAGCATAGGGCGCCATATCGAACGGCTGAGCTTTTTGTCAACTGCTTTGCGCATCGGCCTGGAGACTCGGTCGGTCGGCCAGACCGGTGGCTTTGAGGCCATGGTGTCACTGTTTGACAGCACCATCACTTTCCACGCCCAGTACCAGCAAAGCCGGGACATGGCCGCCTTGGTGGACCTGCTGGTGCAGGACCGTGACAACCCGCGCTCGCTGGCCTGGGTGGCACACACGCTGCGCGGGCGGTTGGCCAAACTGGCCGGCAGTGAGCCCGACCAGCTCGGCCTGTTGTCCCATAGCGTGCCCGACCCCGGCCAATGGCAGCTGGAAGACCTGTGTGACATCGGGGACGACGGCAGCTTGCCGACCCTGATCGATTTGTTGTGGGATTGCGGCGAAGCGGCCTACCAGGTGTCGGAAGAAATTGGCGCCACCTATTTCACCCACTCCGGCGAGACCGGGCAAAGCCTGGGCGCTTAGACGAGGCAAACCATGCAGTTACGCATCACCCACGAAACCTGCTACGACTATGCTCCGGCCGTGGACATTGCACAGCACATGGCCTATTTGCAGCCTATGCGCACGGCGAACCAGCAGTTGCTGGACCACAAACTGCTGATCACCCCGCAGCCCGCGCAGCAGGTCGCAACACAGGACGTGTATGGCAACACCCGGGTATTTTTCTCACTGCAGACCGCCCATACGCAACTGCAGGTTGTAGCCCGAAGCTTGGTGGCCACGCAGGCGCCGTCCATGCCCGAGAGCAACATGCCTTGGGAGGAGGTGCGCGAGCGTTTTCGTTACGTCGCCCACAAGCCGTTTGACCACGCCGCCGAGTTTGTGTTTGCCTCACCGTTTGTAGTGCGGCACGCCGAGTTTGCGGCCTATGCGCGGCCCAGTTTTGGCCCTGGCGTGCCGCTGGTAGAGGCCGCGCGCGATCTCATGCAACGCATCTACCGGGATTTCACGTACGAGAGCCAAAGCACCGAGATCAACACCCCGGCGCTGGAAGCATTGGCGCAGCGCAAAGGCGTGTGCCAGGACTTTGCCCACATCATGATCGCCTGCCTGCGCGCCTATGGCCTACCCGCCCGGTATGTGAGTGGCTACCTGCTGACCCACCCTGCCGAAGGTCAGCAACGCCTGGTCGGTAGTGACGCCTCCCACGCCTGGGTCTCGGTGTATTTGCCTGATTTGCCCGACGCGCCCTCTGGCGCCCGCTGGTGTGACTTTGACCCGACCAACAACCGCGACGGCTGGGGCACGCCGGGCGAGGACTACGTGACACTGGCCATTGGCCGCGACTACGCCGACGTATCACCCATACGGGGTGTCATCCACGGCGGTGCCAACCACACGCTGACGGTGGGAGTGACGGTGGAGCCGTATGAATCGACGGCTGGAGTGGTGGCGGGCAGAGCCAAAACCAGGGACAAGTTCAATCACAATCCCAGACTCAGGGAACGTCGCAAACACAAACACAGTCCCAGTTCCCGGGTGCTATTCTTTAGATAGCTGCTGACGCTTATTCCTCGGGGGCTGGAGGCATTTCTTACCACTAATGTTGAGAGCAAACCAAACCATGAACATCTACGAAACCCTGGCCAAACTGGACATCGACCTGCCACCGGTTGCCATTCCCGCGGCCGCTTACGTCCCCTTTGTGCAGACCGGCAACCTGGTCTTCCTCAGTGGGCACATCGCCAAAAAAGACGGCAAGCCCTGGGTCGGCCAATTGGGCAAGACCATGGCCACCGAAGAAGGCAAGGCTGCCGCCCGCGCCATCGCCATCGACCTGATGGGCACCCTGCACGCGGCCGTGGGCGACCTGAACCGGGTCAAACGCATCGTCAAGCTGATGTCGCTGGTCAACTCCACCGCTGATTTCACCGAACAGCACCTGGTCACCAACGGCGCCAGCGAGTTGTTTGGCCAGGTCTTTGGCGACCAAGGCGCACACGCCCGCAGCGCCTTTGGCGTAGCACAAATTCCCTTGGGCGCCTGCGTGGAAATCGAACTGATTGCCGAACTGGCCTGATGCCTGCGATGCGCGCCCTGCTGCTCTGGACCCTGTTTCTGGCGCTATGGGCGCCTGGGCAGACGGTCCACTCGGCGCAGGACGCCACGCTGCCGCTGTTGTCGGTCTGGGAACGGGGCGCCGTTCGCATCGAGGTCGGCCCGCGTATGGGGGTGCTGGTGGACCCCGGCGGGAGCTTGACCCTGGAGCAGGTCCGCACGGCGGGCTCCAGTTGGCAGCTTATCAACCGCCAGTCGCCCAATTTTGGCTTCACCAAGGACGCCTACTGGTTCAGGTTCCAGTTGCAAAACCTCGACTCCCAGCGGCTGTCCCGGTTGATCGAGTTGCCGATTCCGTTTCTGGACCATGTGTGGCTCTACCACTACGCCGGTGACTCACTGCAAACCCGGTACACCCTGGGCGACGAACAGCCCTTTGCCCAACGGCCCGTACGACACCGCAATTTTGTGATGCCGGTGGACCTGAGCCCTGGCATGAACACGGTGTATCTGCGCCTGGCCTCCAGCGGCACCATCGAGGGGCCTTTGCGCATCTGGGACCCGGCGTTGTTCCATGCGGCTGCCAACGACGAAAGCCTGGTGCAGGGCGGCGTGATCGGCATCCTGCTGATCATGGTGGTCTACAACCTGTTTGTGTATTTTTCCACCCGCGACATCAACTATCTGTATTACATCGGTTTTGTCGCCAGTTATATGCTGTTCCACTTGACATTGACGGGCTACACGTTTGCCTATGTGTGGCCCAACGCCTTGCGCTGGAACAGCTTCGCCATCTCGACCTTTATTGGAGCCTCCGCTTTTTTTGCCTGCCTGTTCATGAGCCAGTTTCTCAAACTGCGCCTCTTTTCCAAACCGGCGTTTTACCTGGTGCGGGCGCTTACCCTTGTCAGTGCCGCCATCTTTTGCCTCTCGTTTGTGTTGCCGTACAGTTGGACCATTCGGGCTGGCACCTCCATCGCGATACCGATAGCGACTACGGCCCTCACCCTGGGTTACTGGCGCTGGTGGCGCGGCGCCAAATTTGCACGTTTTTATTGCCTGGCCTGGACTGCGATTTTTATTGGTCTGGCGGTCCTTACCGCCAGCAAGCTGGGCTGGATACCGATCAACCTCTGGACTGAAAGTGCGTCCGAGATTGGCATCATCCTCTTGGTGGTTTTGTTGTCGTTCACGCTGGCGGATCGCATCAACACCGACCGCAGCCTGCGCCTCAACGCCCAGGCCGTGGCGCTGGAGCATGAGCGCGAGGCTCGCACCAGCCAGCAAGCGCTGATTGAAGCCAAGGAGCGTGTCAACCAGGAACTCGAAGCGCGGGTGCAATCCCGCACCACCGACCTCAACACCACGCTGCAACAGCTGAAAGCTGCCAACGACCGGTTGCTGCTGCTATCAACCACCGACGGACTGACCCAGATCAGCAACCGGGCCTACTTTGATACGGCCGTGGAGAACGAACTGCGTCGGGCAGAGCGACAGCAAACCGCCATTACCCTGATCCTTTTCGACATCGACCACTTCAAGCAGATCAATGACCGTTACGGCCATCTGACCGGTGATGCCTGTCTGCGAGCGCTGGCCGATCTGATGCGCCCCCGAATTCACCGCGCGGGTGACGTCTTGGCGCGTTATGGCGGTGAGGAGTTTGTCATTGTGCTCACAGGTGTCGACCTGACCCAGTCGATGGCGCTGGCCGAGGAGTTTCGCGTCGCGATTGAAAGCCTGCGAGTGGTATCAGAAGGCCATACAGTGGCGTTTACTGCAAGTTTTGGGGTGGTATCTACCGTGCCGCATGCCACGCTGCAAATCGAGGACTTGCTGGCGGCTGCCGATCGGGCGCTTTACGAGGCCAAACACAACGGTCGCAACTGTGTGCGTGCGGCCCTGATCGGGACCTGACCTAGAGTCGTATCATGGGTTCGTTTCGGCGCAAGCTAGCGTTGCGTTCGTGAACACAAAAAATCTATACCAGGAGACCATATGACCGCTAAGAAAGCCGTGAATGCCTGCCGCGCCGCGGGGCTTGTGATTGCCCTCGTTTTGGCAGGCGGGTCGCATACGATCGCCGCAACCGTCAACAAATTTGAAACAACACAGGTGCTGAACGATGTGCCCTTGATCTTGAATGGATCTGGTACTCGGGTCAACAAGGTCGGTGCCAACAAAGTTTATGACGTTGCGCTGTACGCTCAAAGCAAGGCCAAAACCGTCGAAGAGCTGATTGCCATGCCGGGACCCAAGAGGCTGCGATTTATTGCGCTGCGGGATGTGCCCGGCACCGACTTCGGACTTTCGTTCATCAAGGGCATGAAGGCCAATGCGAGTCCCGAGCAAGTGCAAAGAAATGCCACATCAAGTAACCGCATGGTCGAAATCTTTTCGGCGCGCCCGAAACTGGTTGCAGGCGACTACTTCTCGATTGACTATGTACCCGGCAAGGGCACTATTTTTTACCTGCTTGACGTGCAACAGGGCGCCCCGGTCGGAGAGAGCGACTTTTTTGAAATGGTGCTCAAAGTGTGGCTGGGCTCCGCGCCAGTGGACCCAGCCCTCAAGGAAGCATTGCTTGGGAAGTGAGCGTCGACCTGGAGATCGTGTCACTGGTCAATCGCTGAATGGCCTGGCCACTGATCCCTTCGCGTTGCGCCGCATCGACCCGGTGCGGCGCAATCTCGGCCAGGGGCAATAACACAAAGGCACGCAAGCCCATGCGGGGATGGGGAACGGTCAACACCGGGCTGCTGATGCTGGCATCACCAAAAAGCAGCAGGTCCAGGTCCAGCGTGCGCGGTGCGTTTTGGAAGGGTCGCTCCCGCCCGGCCGCGTTTTCGATGGCGTGCAAACAAGCCAATAACGCAGGAGCCGTTAGCTCCGTGCGCACCTCGACCACGGAATTGATGTAGTCCGGCCCGCTGGCGTCGATGGGCGCTGACCGGTACCGGGATGACTGCGCAGTGACCGTCACACCGGGTGCAAGGCGCAAGCTGCGTACTGCGCCATCCAGTGCCATTTGGGCGTCGCCCAAATTAGCCCCCAGACCGACATACGCCACTACGGGCTCGCGCATGCCGGCGCTCAGTTGTCCGGTCCTTGGTTCCCTTGGTCCGGGCCGGTAGCGCCAGGACCACCTTGTCCACCACCTGGGCGGCGGCGACGGCGGCGTTTGCGCGGGGCGGCATTGTCGGACTCGTCGCCATTGTTAGTGCCGTTGGCGACGGCGGTTGCTGGTGCGCCCAAGGGGGACTGGTTCGACGCTGGTACGCTGCTGTCACCCGCTGGTGCGTCAGCCCGTGGCACGCGGTGGACGCGGGGTGCTTGCTTGCGTTTTTGCTGTTCTTCGCGCACCTGGTCGACCAGATCCTGACGCAAGGCATCGCTGGCCATGCTGAATTCCTGCCACCAGTCGGCCAAAACCTCTTCGACCTCGCCGATGTCGGCCCGCAAGCGCATGAAGTCAAAGGCGGCCCTGAAGCGTGCCTGCTCCACCAAACCAAAGGGGGTACTGCCCACCCGCTTCTCGAACCGCGGTTGCATCACCCAGATCTCGCGCATGTCGCTGGCCAGCTTGCCGCCGCCCGACACATCGCCGATACGGGCGCGGAACACGTCATCGATGGCATCCATCAGCGCCGGGTGGGAGTGCTGGCGGTCTTCCAGGCGTCGCGCCCAACCATCACGCACATCGGCCCACAACACACAGGCCAGCAAAAAGCTGGGCGCCACCGGTTTGCCTTCGCCCACGCGGCGATCCGTGTCTTTGAGGGCGGCGTTAACAAAGGGCTGCTCGGCGCGCTCCACCACCACATCGAGCAGCGGGTAAATACCGCGCGCCAGACCCAGTTTTTTCAACTGCTCAATGGACGCCAGCGAATGGCCGGTTTGCAGCAGCTTGAGCATTTCATCAAACAGACGGCTCTGCGGCACATCGGCCAACAACTCGTGCGACTTGACCAGCGGCGCTGCCGTTTTGGGCTCCAGCGCAAAACCCAGGCTGCTGAGCTTGGCGGCGAAACGCACGGCGCGGATGATGCGCACCGGGTCTTCGCGGTAACGGGTCGCCGGGTCGCCAATCATGCGGATGACGCGGTTCTTCACGTCCTTGAAGCCATTGTGGTAATCCACCACGATCTGCGTTTGCGGGTCGTAGTACATGGCGTTGATGGTGAAGTCGCGGCGGACCGCGTCTTCTTCCTGCGGACCCCAGACGTTGTCGCGCAGTACACGGCCCGTGCTGTCCACGGCGTGTTTCATGCCGGCCAGTTCGCTCTTGCTGGTCTTCTCATTGCCTGCCACCTGCTCGGCCGCAGCGTTGTCCAGGTAAGCACGGAAGGTGGACACCTCGATGACTTCGTGCTCGCGGCCCCGGCCAAACACCACATGCACGATACGAAAACGCCGCCCGATCAAAAACGCGCGGCGAAACAGGCCTTTGACCTGCTCGGGTGTGGCATTGGTGGCCACATCAAAGTCTTTGGGCCGCAAACCGACCAACAGGTCACGCACTGCACCACCCACCACATAGGCCTCAAACCCCGCAGCGTGCAGGGTGCGCACCACGTTCAATGCCCGTTCATCCACCAGCGTGGGGTCGATGCCATGGGTTTGAACGGGTACGTCAACCCGCTTGCCAAATTTGGGCTTCTTGCGACCCAAGGCGTCGGACGATTTGCTTATCAATTTATCTATGAATTTTTTGATCATTCTTTTCTCGTACGGGGCTGGCCTACACACCGGTGCAACTGGCTTCACCCTCAGCTAAACAGGTCAAGTATGCGCCATCCGCGCTGTTGGGCCAGCGCCCGCAGGCGGGCGTCCGGGTTGGTGGCGACGGGCACGAACACCTTTTCCAACAAAGGCAGGTCGTTCATCGAATCCGAATAAAAGGTGGTGTGGGTGGTGTCCCAGTCCAGCCCACGGGCTTGCAGCCACTGGGAGACCCGGGTGACCTTGCCCTCGCGAAAGGAGGGCACACCGCGAATGGCGCCGGTAAACCAGCCTGTGCCATCCGATTCAAAAGAGCGCTCCAGTTCCACCGCAATCAGTTCGCTCACACCAAAAGCCTCTGCGATGGGCCGGGTCACAAATTCGTTGGTGGCCGTGACGATGGCCACCATGTCACCGGCATTCTGGTGCTGGCGCACCAGTTCCAAGGCCTGAGTTTGTATGGATTTCTGGACGATAGCCCTCATGAAATCTGCGTGAGCAGCTATTGAACTTATAGCACCTTGGCGGCAAATGGCAGCCGTGGCAAAACGCACATAGGCATGCACATCCAGCGTTCCAGCCTGGTAGTCGGCGTAAAAAGCATCGTTCTCGCGCTTGAATGCGACCGGGTCCACCCAGCCGCGCGATACCGTGAACTCACCCCAGGCATGGTCCGAGTCCATAGGAATCAGGGTGTGGTCCAGATCGAAGAGTGCGACCCTCACGGTCCCCGAGGGGGCTCTCGCGTCTGCGGGTGGCCTGTCGGCGCTCGACGCCACTCCCGGTGTGTTAACAGATGTCATGCATTGTCCATCATGGATTTGATCAGCGGAATGGTGATGGCGCGTTTGGTTTGCAGGGCATAACCATCCAACAGGCCCAACAGTTCCATCAGGCTAGCCAGGTCGCGGCTGAAACGGGTGAGCATGAAATCCATCACCTCGTCGCTGAGGAACACGCCCCGGGCATCAGCCGCCTGCCGCAGCACGGCACGCCGCTCGGCTTCACTCAGGGGCTGGAGGTGGAAAATGTGGCCCCAGCCTAGCCGGGTACGCAAATCGTCGCGCAGTTGTAATTCGACCGGAGCAAACTCCCCTGCCGCCAGCACCGGGCGCTGCAGGGTTTGTGCATTCACAAACCAATTGAAGGCCGTGTGCTGCTGCGCTGCCGTGTAAAGGTGCACATCGTCAAGCACAACAGCCGCCCAGGATTCGTTGTAGTCGACGGGCTCCAGCGTGTTGACATCAAGCCAGCCGACCCGGGCTCCCTGCTCCCGCAAGCCCTCGCGTGCCGCTTTGAGCAGATGGGTCTTGCCGCTGCCACTGATGCCCCACAAATAGGTCGGCACCGGCGAACGGGCCGAAGCCCCTACCCACAATTCAAGATGCCGCAAAGCGTCCAGGTTGGGGCCGGCGCAAAAGTTGGCCAGTGTGGGTCCGGTTGGCAGACCAATGTCCAGCGCCATCTGTTTCATGGAATGTTTCTCAACCGTGGTACAAGCGGCTGGTCAGATAGCTTTCCCTGATGCGCCGAATGGCGACCAACAACACCGCACTGACCGGCAGTGCCACCAATATGCCGACAAAACCCAGCACCTGTCCAAAAGCCAGCAAGGCAAAGATAACGGCCAGCGGGTGCAGACCAATACGCTCACCCACCAGACGTGGCGTCAGGTAAATACTTTCCACCAATTGGCCCGCACCATACACCACGGCCACCATGATCACGGTGTAACCAAGTCCGGAGTCGGCCGAGAATTCCAGCAAGCCCGCCAAGGTGGCAAGCGCCAAGCCGACACCAAAGCCCAGATACGGCACAAAAATTGCCAAACCGGTAAAAACACCAATCGGCAAGGCCAAATCGAGCCCGAAAAGGGCCAGCCCTACACTGTAAAAAACAGCCAAAATCACCATGACCAGCAGTTGGCCACGCAGGTACTGCCCCAGTACCGAATCAGCTTCAGCCATGAAACTGTCGGTCGCGCCGCGCAAGCGCGGTGGAATCAGGTCACGAAGTTGCCCTATCAGGCGGTCCCAGTCCATCAGCAAATAAAACAGCACAACCGGAATCAGTATGGCATTGCCAATCAGCGAAAACGCAACACTGCCGCCCAACTTCAGCGAGGCCAGCAACGAGCCCACGATGTCCTCGACATTGCCACTGAGGTGTGTCATGGCGAAGGACTTGATGCTGGCGACATTCAAGGTGAAACGAATGCCCCATTGCGCCAACCAGGGTTTGAGCGTGGTGTTGACCGCTTCGAGCAACAACGGCAATTGTTCGCGCAGCAACGGCAGTTCCTTCGCCACGATGGGCACCATCAGCAACAAAATCGCGAGCATGGCAATGATGAAAAGCAGCTCCACGACTACGACCGCCAGCAGGCGGGGAATACGCCCACGACCGACATCGTCCAACCAGTCCACCAAGGGGGTCAGCGCATAGGCCAACACCGCACCCACCACAAACGGCGTCAACACCGGGCCGAGCAGCCAAAGCAAGACCAACAACAGCGCGGCGATCAGGCTCCAGGTGACAAAACTTTTTTGGGTAGGCGTAAATTGCATACAGGAATGGAGGGGGTGAACCCTTAAAATCTGGGCAAATTCTATCGGCTCAGCCTTTGATGCCGTCGCAAGCCCCTCCACATGACCCAATCCAGCACCCCTACCCCCCTATCCTATAAAGACGCTGGTGTCGATATTGACGCCGGCGACGCCCTGGTCGAACGCATCAAACCCTTGGCCAAAAAGACCATGCGTGAAGGCGTGCTGGCCGGAATTGGCGGTTTTGGCGCGCTGTTTGAAGTCCCCAAGCGTTACAAGGAACCCGTGCTGGTATCTGGCACCGATGGTGTGGGAACCAAGCTCAAACTGGCGTTCGAATGGAACATGCACGACACCGTAGGCATCGATCTGGTGGCAATGAGCGTTAACGACGTGCTCGTACAAGGCGCCGAGCCTCTGTTCTTTCTGGACTACTTTGCCTGCGGCAAGCTGGACGTGGACACGGCGGCGGCTGTGATCGGTGGTATTGCCAAGGGCTGCGAGTTGTCTGGCTGCGCACTAATTGGCGGTGAAACCGCGGAAATGCCCGGCATGTACCCTGCAGGTGAATACGACCTGGCTGGTTTTGCCGTGGGCGCGGTGGAAAAGTCGAAAATCCTGACCGGTGCCGGTGTGTTGCCCGGCGACGTGGTGCTGGGCCTGGCCAGCCATGGTGTTCACTCCAACGGTTTCAGCCTGGTGCGCAAATGTATTGAGCGCGCTGAAGCGGCGGGCACGGTGC
Organism: Candidatus Aalborgicola danicus; assembly: GCA_016703945.1. Lineage (GTDB taxonomy): Bacteria > Pseudomonadota > Gammaproteobacteria > Burkholderiales > Burkholderiaceae_C > Allorhodoferax > Allorhodoferax danicus. The sequence goes on from JADJBC010000002.1 coordinate 402,963, forward strand.
CTGCAGTGCTGGACGGCAAAGCGTTCAAACAGGCCATCATGGAACCCACCCGCCTGTATGTGAAGAATGTGCTGGCGGCGTTGGCACAACACCCGATAAAGGCCCTGGCCCACATCACTGGCGGAGGTCTGCTGGAGAACATTCCCCGCGTGTTGCCCGAGGGCATGGCGGCCCACCTGCAAAAAGGCAGTTGGCCGCAGACCGAATTGTTTGCCTGGCTGCAAAAAACCGCGGGCATTGACGACATCGAAATGAACCGCACCTTTAACAACGGTATCGGCATGGTGGTGGTGGTGGATGCAGCCCAAGCCGACGCCTGCGCCGAAACCTTTCGCAGCGCCGGGGAAACGGTTTTCTCCATCGGCCACATTGCGCCGCGCGGAGACGGTGCAGCCGTCGTCGTCGCGTAGGAAACGTTCAAAGCGCGCAAACAGGGTGCGTGGGGCCTTGGCGCTAGAAAAAGGATAGCTACCCAAGCCCTAGCGACTGGACTTTCACCGACTTTTGCACCAAAATTCGTCCATCTGTAGACGATGTGATGGGTGCCCATGCCGGTAATCGCAGTGATCAATCGCAAAGGTGGCAGCGGCAAAAGCACGCTGGCTACGCACTTGGCTGCCTGGATGGCGCGCCAGGGTGCTACCGTCATGCTGGGCGACGTGGACCGCCAGCAGTCGACCCGGGCATGGCTTAAGCGCCGCGAGCCGCCACTGCCGTCCATCGTGCCATGGACCATAGACCAAAAAAACGTATTGAAAGTGCCTGCTGGCGTGACCCATGTGGTACTGGACACGCCTGGCGGATTGCACGGTTTTGAGTTGGCCAAAGTGGTGATGTCGGCCCAAGCCATCCTGATCCCCGTATGCCATTCTATTTTCGACCGCGAGTCTGCTGCGGCCTGCATCGCCGAATTGATGGCACTGCCGCGGCTTGCCAATGGGCGCTGCCTGCTGGGCGTGGTTGGCATGCGCATTGATGCCCGGACCCATGGCGCTCAGTCCTTACGCGACTGGGCCCAGGCTTTGGGGGTGCCGTTTCTGGGTGTGTTGCGTGAAACCCAGTGGTATGTGCGCGGTCTGGACAGTGGCCACACCATTTTTGACATCCGCAGCAATGCAACGAAACCCGATCTGGAGCAGTGGAACCCGATTCTTCAATGGTTGCAACCGGTAACCCAACTTGCAGCCGTTCCACCGACCGGGGAAACCTCTGACACAACCACTCCCAACCCCCATTGGCACGACACGTTTGCGCCCACCACGGTGTCCACCCAGACGCGGCCCGCCAACGAACACATTCGCGCGTCAAGACCTGTCAACCTGATGCCTGCCCAGGAGTCACTGGTCCATGGAAGTCGGCTATCGGTGTTTTCAACACCACACACCGACACTGCCATCGCTCCGTTGGGCCGTGTCGCTGCGGTGTCAAAGGCTTTGGAACAAGCAAAACTTTTGTCGCGACCCTAACCTGAGATCGCAAGCCTACGGGATGTTGCGGCCGACAAACAATTTTCGGCGCACCTGACCCCATTTTTTTGAGCAAACCGCTGCGAATCTGCACATCCGCCAACTAGGTAGCTACCAGACACTCAGTCGATACCCGTTGTGCCGCTGCGTGCGCGCACCGGCAAAACTTCGGGTGCAACCGCCATTCGTCGCAAAAACCCTGAAATTTCGCCTGGGATTGCCTACTGTTCACACAGTGGGCTGATGTGGCCTACCGATGGAGAAAATCATGCTGTACCACGCAAACAACACGACTTTCAAAGTCACTGGGCTGTCGTTCGCGCTTGTGATGACCCTGGCCGTCGAGGGAACGCTGTTGTGGCACTTTGATACAACCGCCCAGGAAAACGTGGCGGCCGCGGCACCTGCGCAAATGACTTTGCCAACGGTCACCGTCAACGCCCGCCAGTCCTGACCAAGTGCCGCAAAGCGTGGGGGGGCTAAATCTCCCCCCGCACCATGGCTAGCAGGCGCGCTAACACCGGGCCACCGTCCATTCGTAGCCCGTTGTGCTCGTATTCATTAGTCACCCACAAGCGAATGTTGGGCACGAGGTTTGCGGTTTCTTCTGAAAATTGCCGGTGGACATACATGTCGTCGTGGTACACCGCAGCAGCGACCGGCACTGCGTTGTGGCGCAGGCGGTCCACGTCATACAAATTTGGCCAGGCAGCGGTTTGGGCCAGCAGGTGTGCCGCCTCCTTGAGAGGCTGCAACTGCGAGTAACACTCAAACATCCACGGAAAAATCATTTCCCCGGTGAATAAAACTGGCCCCGGCCCCTGCAGCGCAAACTCGGGAAACTCGGTTAACAAACGATCGGCCGACCATTGGCTCGCAGCTTGCTGGGTGTAACAGGCTTCATGCAACAACGCATAAATCGGGTTGGTGTCAAAACTCTGGGCCTGTTCCACCTGCGTCAGAAAATTCCAGTTCAAAACCCGCTGGCCGTCCGGCAGGACCAAAAAAGCGTCTTCCATCAGGTAATGCACGGCCTCGAAACCATCCGCCATGCCAAACTGAAGCCCCAGTTGCAGAAAACGCGCGGCCGTCAAACGCCCACCCCCCGGCAGACGCACAACGTGCTGCAGCAAATGGTCGACGATGTCGCGTACCCGCTGACCATCGCCGGGGTAACGGGCATAAAACTGGCGGTTCTTGGCAATCACCCGTGCGAAAGTCGCCCGGTAGACGTCGTCCACCGGACGTGTCAGCGACGGAATGCCGCCGGTAATCAGCACCTCTCTTAAGCCATCGGGCGCTGCGCTCAGGTACCGCAAGGCACAAAAACCGCCATAACTTTGTCCCAAAATGCTCCAGGGTTTGCCATCGGTCAGTTGCAGGCGAATGGCCTCAGCGTCGCGCACAATGTTGTCGGCGCGAAAGTGCATCAGGTAGTCGGCCTGACTCTTCGCATCGACAAAATGGCCCAGCGTTTGCGCCGTGACCGGTGTCGAACGGCCGGTACCCCGTTGGTCCAGCAGCAAGACCCGGTAATCCTGCAAGGCACGGGCCAACCAGCCGTTGTTGCCCATGGGGCGCGGCGCGCCGAAGCCAGGTCCGCCCTGGAAATACACCAGATAGGGCAGATCCGCATCCCGCTTTCCCGGGGCCACCACTTCACGCGCGAAGACGCTCAAACGTGTACCAGGGTTCTGATAGTCCAGCGGCAGGTCAAACGTATGGTCACGCAAGACCAGCCCTGGAATGGAGTGTGTGCGTTGGAGCATGAAGTGGTGGTGAAAGTGTTGCTCAGGAACGCCGCAGCGCATCCACCCAGTCCGCAATTGCGTCCAGGTTGACGTGTTCGTCGGCGTGAACCAGGTAACACTCCAGATCGGCCAGCGCCTGTTCGGTGTGGCCCAATTGGGCATGCGCCAGACCGCGGTCACGGTATTCGTTCCAGGCCTCGGGCATCAGCACAATCAGACGCTCCTGCACCGCCAGCAGGCGCAGCCAGTCGCTATGGGATTTGTGGATTTCCTTCAAGTTGCGCAGCATACGGGCAATGATGTCGCGTGAGGGAGCGGTCTGCAGGTACAGGCCCAATGGCGTCTCCAACTCATCCATCAGGCCGCTGCGCCGCCGATAGGGTTCGAGCCGCTCCGATAGTTCTTCCCGGCTCAGGGATTTACCGTCAATCGGGTCAATGACCACCTGCCCCATCGGCAAATTCACCTTGACCAGAAAATGGCCAGGGAAGCCCACACCCCGCACCGACAAGCCCAAGCCCTGCGCCAGTTCCATCCACAGCACCGCCAGCGTGATGGGAATTCCGCGCCGCGTATGCAACAGGATATGAATGAAGCTGTTGTCCGGGTCGTAATAGTTGTTCACGTTGCCAGCAAAGGCCAGATCCTGGAAGAAGAACTGGTTCAGGACACGCAACTTTTGGACCGGCCCGGTGTCGGCAGCGATACGGCGGCGCACGCGGGCCTGCAAATGGTCTACTTCGTTCAGCACCGTCTGAACATCGACTTCCGGGTATTCGTCCTGGGCCAGGCTGATGGCCGCCTCAAACAACGCAAACTCGATATCGCGCTCCACCAGCGCGGTGAAGTAGTCCAAAGGAGACGGCGCGGTGAGCGACAGGTTCATGGTGCGAGGGTCTCCCGGCGCCTAGCGCCGCAACAACTGCCGCAGATTCAGCCCCGCCGCCCAGATTGCTACGAAATATATAGCACCACCACCAGCAATCACGAGGGCTAGAGCACCCATTCTCTTAAGCTTTTCGGAATACATGGCTAACCAGGGTAAAGCCATACTGGCCCACATTAAAAACACCGCCAGCAAGGCGCTGGCTGCCAAAACCTGCATGGTAAACCGACCCCAGCCCGGGCGGGGAACAAAGGTTCGATCACGCAGCAGACCCAGCAACAACCACAGCGCGTTGACCATGGCACCGACCCCAACCGCCAACGCCAGACCGGCATGGGCCAGCACGGGCACAAACAGCAGGTTCAGGCCTTGGGTAATGACCAGCACGGCGATACCAATCAAGGCCGGTGTCCTGATGTTCTGGCTGGCAAAATAACCGGGCGTCAACACCTTGATGGCGACCAGACCCAGCAGCCCGGCGCCGTAGCCCATCAGGGCTCCAGTGGTTTGAATCACATCGGCATCGGTGTAACGACCATTGTGAAAAATCACTGCAACAATGGGCTGGGCAAAGGTGATCAGTGCCACGGCGCTGGGCACGGCCAGCAACACCACCAGTCGCAAACCCCAGTCGATCATGTTGGAAAACTTATCGGAATCGCCGCTGGCCTTGGCAGCCGCGAGTTGCGGCATCAACACCACACCCAGCGCGACACCCAACATGGCGGTGGGAAATTCCATCAACAGCCCCGCGTTGTTCAGCCAGGTCACAGAGCCAGTCGCCAGGTGTGAGGCAATCTGGGTATTGATCAACAGTGAAATTTGGGCAACGCTGACACCCAGCAATGCTGGTCCCATTAGCTGCACGACTCTTTTGGTAGCGGGCTGTGACCACGCGGCGCGGGCTGCAGCCAAACTCAGGCCAATTTTCGGTGCCAGTCCAATACCGTGGAGCGCCCACAAAATGGCGCCTAGTTGCAGCAGCCCTCCCACCATGACGCCACCGGCCATGGCGTAGATGGGTTCGAATCCATGGCGCTCCAGCCATGGCGCGCCCAACCACGCTGCCGAGATCATCGCGAGGTTGAGTAAAACCGGTGTGGCCGCCGGGATCGCAAACCGCTTCCAGGTGTTGAGCACGCCCGCCCCCAGCGCCACGAGCGACATGCACGCAATGTAGGGAAACATCCAGCGCGTCATCACCACGGCCGCGTCAAAGCCCTCTGGCTGGAGGCCACTGGCGAGGATGTAGACCAGGATGGGCGCACCGGCAACCCCGAGTACACACGTCAGCAACAACGCCAGGGTCAATAAAGACGCCACTGCGTTGATCAATACATGGGTTGCTTCATCACCGTCTTTTTCCTTGCTGGCGGCAAGCACCGGAACAAAAGCCTGGCTAAAGGCCCCTTCGGCAAACATGCGGCGCAGCATATTGGGAATGCGAAAGGCGACCCAAAACGCATCGGTCATGGCGCTCACACCAAAGATGGAGGCCATTAGCAGGTCACGCACCAGGCCGGTGATACGCGATACCAGGGTCAGCAGGGAAACAGTAGAGGCGGATTTGATGAGGCTCACTGAGTGAGTGTAATGGGGGCTAACTTCCAACTTCTGACTCCCCACTCCCCCCAGCCCCCTCGCCCCCGTCGGGCGAGGGGGAGCTTTAACAGCCGATTTTGCGGCTGCGCGCCGAATACGGAATTACGGGCGGTGCGTTACCACCGTTGCTTCGCTCGGAGAGTTCATGAGGGGGAGTTCCGAACGCCGGAGGCGTCTCGGGAAAAAATGAATACAGCGAACCCCAACTCACGCGTCCGGCGCCCGGAACTGCAACACCTGAACTCTATGCAAGAAACAGCATTGGCAACCTCACGTCCGTAATTCCGTATTCGGCGAGACGAAATCAAATCGGCTGTTAAAAGTTCCCCCTCGCCCGACGGGGGCGAGGGGGCTGGGGGGAGTGGGGAGTCAAGGAAGCTGGCTGTTCAAGGTGTTCAAGGCATTGAGTATTCAACGTGCCGTCAAAAAACAGCTGAAGTGATACAATCGTGGGCTTTGCTGGCATCATCCTCAGACACAAGGAACTATTACTATGGCATCTGGAAAACCCAAAAAAAAGAACCCGCGCCTGGCGTCGGGCCGTAAGCGCGTCCGTCAGGACGTCAAAATCAATGCAGCAAACACGTCTTTGCGTTCCAAGTACCGCACCGCGGTCAAGAACGTTGAGAAAGCAGTTCTGGCCGGTGACAAGACCAAGGCCACTGAACTGTTTGCGAAGATGCAAGCCGTGGTGGACACCGTGGCTGACAAAGGCATCTTCCACAAAAACAAGGCAGCACGCGACAAGAGCCGCTTGTCTACCAAGGTGAAAGCCTTGGCCCTCGCAGCTAACCCTGCAGCCTAATATTTAGGCAACTCGCACGGTCATCTTTGATCAGTTGAGGACAGAGCTGGCGGCCTTGCCGCTGCGGTCTGTCCCGCAAAGTCTCAGATGACCGCCGTTTGCACCGGGTGCGCTGCCAGCAAAGCAAAAAAGCCGTTCTTTGAACGGCTTTTTTGTTGCCTGGACAAAACTACGCCCAACGCTATAGTGGCGCGATGGCCCAACGCACCCCTTTTCCACTTCGATAGAGTCCTAGCATGGACCGCATTACCCTTGCGTTTTGGTCCCTGGTACTAGGTTTGTTCTGCGCCAGCGCCTTTTTTGTGACCGGCATCTATGCACAACAGGCCACGCAGCAGCAGCGTGAGGCCAAACTCGAAAGCGGCGATCTGGTTCAGTTGTTCAAGGTGGTGGATGGCGATACCGTCGTTGTCAGCAAAGACGGCCAGGGCACCGCGACGGTGCGCTTGCTGGGCATCAAGACACTGGAGTCCAAACATGGCAAGGACGAAGTCGCGGTCTACGGCCGTGCCGCTGAGGATGCCTTGCGACGCCTGGTCGGTGACCGGCCGCTGCGTGTGTTGCTCAACACCCCGCCCCGTGACCGCCATGGCCGCACCATTGCCACGTTATACGCCGGTGAGCAGGACATTGGCATGGCGCTAATCAGCGAGGGCCATGCGCTGGTGTACTCGGTGTATCCCTTTGCTTCCATGCCGGTCTATTTGCAAGCACAGGTTCAGGCACGTTCCAAAAGCCTGGGCCTGTGGGGCAATCCCGATGTCAGCACCAAGGCCGAGGCCCTGATCAACGAATGGGCGAGGCAAGGCTCATGATGCAAGTGTTGCTGCGCATGTTCCAGCGCAATCTGGTTGTCAATCCGCCCATGCAGTTACGGGCGGTGGTACTGCTCACAGCGATCCTGGCCTATGGCACCAGCGGCTTTTTGTATTTCGAGTTGCCGGCCAACCCGGACCTGGCCTGGACTGACGCCCTGTGGTACTCAATGGTGACCCTCACCACCGTGGGTTACGGTGACTTCTTCCCAAAGACCGCCGGCGGACGCTTTCTGGTGGGCGTGCCGCTGATGGTGATCGGCATCGGCCTGTTGGGATTCATTCTGTCCGTAGTGGCCACCGCATTGATCACGTCCAAGACCAAGGAGCTAAAAGGTATGAGCAGCGTTACATTTTCCGGGCACCTGGTGTTGATCAACTTCCCCAGCCTGCCCAAGCTGCTTCGGTTGTTGGACGAACTAACCAACGATCCGCGCATAGGCCGCTCCGCCCAGGTCGTGTTGGTGGACAAAGACCTGGACGAGTTACCCAGCGAATTGGGCGCGCGCCAGGTGCGTTATGTGCGCGGTGACCCGACCCGTGATGACACCCTGCAGCGCGCCGGTATGAACGCGGCGCACCATGCCATTGTGTTGACCCGCGATGCGGGTGACCCGGCGTCCGACCTGCTGAATGTCAGCATTGCGCTGGCGATTGAATCCCATGCGGGCCAGGTCAACACCGTCGTCGAGTGTTTGGACCCCGGCACCCGGGAGCTGTTGACCAAGGCTGGCTGTGACCGTATTGTGTGCAGCGCGCATTTTGACGCCCTGTATGTCAGCCAGGAACTGCTCAACCCCGGCACACAAGACATCGTGGCGGACCTGCTGAGCAACGGACAGGGGCAACAGTTGTACCTGACTCCAATAGAGCTGGGAACCGGGCAGCGTTTCAAGGAAGTTTCCGACCGAGCCGCAGCAGCGGGGCATGTGGCGATTGGTCTGCGGCGCCAACACGTCAACCAGCTCAACGTCGCGCCGGACTACCCGCTCCAGCCGGATGACATGGCGGTGACCATAGGTGCCCGCCGCGTGGACCGTTTTGTTCTGAGCGCTTAGCCTGTCGGCTCAGGGTTTGGGTGGTAGGACCACGGCCTCGGGCCGGATTTCGCTGACTTGCAATTCGTTGTCTTTGGCGAAATTGAGGCAAAAGTCCCAGGCCATGACGTCGTATTCGCGCAGATCGCTGTGCACGATTACGCACTTCACATTGCCAATCGATGTGGGGACACACCAGGGGGAATACGCCAAATGGCTGCCCGGCTGCGGTCCGCCAGGGCGAAACTGGCTCATGACGCCGGCCAGGCGCTCCGCCCAATCGCTGGGGCGAAACGTCTTGCCGCTTCGGGTTACTCCCAGGATATAGATTTCTTTGAACGACGTGAACGGCATGGTATGGGTGGCGACAGGACTGCGGTACCGGAAGTTCTGTTGCACCGCACAAGAATTCTATCTGAGCCAGAGCACCGGTTTGCTGACACGCCAGCGCATCAGTGTGATGCCAAATTGTCAAAGGTGGGCAACGGCCCTCCGCCTAGAATTGTGGCTCAGCGGCCCCACTGATCTCACTGCCCCACTGGGGCGCGGAGGGTGGGCCGCTTCCATTCCTTGAGTTGACCCTGGAGCTATTACATGACTGCTGCTGCGACACCCGCCACTCCCGCTTCACCCCACGTGATGAACACCTATGGCCGCCTGCCCATTGCATTGAGCCATGGCCAGGGCTGCCGAGTCTGGGACGTGAACGGCCGCGAGTACCTGGACGCGCTCGGTGGCATTGCCGTCAACACGCTGGGCCACAACCACCCCAAGCTGGTCGCCGCCCTGCAAGACCAGGTGACCAAGCTGATCCATACCTCTAATTACTACCATGTGCCGCTGCAGGAAGAATTGGCCAAGCTGCTGGTGGAACGCTCGGGCATGACCAACGTGTTCTTCTGCTCCACCGGACTGGAAGCCAACGAGGCCGCTCTGAAGCTGGCGCGCAAGTTCGGGCATGACAAGGGCATTGAGCGCCCAGAGATTGTGGTGTATGAGAAGGCCTTCCATGGCCGCTCCATTGCCACGCTGAGCGCCACCGGCAACCCCAAGGTGCAGGCCGGCTTTGGCCCGCTGGTGGAAGGCTTTATCCGTGTGCCCATCAACAACATCGAGCAGTTGAAGGCGGCTACCGCCAACAACCCGAATGTGGTGGCCGTGTTCTTCGAAGCCATCCAGGGCGAAGGCGGCGTGAACCCTATGCACATGGACTATCTGCGCGATGTGCGCGCCTTGTGCGACGAACGCGACTGGCTGCTAATGATTGACGAAGTGCAATGCGGCATGGGCCGCACCGGCAAATGGTTTGCCCACCAATGGGCCGGCATCCAGCCCGACGTCATGCCGCTGGCCAAGGGCCTGGGTTCTGGCGTGCCGGTGGGTGCAGTGGTGGCCGGCCCCAAGGCGGCCAATATTTTTGCGCCGGGCAACCACGGCAGCACCTTTGGCGGCAACCCGCTGGCCATGCGCGCCGGTGTCACAACGATTCAAACGATGGAAGCCGAAGGCCTGCTGGCAAACGCGGCCACGGTAGGAGCCCACCTGAAGGCAGGACTGGAAAAGGCGCTGGCGGCTGAACTGACCAGCGGCGCAGTCAAGGAAATTCGCGGCATGGGCCTGATGCTGGGCGTGGACCTGTCCAAGCCCTGTGGCACCCTGGTGCAGCGCGCGGCCGATTCTGGCTTGCTGATCAGCGTGACCGCCGACAGCGTTATCCGCCTGGTGCCACCGCTGATCATGACCACGGCCGAGGCGGATCAGGTGGTCGCCATCCTGTGCCCATTGATCACCGCTCTGCTCAAGGAGGCCACATGACAGCCACCCCCAGCGCCATCCCCAGTACGCTGCCCCAGGGCGCGCCGCCGGTGCGGCATTTCCTGCAGTTTGCCGACTTCACCGCCGACGAATACCACTACCTGTTCACCCGCGCGGCTCTGATCAAGCAGAAGTTCAAGACCTTTACCAAACACCACACGTTGGTGGACCGTACGCTGGCCATGATCTTCGAGAAGGCCAGCACTCGTACCCGCGTGAGCTTTGAAGCCGGCATGTACCAGTTGGGCGGCAGTGTGGTGCACCTGACCACCGGCGACAGTCAGTTGGGTCGCTCCGAGCCAATTGAAGACAGCGCCAAGGTCATCAGCCGCATGACCGATATCGTGATGATCCGCACCTTCGAGCAGACCAAGATTGAGCGCTTTGCCGCCAACTCGCGGGTGCCCGTCATCAACGGCCTGACCAACGAATTTCACCCCTGCCAGATCCTGGCCGACCTGTTCACGCTGCTGGAACACCGCGGCACCGACGCCAACGGCCAGCTTGACCCCAACTACCTGCGCGGCAAGACCGTGACCTGGGTCGGCGACGGCAACAACATGGCCAACACCTGGCTGCAGGCCGCCGCGACGCTGGGCTTTCACCTGCATGTCAGCACCCCCAGCGGCTATGAGGTTGATGAGAAAGTGGCCGTTACCCCTCGTGGAATGGGCACAGGTAGCTACAAAACTTATAGCAACCCGCTGGTGGCCTGTGCGGATGCCGATCTGGTCACCACCGACGTGTGGACCAGCATGGGTTTTGAGGCCGAGAACGAGGCCCGCCGCACGGCCTTTGCCGCCTGGTGTGTAGACACAAAAATGATGGCGGCCGCCAAGCCCGACGCGCTGTTCATGCATTGCCTGCCGGCCCACCGCGGAGAAGAAGTTCAGGCCGATGTCATTGATGGTCCCCAATCGGTGGTGTGGGAAGAGGCCGAAAACCGCATGCATGTGCAAAAGGCTTTGATGGAGTACCTGTTGCTGGGACGCCTCAACTAAGCGATACATCAGGACCAGTCGAACCATGCACCACCAAGTTCACATTCGCGCAGCATTCGACCGCAATGGAGGCCCTGCCACCCAGGTAAAAGCGGCGCAGACAATAACGGTGCATATATTGGTTTTGTGGATTGCCTCGTGCTTTAGCAGCCAGCTGCAAGCGCAAACCCTGGAGTTCGCGGTGTCAGAGTGGCCACCAGCCGAGTACTCCGTGAATGGGCAGGCCCATGGCTACCATCCCGACATCGTGCGCGCCGTATTGAAGTCACTCGACATGGACGCCAAGTTCACGTTCTACCCTTGGAAACGCAGCGAAATGCTGGTGGAGCGAAAAAAAGTAGCCGCCATCCTGTCACTGCACCCCACTAAGGAGCGTCAGAGGTTTCTCTATTTCCCCAAAGAGCACCTCAGCACCAGCGAGAACGTGCTATTCGTCGTGAATGGGCGGGAATTTAACACCCCCCACATTGACGCATTGGCCGGCAAAACCGTTGGCACAACCTCCGGATACGACTACGGCACCGAATTCAAACGGGTCGTTGCCGCAGGCCTGGTGCGAACCGACGTCGGCAACACCGATGAGCAGGGATTTTTGAAGCTGTTGGCGGGTCGTTTTGATGCCTTTGTATGTGACCGTGCTGTTGGAAGCAGGCTGCTCAAGTCACTCGGACTCAGCGCCACTGTGCACGCCTTGCCCTTGGTGATTTCATCGGTCAGGATGTATGCAGGCTTCGCAAAAACGCCTGAAAATGCGGTCCTTGTCGACAAATTTGACGCCGCCCTGCGCAAGCTCAAAGCGTCCGGAGAACACCAGAAAATCATGGATGCGAATTTGAAGTAACCGCCCGCAGCCGGGCCAGCGCAGAGGTTCAACCCCGGTACAGCCACGGCACGTCCAGCAGTCGGGTACCCAACACATCCATGGCCGCGTCGCGGCCCCAGCGCATCAGCCCTTTGGCATGGAAAATTTGTCCATTTCGAATGGAACGGGCCTGTACCCGCGCATTGCGCCGCCAACGTTCGTTGGCATAGGCTTGCAGCCGTTCGGCCATGGGCCGTTCGGGGCCGCTCAACACAGCTTGCAGGCAGGTCGCGTCTTCGATTGCCATACCCGCGCCTTGTGCCATGTAGGGTCGCATCGGGTGAGCCGCATCCCCCAGCAAGGCCACCCGCCCCTTCGCCTGCTCACCAGCACTCACCATGGGCGGGCGGTCACACAAAGCCCACAGACGCCAGTTGTTGATTGCGCTGACCAGGTCCTGCAGCCGGTTGCAGGTGCGGCCCATGGCGGCCCGCAGGTCACTAGTGTGGGTTTCCTGGTCCCAATCGTCCACATCGCCGATAACCTGTCCCTTCACAATGGCCACCACGTTGAGCCAGTGACCACGGCGAACCGGGTACTGCACCACATGTAAATCCGGCCCCATCCACACCGTCACATTGGAGCTGCGCAAAAAGGCGGGCAATTCACGCTGGGCGATCAGGGCACGGTAGGCCAGGTGGCCGGTGATTCTGGGCTCCGCATCATTGAGCAGGTTCTGGCGCACCGTACTCCACAAGCCGTCGGCCCCAACGAGGGCCTGACCTTCCAGCTGTGCCCCATCCAGGGCCGTGACCTGCACAGCAGGTCCGATATCCAAAAAGGACTCCAGCCACCGGCCCAGATGCAGTTGTACGGTGCCATCTTTCTCGACCGCCTTGAGCAGCAAAGTGTGCAAGTCAGCCCGGTGAATCGTGGCATACGGGGCGCCGTAGAGTTTGCGGGCACGTTCACCCAGTGGCAATCGACCCAACACATCGCCCGTGTCGGCAGACCGCACCCTCAACATCTCGGGATACGCGGCCACCTTTTTCAAATCATCCTCCAAACCCCAGGCATGCAGACGTCGCACCACATTTGGGCCCATCTGGATACCTGCCCCCACCTCGCCAAACTCGCGGGTGCGTTCCATCAGCGTGGCAGACCATCCTGCACGGGAACAGGCCAGCGCCGCCGCCAAACCGCCAATGCCGCCCCCGGCAATCAGAATTTGTTTTTCCATGGCGCTATTGTGATACCACCGACTGGGCATTTGCAACGCTCGTAGTCGTCGCCAAGCCAAGTGCATTGCGGGACAATAGAGCCCATGAGCCTCAAATCCCCCGAACTTCTGCTGCCTGCCGGCTCGCTGGACAAAATGCGCGCCGCCTTTGACTTTGGCGCCGACGCCATCTACGCCGGTCAGCCCCGCTACTCCTTGCGCGCCCGCAACAACGAATTCAAGCTGGAGCAAATCGGCATTGGCATTGCCGAAGCCCATGCCCGCGGCAAGAAATTTTTTGTCACCAGCAACCTGCTGCCGCACAACGACAAAGTGCGCACTTACCTGCGTGACATTGAACCCGTCATCGCACTGAAGCCTGATGCGCTGATCATGGCCGACCCCGGCCTGATCATGATGGTGCGCGAAGGCATGGACAAGGGCAACTTTGCCGACGTGCCGATTCACCTCTCGGTACAGGCCAACACGGTCAACTACGCGGCTGTGAAATTCTGGCAAAAGGTGGGCGTGGCCCGCATCATCCTGTCGCGCGAGCTGAGCCTGGACGAGATCGAAAAAATCCGCCAGGAATGCCCGGACATGGAGCTGGAAGTGTTCGTGCACGGCGCGCTGTGCATTGCCTATTCCGGCCGCTGCCTGCTGTCGGGTTACTTCAACCGGCGCGACCCGAACCAGGGCACCTGCACCAACGCCTGCCGCTGGAATTACAGCACCCAGGACAGTGCCGTCGACCCCAACACCGGGGAAGCCATCGCCGTCAAGATGGAGACCGATTTCAATTTCAACGAAGCGCAAGAGGAAGCCGAGCAGTCCTTCGCCGCCTGCGGAGGCAGCGCCCGCCACCCGGCGGCCGACAACGTCTACCTGCTGGAAGAAGCCGGCCGCCCGGGGCAGTTGATGCCCATCATGGAAGACGAGCACGGCACCTACATCATGAACAGCAAGGACCTGCGCGCCGTGGAGCATGTGGAGCGCCTGGTCAAGATCGGCGTGGACTCGCTGAAGATCGAGGGCCGCACCAAGAGCCTGTATTACGTGGCCCGCACCGCGCAGACCTACCGCCGTGCCATCGACGATGCCGTGGCCGGCCGGCCGTTCAACCCCAAGCTGATCACCGAACTCGAAGGCCTGGCCAACCGGGGCTTCACCAGCGGCTTCCTGGAGCGCCGCCCATCACAGGACTACCAGAACTACGAGACCGGCCACTCCGACATTGGCCACAGCCATTTTGTCGGCGAGGTGCGTTCGGTTGCCGACGGCTGGGCAGAGGTGGAAGTCAAGAACAAATTCCTGGTGGGCGACCAGATCGAGGTGATTCACCCCAATGGCAACCATACCGTGACGCTAGAGCAGATGCGCAACCTGGACGGTGACGCCATCAGCGTGGCACCCGGCAGCCCGCTGCAGGTGCGCATTCCGTTGGAGGCGCGTTATGCGGGCGCGCTGTTGGCGCGGTTGATGCCAGCATGATGATTCGGTTCTGAAGTGAAAGCCCGCCGCATCGGAGCGCCTCAGCGGGTGGGTCACGCCCGGCATGCGCGAGAATCACGCATTGTTTACGATTACAGAAAAACACCATGAACACTGCCATCACCCCACCACCCTTGCCCGATCACCTGTCCACCGATGCACGCAGTCCGCACTACAGTGCCGCCGTGTTTGAACACGACATTGGCATTCGCTTCAACGACAAGGAACGGGTTGACGTGGCCGAATACTGCATCAGCGAAGGCTGGATCAAGGTGCCCGCTGGCAAAACGGTCGACCGCAAAGGCCACCCCTTGATGATCAAACTCAAAGGCAAAGTTGAGGCGTTCTATCGCTAGAACGCTTTGGGCCGCGGGTCAGTAGGTGATGCTCAGTGCGTCCGCATCCACATTGATGACCGGTTTGCCCAACACGGCGCTGGCCGCCTGGGCAAAAGCCAATGCCCATTGCGCATCGGCAAATTTGGCAGGACCTGCCGCCTGGGCCACCACCACCACCCGGTCGGCCATCAACAGCTTGCCGGTGGCGCGCAGGGGTTCGCACTCCATCTCGGTAAATTGCTGGTCTAGCCATTGACGGGCGGCATCGCGGTCCAGGGCCTGTTCGGGGCTGAGCTCGATGCGCACAGGCGCGGTGTTTTTGAAAGTGACGCTAACTTGGCTACGCATGGTAGGCCTCCCGACGAGCCGCCCCTAGGGTGGCATGCGCCCCGTTGGGGGGCAGTGAACAATAGTGATAGGGGTACATAGTTTCTCCTGTTGGCACAATGATAGCGAGAGTCATGCTGAAATAGACACCAGATCCAACTCCATTTGACCTGTAGCAAAGTGCAACACCACTTGAACCCTACTTGTCAGAGCATCGATGGCCGCCACCGGCCTGGTGTCGTTGTTACCGGTTAGCACCTGAGCGCAGAGATGCCAGCCGGTTGTGGTCGGTGAAATGGGGCAGACCTGACCTGGCCGAGCGGGAGAACGCCGCAGCGGAGTCACTTGTGTACTGGACAGTGTTTTTTCTGCGTGCGTAAATACGCCTCCCGCCACTTTGCCCCCGAAGACACCCATGAACGACACTACCACCCACCACCGCATCTGCCCCCTATGCGAAGCCTGTTGCGGTCTGGAAATCAAGGTTCAGCAAGGCAAAGTCATCAGTATCCGCGCCCACGAGGCCGACGTCTTCAGCGCCGGCTACATCTGCCCCAAGGGCGTGGCGCTGAAAGACCTGCACGAGGACCCGGACCGCCTGCGCACGCCGCTGATCAAGCGCAACGGCGTGTTTGAAGAGGCCAGCTGGGACGAGGCATATGCCGAAATCGAGCGCCGCCTGCCGCCGCTGATGGCGCAACATGGGCGCAACGCCACCGCCGTCGTCGTGGGCAACCCGTCGGCCCACAAGATCGGCCTGCTGACCTACTTTGGCAAGCTGGCCCGCGCGCTGGGCACCAAGAATGTGTTTTCGGCCTCCACGCTGGACCAGATGCCCAAGCAACTCTCCAGCGGGCTGATGTTTGGCCACTGGTTGTCGGTGGCCCTGCCCGATATTGCCCGCACCGATTACCTGCTGGTGCTGGGTGCCAACCCCCTGGCCAGCAATGGCAGCTTGTGGACCGTGCCCGACTTCAAAGGCAAGGCCAAGGCCCTGCAGGCGCGGGGCGGCAAGCTGGTGGTGATTGACCCGCGCCGCACCGAGACCGCCGCGGTGGCGGATGCCCACCATTTCATCCGCCCCAATGCCGACGTGTTTTTGCTGGCCGCCATGGTCCACACGCTGTTTGCCGAAGGCCTCGTCAAGTTGGGCACGGTGGCCGACTGGGTCAACGGCGTGGCCGCGGTGCAGCAGGCCGTGGCGCCCTTCACGCCTGAAGCGGTGGCGGCGCGTTGCGGCATCGCTGCGGACACCATCCGCACCTTGACACGCGACCTGGCCGGTGCACCCCGCGCCGCTGTCTATGCGCGCATTGGCACCTGCACGCAGGAGTACGGCACACTGGCCAGCTGGCTGGTGGACGTGCTGAACACGCTGACCGGCAACCTGGACCGCGCAGGCGGTGCCTTGTTCGCCAAATCGGCCGCGTTTGCGTCCAACACCGCCGGCAAACCCGGCATCGGAAAAGGCGTTACCACCGGCCGCCACCGCGCCCGCGTCAGCGGCGCGCCGGAGGTGTATGGCGAGCTGCCCATCACCTGCATGGCCGAAGAGATCGAGACATCCGGCGAGGGCCAGATTCGCGCCCTGTTCACGGTCGCCACCAACCCTGTGCTGTCCAGCCCCAACGGCCCACGCCTGGCCAAGGCGCTGGACCAACTGGACTTCATGGTCAGCATGGACATCTACCTCAACGAGACCACGCGCCATGCGGACGTGATCCTGCCCGGCGTGTCGCCACTGGAAGACTTCCACTACGACGTGGCCTTTCCCCAGCTCTCGTGGCGCAACCACGCCCGCTACAGCCCGCCCGTGCTGCCCGCCGCACCCGGCCAGCCCGAGGAATGGCAGACCTTGCTGAAGCTGGCAGCCATCGCACAGGGCAAGGGCGTGGACATCGACGCCAACGCACTGGACGACGCCCAGTTTGCCGAAGACGCACAGCGTCTGTTTGGCGAACATGCTGGCGCCGTCATCGCGGCGACCCAGGGCTTGAAAGGCCCGCAGCGCACGCTGGAAGTCGCCTTGCGCAGCGGCCCCTATGGCGACCAGTGGGGCCGCAAGCCCGACGGCCTGACGCTGGCCAAGGTACAAGCATCCAACGCCAGCGGCGGCATAGACCTGGGTGAGTTGCAGCCCCGCATCCCCGAAATGTTACGCACACCCAGCGGCAAGGTGGAGCTGGCACCGCCTTCATTGCTACAAGATTTGCAGCGCGCTGTGCAGGATCTACGAGGGCTAGCGCCCGATTTGGTCATCATCGGCCGGCGCGACGTGCGCACCAACAACAGCTGGATGCACAACCTGCCGATCCTGGCCAAGGGCCCGTTCCGCTGCACCGCGCTGGTCCACCCGCAGGACGCCCAGCGCCTGGGCCTGCAGGACGGCGCGTTGGCCGACATCCGCAGCGCCAGCGGTCAGGTGCGCGCACAGGTGCACGTCAGCGAAGAGATGATGCCCGGCGTGGTCAGCCTGCCCCACGGCTGGGGCCACGATGCGCCGGGTGCGCAACTGCGTGTGGCGGCTGAACGACCGGGCGCCAATGTGAATGCGCTGCTGGATGATCAACGGCGTGATCCGCTGTCGGGGAATGCGGTGCTGGGTGGTGTAGCGATTACGATGCAGGCGGCTGTGGCCTGACCTTCAGCGGAAAGGCTATTGGTCAAATCGGCCTTTAGCCCTCGAATATATTGACTCATGCGCTACTAAAACAGTAGCGTATTGCGTTTTACCTTGGTAGCAGAGTTTGGGGCCGGGGTCCGCGCCTCATGGTGTCAAACGCCCACAAATCGGCGCGAACCCCAGCCCCAAACTCTGCGGGTTGCGATGCGTCTTGTGGGGACACTTAGAGCTGCCTGGTGTCTGCCAGAATGGCGGTACACGTTCCACTTGCTTTCACGACATCTGGGCGAGGACACAAATCACTGTTGGGAGGATTTGATTGTTAAAGTTTGGAGCAGCTTCCAAATGATTGAGCACTCTTTTGCTCAGGACAATTTCAAAGGCCTCACGATCATGGACGATTTGCAACTCACAGAACATAGGTCATTTATCGAAAGACTCGTAGGTCGACACATCACCGCGCGCGTTAAATTGGTACCTTGGAAAGCCGAACTTGGCGGCAAGCTCGGGCAAGCGCACTGGGGTAGTCCGACTGAACTCCCCCTTATTCTGCATCCGGAATGCATCACTGTTGCAGAAATCGAGCAGTCACTTTTCGAATTGGCCTTGAGAGGACGCGTCACCGGCAATCCCAAGCTTATGGAACATGCTGATGAAATCGGATCGTCGGAGCAATACCTTGAGCACTTGGTTTTGCACGAAGTTGCGCACATAAAGAACAACTGGCGCCAAGACCGCGAGACTGATTGCGATCTTTGGGTCTACGCCGAGATGCATGGAGAAACGTGACACAACATGAGCACCACACTAGGCACCATCATCATCTACGCCCGCGACATGCAGAAGTCGGCCGATTTCTATCGCAAGCACTTCGGGTTCGAGACAACCGGCCAAGTCGTTGAGGGCCTGATCGAACTGTCTCCTGTGAACGGAGGCGCCAGCATCTTGATTCATCAGGCGGCCACGAGTGTCAAGCTGGGGCAAGTGGGTGTCAAGCTCAGCTTTCACGTCGCAGACATCGAGTCGTTCAAGGCCCATGCAGCCACGCAGGGCCTGAAGTTTGGCGCCACGCACCAAGCCAATGGCTACGCGTTTTCAAACGCCAAAGACCCCGACAAGAATTCCGTGAGCATTTCAAGCCGCGCGTTCCGCGCCGCCGGTCAACCCAAGGTTTAAACGCCGAAATCCGTGGACTACAGCGCCAGGCCCTGGCAAGACGGTCGGATGCTGACGTCAGGCCAACGCATCCATCGGAAAACCAAACCACTTTGCCAACGCCTGAACCTGACGCAAGTTCAGATCCCTTTTGCCGGACAACACCCGGACACCACGCTTTGCGCACCACCTCGGGCATATCTTTCTGTCGCAAGCCGTGTTGCTGCATAAAATAAGGCCAGCCGGGCTCCGGGTGTACTCCAGTCCGGCCAAAAGCGTACTCGGTTCTCGCACGCTCGGATGCGGTCTGCCACCAGGTCCACCAAGCAGCTCATGGGGACTCTGTCCACCTCGCACAGGTTATCCATCAGAGCTTCGACCACGCCCATGAAGGGTTCATTTCCATGCTGCTTTGTCGTACTCGCTGTGCGTGAGCGGCAAGTGAGCGTGCTGCCAGTTTCACAAGTTCCAAAAGCAATTTACTGACTTGTCACAGTGCCAACAACCTCGTTGGCCGTGCGAAAGGCTTCCACGGCGGTAGGCACGCCGCAGTAGATGGTGGCGTGTAACAGCACCTCCTGCAGTTCTTCCAACGTGGCACCATTGTTCAGCGCGCCCCGCACGTGGCCTCTCAGTTCGTTCTGTTTGCCCAAAGCGGTGAGCATTGCGACGGTGATCAGACTGCGGGTCTTCAAATCCAGCCCCGGGCGCTGCCACACGTCGCCCCAGGCTTTGCTTGTGATGTGCTCTTGCATCGGTAGCGTGAAAGGCGTGGCGCTGGCAAAGGCTGCGGCCACGAAGTCTTCGCCCATGACCTGCTTGCGGGTGGCCAGGCCCAGGTCGAAAGTTGAAGTGCTCTGGTGGGCAGCGTTCGGTGGGGTCGATGGCATAAGACAGGTGCTCCAGGTAAAGCCATCATGGTAGCCAAATGCACGGAGACCACGTGTGCACGTCCTTGCAACAGTGGGCATCGCGCATAAGCTGTAACAACCGCGCAGGCTAATAGGGACCGTGCGCTGCAGCACAGACCTGGGCGCGGCGGCGGGCTAATCTGCGGCAATAAATAGTTAACGGCCCGAGTGTCGAGGGCGTTCTATCTTTTACTCCCCTAGGAGAAGCACATGACCCCCTTGAGCGCCATGCCGTCCAACATGCCACCAGACGACCAAGACCTTGCCGAGCAAGCCGTCCCGGGCCACGGCATTCCGTCGCAAGACCCGGACCCAGTGGCGCAGACATTGCTGACCCCCCTGGACTCGGAGCGCGAGGCACGCTCTGCATTGGTGGGTGGTGGCGCAATAGCCGGGGTGGCCACGGGGGCCAGTATCGGCGGCATGGTCGCGGGTCCAGTAGGGATCGTGGTGGGTGCCACGCTGGGTGCCGTTGCGGGCGCACTGGGTGGCCAAGCCGCCGGTGCCGCAGTAAACCCCGAGGAGTCGCACTCTAGCGAAAATATGGCGACCACCGTGACGCCTCGCAAATAGCCGGATTCGAAATCCTTGCCCCCACCAAAATAGCATTCGTACCGGGTTCACCCGGCGGATCGAAATGTATTGAAAGCCTTACCATGACCGATTCCACCATCCCCCTTCAAACGGACGGAGCAGAGGCACGCAACGTAGCGCCGTTGCTAGTCGGCAGCGTGGACGCGCTAGCCCGCTCAAGGCTTTTCACCGTGTCAGCGGACGCGCTACTGGTGGAAGTGGCGGCGCAATTGTCAAATGCCCAAATCAGCGTTGTGGTGGTGTGTGACGCAACAGGTGCTGCGATGGGCATCATCACCGAGACGCTGCTCGTCAGGCGCCTGGGGCTGGGCCAGGCAGACTTCTTTAGCACCCGCGCAGGCGATGTGATGACTCAGGAATTTACAAGCTGCGCGCCAGATGAGCTGCTATCCGAGGTATTGGCGATGATGCACGCGCGCGGCCTCATCCACGTGCTATTGATGAGCGCAGACAACAAGCCTATGGGGGTGCTGAATGCGCGCGATGGCCTGCGCGC
Source organism: Candidatus Aalborgicola danicus (assembly GCA_016703945.1). Classification (GTDB taxonomy): domain Bacteria; phylum Pseudomonadota; class Gammaproteobacteria; order Burkholderiales; family Burkholderiaceae_C; genus Allorhodoferax; species Allorhodoferax danicus. The sequence goes on from JADJBC010000002.1 coordinate 424,097, forward strand.
CCTGCTCGCTGCCGGCAACCACGAAGAGACGCTGCTGCGTAACTACGTGATGGGCATAGGCTACCAGTGAGCAATATGGCTTGAACTCACCGGTCGAAGCGGTCCAGATTCATGACCTTGGTCCAGGCGGCGACAAAATCTTTCACCAGCCGCTCCGTGCCATCCGCGCTGGCATACACCTCGGCATAGGCGCGCAGCACCGAGTTGGAACCAAAAACCAGGTCGGCCCGGGTGCCTGTGTACTTGACCGCACCAGTCTTGCGGTCCTTGCCTTCGAACACTTCACCCTCGCCATCCATAGCCTTCCACTGCGTGCCCATGTCCAGCAAGTTGACGAAGAAGTCGTTGGATAACACGCCCACCTTGTCGGTGAACACGCCGTGTTGACTACCGTCAGCGTTCGATCCCAAGACACGCAGGCCGCCGACTAGCCCCGTAAGTTCCGGCGCGGTCAAAGTCAGCAGTTGGGCTTTGTCGATCAGCAGAGCTTCAGTGGCCGCGCCGACCTGACCCTTTTTGTAGTTACGGAATCCATCGACTACAGGCTCCAACGCGGCAAAGGATTCGACGTCAGTCTGCTCTTGTGTGGCGTCTACTCGGCCGGGCGCAAACGGCACCTCGACCGCCACACCTGCCGCCTTGGCCGCCTGCTCCACCCCGACGCTGCCCGCCAACACAATCACATCGGCCAGTGATGCTTTGCCGGATACTTTTTGAATGTCTTGCAACGTGGCCAGCGCGTTAACCGCGATTTTGTTGACGTCCCAATCCTTCTGCGGCGCCAGGGCCAGGCGCGCGCCATTGGCGCCACCACGCTTGTCACCGCCACGGAAGGTGGACGCTGAGGCCCAGGCCACCGACACCAGCTCACCCACCGACAAACCGGCAGCAGCAATTCTGGCCTTGAGGTCTGCAATATCTGCCGCCGTGGGCTGGTGTGTGGCGGCGGGCAACGGGTCTTGCCAGATCAAATCTTCTTTTGGTACTTCGGGGCCCAGGTAACGCGCCTTGGGTCCCATGTCGCGGTGCGTCAGCTTGAACCAGGCGCGGGCAAAAGCTTCGGCAAAGGCCTGCGGGTCTTCGTGGAAGCGCTTGGAGATGGCGCCGAACGCGGGGTCAAAACGCAGTGTCAGGTCCGTGGTCAGCATGGTGGGCCTATGGAACTTGCCTTTGATATGTGCGTCCGGAATGATCTCCGGCGCATCCTTGGCCACCCATTGCTTGGCACCGGCGGGCGAATGGGTCAGCGCCCACTCGAACCTGAACAGGTTCTCGAAAAAGTTGTTGCCCCACTGCGCCGGGGTCGTGGTCCAGGTCACTTCCAGGCCGCTGGACACGGTGTCCTTGCCGTGGCCGCTACCAAAGCTACTGTTCCAGCCCAGGCCTTGTGCTGCTATGCCCGCACCTTCGGGCTCGGGGCCTTTGTGCGACTCGGGCGCGGCGCCATGGGCTTTGCCGAAAGTGTGCCCCCCGGCGATCAACGCGACGATTTCTTCGTCGTCCATCGCCATGCGGTAGAAGGTGGTGCGAATGTCTTTGGCGGCGGCCAGGTAGTCGCCGCTGGCGTTGGGGCCTTCAGGGTTCACGTAGATCAGGCCCATGTGGGTGGCGCCCAGGTTTTTGTCCAGCTCGCCCTCGCCCTTGTTGCGGTCACCGCCGCCGCTAAAGCGTTTGTCGGTCGCCAACCATTGGGTCTCGGCACCCCAGTTCACGTCCATGTCGGGTTCCCACACGTCTTCGCGACCACCGGCAAAACCAAAGGTGCGAAAACCCATGGACTCCAGCGCCACGTTGCCGGCCAGGATGAACAAATCGGCCCAGGAAATCTTTTGCCCGTATTTCTGCTTGATGGGCCACAGCAGGCGACGGGACTTGTCGATGTTGACGTTGTCGGGCCAGGAGTTCAGCGGCGCAAACCGCTGCTGCCCACGCCCGCCGCCACCACGACCATCCAGCGTGCGGTAGGTACCGGCGCTGTGCCAAGCCATACGGACCATTTGCGGGCCATAGTGGCCAAAGTCGGCCGGCCACCAGTCTTGCGAGTCCGTCATTAGCTTGACCAGATCAGCCTTGAGCGCCTTGTAGTCGAGCTTTTTGAATTCTTCGGCGTAATTGAAGGATTCACCCAGCGGGTGGGACTTGTTGCCGTGCTGGTTCAACAGGTCGACGCGCACCTGCTTGGGCCACCAGTCCTTGTTAGAGGTGCCACCACCGGCAGTGTGGTGGAACGGGCATTTGGCTTCTGTTGACATGGTTGTTTCCTGACGAACGGTGGGTTACAAGAACTGAAGCACGCAGTTTAGGTTTGTAAACTCTATCGATCAAGATAGTTTTATTTATTCAGGCTATAGCGAACTGCAATGATGCCTGCACACCAAGCACGCAATGCATCACACGCGGTCCCAGGCTGGCCTATCATTCCTGCTTACACCAGTTGGCCACAGCGTGTGGCCAGGAGACACCATCCATGACCCACACCCCTGCCCGCTACCCCCTGCCCGACCTCAACACCCTGCCCGAAGACCTTCGCGCCAAGATCTTGGAGGTGCAGGAGAAATCCGGCTTTGTGCCCAATGTGTTTCTGGCGCTGGCGCGCCGCCCGGCCGAGTGGCGCGCCTTCTTTGCCTACCACGACGCGCTGATGGTGCCGGAGTCCGCCGGGCGCAGCAGTGGCCTGACCAAGGGGGACCGCGAGATGATCGTCACCACCACCAGCGCGGCCAACCACTGCCTGTACTGCGTGGTGGCGCACGGCGCCATCCTGCGCATCTACGAGAAGAAACCGCTGGTGGCCGACCAGGTGGCGGTGAACTACCGCAAGGCCGACATCACGCCACGCCAGCGCGCCATGCTGGACTTTGCGATGAAGGTCTGCCTGCAGTCTGCTGAACTGGAGGAAAGCGACTTCACCGCCCTGCATGCCCATGGCTTCAGCGACGAGGACATCTGGGACATCGGCGCCATCACCGCATTTTTTGGCCTGTCCAACCGCATGGCCAATATGTCGGGCATGCTGCCCAATCCCGAGTTCTATTTGATGGGTCGTGTACCCAAACAGAAGTAAACCATGGCCTTCCTGGGCACACCGCGTTCACCCGCCAGCCCGCAGTCACCGGTTCCCGTGGGCTTTGGTCGTATCCGCCTGTTGGCCCTTGCGACGGCATTGGCAGTCGGCGGGTGCGCTGCACCGACAACACCGCAGGCCCCAGGCAGTGCCGGTTTTGCCCGCGTTGCTGCGCCACTGTCACCCGAGGCGGCCAGCACCTCCGTTGCCAAACCGGGCTGGGCAACAAAAACCTATGCGGTGGCGGCGGCTAACCCACTGGCCACCGAAGCGGGTCGACAGATGTTGCAAGCCGGAGGCAGCGCGGTAGATGCCGCCATTGCCATCCAAATGGTGTTGACGCTGGTAGAACCCCAAAGCAGTGGCATTGGCGGTGGCGCCTTTCTGCTGCACTTTGACGGAAGACGCACCCAGGCATTTGATGGACGCGAGACCGCTCCGGCAGCCGCCACACCCGCACTGCTGCAGGCAGCCGACGGCAAACCGCTGCCGTTCAGGGAGGCTGTCGTGGGTGGCCGCTCGGTCGGTGTGCCCGGCACGGTGCAGATGTTGGAACTGGCCCATAGGCAACATGGACGGCTGCCCTGGGCACGACTGTTTGAGCCGGCCATTGCCCTGGCGACCCAGGGTTTTGACGTGAGCCCACGTATGGCGACCCTGCTGGCTCAGGAAACCGCGTTAAAGAAAGACCCGGTTGCGGCGGCCTATTTTTACGATGCACAGGTTCAGCCCTGGCCGGTCGGCCACCGGTTGCGCAACCCGGAATTGGCGGCAGTCTTGCAAGAAGTCGCCCGGCACGGGTCCGCTGCGATGGCGACCGGTGGCTTGGCGCAGGCCATTGCGGACAAGGTGCAACAGCACCCTACCAACCCCGGCACGCTGTCGGTGCAAGACCTGGCGGCCTACCGGGCGGTGGTGCGGGAACCCCTGTGTTTTGATTACCCGGTGTCCGACGGGCCTGCAGGTGCTGCACACAACTACTCGCTGTGTGGCATGCCGCCACCCAGCTCGGGGGCCATTGCCATTGGTCAAATATTGGGCCTGTTGCGCCACACGCCTGCCGCCGCCCAAGCGCTTCAAGACGGCGTGCCATCGGCCGACTGGCTGCACCAGTACACCGAAGCGGCCCGGCTGGCTTTTGCGGACCGCGCCCAGTTTGTCGCCGACCCGGCCTTTGTGCAGGCCCCAGGTGGTGACTGGGGCAGCTTGCTGGCACCGGATTACCTGGCCCACCGCGCCAAATTGATCGATTCCAGCTCCATGGGCGAACGCATGAAGACCGCGCCAGCCGGTAACCCGGGCGATGTGCGTTTGGCCTACGCACCCATGGCGGAGCAAGAAGAATACGGCACCTCCCACATCTCGGTGGTGGATGCCTATGGCAGCGCCCTGGCCATGACCACCACCATTGAAGACGGCTGGGGTTCACGCCTGATGGTGAACCGGGGCTTGGGCCTGGGTGGTGGGTTCCTGCTTAACAATGAGATGACGGACTTCAGTTTCAGCCCCGCGGACGCGGCCGGGCACCCGATTGCCAACCGGGTCGAGCCAGGCAAACGGCCCCGTTCATCAATGTCACCCACCTTGGTGTTTGACAAGGCCTCAGGGCAACTGGTGTTGAGTGGCGGCAGCCCGGGTGGCGCGCTGATCATCCACTTCACGGCAAAAACCCTCTACGGGGTGCTGAACTGGGGTTTGAACACCCAGCAAGCGATCAACCTGCCCAACTTTGCGTCCCTGGGTGGCCCAACGCTGCTAGAGGCCCACCGCTTCGACGCCGCCGCCATCCAGTCGCTCAAGGCGCGCGGCCACGAGGTGGTAGAGGTCGCTTTGCCCAGTGGCCTGCAAGCCATACAGCGCACACCCACCGGCTACTTTGGCGGCGCCGATCCACGCCGGGAAGGCTTGGTTTTGGGTGATTGAGCCACCCGAACGGTGATCGCACCATTGCTACAAGCGAAATAGGCCTCCAGCCCTCGAAAACACTTCGTACACAGCTATCATTGTTGTAGCAATTCTGAGCTTAGGAAGGCCAACCGCACTGCCGTGTTGCCTACAATCCGGCTATGGCCATCCCCCAAACCTTCATCCAGGAATTACTCGCCCGCGCCGACGTGGTGGAGATCGTGGGCCGTTATGTGCAGTTGAAGAAGGGCGGCGCCAACTTCATGGGCCTGTGCCCGTTCCACGGGGAAAAATCACCGTCGTTCTCGGTCAGCCCGACCAAACAGTTCTACCACTGCTTTGGCTGTGGCAAAAACGGCAATGCCATCGGCTTTCTGATGGACCACGCCGGCATGACCTTTATCGAGGCCGTGAAAGACCTGGCCCAGCAATACGGCATGCAAATCCCCGAGGACGAAGCCTCGCCCGAGGACCGGGCTCGTGCGCTGGAGCAAAAACAAAAGCAACACACATTGACCGACGTCCTGGAGAAGGCCGGTGATGCCTACCGCCGTGCGCTGAAAGACTCGCCGCGCGCCATTGCCTACTTCAAGGGCCGCGGCCTGTCGGGTGAAATTGCCAAGCAGTTTGGCCTGGGGTATGCACCGGAGGGCTGGCGCAGTTTGGCAAGCGTATTTCCGCACTACGACGACCCGCTGCTGGTTGAGAGTGGTCTGGTTATTTCCAACCTGGAAGACGGCAGCAACGAGGAAAAACGCTACGACCGCTTCCGTGACCGGGTCATGTTCCCGATCCGCAATATCAAGGGGGAGTGCATTGGTTTTGGCGGACGGGTGCTGGGGGACGACAAACCCAAATACCTCAATTCTCCCGAAACGCCGGTTTTCAGCAAGGGGCGTGAGTTATACGGCCTGTTTGAAGCCCGAAACGCGCTGCGCGAGCACGGCTACGTGCTGGTCACCGAAGGTTACATGGACGTGGTGGCTCTGGCGCAACTGGGTTTTCCCAATGCCGTGGCGACGCTGGGTACGGCCTGCACCGCCGACCACGTACACAAGTTGTTCCGCTTCACCGACTCGGTGGTGTTCAGTTTTGATGGTGATGCTGCTGGCCGACGCGCGGCGCGCAAGGCGCTGGACGCCGCCCTGCCCTACGCCACCGATGTGCGCTCCATCAAGTTTCTGTTCCTGCCCGACGAACACGACCCCGACAGCTTTATCCGTGCCAACGGGCAAGACGCCTTTGCGCAGTACGTGAGCGAGGCCACGCCCCTGAGCCGCTTCCTGGTCGAGGCCGCGCGCGAGGGCTGCGACCTGAACTCAGCCGAGGGCCGCGCACACATGTCCAGCAATGCCAAGCCACTGTGGAGCCTGCTGCCCGATGGGGCGCTGAAACTGCAGTTGCTCAGCGAACTGGCTGCGCAGGTGCAGTTACCGAGTGCCGAACTGGGTGCGCTGTGGGCGACGGCCAACAGCCATGCGGCTCCCACCAAATCCTCTTCCATGGGACGCCAGACCAGCGACTGGCATCCGGACGACCACGATGAACAAAGCCCCGGCGCCAGCGCATGGGGCCACCCGCTGGATGGTGAGAGCGCCAATAGCTGGAAGGGCAAGGGCAAATGGGAAGGCAAAGGAGATTGGAAAGGCAAAGGCAGGTGGGAAGGCAAGGGAAAGTGGGACAACCAGCGCCCGATCCGCCCACCACTGCGTGGCCCTTTGGCCACCCGCGCGGACCATGCCACCCGCATCCTGTTCGGCCATAGCGAATTGTGGGAAACACTGACGCTCGAAGACCACCACCTGTTATGCGAACTGCCCGTACCGCATGGCTCACTGCTGGCTTGGCTGGAAGCTCAATTACACGAGCATGGCCCCTTGCCTTGGGGCGCACTCAAGGAAGCGCTGTCCGGCCACACCGAGGAAACACATATCCTGCGACTGATGGTCGATACACCCGTGCCCCCAGAACCAGCCAGCGAATCTGCCAAAGAGCTGCGGGATTTGCTCAACCGCATGTTGCTGGAGCAGATAGAGAAGCAGAAGAACCAGGCCAGTGCAGCCGCCGCCAGCGACCCCACGGCCTTTGCCCGCTACCGCGAGCTGAATGAGCGTTGGCATCAACTGAAGCAATCCATCTCATTTGCCCAACCTGAGGGTTCTTGACCCATCCACCAGCCCGAGGAACATGCAGCCATCGAACGGCTTCGTTTCAAAGCACCGCATCAACTACCTCTGGAAATTGCAAATTTTCACGCTATAATATTGGGTTGTTTCGGCAAGAGCGACAGCAGCACCTCCGGTCCAGGCCAAGCGTTGACAAGAGCACAACCGGCCACCTTACCGCAAGGACTGCATTCCAAATGTTCGCCCTCTCATCTTGCCTATAGACAATGTTGTTGTCCTGCATGGACACCCCCATTGCCTGCCATGCCAACTGCGCCCGCCCTGACAGCGGTGTAGACGGTACCCGCCCTGTTCGCCTGTTTTTTTGATGATCTGAGGTCCTCGCATGCCTGCTCAAAAATCTGCCAAGCCTGTCCAGCCCGCGCCCAAGTCCGATAAGAAAGCCCCATCCGTGCCCGCATCCAAGCCCCCCGTCGTCAAATCAAAAGCCCAACAACTGCAGGAAGCAGCGGACGCCCTTCTGGCCGCGGGTAGCGCCGCCAAGAAAAAACCTGGCCGTCCGCCCAAGGCTGCTGCTGCAGAATCTGAGGTCCCGGCGAAGGCCGGAGCGAAACGTGGTCGTAAGCCTAAAGCGGCGGCGGAGCCTGCTGGCGACGATTTGGATATGTCGGACATTGAGGCTGACTTGGTGGGTGAACCCGAGGTCGCTGCAGTCACGGGCGAAAAGGTAAAGCCACTGCGGATGAAGATCAGCAAGGCCAAAGAACGTGCCTTGATGAAAGAATTTGGTCTGGATGAGACCATCCTGTCTGAAGAAGACATTGCCAAGCGCCGCCAGCGCCTCAAAACCCTGATCACACTGGGAAAAACACGCGGCTACCTGACCCACGGCGAAATCTCGGACCACCTGCCCGACAAGCTGGTCGATGCCGAAACCCTGGAAGTGGTGATCTCCATGTTGAATGACATGGGTGTGGCAGTGTACGAACAGACACCCGACGCGGAAACCCTGTTGCTGAACAACAATGTGTCGACCGCCGCCACCGTCGAAGAAGCCGAAGAGGAAGCCGAAGCCGCGTTGTCCACCGTTGACAGCGAATTTGGTCGCACCACCGACCCCGTGCGCATGTACATGCGCGAAATGGGCACGGTCGAGCTGCTGACCCGCGAAGGTGAAATCGAAATCGCCAAACGCATTGAAGGTGGCCTGATGGCCATGATGGAGGCCATCAGTTCGTCGCCTGCCACCATCGCCGAAATCCTGCGCCTGGGCGAAGACATCCGCGAAGGCAAGGTCGTCATCACGACCATCGTTGACGGATTTTTTAACCCCAATGAGGCCGACGACTATGTGGCCGAAGAGGATTTTGACGAGTTTGATGCGGACGACGACGACGACGGCAAAGGCGGCTCCAAGGCGCTGACCAAGAAGCTGGAAGAACTCAAGAAAGAGGCCTTGTCCCGCTTCGACCGTCTGCGCGAGTTATTCGAGAAGGTGCACAAGATCTACGACAAAGAAGGCTACGGTACGCCCCATTACGTCGCGGCTCAAAAGGCGCTGAGCGAAGAGCTGATGTCCATCCGCTTCACCGCCAAGGCGATCGAAAAGCTGTGCGACATGGTGCGTGGTCAGGTCGACGACATCCGCAAAAAAGAGCGCGAACTGCGCCGCATCATTGTGGACAAATGTGGTTACCCGCAAGAAAACTTCATTGCCGATTTCAGCGGCCGTGACAAAAACGGTAACAAGGTTGCGTCTCAGTTGCTGAACCTGAAGTGGATCGAAAAACAAGCCGCCTCGGGCAAATCGTGGGCGGCAGTGATGGGCCGCAACATCCCGCCCGTGCAAGACCTGCAACAAAAGCTGACCGACCTGCAAGCCAAGGTCGTGGTGCCGCTGGACCAGCTCAAAGACATCAACAAGCGCATGAACGCTGGCGAATACGCCTCGCGCGCCGCCAAGAAGGAAATGATCGAGGCCAACTTGCGCCTGGTGATCTCCATCGCCAAGAAATACACCAACCGTGGCCTGCAATTCCTGGATCTGATCCAGGAAGGCAACATCGGCTTGATGAAGGCCGTGGACAAGTTCGAATACCGCCGCGGCTACAAGTTCTCGACCTACGCCACCTGGTGGATTCGCCAGGCCATCACCCGTAGCATCGCGGACCAGGCGCGCACCATCCGTATCCCGGTGCACATGATCGAAACCATCAACAAGATGAACCGCATCAGCCGCCAGCATTTGCAGGAGTTTGGCTTCGAGCCCGATGCTTCCGTGTTGGCCGAGCGCATGGAGATTCCGGAAGACAAGATCCGCAAGATCATGAAGATCGCCAAAGAGCCGATCTCCATGGAAACGCCGATTGGTGATGATGACGACAGTCACCTGGGCGACTTCATCGAAGACGGTGCCAACACCGCCCCTATGGAAGCCGCGATGCAGGCCGGCCTGCGTGATGTGGTCAAGGACATTCTGGACAGCCTGACACCGCGCGAGGCCAAGGTGCTGCGCATGCGTTTCGGTATCGAGATGACCTCCGACCACACGCTGGAAGAAGTGGGCAAGCAGTTTGACGTCACCCGTGAGCGCATCCGCCAGATCGAGGCCAAGGCGCTGCGCAAGCTCAAGCACCCCAGCCGTTCCGACAAGCTGCGCAGCTTTACCGATAATCTGTGACCCCCACACTCCAGCGCTACGCGGGTCGCTGCCCCCCGAGGGGGCTAATTTTTCTTGGGGCGGCCCTGCGAAAAATTGCCGTTTCTGTCCCATGGCAGTAGACGCTCCCTACAAGCTGGCGGGGGTCATGGGCTGGCCGGTGGCGCATTCGCGCTCACCGGTCATCCACAACCACTGGATCGCCGAAAACGGCTTGCGCGGCGCCTACGTGTTATTGCCGGTGCAACCGCAAAACCTGGAAAAGGCTTTGCGCAGCCTGCCCGTACTGGGGTTTGTTGGGTGCAATTTGACGATTCCGCACAAGGTGGAAGCAGTACGGTTGATCGATCACATTGAACCCATGGCGTCGCGTATCGGTGCCGTCAACACAATTGTGGTGGAAGCGGACGGCTCGTTGACCGGGCGTAACACCGATGCATATGGATTCATCCAAAGCCTGCGCGATGCCCAATTGGGGTGGACAGCGGCTGCCGGCCCGGCCGTGGTCGTGGGCGCTGGTGGAGCGGCCCGCGCCATCATTGTGGGCTTGATTGACGCTGGGGCAACCGAAATTCGCCTGACCAACCGAAGCGGTGCGAAAGCCCAGGACATGGCGCAGGAATTTGGTTGGCCGGTTCAGGCAGTCGCCTGGGACGACCGCCACGATGCACTAGGCGGCGCTGCATTGCTCGTCAATACCACCAGCCAGGGCATGCATGGCGAGGCGCCACTGGACTTGCGTTTGGACAGCCTGCCTGTCCAGGCTTTGGTTGCCGACATCATCTATGTTCCACTGGAAACGCCACTGCTGGCCGCTGCCCGGCAGCGCGGATACCGCACTGCCAATGGCTTGGGGATGTTGCTCAACCAGGCGCGACCCGCCTTTGAAGCGTGGTTCGGTGTGGCGCCCATTCTGTCGGTGGCGTTGTCGGACCGGATTCAGGCAACTTTTTAGTGCGACGCCTAGCCTGCTTACGCCAAACAACACAAAACCGGAGGCAAACTGCAACACCTGCTTGGACTCAACACCCTCATTGCAGGCAGATAGGCGCGGGGAACACAACAATCAGTCAAGTTGACAGCTATGAAACTTGTAGCATGCCAAAAACTGCGATATAGTTTCACTTGCATTGATGCATATCTATCACTGCAGACGCGGCGCCGAGTGGGTCGAGCAGTTGCCAAGCTACAGAACCGGATCGAGGAGAGGAACAAATTAATGAGTGCTAAAGAGTCGGTGGCCATTGGCCAATTGCTGAGCTTGCTGGAATCCCGTTACGCCATGCGCGTGATGTGGGCACTGCGCGACGGACATGCCCAAACCTTTCGTCTGCTGCAAGACAGTGTGGGTGGAATCACACCGAACACCTTGAACACCCGTATCAAGGAATTGCGGGAAGCCGGTTTGATGACCCATGGCAGCGACGGTTATGCCGTAACCACCATGGGGGCCGATATGCTCAAACGGTTGGGCGATTTGCAGGCCTTTGCCGGCAAATGGGCGACCAGCCAGGCCAAAAAGGCCACCTGACCTACCCGGCCACCGCTTCACCGGTCTTGAATTGAGAGACAGGCAATGCCTGTCTTTTTTGTCTACGGCATAATTTGGCCCTTGCTTTTGCATGCCGACGTCCATTTGCCTCACGGAACCCATGGCCGCATGCGCCGCAATCACCATCGGCATTTCCCGACACCGGGGCGCTATCCCATCACGAAAGAACTGACATGATTACAACCGCTAGTGGCCTGCAATACGAAGACACGACCGAAGGGACCGGTGCCGTCGCGACCAAGGGGCAAAACGTCACGGTGCACTACACCGGGTGGTTGTACAACAATGGCACCCAGGGCACAAAGTTTGACTCGAGCAAAGACCGCAACGACCCGTTTGTGTTCCATTTGGGCGCGGGCATGGTGATTCGGGGTTGGGACGAGGGCGTGGCAGGCATGAAAGTCGGTGGAGCCCGTACCCTGGTTATCCCGGCCGCCCTGGGGTATGGCGCACGCGGTGCCGGTGGCGTCATCCCACCGAATGCCACACTCAAATTCGACGTCGAGTTGTTAGACACATCCTCCTGATACCCATCAATTCCGCCCGTTTGAGGTAACGATCGGGTTGATGGGCACTTGAAATGGGTCGGCAAGACCCCATTTTCGGCTCATCCTTTTTGTAACCGGAAGTCATTACTTCACCCACTGCATGTCTGACAATTCCAACACCCCCCATCCCGAAGCTATCGACAGCACTCCCCAAAACACGGAGGAACAGGCGGCCTCCCTCGCGTCCAATGACGCCGAGGCGCTGGCCCAGGTCCGTGCGGAATTGGCCGCACTGCAAGCCAAAAGTGGCGAGCTGGCCGACCAGTACCTGCGCGCCAAGGCCGATGCCGAAAATTCGCGCCGACGCGCCGAAGATGAAATCTCCAAAGCACGCAAGTTTGCGGTCGAGAGTTTTGCCGAGAGCCTGCTGCCGGTCGCCGACAGCTTGGAAGCCGGTCTGGTCATCAAGGATGCCACCGCAGACCAGATTCGTGAAGGCGCACAAGCCACCTTGCGCCAGTTGATCGCCGCATTGGAGCGCAACAAAGTCATCGCCATTGCCCCTTCGGCTGGCACCAAGTTCGATCCGCACCATCACCAGGCCATCAGCGTGGTGCCATCCGAGCAAGAAGCCAACACGGTGGTTGGGTTGCTGCAAAAAGGCTATTCCATTGCTGACCGCGTGTTGCGGCCGGCCCTGGTCACCGTATCAGCACCCAAGTAAGACCGCGGTGTGGCGGGTCCAATAGACAAATTCATGCCCACCACCCGTAAAAGCGAATTGTCGGGACTTGAATTTGGACATATCGACTTCAACTGTCCTCCATCTGAATTTTCATTCGAATAACCGTGCGGGACTGGCCTTTGGCCGGGTCTCCAATTGACTAGGAGTAAATCATGGGAAGAATCATCGGCATTGACTTGGGCACCACCAACAGTTGCGTGGCCATTATGGAGGGCAACACCCCCAAGGTCATCGAAAACGCGGAAGGCGCACGCACCACGCCGTCCATCATCGCTTACCAGGAAGATGGTGAAGTGCTGGTCGGCGCATCGGCCAAGCGCCAGTCGGTGACCAATCCCAAGAACACGCTGTACGCCGTCAAGCGCCTGATCGGACGCAAGTTTGCCGAGAAGGAAGTGCAAAAGGACATCGACCTGATGCCCTACAAGATTGCCGCCGCCGACAACGGCGACGCTTGGGTCGAAGTGCGCGGCAACCGCATGGCGCCTCAGCAAGTTAGCGCTGACATTCTGCGCAAGATGAAGAAAACCGCCGAAGACTACCTCGGCGAAGAAGTGACCGACGCTGTGATCACGGTTCCAGCCTACTTTAACGACGCACAGCGCCAAGCCACCAAGGACGCAGGCCGCATCGCCGGACTGGACGTCAAGCGCATCATCAACGAGCCTACGGCTGCCGCACTGGCTTTCGGTCTGGACAAGAATGAAAAGGGCGACCGCAAGATTGCCGTGTACGACTTGGGCGGTGGTACCTTCGACATCTCCATCATCGAAATCGCCGATGTCGATGGCGAAAAGCAATTCGAAGTGTTGTCCACCAACGGCGACACCTTCCTGGGAGGTGAAGACTTTGACCAACGCATCATCGATTTCATCATTGCCGAGTTCAAGAAGGAACAAGGCGTTGACCTGGGCAAGGACGTGCTGGCCCTGCAACGCCTGAAGGAAGCCGCTGAAAAGGCCAAGATCGAGCTCTCCAGCAGCGCCCAGACCGACATCAACCTGCCCTACGTGACAGCCGATGCATCGGGCCCCAAGCACCTGAACATCAAGCTGACCCGCGCCAAGCTGGAAAGCCTGGTCGAAGAACTGATCGAGCGCACCATTGCCCCCTGCCGGACCGCCATCAAGGACGCGGGTGTCAAGGTTTCCGACATCCATGACGTGATTTTGGTCGGCGGTATGACCCGCATGCCCAAGGTGCAGGAAAAGGTCAAGGAACTGTTCGGCAAAGAACCCCGCAAGGACGTGAACCCCGATGAAGCCGTGGCCGTTGGTGCCGCCATCCAGGGTCAGGTCTTGTCGGGCGACCGCAAAGACGTGTTGTTGCTAGACGTGACACCCCTTTCGCTGGGTATCGAGACCATGGGTGGAGTGATGACCAAGATGATCACCAAGAACACCACCATCCCGACCAAGTTTGCGCAGACCTTCTCCACCGCTGAAGACAACCAGCCGGCCGTGACGATCAAGGTGTTCCAGGGCGAGCGTGACATCGCCGCCGGCAACAAGATGCTGGGCGAGTTCAATCTGGAAGGCATTCCTCCATCGGCACGCGGCACACCGCAGATTGAAGTGTCGTTTGACATCGACGCCAACGGCATCTTGCACGTGGGTGCCAAGGACAAGGGCACCGGCAAGGAAAACAAGATCACCATCAAGGCCAACTCTGGTTTGTCAGAGGCTGAAATTCAGCAGATGGTCAAGGATGCGGAACTGAACGCCGCTGACGACAAGAAAAAGGTTGAACTGGTGCAAACCAAAAACCAGGCCGACTCCAGCATTCACAGCGTGAAGAAAAGTTTGACCGAATACGGCGACAAGCTCGACGCTGGCGAAAAAGAGAAGATCGAAGCGGCCATCAAGGACCTGGAAGAAGCCATCAAGGGCGACGACAAGGCAGCCATTGATGAGAAGAACACCACGCTGATGGCCGCCAGCCAGAAGCTGGGTGAAAAGATGTACGCTGACATGCAGGCCAAGCAAGGTGCTGACGGCGCACAAGCCGCTGGTGCCGAGCAGCCCCAGGCCGCTGGCAGTGGGTCTACCACACATGCCGCCGACGACAATGTGGTGGACGCCGAAGTCAAGGAAGTTAAAAAGGGCTAAAGAAACCACGCTTAGCGTGCCATTTTTGGCCCGCCGCGTCCGAAAGGTTCGTCAGGAATCGTCGGCGCGGCGTTTTTGCATCAAATTTGCGTAATTTTTCAAGGCACAACCTGTCTGGCAACCATGGCTAAACGAGACTTTTACGAAATCCTCGGCGTTCCCAAGAACGCCTCCGACGAAGACATTAAGAAGTCTTATCGCAAACTTGCGATGAAGCACCACCCGGACCGCAACCAGGGTGACTCTGGCAAAGTGGCCGAAGAGAAATTCAAGGAAGCCAAAGAAGCGTATGAAATGTTGTCGGACCCGCAAAAACGTGCGGCCTACGACCAGCATGGACACGCCGGAGTAGACCCCAACATGCGTGGGCCGGGCGGCGAGGGTTATGGCGGCTTTGCCGAAGCCTTTGGCGACATTTTTGGCGATATGTTTGGCCAGCAGCGCGGCGGTCGCCCCGGTGCTGGTGGCCGTCAGGTGTTCCGTGGCAGTGACCTGAGTTATGCCATGGAAGTCACGCTGGAAGAAGCGGCCCGCGGCAAGGACGCACAAATCCGCATTCCCAGTTGGGATGCCTGCGAAGTCTGCAAAGGCAATGGCGCCAAGCCCGGCACGCAGGTCAAGACCTGTACCACTTGCAGTGGCTCCGGTTCGGTGCAAATGCGCCAGGGTTTCTTCAGCGTGCAGCAAACCTGCCCTACCTGTCGCGGCACCGGCAAGGTCATTCCCGAACCCTGTGTGTCTTGCCATGGCCAAGGCAAAGTCAAGAAGCAAAAAACGCTGGAAGTCAAAATTCCGGCCGGCATTGACGGCGGCATGCGCATCCGCAGCACCGGCAACGGAGAACCGGGCACCAATGGCGGGCCGCCGGGCGATCTGTACATCGAAATCCGGCTCAAGAAGCACGACATCTTCGAGCGTGATGGTGATGACCTGCACTGCTCGGTGCCGATCAGCATGGCCACGGCAGCGCTGGGTGGTGAAATTGACGTGCCGACCCTGTCCGGCAAAGCGGCAATTGACATTCCCGAAGGCACCCAGACCGGTAAACAGTTCCGTTTGCGTGGCAAAGGCATCAAGGGCGTACGTGCCAGCTATCCTGGCGATTTGTACTGCCACATCGCCGTGGAGACACCGGTCAAGCTCAGCGAACACCAGCGTCGTTTGTTACGCGAGCTGGACGAATCGCTCAAAAAAGGCGGCAACAAACACTCACCCACCG
Source organism: Candidatus Aalborgicola danicus (assembly GCA_016703945.1). Classification (GTDB taxonomy): domain Bacteria; phylum Pseudomonadota; class Gammaproteobacteria; order Burkholderiales; family Burkholderiaceae_C; genus Allorhodoferax; species Allorhodoferax danicus. Next base: position 439,963 of record JADJBC010000002.1, read on the forward strand.
GTGACAGCTGGACCGACCGGCTAAAGAGCTTCTTCAGTTGACCGTCGTCAACATTTGACGATAGCCGTCTCCAGAACAATGCCGCCCGGTCTATAAACGACTAGGCGGCATTTTTTTGAGGGAGACTTGCCATGGGTGTCAACATCACATTTCTGGGCGGTGCCAACACCGTTACCGGCTCCAAATACCTGGTCCGCCATGACGGCCACAGCCTGCTGATTGATTGCGGGTTGTTCCAGGGCTACAAACAACTGCGGCTGCGCAACTGGACGCCTTTGCCCATTGCGCCGAATGCAGTGAATGCCGTGCTGCTGACCCACGCCCATCTGGACCACAGTGGCTACCTGCCGCTGTTGGTCAAAGAGGGCTTTGGCGGACCGGTCTATGCGTCCGCCGGCACACAGGCCCTGTGCAAGATTTTGCTGCCCGACAGCGGCCATATCCAGGAAGAAGATGCTGCTTTTGCCAACCGCCATGGCTTATCCAAACATGCACCGGCCTTGCCACTCTACACCCGGCAGGATGCATTGGACTGCCTGCACCAGATCAAGATGGTGCCAATGCACAAGACATTTCAGCCCATTCCCGGCTGGCGCGCCACGTTGAGCGGGGCCGGACACATTTTGGGCGCCTCCAGCGTGCTGCTCGAAGTGGCCGGACGGCGCATCCTGTTCTCGGGTGACATCGGCCGCCCAGACGACACCATCATGTTTCCGCCAGACCCGGCACCGGCAGCGGATACGGTGCTGGTGGAGTCCACCTACGGTGACCGACAACACCCATCCGAGAATCTGATGGCCGAGTTGGGCCCCGCCCTGCACAAACTCGCCGCGCGCGGTGGCGTGGCGGTTGTACCGGTGTTTGCCGTGGGCCGCGCCCAGGCCGTATTGCACGCCATTGCCCAACTCAAGGCCAGCGGACAGGTGCCCCATGCATTGCCGGTTTTTCTGGACAGCCCGATGGCAGTCCACACGACACACCTGTTTGAGCAGCACCAGGGGGAGCACCGGTTGAATACCCGCGAGGCCCATGCCTTGACCCATAGCGCCGTCATGATCAACAGCACCGACGAGTCCAAAGCCCTGTCGGCGCGTCACGGGCCCATGGTCATCCTGTCGGCCAGCGGCATGGCCACCGGCGGGCGCGTGTTGCACCACCTGGAGCACCGTGCCGGCAACCACCGCAACATGATCATCCTGACCGGCTACCAGGCCCCGGGGACGCGCGGCGCCACCTTGGCCAGCGGCGCAAAGACTTTGCGGATCCACGGCCGCGACATTGACGTACATGCCGAAGTGGTGCAACTGCAATCAGCGTCGGCCCATGCTGATGCCGGCCAGTTGCTGGAGTGGTTGCGCACCATGCCCGGACGCCCGGACCAGGTCTATGTGGTGCATGGTGACCAACAGGCATCCGACACGTTGCGCGGGCGCATCGAACACGAGCTGCGCTGGCGCGCCATGGTGCCAGAGCACGGGTCGACCTGGCCCTGCTGAGCAGGGCGCGATGGGCTAGCGGCCTGCTTTTGCAGCTGCGGCGCCGTCCTCTTCCATCTTGCGCTTGAAGAACCGCAGAAAGAAGACGCCCATACCGAGCATGAACACGATGCCGGTAATGCTCATCAGACCGTAATCGGTACTAAACAAGTCAGACAGTAATTTCATGGGAAGACTCCGGTAAGTGATGTCCGGAGTGTGCAACGCGAAACGCCGGGATCCATTGATTTAGGTCATGCCATGCGGTGACTGAATCACGAGAGGTTGTCAAACGTCGTTGGGTTCTTCATCGAGCCTGGTCCTCCTTTTAGGGGATCAGGAGGCACAATGTAACGATGGCTGAACACCCCTACCTCACCGCCGCCTTCTACAAGTTTGTCGCGCTACCTGACTATGTGGAGCGCAGGCAGCCGCTGCTGGCTTTCTGTGAGCAGCACCATGTCAAGGGCATCATTTTGCTGGCGCCGGAGGGCATCAACAGCACCATTGCCGGTGCGCCGGACGACGTGCATGCCGTGCTGGCCTACCTGCGGCAGGACCCCTTGCTGGCGGACCTGAAGCACAAGGAGTCGTATGCCGACAAGCCGCCCTTTCACCGCATGAAGGTGCGCCTCAAACGCGAGATCGTCACCATGGGGGTGCCCGGTGTGGACCCCACGCGCATGGCGGGCACCTACGTCAAACCGCAGGACTGGAACGCGCTGATTGCCGACCCGGATGTGGTGGTGGTGGATACGCGCAACGATTACGAGGTCGCCATTGGCACATTCAAGGGGGCGATTGACCCACACATCCACACTTTTTCCCAGCTTCCAGTCTGGGCCGAGCGGGCCCCGGAGTTGCAGACCAGCAGCGGCAAAAAGCCCAAGGTCGCGATGTTTTGCACCGGTGGCATACGCTGCGAAAAATCCACCGCCCTGATGCGCGCCCGGGGTTATGACGAGGTCTACCACCTGGAAGGCGGCATCCTGAAATACTTGGAAACCGTGCCACCCGAGCAGAGCCTGTGGCAGGGAGAATGTTTTGTATTTGACGAGCGGGTGTCAGTGGGCCACGGCTTGAAACCGGGTGACCACAGCTTGTGCCGCGCCTGCCGCATGCCACTGGAGGACGGCGCACAGGCGTCGCCGCTGTATGAGCTGGGGGTAAGTTGCCCACGCTGCCATGGCCAAACGTCGGAGGTGCAAAAGAACGGCGCCCGTGAACGCCAGCGCCAGTGGGAACTGGCCAAGGCGCGCGGCCAAGCTCACATCGGCGAGCCGTAATGGCTGTGGACGCGCCAGCGCCCGTCGCCGCGCCCTACCCTGTTTTGTATTCGTTTCGGCGCTGCCCTTACGCCATGCGCGCCCGCCTGGCGCTGGCGGCCAGTGGCGCGAAGTGTGAACTGCGCGAGGTGGTGCTGGCCCAAAAACCGCAGGCGCTGGTGCAGGTCTCACCCAAAGCCACAGTGCCGGTGCTGGTGCTGCCCGACGGCACGGTGCTGGAGCAAAGCCTGGACATCATGCTGTGGGCGCTGCGCCGCCATGATCCGCAACAATGGCTGCCGACGTCCGAAATGGAGATGGACACCGCAATAGCATTTATCACTCAGTGCGACGGCGACTTCAAATTCCACCTGGACCACTACAAATACCCGAATCGCTACGCCTTGCCCGATGGGCTGGCGGACCGTAACATGGGAGCGCAGTTCCTGCAGACGCTGAGCACCCGACTGCAAGCCCAGGCGTTTCTACAGGACGACCACTTTGGTCTGGCTGACGCCGCCATCGCCCCCTTTGTGCGACAGTTCGCCCGCACCGACTTGGCCTGGTTTGCCAGCCAACCCTGGTCGGCCCTGCAGCAATGGCTGGCTGCATTTGAAGCGTCTGATGCCTACCACGGCGTGATGGGCAAGTTCCCGGCTTGGGTGCAGGGACAGGCACCCGTCATGTTCCCGGCTTAGCGAGTGCTATATTTTTAGTAGCGCCTTACGCATATTTCACGGGGGCTACAGCCAAGAAACGCTTAAGCTTTTGCCTACCAGCGTTCCATATACGGCCGCAGGTCCAGCTCAAAGGTCCAGGCATCACGCGGCTGGTTGTGCAGGTGCCAGTAGTTTTCGGCGATGTGGTCGGGGTTCAGGATGCCATCCTGGTCTTTCAGCGCATAACGTTCGGGGAAGGTGGTGCGGATGAAGTCGGTGTCGATGGCGCCGTCCACCACCACATGGGCAACGTGGATGTTGCGGGGCCCGAGCTCGCGCGCCATGCTTTGCGCCAGCGCGCGCAACGCATGTTTGGCACCGGCAAAGGCGGCAAAGTTGGCCGAACCCCGCAGGCCCGCCGTGGCCCCGGTGAACAGAATCGTGCCACGCCCGCGCGCCACCATGCGTTGGGCGGCGGCCTGTGCGTTCAAAAAACCGCTGAAGCAGGCCATCTCCCAGATCTTGAAGTACTTGCGCGCCGTCTCTTCCAGAATGCTGCACGGCACATTGGCGCCGATGTTGAACACCAGCACCTCGATGGGGCCATGTTCTGACTCGATCTGCTCGAACAGCGCCTTCACATCCTCTTCCTTGCGCGCATCGCTGGCGTAGCCAAAGGCCTGGCCGCCCTCTGCACGGATGCTGTCCACCAGGGGCTGCAGCTTGTCCGCGGTGCGGCGCGTCACACAAGCGATGAAGCCTTCGCGGGCAAAGCGCCTGGCGATGGCGCCGCCGGTAGAGTCGCCAGCGCCTATGACCAGCGCGACGCGTGCTTGTGGGGATGCAGGGATTGTCATGAAGGGCTCCTGGGCTGAAAGAATGGATAGGGGTTTACCGCGGGGGGTTAGCGATGGCGTGGCTGGCAGGCAGCGCCTTGTCGAGAAAGCGGCGGCTGGCAGAGAGAATTTCCTTGCGGGTGCGGTCACTCTCCACCGCACGCGCCAGCACCAGGGCACCCACACACTGGGCGATCAAGGCCCAACCGGCATCAGGGTCGCGGGTGCGCTGGCTCCAGCTTTTTTGCGTGCGCTTCAGGGCTGCCTCCACCGTGCTGCGCACTTCGGGGCCGGCCTGGGCAATCTCGGCACCCAACGTCGGTAACACGCAGCCTACGTCCGGGTTCATTGCATGGAAGCTGCTGAGGTAGTCGCGCAGGCACTTGGCGACATGGTTGTCGGGCGAGTCCTGGTCGCCAGCAAGCATGGCGCTGCTGTTGTCCATCTCCTGTGCCACCAGCGCCTCAAACAGGGCCTGCTTGGAGGAGAAGTGGCTGTAAAAAGCGCCCCCGGTTAGACCAATGGAGGCCATCAGCGCATCGACCCCCGTAGCCTTAAAGCCACCCTTCTTGGCGATGGCGCGGCTGCTGTCCAACAGCTTCTGGCGGGTCTCTTCCTTGTGGGTCTTGGTATAGCGCATGGCGGTCCTTGGGTTTGTCTGGTTGACAAGTCAGAGTCTATAGCATAACGTACGTTTACCAAACGATCATTTAACCATGGAGCCAACAATGGCAAAAACTGCAGAATTCTTTTTTGACGTAGGCAGCCCCGCCAGCTACCTGGCCTGGACGCAGATGCCCGCCTTGTGCGCGCAAGCCAATGCAACCCTGGTCTACAAGCCCATGTTGCTAGGCGGCGTGTTCCAGGCCACCGGCAACGCCTCGCCCGCAACCGTTGCGGCAAAAGGCCGTTACATGACGGTGGACCTGGGCCGATTTGCGCAGCGCTACGGCGTGGACTTCAAGATGAACCCACACTTCCCCATCAACACGCTGCCGTTGATGCGCGGCGTGATTGGCATACAGCTGCACCAGCCGGCGCGCTTTGAGGCGTTCCTCAGCGCGGTGTTTACGGCACTGTGGGTACAGGGTGCGAATCTGAACGACCCCGCGGTGACGGCAGCCACGCTGGTTGCGGCCGGGTTTGATCCGGCCGAAGTGTTTGCGCTGGTCAACGATGCCGACATCAAGGCCGCGCTGAAAACCAATACCGAAGAGGCTGTGGCACGTGGGGTGTTCGGCGCGCCGACCGTGTTTGTGGGAGACGCGATGTTCTTTGGCCAGGACCGGCTGGATTTTGTGCGGGAAGCCCTGGCCGCTTGAGCCGGTTGACCCGGACCAGCGGCAACTCAGAGGCGCAAGGTCATGAAAACGCTATGTGGGTCTTGGGCGTAATCCGCAAACGGGCCGCAGGGGGTGAAGCCAAAACTGGCATACAGCCTTTGCGCCGGGTGAAAGGCCTCAACTGAGCCAGTTTCCAGGCTCAACCGTTCATAGCCACGTGACCGGGCCACCGCGATGATGTGGGCCAGGATGGCACGCCCCGCACCCTTACGCCGCAGGGTAGCTGGCGTGCGCATGGACTTGATTTCGCCGTGTCGGGGGTCGAGTTCCTTGAGCGCACCACAACCCAGCAGCAACTGGTCTTCCCAGGCCGACCAGAACACGATGCCGGGCTGACGCAGCTTGTCCAGGTCCAACGCATGCACACTCTCGGGCGGCGAGAGGGCGTACATGGCCTGCAGGTGCTCATCGAGCAGCGCATGCACCTGGGAGCGGGTCAGGTCGTCAATTTCAATCTGCATGGTGTCCGGGGCTAAATGTTACTGGTTAAATTCGGCGCTAGCCCCCGTAAAACATGATGATATAGCTATATTTTTTATAGCAAATCCCATTCAGGGCGCAGGTTCACAGGCACGGCGTCGGCTTGGCCCCACGCTCAGCAAAAAGCGTACCACAGCCGGTCCGTACAGGATCATGCCCAGGGCCGCGGCAATCAGCGGCAGCGCCGCAAACACCCAGCCGTTAAGCTGCTCGTGGCCGATACCAGCCCCCACCAGCAGGGCCACTGCCGGGTTCACAAACGAGTAGCTGCCCGCCAGCGCGGCGGTGGTGTTCTGCAGCAGCCACAGATAGGCATTGAGTGCGATCAGCGTGCCAAACACCAACAAGTAGGTCCACGCCATCCAGGCCGTGGCGCTGGCGTTGAACAGACCTGCCACCGGCTCCAGCCAGGCCGCAACCGCCAACGCCAGCGCGCCACCCAGCAACCACTCTGCGGCAGAGGCCATGGCCGGACCCGGCAGGTCCAGACGACGCGACGCATACGAACCCAGGCTCCAGCACAGCGGCGCGCCAAAGGCGGCCAGCGCCCCTATCCAGTTGGCGGAGAAATCGCCTTCCAGCGACAACAATACCGCTCCGCCAACACCCAGGCCCAAGCCTATCCAACTTGTCAGCGGCACACGCTCACCGCCGATGCGCGTCCACAGCGCCAGCCACATGGGCATGGTGGTGACCACGGTGGCCATCAGGCCCGAGCCAATGCCATGGCTTTGCGCCACCATGACCAGCGTCATCGCCCCAAACACCATCAAGCCCCCCACCAGACCGGCATTGCGCCACTGCCGCGCCGTGGGTAGGCGCTCGCCCCGCCACAAGGCCCAAGCCAGCATGACAACGCCGGCCAGCACGAAACGGGTGCCATTCATCCACAGGGGCGGCATGCTTTGCAAGGCAATACCAATGGCGAAGTAGGTCGTACCCCAGACGATGTAAACCAGCAACAGCGCCGTCACCAGCGCCGCCATGCCGTTCTTAGCCGCCTTGTTCTGAAAATTCGTTGGCATATCAGTCAACCTTCCGTAAAATTTACTGCAAACATCCGCAATTACCCAATAATACCTATAAATGTCAACTTTTCAAGAAAATTTACGGATAGATGATGTCGACGGAAGAATTATTTCCGCTTTAGGCTCAGACAGCCGACGTTCTTACTCCGATGTCGGTGCAGAAGTGGGTTTGTCGACGGCTGCAGTGCACGAACGGGTCAAGAAGATGCTGGAGCGCGGCGTGATCCAACGCTTTTCGCTGCAGGTAGACCACGACGCTGTGGGTCTGAACTTCACCGCTTTTGTCGCCATCCGCAACGACGGCGGCGCGCATTGCCGCGAGATTGCGCCACGCCTGCGTGAGATTGCCGCTGTGCAGGAACTGCACAGCGTGGCCGGTGAATACGATTTTTTGGCCAAGGTGCGCACCCGTCATGCACGCGACCTCGAAGGGGTGCTTTACCAGATCAAGTCGATTCCTGGCGTGGCGCGCACCACCAGCACGGTGGTGCTCAATACGGAGTTCGAGGGGCAGCCGCTGAAGATTTAGAGGGCTGGGATGGTGATTTGATACTCCGGGGCGCTATGACGTTGCCCAGGCAAAAGCAATGACGGCGGCGATCATGATCACCCCGAGAATGATATTTGTCGTTGCAGGTCGGCGCGCGCTTGGCACAGTCGGAAGCAGCACAACTGGACGCCTACCCGGAGCAATGGGGCTGGAGGGATAAAGAGATAACGCTTCTGAAACCAGACCGCCAACGCTTGGTGGCAGATTGGAATTTGAAACTTGAAACAAGCCCAATAGATACTCTCTGTCGAAGGTGTCGTCACTGCGACGAAGAATCGGAGTCACGTTCTTCGATGCGTTTGTCGGCCCGCTATCGACCACTGCGTGGTCGAAACCTTTCTCAGGCTCCCATGTAAGCGCGTACTCAGTCGTCCTTTTTTCGTAGCAGAGTTGGAATTTGAATGGGCGGTCAAATTCGTCAACCCAAACGATCAGATCCATGCTCCGTGTGAAGAACCAACGCCGCTTCGCCTCGTCCGCATGCTGCCTGACGCCAGATAGCTCACAGAGTTGTTCGGGGTCGTCGCTCATTGTGGGATCCACGGAAAGACGCATAGGAAACTCAGCCGCATGAAGTCAAGTATGGTACAGGGGCCACGCGTTCCCTGGCCCGCGCGTGTTCCCGCTTGAGTTGCGCCACATAGTCCGCAGTGGACTGGACCTTGTTGACGTCAGCAATGCCCTGACCACAACCCCAGATGTCCTTCCAGGCGTTGGACTTGTGGCCGCCAAAGTTTGTCTTGCTCGGATCGCTCTCAGACAGGTTGGCGGGGTCCAACCCCGCCGCGCGGATGCTGGGCGCCAGATAGTTGCCGCATACGCCGGTAAACATGCGAACAGCAGCTGTTTTGGCTTCGTCGGGAGGCGCTAGACAATGGCCAGCCCGGCCAACTGGGCAGCCGCGCGCAGGGCAGCATCCTGGGTGGCAATGGGCAGGCCATGGCGCATGGCCAGCTCCAGATAGGCGGCGTCATAGCTGCTGAGCTGGTAACGCATGGCCAGCTCAAACAGTTGGCGCTGACCCGGCGCCGGACCGGAATCAATGTCAATCGGCAACTCGGCCAACGCGTCCAGAATCTCGCGGCCTTGTTGCTGACTGAGTTTGCCGCGCGTGCACACGGTTTTGAGTACGTTGGCCAATTCCAGTTGCCACAGGGCCGGCACCAGGGCCCGGTCCTGGGTCAGACGTAGCGCCACAGCACGGGTGTAATCGCTGGCCTGGTCGGCCACGTACCAGCCGGTCACCACCGAGTTGTCCAGTACAAAGGGCATCAGTCGCGGCCCGACTCAATCGCCTCGCGTAGCGTCCCACCCAAGGCGGTGCCTTGGGCTATGGTCTGCAAGCGCTGCAAGCTGTTTGCCACGCGCAAGCTTTGCTCATGCGGGGTGGCACTGAGTGTCTGGATTGCCACCAGTCGAGCCACCGGCGCTCCGTGGCGTGTGATCGTGATCTCCTCGCCCTGCTCGACAGCGGCAATTAACTCGGAAAAGCGGTTCTTGGCTTCAAACACGGCAACGGCTTTCATGCGGCACTCCCAAATTATGGCTAGCTATATTTTAAATCGCAGCATAGCGCATTGCAAGCCCAAGCCCGGTGTCAAGGTGTGTGTGACCACGGCGTGCCACTACCAGAAGGCCTGGACGGTCCAGGCCGCGCTGCAACGGATTGACGGAGGGGGCCCGGGGGTTTGGAAAATCACCATTTGTTATGCTGCGCCAACCCAACGTATCCCCGCCTGAGGAGACAAACTCGTGCACCTGCCTTCGCGTTTGAACCGCCTTCTCTTCGGACTGGCCTGCGTTCTTTGTCTATTGGGATGGACGGGCAACCCCGCAGTCGCCCAGACGCCATCACCCCCCAGCACACCGGCCCTGATGCTGGCCAAGGTCTACCACCCCGGCGTCGACCTGGCCGACTACTGGGTCAGCGAGAAATACGACGGCGTGCGCGGCTATTGGGACGGCCAACAACTGCTGACCCGGGGCGGTGAGCGTGTCCAGGCCCCCGCCTGGTTCACCGAAGGCTGGCCCCGCTCGCCGCTGGACGGCGAACTGTGGGCGGGCCGCGGCCAGTTTGCCAGGGCCAGTTCCACCGTGCGTCAGCAGATGCCGCATGACGCGGCCTGGCGGGGTATGCGCTTCATGGTGTTTGACATGCCTGGACACGCCGGAACATTTACCGAGCGCATTGCGGCACTCAACGCGGCCGTGACCCAGATCCACCAGCCCTGGGTCGTGGCTGTCGTGCAAACCCGTGCCACGACCCACGCCGCCCTGCTGGCACAGATGCACCGCGTGGTGAAAGCCGGTGGTGAGGGTTTGATGCTGCACCGGGGCGCGTCGCTGTACACCGCCGCGCGCAACGACGATTTGCTAAAAGTGAAGCCGCATGAAGACGCCGAAGCGCGCGTGGTGGGCCACCAAGCCGGGCGCGGCAAGTACGCCGGCATGTTGGGCGCCTTGGTGGTGGAAAGTATGGCCAGCGGCAATGCCGCAGCAGCTGGCCTACGTTTCAAGATCGGCACAGGCCTGTCGGATACGCAGCGCCGCCATCCGCCACCGGTGGGCAGTGTGGTGACCTACCGGTTTCGGGGGTTAACCGATGCCGGTGTGCCGCGCTTTGCCAGTTTTGTGCGGGTGGCGTCGGACCCGTCAGAGTCGGTAGCGAAGTAGGCAGGAGAGCATAGGGTTTCCACTCATAAAATCACTTGTATTTTTACAGCTGCATATAAGCATTTAGTAATTTATTGCCGGTAATATTTCACTGGATGGCTTGGCCTTGTGCTGCAAATGCCGTTGTTTTTTCAATATGGAGTACACATGAAAATTTCTTCCTTGCTCGCAGCCCTTGCGCTGGCCAGTGGTTTCGTAACCACCGTGCATGCAGCGGACCCGGAGTATCTGCGCATCATCGGCACAGACACCAAATTTGTGGTGAAAAATGCTGCTGGCAAAGAAACCGTCATCCAGCGCGTGATGACTCCTTGCGCTAAAAACAAAGGCTGGTTGCAGCCTTTGGTGCCCGTGCCCGGCGTGCACCCGGTGACCGAAATCGAAATGTTGGGCGCTATGAACGACCGCGATGCACTGGTGGTGGACATGCGTGAGCCTGAAGACCGCGCCAACGGCACCATCCCCGGCTCCATGCACATCGTCTACACCGAAGTGTCTGGTCGCATGAATGAACTGGGCTGCACCAAGACCGCAGGCAAGTGGGACTGCGCTACAGCCAAGAAGGTCTACGCCTTCTGCAACGGACCTGTGTGTCCCCAAAGCCCCACTGCCATTTTGGCGATGACGCGTGACGGCTACCCTGCTGACAAGATTTACTACTACCGTGGCGGCATGCTGGACTGGGCTGCACTGGGCTTCCCAGTGGTCAGCGGCGATTTCTAGAGTTCCCGGCCAGCCCGCGCTGCCTTACAAGGCCAGGCGAGCTCGGGCAGCAGCGTATTCACGCTTGAGCTGCGCCACATAGTCCGCAGTGGACTGAACCTTGTTGACGGCGCCAATGCCCTGTCCGCAGCCCCAGATGTCCTTCCAGGCTTTGGACTTGTCGCCGCCAAAATTCATCTTGCTGGGGTCGCTCTCGGGCAGGTTGGCCGGGTCCAACCCGGCAGCACGGATGCTGGGAGCCAGGTAGTTGCCGTGTACACCGGTAAACAGGTTGCTGTAGACGATATCGTCCGAGCCACTGTCCACAATGGCCTGCTTGTAGGCGTCGGCCGCGCGGGCTTCGTCGGTGGCAATAAAGGCCGAGCCAATGTAGGCGAAGTCGGCTCCACACGCCTGCGCTGCCAGCACAGCGTCGCCGGTGGCAATGGCACCGCTCAGGGCAATCGGTCCGTCAAACCACTGGCGTATTTCCTGCACCAGCGCAAACGGGCTCTTTACACCCGCATGGCCCCCCGCGCCTGCAGCCACCGCGATCAGGCCATCGGCGCCTTTTTCAATCGCTTTGCGTGCATGTTTGTTGTTGATGACGTCGTGCAGCACCACGCCACCGTAGCTGTGGGCGGCGGCGTTGATGTCTTCGCGCGCTCCCAGACTGGTGATGATGATGGGCACCTTGTATTTGACGCACATCGCCATGTCGTGCTCCAGGCGGTCGTTGCTTTTGTGCACGATCTGGTTAATGGCAAACGGCGCAGCGGGCGCATCGGGGTGGGCCGCGTTGTAGGTCGCCAACGCCTCGGTGATTTCGATCAGCCACTCTTCCAGCTGTTCGGCCGGCCGGGCGTTGAGTGCGGGCATAGAGCCCACCACGCCGGCAATACACTGGGCAATCACCAGCTTGGGGTTGCTGATGATGAACAGCGGCGAACCGATGACGGGAAACGGCAGACGGTCTAGAGGCGGGGGGAGTCTGGACATGGAAATTCCTGTTGTGGGCCAAGAGATCTAAAGAAAAATCACCGCTAGCCCTCGTCGCTATTGCGTAAGCAGCTATTGATTTAGTAGCAATTGTGGTGTGTGCTGAAACTCAAAAAGCGTCCAGAGCCAGGGCTGTGACACTCTCTGCACCGTCAACAATGCTGTCGCGCATGCCACCGGCCTTGACCAGCAGATGGTCGGCATAGAAACGTGCGGTGGTGATCTTGGCCTGCATAAAAGCCACGTCGGTACCAGCGGCAATTTGCTCCTGCGCCACCAGCAGCGCGCGCGCCATTTGCCAACCGGCCATGACGTTGCCGGCCAACATCAGGTAGGGCACGCTGCCCGCAAACACCGCGTTGGGGCTGGCCTTCGTATTGCCAGCGACAAAGTTCACCACGTCGACAAAGGCCTCGCGCGCGTCCTTCAGGCGCTTGGCCACCGCCAGTGCGTCAGGCGTGCCGCTCTTGATCAACTCGGCCTCGGTGCCTTCAATTTGCACTGCCAGCAGCTTTGCCACTCTGGCCACCATCGCGCGAGGTCTTGCGGCCCACCAGGTCATTGGCCTGGATGGCGGTGGTGCCTTCGTAGATGGTCAAAATCTTGGCATCGCGGTAGTACTGGGCCACGCCGGTTTCTTCGATAAAGCCCATGCCGCCGTGCACCTGCACGGCCAGCGAAGTGACCTCCAGGCTCATCTCGGTGCTGTAGCCCTTGACCAAAGGGACCATGAACTCGTAGAAGGTCTGGTTGACCTTTCGGGTTTCCGCGTCCGGGTGGTGGTGGGCCGCGTCGTAGGCGCTAGCTGCCACACTGGACATGGCACGGCAGCCTTCCACATAGGCGCGCATGGTCATCAGCATGCGGCGCACATCGGGGTGGTGGATGATGGAGGCGCCGGCCGCCACCGAACCATCGACCGGGCGGCTTTGCACGCGCTCGCGCGAGAAACGCACTGCGGTCTGATAAGCCTGCTCGGCAATCGCAATGCCCTGCACCCCCACACCGTAGCGGGCGGCGTTCATCATGATGAACATGTATTCCAGGCCGCGGTTTTCCTGACCAACCAAATATCCAACGGCGCCACCATGGTCACCAAACTGCAGCACGGCGGTGGGGCTGGCCTTGATACCCATTTTGTGTTCGATGGAGACGCAGTGCACGTCATTGCGCGCACCCAGTGAGCCATCCTTGTTGACCATGAATTTGGGCACGACAAACAGGCTGATGCCCTTGACGCCTTCGGGCGCGCCCTGCACACGGGCCAGCACCAGGTGGATGATGTTCTCGGCCATGTCGTGCTCACCCCAGGTGATGAAGATCTTGGTGCCAAAAATCTTGAATGTGCCATCGGGCTGCGGCTCGGCGCGGGTGCGCACTGCTGCCAGATCGCTGCCGGCCTGGGGCTCGGTCAGGTTCATGGTGCCGGTCCACTTGCCGGCCACCAGGTTTTCCAGGTAGGTGGCCTTGAGTTCGTCGGAGCCGGCGGTCAGCAGGGCTTCGATGGCACCATCGCTGAGCAGCGGGCACAGGGCGAAGCTCATATTGGCCGAGTTCTGCATTTCGCCACAGGCGGCGCCAATGGTTTTGGGCAAACCCTGGCCGCCATATTCCGCCGGGTGCTGCAGCCCTTGCCAGCCACCTTCGGTAAATTGTTTAAAGGCTTCCTTGAAACCTGGGGTGGCGGTGACGACTCCATCTTTCCAGCTTGAAGGATTTTTGTCGCCCTCCCAGTTCAAAGGCGCGAGCACCCCTTCGTTGAATTTGGCGGCTTCTTCGAGCACCGCTTGTGCCGTATCCAGACCCGCGTCCTCGAAACCGGGAATCTGTGCAATCTGGTCAATCTTGGCCAGGTGCTGGATGTTGAACAACATGTCTTTGACGGGGGCGACGTAACTCATGGGACACCTTCGGAATGGGTGAGAAAAGCAATTGAAACAAACAAACGAAAAAAAAGGGCATCGCACGCGATGCCCTGTTCGGCTTGGCCTTTACAGCGCCGCCACAAGCTCTGGAACGGCCACAAACAGGTCGGCCTCCAGGCCGTAGTCGGCCACACTGAAGATCGGGGCTTCGGGGTCTTTGTTGATGGCCACAATGACTTTGCTGTCTTTCATGCCGGCCAAGTGCTGGATGGCCCCGCTGATGCCAGCGGCGATGTACAGCTGGGGCGCGACGATCTTGCCGGTCTGGCCCACTTGCCAGTCGTTGGGCGCATAACCTGCGTCCACGGCCGCGCGGGATGCACCCAATGCAGCGCCCAGCTTGTCGGCCAGCGGGGTCATGACGTCCATGAACTTTTCGCTGGAGCCCAGAGCCCGGCCACCGGAGACGATGATCTTGGCGGCGGTCAGTTCGGGGCGGTCGTTCTTGGCGATTTCAGAACCGACAAAAGTGGCCTGCGCGCTGGCACCCACGGCCGTCAGCACCTCCACCGCGGCGCTGCCGCCGGTAGCAGCGGCGGGGTCGAACCCGGTGGTGCGCACGGTCAGTACTTTCGTGGCGTCCTGGCTTTGCACGGTGGCGATGGCGTTGCCGGCGTAAATGGGGCGCTCAAAGGTGTCGGCACTGTCGACCTTGGTGATGTCGGAGATTTGACCGACGTCCAACTTGGCAGCCACGCGGGGTGCCACGTTCTTGCCCGATGCGGTAGCAGCAAACAGGATGTGGCTGTAGCTGGCGGCCACGGCAACGACCTGAGCGGCCACGTTTTCGGCCAAGCCGTGGGCAAAGCCATCCGCGTCAGCGTGCAGCACTTTGGCAACGCCAGCGATTTGCGCGGCGGCTGCAGCGGCAGCACCGGCATTGCTGCCCGCTACCAGTACATGCACGTCACCACCACATTGCAGGGCGGCGGTGATGGTGTTGAATGTTGCACCCTTGATGGATGTGTTGTCGTGCTCAGCAATAACGAGAGATGTCATTTTGGGTCCTTTTGATCGGTTGAGGACAGAGCTTGCGCGCTTCGCGTCGCTGCGGTCTGTCCCGCAAATACTCAGATTACCTTTGCTTCTGTTTTCAACTTCGCAACAAGAGTCGCCACGTCCGGCACCTTGATACCGGCGCTGCGCTTGGGCGGCTCGACCACTTTCAGAGTCTTGATGCGGGGGGTCACGTCAACGCCCAGGGCTTCGGGTGTGAAGGTTTCGAGCGGCTTCTTCTTGGCCTTCATGATGTTGGGCAGCGTCACATAGCGGGGCTCGTTCAGGCGCAGGTCGGTGGTGATGACGGCGGGCAGCGTCAACGACACGGTTTCCGATCCACCGTCCACTTCGCGGGTGATGTTGGCCTTGCCGTCCACGATTTCGACCTTGCTGGCAAAAGTTCCCTGGGGCAGATCGGCCAGCGCGGCCAGCATCTGGCCGGTCTGGTTGCAGTCGTCATCAATCGCTTGTTTGCCCAGGATGATCAGGCCAGGTTGTTCCTTGTCGATCAGGGCCTTGAGCAGCTTGGCCACGGCCAGAGGCTGCAGTTCGACCGCGGTTTCCACCAGGATGGCGCGGTCGGCGCCGATGGCCATGGCGGTGCGCAGGGTTTCCTGGCACTGGGTCACGCCGCAGGAGACGGCGATGACTTCGGTTACCACGCCCTTTTCCTTCAGACGCACAGCCTCTTCGATGGCAATTTCGTCAAAAGGGTTCATGCTCATCTTGACGTTGGCGATATCGACGCCGCTGCCGTCGGACTTGACCCGAACCTTCACGTTGTAATCGACCACGCGTTTTACGCTTACCAGGACTTTCATTGCTTGCGCTCCAGATGGTTACAAAATGCTTTCTTTACTTGACGTACACGTCAACTACCCGATTCTATGCCGGGGCGCCATAACCGACGTCACCCAGATGACCTAAATCGCAGGGTTTAAAAAATAGAACGATCGTGCTTTTTTTAAATTATAACCCCACAATCGAACTGCGCAAGCTCCAGCTTTCACCTGTGGGAATCAACGGCTGTGGATCACGCGCTGCGGGAACGGAATCTCGATTTGGTTGGCCCGCAATGCCGCAAGAATAGCCCGATTGACGTCCGAACGCAGGTTCATCTGGCCGTTCTGCAAGTCGCCGAGCCAGTAGCCCACAGTGAATTCCAGTCCATCCGCCCCGAACGAGGACAGGAAGACCGCCGGTCCGGGGTCCCGCAGTACCCGCTCCTGGGCCAGCGCTGCACGCAGCAAGATTTCGGAAACCTGCTCCACATTGCTGTCATAGGCGACCGACACAGTGGTTGTCTGGTGCACGTGTGAATCGGCCAATGACAGGTTCTCCACCCGGCTGGTAATCAGCATTTCATTGGGCACAATGGACTCCCGCCCGGCCTGCGAACGCACCACGGTGTAGCGGGCGTTGATCTGGGTGATGATGCCTTCGAAGTTGTCCACCCGCACACTGTCACCAATACGCATGCTGCGCTCGGCCAGGATCACGAAGCCGCTAATGTAGTTGGCCGCCAGCTTTTGCAGGCCAAAACCAATGCCCACGCCGACCGCGCCACCCAGCACCGACAGGGCCGTAAGGTCTATACCCACAGCGGACAACGCCAGCATCACGCCCACAAACATCAGCAAAGCCCGTGTCGCGTTACTGACGGCTTTGCGCAACGACAGCTCACCTCCGGTGGCCGAGCGCAGCAAACGCGTCTCCAGCGCGGCCGATATCCACAGCGTGATGATCAGCACGGCACCGGCCGTCAGCATGCCTTCAATCATGGTGCGCACCGACAGCGAGGTCGCGCCTACCTTCCAGGTGATCTGGTCCAGCTCATTGAGCACCACCGGCAACAGGCCGCTGACCCACAACACCATGGCCGCCCAGGCCACCCACGATATGGTGTGCTCCAGCGAACGTGCCCAGCGCGCCTCGGCAAAGGCCACATTGAGTACCTTGACCCCCACCCGTATGACGACCAGCGCCACCAGCACCGGTATCACCACCTTGAAAACCGCCACCGTGGCCAGCTTCTCCAGAAACGACCGTGCCACATAGCCCAGACACAACAACACCAGTGGGAACAAAACCCCATCCACGGAGCGCCGACCAAACCAGATGGAGCGTGCATCGGCGCCCCCCAGCGCCCGGCGCACCACGGCCACCACGGCCCAGGCCAGTGCCACACAAATCGCCAGCGCCAGCAACTCCACCAGTACCGTCGGTCGGGTAAAGGCCGTCAACCAGCCTTCGAGATCATCAATCGGCTTGGGTGCCGCGGCATGGACGGCACCGGCCATTACAGATCCGCCAGCACGCGAATGTGGGCTTCCACGCTCAGGGCCAGGGCGTCGAGGTTGTAGCCACCCTCCAGGCAGGACACGATGCGCCCTTTGGCATGGCGCTGTGCCACTTCTTTGATTCGTTGGGTGATCCAGGCATAGTCGCCCTCCACCAGACCCATTTGACCCATGTCGTCAGCGCGGTGGGCATCAAAACCGGCACTGATGAAAATCATCTCGGGCCGGTAGGCCTCCAGCCGGGGCAACCAATGCGCCGTGATCAGCTCCCGCACTTCGGGGCCTTTGGTGTAGGCCGGCACCGGCACGTTGACAAGGTTGCTGGCATTGGAGCGCGAACCGCCCTGTGGATAAAACGGATGCTGAAAAAAACTGACCATCAGAATGCGCTGGTCACCGGCCACGATGTGTTCTGTGCCGTTGCCGTGGTGCACATCAAAGTCCACAATGGCGACGCGCTTGAGGCCATGGCGCTCCAGCGCATACCGCGCAGCAACCGCGACATTGTTGAAAAAACAAAAACCCATGGCCTGGTTGCGGCAGGCATGGTGGCCTGGTGGACGTATGGCACAGAACGCGTTTTCCATCTCGCCCGCCATCACCGCATCGGTGGCCGCAATGGCCGCACCGGCAGCGCTCAGGGACGCATCCCAAGTGTGGACATTCATCGAGGTGTCCGGGTCGATCTGTGCATGACTGGGACCGCCCGCCTGGATCTCCTCGCGCAGGCCGTCAGTGAGCCCGCGCAGGGCAGCCACATGCATGCGGTCATGGGCCAACTCAATATCGGATACAGGCGCCGGGGGCGCCTCACGCCGTTCCAGCGCATCGCGAACGCCGCTGACCAGCAACTGGTTTTCAATCGCGTCGAGCCGTTCGGGGCATTCGGGGTGCCCAGCGCCCATCTCGTGTTTCCAGCAATCGGGGTGGGTAAAGTATCCGGTCTTGTTCACCAATACACTCGCAAATCAAAATTTTCGGGTAACGTCCTGACATGGACGCACAAAACAAACTCAAATCCCTGCTCGACCAGCTTAACACGGTGATTGTGGGCAAATCGGCACAAATCCAGGATTGCGTGGCCTGCCTGCTCGCCGGTGGTCACCTGTTGATCGACGACGTGCCCGGCGTCGGCAAGACCACACTGGCCCACGCCCTGGCCCGCACCTTTGGCCTGCAATTCTCGCGGGTGCAGTTCACCTCGGACCTGATGCCCAGTGACTTGTCCGGCGTATCCATCTACGAGCGCGGCAAAGAGGCCTTTGTGTTCCACCCCGGCCCCATTTTTGCCCAGGTGCTGCTGGCCGACGAAATCAACCGCGCCAGCCCCAAGACGCAAAGCGCCCTGCTGGAAGCCATGGAAGAAAAGCAGGTCACCATCGAAGGTGAAACACGGCCCCTGCCGCTGCCTTTTTTTGTGATCGCCACCCAGAACCCGCTGGACCAGGTAGGCACCTATGCCCTGCCCGAATCTCAGATGGACCGTTTTTTGATGCGCATTTCGCTCGGCTACCCGGACCGCCTGGCCGAACGCGAGTTGTTGTCGGGGCTGGACCGCCGCGACATTGTGGAGCGCCTGCCAAGCCTGTTGTCACAGGACGAATTGGAACAACTCCAGCAGCAGGTGCTGGCCGTCCACGCCGCAGGACCCTTGCTGGACTATGTGCAGGACCTGATTGCCGCCACCCGTTCGGGGCAGTGGTTTTTGCAGGGCCTCTCGCCGCGCGCCGGCATTGCCGTCGTGCGGGCCGCCAAGGCACAGGCCCTGCTCAGTGGCCGCGACTATGTGGCGCCCGACGATGTACAAGCCATGCTGCCGCAAACCATCGCCCACCGGCTGATCCCGGTTGGCGACTCCGGGCGCGGTTCCGTCGAGCAAGTCCGCGCCATGCTGGCGGCTGTGCCTCTTCCATGACTGGGGCATGGCCATGAGCGCCGCCGGGCCGCCCCAAGGCGCGATGGCCCCCTCGGGGGGCAGCGCAGTACGCGAAGCGACAAGCGTGGGGGCTCCGCTTTCTGCCGGTTCCACGGGAGCCCGCGTATGGAATCCCGTCACGCTGGTGCAGGCGCGCTTTCAGCGCTGGTGGCAGGCCCGCCTGCCGTTGCGCGACAGCATCACGCTGACCCAGCGCAACGTCTACATCCTGCCCACCCGACCTGGTTTTATGCTGGGTATCACGCTGCTGGTGCTGCTGATTGCCTCGATCAACTTCCAGCTCAACCTGGGTTATGTACTGACCTTTTTGCTGACCGGCAGCGCCGTCGTCGGCATGCATGTGTGCCACGGCACGCTGCGCGGTATCACTATGAATTTGGTAGCACCAGAGCCTCAATTCGCCGGGGCTAGCGTCACAATTGGTGTCAACCTGTTAAGCCAACGGCGCAGCCCGCGTTACGGAATAGGCCTGGCCGTGCTGGGAACCGAGCACTGGAGTTGGACTGATGTTCCCGCCCAAGGCAGTGCCAAGGTGCAGGTGGCTTTCCAGCCACCTCGGCGCGGCTTGCACCCGGTGCCGGCGTTAACCGCAGAGACCCGCTTTCCGCTGGGCACATTCAGGGTATGGACCGTGTGGCGCCCGGCCGCCAAGGTGCTGGTGTACCCGGCAGCCGAATTGCACCCGCCGCCCTTGCCTCCAGGGGAGCCGCGCGCTGGAGGTGCCGCCGCAGTGCAACGCCAAAGCACCGGCGAATTTGACGGCATCCGGGCCTACCGGCGTGGCGATCCGCTGAAACTGGTAGTCTGGAAAAAGACCGCCAAATCCGACACCCTGGTCAGCCGCGATGCCCTGCAGGTACAACGATTTGAGCTTTGGCTGGACCTCGCCCACACCGGTGTTGCCGGTGCCAGCGCCGGACCGACCGGTGGTGGTGGTGCGGCCTTTGAACGGGCGTTGTCGCGCTTGTGCGCCTGGGTGCTGATGGCCGACAAACAGGGCCTGCAGTACGGTCTGCGGTTGCAGGGACAGGAAATTGCGCCGGGCCATGGCGAAGCCCACAAGAAAAACTGCCTGCAGGCATTGGCGGTTACATGAACATGTGGCAAGCTTTTAAACACCTTCCCCGCGAGGCGCGCGATACGCTGTTCCTGCTGGCGGTGATTGCCTGGATCATCGCACCGCAGGTCAACCACCTGCCTCTGTGGTGCAGTGTCGTGGCGGCCGGTGTGCTGGTGTGGCGCGCCTACCTGGCGGTGCGCGGGCTCACGCTGCCATCACGCTGGTGGATGATGGGGCTGCTGCTGCTGGCCACCGCCGCCACCTTCTACACCCACCGAACGCTGATGGGGCGCGACGCGGGCGTGACCTACATCGTGGTACTGCTGACCCTCAAGACGCTGGAAATGCGGGCCAGGCGTGATGCGTTTGTGATCTTTTTCCTGGGATTCTTCACGCTGCTGAGCAACTTCTTTTTCTCCCAGAGCCTGCTGATTGCCGCGTCCATGTTGCTGGGGCTGCTGGGGCTGCTGACGGCACTGGTCAACAGCCACATGCCGGTGGGGCGCCCACCCCTGATGCAGGCCGCCAAAACCGCAGGATGGATGGCATTGCTGGGGGCACCCATCATGGCCGTGTTGTTTGTGCTGTTCCCGCGGGTGGCGCCACTGTGGGGCGTGCCCAGTGACGCCATGACGGGACGCAGCGGCCTGTCTGCCACCATGCAGGTGGGCAGCATCGCCAGCCTGGCGCTGGACGACAGCGTGGCCTTTCGCGTGCGGTTTGATGGACCAGCACCGCCCATGAACGACATGTACTTTCGCGGACCGGTGTTGTCCAGCTTTGACGGTCGCGAATGGCGCCCCTTGCGCTCCAGCCTGCCCTCGCAAGTGCGACTGGACGCCGACCTCAGCGTGCAAGGCAAACCCTTCAATTACCAGGTCACGCTGGAGGCCAACACCCGACCTTGGTTGCTGCTGCTGGACGCGGCCCCCAACAAGCCCACGGTACCGGGTTTCGAGCCGCGCATGACGGCCGATCTGCAATGGGTGGTCGAACGCCCCATCGTCGACCTGCTGCGTTACAGCGCCCAAAGTTACATCGGCTTTCGGCATGGCCCACTCGACCGGGTGACTGGCCTGCAGGACTATGTCAACATGCCGTTTGACTCCAACCCGCGGACCCAGCAATTGGCGGCCGAAATCCGGCGTGAACCGCGCAACGCGGGAGCTGACACCCCCAGACTGGTCGATGCCGTGCTGGAGCGCCTACGCACCGGCGGTTATTCCTACACGCTGGAGCCCGGCGTCTATGGCACCCACACGGCAGACGAATTCTGGTTTGACCGCAAAGAGGGGTTTTGCGAACACATCGCGTCGAGTTTTGTTGTTCTGATGCGCTCCATGGGCATTCCGGCCCGGATTGTCACGGGCTACCAAGGCGGCACCATCAATTCGGTGGACGGTTTCTGGATCATTCGCCAGAGTGATGCCCATGCGTGGACAGAGGTCTGGATGGCCAAACGCGGCTGGGTGCGGGTGGACCCCACGTCTGCTGTGTCTCCCGGACGTACCGGCAGCTTCACCCGCCTGCAGGCACCGCGTGGCGCCATCGCCACCGCGCTCAACAACGTGAGCCCGCAGTTCACGGTCAACCTGCGCGCTGTGTGGGAAGCCGCCAACAACAGCTGGAACCAGTGGGTGTTGAATTACACGCAAAGCCGACAACTCAACCTGCTGCGCAACCTGGGCTTTGACTCGCCAAGCTGGGAAGACCTGAGTTACGTGCTGATTGCCATCGTTGTGGGCGCAAGTCTTGTGGGAGCCGCATGGACACTGTGGGACAAACACCGCCAGGATCCTTGGCTGCGCCTACTGCACCAGACAGCCCAGCGTCTGCGCAAGGCCGGGTTGGCGGTGACCGATGACACGCCGCCAAGGCGAATGGCAGCCCTGGTCATGCACCACAGTGTCCCCCAGGACACGGCGCTCACCCCCCTTCGCGACTGGCTTTTGAGAATGGAAACCTGGCGTTATGCGCCGGGCTCCGCCGCACAGCAACTCGCTACACTGCAGCGAGAATTTCGTCACCTGCCCTGGCCACCCCGTCTGCTGTGAATCCAACACCCTGTTCCGGCTCCCACGCGCTCCGAATTGCTACATTTTTAATAGCTGCTTACGCAATCAACGCGGGGGCAGGAGATATAAAACACATAAAGACTCCGGTTGCACCCAAAGGCAAGGTCCGCGCCGAAGCCGTCAAGCGGGTCAAGCCCTCAACGGCTGCGTCCAGGCGTAAAAGCGAGTTCACCGGGCCGCTGTATGCAACCCGCCCCGAGGTCATGGCGACGGCCGACGAGATTGCCCAGCGCCTGGCCCTGGAGCCCCAATGGGTGCGCAATGCCATGGGCCAGTCGCACTACATGCCCGCCATAACGCGTGCCATCGCGCCACCCCCGGTGGGTACCGTCAAGAACTGGGCTGTCTACCGGGGCCGCTTTATTGACACAGTGCGGATCCGTGCCGGCGTCAAATTCTGGCTGGACAACCGCGAAGCCCTCCTGAGGGCGGAGCAACAGATGGGGGTGCCCGCAGAGATCATTGTGGGCATCATCGGTGTCGAGACCATCTACGGACAGCAGACCGGCACCTACCGGGTGATGGACGCGCTGGCCACGTTGTCTTTCGACTTCCCGGCACAGCACCCGCGGGCTGCCCATCGCGCGGCATTTTTTCGCTCCGAGCTGGAGGCCTTTTTGGCACTGACACACCGCACCGGCACCAACCCGCTGGCCGTGCACGGCAGTTATGCCGGTGCCATGGGGTTGCCGCAATTCATGCCGTCGAGCTGGGCCAACTATGCCATCGACTTTGATGGTGATGGCCGCGTCGACCTGTTCCAAAGCCCGGCCGATGTCATCGGTTCGGTAGCCAACTACTTCAAGTCCTTTGGCTGGAAAACCGGCATGCCGACGCACTACCCGGTGCGCCTGGTGAGCGAAGGTGCGGACCGGGCAGCGCTGCTGGCACCGGACATCCTGCCCACGTTCAGCAGCGCAGACATGGTCCGCAAAGGCGGTGAACTCGGACCCGACGGCCTCGGGCATGCGGGCCCACTGGCCCTGGTGGAATTGCAGAATGGCGGAGCCGCGCCGCTGTACCTGGCGGGCACCGAAAATTTTTACACCATCACCCGCTACAACTGGAGCAGCTACTACGCGCTGGCGGTCATCGAGCTGGGGCAGGAGGTGGCTGCAGCTATGCCAAAATAACCCATGATCGCCGACACTGCTCCTGCTGCTCTTGATGCTGCTCTTGATGCTGCTCCTGCTCCTGCTGCTTCCAGCCCGGATGAAGACGTCACCACCACGCTTTACCGCGCTGCCATCGGGCCGGTCAGCAACGCGTATTACCTGCCTGTTTTTACCCGTTTCGATGCAGAGGACCGCGCTGGGATCCGTTGGAACACAGCGGCCAGTTTGAGCACTTTCAACTGGCTGCTATTTCGCCGGCTGTGGGGCACCGCCGTGATGTATGTCGCAGGCAGCTTGGCACTGGCACTGTTGATTGTCGGCATTGTCCAGATGATGTTCCAGTGGTCGGACACCCTGATTGCCGCACTGGCGCTGGGTTATGGTCTGATCCTCTTTGTTGTGCCCGGCCTGTTTGGCAATGCGTTGTTTTACGCCAACTGCCGCAAACGCATGTCCCGGGCGTTGGTGGGCCAAAACACCGTCACCGAAGCCTGTGCCGAATTGACGCGCGAGGCCGCCACCCGGCGTCGCGCCATCGTGTTGCTTGCCGTCAATATCGCTGCAGCGCTGGTGGCAGTTTTCCTTTACCTGCAGACATCGGAGTTCAGCATGTCGACGCAGAAGCCTCACAGTGCCTTGGAGACGGAGCCGATCGTGGTTGGAGGTCTCATTGAGAACACCACAACGCCACCCTTGGTGACACCCGGTCTTGCACTCCCCAGCGCTGCCACAGCATCGGCGGCTGCGTCGGCCGTCGCCCCACCCAGCAGCGCTGTTGCGTCTGCCCCCGCGCCTGCCACTGTCGCATCGGCGGTTGCCACTGCCGTAACGGCAACAGCCGCCAAACCCCTGCCGGCAGCCTCCGTGGCGAGCAAGGACGTGCTGGACAAGCCCTATTTCATTAACGTCGGCTTGTTTGCCGTGCCCAGCAATGCGGCCAAAGCCCACGCCAGATTGCTGGACGCGCAATTGCCCTCGGTGACCCGCGAGCTCAAGTCGTCCAAAGGCCTGCTGACGCGGGTGCGTGTGGGACCATTTGCCAGCCGCGAAGGGGCGCAAGATGCGGTGGTGAAGATTCAGGCCCTGAAGCTCGAAGCAGTCATCGTGCAGCCCTGAAATCCGGACTCCACGCCCAAGCCACGGCTCGCAGGGAACGGCAACCCCGCAAGGCGCCTTACTCGTCGCGCAAGTGGGGTGTGGACTGGCCCTCTGCCAGTTCGCCGGTGTCGGGGTCTATCCAGTCGGCGACCCCCAACTCATCTTCGGCTTCTTGCAATGTCTCGCCAGGCTCCGCAGTTTCTTCACCCGCCGATTCCATGTCAGCCAAGGCCAGCTCCAGGGTGTCAAAGGGGCCAAACTCCTGGGTTCCATCCGCAGCCTGCCAGTGGTAGCCATCGGGCCGATGGATGATGTGCCCTACTTCGAACTCTTCGCCCTCTTCCAACAGGGCCTCATCTTCCACCAGAGAACTCTCCGTCAGGGCAGGGATGGTGTTTTTTTTTGTCATACGGATTCTCCAGATGGGTCGGCTTTGAATACCCCCATGCTACCCCCAACGCCGCACCCGTGTTTGATATTGATCAGGTCAAGGCCACAGCTTCAAACACCGGGTGAGTCATCCAGCAAGATGCGCACCTCGGCTTGCCCGAGCGGTATCAGCAATCGGCAACACTCAGGCCTTCACCGGCACCAGGAACTCACGGCTGATGTGGGCCCCCAGGTCATTGACGCGGTCCAGGAACTGCGTCAGGTAGGCATGCAAACCAGTCGCCAGGATCTCGTCTATGCGACCGTACTGCAACTCGGCCCGTAGCTTGCCAGCGCGGCGCAGGGTTTCACTGCCCGGGTCGCTGGCCACCAGCGCCAGGTTGTTCACCACTTCATTCAGGCTGGCGTGCATGGAGCGCGGCATGTCGGGGCGCAGGATCAGCAGTTCACCCACGCGCTCGGGCTTGATCACGTCGCGGTAGACCTTGCGGTAGACCTCAAAACCGGAGACGCTGCGCAGAATCGCACTCCAGTGGTAGAAGTCGTACTCCTGGTCCTTCTCGTTGGCGGTGCCGAAAAAGTCGCTTTGCAGCGCGTGGAACTTCACATCCACCAGGCGCGCCGTGTTGTCGGCCCGCTCCAGGAAGGTGCCCAGGCGCATGAAGTGCAGGGCCTCGTCGATCAGCATGGTGCCCACGGTGACGCCGCGCGACAGGTGGGAGCGGAACTTGACCCACTCAAAGAACTCGGCCGGGTCACGCTCGAACTCCCCGCTCTTGAGCATGCGTTTGACTTCCAGCCAGGTCTGGTTTTGGGTCTCCCAGACCTCGGTGGTCAAGGTGCCCCGCACCGCCCGGGCGTTCTCCCGGGCCGCCCCCAGACAGGACAAAATACTGGACGGGTTGCTCTCGTCCTTGACCATGAAATCCATGACCTCGCGCGCCTGGATGGCGCCATATTTCTCGGTGTAGGTCGGCAACAACTCGCTGATGCTCAACAGCCCCTGCCAGCCAACCTGGGCCACGGCGTCTGACTGCGGCAACAGCGTGGTCTGGTAGTTCACGTCGAGCATACGTGCGGTGTTCTCGGCCCGCTCGGTGTAGCGGGACATCCAGAAAAGATGGTCTGCGGTGCGTGAAAGCATGAAAATGCTCCTTCAATTTAATCGGTTGGGGTCAGAGCACATTTGCTGCGCAAAGTGGTCTGACCCACAAGGACTTTCAAGATTGCGATTGGGACTGCGTGGCGGCGCTGTGCGCGGCTTCGGTATGCGCAACCGTGGCGGCAGTGGCCACCGCGCTTGCATCGTCTTCCAAAATCCAGGTGTCCTTGGTGCCCCCACCCTGACTGCTGTTCACCACCAGGGAGCCTTCTTTGAGCGCCACCCGCGTCAAACCACCGGGCACCATTTGCACCGTTTTGCCACTGAGCACATAGGGCCGCAAATCGATGTGGCGCGGCGCAATACCACTCTCCACAAAAGTGGGGCAGCTCGACAGACTGAGCGTGGGCTGGGCAATATAACCACTGGGATTGGCCAGAATGGCCGTGCGGAAATCTTCGATCTCGGCGCTGGTCGCAGCCGGGCCTACCAACATGCCGTAGCCACCGGCACCATGCACCTCCTTGACCACCAGGTCCTTCAGGTTGGCCAGCGTGTAGGCCAGGTCGTCCTTGTTGCGACACATGTAAGTGGGCACGTTGTTCAGAATCGGCTTTTCACCCAGGTAGAACTCAATCATCTTGGGCACATAGGGGTAGATGGACTTGTCGTCCGCCACGCCGGTCCCAACGGCATTACAAATGGTCACGTTACCGCTGCGGTAGGCACCTAGCAGGCCGGCACAACCCAGGGTCGACGTCGGCCTGAACACCTTTGGGTCCAGAAAATCGTCGTCGACCCGGCGGTAAATCACGTCCACCCGGCGCGGACCGCGTGTGGTGCGCATGTACACAAAGTTGTCCTTAACAAAAAGGTCTTGCCCCTCCACCAGCTCCACACCCATTTGCTGGGCCAGAAAGGCGTGTTCGAAGTAGGCGCTGTTGTACATGCCGGGCGTAAGCACCACCACGGTCGGCTCATCGGTCGTGGCCGGGCTGCTGCCACGCAAGGTTTCCAGCAACAGGTCGGGGTAGTGGGCAATTGGAGCCACGCGGTGGGCGTTGAACAACTCGGGGAACAGCCGCATCATCATCTTGCGGTCTTCCAGCATGTAGCTGACGCCGCTGGGCACCCGCAGGTTGTCTTCGAGCACATAGTATTCACCCACGCCGGCGGCATTGGGTGCGCGCACGATGTCGATGCCGGAAATGTGGGAATACACCTGGTGGGGCACATCCACACCGACCATCTCGGGGCGAAACTGGGCGTTGTTCTCGATCTGGTCGCGCGGTACCAGGCCGGCCTTGATGATCTCCTGGTCGTGGTAGACGTCGTGAATAAAACGGTTCAGGGCACTGACACGTTGCACCAGGCCTTTTTCCATGCTGGCCCACTCATGCGCCGGGATGATGCGGGGAATCAGGTCAAACGGGATCAACCGTTCGGTACCCGCGCCATCTTCATCCTTCTCGCCATACACCGCGAAAGTGATGCCGACCCGGCGAAAGATCATCTCGGCTTCTTCGCGCCGCTTGGCCATCATGTCACCGGGCTGGCGGGCCAACCAGGCGTCATAAATCTTGTAATGGTCTCTGACCTGCTCGCCTTTGGTAAAAAAAGCGTAGGGCAGGTCGGTGTACATCTCGTCAAATTTTTGCATTCGCTCTCTCCTGAAACCCATCAAGCCACCCATGGCGCGACGCTGTCCGTAACCGTAACTTAGCAAGGATCGCGCCACACGCCTTTCGATCCCATGGCACCAATAGTGACACAGCAGGCACAACTATGGCACACGATGATGCCAGTAGCGCAGACCCCGCAATCGTTCACATGCACCAATATGGGATTGCCAGGATTGCCACGATTGCCATGTATAGGCACCACAATGGGGCGAATTGACAACCTGAATCTGACGCTCCTGCAGGCGCGCCAACACTGGCGGGGCCGGATGGCCGAAACGATTGCGGTAGCCCGATTGCACTATGGCCACGCGCGGCGCCACCGCATCCAGAAAAGCCGCACTGCTGGAGGTTTTGCTGCCATGGTGGGGCACCAGCAACACCTGCGCCTTGAGCTTGGCACTTTCGTTTGCAACCAGACGTGTTTCTTGTGGCTGTTCGATGTCGCCTGCCAGCAGCGCCGACTGGTTACCGTTGGAAATCCGCAGTACACAAGAGAGGGCGTTGGATTTGGCCGGGCTGTCGTAATCGCTGGCCAAGGGGTGTAACACCTCAAAAGTTACGCCGTCCCAGGCCCAGCGCTGGCTGGCTTCGCAGCGTTGGGCGCTGCGCTGGCTCTGCAGGGGGTTGGTGGCCTCAATGGAGCTGAGCAAAGTGGCCAAAGGCTGCATGGCCAGCACGGCCGGCGCGCCGCCCACATGGTCCATGTCGCGGTGGCTGAGCACCAGCATGTCCAGTTCGGTGTGCAGGGCCTGCATCAGCGGCACCAGCACCCGGTGCCCGGCATCACTTTCCAGGCTAAAGCGTGGTCCGGCGTCGTACAGCAAGGCATGGTTGGCGGTGCGCACCAGCACGGCATTGCCCTGCCCTATGTCGGCGGCCAGCAGCTCGAACTCGCCCGGTGCAGGCAAGGGCGTGCGCCATAACACCACCGGCAACAACAGAGGCAGCCCCAGCAGACGCATGCTCCACGACCATGGCAACACCAGCACGACTCCACCCAGCAGGCCCGCAGCACCCATCCATAGCGGCGGCACGGCGACTGAGATAGCGGCCCATGGCCAGGACGCCAGCCACTGCAAATAGGCCAATAAACCGCCCAAGGCAAGGACTGCCACATCCCACAACGCTGGCAGCAACACTCCCAGCATGGCCAGCGGGGTCACCACCAGCGTGATCCACGGAATGGCCAACGCATTGGCCAGCAAGCCCACCACAGATACCTGACCAAACAACACCAGTGTCAGCGGTGTCAACGCCACGGTAATGACCCATTGTTCCCGAAATGCGGCCCCCACGCTCTTCGCTACGCGTAACACGCTGCCCACCACGGGGGCTAATCTTCCTTTGGGCGGCCCGGCGGAAGATTGCGCACTAAAAACCAACTTGTCTTTTAGCCCTCCAGCCCCCGTGGAATCTGCATAATTCGCTCCTGAATCCGTAGCAAATAACACACCCACGGCGACAAAACTGAGCCAAAAACCCGCTTGCATCAAGGCCCACGGATCGGCCGCCACAACCACCGCACACGCCAACATCCAGACGTAGGGCCACGGCCAACGTGCGCCTGACAGCCGCAGCAAACCCACTGTGGCAAGCATCAGGCAAGTGCGCTGCGCGGGAACACCCCAACCGGAAAAAACCGCATAGGCGGTGGCCAGCAGTACGCCACCCAACAGCGCGGCGCTGGGTGCAGGCAGCGCAAGGCACAGAGCACCTGATCGACGCCACAGCCACCCCACCAGCAGCGCTGCGCCCCACGCAAACATCGTGATGTGCAGCCCGGATATCGACACCAGATGGGCCACACCGGTTGCGCGGAACACATCCCAGTCCACGCGGTCAATGGCGGCCTGATCACCCACCACCAGGGCAGCGAGCATGCCCGCCGTCTGCCGCTCAGCCACCCGACTGAAAATTTCCTCACGCACGGTTTGCCGCGCCAGCGTGACCGGGTGGTACCAGGTCTGCCCCAGGCGCTCTGGCACCGGGTCCTTGGCAGTGGCACGCACGTAACCGGTCGCCTGCACACCCTGCTCCCAGAGCCACAACTCGTAGTCAAAGCCATGGGGGTTGCGGCTACCATGTGGGGCCTTGAGCCGCAGCGTCATGTCCCAGCGTTCTCCGGCCGCCACCTGTGCAGGAAGGCGGTTGAGGCCGATGAGCGGCAGCCCTTGCGGAGTCGTTAGACCATCACCAATAGCCCCCGGCCCGGCAGATTGCGGACCACCATACCAGCCGACGTTGATGGCTTTTGGCACGGCGATCGGTTGGGAGCCCAGACTCGCAGATTCCACGTTGAACTGGAAGCGCAATCCGCTTTCGTTGCGTTGTGGCAGATTGGCAACCACACCCCGCACCCGGACATCCTGACCTTCCAGCGAAGGATCCAGAGCGCCCGACAAAAAAGCCGTGGCGCGCAAACCGCTACTGCCATAAGCCAGCATGGCCAGGGCCAGACCGACGAGCGCGCTGCGCAACCAAATCGCTATATCTTTGGTAGCTACCAAACCATATAAAACGAGGGCTACCAGCACAAAAGCTGCATTGGTTTGCCAGCCTGGCAAATCCGATTGTTGCAGCTGCACTGCGGCTCCCAGCACCCAACCCAGCAATGCCGCAAATAGGGTCTGCGCGGCGGTGGGACGGTGAAACACGGTGTTGTGCACGCCCGCATGCTAAGGCCAATCCGGGTGGCGCAACAATTGCTTGGTACGATGGAACCACGGCGAGCCCACTTGCCGTCAAAGAACCCTCCGAGAGCACAACCGAGATACGCCATGTCGATTCACGCCGCGCTGAACCACGTCACCCACTACACCTACGACCGCCTGGTGGCCCTGGGGCCCCAGGTGGTGCGCCTGCGCCCCGCGCCGCACTGCCGCAGCAAGATCATTTCCTACTCGCTGAAAGTGGAGCCCGCCGAGGGCCACTTCATGAACTGGCAGCAGGACCCGTTTGCCAACTACCAGGCGCGCCTGGTGTTCCCCAACAAGACGCGCGAATTCAAGGTCACGGTGGACCTGGTGGTGGAAATGGCGGTGTACAACCCGTTTGACTTCTTCCTGGAGCCCGAGGCCGAAGAATTTCCGTTCAAGTACGAGCCCCAGTTGCAGGAAGAACTGCTGCCCTACCTGATGGCGGACGAACGCACGGAGCCCATCAACGACTACTTGGCCAAAATTGACTACACCAAGAGGCGCACGGTGATTTTCCTGGTTGATCTGAACACCATGGTGCACAACGCCATCAAGTACACCATCCGCATGGAGCCGGGTGTTCAAACACCAGAGGAAACACTCAAACTCGGCTCCGGCTCCTGCCGCGATTCGGCCTGGCTGATGGTGCAACTGCTGCGCCACTGTGGTCTGGCCGCGCGTTTTGTGTCGGGCTACCTGATTCAACTCAAATCCGACGTCAAGGCGCTGGACGGCCCCAGCGGCACCGAGGTCGACTTCACCGACTTACACGCCTGGTGCGAGGTTTACTTGCCCGGCGCCGGCTGGATCGGCCTGGACGCCACCTCGGGCCTGCTCGCCGGTGAAGGCCACATCCCGCTGGCCTGCACGCCCCAGCCTTCCAGCGCAGCGCCGGTCGAAGGCGGCGTGGACAAGAGCGAGGTGGAATTCAGCCACCACATGCAGGTCACACGCATTTACGAATCCCCTCGCGTCACACTGCCGTATAACGACGAACAGTGGGCTGCTGTCATGGCGCTGGGTGCCAAAGTCGATCAGGAGCTGACAGAGAACGACGTGCGTCTGACCATGGGGGGTGAGCCCACCTTTGTAGCCGTGAGTGACCGCGACGCCGCCGAGTGGAACACCGATGCGCTGGGCCCCACCAAACGCGGCTTTGCCACCGCGCTGGTGCACAAGCTGCGCGCCGAGTACGGCCAGGGTGGCTTTCTGCACTTTGGCCAGGGCAAGTGGTACCCCGGCGAACAACTGCCACGCTGGGCACTCAACATCTACTGGCGCGCCGACAAACAACCGGTGTGGTCTGACCCTACGCTGTTCACCGACGAGCGCGACCCCACCCACTACACCAGCGAAGACGCCCAACGGTTTACGACTGCGTTGACCAAGCGCCTCTCCTTGACAGACCAATACATCCAGAGCGCGTATGAGGACAGCTGGTACTACCTGTGGCGCGAACGCCGCCTGCCGGTCAATGTGGACCCGTTCAACTCCAAGCTGGACGACGAGATGGAGCGTATGCGGCTGCGCCGCGTGTTCGAGCAAAAACTCGACACGCCGGTGGGTTATGTGCTGCCTATCAAATCCACCGACCCGCTGGCCAGGACGGGTGCCCGCTGGACCACCGGCCCCTGGTTCTTCCGCGACGAACGCATGTACCTGATGCCCGGCGACTCGCCGATGGGCTTGCGCCTGCCGCTGGACTCGCTGCCCTGGGTCAGCAAGAGCGACTTCCCGTACATGATCGAACGCGACCCCACCGAGGACCGTGGCGACCTGCCAGCGCACGCCGCCATGGCCGGGCGCTACACAGCCGCCGCAGGCGCAGCCACCAGCGCCAGCATGGCCTACCCCGCTGCGGGAACCACGGGAGCATCGGGCGCGGCAGGAGCGGGTGAGCCCCCTTCTGCATCCGCCAGCGGCCTGCCTTTTGTGGCCGGCAACATCGCCCCCACCGAAGCCGCACGCAAATTCCAGTCACCAACCGCCACTGGCGAAGCCAGCCCCACCGCCAATGCGCGCACGGCCTCGCAGGCTGAGCCCGCGCAGTACAGCCAGGCACCCAAGCGTCAGGAATCTGCCCACTGGATCACCCGCACGGCGCTGTGCGTAGAAGTGCGCGACCCACGCCGCGCCAGCGGCCCCAAGGCCGAGGCCGTCGGTGAAAAGTCCGGCGTACTCTACATCTTCATGCCGCCGCTGGAGCGCCTGGAAGACTACCTGGACCTGCTGACCGCCATTGAAGCCACCGCCAAGGAACAGAAGGTCAAGCTGGTGCTGGAGGGCTACCCGCCCCCCCGCGACCCACGCCTCAAGCTCTTGCAGGTGACACCCGACCCCGGCGTTATCGAGGTCAACATCCACCCGGTCAACAACTGGAAAGAGCTGGTCGCCAACACCGAGTTCTTGTACAACGCCGCGTTTGAATCGCGCCTGTCGGCCGAGAAATTCATGACTGACGGCCGCCACACCGGCACCGGTGGCGGCAACCACTTTGTGATGGGCGGTGCCACGCCGGCGGACAGCCCCTTCCTGCGCAAGCCCGAGCTGCTGGCCAGCCTGCTGCTGTACTGGCACAACCATCCCAGCCTGAGCTATTTGTTCAGCGGCATGTTTGTCGGCCCCACCAGCCAGGCCCCGCGCGTGGACGAGGCGCGCAACGACCAGTTGTACGAGCTGGAAATTGCCATCGAACAGATCTACGCCAACCGCGAGCTGTATGGTCAGTCCATGCCACCGTGGATCGTGGACCGCACGCTGCGCAACATCCTGATCGACGCCACCGGCAACACCCACCGCAGCGAGTTTTCCATCGACAAGATGTACTCGCCCGACTCGGCCACCGGCCGTCTGGGCCTGTTGGAACTGCGCGCCTTCGAGATGCCACCGCACCCGCGCATGAGCATCGTGCAGCAGTTGCTGCTGCGCGCCTTGGTCGCCCGCTTCTGGAAAGAGTCGTACCAGGCACCGGTCACCCGCTGGGGCACCGAGTTGCACGACCGCTTCATGCTGCCCACCTTCATCAAGATGGATTTCGACGATGTGGTGGAAGACATGCGCGCGGCGGGTTATCCGTTTGACCCGAGCTGGTTTGCACCGCACGTGGAGTTCCGCTTCCCGCTGGTGGGCGCCGTGCAATCCGCCGGCATCGACCTGACGCTGCGCTGCGCGCTGGAGCCCTGGCATGTGATGGGCGAAGAAGGCGCGCCCGGCGGCACCGTGCGCTATGTGGACTCGTCGCTGGAGCGCATGGAAGTGCACGTCAAGGGCCTGAACGAGAGCCGCTACGTCATCACCTGCAACGGCCAGGCCCTGCCCATGCAAAGCACCGGCACCGTGGGCGAATATGTGGCCGGCGTGCGCTTCAAAGCCTGGAACCCACCCAGCAGCCTGCACCCCACCATCGGCGTGCACGCACCGCTAACCTTTGACATCGTCGACACCTGGATGAAACGCTCACTGGGCGGCTGCCAGTACCACGTCGCCCACCCGGGTGGCCTGAGCTACGAGAGCTTCCCGGTCAACTCCTTCGAAGCCGAGAGCCGCCGCCTGACCCGCTTCACCAACACCGGGCACACACCGGGTGTGATGCATGTGCCGCCGGCGACGATCAATGTGCCGGGCAGCAAGGAGTTTCCGTTTACGCGGGACTTGCGCCGGGGGTGAGGGTAAATGGGTCGGATCACCGTTCGCGCAGCGAATGTGTGCTCTGACCCCTTTTTCCCGCTTTAGCCTGAGAAAATTATGCGGAATAGGCCACTAGCCCAGGTGAAATAAGCGTAAGTAGCTATTGATTTTGTAGTGAATCGAATGATGAAACACCATTCGGTTCAGTTTCCGAATGATGTGCGGCATGGTTTTGGCCATTGGCCCCCGCCTCATCGTGTCAAACGCCCACAAATCGGCGGGAACCAATGGCCAAAACCATGCGGAGATGACGTTGGATAAACGGGGTAACGAAGACCCGCTTCGGGGCGGAAGCGGTCGGTCGCGGAGACACCCGGAATCAAACCAATTTCTACATAGCGGTCATAGCCGATGCGATTGGTGCCATGCATGAACCGATCTCGCATTCCTGCGGAGTCGCTTGTTTCCACTCCCACAAAAATATGACTCTGCAGCCATCTGCTGCAAGGTGAATTCATAGAGCGATGCAATATTTGTGTTGTTAACAACGGTCATTTTGTTTTCCCTGTGGTCGATGGTTCAATTGTTTCAAGTACGTCAAAGGCAAACTGAGTAAATTCCCCGCCATCCGAGTAGGCTGGCAATTGCTGACAGCGGGCCGCCACTTCCCACATAGCCTTGCCTACGCCACGCGGGTTGCGTGCTGCAATCAAGAATTGCCGCCGCACCCCCAGCACTTCCTTGGTTTGCAGGTTATAAATAATCAGCTCGCCCCCCGCGATTCCGTGTTCACGATCACGCTCACGCTTGATGCCACGCCAGGTATAGCCGTAACGGACAGTGAGACTCGGGATGCCGATGACTTGCATCGGTGCGCGATCATTCCAATCCGCGACCACTTGACCTGGCAATACGAAGTACTCCCGCTTGTAGCCGAACAAGCGGACATACGGCTCCTTGATGCCGGTTTGCCAACTGGTCTCACGGCGCGGTTGCTCAACGAAGTGGTAGTTGTAAATTGGCGGCTGCATGAACCACACGCCTTGCCATTTGAGGCTATCGCCCTTGAGCAAAAAGATGCGCTGTATCCATGGCATCTCCGGCCCATACGGGTCAGTGAGCGTGTCGCTGGTGGGCGCACCCTGCGGCCGCGCAAAGTAGAACCCCTCCACGTTCTGTACTTTCTTGAATATCCACTCACCTGCCTCGGTGCTGCACAAGTGGTTGAAGTACTGCAGGCGTGCGGATGCGACACCCGGCAGCCAGCCCGTGGCAGATGCCTTTGCAAAGTTGAAGGGCTCAGACTTAGGTACTGCGTCGGGCAGTTTCAGGCTGTGGGCGACTTTGGCTTCAGGGTCTTGCAGCCACTGTTCAGGCACTGGCTCAGTTTGGCCTTCGACCTTGACGAACTTTTCCCATTTGACTGAGACATAGGTGTCCTGCGCAACTGTTGAATTGACGACCACCATTGATGCGGCAAAGGCAAAGCATTGCAGGGTTACTTGAAAACGCTTCATCCCACTCCTCAAAACTCTGTTCTTGACTTCATAGCGACTGCAGGTCCAATGCCATATCCGACGGGCCTTGTGGTTAACCTGATTGTTAACGCTGTCGAACATCTACCATACCAAAGCTCAAGCACGATGGCGTCAGCGACGGGCTCGCCGGTAGATTCGTCGATCACGACAACATAAATCGCCTCGCCCGACACTGCGCACGCTTTCAGGGCCAACACTCACAGGCCCAAGCTGCCCACCGCGGCCTAGAGCCCCGCCGCCGACAGCCAATTGAACAAGTTGGCATTCGTAGACGGTTGACCGATTTCGAGCTTTTGGTACTGCAAGCGTGCGGCAGCTTCCGGCGAAAACGAAGGTCGCCTTTCGCAAATCCAGTGCACACCCATGAGTTGTGGTGAACAGCCGCTATGCGTCTTTTGCAGGTGTAAAGGCCGCATAAAGTAGCGCAGCCACTTGGGCACAACAACCAATGCTGCACCGGTAAGCGCGAAAAAGCGTGCCGATAAGGGAATACCCGCTAGCCGTTGCAAAGCAACCGATGCAGCCTAAATTGGCTTTTCACTCAAAATGTTCTAGGGAGTGTTTCGTGAAACTTTCCAGTTACCTGGCAGCTTTTGGTGTGCTCGGCATCGTATTCGGTCTTGGGTTTTTTGTGGTCCCGGAACTCACCGGCCCTTTGTATGGCATTCCCGAAAATCCATACACAGTCATGCAAGCGCGCTACTTCGGCGCAACGTTGCTCGCAGTGGGAGTTATTTTTTGGTTGTCACGCAATACACGCGATGATGCTGCCATTTGCGCTCTACTAAAGGGCGGGATCATCGGTAATGTGGGTGGCTTGGCCATCAGCGCCTGGGCCGCCGTCAGTGGCATGCAAAATCAGATGGCATGGAGCTCTGTAGGAATCTACGGCGTGCTGATTGCTGGTGCCCTGTATTTCCTTGCGTCCCCAGAGCGCCGTGCTTGATTGAATTGGGACTGTATGGAAGAACTAGCCGTACAACAATCAGCATTACAAGCGTTTAGGACGTTTGACGATTTGCCGGGACCCAAAGGCATTACGTACTTTGGCAATGCGCTGCAAATCGACACTGCGCGTTCACAGCTTCAGTTTGAGCAATGGTGCCGCGACTATGGCCCAATTTACAAATTGCGTTTGCTCAAACGCAAGATCGTGATCCTTGGCGATCACGAGCAAGTCGCCGCCATGCTACGTGACCGCCCCGATGGTTTTCGTAGAACGACGCGCTTGGAAGAAATCTGGACGGAGTTGGGATTGCCAATCGGTGTGTTTGGTGCCGGCGGTGAAGTTTGGAAGCGCCAGCGGCGCATGGTGATGGCCGGGTTTGACCCAGTGCATGTCAAGGCCTATTTCCCAGCGCTACAGGTCGTTGCCTCACGGCTGGCAAGGCGATGGGAGTTCGCAACCACCAATGGACGCGTCATCCCGTTGCAAGCGGACCTAATGCGCTTTACGGTGGATACCATCGCCGGTCTGGCTTTTGGTGCTGAGGTCAACACGCTGGAGTCCGATCAGGAAGTGATACAGCAGCACTTGGACCAAATCTTCCCCGCTCTCTTCAAGCGAATGTTCGCCCCTCTACCTACTTGGCGCTGGCTAAAGTCATCGGCTGACAAGAGACTGGATGCCAGTATTCGCGAAGTCATGCATGCTGTGGACGGGTTTGTAAGTCAGGCGCGCGCGCGAATGGAGTCGCGGCCTGAACTGCGTGCCCATCCGACCAACCTGCTTGAGGCCATGATCGCTGCGGCTGACCATCCCGATAGTGGAATCGACGACGCACAAGTGGCCGGCAATGTGTTAACGATGCTTCTGGCTGGCGAAGATACCACCGCAAACACGCTGGCATGGATGATTCACCTGCTTTGGCGCAATCCAGAGTGCTTTGCGTTGGCCACTGAGGAGGTCCGGCGGGTGTGTGGTGATGGTTCGGTTCTGACCCATGAACACATGATGCAGCTTGACTATGTCGAAGCCTGCGCCCATGAGACCATGCGACTCAAGCCAGTGGCCCCACAGCTGCCGTTGCAAACCCTGCGTGAGACCGTCATTGGCGATGTGCGGCTGGACACGGGAATCGTCGTCATAGGCCTGATGCGTCGCGACTCCGTCAGTGATGCGCACATCCCCAACGCGGCCGCTTTCCTGCCACAACGTTGGCTATCGGAGGGAGATCCGGGACACGCCGCGCATTCGGCCAAGAGAATCTCAATGCCTTTTGGAGCTGGTCCCCGGATCTGTCCAGGCCGCTATCTGGCGCTGCTGGAGATGAAGATGGCCATGGCGACGTTGTTAAGCCGCTTCGACATTCAAAGTGTTGACACACCGGATGGACTGGAAGCGCGTGAACATCTGGCCTTCACTATGACCCCGGTAGGGCTAACAATGCGACTCAGATTGCGCAACCAGAAGCTTTCACATGGCAACACCATCAAAGCCTCTTAATCTGCCGATCACCAACGAGACGGTATTGGAGCTTTATGAGTGGCTTTTTGCCCCTTGGGTCAAGGAAATGGGGCTTCGGGATTTCGACGTCTCGCCGGGGCAAGTAGCGGCTATCCTCCCACAAAGCGAGAAACTCCAGTTTGCCAGTGGCGCAATTTGCGGACAGGTCATCATGTCCGCAGTGGATACGGTGGCCGCAATTGCTATGTCCACCAGCGACCGGCCGCCAAAGAGCACCGTGTATCAACACACGCATTTCTTGCGCCCGGCGCTATCGCAAGACCTTCGCATTCAGGTAAACGTTCTTAGGTTTGGAAAGGTGTCCGCATTTCTTCAAACCCCGGGGCTACATGTCCAATTCGTCCCACCAATGTATTCGGCGCAAGTTACGGAGGTCTTATGTCGGCCATCAACCCGGTTGTAAATCTTTCTGATGTTCAGACCAAGGTGCGTGGGAATGGCAAAAAATTTGTGTTCCAGCAGGCAAGAATTGGCCCCCTCATCGGATTGGCGAAGTTAGGTGCGGACTCATCACAGTGCCACCCGGCAAGGCAGCGTTTCCGTACCACGCGCACTCCTCAATGGAAGAAATGTGCATTGTTCTCGCAGGCAGCGGTACTCTTCGACAGGACGACGTTACCTATGCAATCAAGGAGGGTGATGTGATTGCATCCGGCATTGGTAAGGCGCATCAAATTGTCAACACAGGCGTTGTCGACCTGAGGTACTTGGTCATATCCAACAACGAGAAAGTGGACGTTGTGGTGTATCCGGACTCGAAGAAGACACTTGCGGTGTCAGAGACGCTCGGACCAGTGCTCTTTCATATGACTAAACAAGACCTGACGGCCGATTACTATGAAGGCGAGGATGAATAAGTTTCAGCAACGTGCCTTACCTACCGGCGCCCGTCAGCTATGGGCACAGAGACGTTGGCAACGAACGGAGGGTGACGGGGCGCGGAAATCGTAGGACTGGCTTGCCCTGAAGCGGGCGCTGGCAGTGGTCGGCATAACGCTCGCTGCCGCCAGCCACTTGAACAAGTTGGCATTTGTCGGTGAGTGACCGCTCCCGATTATTTGACCCTGAAAACGACCCGCAGCTTCCAGAGAAAACGAATGCCAGCTTTCGCAAATCCTTTTCCTGCCAATGGGTCGCCGCGAGGAGCCGCTATGCGTCTTTTGCCGGTAGCCACATTTCTGCGAAGCCAGCACTCAGAATTGACCATCGGCATTGGAGAAAATGCCTACACCGGCACTAGGGCGGAAGCCGACGGCCACTGGTGGTCGCTTCCGGTAAGGCCAGCTTCATGATTTTCAAGGCCGACCAGCCGCCGTTCGCCTTAGTTACTTGAACGCCCAAACCCCTCAGCCACGATTGGTGAAGGCAGTCGCTCAGACTACGATTGGAAATATTGGGTGGCCAAGGACAAAATATATCGCGAGGTGGCGATACCCTGGTTGCAAACCGGGGCGCAGGTGCTCTTCTAGAATGGCGTCACTCGTCAAACGGACCTCGAACTTTTTCATGACTCCGGCGCCTGCACCTTTGGTATTCGGTTCGATCCAGATATGGCCTGAAGATCGCCAACTGGCGGTGAAGGGAGTACCCCACAGGCCTGGCGCCCGCGCTTTTGACCTGTTGCTGCTTTTGGTTGAAAACCGCGATCGCGTGGTCAGCAAGGCCGAGATTTTCGAGCGAATCTGGTCCGGTCTGGTGGTGGAAGAAAACAACCTTAGCGTGCAGGTCTCCACCTTGCGCAAGCTCCTGGGGCCGGACGTGCTGGCCACTTTCTCGGGCCGGGGGTACCGTTTCATGGTGGGCCCTATGGACAGCGCCACACCCAACGGCGAACCTCCGGCTGCACTGGCAATGCCTGACAAACCATCCATTGCCGTGTTGCCTTTCCTGCACATGGCCAGCGATACCACGCGCGAATACTTCACCGACGGCATCACGGAAGACATCACGACGGAGCTGTCGCGTTTCCGCGCGCTCCTCGTCATTTCGCGCCAGAGCAGTTTCACGTACAAGGGCCGGAGCGTGGATGTGCGCACCGTCGCGCGTGAACTGGGCGTGCAGTATGTGGTCGAAGGCAGCGTGCGCATCACGGCGCGCAAGCTGCGGGTGACGGCCCAGTTGATCGATGCCACCAGCGCGGAGCATGTCTGGGCCGAAAAGTACGACGGCGAAATTGAGGAACTGTTCGATATTCAGGACGATATCGTGGGCCGCATCAGCGTCGCGCTGGCCCAGGGCGTGGAGAGCCACGAGTTCCACAGCTTGCGGCAGCGTCCGGCCGATTGGGGCGCCTACGAGATCGCGGTGCACGCCTACCAGCTGGCCAGCGATGCCTACATGCGCGCCGACCCGGTCCTGCGTGGGCAGGCGCTGCTGCGCGCGCAAGAGGCACTGGCCCTGGACCCCAACAGCACGCCTGCGCTGCGCGCGAAGATCATCGTGCTCTGGCAAACGCTGTTCCTGTCGACGACGCAAGACCGCGCAGGCACCCTGAACGAGGCGTTCGAAGCGCTGGACCGTCTGGAGGCGATCGATGCCAACGATGCCAAGGTGTACACCTACCGAGGCCTGCTGCTGCATGAGGCTGGACAAAACGAGCGCGCGCTGGCCGCCTCGCAGAAGGCCCACCAGCTCAACCCGAACGACACCGGCGCACTCAGCGCCCTGGGCATGGTGGAGCTGCTAGGCGACCGGTCGGCCGAAGCGGTGGAACACCTGTCGCAGGCGCGGCGGCTTAGCCCGTTGGACCCTGGGCCTGGGTCCCCAACACGTTGCTGGCCAACGCGTACATCGGCCTGAAGGACTACGTTCAAGCCTTGCACTACTCGCGGCTCGGCGCCAGCCAGGCCCCCCATGTCGTGACACCCCACATCGTCGTCGCGACGGCCTCCGTCGGGCTCGGTCAGATGGAGCTGGCGGCCGATGCCATGACGCAAGCGGTACGCGTGGGGCCAGAGTTCCTGCACAAGCGCCTGCAATTGCTGGAAGCGGGCCTGCCCCTGAGCGAGACGATGCAACGGCGGCTGCATCTCATGCTGACCGCCGTGCGGCTTGTCGACCGAAGTTTGATGAGCGCCCCCCTGCGCGACCTGCTCGGGCGGCTCGATGGGCTGCAGGTGCCGCACCTGGGCCCCTGACTGCGCTGTCAAGCGGCCGCAAGAAGGCCCAGCCGCTTCAATTGCACCCGGAAGCGTTCGATCTCGGCCTTGAAAAAACTGTCGAGATCCTGCCGTGACATGACGGGTGGCGGATTGATGGTTTGGGCTTTGAAGGCACTGGCGACCGCATGGCTGCCGATGGCCGCGTGGCTCCAACGCTCCAGCCGATCTACCTCGGCGGGCGCGGTATCCCGCATGACGCCCAACGCCCACCAGCCCTCCGCCGAATACCCCGCAGCCGCCGTGCTTTCAGCCAGCGTGGGCAGGTCAGGGTAGAACGAGGTGCGCATCGCCGCCGACGTCGCGATGGCCCGCACTCGGGGATAGCCCATCACCGCCGCGTTCCCGGGCAGCAACGCCATGTCCAGATCGCCGGCGCCGAGATCGCGAAGAATATCCGGGACGCCCTTGTAGGGCACCTGGAGCGCCGTGAGACCCACGCGGGCCGCCAACTCCTCCCACGTGAGATGTTGCCAGCTGCCCACGCCGAGGTGGCCGACCTTGAGGCTTTGCGCCGCTTGCCCACGCATTAGGCGGACCAGTTCATCGAAAGTGCGTGCCGGCAGGCCTTCGCGCACCATGAGTGAAGCGCCGCCTGACGCCACTATGTTCAACAGCCGGAACTCTTCCGGCTTGAGTTTCTGGCCCTGCGCCGCCGGCAACGACGTGATGGCGTCCGACACACTGATCATGACCAGGCCGCGCTCTGCCTGCGGGCGCTGGGCGTAGCGATTCAGGCCTATCACTCCACCGGCGCCCGGGGTATTTTCGATCACCACCGGCACGCCGGAAAGGCGGCTCAATTCAGGTTGCAGGATTCGGGCCGTGACGTCCACCGGGCCACCGGCCGGCCAGGGCACCAGCAGATTGAGGGGTTTGTCCGAACCTTGGGCCCAAGCCCGGGCGGCTGGAAAGCCGGCGGTTGCGAGGGCGAGCGATGCGCTTTGCAGCAGGGTTCTTCTGTTCATTGTCATGAGGGGTCTCCTGGTGAAGTCAGCTCCGAGCATTGAAGCTGGGATGGAGTTTGGAGCAGATTCAATTTGGGAATTGCTAAAGATCAGCCCATTTTTCTGAAATCTTTGGTTGGTGACGGCATATGCAGTGACCACTATCAAGGCCACGGCCCGGGAGGCAGAGGTGCTGAAACGGTATTGTCAAGTTGCGCCGAGGAAGTGTGCGGTGAAAATCTTGTCAAGATCCAATCCTCAGCCCCCGCTCCTATTTCCTGCGCGGGCTGGCATTTCAGCAAATCGGCACCCTGGTCCTGCGGTTGCAGGGGTCAAAATGGATTCATGCTTTGCGTGCAGACCACACGGCGGTCGAACGGCCGGTTTGGGTGAGGTATTTTGGCAATCTGCCTGACTGCTATGCGTCTTTTTCAGGTAGCAACTTTGCTCTGAAGCTGCCAGTCAAAATTAACCGTCGGCAATCGAGAAATGCCTGCACCCGCATCGGGGCGGAAGCCGGTACTGGTGAATGGCCGCTTACTGGAAGCCCAGCGCGATGCCAGTCATCCGTCGTTCGTAAGTTTCGGATCTGCCGCGGGAGCGGTCGTTCACCTTGGATTCAACCGGTCGATTCCCCGCCCTTTTGAGAACCATTGGACAGAAAATGATTTGGGCAGCGTGACGTCGGTTAAAGGCGATTGGCTAACCTTTGACCGCATCGCGCTGCTTGTCGAGTCGTTTGATTTTGACTGGGCTTCCTGGTCCGAATGAAGCTTGGCAATTCGGACACTCAAAAGAATCTCTTGGAATCACTGAATCGCAGGTTGGGCAGATGCCCTGGATTCTACTTTTCCCACTGAGAAATTCAGCTGCCATTTTTGGGGTTTTAACGTCGATGCTATCTGGTTCAGGGGCTGCGAAGAAGAAGGCAACTATGACGATACCTAGAGTTATCCATATGCTATGCG
Source organism: Candidatus Aalborgicola danicus (assembly GCA_016703945.1). Lineage (GTDB taxonomy): Bacteria > Pseudomonadota > Gammaproteobacteria > Burkholderiales > Burkholderiaceae_C > Allorhodoferax > Allorhodoferax danicus. The sequence goes on from JADJBC010000002.1 coordinate 483,056, forward strand.
TGAACGTGTAAAACGACGACTCAATTTGAACACTGGGACTCGCGGCAGTAAAGATGAGCGAAAAGAACATCAACATTCCTCCCACGAGAAGTCCAAACAAGAGGGCCAAGAAAGTACGGACTTTAAAGAGCATGGGAATTGCCACACATACTAGGAGTATTGAGGGCACCACCACATACCAAATGGCTGCCAAGACGAAGGCTCCACCGAAGCCGCCATCTGCTCCTGCAGCTGCAAAATTTGGTGCTACTGCCAATATCAAGGGGATAAGAAGACGAAACGAGCGCTCTTTGGTTGTATGCATTCTTCGAAAAATTCTGTTGTGAATTGCTGGCTCTTAAGCATAAACCTGCGGCCAGGTTATCGCAACGCTAGTTGAAGCCCATCCGCGTGTGATTGACTTCTTTGCACATCAAGTAGTCTCTTGATGAGAAACCACGATGGTATTCATCAGCTACCAACCGCTCGAAACACTCGCCCATTGATGACCGGAATGAAGAAGGGTGATTTCAATAGGCTGTGGCCGCCTTGCGTCTTTGCAGGTAGCCACAATTCTCGGAAGCCGGCATTCAAAATTGACCGTCGGCAATGGAGAAATGCCTACACCGGCACCGGGGCGGAAGCTGTCTTAGCCTTTTTGGGAGCAGATGACTGTTTTGGCCCTGACAGCCGACAATGGCTAGTCGCTATCAGGAATCGGCAAAAACGCAGTGCCGTTCCAAACATAGGTAGCAGAGCCTCTCTCAAAACAGGACACCGAAACACCGTCGTATTTTGACCTCCGTTTTGTGAAATTATGGCTTTGGTATTTTTGTCAAATTCAAGTGGCTAAAGCGATGGGGACACCTTTGAGTCAAAGGACTCACCTGCGGGACCGCACCCATTCAACAAGACCGTCATCTGCCCACCGCTGCTGCCGTTAGGTATGCCAAGCATGCCGCGTACTGGCAAAAATCTTCTGTTCATCAAAACCTCTTCTTTTGTTGAAACATCAACATATGCGGTCTGCCATCGGGTCACCTCGACAGTTTTCGGAAAAATAGATTCGTTTGCACGCCTCTCTTCTGAATAAACGGTTCTGCCATAAGAATTCTTCTCATCCATACCGGGCGCAAGCACAAAAAATCTGTCCTGCTTACACAGCGCCTGCATCTGCGGATATGCAATGATTTCATCCACCACGGGTGCAAAGAACACCAGCGGCACTAACGCCACGGTCCACAACGGGCGATATCGCTGAATTCCCAGCCATCTGGGCAAGTTGATGCCCATAGCGAGTGTAAAAAACGCCCCAAAGGGCAATCGCCCCGAAGAACAGCAAACCAATCACTAAGCTAACTCCTACGTGGAACCTTGTGCATTGCAGGCTCCATGGATACTGTGTGCAGGCCAATGGCGGCATCCGCTACATTGTGACGGTCCACTCTAGTCCCAATACTGTTCAGATAGTACTAATTCGATCATAATTTCATTCCATCAAAGCTTTGATGGATGGAATTTATGGCCAGAACCCGCAAGACCTTGCCAGCCAAAGTTGACGTGGCACACCTAATCAGCGCGGGTGTGTTAGCCAGCGTGTGTCCACGCTCATTGATTGAAGAAGTCCTGACCAAGACAGGCAAAGCAAGTCAACGCGAGCGCAGCTTGCCCGCGCCAGCGGTTGTGTATTACGTGATGGCACTGGCTTTGTGGCGCGAAGCGCCGTTGGAAGAGGTGCTACGTGTTGTTTGCGAAGGCTTGCAATGGCTGGATTCCCGCCAGAGCGGGGCTGTGCAAGCCAGCAAGTCGGCAATCTCTCAGGCGCGCACTCGCCTGGGCTGCGAGGTGATGCACCAACTGGCTGATCGGGTGCTCAAGCCTTTGGCTGCCCCGGGGCACCGGGAGCGTGGTACCGAGGACTTCGCGTGATGGCGCTGGATGGCAGTTGCATGGACGTCGCCGATGAGGCCGCCAATGCTGCATTCTTCGGCTATGCGGGGGTCTCGCGTGGCCAGAGCGCCTTTCCACAGGCACGCCTGCTAGGTCTGGTCGAGTGCGGCACGCACGCAGTGGTGGGTGCCTGCATCGCACCCTATCGCCGCAGCGAGCAATCCATGGCCGCCGAGTTACTGCCAGCCAAGCTGAGCAAGGACATGCTGGTGCTTGCTGACCGCAACTTCTATGCCTCAAGCTGGAGGTGCAGCAGATGCTCCCCGATGGTTCCTACTTGAGCCATGTGTTTGACAGCGCAGACAAGACCCGCAGCGCTCCTGTGGTGGTGCGGGTGATTGACTACACGCTTAAAAACTCCGCCACACCAACGTCAGACAACTACCGGCTGGTGACGAACATTCTGGATGCTCAGGCGGCACCCGCCCTTGAGTTGGCTGGGCTGTACCACGAGCGCTGGGAGATTGAGGGTGTGTTCGATGAATTCAAGACGCATTTGCGAGCCAATAGCACGGTGCTGCGCAGCAAAACGCCCGAACTAGTCCAACAGGAACTGTGGGGGCTGTTGTTGGCGCACTTTGCCATTCGCCAACTGATGGTCCAAGCAGCCGGGCCGCGCGCGGTCGATCCAGATCGATTGAGCTTTACACACGCACTACGTGTGATCAAACGCAAGATGCCGCAAGCAGCGGCTGTTCCCCCCTGAGCGTCTGTGTGCATGGCGCGACGCGCTGCTCGCCGAGATTGCTCGGGGGCGTTGTGTCAGCAGTCGCGGCCATCTCAATCCGCGAGGGGTGAAGCGAAAGATGAGCAACTTCGGTGTCCGCCATCGTGGCGAATCACTGCATCAGAAGCATCAACCTACCCCAGCGCTTCGTATCTGAACAGTATTGACTCTAGACCTGAACATCCCCCAACTAGGTGAGTTCACGGAATGTCGGCTTCCGCTGCGTACTTGACTTCTGACTGTACCGCGTGAAAGTCCGCTATGCGTCTAAACCGGGTACAGCTGCACCCATTCAAATATCGCCACTCAAGGTGGATGGTGGGGCTTGCGGGCGCAGGTCGCACTCGCGGTTGCCACAGAATAGGTTCGCACAGACGGCGTTGACGCAACAACGCTGGCCAGCCAAACCAGTCCGCCCGCGACGCGAGCCGGAGAACGCAAGCCACGCCGTCCGCCGCAGCAAGAGCCTTTCCACCAAAAACCATAAGCGTTTTGAGCCTCTAGCCCTTGTGGAATATAGATATATCGCTATGAATATAATAGCAAAGTCGTATTCCTGGCGGTCGTCCATGCCCCATGAAGCACGCCGACTATGCGTCCATACATTCGTGCAACCCGTTTTGCCACCGTACATCTGCACATCCCAGCGCGGCGAGCAGCCGAAGCTGGGCTGTCAACCAAAGCCGAACCCTTGTCTATGACCGACAAAGTTCCCAAGCTACTGTTTGATGCACTCGGGGCCATTGCGGCCTCGCAGGAGTTCGTCGCTGGGTGTTCAATGGGACAGTACATGGGCAACAAAATGCGCCGTTCCGCAGTGGACCGTCACTTTGGGGTGGAACTGACTTGCCGCCTGGAAACCTAGCGAGTCAGTCTGCGTGGTTTGGCGGAATTTTTAATACGGTATAAAAATCTCAAAAAATTACCGAAACCCAAGGCACAAGTTAATCTCAGGAGGATTTCATGTCCAGATCAATACGCAAGGCCCAGGGCAATATGCAGTTTTGCGATCCATAGTAGGCAGCATCAAATTCACGCCACTCTTCACCTCATGGTCGCCGTGCTGGTACTGCCCTACGCCGCGTTGGCGGGTCTCTTCCTGCTCATCGGCCAAGCAGCCAAAGCCAAGGGCCTGCTCGCGTTGCTCGACGCTGCCCTTCACCATGCAAGCTGGATTGTTCAATGGGGCATTTACGTTATTCCGTTGCTCTGGCTATTACTCGCCATAGCGGGTTTCTTTGCGCCGTTCAAGAGGGCGGGTGCATTGGCCCTGTGCATGTTGGCCATAGGCAGTCTTCTTGTCCTCATCGTCCTGCAACCGTCGCGAATGGAGCCAGGGCAACTGCTGTTCCTTGCTCCCTGTTTCCTGGTCGCAGCAACAAGCGCTTGGCTGTTCGTTCGGGCCGGTGTAGTCGAAAAACAGCCATGATGCTGCCTGACCAGCATTCGAGGACGCACGGCGAAGCGACTTCAACTTGGCGGACGTGATCGCGACGCGGCCCTCAACTGGTATCGTTAGGCCCTACAGGGAGTGCTTATGGGCGTGTGTTTTTGTCTCGTATGCCGTCAGCGATGCGAACATTGCGGAACTGCTAGCCGATCCGCCGCTGGTATGGCGCGTTGTCGAGTCGGAAGACGAGACTTCCTATCTTCGGGAGCTGAGTCGCGGGGCGAGAACATCACTACTAGGCAGAATCTTCGGCAAAGCCAAGCCAGCACCCAAGATTCGGAATCTGAACTTCACTCAGTACGAACTTCGGCTTGTCGATCTGGATAAGTCCTGGGACGGCCTGAACGCATGCTTGAAGGTCTGCGCGTCTGGGTCCCCGAACTTCTTCGAAGGAGCTGGTCAGATCGGCGAAGTCGAGGTTGGCTATGGCCCAGCGCTCTTCCAACGTAGCGAAGCGATGAATCGCATTGCAGAAGCTTATGCCAGCGTCACCGAGGACCAGCTGCTGGCCACCTACCGATCCGTTGATCTGAAGGGTGTCTATCCAAGTGGTCTATGGAAACGCCGGGATTCAGATGCGGAGTCGTACCTTACTGAAAACTTTGCAGACCTCCAAGCGTTCGTCAGCTACACGCGGGAGCACAAGCTCGGGGCAGTCCTACAGTTCACGTAAAGTGTGGCTTTTCATCGAGGGGATGCACAGTGCGCTCCTTCGCCTACTCCATCGCAATTACCGGCTACCGAATGAATACCCGACCCAAACCCAGCGCCGTGATCTTTGCCAAGGACATTGATCGGATGGCACGGTTCTACATGGATGTCGCAGAGATGACCGAGGTCTCCAGGGATAAGGACCACATTGTTCTGAACGAGGACGGATTCCAGATCGTCGTGCACGGAATTCCGACGAAGATCGCGGCGACGATCCAGATCACCACGCCGCCGGAGATTCGAGAAGAGACCCCGATCAAGATCTGCCTGCCGGTCACAAGCATCGAATATGCCCGCAACAAAGCAGCGGAACTCGGCGGCAGAATCGGACCGAAGGCGAAGGAATGGGTTGCCCGCGGCTTCAGGGCCTGCGATGGCAACGATCCAGAAGGCAATGTGTTTCAAGTCCGAGAAAGTGAGGCCTAACCTCACCCCCACACTACCCGTGTGGGTCCGCAGTGGGCGGTTCATGCCGATTTGGATGACTGCAATCTGGAAAAATGTCTGACCGCTATGCATTACCCAGAAATCATCTAGATCCGCTTGTCACCTCGCAAGGCTTAACCACCTATGATTTATAAATATCAATTCGGCGACAGCGCCGGGTCCACCACCGAACCGGTAGACAACACCCGCAGGTCACTATTGAACACCACGGTAAAGATTTTGGTGTCCGCGGTGTTGGGGCCATCCATGTAACGCCAGTCGTAGTGCCAGACATTCTTCAGCTCATACGGCGTCATCTTCATGGGCTTGCCCAGCATTTTGCGCACCGTTTCCATGGGCATGCCGGGTTCTATCTTGGCAAACACATGGGGTGCCAAAACCTGGCGCAGTGAACTCATTTTGCCGTCAGGTCCGATGGTGATCATGTAGTTCTTGGCGCCAGCGGGCTGGCGGTTGTACTCAAAGATACGGGCGCCATTTTCCCCGTCCCAGATCTTCTCTGGTTCACCAAATTTCATCTTGACGTCGCCTTCGCTGGCGACACCTTCCTCCAGCTCGTTAATACGCTGGTTGTCGCACGCGGTTGTCAGCATGGCAGCGACCAACACCGTCAAACCGAGACTCGACGGGCGGATGAACGGGAAGAACGGGCAGAAAAATGATTTCAAAATATAGACCTCAACAAAAGAGCTGGTTAACAAAGGAAGCGATCGCTTCCTGCACGGTTGGTGGAGTATGGCACTCCACAAGAGCCCCACACCATCAGACCCGCAACTCATGATTTAGGGCGGTACACAACGTTCTGTCTGCAAACTCGCACGTTATTTTGGGCAAATGATTAACATGCATCAAGAGTGACAAATCGTTGTTCCCACAGCATAAGAACCGGTCAACATCTATGGTTATTTTCCGTCGGGCATTTCAGGCGACTGCAGTTGCCTGTGTCTCGCTCATAGCCTGCTTTTGCACCGCGGCCTCGGCAGGCGAAAGAGCAGTTCACGTGCGTGGCACAGAAGTCCTGGTGCCGATGGCACAGTACATGGCCGAAACCTATATGCGGGATCACCCCGGCTCTACCATCGTTGTGAATGGTGGCGGCACTTTCAAAGGCTACAAGTCACTGCTGGATGGCACAGCGGACATCGCCATGGTCAGCAGTAGCGAGCAGGAAAATGTGAACAATCTGTTCTCCAAGGACAGCCCCCACTTGGCGAAAACCGTGGTGGGTTATACGGCCATTGTTCCGGTGGTGCATCCGAACAATCCCTTGCAGAATATCAGTCTGGAGCAGCTGCGCGATGTGTTCAGCGGCAGCATCAAGAACTGGAAGCAATTGGGTGGCCAAGACGCCGCAATCATCACCTTGATCGGCCCGCCAACCGATGGACTCACCGCGACCTGGAAGCAAAGGGTGCTCGGAGAATTTCACTCCTTCAGTCCCAAGGGTGTGGTCACCGGTGCCGATGACCGCGTTCGGCTTGTGGCGCGGGACACCCATGCCATCAGCTTCATTTCATTTGGAGACCTCCATGCAAGGGTCAAGTCGTTGTCAATTGACTCGCGAAAACCCAGTGCCGATGCGGTGCGTGATGGCAGCTATCCCTTGAGTGCGCCGCTGGTGCTGTTGACGGCAAGCCCGGCGCCACCGCAAACGCAGCACTTTCTCAATTACTTTTCAACACCAAACAAGCGTTTACGCGTGTCAGGGATTGTTACGGCAGAAACCCGTGACTGATTCGCACACCCCCCACACCACCTCACGGCGCGCAGCGTTGCTGGCGCTGGCCGGCGTGGCTGCCTCGGGTGACGCCGTGGCCGCCGGACTGAAATTCTGGCCGTTTGACCGGCGCAGCTCCAGAAAGCCGCTGCTCATCGCCGGCGCACACGCCATGTTTGCGCTGAACCAGTCGTTATTGGAGGCTTTCAAGAAGGCACACAGCAACATTGATGTGGTGCTTGAAAGCGGCGCATCGCTGTCGGCGCTGATTGCGCTCAAGCGTGGCTCGGTAGACATTGCCGTCATGAGCCGCGACTTGAAAACCTCGGAAGACGAGAACGGTTTGAGAAATTACCTGGTTGCGCGCAATGGTGTTGCAATTGCAGTGGGGCCAGGCATTCGGTTGGCAAACCTGCGCGGCCACCAGGTGCGTGCCATGCTGTCCGGAGAAGTGAGCAATTGGTCGCAGGTGGGGGGACCCAACGCGCCGGTGCGCGTGGTCTCCCGTTTGCGGGGCTCCGTTGGACGCGAATTCGTAGAAAGTTTCATTCTGGAGGGGAGTGACATCGCTGCAACAGCTATTGAGTGTGACAGCGCCAGAAAGCTGACGCAGATGGTTGCCAGCACGCCTTACGCCATTGGTTTTATTTCCATCAAGGACAAACTCACCGCAGTGCCTGTGGGTTACATCGATGTAGACGGCGTGCAAGCAAGCCGAGAAACCATGTTGTCAGGTCGTTATCCCTACACACAATCGCTGTATTTGGTAACCATGTCGGACCACCAGCAAACCACGGCAAAACTCTTTGTGGATTTTGTGCGCAGCGCGGCCGGACAGGCCTTGGTAGATGCGGCCGGCATGGTCGGTACCTACTGAACGGCGCAACAACGAATATGGCCAACGAAGCGCAAAAAATATTGGACTCTCTGCTGGGGCGCGTTCAGCAAAACACAAAATCGCGCAATGCGGTTGGCGTGCTTTTGGTACTGGCGCTCATCGGTTCGGGTGCCTCATTTTTGTACGACCTGTTACCACGCCAATATGCAATGCGCATGACCGGTGGCGACATCATGAGCAATCGGCACTTTCTTGCGCGCTTGTTGCAAAAAGAGGCGGCCAACAATGGCGTAGCGATCACGCTGGACCCCATGTCCGGCTCGAAAGAAGCGCTGATCGCTATCGATGAAGGTCGACTTGACATGGCCGTGATATTGGATGGGCTTGAAAACAAATACCCGAATGTCAGCCATGTTGCCTACATCGGGCCGGAGCCACTGCATTTGCTGGTCCAGCCCCACATCAAAGAGATATCGGACTTGGTCGGGAGGCGGGTGAATCTGGGTTCGCTACAAGGCGGCACCCGCATCGTGGCCAAACAGGTGCTGGAGTTTTCCGCTCTGGAGGCGGGCATTCAATATGTAGAGACCAATTTCGCGTCGGAGGATTTGCTCCAGAAGCGTGCTGACAAGTTGCCAGAGGCCATCGTGATAGCCGCTTTTGCACCATCGGATGTGGTTGAGTTTCTGGTCAAGGAGAGAGGTTATGTGTTGCTGGAAATTCCGTTTCCTCCTTCCCTGGCATTGCGCTTGGGTTGGGTGGCTGACAGCAAAATTCTGGCCTACACCTACAACGTGCGCCCTGCAATACCCGGCCGCGACATCAGAACCATTGGTGTCAATATGCACTTGGTGGCAAACAGAAATGTGGATCCCCGTGCGGTATTCAAGGTGCTGGAGAGTTTGTACGCCGCGGGTCTGGATTCCAAACTCAAATTCAAGGTCAGCGAAGACCAACTCAGGACATCCTCGGGCTATCCGCTGTCAGAAGGCAGCAAACTCTTTTTGGCCAGAAAGAACCCCTTTCTGTCAGCTGCCACATTTGATAAGTTAAAGGGCATTTTTGGCTTGGTGTTGTCCACGCTGTCGACCATTTTGGTGGTGCTGCGGTGGTTCAGGGGAGCAGAGCCCCCGCCCATTGAACCTCTGTGGGAGGATGCCGTGTTCGTGGAATGGTTGGCGAAGATTGGGGAGATTGAGCGGCAATTTGATTCAGGCCTTGCAAACCGCGAACACTTGCCCGAATTGGCTTTTTCATTGCAGGCGCAACTGACGATCATCAAGGCTGATGCCATGAAACGCGCGGGCACGGCCAAGCTGCAAAACACACAACTTCCACAACTTCTGTTGCTGGCCATCACCGATGCACACGCCCGATTTATGCAAGTGTTGTCTATCAATAAAGGGATCCTATGACATCGCTCAGTATCTTCCGCGGGTGGTTCGTCATTTTTGTAGTCTTGGTGCTGTCGGCGTGCGCCGGACCGTCCCCTGCACCAATGCAGGATAAACGCGCGGCGTATGCGGCCGCATTGAGCGACTCCGCAGTCGCCAGCCCGACCGAGGTAGTTCCTTTGCTGGTCCTGCCGGGAGGCGACCACGTCACCATGGTGTCGTGGGTTACAGACCAGCGTCTGCCTTGTGAAAAGGATGCACTGCCCTGCGATATGCGTATTGGCGCAGACCGCCTGTGGGTGACGCTGGCTGGTGAGGTGCAGGCGCTATGCAAGCGCTGGAATCTGAAGGGGGACGCCTTACGCAGCCGTATCGAGCAGTTGCTGGGACTCCCGACCAACTCTCCTGCGCCGTTCCGCAAGACCCAATTCGTTTTGCTCGAAATACCGCGTGAGCGCGTCGAGCGCCCCTGTTTAGGGGTCACCGAAGGCGCGAACGGACAACCGGTTTGCACGATTGACGTCCAACCCGGAACGACGCTTGAGATGCACAATTTTGTTGGCCAGCAAATGGCAGCGGCCTATATAACGGATAGCCCCACGGGGCCTGGTTATCCCTATACCCGTCTGGGCTACACCTACGACTGGGCGGTGGACGCATTGCCCAGCCACTATGGTGCCTCCGAGTTTGTCGTGGCTCCGGGCAGCACGGCAAAGGCCGTGCGCATCATTGCGACCGATGAATACTGCAATCCGCCGTGAACTTGATCGGGCGCACACTCCACCTGTGTGCGCAAGCGTACGGAACCAGCGGTGGCATGCGCCGTACAGTTCTTGCTGAACAGGCCTTGCCACTGCGCATCAGCGTCATTGATGCCGGGCGGAGTCCAACACCCAAAGGACATCGCTTGAACTTCGCGCCAGAACTGCAACGCAGCCCTTTACCCCTTGCCCCAGTGCCCTCGTGTGCCAGCCCATGGCAGGTACGCACCAACACGCCGGACTGGCTCAATGAACGTGTCTGTGGCCACTGCGGCTCCGATGTTCTGAAACTGGTCAACCTGATGGCCGGCCGTCGGAAAGTTAGTCAGGGTGAATCGCTGTATCGGGAACACGACCGCTTTGAATTCATTTACGCCGTGCACAGCGGTTCGTTCAAGTCGACACTGGCATTGGCAGACGGTTGTGAACAGGTCAACAACTTCCATATGGCCGGTGAGTTGCTGGGCCTGGACGGCGTTGCCGATGGACGCCACGCCAGTGGCGCTGCCGCCCTGGAGGACTCGGAGATTTCGATGGTGTCTTATACCCACCTCCACGAATTGGCGGCTGCCATGGCGGGTATTCACCATACCGTGATTCGCCTCATCAGCCGTGAAATTGTGCGCGGCAACTGTCACATGGTCATGCTGGGCAGCTTGAACTCGGCGCAGCGTCTGGCGGCCTTTTTATTGAACCAGTCTGAGAACCTGAGCGCGCGTGGCTACTCTGCGGTGGACTTCAACTTAAAAATGTCACGCGGCGACATTGGCAGTTTTCTGGGCCTGACGCTGGAAACTATCAGCCGCACATTTTCTGAGTTGCAACAACAACGCCTGCTGAAGGTTGATCGACGCCACATTGTGATTTCTGACCTGGACGGCCTGGCACACGTTTAGGTGGGATCTGCGCGAAACAAACTGGCAAATGCGCGGTCGGCTCCCAACATATGTCCGGCCACCAGCTCAGAGAGCAGAAATCCGATCAAGCCATCCGCTCCATCCGCACCGGTGGCGTGTGTTGCCACATGAAGCTGACGCGCACGCTCAAGAAGCCTGCGGTGTAGTTGTGCGTGCGCTTCCAGATCAGCGTAGCCGTAGGCCCGCAAGATGGCCTCTTCGTTGGCAAAATGCTCCGTCACATGGGTTAACAGCGTTTCAAATGCCTGTTCAAACTCCACAGGCTTCGACTCACGAATCGCTGCGGCATCCAGCAGTTGGTTTGCCAGGTCAAATAATGCTTCATGTTCCTGGTCAATCTCCGGGTGACCACTGGCAAATGCTGGTTTCCACCGCAAGTGAACGTTCAGCACTCTGCCTGCGTGATCGGCAGTGGGACTTTGATCGGTCGCCGGAGGCTGCCAAACTTGAACCGCGTTGCGCCCGCCCTTTTTTGCCTTGTACATGGCCTCGTCACCAAAGCGCATCAGTGTTTCTTCAGAGTCCCCATGGTCTGGGTAAATCGCAACGCCAATGCTGGACGAAATCTGCAAAACCGCACCCTTGGGTGTCACAAAATCCTGCTCCAGCCGGTTTCTGACTTTTTCGGCAACGATAAGGGCTGAATCCACGATTTGCAGGTCAGGCAACAGAACAACGAACTCATCTCCGCCCATGCGTGCGGCCGTGTCAGACTCCCGCACGCAACTCTGAATCCGCTGGGCCACGGCTTGCAACAACCAATCTCCCACTTCGTGACCGAGTTCGTCATTGATCGGTTTGAACCGGTCCAGGTCAATAAACAACAGTGCCAGCCGGGATTTGTTGCGCCGCGCACGCGCCAAAAGCTGCGTCAATCGTTCCTGCGCCAGACGGCGGTTGGGCAATTTGGTCAGCGTGTCATAAGACGCCAGATCGCGCACCTGCCGCTCCATCTCCATTCGCGCGGTAATGTCTTCGAGTGAGACTACTGCACCTTTGAACAGCGCACCTTTGAAGGGAGTCACACTCATGCTGCGCCAGCGCAGTGGTGCCGGTGCCAGTGGCGATGCCGATGCCGATGCCGATGCCGATGCCAGAACGGAATACTCCAGAAGAAAGTGGGGTAACTGCCCCTCCAGCACAGCGCGAACCCCGTCCTGGGCGGTCATGCCATGGCCGAGGGTCGTGTCGACCGGCAGACCTTCACAGGCAGCGAAAAAGTTGGCACCCAATTCGGTGGCAGTGGATCCGGGCTGTGTATTGAACTCACTTGAAAACAGCGTCCAGGTGTCGTTGATGGACAAGATGAGACCATCGTGGTCAAGTACGGCGATGGCCGAGGTCACGGAATTGAGCACCGCCTGTTTGAACAATTCACTTTCGTGCGCCGCTTTCTTCTGCTGCGCCACGGCCTCCAGCAAGCGGTTGAAGCCACCGACCAATTGGCCCACCTCGTCGTGCCTCACCACCGGTAGCGCTTGCGGAGCCTGGTTCCTTCGCACAAACCCGTCCAGCATCTTCGCCGCCGCCGTCATGGGAGACAGTTGCCAGCGCAGCATCAACCAGATCAAGATCAGTGAGATCGTGACCAGCCCCAAAGCAGTGACACGCCCGCCAGGTTTGATGGCTTCTATCAACGCAAACACTTCATCAGGGGTCAAAGTGACCGATGCGTACCAGTGCGCCATCGGAATCTGCTCAATGCTGACCAGCACTTCGACGCCATGCGGATTCACAACCCGCGCCGTCCCTTCGAAACCGTCCACGAAACGATCAATCCATGGAATAACACCGCGGGCGGGCAAAGTTTCAAACACCCGCGACGTGTCCGAAGTCGCGATGATCAGCCGTTGCGCCGCCTCAATCAGGAAAAAGTTTCCGCTCTTGCCATAACGGTGCGATGCCAAAGCGGACACAAAGTTGGGCTGATCCAGGCGTATGGAGCCAACCGCGGCACCGATGACGGCACCACCGGAATCACGAATGGGCGCATACATGGAAAAAACGGCGGTTTTCGGATCCGAAAGCAGGGTCATCCGACCAATTCGGGGCTGACCGTCTTGAAGAAGTTGTGTCAGATCCTGCACCACTACCGCGCGATCAAGAACGGCACCGTGGGACGCCAGACGCTCAGCCTGCGCACTCCAAATGGAGACGCCGGCGTTGAATTGCATGTCAAGCAACGCGCGCTCCTGTAAAGAGACTTGCAAGCCGCCAGGGTCCTTCAACTGTGTCGGAGCAACATCTGCGGCCACCGCCGAAAGCAATTCCAGTCTATTTTGTAAGCCCCGAGTGACTTCTGCGCCAAGCAGCTTCAACGCCGAACGTTGTTGCGCGCCGGTATACAACATCAACTCGTCACGCAGCAAGCTCTTGACATAACTCGAAAGTGCCAGGAATCCGAGCACAACGATCACAAGTGTCAATAAGGTGACGCGGGACTTGAGCGACTGGGGCAGCAAGCGCTGTAGAAGCATGCGATCTGGGTTGATGAAGAGGATGAACGCCTCATGTTACTGTAGGTCTTTGCGGATTCCGTGTGCAAGCACACAGTTCAGCGGCGGGCGTTGAACATGCCACGCCGCGAAAACGCTGATGGCGCACGGGCGGTGCTCCCGGGCACCTGCAACAGGAACCCGTTTGGCGACGCTGGCTAAACCGGAGGTCTACTGCCGGTAATAGGCTGGCAAGGCCCGCAGGTACTTGGGCAGGTTGGGGTTTTTCATCAGCCGCGAAAAAACTCGGGGTCTTCGTTGGTGGTCAATGCACTCAGGCGGGTGCGCTCAAACGGCAGACCAAAACGGCAAGCCAACAGTTTTTTTGCATCAGCAGCACTTACCGTCCCGGTGGGCGCAGGCAGGCTGCATTGTTCATAGTCCTTGGCCAATTGTTCCGGCGTCAGCTTGGCTGCCAGCTGGGCCGTATCAAACTTCAGACCCTGCTGAATGCGCGAGCGGGTTTCGGTCACCCCCATCGAGGCCAGACTGGTGGACGGGCAATTGGGTGTCATGGCCTTGGTGCGGCGGGCCTTTTTGAAAGTTGAGGTGATCTCGGTATCGTCTGATGCACCGCGCGCCAGCGTGAGCCAGTTGACGTCGCCATACAAAGGTTCACCGCGCACCGCCACCAGCTGGATGTTGTCTTCAATGGTCTGGATCAGGTTGCGGTACGGGTCTGCATGGCGCTCGTCGACCACCAGCACGTCGGCCAGGTAACCTTCGGCAATCTGCCCCAGCTTTTGACCCCAGCCCATGGCCTCGGCCGGTTTGCGCGTGACCATTTCAACCAGTTCACGGTCGCTGAAAAGTCCTTTCAACGCATGTTTATTCACCAGATCCGCCACCTTGAGTTCACCCAGGCTGGACTTGCTGCCCGAGGGCGCCCAGTCGGGTGCCAGGCTGATGGACAGACCGGCGCGTTTGGCTGCCTCCACATTGGCCGTTTTGCCATACAGCATGAAGTTGGACAAGGGCGACCAGACCAGCTTGGCGCCCGCTACCGCCATTTCCTTCAGTTGGGGTTCGGTCAGGCCCACGCCGTGGATAGCAATCAACTCCGGCCCCAGCAGGTTGCTGTCCCGCAGCGCATAAAACTCGGTCGCCATACGTGTCGAGGGCCCCTCCGCCAGGTGCACCACCAGCATACCTTTGGCGCGTTCGGACTGCATGGCCGCCCATTCCTTGGAGCTGCGCCCGATGTCAACCCGACTGCTGGCCATGCGCGACTCGACTGGCGAGTTCTCGATGTTGCGCACTAGGCACTCTTCTTTGGAATAGGCCAGGTTGATACGCCCGCCTTGAAGCGTGGTGGTGCCACCGGCCAGCGCCTTGTATTCACCATAACGGCCAATCTCTATCCCCAAATCCAGGTAGTGGGGGCGCGTCAAGACCTCTTGCGGGTAGGTAATGCGTTTGTTGTAGACATCGTCGTACCAGCGCCACTCGTAACGATCGCGGTACTTGCGGTTAATCGGCAGCAACGGGTAAATGGCGTATTCGGGGTGGTTGTGCAGGTCGATGATGCCGGGGTAAATCACGCCTTTGCTGTCCACCACAGGTGCATCTTTTGCCCCCTCGGGCAGCGACTCACCGGCGCGGGCAATGGCCGCTATCTTGCCGCCAGCCAGCCAGACGCGGGCATGGGGCAAAACGTCTCCAGCATCGTTCATGGTGACCACTTTGCCGACCAGGACCACACCCGACTCGGCGCTCCAGCGCGCCTGCCCATAGGCGGTGTTGCCGAGCGCAAAAAGGGCCGCCAGCGCTGCCAGTGGCAAGAGTCGGCTCAAGGGACGGCACGACAGGGGTGCAATGGGTTGCATAGGGTCTCCACGTAACGGATGCGAACTAGACTGGAATGCATCATAGCGCCGCTGTTCGTGATGGCCCGAACAACGAGTAGCTATGCTTTTTATAGCTAACTACGCATATTTCACGTGGGCTAGAGGCACTTTTTACTTATGAACTTGGGTCAAACAGACCTGCAGCAGTTGTGACGCCACGGCCGGGTCGTCCGGATCGGTCACCAGGCTCAGCACCCAGTCCGGCCCACGCGCGACGGCGGCAATGCCTTCCACTTTGGGTGCGCCCTGCAAAAGCTGCAGCCTCTGCACCACCCCATCGGGTCCCACGGTGCCAATGGTGGAGGCCACACAGGCGCCATCCTGGTAGCTGTTGTGGGTGCTTTCCGCCACCGCACAAAAGGCCCAGACGCCACCGCCCAGCGCAGTGCCGTCCGTCAAACCCAGGGGCACACCTGCCACACAACCCAAGTCCAGCAACTGCACGGCCTTTGCCGGCGGGGGCAGTGTTTGCAGCCCGGCCAGCCACGGCGCCATCTGGTTCCAGTCGTACCGGATGCAGGCGTTGCGGGCATCACCCTGGTTGCCCCGTTGCAGCAACAGCAGCTCCCCGCTGACCACCAGGGCGCCTTCAATGTTGAGGTCGGCAAAACGGGCGCGCAAAGGGGCATACAGTGCCGCCAGATCCAACAGCGCCAAGCGACCATTGGGGATACCCTGATCATTCAGCACCAACAACACCGCCGTTTCCCGCTCGGGCCGGGAGCCCGAGCCCAAGGCCAGCAACGCGCCGGCGGGGCAACCCGGCAACCGTGGTAAGGCGGTCAGACTCTCCAGATCCGGCTTCACTTTTTTGCGTTTGCCTTTGTCCAACGGCAAATCGCCGGGCAGCACCCGCAGCAGCGTACCTGGCGCCAGGCCAGTGCCGGCGCCAATGGGATCGTCAAAAACACCCACGTGCATTTCGTCGTCCGCCACCACGTACAGGCGCTGGCGCACCCGCACCAGGCCGCTGGCGGCACTCACATGGGCCTGGCCGCGCGGATGTTGCGCCGGATCAATCAGCAAGTGACCCAAGGCGGTTGCCTGCAAAACGGGCAGTTGGGCAGTTACCTGCGGGATAGGGTGAGGGTCTGCCATGGCAAGCTCGGAATTTGAGGTGCCATGGTACTGGCAATACGGATAACAAAGGACCCAACGTCGGCCAATCTCGGCGCGGCCAGATTTCGCGTATCGTAGGACACCGCACCAACCCTGAGGAATGCCTGCATGCCACTCCATGTTCTGCCCCGGCAAATACGGCAACTGCTGTGGCGATTCGTTTGGACCGGCCTGTGTGCCAGTGCCATGACCGGTTCCGCATGGGCTGCCGGCATCAAGATTCTGGCCTCAACCACTCCGCTGTCGACTCCGTTTTATGTGGCGGAGGAACAAGGTTTCTTCCGCGACGAGGGTCTGGAAGTCACACTGGTGGACTGCCCCAGCGGCAGTGTGTGTTTGAAACAACTGCTGGACGGGCAGGGACAACTTGCGACGGCCTCCGATCAGGCCATCATGTTCCTGAGTTTCGAGAAACCGACCTTTAAGGTTTTGGCGAGTTTTGCTTCATCACGCCAGGATGTGAAACTGGTCGCCCGCAGAAGTGCTGCAATCCGATCCGTCGCGGACATGAAGGACAAACGCGTTGCCATGGTGCGCGGCGCGGCGGGACAGTATGTGTTCGACCTGGCCATGCTGACGTCCGGGTTGGACCCGCGCTCCGCTCAGGTTGTCGACCTGGACCTCCAACAATTGGAAGCCGCAGCGACAAACCGCAGCATTGACGCCTTTGCGCTGTGGCAACCCGGTGCCAACCACCTGATCAAACTGTTGGGCACCGACGCGCTGGTATTGCCAGGGCCCAATCTCTACACCCTGACATTCAACCTCACTGCGCTGCGTGACGCGCGGACCATCTCAGCCGAAGACTGTGTCAAGGCGCTGCGCGCATTGGAGCGTGCTTTGGTCTTCCTCCGATCCGAGCCCTCAAAAGCCAAAACGATTCTGCGGGACCGCCTCAAGCTGGTGATGACCGATATCGATGGGTATTGGCCCGACTACCGGTTTGAGCTGGGCCTGAACCAATCGCTGATCGCCACGCTGGAGTCAACGGCCCGCTGGGCGATGCGCGAGAACCTGGTCAAACACCGTGACATGCCCAACTACCTGGACTTCATTGACATTGGGCCGCTCAAACGTGTGCGTCCCGCTGCGGTGACGATTGTGAAGTAAAGCCGGGAAGGTCAGCACCACCATGCGTGTACGTCAACTGTTGAGAGCGATCAGCCTGCTGACCGTGGTTGCAACGCTGGCGGCTGGTATGGTGGTTATCACCTACTCGCAGCGGCTGACCGAGGTAAGTCTCGAACTGCAACGCGCAAAGTCCATTGCCGACAATGTCACCTCGCTGCTGCTCATAACCAACGGTTCGATGCTGGAACGCTCCGAGCGGGCGTCGGAGCAATGGTGGATGCGGTATGGCGACATCGCGACGAGTCTTGACCGCGACAGCCCAGAGTTCGCCACGGGGGATACTGACGCAATCCCGACCCTGCTCGCCAGCCTGCGTGAGCGCCATGCACGGGTTGGCGATGTCTTCAAACGGGCTTTCGACAGCAAAGAGGATCTTGAGCCCGCTCTTGCTGCGCGACGAACCTCGCTATTGCTAGGGCAACTGCTGATCGAAGTGGAAGCTATGGTGGAGGAGACCCATCGCTGGGAGGACCTGGTGACGGTGGAACATCGCCAGAGTGAACGCGCCTTGCGATGGGCGGCGACCGCCCTGTTGGGTGTTTTTGGGCTGGCCTTGGCCTTGGTGCTGTTTGTCACATCACGGCGTTTGATTCGGCCGCTGTCACAGCTGGAGGCGGCCAGTCATGCAGTAGGGGTCGGCAATTTCGCGCTGCATTTACCGCAAGACCGCCAAGACGAATTTGGAGATGTCTCGCGGGCCTTCAACCAGATGACCCAGGCCCTGGAGCAACAAACCACCGCACTGTCGCAGGCGCGGGACATCGCCGAGGCGGCCACGCAGGCCAAATCGCACTTCCTGGCGACCATGAGCCATGAGATCCGCACACCGATGAACGGCATTCTGGGCATGCTCAGGCTGCTGCTGCACACCGAGTTGACCCACCGCCAGACCGACTACGCCCGAAAGGCCGAAGGGGCTACCCAGTCGTTGCTGCGCATCATCAACGACATCCTGGATTTTTCCAAGGTTGACGCTGGCAAACTAGAGCTGCATGTCGAGCATTTCATGCTCGGTGACTTGCTTCGCGACCTCTCGGTCATCCTGTCGGCAAGCGTGGAGAAAAAAGCAGTCGAAGTTCTGTTTTCCGTCGCACCCGATGTACCGGCGGCCCTGGCTGGTGATGTGTTGCGCCTACGCCAGATTTTGCTCAACCTGATCGGCAACGCCTTGAAATTCACCGAGCAGGGAGAAGTGCTTCTCAGCGTTCAAGTGTTGTCAATGCACGCTGACGCAGCCCGTGTGGAGTTCGCCGTCAGAGATACCGGCATCGGCATCGCCGCCGACAAACTGGGCTATATTTTTGAAGGCTTCAGCCAAGCCGAGTCGTCCACCACGCGGCGCTTTGGTGGCACTGGGCTTGGACTGGCCATCAGTAAACGCCTGGTCCACCTGATGGGAGGGCAAATCCAGGTAGACAGTGTGGTCGGTCGAGGCAGTCGGTTTTCATTTCAGGTCACATTGGGGGTTGCTGGCGCATGGCTGCCAGCAACCCAGCCGGGCTCAGGGGTGGCGGCCCAGCGCATACTGATCATTGACGACTACCCGCTGGCGCGCGAAGTACTGGGGGGTATGGTGCTCTCGCTGGGTTGGACGAGCACCTGCGTCGCCAGTGGCGAGGCCGCGTTGGAGCACCTTCAGCAACCTCAAACGCCGCCCTACGACGTTATATTGGTGGATTGGCACATGCCAGGTCTGGATGGTTGGGAAACCACTCGCCGTATCCGGCTGCTGCCCCATCCTGGTCCAAGCCCCACTGTGCTGCTGGCGACCGCTGCCGGTCGCGAAGACCTCAGCCAAAAATCACAGCGCGAGCTGGAACTCCTGGATGGCACCCTGGTCAAGCCGATTACGGCGTCGATGCTGCACGACGCCGTGGTTGAAGCATGGGCCCAACGCGGTTGCGCCACGCGAACCCGAGCCGCCCTGCCGGGCTCCCGGCGCCTTGCCGGGCTGCGCCTGCTGCTGGTGGAAGACAATATGCTCAACCAGCAGGTGGCAAAAGAGCTGCTGGAGCGCAGCGGTGCAGAGGTGGAAATTGCCGATGGCGGGCTGGCCGGAGTTGACCAGGCCATCAACGCCACACCACCGTTTGACGCCATCCTGATGGACCTGCAAATGCCCGACATTGATGGCTTTGAGACTGCACGGCGCATTCATGCTCACACCCATATGCGCTGCACACCCATCATCGCCATGACAGCCAATGCCATGGGGTCGGACCAAGCCGACTGTCTGGCGGCAGGCCTGGCGGACCACGTTGGCAAGCCTATCGACCTGGAGCATTTGATCACCACCGTATTGCGCCAGGTCGGTCGCCGCGCCGACGATGGAACGCGGGAGGCAACCGGAAGTGATGCCCTAACCGCACCCGGTGGCGAGCCCGTGCCACAGGCGCTACCGGTGGTGGACTTCCGGGCCGCCGTGCAACGGTTGGGGGGTAGCCGTGAATTCTATGAAACCATTGTGGCGATGTTTCGACGGGACGGGGCCACCCAATGCGCAGAACTGGAGCACCACATTAACCAGGGGCACTATGCTGCTGCGCTGAACAATGCCCATACACTGAAAGGCCTTGCCGCCACCGTCGGCGCCAACCCGCTGGCGGGTGCGGCAGGCCACACCGAGTCCCTGCTCAAACATTTGCAGGCCGCGGGCGCGCAAACCGATATCGGAGTAAACCAGCGGTTTCAACTAACAGAGGCGCTGGTACAGTTGAAGGCACAGTTATTGCTGACGTTGGAAACGCTGTCAAAACATATAAGGAACAGCACCGTGAACCAGAACGAGACCGAGTCATGACAGAACAATCCGCCGCAACCACATTGCCGACCTTGCTGGTGGTGGACGATCAGCCGCTCAATATTCAGGTTTTGGTCCACATTTTCGGTACCGACCACCATGTGTTGACAGCCACCAGTGGGGCACAGGCCTTGTCCATGTGCGTCGATCAATTGCCGGACCTCATACTTCTTGACGTGATGATGCCGGAAATGAGCGGGCATGAAGTGTGTCGCCGCCTGAAAGCGGACAGCCGCACCAAGGACATCCCCATCATTTTTATCACGGTCCACGATGACCCCGACGAAGAAGCCGCGTGTTTGCGATTGGGCGCGGTCGACTTCATTCCGCAGCCAGTCAACGCCGCCGTGGTCCGTGCACGGGTACAGACCCATTTGCAACTTCGGCAAGCCATCCACCAAGTCTGGGAACTGGCATTTCACGACGCACTGACCGGGCTGCCCAACCGCCGACTGCTCAATGATCGCCTGGCGCAGGCGATGGCCGCAAGTCAACGCTCGCGGAGTTTTGGTGCCTTGATGTTTCTGGACCTTGACAACTTCAAGCAGGTCAATGACTTGCACGGGCACGACGTTGGCGATTTATTGTTGCTGGAAGCTGCCGCGCGCCTGACGCAGTGTGTACGCGAAGTGGACACTGTGGCGCGCTTTGGCGGCGACGAATTTGTCGTGTTGGTGAGTCAGCTCGCACAAGATGCGGACGACTCGCGCGCACGCGCAACCACGGTTGCCGAAAAAATACGCACCGCCATGTCCCGGTCCTTTGTCCTCAGCACCAACAGCAAAACTCCCTTGCAAGTGGAACACCGGTGCACGGTGAGCCTGGGTATCAGCCTGTTTCTGGGCCGCGGAAGTTCGTCAAACGATGTCATCAAGTGGGCGGACGCCGCGATGTACGAAGCCAAGGCCGCCGGTCGCAACACCATTCGTTTCGCGCGCGACCAGAGTGCGCTAAAGTGACGCGTCCCATGAGCCACACCCCTGCAGGCATTGGCAAATACCGCATCGAACGGGAATTGGGCCGCGGGGCCAGCGGCGTGGTGTACCTGGCGTATGACACCTTTCGCGAAACCTGGGTTGCCGTCAAACAGATCCACCCCCATTTGCTGCAAGACCCGGCACAGGCTGCCAAGTACCGGCGGCTGTTGCACAACGAAGCCACGCTGGCCGGACAGATCAACCACCCCCACATCGTGTCGCTGGTGGACGTGGACGAACGTGCCGACCCACCGTATCTGGTGTTGGAGTATGTCAAAGGCAGCTCGCTGGAAGCCCACACCTCGCCCGATACCCTGCTGCCGGTGCCAGAGGTCCTGGACATCGCGTTCAAATGCTGCAATGCACTGGAATACGCCCACTTTCACGGACTGGTGCACCGCGATATCAAACCCGCCAACCTGTTGCTGCGCGACGATGGCGAGGTCAAGCTGACCGACTTTGGGGCTGCGCTGTCCCAGAAGGGGGATATCACCCAGATGGCCGGTCTGGTGGGCTCGCCGGCCTATATGTCACCGGAACAGATTCGCGACGAAAAGTTGACCCAGCAGTCCGATATGTTCTCGCTGGGTGTGGTGTTGTACGAGCTGTTGACTGGCCACAAACCGTTCCAGGGCGACAGCGATTTCGCCACCATTTACAAAATTGGCTCTGAACAACCGGTGCCCGTTCGTGTGTTGCGCCCAGACCTTCCCGCCACGCTGGATGACGTGGTGCGCACAGCATTGGCAAAAAAACCCGGGGACCGTTTTCCCGACTGGGGGGCCTTTGCCGATGCCGTGAGCAGCGCCAGCACCAGCCTGACCAAACTGGCCACCCAAATCACCGAGGTCGAGCGTTTTCAAACACTGCGGCAACTGGACTTTTTCAAAGACTTTTCAGACGTTGCCATCTGGGAGACGCTGCGCCTGGGTCGCATCCGCAGCCTGGACGCCGGCACGGTCCTGATGGAGGAAGACAGTGTGGGACGCTCCTTTTACCTGCTGCTGGACGGGGTCGTGCGGGTCAGCAAAAAGAACCTGGCCCTGACCAAATTACGCGCCGGCGTCAGCATTGGTGAAATGGTCTACCTGCAGTCCGACTCCAATATCCGATCAGCCACGGTGGTCGCCGAGACCGCTGTTTCGGTGCTGAAAATCAAGAGTGCCTCGCTGCACCAAGCCTCGGCAGAGCTGCAATCTTGTTTCGACAAGGCGTTTATCAAAATGCTGGTCACACGCCTGATTGCCACCAACCAGCAACTGGCGGAATGGGACGTGCGCTGAGCCTTAGCGACTGGTCACATTCAGTTCCGCTCGGGGTTTCCAGTCGGCAGCCGATGCCACGATTTTGGGAGCCCCCAGAAACAAGCGCTCGGCACCGAGCTTGCGGCTGGCCAGATAGTCCTTGACCGCCACACCACGTTGCAACGCCAGTTCACGCATGCTGTCTTCGGACACCGTGATACTGGCCAACAACAAGGCCTCCATGTCAGCATCGGGAATGTCCTTGGCCAAACCCAACACATTGCGGGGCTTGGTGATATCGACGCGGCGGTACACATCCTTGAGCAGCGCGGGGCGTTCGGCATCCGACAGCGCGACGGCGCTGGCGACGTCCTGGCCGGTGACAGCGGCGCGGCGGCGTTTCTCCCCCAGCATCAAGCCCCTGAGGCGTTCGCGCTTCAAGGCATCACGCTCAGTGTCCAGGCTGGCGGTACCAACCACCGTCACCTGCAACACCGGGCGCTCGGCCAGCGCCTTGGCAACCGTATCCAGGCCACCCTTTGCGTCCGCCGTCAACCCACTGCTGCCCGGTTCAAACACCACGGCGCTCAGCGCGTCGCCCGCACTGCCACCGCCGAACGCATGCGCAATCAGGCTGAAGGGCGCCGTCAGTGCCTTGCCAATCAGGTTGGTGATGACCTTCCAGACCACCGCACCGATCCGAAAATCGGGGTCGTTCAGC
The DNA here is from genome assembly GCA_016703945.1 of Candidatus Aalborgicola danicus. Classification (GTDB taxonomy): domain Bacteria; phylum Pseudomonadota; class Gammaproteobacteria; order Burkholderiales; family Burkholderiaceae_C; genus Allorhodoferax; species Allorhodoferax danicus. The sequence continues at coordinate 506,281 of JADJBC010000002.1, forward strand.
GAGCCGCTGATAGGCAGGTTGATGTCGATCACCCCGTCGCGGTCAGCCAGCAAAGCGACGGCGAGTTTCACCGGTAGGCTGTTGGGAGCACCCTCCACCTTGTCTCCAAAACTGAGCTGGTTCAGGATCAAATTGTTGTTGGCAGTCAATTGGCCATCGGGCTGCACGGTGTAGGTGACATCCATGCTGAGCTTGCCGCGTTCGATGCCATAACCTGCGTATTTGACCGAATAGGCCGTCAGCGGCGGCAGGTCCAGGTCACGCACACTGCCTTTGATGTCCAGGGCCAGGGGTTGCGCCAGCGGGTTGATCTTGCCGGTCACCTCCAACGATGCCGAGCCTTCGGCCCGTCCCTTCAAAGCCAGATCGGCCAGTGGTACTTTACCGTCTGCAGTCTGCGAGGAAAACTGGCTCAGCGTGCCACTGAGCTCGGTAATGTCCGCCGAATAGTTGGGCCGAATAAATCGATCCGAAAACAACACCTTGCCGTTGACAAGGGTTATGGGTCCCATGCTGACGATGGCGGCAAGCGGGTCCCTTTGAACGGCTGTGGCGGCGACATTGGCATCGGTGCGGGCGGGGTTCGGTTGTGGCGCGCCTTTAACCAGGTCCTGCAGATTGACACGCCCGGTCGGAAACACGATCACGCGCGCAAAAAAATCGGACAAGCTCGCTTCACGCACCTGCAACCGGGTGGCAGAACCCGGTGCCATGCGCAAGTCGATGCCGGGCACCTGCAGGGACTTCCAACTCAGCAGTTCTTCGGCCACGCCAAGCTCGGGGCCTTGTACCGGCACCGCGTCGGCACCGCCTGCCGCCACCACGGTATTGGCGCGGAAGTCGTCCAGCGACGCGTCCCCATTCAGCTGCAGGTCTGTACCTGCGGGACCGGCCGCATACCGCATCTCGCCGCGGTAACTGGTGTCGGCCCGCAACACGGCCAGGTTGAGCTGGTCCGCGACATACGGGGTCACGGCATGCAAAGGAATGTCTTGCGCGTCCAGCGTGCCCTGGACCACCAGCGGCGCCCACATCAGCGTACCCCGGTAGTTCAACGAACCCGGCTCGGTACGGCCTGCTTTGACACGCGCCGACAGGCTGAGGGGTGCAGGCTTGTTACCCTCCAGCGTTGCGTTGTTGAGCTGCAGCTTCAGAGCTGACAGCTCCAGACGCACCGGTCGGGCCAGGCTGCGGTCGTCCAGCTTCAGGGTGGCGTCGTCAACCGCCAGCTCGCCCACACTCACCTGCCAGGCAGAAGCCGGCCCTGTCGTGGCCGCACCGGCGCCGGGTGCTGTATCGGTGGGCGTGTCCGGTGGCGCAGTGGTGGTCTCTGGCACTGCCGTTTTCAACCATGTTTGTGCGGTCCACTGCCCACCAGTGTTGCGGTGCGCCATGAAGCTGGGTGATCGCAAGGCCAGCTTGCCGACCGATGCGGTGCGGGCGCCCCAGTCGAATTGGGCCGCCGTGATCTCCAGCAACTTGAACCGCGGCATCTCGCTGGCGGCACGCTGGGCGCCGGTCGACAAAGTGGTGTCTGCCATCGGCTGCTCCTTGCCCGCCGTGAGCGCAAAGTCGCGCACGGTCAGCCGGGGCACGCTGAATTGCAGGCTGTCAGCGGACCAGGTGGTGTTCAGCTCCGCATCCAACACACCGCTCACGGCGGGGTGCAGAACCTGCGACAGATACGGTGCAGCCAGCGCCAATTCGGCATCCGCCAGGGACACCTGCCCCGTGGCCCGCGCCGCCGTTGCCTCGCCGTTAAAGGCCAGGCGAGCGGCTTTGCCAGAGGCCATCAGACGGGCAGAACCGTCCACACGCATCGGCGAAGACGCCGCCAGCGGCCAGCGCAAGCCATGGGCCTGCAGTGCCAGCGTGTCCAGCGTCAGGCGGGCTTGCGGCCGAGTGCTGTCATCCGTCCAGCCCACGGCACCCTTGTTGACAACCAGCCGCTCCAAACCCAAGGTCCAGGCCTTGGATGCCGTTTTGGCCAAAACTTGTGAGTCTTTTTGGCCTCCCGCCCCCGTGGAATTTGCGGTAGCAGCTATGTTTTTAGTAGCAGCTTGGTCGCTACCGGTCATACCAGAGAGCAGCTTGATGCGCCCAGATACATCACGCACCACTTGCAGACGCGGCCCCGTGATCTCCAGCGCGGCCAACTGTGCGGTCCGATCCAACGGGCGCACATCGCTCAATTCAGCGACCAGGGACTCCACGCCCAACACCGGCTGACCCGCTGCGTCCCCCAGCGCCAGCCCGGAAACCTGGACCCTACCGGCCACGCTGAGCCGGGACTGGGTGGATTGCTCGAAGCCCAGACGCAGATCGGCGTCCACCACCGCGCCGCTAAGCCGCAGCGGCCCACCCTGGGGCAGATAGGGCAAATAGGGCGCAAGGTCCAGATGGGTGATCTTGAGCGTGGCAGCGCCCTTGTGGGTCTGTGCAAACGGTGTGCCTTCGGCCGCCGTATCAAAGGCGCTGCCATTGAGCTCAAAAGCCAGGCGTGGCACCACCTTGACGTCCCGCTTGGAATCCAGCGTACTGAGGAAGGGCAGCGCCAGGTGCAGCGCACGCACGGCGTGTTGGCGGGCTCCTGCAGGCAGTTGGTCGGTGAAATCGACGCTGCCGCCATGGAGACTGAGGTTGTAAAGGGCAAATGGTATCGGCCCCGACGCGGGCTCCGGGGCCTTGTTCAGCCGCTCCAGAATATCGTCCACGTCATAACGCCCATCGCCCTTGTGGATGAGGCGCAGCGTGGGCTGCTCCACCGTGATGGCGTCCAGCACGGGGGCCATGTGCAACAGCGACACCAGTTCCACATCGGCATACAGGCGGCCCACCACCAGTTGGGGGCCACTGCCGTCGGCCATGGCCACTGCCAGGTCGGACACCGTCAGCTCCAGCGACCAGGGCCTGAAGGCGACGGCGCCTACGGTCACCGTGCGACCCAGGGCCTGACTGCCCTGCTGTTCAATCAGCCGATGCACCAGGGGCGGAACTGCCAGCCATGCCAAGACCCAGACAGCCAAAACCGCGCCGGTGAAACCGTAAACGCGACGCCGCCAATCGGGCGTTATGGAGACCGGAAACTGCATGCATGTACCTTGAAAATAAGCCCTTACACCGGGGCCTGCGATTTTAGTAGGCCAACCAGAGCGGGGCCGGGCGTGCTACCGTGGGCCGATCAGTGTGCTGGGAACACCAATTTGTCAAAAAAGTGAGCATAGAATCAGCCGAAAACCAACGTCTTCGGCGGCTCTGCATCCAGCAGGGCTCCAGAATGCCGGCCAATGCAGTGACAGCGAGCACAGGGAGTGTTGACCATGGATTCGGCGCCGCGGGCATTCTCACCATCACCAGAAAACGACCAGGAGAACCCATGACTGCTGCGCCACCGGATCTGTCACACACCAGCGCAGTCACACCCTTCGCCCCGGATCCGCAGCGCGCCCGACGGCGCTGGTTGGGCGCCGGAGCCCTGGTGGTCAGCTGCCTGCTCGGTGCGGGCGCTGTCTGTGCAGCGCCCGCAACAGTAAACACCACGCAACCGATGGGCAAGGACGCAGGTCCCCAACGCTGGAGTGAACTAGCCGACAGCGTGTTCCAACACGCTGGCTCCGATCAGGGCCTGCAGCACAACCACGTCATGGCCATCGCCGAAGACGGTGATGGTTTCCTGTGGGTCGGCACCCAAGGCGGTTTGGCGCGCTGGGACGGTTACCGCTTCAAGCCCTATTTGCCCGACCCCAAAGTAGCCTCGGCCCTGCCCGACAACTATGTCCACACCCTTTACACCGATGGCCAGGGCCGGTTGTGGGTTGGCACCGGTTCAGGCGGCCTGGCCCGCTACGACCGCGATCAGGACAGCTTCGTTCGTATCCCTATCGGCCCCCAGGGCATCAGCCACAAGGGGGGTCAACGCCGTGGCCGACGATGGTGCCGGTGGCCTCTGGGTGGGCACCCACGGCGGTGGCCTGGACCAACTTGACAACACGGCCAGCGCCACCCAACACTGGCGCCACGACCCCAAGGACACCAGCAGTCTGCCCAACAACGTGGTCACCGCGGTATTACGTGGGCGCAATACCAAACTGTGGGTGGGTACCGCCAGAGGCCTGGTTCAGCTAAACGCTGCTGGTACCGGATTTGTCCCCATTACGCTGCCCACGGCCAATGGTGCGCCGCCGGTGGTGCGTGCCCTGTTTGAGGACACTTCCGGACGCATCTGGGTGGGTACCAATGCCAACGGCGCGTTTGTCATCGATGCTGCCTCGGGCATGGCCAAAGCCGTGGAAGAGCACGGCGGTGAAGTCCCTACGTTGGGCAGCGACCGGGTGGTATCCATTTCGGAGGCCCGCCCCAGCGAGATCTGGTTGGGCACCTTTGGTCAAGGCATTGTGGTCGTCAACACGGCCGACTGGCACACCCGGCGGGTGCGCCATGACGACGCAGTGCGCGCCAGTCTGCTCAGTGACCAGGTCAATGCGGTGCGGCGCGATCGCTCGGGCCTGCTGTGGGTCGGCACCACCCAAGGGCTGAGCCGCCATGACCCGGCGGCAGCGGGCATTTTGACGGTGTCAGGGCGTTTGGGCCGCGCACAGGGTGCTCCCGACCTGGATGTTTTTTCGGTCTTGGGCTCCAGCTCAGGCCGGTTATGGCTGGGCCTGGGTCAGAACGGTCTGGACATCCTCAACCCGGCCGATGCGGTGGTGACTGGGGTACGACCCGATGCCGCTCGCCCCGATACGGCCTTGCCCAAAAGCACCGTGTGGACCCTGGCGCAGGCGTCTACCGGTGATGTGTATGTAGGCACGGGAGCGGGCTTGTACCGTACCGACGCACAGGGCTCCAAGGTAACGCGCCTGCCTTGGCCACCGGGCAAGCCGTTTGAGGGGATTTCGGCCCTGGCCTATGACGACGGAAACCTCTGGGTGGCCGGCGGTGTGGCCGGGCCACCACCGGCTGGCGCCTACCTGTGGCGCTTTGATGCGCAGGGCACACCAACGCGCCTGGCCAGTTTCAGTGAGTTGAGTGACCCGCGGGTGAAGGCCCTGGTGCGTGATCGCGATGGCAGCCTGTGGGTGGGCACCCAAAACGGCCTCAATCGGCTGGACGCCAGCGGGGCGGTGGTGGAGCGTATTGTGTCCACGCCGGGTGATGCGGCCAGCTTGTCGGATCCGCACATCGCTTCGCTGTTGCTGGACCGCCAGGGTCGGTTGTGGGTGGCCACGTTGGGCGGTGGGGTCGATGTAATGGAGGGGCGCAGTGCCGATGGCAAGCCACGCTTTCGCAGGATGGGGACCGCGCAGGGTCTGCCTAGCGCCATTATCTGCAAGCTGCTGGAGGACGCCAGCGGCCGGATTTGGGCCAACACGGCCAATGGCCTAGCTGTCATCGATGCACAGAGTCTTGCAATTCGGGCCCCGGCCCGTGCCGATGATCTGGTCAAGGGCTGTTGGGCGGGGTCAGGGGCCACTACGGCACTGGGTGAGCTGGCCTTTGGCGGGGCCGGTGGCCTGACCCTGGTGCGTCCGCAGCATTTGCAGGATTGGCGTTACCGCCCACCGGTGGTGGTGACCGAGGCCCGGGTCGGCGCCCGGCCGGTGCCTGCGGGGCGCTTCAATTCCCGCACCAGCGAGCTACCGTTGACGATCAACCCGGAGGCCAATAGTTTTGCAATTGAGTTCGCAGCGCTGGATTTTTCTGCGCCGCAGCGCAACCAATATGCCTATCAGCTCGACGGATATGACCGCGACTGGATCACCACCGATGCCACCCGACGCCTGGCCTCGTATACGAATTTGCCCCCGGGGAACTACACCTTGCGCCTGCGTGGCTCCAACCGCGAAGGGACCTGGACCGAAAGCGCGCTGGCGCTGCCCATTCGGGTCTTGCCGGCCTGGTACCAGACGTTGTGGTTTCGCGCCTTCGCCGTGTTGCTGCTGATATCAGCCGTGCTCGCCTTTGTCCGGGCTCGCACGGGTTATTTGCGGCAGCGCCAGCTGGAGCTGGAGAACACGGTGGCGCTGCGCACCGCCGAATTGCATGAAAAGCAGCAGACCCTGGAGACGCAACAAGCCACCCTGGTGGCGACCAATGCGGAACTGGCCCTTTCGGCCGGGACCCTGGAGCAATTGGGCGAAATTGGCCGCCAGATTACCGCCAACCTCAATGCCTCCGATGTTTTTACCACCCTGTACCAAGGCATTGAGGGTTTGCTCGACGCACCGTCCCTATCGATCTACCGCCTCGGTGCTAATGGGGACCGTTTGGTGCGTGTGTTTGGCCGCGACGAAGGCCATGTGTTGCCCGACTTGACCATTGACCTGGACTCGCCCAGTTCCATCGCCGCCCGCGTCGCACGCGAGCGCATCGAAGTACTGGAGGAGTTGGCCCCGGGGACACAACAAGACAGCCTGGTCTACGGCCTGCGTCCCATGTCGACCCTGCTGTTCGCGCCCCTGGTGGTCGGAGAACGCCTGATTGGCGTCATGACCATACAGTCCAACCGCGAGCATGCGTATGGCGAACGGGAGCGCTCGATCTTTCGTGCCCTGTGTGCCTACGGCGCGATTGCGCTGGACAACGCGGCGGCCTACGAAAACGCGCGCATTGCCATGCTGGCGGCGGCACAGGCCAAACAACTGGCGGAGGAAGCCAAAGTGGTGGCCGACGAAGCCACCGAGTCCAAGTCCCTGTTCCTGGCCAATATGAGCCACGAGATTCGCACCCCGATGAATGCCATCATTGGAATGAGTCACCTCGCGTTGCAGACCGACCTGGATAAAAAACAGCGCAACTACGTGGAAAAGGTCAATCGTGCTGGCGAAAACCTGCTGGGCATCATCAACGACATTCTGGACATCTCCAAAATTGAGGCGAGGAAGATGTCGATGGAGAAGACCGATTTCCGCCTCGAAGACGTGATGGATCACCTGTCCAACCTGGTCGGCATGAAGACCGAGGAAAAAGGGCTCGAACTATTGTTCACCGTGGCGCCTGATGTGCCCACGGCGCTGGTGGGCGACCCGCTGCGTCTGGGTCAGGTGCTGATCAATCTGGGCAACAACGCAGTCAAATTTACTGACACCGGCGAAATTGTGGTGGGTGTCGAAAAAATTGCGCAAGACCCACAAGGGGTGGAGTTGCACTTCTGGATCAAGGACAGCGGCATTGGTATGACCCCGGAGCAATGCACCAAAATGTTCCAATCGTTCAGCCAGGCCGACGCCTCCACCACGCGCAAGTATGGTGGCACCGGTTTGGGTCTGGCCATTTCCAAGAATCTGGTTGAATTGATGGATGGTGACATTTGGGTGGAAAGCGAACCCGGCAAGGGATCGGTCTTCCACTTCCATGCACGCTTTGGACTGCAAGAACAACCCATGCCCAGGCGCATGTTCCGCGCCGATGAACTGCGTGGCGTGCGGGTGCTGGTGGTGGACGACAATGCGTCGGCACGTGAAATCTTGACCACCATGGCCACATACAGTGGACTGGAAGTCGACGTTGCGTCCGACGGAAAACAGGCTTTGGCCATGATCACGGCCGCCGAGCGGAAAGATCTGCCCTACGCGCTGGTGCTGATGGACTGGAAGATGCCGGGTATGGACGGCATAGAGACCATGCAGCGGCTGCAGGACGAACACATCTCACGCATCCCCGCTGTCATCATGGCCACTGCCTACGGCCGTGAGGAAGCCATTGACGAAGCACAACAGCGCGGTGTGTCGCTGAAGTCGGTGTTGACCAAACCCGTTACCGCGCCCCACCTGCTGGAAGCCATTGGCGAGATGCTGGGTAAGGGTTTTGTGACCGAGACGCGTGCCCAGGAAAAAGCAGAAGATCTGGGTACCTGCATGGCGAAACTTCGGGGAGCCCGTGTGTTGCTGGTGGAAGACAACGAGATGAACCAGGAACTGGCCATGGAACTGCTGACGCAAGCCTACATGGAGGTCATACTGGCCTGCAATGGGCAAGAGGCTCTGGATGTGCTCGCCCAAGACCCTGAATTTGATGGTGTGCTGATGGATTGTCAAATGCCGGTCATGGATGGCTACAACGCCACCCGCGCCATTCGTTCCCAGCCGGCATTTGCCAAGATACCTATCATTGCGATGACGGCCAACGCCATGTCCGGCGACCGGGAAAAGGTAATTGCCGCCGGCATGTGGGACCACATTGCAAAACCCCTCAACGTCAACGCGATGTTTGCAACGCTGGCCAAATGGATTACGCCGGCGCGGCGCGACACACTTCTGCGACCAGCCCAAGTCGACCTGGCGATGCAAACGACGGTATCTGAGACGCTGGCGCAGGACCCGTACGCCTTGCCCCCTTTGCCCGGCATCGACATCAAGGCTGGTTTGGCCATCACGATGAACAACCTAAAACTGTACCGGCGCATGTTGATCCGGTTCCGCAACAGCCAGGGGCAGTTCGGCGACCTTTTTGCGGCGGCTCGGGCGGGTGCGGATGCGCTGGCCCCCGAGCGGGCTGCGCACACACTCAAGGGTAATGCCGGCAACATTGGAGCAAGGGACGTTCAGGTCGCCGCAGGCGAGCTGGAGCAAGCCTGCAATGACGGTGCACCGGCCGAGCGCATCGCCGAACTGCTGGACCAGACGTTGGCGGCATTGGCGCCCGTGCTGGCGGGGCTCAGTGCCGTGGAGGGCGAAGCCCCCCCAGCGCCGGGTTCTCAGTCCCGCGTGTTGACAGCGCGGTCGGCGCAACTTCAAGACACGCTGAACCAAGGCGTCAAAAGGCTTAAAGTGCTACTGGAAGACTGTGACTCGGAATCGGTCGATCTGATTGCTGAACTCACCCCCATGGGACATGGGACGCCATTGGCGCCAGCCCTGGCCAAGGCTGCGGCCGCCATCGCCAACAGCGACTTTGATGTGGCACTGGAAGCCCTGTCTGACACATGACAAACCACCTCTTCATCACCCCAAAGACTGTACACGCGGGCAGTTGGGCGTTTCCGTGCGTGTGTGGTTTAACCTGGAAATTGCCATGAACCTCGAATCCAACACCACTGCCAAAGCCACCGTGCTGGTGGTCGACGACTCACCCGACAATCTGGATCTGTTAAACGAATTGCTGAAGGATGACTACAAAGTCAAACTGGCCAACAATGGCGCAAAGGCCCTGGTCGTTGCAGAATCCGGCAAGCCGCTGGATCTAATCCTGCTGGACATCATGATGCCTGACATGGACGGCCTCGAAGTCTGCCAGCGCCTGATGGCCAATCCGGCCACACGGCATATTCCGGTCATCTTTTTGACCGGTAAAGTAACCGTGGAGGACGAAAAACGGGGTTTCGATCTGGGCGCTGTGGACTACATCACCAAACCCATCAGCCCGCCGCGCCTGTTGGCGCGCGTCAAGGCCCACCTGTCGCTCAAAGAGGCACGCGACTCGCTGGAGCGGCGCAACCTGGAAGACAAATTGCGGTTTGAGCTGGCCATGGCACAGCAAGTGAAACTCAATACCCTGAAGTCAACCTTTGTCTCGATGACCACGCACGAGTTTCGTACCCCGTTGACCACCATTCTGTCTTCGCAGGAGTTGTTGCGCCACTATGCGGGACGCCTGTCTCCACAACAGCGCGATGATGCGCTGGATCATATTGAAGACGCGGTGCGGCGCATGGTCACGATGCTGGACCAGGTTCTGACAATAAGCCGCGCCGACGCCAATCTGCTCGAATTCAGGCCCAAACCGGTGGACATTCCAGCCCTGTGTGAACGCCTGCGTGAAGAGGCGGTGGCGGGTCAATCCCTGCCGGGCACTGAAGCCGAAGCCCTGCTGGCACTGACGGTGGAAATGGACGACCCCATGGCGCACGCCGACGAAAAACTGTTGCGCCACATCCTGGGTAACCTGCTGTCCAATGCCATCAAGTACACACCCTGCGGTCAGGGTGCGAGTTTTCTGGCCCGACGCGAGGTCAACGAACTGCTGTTTGAAGTGCAGGACCAGGGTATTGGTATACCGTCCGACGATTTGCCCCGGCTGTTCGGGAATTTTCACCGAGCCTCCAACGTCGGTGACATCCCGGGCACCGGTCTGGGCCTGACCATCGTCAAGCGTGCGGTTGAAAGCCATGGGGGCACCATTGCAGTGGCAAGCGAATTGGGAAGTGGCACCCGCTTCACCGTGCGAATTCCGCTGTTTCAGAGTTGACCCACGGTCCGATTACATTCGAAGCAAAGGGAGCGCGCCATGGACCTCGAAGTCAATTTGGTTACGAAGGCCACCGTGCTGGTCGTTGATGACTCACCGGACAACCTGACTTTGTTGAACGAACTGCTCAAGGATGTGTACAAAGTCAAGTTGGCCAACAGTGGTGAAAAAGCCCTCAAATTGGCCCAGTCGGGCAAACTGCCTGATCTGATCCTGCTCGACATCATGATGCCGGTGATGGATGGTTACGAGGTCTGCCGCCAATTGATGGACAACCCGACAACGCGCCATATTCCGGTTATTTTTTTAACCGCCAAGGTCACGGTGGAAGACGAAAAACGCGGCTTCGACCTGGGCGCCGTGGACTACATTGCCAAACCCATCAGCCCGCCGATTGTGATGGCACGCGTCAAGAACCACCTGGAGCGCAAGGCGCGGGCCGACTTCCTGCGCGACAAGAGTGACTTCTTGGAGATCGAAGTCGAAAAGCGCACCCGAGAGGTTTCGGCCATCCAGGATGTCACGATCCTCGCCATGGCTTCGCTGGCGGAAACCCGCGACTCTGACACCGGCAATCACATCCGACGAACCCAGTTTTACGTCAAGGTGTTGGCTGAAAAGCTGCGCGACCACCCGCGATTTGCAGCCACCCTGACGGACCGTTACATCACCACTCTGTTCAAATCCGCGCCGCTGCATGACATCGGCAAGGTCGGCATTCCAGACCGGATTTTGCTCAAGCCCGGCCACTTCGAACCCCATGAGTTCGAGATCATGAAAACCCACACCACACTCGGCAGGGACGCCATCGAACACGCCGAGCAGTCGTTGGGTATGCAGGTGGAGTTTTTGTCCATGGCCAAGGAGATCGCCTTGGGCCACCAGGAAAAGTGGGATGGCTCCGGCTACCCGCAGAGCCTCAGCGGCGACGCCATTCCGTTGTCCGCGCGCCTGATGGCGATTGCCGACGTTTACGACGCACTGATCAGTCGCAGAGTCTACAAGGACGCCATGTCGCACGATAAGGCGGTGGACGTCATCACCCAGGGGCGTGACCGCCATTTCGACCCTGACATGGTTGACGCCTTTTTGGAGCTGCAATCCGAGTTCCGCACTATCGCCACACGGTATGCCGACTCTGACCAGGACATGGCGGAAAAGAAGCTGCAACTGGACCGTTTTACCGGGACTGATAGCCCTGATTAAAACCGCGATGTGCTATTATTTTTATAGCTAATTACGCATATCTCACGTGGGCTATAGCCCATTTTTATATATATTTTTGAAACACGACCCATGATAAAAATCCCCCGCTCCCGTACCGCCGCGCTGACGGTTTGCCTGGCCGCCTTGGTTCCTTTGCCCACGCTGGCCGATAGCACCTCCTCAGCCTCCAGCGCCGCGTCGACCTCGGTGGGTAGCTCATCAGCCTCCATCGAAAAGTCCAGCAACAGCTCGTCCGCCAAGGACCGCGTGGCGCAGGGACACTACACAGTGGTGGCTGTGGCTGAAATACCGCAAAAACCCGGCCTGCTGCGCGTGCAACTACAACAGGCCGTAGCGGTGGCAAAGGCCGCGGGTACGGACGACCCAGCAGCCTTGGCACCAAACACTGCGACAGCAACGACCGAGTTTTTCCTGACGCTGCCACGGGCCACCGCCGAGCGCGCGCAACTGGTCGCGGGTCAGACCATAACCGCTGAACAGCGCCCCTACGGCCTGGCCTTTGCGCTTGTGAACACGCAGACCGGCCAGAAGAGCCCCTTCTTCCTGGTGCTGGACGACGCCTGGTTCCGTGAGCTGGAGAGCCATCCGCTTGGCGTTTAAGGGTGTTGTCGCGGCCCTGACCGCGAGCCTTCTGGCCCAGAGCAGTTGGGCCGGTTCGCTGAACTACTGCCAAGGCCAGGCCGAGCTGAACGCCGATATTCAGGACCGGCTCATCCAGGTTGCGGCCGTCGTCAAAACCGAGCTGGATCGCTCGGAGCGCAACGTGGCGCTAATATCGCGCTCGGGCCTGGCCCTGCAGCGGCTGGACCAGCGGTACTCCCACGCCGGGGTCAGCCTCAAGAGCAGCCCCAACACACCCTGGTCGGTACGCCAGCTCTACTATGCCTGTGACGAACAACGCCCCCGTATCTTCGACCAGGGGATGTCCGGCTTTGTGTTGGGTGCGCATGATCCGGCACAGGGTTATGTGTCGCTCGTATTGCTGCCGCCAGAGGCTTCGCAGGCGCTGGAAGAGACCGCGCGGGATGACCGCCAGGTGCTGGCCCTGCTGGGTGGCACCTATAGCGCCAATGCCCATGCATTCAGCCAGCGATACCAGAATTGCAACCAGTGGCTGGCCGAACTGCTGGCCAGTGCCTGGGGGGAACCCTCGCCTGGCGACGGTGCGCGCAGCCAGGCCCAGCAATGGCTGCGTACCCAAGGCTACCAACCCACGGTGCTCAAACTGAACTGGCAGCCGCTGATGTGGTTGGCCTCTGTGCTGCCCTGGCTGCACAGCGACGACCATCCGGTGGCAGACCTGGCCCAGGCCCAGTTTCGGGTCAGCATGCCGCAGTCGATTGCATCGTTTGTCCGGGCCCAGTGGCCCTCCTCCACACACATTGAGCTGTGTTACACCGATACCCACATGGTGCTCAGGCGGGGATGGGAGCCCATTGCCGCGGGTTGCGCGCCTGGCCCCCGTGATGAGGTGACCCACTGGCCCCCAACCACGCGTGCGCAGCAAACTGCGGACCCAGCCAGCAGCATCGACCGCTACTGACCATCAGGCCAGATGCGCCGCCGCCAGCAAGGCCTTGGTGTAAGGCTGTTGCGGGGCGTCAAACAAAGCCTGGGCTTCGCCCTCCTCGATCACGTCGCCATTCTTCATGACCATGACCCGATGCGACATGGCGCGAACCACCGCCAGGTCGTGGCTGATGAACACGTAACTCAGGCCATAACGCTGCTGCAACTCGGCCAGCAGCTTCAGCACCTGCTGCTGCACCGATACGTCCAGCGCCGAGGTGGGCTCATCCAGCACCAGCACCTCGGGGCGCAACACCATGGCGCGGGCGATGGAAATACGTTGCCGCTGCCCACCCGAAAACTCGTGCGGGTAACGCTGCATGACATTGGCCACACCACTGCGTTCGCTCAGGCCCACTTCGTCGAGCATTTGCAAGACCAACTGGTCACGCGCGGCCTTGTCCAGGTCAGCACGGTGCAGGGCCAATCCTTCGCCCACAATCTGGCCCACGGTCATGCGTGGACTGAGTGAGGCAAACGGGTCCTGGAACACCACCTGCATACGTTTGCGCATGGCGCGCAAGGTCTTGCGGTCGGCTTTGTCGATGCGTTCGCCACCCATGACAATTTCACCGCCGGAAATGCTTTGCAGCGACAACAGCGCCATGCCCAGCGTGGTTTTGCCGGAGCCGGACTCGCCCACAATGCCCAGAGTCTCGCCCCTGCGCAATTGCAGGGTGGCGCCGCACACCGCCTTGAACTGGCGCTTGCCAAACCAGCCCTCGGCACTGCTAAAGCTGACCGCAACGTCCTTGCCTGACAACAACACCGGTGCATCCGCCTGCAAATCGACCACCACACGTTGTGGTCGGCTGGCCATCAGCTTCTGGGTGTAGGCGTGTTGCGGGTTGGCAAACACGGTCTCGGTGTCACCCAACTCGACCAGTTTGCCGCGCTCCATCACACCCACACGGTGCGTGAAGCGGCGCACCAGATTCAGGTCATGGGTGATGAACAACAAGGCCATACCCATGTCGCGCTGCAAGGCATCCAGCAGGTCCAGGATCTGGGCCTGAATGGTCACGTCCAGTGCTGTGGTGGGCTCGTCGCAAATCAACAACTTGGGGCTACAGGCCAGCGCCATGGCGATCATGGCGCGTTGGCGTTGCCCACCGGAGAGCTGGTGCGGGTAGTAGTCGATGCGGCGGTCCGGTTCGGGAATGCCGGTCTGCGCCAGCAACTCCACGGCGCGCGTACGGGCGGCGTGGGGGCGCATGGCTTCGTGCAGCTCCAGTACTTCCCCAATCTGGTTGCCCACCGTGTACAGCGGGTTCAGCGCCGTCATGGGCTCCTGAAAGATCATGCCAATGTCGCCACCCCGTATGCCACGCATCTCGCGCTCACTCTTGGTCAACAGGTCAGTGCCGTTGAAGCGGATGGCACCGGTGGTGGTGGCCGCATCGGCCAGGCGCAACACCGACAAGGCCGTGATCGACTTGCCCGATCCCGACTCACCCACCAGTGCGAACTTCTCACCGGGGCGAATAGAAAATGAAACATCGTTGACCACGGTGGACGAACCGAAGCGCACCGTCAGGTGCTCGATATCAAGCAGGTTGGGCTGGCTCATGATTTGCGTGTGTCGAAGGCGTCGCGCAGGGCATCGCCGATAAAGGTGAGCAGCGTCATCGTGATGGTGAGCACCAAGAAGGTGGGGACAATGATCCACCAGGCGTCCAGCCAGTCTTTGCCCTGGTTCAACAGTTCACCCAGCGAGGGCACACTGGACGGCACACCCAGGCCCAGAAAGTCCAGCGAGGTCAACGCAAAAATGGCACCACTCATACGAAACGGCAGAAAGGTGATGACCGGTGTCAGCGAGTTCGGCAACACATGGCGGCGGATGATTTGCAGGTTGGACAGGCCCAGCGCCCGAGCCGCCTTCACAAACTCCAGGTTGCGGTTTCGCAAAAACTCGGCGCGCACATAGTCGGATAGACCGATCCAGCCAAACAGCGACAACAGCACCAGCAGCAGCAGCAAAGACGGCTCAAAAATAGACGCCACGATGATCAACAAATACAGCTCCGGTACCGCGCCCCAGATCTCGATCAGGCGCTGCACGGTCAAATCCATACGGCCGCCAAAATAACCCTGGATGGCGCCCATGATCACGCCCAACAACGTACCCGCAAAGGTCAGCGCAATCGCAAACCAGATGCTGACCCGAAAGCCATACAGCAGCCGCGCCAGCATGTCGCGCCCGAACTTGTCAGTGCCCAGCCAGTTGGCCGCCGAGGGTGCCGCCGGGTTGGGGTTCTTGCTGAAGTAGTCGATGGACATGGCGGAGTGCTGATTGATGGCACCCAGCTTCCAGTTGCCCGGTTGCGCCAGCAGACCGGTGACAAACGGATCTTTCCAGTCCGCCGGTGTGGCGAAGTCACCCCCTAGTGTCTGGTCACTGGGGTTGTTGAGAATCGGGAAATAGGTGCTGCCGTTGACCTTGGCGACAAAGGGTTTGTCGTTGCTGACCAACTCTCCCAAGGTCGCCAGCACCAGCAGCACCGAAAACAGCCACAGCGACAGGTAACCCAGGCGGTTGCGCTTAAAACGGGCCCAGGCACGCTGGCCAGGCGACTTGGACACGTCTGCGACGACGGTCCGCGTTTCGGCCATTGGTTCAGCCATAGGAACTGCGCTCATCGTGACACCGCCTCAAACTGCACCCGTGGGTCTACGACCACGTACAACATATCCGCCACCAGCTTCACGACCAGACCGAGCAGCGTGAAGACATAGAGAGAGCCCAACACCACAGGGTAATCACGGCGTATGACCGCCTGGTACCCCAACAGCCCCAGGCCATCCAGCGAAAAAAGGGTTTCGATCAATACCGAACCGGCAAAAAAAGCGCCGATGAAGGCAGCGGGCAGACCGGTGACCAGGGGGATCAAGGCGTTACGGAAGATATGTTTGTAAAGCACACGGTCCTGGCTCAGGCCCTTGGCCCGGGCCACCAACACGTATTGCTTGCGAATTTCTTCCACAAAGGTGTTCTTGGTCAGCAAGGTGATGGTGGCAAAGCTGCCAATGGTCAGGCAGGTCAGCGGCATGGCCAGGTGCCAGAAGTAGTCTTTGACCTTACCGCCCCAACTCAGGTCGGCCCAGTTGTCCGATGTCAGACCGCGCAAGGGAAACACATCCCAAAACGTTCCACCGGCAAACAGCACGATCAACAACACACCCAGCACAAAACCGGGTATGGCAAAGCCCACCAGTACCAGCAATGTGGTGGCACTGTCATACGCACTGCCATCACGCACCGCCTTGCTGACACCCATAGGTATGGATATCAGGTACGAAATCAAAAAGGACCACAAGCCCAGGCTGATGGACACCGGCAATTTGTCTTTGATCAGGGTCCAGACATCCTTGTTTTGCATGAAGCTGCGGCCTAAGTCGAAACGGGCAAAGTTGCCCAGCATTTCGAAGTAACGCACATGGGCTGGTTTGTCAAAACCATACAGTTTTTTCAATTCTTCAATTTGTTTCTTGCTGACATCGCGGCCGGCCTTGTAGGAGCCACCGCCATCACCGCCCTTTTGCGAAGCCCGGGCCTCGGCCATCACCTGCTCCACCGGTCCGCCGGGCACAAACTGGATCACCACAAAGGTCACTGTGAGTACGCCCAGCAGCGTGGGAATCAGCAGCAGCAGTCGTTTAATGAGATAGGCGATCATGCTGTTTTACTTCCGGGGGGTTTCGCCATGGGGTTCCTTGCTCCACCAGGTCCACAGCGGCCAGGGCGGCGAACTGGCATCGGGGTAGGAATCCGCTACAAAATACTTGGCCTGGACTGCAGGAATGCCAAAGCGATTCCAGTAAGAGATTTGTTCTTCCGGAATGTAGACCTGTGGTATCTGCCAGAAACTCCACATCACCACCCGATCCAAAGCCCGAGTAGCAGTGCGCAACTCTTCCACCGTTGTGGCCGAACCAATGCGCTCGATCAGAGCATCAACCGCGCGGCTTTTGACGCCCCGGTAATTGCTGTTACCTGGCTCGTCTGCCGATTTGCTGCCGTAGCTGGAGGCCAAATCCGAGGCGCTGGGCACTGTGAAGTCACCCTCCACAATGATCATCAGATCGAAGTCATATTGCTCTAAGCGTCGGCGAAAAAGTGCAAAGTCCACCATGCGCTCTTTCATGGTGATGCCCAGCTTTTCCAGGTTGCGCTGGTAGTCAATCAGGGTGCCGGGTTGGTTGGAGGCCATGAACTCGAACTCGAACGCCTCACCCTTGGCATTGCGCAATTTACCGTCGGCGGCTACCTTCCAGCCCGCTTGCGTCAACATGTCACGGGCTTGACGCAAATGTTCACGCAGCGCATTGGGACCTGTCAAATTGTCCGGTGGCACAAAAGGGGGGCCAAACACCCGTGGAGGCAACTCGGCGCGAAAGGGCTCCAGCAGTTTCAGTTCGTCGGCCGACGGCGCACCTGCGGCAGCAAACTCGGAATTGTTGAATACGCTGTATGCATGCGAGAAGGTGCGGTACTGGTTGTATTTGTCGAAATCCCAGGCCAGCATCAAGGCTTCACGCACCCGCACGTCCTGGAACAGGGGGCGGCGCTGGTTCAGGTGCATGGACTGCAAGCCCTGCCCGTTAGAGGTTTTGAATGCTTTCTTGACGATGCTTCCGCTGTCCCATTTGGGACCCCTGTGTTTGCGCACCCATGAACTGGCGCGGTATTCCTTGATCAGGTCGAACTCACCGGCCTTGAAACCCTCCCAAGCGACAGCATCGTCGCTGTACATCCGGTAGCGGATGCGGTCAAAATTAAAATGCCCGCGCCGCGCCGGAAGGTCTTTGGCCCAGTAGTTTGGGTTGCGCTTGAAGGCAATACGGCTGGGCATCTCGAAGGTGTCGATGACATAGGGACCGGTACCAATCGGTTCATCGGTGATCACGTCATCAAACTTTTTGCCAGCGCCCCACTTCTGCGAAAAAATCCGCAGCATGCCTGCGGCAAAAACCGCATCGACTGTTTTGTTGGTGAGTTCGATGCGCACCGTCTGTGCGTCCACCACCACCGCACGCTGCAGGTCGGCAACTTCGGCCTGAACAGCCGGGCTGGCCTCCTTGCTCTTGACTCGTTCAAGCGAGTAAACCACGTCCTGCGGCGTTACCGCGTCGCCATTGCTGAAGCGGGCCTTGGGGTTGAGGCGAAACGCGACCGACGACAGATCAGGGGCAACAAAAATGGATTCTGCAATCAGGCCATACATGGCCAGTGGCTCGTCCATGGACCGTATGGCCAGACCCTCCAACATGAAATAAAGCACGCCGCCAGGTGAATTACCCCGCGTCGTAAACGGATTGAATTTGTCGAAGCTGGTGCGCCGGTCCGGGTTCTTCAGGTTCAGCGTCCCTCCCTTGGGCGCGTCCGCGTTAACGTATTCAAAGTGCGCGAAATCGGCCGGGTACTTCGGTGGTGCATAGGCCGAGATTGCGTGCGCCCAGACACCCGTTTGAATGGGTGCTACGGGCACTTTGATCAAGGGCGGTTTGGATAAAACCGGGGCTGCGGATGCGGCAAAGGCAGGGATAGCGCCCAAGGCCAAACTCACTGTGAGAGAAAGGCAAACACCGACAAAGCCCGACTCAAGGCGAGAGGGGATATTTAGCATGGCGCGTATGGTAGTGCAAGTCAGGCAGGCCAAGGGACTTCAATCCTAGTGGTTTGTACCGAGTGCAGACGCAAGCCAGAAAAGCCCGGTGCGGCACATGACGCTCTTTGAAGCTGCAGGCAATAGGCCCAGAAAAACGCTAAACTTTGCAGCTTTTTGCCATGCACACCCCTGAACGGCCCGCCTTATTTATTGGTCGCACAGAGCCCAACGACCTCCAGTTTGACGCTTGGACGCACCAGCCCCTGCTGCAATCACTGGAGCAGGGTGGGAGCGATTGGCCCAGTTCCTGCCGGGTGGGTCATTGCCGCACTTGCGTAGGCCAATTGCTGAGTGGCGAGGTGCGTTACGAAATCGAATGGCCTGGCCTCACCAGCGAGGAGCAGGCCGAGGGCTGTGTTTTACCCTGCGTCGCGTATCCCTGCTCCGACGTGGTGCTGCGGCCTGGGTACTGAGACTGGTTTCGCTAGCCTTGCGATAGCCCGAAAGCCCGCACCGGCGCGGCTTCGACGGCATTTCTTACGAAAAACTGACTATCGTCCGCACTGTGGATAACATTGAAAGCCTTCAATTGGACTCTGCGGGTCTTTTCTTGGCTATCTGGACAACTACCTAACAACAAATCAGGGTTAACCCCGAAGAAAAGTAGCACTGTTTACCAATGATATTCGGGGCCGTGATAGCGAAAATTGTTAAAGCTCGGCTAACTGGTTTTAGAGAGGAACGCCAGGCCGGATACCCCCATTTTCTGTGGGTCACTGTGTGGATAACTATGTTTACAACCCTCCGGGGCGGCGTCAACAGTGGGTTTGAACAGGGTGCCTTGTAAATGACCAGCATGCGCCACCCCTGCCAGAATGAACCCCTGCTTTGTTTGGCCTGAAAGGATTGACATGACTGCTGTTTTCAACCGTGTTTGCATCGTTGGCGCAGGCGCTATCGGTGGCTGGATCGGTGCCGGTCTGGCACGCGCAGGTTGCCACGTCAGCATTTTTGCCCGGGGTGCCACGCTGGTCGCCCTGCAAGAACATGGTTTGCGCTTGGGACATGAACAACATGCTGTGTCCGCCAGCAGCGACGCCAAAGCGCTTGGGGTGCAGGACCTGGTGGTGATCGCGGTGAAGGCCCCTTCACTGCTGGATGTGGCGCGTCAAGTCGGGCCGCTGATCGGGTCCCACAC
Organism: Candidatus Aalborgicola danicus; assembly: GCA_016703945.1. Taxonomy (GTDB): domain Bacteria; phylum Pseudomonadota; class Gammaproteobacteria; order Burkholderiales; family Burkholderiaceae_C; genus Allorhodoferax; species Allorhodoferax danicus. The sequence goes on from JADJBC010000002.1 coordinate 526,072, forward strand.
CGTCGTTGTGACTGCCATGAATGGCGTGCCTTGGTGGTTCTTAAACGACTTTGGTGGCGACCTGGCGGGGACGCAATTGCAGGCCGTTGATGCTACCGGAGAGATCGCAGCTGCCCTGCCTGCCGCGCAGGTTGTGGGCTGCGTCGTCCATGCCAGTTGCTCGGTGGCTGCGCCCGGTGTCATTCGCCACCATTTCGGCAATGGCCTGATCATCGGTGAACCCTCGGGCCAGCAAAGCCAGCGGGTGCAGGCCCTGGCCGAGCTGTTGGTGCGGGCTGGTTTTGCCGCCAGCGTGTCCGCACAGATTCAAAAAGACGTTTGGTACAAGCTCTGGGGCAACATGACAGTCAACCCCATCAGCGCCTTAACAGGCGCCACGACGAACCTGATATTGGGTGATGAACTGGTGCGCAATTTTGTGTCCAGCGTGATGTTGGAAGCCAAGGAGATCGGCGCGCGCATCGGCATTCCGATTGACCAACAACCGGCCGACCGGCATGCGGTCACTCTCAAGCTGGGTGCATTCAAAACCTCGATGCTGCAAGACGTGGAAGCCGGTCGCCCCGTGGAGCTGGACGCCTTGGTCACCGTGGTGAAGGAGTTGGGCACACTGACCTGCGTGGCGACACCCTTCACAGACGCATTGCTGGGACTTTCGCGACTGCAAGCGCAGGTGCGCGGTTTGTACTGAGTCACGAAGCTGACAAGGCGATAGACTGGCGCACCACACACCATAACGGAGACCCGCATGGCAGCTTATCTGATCGTTGACACCTTGCTCGACAAACCTGATGTGTACGAGGAATACAAGCTATTGGCCAAACCCCTGGTCGAGCAGTTTGGCGGCGAGTACCTGGCACGCGGCGGCAACATGGATCTGAAAGAAACGGATTTGTGGTCGCCCACCCGCATGGTGCTGGTGCGCTTTCCCGATGTGGAGGCTGCTCGGCGCTTTTACGACTCGCCGCAATACCAGGCCATTCTCCCCATAAGCCGACAGTCAGCCCGCAGAACCATGGTGATTCTGGAAGGAATCTAGCGCATCACAGTCATTGTTCTGGGCATTGTTTACCAGCCCGCAGGGTCGACTTTGTAGTAACCCTTGAGTTCGAGGTACAGCGCGGGGTAGGCCATAGCGAGCTCGTTGCCGCGCTCAAAAAAAACTTCGGACACGACGGCAAAAAACTCTGCGGGGTCTTGAGCCCCGTAGTGGTCCAGCAGACCCTGCACGCCATGCCGCATTTCGGCCTGCAGATGGGCGTATGCCGCATGGAATACCTCGGACCAGCGTTGCGGATCATGCATCGCGTCGCCCAATTGGGGCGGCGGTGCCCCATGGGCGGCCCCATTCTCCTGGTCCAACTGGTGCGCAAATTCGTGAATCACGACGTTGCGACCGTCGTCCGACACGGCAGCCCCCTCCAGCGTGTCCTGCCAGGACAGGATGACCTGGCCTTGCGACCAGGATTCACCGGCCAGCGCCTGGCGGCTTTCTTGTTGCACGCCTGCGCCATCCACCGAGGTGCGGTTGACGACAAACACGTTGGGATAGACCAAAATTTGCCGCACATTCGCAAAATAGTCGGTCGCGCGGTTGAGGATCAGCAAACAAGCCTGTGCGGCGATCACCACCCGCATTTCGTCGGTGACGTGCAGGCCACCGCAGCCGATGAAGGTCTTCTCGGCAATGAAAACCTGCATGTGTTTCTTGAGTTGCAATTGCAAACTCGCGGGCAAGCGGCGCACTAGCGGCACATGCTGCTGCAAAATCTTGCGCCAAGAGGCAGGAAACGCCCCCGCTCGCAAACGATTACGCCGCCACGAGAGCCAATAGGGCTGGCCCAGCAGGCCCACAATCAGGAGCAGCGCCAGAGTGCAAAACAGAAAAAAAACCACGGGTTGCGCTCCAGTCCAAGCGATTGTCAGACGTCATAACTGGGACCCAAGCCCGGGTTTTCAAGACCGCTCGTGGCGTGCGCTCTAGCGCGAAACCAAGACTGGCACCTTGGACTCCGCCACGACCTTGTTGGAGACGCTGCCCAACATCAAACGTGCAATACCGGAGCGGCCGTGGGAACCCACCACAATGAGGTCCGCACCTTCGGCTTCGGCAGTCTGGACGATGCCGCTGGCGGCGCCCACATCTTCGACCAGACGCGCCTGCAGCGCCACGGGTTGATTGCCCTGCGTGCACAGTGTCTCTATGTGGGCATGCGCCTGGGCAGCTTGCTGCTGCGCGGCAGCGGAATACGCCTGGTATCCCATGGGGTTGATTTCACCAACACCGATATAGGGATAGGGGTCCACCACGTAGACAGCTGTCAGTTTGGCGCCGTGGGTGCGGGCCAAACCCACAGCCAGCTCGGCGGCATGCAACGAAGCAGCGGAACCATCGGTTGCTAGAAGAATGTGTTTGAACATGATGTGGCCCCTTAAAGAATGAAAAACTTGATATGGAATGTAGCGCCAGCAGCGCCTTGCACTCCATGACATACCTCAATTGCGGTGCAATTGCGCCGCGACGACCGGCACCCACGCGCGACGCCGCTGGTCACACGGCACCGCGCCCTTTCTGGCTTTCGAAATAGACCACCTTTCGCGCGCGCTGGACATCCCCCAGGGGGCGGTGCGCCGAGAGCGCCTGCCAGGGATCAAAGACCGCCTGTTCCACTTTGGTCGCCACTGCCTGGCCATCTGGCGAAGCATTGTCCTGGCGCGGCAATCGCAAGCGCGCCACCGTGGTGTAAGGGCTGGACCAATTGACCGAGGCGTCCTCGATGGGGGTCGCCTTGTCATCCAGGTAGGGCTGCAACTGCAGATCCCACTGGAGCTCTTTCTCAAGTAGTCGGGCGCTGAAGTCTGCACCCCAATCCTGTTTGGCACCAGGCCTGGGCACACCGTTGTTGGCCGAGGGCACCAGCCGCACACGCACCGCATACGGGCCACAGGCGATGGGCGCTGCGCTGTACATGATTTCGGTCGCAAATCCACTGAACGACTTGCCCATGGTGCGCACCATGGACACCAAGCGCAGGGGCCCACCCAGGAAACCATAACGTTTGACCAGAAACTTGAGCAGTTTTCCCATACCCATGGAGGCTGCCACCACAAAGTCAACAAAATCGGCACTGCTGGGAAAGCCAAAAACTTCCTGGTTGATCAGCGTAAAGTCCTGACTGACGGCCGGGCCATTGCCCAGTGCCGAGTCACCCTTGACTCCGAGTACGTGCAAGGCAAAGCCCCGAATGTCGGGCATGTGGTCTGCCGCTCGGTCCAATCCGCCGTTGGACAGACGCACCCATGTATCAAAGGTGCCAGGTTTGGCAAACAGCCCCTGGCGTGCAAAGTCCGGCAGATCCGCCAGCACTTCCAATGAACCTTTGGCCGCCGTGATCTGCTTGCGGTGCAGGGCGCGGCCATTACCGTACTTCTTGGATTTGCGCGCCTGTATGGCAACAAACTGCTGGCCATAAGATGCGAAGCGTTCGGCCTCATCCGGGGCCACGTGTTCTTGCCACTGAATACTGGGGGTCAGATTTTTTGCCATGCTCCATTCTGCCGTAATATCGCAGCATCGAATCCCATGTCGGGGTTGACTATGGAGGACATATGGCCAAAGGTGACCAGCGCAAAGAGAAGATGGCAAAGAAGCCCAAGAAAGACACTTCCGAACCCAAGAACTCCACATCCGATCGCCCCATGGCGCCGATGACGGCAGTGATTCCACGCGGCAAAGACAAGAACAAATAGGCGCGTTTGCCCCCGTTGCGGGGCATATGTTAGTCGGCGGGTCTGGCGGGGGCATTCAAAACGCCGCCAAGTAAGTCCGTCAGCTGATTTGCCCCCATCTTGAAGCCACAGGCTTGGGCATGTCCACCGCCACCCATGCTGCGCGCCAGTGGAATGCAGTCAAAATTGCGCTGGGAGCGCAAGCCGGCCTTTACCGTGCCTCCTTTTCCCACACACCACATCAACGCAAAGGTCCCGGTTTTCCTGGACAAGATTTCACCCACCACACTGTGGAAGACGCTGGGTGCGTTGACCATCAAGCCCGTCTGGCCATTGAAAACGATGGGCTCCGCCCCATCGGAGATATCCAGAGCCAGCTTGTTGAATTTATCGTCCATGGCTTGACCACGCGCCATGAAGGCTTGCAACTGCGCCGCGTCGAAGTCTGCGATGGCCGCCCAATGTGCAAAACCAAAAGGTTCCATGTCAAGTGCCGCCAGAAAGCCTGCGCTCTCCGGGTATTTCCAGGTCCAGATGTCGCGGTCCTCAATAAAGCGCACCAGGTCTGGCAGGGGCTTGTCGGGCTGAAAAAACTCCCAGGCCAAACGCGAGCCCGATTTGTTCATGTCGAAGTGCACGACACCACAACGGCAGGCAAAACCGGTCAGGTGCTCGGCCGCGCTCTTGTGGTGATCCAGCAATACCAATTTGGCCGCCTGGGCATCAATGCCACGCAGAATTTCGGCCGAGAACGAAAAATCGAGGATGTAGACCGCACGGCCAGTCAACGACGGCAAGTCGTGGAGGGTGCGTACATCACCGTGGTCCAGGCCCAGAAATTCAGCCTGACCCTCATAAAAAAGCCATGCAGCCAACGCCGAGGCAAAGCCATCGGGACAACTGTGCCCGTGGTAAAGGATCAGTGGACGGGGGTCGTTCTTGTCAGGAGCAAACAACAGTTGCAGGGGCAGAATGGTTTTCATAAGCCCCCCAATTGTCGCGCAACGTACGCACCGCTGCAGGCGACGACGCAAGCCACCTGCCCGCTGCACGGGCCTGTTGGCACTGGCGGCGAATTTTCACTCAGGGCGCAATCTTTCGTTTGAGCGCCCGTGCAATGGGCTGCGGCAGGTTGGCCAGCGACTGCAATAAATGCGGCAGCACGCGCAGCTTCAAGCCCGCCAGCGTCGGCGGCACAATGGCCTCGATCAAGTGTGGGCCTGGTGTGCGCAGCGCATGCTCGAAAGCTGCCAGAAACTCGTCAGTGGTGGTGGCGCGTTTTGACGCCACACCCATGCTCTGACCCAGGTGCACAAAATCAATCGGCGGCGTGCGCAGATCCAGTTGAGCCTTGGCCCGGTCGCTGGCACCGACCGCCCCTACGCGCTGCAACTCGACGTTGAGGATGGCGTAAGAGCGGTTGTTGAAGATGATGTTGATCACATCGAGCTTCTCGCGCGCTTGTGTCCACAGGGCCTGGATGGTGTACATGGCCGAGCCGTCACCCGCCAGCGCAATCACTTTGCGATCCGGGCACGCTATAGCCGCGCCCACCGCGTTGGGCAGGCCCTGGCCGATGGCGCCACCGGTGAGCGTGACCACATCGTGGCGGGGTGCGCCTGCGGTGTACATGGCCAGCATGATGCCAGAGGTCTGCGCTTCGTCCACGATGATGGTGTTCTCGGGCATCAACTGGCCAATGGCCTTGCACACCTTGTCGGCGGTAAATTTGCCGCGCGGCAGGCCCGGCCGCTTGGCTGCCTGCAGTACGGGTGCAGTCTGCGCGGCTCCTACCGCGGTTGACAGCTTGTCCAGACTACCGGAGACGTCCTGTGTGTATGACGCCAGTGTGTGCAACTGGCAGCCTTCGGGCACCAGATAGCTCTTCTTGCCGGGATAGGCAAAGAACGACACCGGCGCCTTGGCATCCACCAGGATCAGATGGTCCAGACCGGTCAATTGCACGGAAGCCAACTCGGCCAGGTAGGCAATGCGCTCAACCGGTGGCAAGCCGGCACCACGCTCGATGCGGGTGGGAAACACTTCGGCAAACAGCTTGGCACCCGTCTTGGCGGCGATGCGTGCTACGGCCATCAACGTGGGGGCACGCAGTGCACGGCCACCGAGCAGGATGGCCTTCTTGCCTTCGCCCTGCAGCGCGTGGGCAATAGTCGCCACGTTGGCGTCGTCTGCGGCATCAGGTTTTTGAATCGTGGGCGGCGCGGCAGGCACACCGCCCTCGCCCCAGGACACGTCGGCCGGCAGGATCAGCGTGGCCACCTGCCCGGGTGGGCCTTGGCACATACCGATTGCCTCGGCCGCATCCTTGCAAAGGTCCTGCGTGCTTTTGGATGTGCGCACCCAGGGCGACACATTGCGCGCGACGGTCTCAATGTCCGACTGCAGTTGGGCGTCGTACTGCGTGTGGTACGTCGCATGGTCGCCCACGATGTTCAGAATCGGCACCCGGCCCTTGCGCGCGTTGTGCAGATTGGCCAGGCCATTGCCCAGGCCGCAGCCCAGGTGCAACAACGTGGCAGCGGGCTTGTCGGCCATGCGGCCATAACCGTCGGCGGCGCCGGTGGCCACGCCTTCGAACAGGGCCAGCACCGCGCGCATTTCGGGCACAGTGTCGAGCGCGGCAACAAAGTGCATCTCGGAGGTGCCGGGGTTGGTGAAGCAGGTGGTAATGCCGGCATCGACCAGCGTGCGGATCAGGGCATTGGCGCCATTGGACATGGAGGTTCCTTTTATCAGTTGCTTTTATTGAAGGGAGCGTGTGAAACGCCGCATCGCCAGCGCGAACACCAGGCCTCCGGCGTACATCAATACGCCGTACAGGGCGCCGGGGATCGCCATTGCGTCGTTTTTGAGGACGGTGCTGGCAATCACCAGCGCCAGCGCCGCGTTCTGGACCGCCGTTTCTATGCCCAGCGTCACCGATTGGCGGTACGACAGACGTGCCGCCCAGGCTACGCCAAAGCCGATGCATAGCATGGTCACATTGAGCACCACGGCAAAGGGCGCCAGCGATGTGAAGTTGTCGCGCAGCAAGGGCCAATTCTTGACGACGGCCAACACCACGATGAGTGCAAAGAGCACCGTGGCCACCCGGGTCGCACGGGGCTCGAAACGCAAAGCCCAATGGCTCCAACGGTGGCGCGCCGCCATGCCCAGGCTCACCGGCAGACCCAGTACAAAGGCCACCTGGCCCATCATCAGCTCCACGGGCACGTCCACAGCGCGTGCAGCCCCCAGAAAATGGCCCAGCGCCCAAGTCACGATCAACGGCAGCGTGAAGATGGTGGCCACACTGGCCACGGCGGTGAAGCTCAGCGCCAGCGCCACATCACCGCGCGCCAGGTAGGTCAGCAGGTTGGAGGTGGTGCCTGTGGGGCAGGCCGCCAGGATCATGAACCCCACCGCAAAGACGCCGGTCACACCCATGGTTTGCAGCATCAGGTAACACACCAGCGGCAGCAGAACAAAGTGGCAGACCACCCCCACCAGTAAGGCGCGCGGCTGACCCAGAATGCGGCGAAAGTCGCCCACCGTCAGCCCCAGCCCGAGCGAAAACATGATGAAAGCCAGAATCAGCGGCAGCAGCACGCCCGAAACGATATCTCCCTGCATAGCATCTCCTTGTTATGGTTGGTGCACCAAGCGTCAGCGACCGCTGGTGATGGAGCGCGCCGCTGCGCGTGCGGTCAGTATGCAGCCGGGCAGGAACGTGCCTTCCAGTGAACGCTTGCCGCTGGCACCGCCGCCACCAAAGCCCGCCGCCTCGCCCACGCAGTACAACCCCGGCATGGGCTGTCCAGCAGAGTTGAGCACGCGGCTCTGCAGATCGGTCTGCAAACCGCCCAGGCTTTTGCGGGTGATGAGCTGCATCTGGATGGCGATGAAGGGGCCGGCGCCGGGCTTTTGCAGTGGTGCCGGCTTGCAGGTACGCAACTTGTCCGGCCCCCAGCGGCGGGCCTGCTCGATGCGACGGATCTGGTCGTCGTTGACCACGGAGTCGCCACGCGAGAAGTTGGCATCAAAGGCGTCGGCGGTGGCTTGCAGCACCTCGGGTTTCACGTCCTGGGTGCCGGCCAGCGCGTTCATCTTGGCGGCTAGCCCGGCCAATGTGTCGTCCACCAGGAAGTGTTTGCTTTCCGAAGCCATCTGTTTGACCAGGCGGTGATTGCCGAGCAGGGTTTCCTTGAGGAACAGCGGGAACTGCATGTCGCGGATGCGCTGGTTGTGCTCGGAGCCGGAAATGGCGAACTCCTTGGCCGCAATGCGCCAGTTCAGCAGGTGCCAGGTCCAGGGCTTTTCCTGGGCGGCCACGCGCTGGCACAGTTCATGGGTGTCAAAACCGGTGACCAGGGGTTGGGGGCCAATGCGCTCACCACGGTGGTTGAGCCACAGTGCCGACTTGCACGGAATGGTGGACAGGCCATGTCCCTCAAAGTGCGGCTGCGGGTGCGGAAAGCCCGCAGCGTAGTTCCACATCTCGCCGGCATGGGTGATATTCCCGCCCAGGCCAGCGACCAGATGGTGCAGCTTGCCGTCGGCAAAGGGGTGGGCGCCATTGAGCATGGTGGCCGGCAGGGGGCGACCCGCCACCCAGTTGGCGCGGGTCTCTTCGTGGCTGCCGTTGATGCCGCCCATGGCCAGCACCACGGCGGACGCGCTCAAGCGCACTTCGGAACCGTTGGCCTCATTTACCGCCACGGCACCGCTGACCACACCCGCCGCACTGTCCAGCGCCGTGACCCGGTGGCCGCTGAGCAGGGTCAGGCGACCGCCCTTGTCGGCCGCTAGCATCAACTCGATCATGCGCCGGGTCAACTGGCGCGAGGTGCCCCAGACCACGTGGTAGCGCGGCAGCGTGTTGCCATCGCCCTGCATGCCGCGCTCGACCCAGTTCACCGCCGGCATGAATTTCAGACCGTTGGCGATCAGCCAGTCGTAGACCTCGGCGCGGGAGTGCTGCACGTAATAGCGCGCCCATTGCAGCGGCAGCACATCGTGCTCGCCCAGCTCGCCAAAGCGAATCCAGTCGCGCAGCGCAATCTCGGGGGAGTCTTTCAGCTTCATGCGCCGCTGCAAGGGCGTATCGACCAGCGCCATGCCGCCAAAGGCCCACAGGGCCAAGCCGCCCAGACGGTCGCGCGTGTCGCGGTCCACCAGTGTCACCCGCTGGCCCGCCTGTAGGCATTCCAACGCTGTGACCAGACCGGCCAGGCCGCCGCCAATCACCAGCACATCCGATTGCACTGTTGTTGCCAAGATTTGTCTCCTCGTGCGTGTGGTCCGTCATCAACGCGGGCCATATGGGGTGCAACGATAGCGGGATATGATGCCGACACACTTGACTTCACAGGCCAAACACTTGACTTTGCAGGCCACCGTTTCCATGAGCTGGGTCAGCACGGTGCTCGGCGCGGCCCAGCGCCAGGGCTTGGCGCCAGAAGCATTGCTGGCCCACGCCGGCATCCCGCTGGCAGACCTGAAGGCCGAGCGCTGGCCCATTGACCACATCACCCGCCTGTGGCGGGCCGCCGCCACGCTGACGCAGGATGCCGGCTTTGGCCTGAAGGCCGGCAGCCAGGTGGGACCGGCCAGCTTCAACGTGGTGAGCTACATCCTGCAGTCGTCGCCCACCCTGCGCGAGTCCATTGCCGTGGTGCAAAAATTCCAGCGCCTGATCAGCGACGGCGGACGCTTCCAGATGATTGCCGGTGAGCAGGCCAGCTGGATCGTCTACCACCCGCGCCAGGGTGAGCTGGCATTCAGCCCGCACCAGTTGGAAGCCGTGCTGTCGGCCGTGGTGAGTTTCAGCCGCTGGGTCACCGGAAGCGGCATGCGCCCGCTGCGGGCGCAGTTCAGCCACAGTGCGCTGGGGCCGCTGAGTGGCTACCAGGCGGTGTTCCAGTGTCCGGTGGATTTCGAGCAGGCCTTCAGTGGCCTGTTGCTGGACAACGCCGCGCTGGACCAGCCCCTGCCCCAGGCCGACGCGCAGCTGGCCGCCGTGCACCAACGGTACGCGGCCGCACGGCTGGCGGCGCTGTCCGATGAGTCCGGTGACCTGGCAACCGAACTCCGGGAATGGTTGGCCGCCCAGCTGGGCCATGCCCTGCCCGACCGCGCCCAAGCCGCGCAAGCCTTTGGCATGACCGAGCGCACCTTTGCCCGACGCCTGCAAGACCTGGAGCTGAGCTACACCAACCTGCTGGATGCGGCGCGCAAGGAGCACGCCTGCCAGGCCGTGGCCCACACGCAGCGCGCGTTTACCGACATTGCCCAATCGCTGGGCTTTGCCGAGGCAAGCACCTTCAACCGGGCCTTCAAACGCTGGACGGGGCTGTCGCCGGGGGAATACCGGCGCTCCAATGGCGGCGATCTAACACTACATATTTGATAGCAATGTATTCAATCAATACGTGGGCTAAAGGCCTTTTTGACGCTCAACTTTTGAAAGACAGTCAAAAAACCCCTTTTTGGGCATTTTGAAACCAAAGGCCCGATGCTGAGCTAGTCTTCTCCAGAAGCCAGTTCCCGCGGTGGCCGCGGCACCTTCTTGAAGCGGATGGCACGGTCCAGCTCGATGGCGTCTTTCTTGACCTGGCGTTCGGCATCGAGTTTCTGGCCATGGGCCAGCCACTGGGCGAATTCGGTCGGCGTTTCCAGCGTCATGCGGCCCATGACAGCCGAGCGGAAGTCGTGGATCACCAGGTCAGCTGCCTTTTGCAGATTGATCTTGCCGCCGGGCAGCAGCGCCCCGCGCTTGCGGCCTATGGCCTCCAGAATCTGTTCATCGGACTGCCCAGCCACACCGGTGATCTTGTAGCGCGCCTCCACCAGCGGCGCATAGTGCTGGCGTAAATAGTCCAGCAGTTCCAGCGCCACCTCTTCCTCGTCAAAGGCATTGCGGCCAATGGCGCCGCTGGCGGCCAGGTTGTAGCCACTCTTGGCAACGATGATGCGCGGCCACAGCACGCCGGGCGTGTCGAACAAATAGAAGCCATCCTGCAGCACGATGCGTTGCTCGATTTTTGTCACACCAGCTTCGTCGCCCGTCGCCGTCGAGCGCTTGCCCTTCAGCGTATTGATCAGCGTGGACTTGCCCACGTTGGGTATGCCGCAAATCAGCACCCGCATGGGCTTGACCATGGTGCCACGATTGGGCGCCAGCTCAAAACAAGCCTTCACCAGCAGCTTGGCCGGCGCCGTCATGCTGGCGTCCAGCCCCAGCGCGCGCGTTCCCGGCAGGGCATTGAAGTGCGACAGCCATTCCTGCGTGCGATCAGGGTCGGCCAGATCCTGTTTGTTGAGCACCTTGAGCGCCGGTTTGCCCGCCGTGAGCTGGGCCAGCATGGGGTTGGCACTCGACCCCGGCAGGCGCGCGTCCAGCAACTCGATGACCACATCGATCTCCTTGATGCGCTCTTCGATCGCCTTGCGCGTCAGGTGCATGTGCCCCGGGAACCACTGGATTGCCATAGTTATTAATCAGTTGAGGACAGAGCAAAGCTCACTGCGTGTAGCTCTTGGTCTGTCCCGCAAAGTTATTTTTACACTGCTTCCAACGCCTGATCCAGATCGGCGATCAGGTCGTCGATGTGCTCAATGCCAATCGACAGGCGCACCATATCAGGCTTAACCCCCGCCTTGGCCATCTCCGCCGCATTGAGCTGGCGGTGCGTGGTGGTGGCTGGGTGGCAGGCCAGGGACTTGGCGTCGCCAATGTTGACCAGGCGGGTGAAAAGTTGCAACGCGTCCTGGAAACGGGCACCGGCCTCTAGGCTGTCAGAGGCCTTCAGGCCAAAGCTGATCAGGCCCGAGGCCCGGCCACCCATGTATTTCTGCACCAGCGCGTGGTCGGTGTGATCCGTCAGGCCAGCATAGTTGAGCCAGCCAACCTTGGGGTGGTTCTTGAGGTAATTCGCGACCTTGAGCGCGTTCTCGCAAATGCGGTCCATGCGCAGGGCCAGAGTTTCGATGCCCTGCAGAATCTGAAAGGCGTTCATGGGCGACAGCGCTGCACCCATGTTGCGCAACGGCACCACACGGGCCCGACCAATGTAGGCAGCCGCGCCCAAAGCCTCGGTATAGACCACGCCGTGGTAACTCACATCGGGCTCGTTGAGACGTTTGAAGCGCTCTTTGTGTTCGGCCCACGGGAACTTGCCCGAGTCCACAATCGCGCCGCCAATGGTCGTGCCGTGGCCGCCCAGGTATTTGGTCAATGAATGCACGACGATGTCGGCACCGTGCTCGAACGGGCGGCACAGGTAGGGGCTGGGCACGGTGTTGTCCACAATCAGCGGCACGCCATGCGCGTGGGCCACGGCGGCCAGGGCGGCGATGTCGGTCACATTGCCCAGTGGGTTGCCCACCGATTCGCAGTACACGGCCTTGGTGCGCGCGTCGATCAGCTTGCCAAACGAGGCGGGGTCCTTTGCATCAGCAAAACGCACTTCGATGCCCATCTGGGGGAATGTGTGGGCGAACAGGTTGTAGGTGCCGCCGTACAGCGTGGACGCGGACACGATGTTGTCACCCGCTTCGGTAATCGTCTGAATGGCGTAGGCAATAGCCGCCATGCCGGATGCAACCGCCAGCGCGCCGATGCCGCCTTCCATGGCCGCCACGCGCGCTTCCAATACCCCGTTGGTGGGGTTCATGATGCGGCTGTAGATATTGCCTGCCACCTTCAGGTCAAACAGGTCTGCGCCGTGCTGTGTGTTGTCAAACGCGTACGCCACGGTTTGGTAAATCGGCACTGCCACGGCCTTGGTGGTGGGGTCTGGCGTGTAGCCGCCATGCACTGCGAGGGTTTCGATTTTCATGAAAGGGGTTCCTTTGAATTCGTGCTGTGGGATATCTGTATGAACGGCCGTGATGGGACAAGCCTCGAGACCCGGCAATTGTCGGCCAGTTTGAAAGTCCCCTTGCGCCTAGACGGCCGCCTCTAGGAAAACACCCGGAATTAAGGTGCCCGCACTAGGGGGAACCCCGAGAATTCAATCCAGCAAGCAACTCGCTTCAATCTTTAAAAACTTTTCTTCAGGAGTATTTCCATGGCTAACCAAAAACTGGCAACTGTTACCAACGAACTGATTGAGTCTTACGGCAACACCGCCAAAAACGTGATCCACGCCTATCGCGTTGGCAACGAGCGCGCTGTGGTGTTCATGGACCAGACCTTCGTGTCGGCCCTCGCCAAGACCGGTAGCCGCCTGAGCGCAAAGGCACGTTCTAATGCAGTGACCGCCGAGAAGAAGTTGACCGCCTACTACGCGAAGACCGTGGAAGTGACATCTGACAACGCCAATCTGGTCGTCAGCAAAGCCGTTGAATTGGCCGAAAAGAGCGTTGTGCAAGTGGCTGCCAATGCCGGTCGTTTTGAAAAATCCACCGGTGTGACAACCCTCAGCGCGCTGGCAACTGCCGCTGTGCCCGCAGCCAAGGCCGTGACCAAAGTCGCAGCCAAGATTGAAGCCAAGTCTGGCGCATTGGTTACCAAGATCGCAGGCAAGTCGGTCAAAGCCAAGGCCAAGACCAAGGTTGCCGCTGTCAAGAGCGCTGTTGCTGCACCGGCCAAGAAGGTCGTTCGCGCTGCGCGCAAGGCTGCCTAATCTGCACACAGACCGCAACACGCGGTCTTATTAAATAGGGGGCTGACCGCAGTGCGGTCAGCCCCCTATTGTTTGTGACGAACCAAGTCACGTTCAGTCGATAACCAGGCGCTGGGCCTGCCCACCTGTCTTTTTGGGCAGCGTCAGTGTCAATACGCCGCCGTCGTATTTGGCTTTCGCCAACGATGGGTCAATATCCATCGGCAACTGAAAACTGCGGGCTACTGCACCAAAATACCGCTCGCTGCGCAACACTTTTTCGTCCTTGGTCTGCACATCCTGTTGTTTGACTTCGGCCCGCAGGCTTACCAGGTTGCCGTCCAGCGACACATGGATGTCTTCTTTGGAGACACCGGGAACCTCCGCATGAACGGTGTAGGCCTGATCGCTTTCTTTAACGTCTATTTTGATTTGCGTGGTCGTGGGCAATGGGTCGCCGTGCAGGGGCTTGACGTAAAAGCCCGGAGCCACGTCCCGAAACAATTCGTCCAGAAAATTGCCGCGGCTGATCAACGCACTCATGATGACTCTCCTTCACATCAGGGTTTGCAGACGGCGCCACCACGGTGCCGCCCTCACTGATATGTAGGCGTCTGCCGTCAGGCTTCAAGGGGCTATTGCCAGGAGTTTGACGTGGCGCAAACAATCGTTTCAGGTTTGCAGTTGGCGCGATGGTGTCAGGTGACGTGGCGACAGGTACTCCTGCAGGTAACGATCAAACGGCAATGAGTCCGAAGCCTCTATCTTGCGCTGTTCATCAAAGGAGCGGCGGGCCAGTGTATCGAAGTGTTCGCGCGTTTCGACCGCCAGCGGCGCGTCCAACATGGCCTGCTTGGTCAAGGCCGACTGGGCCTTCACAAAGGCCACAAACGATCCGTCAAAACGCTCGGTGACCGCTTGCAATACACGCGCCGATGGCAAAGTGTCGGGGTGGTGCATGGCGTGTTCGGCCGCTGCCACAGCGCTTGAATAGTCGGTGCTGTTGTGGGCGGCATCCAGGCTCTGGGCAATCGGCTGTAATTGCGCGATCAGCTCCAGTCCCCAATCCACCAGCGTGACCGTGCCTGCACCCCGTTCGAGTTCGAGACCGGGTTCGCGCCCGCGCTCCGCAACACGGTGTTGGTTGTGCGCCAGCTCCACAATTTCTTGCGGGGTATCGGGCGGGCTGTCTGTCAGCAGGCAATGGAGCAAGAACACATCCAGAAAACGCATGGTCTGGCTGTTGATGCCCACGGTTTCAAATGGGTTCAGGTCCATCAAGCGAACTTCCACATACTCGACGCCGCGTTCCCGCAAGGCATGCAGAGGGCGTTCACCCTGAAAAATCACACGTTTGGGCCGAATCGTGCCGTAGAACTCGTTCTCAATCTGCAACAGGGTGCTTGCCAACTGGCGGTACCTACCATCAGGTCCACGCACACCAATGGCCTCATACGCAGGATACGGCCGGGTCAACGCGTCTTCCAATGAATGCCCATAACCCTCCAGACTGTTGTAGCTCACCGCCAGCGAGGCTTGTGCATCACTTTGGTAACCCAGGCGCCCCATGCGCAGCGATGTGGCGTAGGGCAAATACATGGTGTGGGCATTGAGTGCCTGCAACTGGTGTTGGCGGCCTGCCACGAAGGTGGAACATACAGCGGGTGAGGCGCCAAACAGGTACAACAACAAAAAAGCGTGGCGTCGGAAATTGCGGATCAGACCAAAATATTGCTCGCTGGAGACGTCTGGCAGCGACCAGTTGTAGTGAATGCCGGAAATCGTCTGCATGCGCCGACCGTAGCGGTAACCCAAGCCCATGCGGTAAATCGTTTTGGAGCGTCCAACGTTGGAGCTACCGTAGTGACCCAGCGGAATCGCATCGTCATGCGGCAGCCCACAGGGCATGCTGGACACCCACAACATTTCATCGCCCAATTCGCGCACTGTGACCTGCTGGATCAACCGCAATTCATCCAGGCAGGGCTGGACTCCGGCATGGACGCCGGTGATCAACTCCACTTGCGACTCGCTGAAATCGGTCGTGATATGGGGATGGGTCAGGGGCGAACCAAGCCCAGCGGGGTGTGGAGTCACCGCCAGGGCTCCGCTTGCCAATGCGCGCAAGCTTTCTTTTTCGACGCCACGGCGAATGCCAAGGATGCGCGCCGGGGTCAGTGCCTGCAGGGCCTGTGATTGAATGTGCATGCCAAATGGCCCTTTAACTTTCTATGGGCCGCAAAGTTAACACAGGTGGCAAATACTTGCAGGCGCCAGCATCAGTTTTTTCGTGTTGGGCGAGTCGACGGCCCATACCCAGCCCATAATGCCCGGCATGAACACCACTGAACTGGTCATTTGGTCAGCCATGCTGGGGGCTTTGGTAACACTGGCGTCTTTTGCGATGGTTGACGCGTTGATAAGGCGCAGCATCGCGTCCTGGCGGGCGTTTGTTTTTGTTGCCGTGACTGGCGCCGTCTGTATTCTCCTGACTGGATTGATGCAGGCACTGTTGCCCAACCTGCCCCAAAGCCTGGTGCATGTGCTGCAAAACAGCCTGGGACCGCTCGCCGGTGCACTGTCTTTGAGCTACCTTGGTCTTTGGCTGGGACGCGCCACCGAAGACCGCGTGGTGCGACTTTCCATTGCCTGCGGCACGCTGGGTCTGGTCCTGGCCTCAGCAACCCTGGCCGTCTTGACCCTCACCAGCAAACCAGAGCAATGGCAGGACCTGTTGACCGTCACTGCGTTGATCAACGCCTTGGCGGTATTGCCGCCCACCGTAGCGACGGTTCGCGCCATTGCGCTGGGTGACCGTCTGGCACGGGGTATGGTTGTGGCCAATGTGCTGTTGGCCTGTATGGTGGCCGGCCTGTATGCGCGGGCCTTACACATTCAGGGGCTCGGCACTGGCACCTGGATCCTGACTGCCATCTGCACGGTGGCATTTTTCATGTTGGGAACCTATCTGGGTCTTCGACGCGACCGCATCAATCGCAAACTGGAACGCCTGGCCAATCTGGCCCAGGGCAATGACCCGGCCACCGGATTGCCCAGAGGTTCCGTGTTGTTGTCCAAGGTGGATGACGCCATCTGGCGCAGCGCACGCATGAACCAGGAATGCACCGTCATTTGTGTCTACCTTCGCAACCTGTATGAACTGGCAGAAATTGCCGGCCACAACGCCGATCAACAGATTTTGTCGGCGGTATCCGCGCGCTTGCGTCGCGCCATCGGATTCAGCCATGTCATGGGCCTGTACCACCCCCGATGCTTCGTGATCGTGATTTCAACCTACAGCCAGACGCGGCTGGTTGACAAGACCATGCAGCGCTTACGCTACCTGCTCACCAAGGCAATGCAGGTGTCCGTACTGGACGATACCAGTCACCCCTTCGTGCCGCGCATTGGTATCGGCCAAATCCAGGTCACGGCCGACAATGCAGACCCAGCCAGCGTCATAGAACAGGCTGAACGTCTGGCGATGACAACTGACCATGCCAGCGGCAACACCCCCAGCGTAAACGCGAGCCTGGCTTGAACCCACCCCTACAGTCGCGCGTTGCGGTGAACTACGCCAGCTTGGCTGTAGCCCGGGCTACTTCGTGGCCGCCTTGTGCCGAGCCATTGGGCGGAACCATTTCACCGATACGGTCCCGGACCTTGTCCAACTGAGCCGCCAGGCGCTCCGGTGCATCCCTGTCCAGTCCAATCCAGTCGCCCTGGGTCAGCGTGATGTTGGCCGCCTCGACGTTGCCAGCGCCCGCACACAGAATGGTTCTGGTCGGCGCGTCTTCTGCCACCAGGACCAGCATGGCCGGAACCACGGCCTTGGGGTCCAGCGCCGCCAGAACAGCCTCAGGCATCAGCCCTTCGGTCATACGGGTGGCGGCGGTGGGCGCCAGCGAATTGACACGAATGTCGTATTTGGCGCCTTCCAACGCCAGCGTTTGCATGAAACCCACCAGGGCCAGCTTGGCCGCGCCGTAGTTGGACTGGCCAAAATTG
Organism: Candidatus Aalborgicola danicus; assembly: GCA_016703945.1. Classification (GTDB taxonomy): domain Bacteria; phylum Pseudomonadota; class Gammaproteobacteria; order Burkholderiales; family Burkholderiaceae_C; genus Allorhodoferax; species Allorhodoferax danicus. The sequence continues at coordinate 543,417 of JADJBC010000002.1, forward strand.
CCATACAGCCCGGTCGACGAGGTGGTCATCAGGATACGGCCGTACTTCTGCGCCGTCATGTGCGGCCAAACCGCTTTACAGCAATGCACCGCGCCCATCAGGTGCACGTCCAGCACCAGGCGGAAGTCGGCCAGATCCATTTTGGCAAAGGTCTTGTCGCGCAAAATGCCCGCGTTGTTGACCAGAATATCAACGCGACCCCAGGTATCCAGGGTCTGCTGCACCATGGCCTGCACGGCATCCCAGTCGGTGACCGAGGCTCCGTTGGCAATCGCCTCGCCACCGGCCGCGCGGATCTCCGCCACCACCGCCTCGGCAGCCGTCAAGGAATGGCCGGAACCATCTCGTGCGCCCCCCAGGTCATTCACCACCACCTTGGCACCCCGTGCCGCCAGGGCCAAGGCATGTTGGCGACCCAGACCGCCCCCCGCACCCGTCACAATGGCAACACGCCCCTTGAAATCTATGGCCATACAAAACATTCCCTTCAAAAAAGCAAAACACCAGGGCTCCGCGGCGCGGAGTTGCCCATCAAGGGCTACTGTAAATCACCGACCCTGTGGCTTTGCTGACCTGCGTCAAGACCGAGACACCCCACCATGGAACTGAATTCCGAAGTCCCCACCGCCCCACCCCGTGACGCCGCCACCGTGGTCCTGCTGCGCGACAGCCCGCGCGGACTGGAAGTATTTCTGGTCAAGCGCCACGGCCTGTCGGATGTGCTGGGCGGTGCGTATGTGTTCCCGGGCGGCAAGCTCGACACCAGCGACGCCCTGCTGGACCCACAGGCCCATCTGGACCAAGACCCGGCCCAATTGCACGCAGCGCTGGGTGAGCCCGAAACCCCAGTGCACACCGCCGCCGGTCTGTATGTGGCGGCCTTGCGCGAGGCGTTTGAGGAATCCCGCGTGTTGTTTTCGCAAGACCTGGCCAGCGCCCGCGCCGCACTGTTGCACGACAAGGCCAAACCCTTCAACGCCATGCTGGCCGAGTTGCAGGTGCGCCTGCAAACCCGCAACGTGCTGCCCTGGAGCCGCTGGATCACACCGCGTATGCCCTCGGTCACCAACAAACGTTTTGACACCCGTTTCTTCGTTGCCGCCGTGCCCCACGAACAGGAAGCCACACACGACAACCACGAAGCCACTGAAAGCATCTGGCTGCCACCACGCACGGCGCTGGAGCAATACTGGAACCGCCAGATCGAACTCGCACCCCCGCAAATCATGAGCCTGGCCCATCTGGCCCACCACAGCACCGTGGCCAGCGTGATGGACGCAGCACGCGCCACGACGCCGCCCTTGGTACTGCCCGAAGCCTTTGACGAAGGCGGCACCCGCGTACTGTGTTACCCAGGCGACCCGGCGCACTCCGTCACGCGGCAGGCGCTGCCGGGAGTGACCCGGCTGCTGTACAAAAACAAGCGCTTCGAACCGGTAGACGGGTTTGAGGCGCTGTTTGCGTAAGAGGCTATCATTTTTATAGCAATTGCACACGATGGACTGCCGCACGCTTAGTGCGAAGAGGCCCCCAAAAAAACAACTCTCAGCAGTTCTTGATCTGGCGCTGCTTTGCCCGCCCTGGTCCGGCTTGAAGTACCAACCTGCGACGCCTGCTATTTCCTCACTACCTGATGAGTTCAATCATGCGCACGCTGCTGGATTGGCAAAACCTGCGTTTCTGTGCCCTGCTCCACTGGGCGCGGGAAGGGCTGATGGCGTGTTTTCTTTGGCTAGGCTTGTCGATGGCAGTCATCGCGGCAACCCCCACCATGAACGTCAACCTGTTGGTGAACCCCGGCGCTGAAACCGGCACCACAACGGGGTGGGTCACGCCAGACCGCCAGTGGGTCGCGGCGGCCGAAATCACGCCACACAGCGGCGCGAAGTTCTTCTGGCCCGGCACCTGAGATGCAGCGAACACGTCGATGTACCAGGATGTTGACGTCAGCGCTCTGGAGTTTTTGGTCACCTCGGGCCAGCTGTACCTGCACCTGTCGGGCTGGCTGGCCAACTGGGACCAGTATCCGCACGACCGTGCGACGCTGGCCATCTTTGCACTGGACGCCAGCGGTAACGCACTGGGATCCACAGTGGCGCTGGTCAGTACCAATGGCCAGGCCTACGCGGCAGTGGGCACCAGCCTGGCCCTGCAGGCCACCACCAGCAATGGCGCCGACACTGGCTACGTGTGGAGTTCTTCGTTCGAAGCAACCGCCACCGTGGACCAGAACGGCGTGGTGCGCGCGGTCAAAGAGGGGCGCACCACCATCCAGGCGCGTGGCAAGGACACGGGTGCCATCGGGGTATTTGGCGTGACCGTCATTGGCACCAGCGGCCTGGTTCTGGTGGAACCCTCGGCCAACAAGACTGTGTACTTTGGTACGACCGTATCGGTCAGTTGGAATGTGGTCGGCTCGGTGGCGTCAGCCGACCTTTATCTGAGCACCAATGGTGGCGTGAACTTCTCGCTGATCGCGAAGATCGCCAATGCGGCGGCTGGCTCGTACGCGTGGACCGTTCCCACCCTGGCGTCCAGCGTCAACAACGCCACGCTCAAGCTGGTGTATACCGGTGGCGGGTCCACCAGCCCGCTGTTCAGCATGGCGGCACCGTCGCGCTTCATGGCCACGTCGGACTGCGTATTCAACTGGGCTGAAGTGAGCTTCCCGCAATTCTTCGCGCCCGCACGAACCGCATCGACCAGTTTTATACCCTACTATTTCCGTTACTACGGCCCGACTGCCATTTACCTCGCCGCCTCATCCACTGACAACCATGTCTGGGTTCTGGGCCCGCCAACGGGCAACCAAGCGGTCGACGTGGGCTTGCTGACCGACTTTGCGCGGGTGGCAGGTTGTGCACCGTAATCGAGCGGTAGCCATCGTGGGTATTGCGTAGAGCGCTATCTATTCAGTAGCACTGCCAGTCGGCCCGGCACGCGGTACTTCGTAGTGAAGTTCCGCGAAACCAGAACCTACTTGGCGAACGGACAACAAGCGCAGCGGCGGGCTGGTCAGCCGTCGCGGGAACAGTGGTTTGCCCCGCCCAAGCGTGACCGAAGCCACTTGTACGATGATTTCGTCCAACAGGCCGGCATCGTAGAACTGCCCTGCAAGGTCACCGCCACCGACGATCCAGATGTTCTTGCCGCCCGCGGCCGAGCACATGTCACTATGGAAAGCGCGAACATCTCCCCTGACAAACGTCAGCTTGGCACCCTCAACCGTTGGAAGATCACGATTCGAAAAGACCCACGTCGGTTGCTGATAGGGCCAGGCGGACCCGGTTTGCGCCTCGATGGTCAGCGCATGCTGCAACATCCACGTATAGGTCGCCGAGCCCATGGCCAGAGCGCCAACTCCCGCGATGAACGATGGGTAGCTGGTGTCGTTCACGTCTCCGAGCGGGAAACAGCCAGTCCAGCGAGTCGTCTTCGGTGGCAATGTAACCATCGAGGCTGGTGGCGGTGAAGTATTGGGTTTTCATGGCTGCTGGCCTCCCTGCATGGACTGGCGCTGCGAAACCAATTGGTGCTGCGCGAACGATTTAATTCGGATTATGTCCGGGCTCGTGGTCGCGCAGGCCTATCAACATTTTGGCGAACGGGTATCTGGTTCTGACGCGTGGCGTTGTGACTGCGAATTGCGCCGCTGTAGCGGAAACATTTGAATGAAACAAGGCCTAAGCCCTCGTGGAATATGCGCAAGCAGCTACTATTTTTGTAGCAATTGCATACCCAGTGCACCACGCTGGGTCAGCCACTGGGTCACCAATTCCGGCTCATTCAGCGTGCGAAGGGCGTCATAGGCCTCCTGCGCTTCGGGGTAACGATTGCGCATAAAGTTGAGCCATTGTTTCAGCCGCCCGGCCTGCTGGCGGCGTTCCAGGCGGGCCACGACCAGCAGCCAAAAGGCGCCCATCAGGGTCAAGATAGTGGCCCACGGAACCACCGGTGGGGCGTTGGCAACGCCGGTGACCGGCATCTGCCCTTCGGCATCGTGCGGTGATTGCCCCCACAACTCACGTCGGATGGCGAGCGCCAGGCCGGGGTCGGTGACGATGCCACGGCCCAGCATCAGGCTGTCGCAGCCGGAGGCCTGCAGGCAGCGGCGCGCGTCATCCACCGTCCAGATTTCGCCATTGGCCACCACGGGGATGTTGACCGCCAAGCGAATGTCGTTGACACGCTCCCAGTAGGCGGGTGGGCGGTAGGCATCGGCCTTGGTGCGGGCGTGCACCACCAGCTCTTCGGCACCGCCGTCAGCCAGGGCCTGGGCGCACTCCACGGCGCGGCTGTCGTTGTTGAAGCCCAGGCGCATCTTGGCCGACACCGGCATGTGTGCCGGCACCGCGCGACGCACGGCGCTGACGATGGCGTGAAGCTCTTCGGGGCATTGCAGTAGAGCCGCGCCGCCGCCATGGCGGTTCACCACTTTCGCCGGGCAACCAAAGTTAAGGTCAATGCCATGGGGGCCGAACTCGGCCAGGCGCGCTGCGTTTTCGGCCATGCTAACGGGGTCAGAACCCAGCAACTGCGCGCGCACCGGCACGCCGGAGGGGGTGTAGCCGCCATTGGACAGCTCGGGCATGACACGCAAAAAAGTGCGCTCATTCAGCAGGGTGTGGGTCACACGAATGAACTCGGACACACAGCGGTCGACCCCGCCGACGCGGGTCAGGATGTCACGCAGCACAAAATCAAGAAGCCCTTCCATGGGGGCCAAATAGATACGGGCAGCCACTGGAATCAGGAAAAGCAAGGTTTGGAAAAGCGCATGCCGCATTGTCCCCCGCCCTGCAGGCCTGGCGCAGGCTCAGGTTTCAGTACGTGCCGCGGCATAGGCGACGAGGAGAGCAAACGCGGCCAGAAGCAACCACTTGGCCAGCGAACACGAAGCAGACACCGTATAGACCAGGGGCACGCCAAACCGGGGCACCTCGGTGAGCCACCCATGCAACACGTTCTCCACCACATCCAACGCGCCGGCACCGGGCAGACACCAACGGGCAAACCAAGACCAGAACCGCGAGAGGCTGGCAAACATGCGCAATCGGCTGGCAAGGCTATGGCCGAATACCGAATAGGCAAGTATCAGCGCGAAGTCCATCAGCAGGTGAATGCGATACCGCGCCAGGTTTTCTGCAGACCATAAATGGATGATGTCGCCAAAGGCTCGCGGTGTGAAGGCCAGCTGCAGGGCAAAGACACCTGGTTCGAGAGGCTCCAAATACCACGCAAGTCCGCCCAACAGAAGAAGTGCAAGGGTTCCAGACAACCACACCAGCCGCATGCTCAGGTCCCGCCGGTATCCGAATCGGATGCAGGATTGGGTTTCTGTGCATAGCGCTGATCGTCCCGGTATTCCTTGAGGCTTACCGCAAAATAGGCCAGCAAAGCGGCGGGTGTTGCCCACGGTGAGAGGTAAACCGCCAGCACACCGCAAGCCAGCGCAAAGAATATGAGGCCGAATGGGGCAGAGGTGCTCCGTGCAGAGGACAGCCGAAAGAAGACCGCAAAGATGGCGACACTACCGGCTAGACCCAGCAAAAAGTGGAGCAAGAATGCAAGCATGCAGTTTCGTAGTGTTTCGGGCGCAGTACCTGCGCATTGGAGACGTCCAAGCATAGCGCCTTCCAACTACAACCAAAACCTGCCCCACCCATCTCAATGCCGGATCAGGTGATCGAATGCACTCAATGCAGCCTTGGCGCCATCCCCGGCGGCGATGACGATCTGCTTGAACGGCACGGTGGTGCAATCTCCCGCAGCAAACACGCCAGGCACATTGGTTTCGCCCTTGGCGTTGACGATGATCTCGCCAAACTTGCTGAGTTCCAACGTGCCCTTGAGCCACTCCGTGTTGGGCACCAGGCCGATCTGCACAAACACGCCTTCCAGGTTGACCAGGTGCTCTTCGTTGGTGGCGCGGTCCTTGTAGCGCATGCCGGTGACCTTGCCGGTGTCCACACCCTCCGCATTCACGCCGGTAATTGCGGTGGTCTGGGCATTGGTGTGCACGGTGACGTTGGACAGGCTCTTGAGCTTTTTCACCAGCACGGCGTCGGCCTTGAGTTCGGGCATGAACTCAACCACGGTCACGTGGCGCACCACGCCGGCCAGGTCGATGGCAGCTTCCACGCCGGAGTTGCCCCCGCCAATCACCGCCACGTCCTTGCCCTTGAACAGGGGGCCATCGCAGTGCGGGCAATAGGCCACGCCTTTGTTTTTGTACTCGGCCTCGCCGGGCACGTTCACATTGCGCCATCGCGCACCCGTGGACAGGATCACGGTCTTGCTCTTGAGCGTTGCCCCATTGGCCAGTTTGACTTCAATCAGTCCGCCCGGCGCGGCGGCCGGCACCAGGGCTTGGGCCTGCTGCAGGTTCATGATGTCCACGTCGTAAAAACGGGTGTGTGCCTCCAGTGCGGCGGCAAACTTGGGGCCATCGGTTTCCAACACCGAGGGGTAGTTTTCGATGCCCAACGTGTCGTTGGTCTGACCGCCAAAGCGCTCGGCCACGATGCCGGTGCGAATGCCCTTGCGGGCTGCATACACACCTGCAGCTGCGCCCGCAGGACCACCACCGACGATCAGCACGTCAAAAGCTTCTTTCTGTGACAACTTGGCCGCATCTTTGACGGCGGCACCGGTGTCGATCTTGGCCAGTATTTCCTCCACCAGCATGCGACCCGAGCCAAACACAGTGCCATTCAGGAAGACCATGGGCACGGCCATGATTTCGCGCTCGGTCACCTCCTTCTGGAAGGCGCCGCCTTCAATGACAGTGGTCTTGATCTTGGGGTTGTTGATGGCCATCAGCGAGAGTGCCTGCACCACGTCCGGGCAGTTGTGGCAGGAGAGGCTCATGTAGACCTCGAAGTTGAAGTCGCCGTCCAGGCCCTTGATCTGGTCGATCACATCCTGCTCCACCTTCGGTGGGTGGCCGCCGGTCCACAGCAGGGCCAGCACCAGGGAGGTGAACTCGTGGCCCAGCGGCAGGCCGGCAAAGCGCAGGCTGGTGTCGCTGCCCACGCGCTGCAGGCTGAACGAAGGCTTGCGGGCATCCTGGCCGTCCAGGCGCAGGCTGATCTTGTCGGCACGCAGGCTCTGGATGGTTTCCAGCAGTGAGCGCATGTCGGTGCTGATTTGGCTGTCGTCGAGCGAGGCCACCATTTCGAAGGGCTGGGTCACGCGCTCCAGGTAGGCGGCGAGTTGGTCTTTGAGGGCTTGTTCGAGCATGGTGTTCTCCGTGGATGAAAGGTGGGGTGTCGGATAAGTATTTCGCGATGGATGAATTGTAGGTAATAACTATTGAATTCGTTATTTGTTTTATAAAACCTATCGATAGGCAAATTCCATGCAGCCCGTCGTCGCACTCTAGTCCAGCCAATCGGCATAGGGGGCAGCCATTATCGGCTGCGCCCCTGCCACACCACCCGGCATGCGGGTCCGCACCGGGCGGTTCGAGAGTTTGAGGTCATGAGAGTCTGGGCAGTCCCAGTTGGTCGAAGTACGCAATGGTCAGCACGCTGTTAAGCAACTTGGCGCTGTTGCGCCACCAGCGACGGCTATTCACCGCCACCCGTTTGGCAACATCTTCTGTCGCCCCAAGTGCTTTGAGTTCGCGGTAGACCGTCTGTGGGCGCCTCCAGTGTTTGAGCAGTATGGCCCTCATTCGGTGGCGCAACCATTCGTCCAGCTCACGCCAGACTCCTGGCGTTTGCGCCAGCCCGAAGTACGCCTTCCAGCCCAGCAGGTAGGGCCTGAGTCGTTGCACCACTTGCTCCATGCTGCGTCCACCCGAGCGGCGTGTGAGTCGCCGGATTCTGGCTTTGAAGTTGTCCAGCGCCTTGTGGGCGACTGCACATTTCACCTCCAGGCCCTTGGCCACCCATAGCGCATAGCCCAGGAATTTTCGCCCGAAGGCGCTGCCTACCTCACTCTTGGCTTCGTTGATTTGAAGCTTGAGTTTGGCGTACAGCTTCCTGAGCAGCTCCATCACCCGTTGGCCCGCCTTCATGCTGCCCACATAGACGTTACAGTCATCGGCGTAGCGCGCAAAGCTGTAGCCCCGCGCCTCCAACTCTTTGTCCACATCGTCAAGCAGCACGTTGGCCAGCAGCGGTGACAGTGGCCCGCCCTGCGGCGTGCCCTTTTGACGCTCCATCACCACCCCGCCCGCCATGATCCCAGCGTTCAGGTACGCCCGAATCAGCCGGATTACTGCGGCATCATCGACACGCTTTCTGAGTCTGTCGATCAGGATGTCGTGGTTCACCCGGTCGAAGAATTTCTCCAGGTCCACGTCCACCACCACGCGTTTGCCCGATTGCACATACGCCCTTGCGGCTTTCACCGCATCGTGCGCACGCCTGCCGGGACGAAACCCGTGGCTGTGCTTGCTAAAGGTGGGATCAATCAGGGGTTGCAGCACTTGCAGCAGTGCCTGCTGGATCAGCCGATCCAGCACCGTCGGTATACCCAACTCGCGCTGGCTTCCATCCGGTTTGGGAATCATCACCCTGCGCACCGGGCTTGGCCGGTACGTGCCTGCCAGCAGCTCCTGGCGGATGAGGGGCCAAAGCGTGCGAACCTTCTGGGCGGTCTGCTCAATGTCGAGCCCGTCTACCCCGGCCGCTCCCTTGTTGGCCTTGACCCGCTTCCATGCTACTTGCATGTTCTCTCTTGTCAGCGCCATCTCCAGCAGGCCACCAGTGCCTGCCTTCGACTTTGCCGACCCTGTGTCCGGGTGTTCAGCAAGCGGGTCGCAGGCTTCATCACTGATGGAATCACGCACGGCTTCACCGAGCGCTACGCCCACCCGCCCGGACTTGCCCGGCATCTGACGCTTGGCCTTTGACATCTTCTCTGTCCTCGGTCACTCACTCTCGTTCGGCCCTTCGTGCTTTGGCTTTTGCCTCATCGGCCCGCTACCGGCACTACTACGACCTCTGCTGACTTCTCGCTCCGGCAGCACCGTCGGGCTTTCACCCACAAGGCGAGATCTCCCCAGGTAAGAACGCACTCCTTCATTGCACAACCGCCGCATTTACGCCACTTCGCCTTGATCACAAAGGCTTTGCGGTTCCATGCCCGCTCGCCTTGCTTGGCAGCGCCTTCTATGCAGTTCTTGTTCATCGGCTCGCAATTTACGTTCCACGCTTCCTCCATACACTCGGTCGCCCTCATGCACTTGCGCTTCACTTCGCTCGTTGTGATCAACTTACGACGGGACTTGCACCCGTAAGAGTGCGCCCATGCTGGGCGCACATGAAAAAAGGGCCCAGTGGGCCCCTTCTTGCTTGATCTGGCGCAAAGCCAGTGGTGAATCAGATCTTGCCAACCAGGTCCAGCGATGGTGCCAATGTCTTCGCGCCTTCTTGCCACTTGGCGGGGCAGACTTGGCCGGGGTGGGCGGCGGTGTACTGGGCGGCCTTCAGCTTGCGCACAGTTTCCGTCACGTCACGGGCGATTTCGTTGGAATGGATTTCCAGCGTCTTGATGGTCAGCTCAGGATTGATGATGAAGGTGCCGCGCAGTGCCAAGCCTTCTTCTTCAATGTGCACGCCAAAAGCGCGGGTCAGTGCGTGGGTGGGGTCGCCCACCAGTGGGAACTTGGCCTTGCCCACAGCGGGAGAGGTCTCGTGCCAAACCTTGTGCGAGAAGTGCGTGTCGGTGGTGACGATGTAGACCTCGGCACCGGCCTTTTGGAACTCGGCATAGTGCTCGGCAGCGTCTTCGATTTCGGTGGGGCAATTGAAGGTGAAGGCGGCCGGCATAAAAATCAGCACAGACCATTTGCCCTTGAGGGACTGTTCGGTCAGTTCGATGAACTCACCCTTGCCACTGCGGTTGACAAAGGCGGTGGTCTTGAAAGGCTGGACTTGGGTATTGATCAGGGACATGGTGGATTTCCTCTTGGTTAAATAGGTTCTACAGTTGAACGGGATGAAGTTTAGCCCTTCTATGGACTGTTTGAATTTGATTGATCCAATCAATCAAATTGGAAAAACCTATGAAGACAATCAACCGTGGAATACACGCTGGTGCAACCGCCTGAGCGACCACCACACGCCGGCAGCCACCACGGGAATGGCCACCGCAGCGGTCATTTCCGGGCTCCAGGGCCAGCCCCAGTGCTGGGCGCCCTTGGCCAGATAGCTCACCAGCCCGACGATGTAATAGGTGATGGCGGCCACGGACAGCCCCTCCACCGTGGACTGCAGCTTGATCTGGATGTCTTGGCGGCTGTTCATGGTGGCCAGAAGGGCCTGGCTGCTTTGCTGCTGCTCGATCTCGACCCGGGTACGCAGTAGGTTGCTGATGCGCGAAACCCGTTGCGACAGCGCGTCCTGTCGTTTGGCCGACCAGGCACAGGTGCTGCGCGCTGGAGTCAAGCGCCTATCCATAAATTCACCAATTGTCTGCATTCCGGGCAAACGGGACTCCGAGATTTCGGCAATGCGTTTATCCAGCAGCTCAAAATAAGCGGCACTGGCTGAAAACCGGGAATGGGTCGCCGCAGGCTGGCTTTCCACCGCACCGGCCAGTCGCGTCAGGCGGTCCAGCAGCATCGGCTCATCTTCCCGCGTGGCGGATCGGATGGCCTGCGCCAGCTCGGCCAGTTCTCCTTCTGCCGAAGCCAAGACATGTGAGGCTTCGCGGGCTGCGGGCAAGCCCAACAGGGCCGCCATACGGTAAGTTTCAATTTCGAGCAGACGCTGCACCAACCGCCCCAGCCGCCGTGGCGCCATGGTCCCGGCGAGCAACACCATGCGGGAGAAACCGTCGGCATGCACGGCAAAGTCGGTGTAGACCTCGGCAAATCCGTCGGCTACGGTAGAGGCAACAAGTGTTTCTTCATACAAAACATGTTTGACCAAGGATCCGTTGCCAAAGGCCTTGGTGTCCAGCACCCACAGGTGCAGATTGGCCAGGCACTGACCTGGCAGTTCCGCAAGCCAGCGCTGTGGCACGGCCGCCAGTGCGGGTTCGGGTTCCTGTTCACCAAAATGGTCGGCGTTGAGTTTGCGCATGAAGGTCCATGTCACAAACTCGGTATGCATCTCCCAACGCACGCGGTACGGGCCAAGGTCAAGCCGAACATGGGTGGTTTCAGCGTCCGGTGGCGGCAGATGGTGGTCGCGGGCCAGTTCCGCCATGTGTGCCCAACTGGCGGCGCGCTGCTTGGCATCACAGACCATGACCACATGGGATAAACCCAGTGGCACATCCATGGCCTCGGGTGGCCTGGCGTGAATTTCGTTGTGCAGCGCCACGCGCTGCGGGTGCTGCATCACCGCTTCAGTCATCAACAAAAGCTTCTTCTCGCTTGGACTTCACGGAAGGCATCAAGACCAATACCAGCAATAACACGGCGCCTGCCAACAGACTGGCGGAAAGCGGACGGGTTACAAAAACGCTCCAGTCCCCGCGCGACAGCAACAGGGCGCGGCGCAAGTACTCTTCCATCATGGGGCCCAAAATGAAACCCAGCAACAGTGGTGCCGGCTCGGTGCCCAGTTTGATAAACAAATAACCGACAACACCAAAGATGGCGACCATCCAGATGTCAAAGGTGTTGTTGTTGGTAGAAAACACACCAATGGCACAAAACAACACGATGGACGGGAACAGCCAGCGATAAGGAACGCTCAGCAATTTGATCCAAATGCCAATCAGCGGCAGATTCAAGATGATCAGCATCAGATTGCCGATCCACATGGAGGCGATCAAGCCCCAAAACAACTCGGGGTTGCTGGTCATGACCTGCGGGCCGGGCTGGATATTGTGGATGGTCATGGCACCCACCATCAGGGCCATCACCGCGTTGGGCGGAATGCCCAAGGTCAACAACGGAATGAACGAGGTCTGTGCACCGGCGTTGTTGGCCGCTTCAGGCGCGGCCACTCCACGGATGTTGCCCTTGCCAAAAGGAACTTCGCCCGGGCGCAATTGCGTCTTCTTTTCGATGGTGTAGGCAGCAAAAGCCGCCATCACGGCACCACCACCGGGCAAAATGCCCAGCAAGGAACCTAGGGCTGTACCCCGCAACACGGCTGGCATCATGTTGCGGAAGTCTTCTTTGGTCGGCCACAAACCGGTCACGTTGGCCGTGAATACCTGGCGCTCACTCTCGTGTTTGCCCAGGTTGCTGATGATCTCGCCATAACCAAAAACGCCCATCGCAATGACGATGAAACCCACCCCATCGGTCAGTTCCGGGATGTCAAAACTGAAACGCGCCACGCCGGAGTTGACGTCGGTACCGATCATGCCCAACAAAAGACCCAACACAATCATGGCAATCGCCTTCAGCAGCGAACCGGCTGCCAGCACCACCGCCCCTATCAAACCCAGAATCATCAACGAAAAATACTCGGCGGGCCCGAATTTGAACGCCAGTTCCGTCAGCGGTGCGGCAAACGCCGCCAAAATAAGGGTGCCCACACAACCGGCAAAAAAGGAACCCAAACCCGCTGCAGCCAGTGCAGGCCCGGCACGCCCATTACGCGCCATTTGGTAGCCATCGATGGTGGTCACCACCGACGACGACTCACCGGGCAAGTTGACCAGAATTGCGGTCGAGGAGCCCCCGTATTGGGCACCGTAGTAGATGCCCGCCAACATGATCAACGCCGCTACGGGTGGCAACGCATAGGTAGCAGGTAGCAGCATCGCAATGGTGGCCAACGGACCAATGCCTGGCAACACGCCAATCACCGTTCCCAGCAGACAGCCGATGAAGGCGTACATCAGGTTTTGCGCCGTAAACGCGACGCCAAAACCGAGCGCCAGGTTATTGAATAGTTCCATGGTCAGGCCTTTTCAGGCAGAGATAAATGCGGGCCAAACGGGGAACTGCAACTTGAGCAGCACGATAAACGCCAGATAACTCATGACCGCCAGAATAGTCGCCAGCACGATGACTTCCGTGAACTTGAACCCGTCACCGGCCAGCGACGCGATAAATGTCAGCGCATAGATCCCGGCAATCAGTCCCATGGCTGGAATGCCGAACTTGGGCAGACCGCCAATCATGGCGCCAAAGACCAAATTGGCCAAAATGATAAACACCAGCGGCCTCCACGCAAAGGCCCCCACCTTGTCACCGTCAAAGGTTTCTACCACCAATGCTTTAAAGGTGATGATGCCTCCCAAAAAAGCCAACAAAACACCCAGTGCCAGTGGGAAATAGCCTGGCCCCATACGGGCACCATTGCCAATCGTGTAACTGCTGGCACCCCACGCGAACGCTACACCGACACCCATGAACATGAGGCCCGAAAAGAAATCTTTCTGACTTTTGATTTTCACTAAACCTGTCTCCTGTCGTTATTGTTGGTCGCGTGCTTCCTAGCAATCCAGTGTGCCACAAAGGTCAACACGCGAAGTCCATGTGCGATGCCGCCAGCCCTGCCATTTAGTTGCCAAAAGGGTTGTAGCCTGCAACACAAACGAGCCCTCGGCTAAACAAGCAACGGTTGGCTCAAGAATCGGGTTTAGCGCAGGTTGTTGCGCTGCTCCTCGCGGGCTCTTTCCATTTCCCTGAATTCCACACACTCCTGGGAGCCTCGAAAGTGTTCCGTTGTGCAAGCCTTGGAGACACAGGCAATTCTGAACACAAAAACTCGATCCGCACAAATATTTCCGGGTGAAGACGGGCCGCCCGCATTGTCTGGCACGACAGCTGCAGGTGGTGGCCGCACAGTATCAGCAGGTTTGGTTGTCGGGGGAGCATCCGGTGTGGTCAGGCGCGGGGCCAATTTTGAGGGTACCGCCTGCGATGCAACGACGGCTGGCCTGGCGGGTGCCAATGCGGTACGCGCTGAAGCCGTGGGCATGGGGCGCGCGGACCCAGGAGCGGAGCCAAGAGAACTCGGCACGGCTGCGGCGCCAGCTAAACCAGTCGAACCCGGAGCAGAAGCTGGGCTAGACGCGCTGGGCGCGGCCAACACCGCCGCCCCAGAAGGTTCCACGGACCCAGCAGACTCTGTGGACGACTTGGAATTGAGAAACAGCATGGCAATACCCAGGACCAGCGCCAAGCCGCCGAGTATGAATGCCCATTTTGCCCCCCCACTCTTGGATGGAACGGCGACTTCAGTGCCTGCGGGCTGCTTCGCTGTTTCGGGTGTCAACAAGGGCGCGGACTTAGCTGCAATCGCTGGCGCAGATGCCGGTGGAGTGACTTGGGCGGTAGCGCCTGACAGCAACGGCTGAAAGTGGCTGACGGTCGCATCCGGGTCGGGTTGAGCCCCAACGGTCAATCGGTCCAGTTGCTGTTGTGCCCGACGTGCATAAATGCCTGACGGAAAACGCGCCAGAAAACCGCGCAGGGCCAACACATCCACCGAATCCTTGACCTTGTTCCAGCCACTCAACTCATCATCGTGGTTGATCGTTGAAACCAGAGACACATCCTCTGCCGAACCAAAAATACCTGTACTGGAGCCGTCGCGCAAAGCCGCGTCGGTCGAAGTGCTCCCACCGCCACGGCTTTGAAACCGGCCCAGTTCCGCTGTCACGTCGGTTTCAGTGGCGTCTGGCACAGCAGTCACTTGGGGCGCGACGCCGCGCAGCGCAAGGGCAAACTCGCGCGCTGTGGCATATCGCTGCTCCGGATCTTTTGCCAAGGCGCGCGCCATGACCTCGTCCATCGCCAGCGGCACTTCGGGCCGTAAACTGCTGGGGGGGGCAGCTTCGTGGTTCACGATCTGGTGGATGACCACAAACTGGTTATCACCATCAAAAGGCAAACGACCGGTCAACAACTCGTACAGAACAACACCCGCCGAAAATACGTCGGAGCGCGAGTCGCCGCGTTGTCCTTTGGCCTGCTCGGGCGACATGTATTTGGGGTGCCGACGGCGCCACCGACTTGTGTCAGATTGGTTTCGTCCGGGTCCTGGATACGCGCGACGCCAAAGTCCGTTAACTTGATGCGCCCGCTGACCTCGATCAACAGGTTGGCGGGTTTGATGTCGCGGTGCACCACATTCTGGCGATGCGCGTGGTCCAGCGCCATCAACAATTCATGCGCCATGACAATCGAGGCCCGCACCGAAAAGCGCTCGCCACATTCCAGATGGTGTTTCAGGTCTTCGCCCTGCACAAACTCCATCACCAGGTAGGCTACGTTTCCATCCTGACCGGAGTCAAACACACTGACGATATTGGGGTGGTGTAGGCGCGCAGCGGAGCGCGCCTCGGTACGAAAACGCCCTTCATATTCAATCGCAGCCTCGGACGACAGGTTTTGCACCCGAATGGTTTTGATGGCCACACGCCGATCGAGGTTCGGATCACGCCCCTCATAAACCACCCCCATGGCGCCCTTACCCAGGACACGCATGATGTCGTATCTGCCTAATTTTTCAATGTCCACGTTGCTCCGCTCGGAAAACCATGAAATCACTGGAAAGCCCAAGCGGCATGCTAGCAGACGACATGCAGCCTGTCTGCGATTTGTAGGGTCAGCGCCGTTCTATTGCACAGAACAGTTGAACCAGCTACGATCCACGCACCGTCCTTGCGTGGGCAACGCGCCCCACACACCACTCTGCCGAAAGCTGTTTCTGATGCCTACCGTTGTGTTTGCCGATGTCGTTGGAAGCACGGGATTGTTTGAAAAACTGGGTGATGCCAACGCCTCACAACTCATGACCGCCCTGACCTCCGAGTTGGGCAAGGTGTTTGAGCAGCACCAAGGTCGGGTCGTCAAACTGCTGGGTGACGGCGTATTCGCCGTTTTTCCCGATGCGGGACGCGCTATAACGGCGTGTGTCACCCTGCAATCGCGCTTCAAGGCGGACCCCATCATCCCTCAGGGGGGAGACCATGCTATCCAGATGCAAATGGGGGTGGAGTCCGGTGAGTTGGTAGAGATTGATGGTGACTGTTTTGGCGATGCGGTCAATTCCGCAGCACGCCTGGCAGATCTTGCGGGTGCCGATCAGATTTTGACAACCCAAAGTGTCTGGAATGAACTCATGGCCACCCAGCGCCCTTCCCTGCGCAGCCTGGGCCCCATCCACCTGCGCGGAAAAACCCAGCCAACACACATCTACCGCGTGGAATGGCAGTCCGGCCGCGACCTGGATGCCACCGCCATGGGTGCCTCAATGTACGCGCCGATCAAGCACCAGACACTGACTTTGACCCTGGCCGGCCGCAGCCAGACCTTTGAACTTACCGCAACCGACATCACCATCGGGCGTTCCACTGAGGCGTCCATGCCGGTGCTGGACCCCCGCGTATCCCGCGTGCACGCCACCATTCGTACCCGAGGTGGCCAGATTGTGCTGACGGACGCGTCCAGTTTTGGCACCTGGGTGTACTTCGGTAACCAGGCGAATGCCGTTGCGCTGCGTCGCACCGAGTGTTTTCTGGTCGGCTACGGCCAGTTGTCGCTGGGCTGTGAGATTGATGCCGACAAGGCTCCGCTGGTGGCGTTTGAAGTCAACTGACGCGGCGATCAACTCAGCGGTGGGGTCGAGGTCAACACCTCTTCAATCACCGTCATGCCTTCGGCCACCCTCAGTGCACCGGCCAGGCGCAGTGGGCGCATGCCATCCGCAATCGCTTGGCGGCGCAAAGCCTCCATGCTGGGGTCGGCCGTGACCTTGGCCTTGAAGGCATCCGACACCACCAGCAGCTCATAGAGGCCCATGCGCCCCAGAAAACCGGTCATGCGACAGTCCACACAACCCACCGGTTTGTAGGGCTTGTAACCCCCATTGATCTGCCACGGTTTGACCAGTTCAGCCAGCACTTCCCGCCCCGTTTCTTCATCCCGGACACGGCAATGTTTGCACAAGGTGCGCACCAGCCGTTGGGCCAACACGCCGAGCAAGGTGGCATTGATCAGATACTGCGGCACGCCCAACTCCATCAGCCGGGTCACGGCCGAGGGTGCGTCATTGGTATGCAGGGTCGAAAACACCAGATGGCCCGTCAGAGCGGCCTGCACCGCCATTTCGGCGGTTTCCTGGTCGCGGATTTCACCCACCATGATGATGTCGGGGTCCTGGCGCATCAATGCACGCAAGCCCTGCGGAAAACCAAAGTCGAGCTGCGGCTGCACCTGTGTCTGGTTGAAGGCCGGCTCAATCATTTCAATCGGGTCCTCCACCGTGCTGACGTTGACCTCTTCGGTGGCTACCCGTTTGAGCGTGGCATACAAGGTGGTGGTCTTGCCCGAACCGGTAGGCCCGGTGACCAGAATGATGCCGTGCGGGCGTTTGAGCAGCGCCTCCCAACGCTGACCGTCGTGGCTGGTAAAGCCCAGCGCATCCAGGTCTTTCATCGTGTTGTCGGGGTCAAAAATCCGCATCACCATCTTCTCGCCAAAGGCGGTGGGCAGGGTCGATATCCGCATTTCGATTTCATCACCGCCCTGGTTGCGGGTCTTGATACGGCCATCCTGCGGGCGGCGCTTCTCAATCACGTCCATGCGCCCCAATAGCTTGATACGCGCCGTCATGGCGTTGAGTACACCCATGGGCATTTGGTAGACCTGGTGCAAGACACCGTCGATGCGAA
Organism: Candidatus Aalborgicola danicus; assembly: GCA_016703945.1. Lineage (GTDB taxonomy): Bacteria > Pseudomonadota > Gammaproteobacteria > Burkholderiales > Burkholderiaceae_C > Allorhodoferax > Allorhodoferax danicus. Next base: position 560,964 of record JADJBC010000002.1, read on the forward strand.
AGCGGATCACACCCTGCTCGCGCCGTGGCTCCAGGTGGATGTCGCTGGCACGCTGGTCAAAAGCGTATTGCCACAACCAGTCCACCACCTGCACCACACTTTGGTCATTGGCGTCGAGCTGTTTGTTGGACTTGCCCAGCTCCACCAACTGCTCAAAACTTGCGCCGTTATTGGCACCCGACTTGTTGGCCATTCGAACCGACTTGGCCAGTGCATAGAACTCGGCGGTATAACGGTGTATCTCCTGCGGGTTGGCCAACACCCGGCGCACACCTTTACGGGACTGACGCTCCACTTCCGCCACCCAATCGGTGATAAAAGGCTCGGAGGTTGCAACCGTAATTTCACTGGCGCTGACCACCACCGGCAGGATGCGGTGGCGTTCGGCATACACCGCGCCCATCGCGTCGGCAACCTTGCCGACATCCACTTTCAACGGATCAATGCGCAAGTAGTCCATGCCGGTGCGCGCCGCCAGCCATTCGGTCAGGATTTCAATGTCCAGCGCCTTGTTGTCGGACGCGCGGCGCATGGACACACTGGCCAGGCGAACCAACGGGTGTTGCACACTTTCAGCCTGGGCACAGCGGGCCACGGTGCGGGTGGCCTGTTCTTGCGAAATGACACCATCGGCCAGCAGCCACTCGACCAGGCGTCGCCAGTCCAGCGGTCCGGTCGTTGCCTTTTTGGGTTGGTTGGGGTGGGGTTGCGGGGTGGTCATAGCTGTACCGGTTTGAAGGCGCGCAACCACTTGGTCGCCGGCAGCCCCCATTGGCGTTGAATGGTATCGGCACGCTCCAGCAACACCGCGCGTGTCGGCCGCGTTGGGGTGCGCTGCGCCAACACCACGGTATTGCCTTCGCGCGTGGCTTTAAAAGCCCAGAGGGCGTCTTTTCCAAACGCCTGCGCCATGTTGTCAACACTGCGCTGAAAACTCGATGAACGGCCAAACAGGTTCACGGTCATGCAGCCATCCTCGGTCAAGGTTTGGCGACAGTCAGCATAAAACTCGGCGCTGTCCAGCACCGGGCCGGCGGCCTCCTGGTCATACAGGTCCACCTGCAAAGCGTCGACGGCACCGTGCCAATGCGCTTGCTTGATCTCCTGCTCGGCGTCGGCCAGGATCACTTTGATACGGCTGTTGTCCTGGGGCAGCTTGAACCAACCACGGCATGCGGCCAACACCTGGGGGTTGAGTTCAATGGCCGTGGTTTTCATGCGTATTTCTTTGTGACAAAACTTGGTCAGCGACGCGGCTCCCAAGCCCAATTGCAGTGCCTGGCGCTTCTCTACCGACGCCGGGTCGACAAACAGCAGCCAGGCCATCATGCGCTGGATGTATTCATGCACCAGCACGGTGGGTGCATCTACCAACATGGAGCCCTGGATCCAGATGCTGTCGAGGTGCAGGTGACGGATGGGGCCTTCGTCTGAAAAATTGACTTCGGGTAAAGGTACGGTTTCTTTTCTTGCCATGGGGATTTATACCAGCAGCGCCGCCAGCCGGGGCAAGGCCTGGCGGGCGTTGAGGGTGGTGGCCTGCGCCAGGGCTTCCAGGCTGATGCCCCGCAACTCCGCCACGAGTGCGGCAATACGGGGCAGTTCACCGGGCTCATTGCGCCCTTGCAGTGCGCCAGCCAGGCGGTCTTTTGCTGTAGCGTAAAGCCAGTGGGGCGGGATATCGGGCGCGTCGGTCTCCAGAACAATGGCGTCCAGTGGCAGGGTCTGCACCAGATGGCGCAACTGCAGCGCGCGCTCATAGGTCAAGGCGCCACCAAAACCGAGTTTGAAGCCCAGTTCGATAAAAGCCTGTGCCTGCACCCCACTGCCGTTGAAGGCATGCGCAATGCCGGACCAGCGGGAACCGGTGCGGCCCAGTTCGCGCAAATGTTTGAGCAAGCGGTCGGCCGAGCGACGCACGTGCAGCACCACGGGCAACTGAAAGTGCCGGGCCAGTTTGAGCTGTTCGCGGTAGAACAACTCCTGGCGCTCTTTGAGCGGGCCCTGTTGAAGTTCGGGCACAAAATAATCGAGACCGATTTCACCCACAGCCACCAGCCGTGGGTCGGCAACGTGGGTCTGCAACAAGGTTTCGAGTGCCTGCAAGTCATCGGACTGCGCTTGCTCGACATACAAGGGGTGAATGCCCAGGCAGTAACTGTCACCGCCCGCATGGGCCAGTTGCCGCACAGTGTCCCAGTTGGTTCGTTCCACCGCCGGTATCACACAATGGTCGACCCCAAGGTGCTGCGCCCGTGCCCGCACCGCTGATCGGTCGGGCGCGAACCCCGGCGCGTCGAGGTGACAGTGGGTGTCGATCCAGGTATTCACACGTCGGCCAGACGCCCCGACACCAATTTCAACTGACGGCTACAACGCGCGGCCAGCGATGCATCGTGGGTCACCAACACAAAGGCGGTGCCATGCACCCGTGCCAGTTCCAGCATCAGGTCAAACACTGCATCGGCGGTATTGCGGTCCAGATTGCCGGTCGGTTCATCGGCCAGCACGCAGTCGGGGCGGGTTACCAGGGCACGGGCAATGGCCACGCGCTGGCGCTCGCCCCCCGAGAGTTCGGCCGGGCGGTGGTGCACGCGGTCCTGCAAACCCACACTTGCTAGCATTTTCATAGCTGCTTGCGCACATTCTACGGGGGCTAGACGCCGAATTGTCAATGGCATTGCGACATTGTCCAGAGCACTGAACTCGGGCAACAGGTGGTGAAACTGGTAAACAAAACCCAGGTGCTGGTTACGCAGCCGACCCTGCTGCGCCGCGCTATGTTGCGCCAGATCTTGCCCATGCAGGTGCACAGACCCGCTGGTGGGCGCGTCCAGACCACCCAACAGATGCAGCAGGGTGCTTTTGCCAGAACCCGAAGCACCCACAATGGCCAGGGTTTCGCCCTGGTGCACCTGCAGATCCACACCGTGCAGCACCGTGACATCGAGCCTGCCTTCGGTGAAACGTTTGGTCAGGCCCTGGGCGCGCAACACAGACTCTCCCATGCGGTAGCGGGCTGCATCAATATTGGAGGGAACAACAACAGCTTCACTCATAACGCAGGGCCTCCGCCGGGTTCACTCGGCTGGCACGCCAGCTGGGGTACAAGGTTGCGACAAAAGCCATCACCAAGGCAATTACTGCAATGGGCAGTATGTCGGCCTGCTGCGGGTCACTGGGCATGCGGCTGATCAGGTAGATGTCTTTGGGCAAGAAACTCGCGCCCAAGGCCTGCTCCAGGGCTGGAACAATGACATCGATGTTGAAGGCCACACCCAGCCCCAGCAAAAGCCCCGCCAGGGTGCCTATCACGCCCACCATCGCCCCTTGTACGACAAAAATGCCCATGATGCTGGCCGGGCTGGCACCGAGTGTGCGCAAGATGGCGATATCCGCGCGTTTATCGGTCACCGTCATCACCAGGGTACTGACCAGGTTGAAGGCGGCAACGGCCACGATCAGGGTCAGGATGATGAACATCATGCGTTTCTCAACCTGAACTGCGGCGAACCAGGTGCGGTTCTGGCGCGTCCAGTCGCGGATCAACAGGTCGCCGGTGAGGCTACGGCTTAACTGGTCGGCCACCTGGCGTGCCTGGTGCAGGTCACGCAGTTTGATTCGCACACCCGACGGGCCTTCGAGCCGAAAAATCCTGGCGGCGTCCTCCACGTGCACCATGGCCAGAGCCGAGTCATATTCATAATGACCCGAATCAAAGGTTCCGACCACGGTCATTTGTTTAAGACGCGGCACCACACCCGCCGGAGTGACCTGGCCGCTGGGGGACACCAGGGTCACACGGTCGCCCGCGCGGACCCCCAGGGAACGCGCCAGTTCGGAGCCCAACACCACCCCAAAACCACCGGGCACCAGTTGTGCCAGCGCCGACGCCTGGGCACCAGCTGCGACGTCGGTCACCTGGTGCTCCTGGTTCGGGTCAATCCCCCGAACCATAACACCCTTCATGTCTTCACCCCTCGCCAAAAGGGCCTGGGCTGCTATAAAAGGTGCAGCACCCAGGACCTGGGGATGGGCCCGCGCCTGGCTCAACGTCAGATTCACATCGGGTAGGGCCTGGCCCCCTTGGGCATACACCTCCACATGGGAAACCACGCCCAGCATACGGTCGCGCACTTCTTTCTGGAAACCGTTCATGACACTGAGTACGATAATCAGCGCCGCCACGCCTAAGGCAATCCCCAACATGGACACACCGGAAATGAAGGAGATAAAGCCGTTGCGTCGGGTGGTGCGGCCGGCTCGCGTGTAACGCCAGCCAATACGCAACTCGTATGGAAATTTCAACATGCCCGGATTGTGGCATCCATGCAGGACAATCGAACCATGCACTTGCTTATTTCACACGCTGCACCGCCCGGCCCTTTGTGCCAGGCCGCCATTGAACAACTGGTCTTACCCCATTTGTCGGAGTTGTTAAGTCTGCTATCACCCACGCCCCCGGTACTGGGCTCCCCTGAGACGTTAACCCCACTGCCCGAACGCGTTCGCGCCAACACACTGGGCCTGCCGTTTGCAGACGGCTTGATCCCATGGGCTGCCATGGACGCACAACAACTCGGGTTGACAAAAATCCATGGTGATGCCGGGTGGGCCTGGATCTCGCCCTGCCACCTCGAAGTGAGGTCCAACCAGGTTTGTATGGACGACCCACAGGACCTGCATATCAGCACCCAGGAGTGCGAAACCTTGCGCGCGGCGATGAAACGCTACTTTGAAGAAGACGGCATCACGCTACACCCGTTGACCAATGGAACCTGGCTGGCCTTTGGCAACGTCTTCAAGGATCTGCCAACGGCCTCGCTGGAACGTGTGGCTGGCACAACCATAGACCCCTGGACACCCCAGCAGGAGCATGCCAAACACCTGCGCCGTTTGCAGAACGAGATGCAGATGTTGCTCTACACCCATGCGGTCAACGACAGCCGCAGCGCGCGCGGTTTGCCCACGATCAATGCCTTCTGGGTTAGCGGCACCGGCACTCCCGCGGCGACCCCACCGGCCGGGGGTGATCCCCTGGAATGTGTGGACACGCTGCGCCAGGCCGCCCTGCGCGACGACGCGCAGGCCTGGGCATCTGCGTGGCAGGACCTGGACAACTCTCGGCTGGGCGAGATGGTCCGCCTGGCCAAATCCGGCAAGCCAGTGCTGCTCACACTGTGTGGTCAGCGCATGGCCGCCACCCTTGAATTTCAGAACAAACCCTGGTGGGGCCGCTTGCAGCAGCGTTTTTCCATGTCCTCTCCGATACAACTGCTGCAAAGCCTGTGAAGATCGTTCCGCGCGACATACCACCCCGAAGCGTCTGGGTGCTGGAGCAGGCGGGTGTTCACCCGCTTTTGGCGCGGCTGTATGCGGCGCGCGGCATTACCGGCACCGAGGAGCTGGATGACGCCCTCGCCAAATTGTTACCACCCTCCACCATGTTGGGACTGCCCGAAGCGGCCGCACTACTGGCCGATGCCATAACGCAGAACAAACGCCTGTGCATCGTTGCCGACTACGACTGTGATGGCGCGACCGCCTGTGCCGTGGCCCTGCGTGGCCTGAAGGCTTTAGGCGCGCAGCACGTCTCTTACATCGTGCCGGACCGCATCGTGGACGGCTACGGGCTTACCCCACCCATCGCGCAACGCGTCAAGGACAGCGGCGCTGATGTGTTGATCACGGTGGACAACGGCATCGCCAGCATGGACGGCGTGGCCCATGCCCGGGCGCTGGGCCTGCAGGTGCTGGTGACGGACCACCATCTGCCGGCGACCGAGCTGCCGTTTGCCGATGTCATCGTCAACCCCAACCAACCTGGTTGCGGGTTTGTCAGCAAATCGATTGCTGGTGTGGGTGTGATGTTTTATGTATTGATGGCCCTGCGCAGTGAGTTGCGCGCGCGCGGCGTGTTTGACGCCGCAGCACAGCCCAAGCTTGACGGCTTGCTGCCCCTGGTGGCCCTGGGCACGGTGGCCGACGTCGTGAAGCTCGACGCCAACAACCGCCGCCTGGTTGCTCAAGGGCTAAAACGGGTGCGAGCCCTCGCCATGCCTGCGGGTTTAGCTAGCCTTTTTGTAGCATCCGGACGCTCCGCGCCGGTTGCCACTACGTTTGACTTTGGCTTCGCACTGGGCCCCCGTATCAATGCAGCGGGCCGCCTGAGCGACATGACGCTGGGCATAGAATGCCTGCTGACCGATGACCCGGCACGTGCGGATGAATTGGCCAGAACGCTGGACGGCATCAACCGCGAACGCCGTGTCATCGAAGGCGACATGCGCGAACAGGCCATGATGATTGCCGAGTCCTTGTTTGAAGAAGGTGACGAGGCACCACCCGCGATTTGTGTGTTTGACCCGGATTTCCACGAAGGTGTGGTCGGCATTGTGGCCAGCCGCATCAAGGACAAACTACACCGCCCCGCTTTTGTGTTTGCGGCCAGCGCAGCACCGGGCAAGGAACATGAACTCAAAGGTTCGGGCCGCTCGATCCCGGGCTTCCATTTGCGCGACGCCCTGGACCTGGTGGCCAAGCGCCACCCCGGGGTGCTGCTGCGTTTTGGCGGGCACGCCATGGCGGCAGGCTGCACCATCCATGAAGACGGGCTCGATGCTTTTGAACAAGGGCTCATTCAAGTCGCGCAGGAGTGGCTGGACGCAGCCACCCTGACCCGCCGACTGGAAACCGATGGCCCGCTGGCGCCCGAATACCGGCGCGTCGACCTGGTCGACACCTTGCACAAAGAGGTCTGGGGGCAAGGCTTTGCCGCGCCCACCTTCAGCGAAGAGGTGGAAGTGGTGTCGCAACGCCTGGTCGGTGAGAAACACCTCGCGCTCAAGCTCAAGCACCAGGGCCAACCGGTGGATGGCATCTGGTTTGGCCACACCGACCCTTTGCCGGCCAAAGTGACACTCGCCTTCAGGCTGGACGCCGACGAGTGGAATGGTGTGCGGCGGGTTAGGTTTTTAGTTGAAGGCGCACAAGCATGAAACACCAATTGACCATCATGACAGGCGCCTCGCGCGGTCTTGGCCTGGCGCTCGCCCGGCAACTGCTGGTACCCGGCGCCACCCTCGTCTGCATTTCGCGCCATACCAGCGACGCACTGGTCCAAGCGGCCACCAAGCAGGGGGCAGCCCTGGAGCAGTGGACGCTGGATCTGTCCCATTGCGTGCAGGTGGCCAATGCTTTGAAGGCCTGGCTGCAGTCGAAAAACGAAGGGCAGTGGCTGAGCGCGACATTGATCAACAATGCCGGCGTTATCCCGGCAGTTGCGCCCTTGCGGCTAGGCGACCCCAACGACCTGTCCAACGCATTGCGTGTCGGCCTGGAGGCCCCCATGCTGTTGTCAGCCGCCTTTGTCGGAGCCACTGGGGCTTGGACAATTCCACGCAAGGTGCTGAACATCTCATCTGGGCTGGGTCGCCGGGCCATGGCCTCCTCAGCAGCGTATTGCGCGGCCAAGGCTGGCATGGACCACTTTACGCGCAGCCTGGCGATGGACGAAGCACGGGTGGTCAACGGAGCCCGAGTCTGCTCGCTGGCACCGGGCGTCATCGATACCGACATGCAAGTTCAGTTGCGGGGCGCCGATGTCAGCCAGTTTCCCGATCAGGCGATGTTTGCTGACCTGCATACCAAAGGCCAGCTCAGCAGCGCGGACGATGCGGCGGCGCACATACTGGCCTACTTGGCAAGACCAGATTTTGGCTCAGAGCCAGTGGCCGACGTCCGCGATCAAAAAAATCGACTAGCGCGTGACCACTACTTTTTGGTACAGGCCGCCAAAGTAGGTTTGCTTCTCGATCTTGGCCGGGCGGATGTCTGAGGGCAACCAGTCAGCGATCTCGGTACGCCAGACATCCATCGCAAACGGCTCCAGCGTGGTCAGGATGGGCACCATGATGTAGCGGAATGGATTTGTCGCTACCGGCTTGTGGTAGTCCACAAATATCAGCTTGCCGCCCGGTTTGGTGACGCGCAGGGCCTCGGAGATAGTCTTCAACCGCACCTCGGCCGGTTGCTCATGCAGCAAGAAAAACACGACCACGGCGTCGTGGCTGGCGTCGGCAAACTGCAAGGCAGACGAATCCTGCAGCGATGCCGTGACATGTTCAGGCTTGGATAGTTTGCTCTGCAGGTTCTTGATTTGAATCGGTGCCACGTCGACCACATTCAGACTACCGGTGGGCCCGAGACGACGCACCAGATGTTCGGTGAAGTCCCCGTACACACAGGCCACCTGCAAAACTTGCCCGTTTATGATGTCACCCATCTCCTGCAAGGCGGCATCCCGCAGCTTGGCAAAATTGCCCCACAGGATCAGGTTGACCAACCATTGCCGCTCAAAAATATGCACCGCCCGGGGGTGCAAATACGCCCACCAATAGGTGTTGTGCAAGTAGTCCGGAATGACGGTGGGGGCATGAACCGGCGCAAGGCCCAGGCCGGGTAAGGATTCAGTTTGCGCAAGGGTCGCCGTTTGTTTTGGACTCACAAGTCAACCTTCAAAAAAGTCTCGCCAAGGCCCTGCCAGCTACCCGCTCGGAAGGCTGCAGACATGGATCAAATACGAAAAAGATACAACACGGTCAGTGCCGTGCCGGCGGCCGCCACCAGATAAACCGCAACAGCAACCACTGCGTCCTGGCGCAAGCCAAAATCATGCAGGGTCACGCGCAATCTGTGAGCAGCATGCCACAAGAACAGCGTGATCACGCCCAGTATTGACAATTTTCCCAGCCAATGTGCCGCAAACGCGTGCAAATTGGCGTAACTGAAGACCGCAGGCGCGTGTCCCATGGCCACCATCAGAAACAGCAGAGCCAGCACCGGAGCAAGAAATGCTGCCAGCGTGCCACCAGCGGCAAACAGGCTCCAGAAGATGGGTTTGTTTGACTTGGCCATGGTTACACCACCCCCGCAAAAAACAGTACGACCAGCGACGCCACGATCCACACAGCGTAATGCGCACCAATGATGTATTTACCAGCCAGGAACTCTTCTCCGATTTGTACCGGCAAGGCCTTGGGCGTCACATTGAACCAGCTCGTTGCGTTGTGTAGCGCAAAGCCGAGCACCAAAACCAGGCCACCAATGGCCAACGGCCCCTGCAACGCCGCAATGAAGGACTCGTACGCAGCCTGCCCCTTGGAAAGCCTCTCGACGGTACACAGCAGCAAGAGCGCAAAAGCACCAATGAAGATGCAGGTCACTTCGCGTGACATGTAGCGCATATAACGCGGGTGCTTCAGCCACCAGCCAGTCTTGGAAACCGGGCGCACAAAGGGTTTGCGGCCCGGTTTCAAACCGTGGGTCGGCGGGATCGGGTTGGCACTGGGTGTGCTCATTTTGAACCTCCAGGTAACAGATGTTCCTTGAACCAGTCGATGGTGCTGGCAACCTTGACCTGCTGCAAAGCCCCGGCAGGGTCAACCGCCTTGGGGCACACCTCAGAGCAGGCGCCCACAAACGAACATTCCCAGACACCTTCGTTGGTGGCAATCACCTCCTGGCGCTCGTCCCTGCCACCGTCGCGCGAGTCCTGGTTGTAGCGGTGCGCCAGCGTGATGGCGGCAGGCCCCAGGAATTTCGGCTGCAGCGCATACTCGGGGCAAGCCGCGTAACACAGCATGCAGTTGATGCACATGGAGAACTGGCGATACTTCATCAACTGGGCTGGCGTCTGCTTGTACTCGCCTTGCTCAATCGTCTTCTTCTCCTTGGGAATCAGGTAGGGCTTGACGCGTTTGAGCTTGTCGATGAAGTCGTCCGCCACCGTGACCAGATCACGCTCGATCGGAAAGTTGGCCAGCGGCTCAACCCGAATCACCATACCCACATAGTCACGCAAAAAAGCGTGGCACGACAACTTGGGCTCGCCATTGACCATCATGCCGCAACTGCCACAGACGGCCATATGGCAAGACCAGCGGTAAGCCAAGGTGGGATCGATATTCTCTTTGACCGCATTGAGGGCATCCAGAACAACCCACTCCTCATTGCACTCGACCTCATACGCCTGAAAGTGGGGCTCGCTGTCCTTCTCCGGGTCGTAGCGCAAGACTTCCAGCTGGACCATGCGCCTTTTTAGCTGTGTCATTTGTGGTCTCCCGAATAGTCACGCACGCCGGGTGGCGACTTGGTGATCACCACATCAAGGTAATCGATACGGGCTGTGTCTTGCCCCTGGTAGTAGGCCAGGCTGTGGCGCAGGAAGTTTTTGTCGTCACGCTCGACAAAATCGAGGCGCTGGTGCGCGCCACGCGACTCTTTGCGGGCCAACGCCCCTACCGTCAACGCAGAAGCGCAGTCCAGCATGGAGCCCAACTCCAGCACCTGGAACAGGTCGGTGTTGAACACATTGCTCTTGTCGTGCAACACCACCTTGTTGTAACGCTGGCGCAACTCGACAATCTTGGCTACGGCCTCCTGCAAACCTTCTTCGGTTCGGTACAAGCCACAGTTTTTCTCCATGGTGTCCATCATCTCCTTGCGCAGACCCGACATCGACTCGGTGCCATCGGTACGCAAGAAGAGTTCACGGATACGGGCCTGCGAGGCGTCTGCCTGTGCCTTGAGTGCAGCTTTGTTGACTGGCCCAACCGACTTGAGGTGTGCAATGGCCGACATGGCCGCCGCCTTGCCAAACACCAGCAGTTCGGTCAGGGAGTTGGACCCCAGACGGTTGGCACCATTCAGACTGACACATGCGCATTCGCCCGCCGCAAAAAGCCCAGGGAGTGTGGTTGCGGCCTTGGTGTTGGTCGAAATTCCGCCCATCATGTAATGCACGACGGGACGGATGGGCACCGGATCTTTGACGATATCCACACCAAGATAAGCGATCGCCAGTTCGCGCACCAGGGGTAGCCGCTCGTCGATGTATTTCTCGCCAAGATGGCGCATGTCCAGCAATACACACTCGCCCCACGGCGTGGTCACGGTATTGCCCTTTTGCAGTTCGTGCCAGTAGGCCTGGCTGACGCGGTCACGTGGGCCCAACTCCATGGTTTTGAGCTGCGGTTTGCCCAAAGGTGTCTCCGGGCCCATGCCGTAGTCCTGCAGGTACCGTCGACCATTCTTGTTGAGCATGACGCCGCCCTCGCCCCGGCAGGCTTCGGTCAACAAGCTACCGGTATTGGGCAGACCGGTCGGGTGGTATTGGACAAACTCCATGTCCTTGAGTGGCACCCCCGCGCGGTAGGCCAGGGCCATACCGTCACCGGTCTTGATCGCGCCATTGGTGGTGAAGGGAAACATGCGCCCTGCGCCACCGCCACAAATGATGACGGCCTTGGCATTGAACTGTTTGATCATGCCGCTTTTCATTTCCATGGCGGTCAGGCCCTGGCAACGGCCTTCGTCGACCAGCAGGTCCAGCGCGAAATATTCGTCGTACCGGGTGATCGTGGGAAACTGCAGCGTGGTCTGGAACAAGGTGTGCAGAATGTGAAAACCCGACTTGTCCGCTGCAAACCAGGTCCGCTGTTTTTTCATGCCACCAAAAGGCCGCACTGCAACGGCGCCATCGGCCTCGCGGTTCCACGGACAGCCCCAATGTTCCAATTGCATCAGTTCCTTGGGCGCTTCATGCACAAAGTACTCGACGCAGTCCTGGTCGGACAACCAGTCACCGCCACCCACGGTGTCGTCAAAGTGCAACGCATAACTGTCGTCGGGCTTGACCACACCAGCAGCCCCGCCTTCGGCAGCACAGGTGTGACTGCGCATGGGGTAGACCTTGGAGATCAACGCAATTTTTAGTGTTGGATCGGTCTGCGCCAATGCAATCGCGGCACGCAAACCCGCGCCCCCCGCACCAACAATCGCAACATCTGCTTCTACGATTTCCATGTTTTCCTTTCAATCACTCACTGTGATCCAAATAGCCAAACTGCTCAGGACCGGGACTTCCCTTCTACAGACAAATCCCTTACGCAGGTTGATTCTGACCGATTGATAACATGAAAAGTTGGAAATTCCTAGTGCATGAGCGTTGTCTTTGCACTATGTCAAGTTGATGGAACAAGAATTTCCATCATTACAATGAAATTGCCACAATACCCGCTGACCACTTGTAAGGTAAGGACCAAAGCCATGAGTACAGCAAATGACCCCACCCCCGCCAAGACGAGCAGGCTAAAGAATATTGCTCTCTTTTTGGCGTCGCCCTTCATAGGTCTTGTCTATGCGGTGTTACTGCCCGGCAAGTTGTTCAAACTGGCGATGGCTGACCTCAAGTCCGCTAGCGACAACAAGAACCCCTCAAACTGATATTCGGTCGTAATTGCCTGGAAGTCCCGAATGCACTTGAGGCACAACAGTGCGCTGGTGGATGCCGTGAGTCAGGCCCAAGAGAATCATTCAAATGAAAAATTTTCGTAAACCGGGCTGGCTGGCTTTGACCTATTACAAGCCGGGTCTGATGTTTTCCGGTCTTCTGGCACTCATGTTGGGGTTCTCAGCCCCAATGGTCTCGGCCGAAGAAGTGGTGTTGGACGAACCTGAACTGGCCTGCCTGAAATGCCACGACAAAGATGGGCTCAAGATGAAGACCCAAAAGGGTGAAGTGCTGCCGCTGAGCATCTCAACCAAGGCATTTCTGGAGTCAATGCACAACAAAACCAGTTGTGAAGATTGCCACGACAGCCTTGACGAAAAAGACCACGGGAAGGTACCTTCGACGGTTTCGAGCAAGCGCGAATTCACGCTCAAGATGAGTGATACCTGCATTTCCTGCCACAAGGAAAATGTTGCGCTTTTCAAGGACACGGTTCACGCGGAGATGATCAAGGGGGGAAGTGAAAAGGCTGCAACCTGTTCTGACTGCCATAACTCCCACACCGTCAAATCAGTCAAACTACTTGCGCCCATCGACCAGATTCCATGCGCCCGGTGCCATGAAGACATATTCAAGGCCTATGCAAAAGACGTACACGGACTGGAGCGCGTCGCCAAGGGAAAAGACGCGCCGACGTGCAATCATTGCCACTCGGCCCACGAGATCAAAGCGGCGTCACTCGGCAGTGCACTGAAAGACAGCTGCATCAAATGCCACAAGGATGCCGCTCCTTCTCACGAAAAATGGCTGCCCAACTCCGCTTTGCACTTTGAAGCCGTATCGTGCCCGGTTTGCCATGCGCCCGACGCGCAACGGCGGGTCAACTTGCGTATGGTCGACAGCGTGGGCGGTAAACAGCTTCTCGAACAACATGGCGTACCAAAGTTTGAGCGCCTCATCAAAACGGCCGATGGTAAGGAAGTGGGTCTGGATGAAAAGGAACTCCGCAGCTTCCTGAAAGAATTCAATCTCGAAAACACGGGACCCAAAGCCATCTTGAGCGGACGGCTTGAGGTTCGCTCAGGGGTGCAGGCGCACCAATTGAGTGAAAAATCAAAAGCCATCAAGGACTGCAAAGTCTGTCATCAGTACGGCGCAACCCCGTTCCAGACCGTTGTTCTGACCATGGCTGGCCCAGACGGCCGACCCCTGCGACACAGCGTTGAAAAGGAAGTTTTAGGCTCCTTAACTGCGACCGGAACCATGAAGGGCTTCTACGCCATCGGCAGCACCCGCATCAAGCTGCTGGACTACTTGCTGGTCCTGGTATTGCTGGGGGTCGTCTGTGTTCCCATTGCACATTTGACAGCAAATCGTCTTTTCAAGGCCAAGCGCGAACAACTAAAAGCCGCCAGCAACAAGGACCAATCATGAAACAAATCTATATACATCCGCTTCCGGTTCGGATCTGGCACTGGGTCAATGCCATCGGCTTCATCGTGCTCATCGCAACGGGCTTACAGATCCGCTATCTGGATCTTGCACAAATCCTGCCGTTCAAGATCGCTGTCGACATACACAACTGGATCGGGTTTGTACTGATGGCCAACTACTTTCTGTGGCTGGGCTTCTACATGTTCACCGACAAAATTACGGTTTACCTGCCGGAGCTGAATGCGCAAAAGTACTTTGCTGACTCCTGGCGGCAAATCAAGTTTTATGGATATGAAATATTCTTGGGCAAGGTCAATCCACACCAACCCACGATTTATCACAAATTCAACCCACTGCAGATCATGATGTACCAGATCATCATGCTGCTGTTCGTTCCCATCCAGTTCATATCAGGTTTACTGCTGTGGGACGTCAAGCAATTCGCGTTTCTGGTTGACCTGTTCGGTGGCGTCCGGATCGTCGACACCATTCACGTCCTGATGTTCATCGTTTTTAGCGGTTTTCTGATCATGCACCTGTACCTGATCACCCTCGGCCACACACGTACGGCCCACATCAAAGCCATGATTACGGGTTATGAAGAAGTCGACGAAGGCGGCAAGCATTGACGCCTTTCTGGGCCATATACCCAGTGAGCATCGAACCCAAAAACAACCACCGCTGCACCGTCGATTGATTTAAATCAAATGGTCTCGACAATTTAATTCCACAGCCCTTTTGACGCTTGACTTCACCCTTGCTCAGGCCTCAAATGCACCTATTCATTCATAAACTTAAGCTTTGTTAAGGAAAATCCGATGACTAGAAAACCTTTCACCCTGTTTGGAGTAGCGGTTGCCCTTGCGATGGCTGCTTCTGTTCCCGCGTACGCCAAGGTGGACGTTGAGGCCGCCAAGGCCCTCGCAAAGGCCGATGACTGCTTGAAGTGTCACGCCGCCGAAAAAGAAAAAAAGGGCCCGTCGATGAAGGAAATCGCCGACAAATACAGGGGCAAGCCTGAAGGGCAGGAAAAAGCCATCAAAAACATGACAGAAGCGATGGAAGTCGAATTGCGGCCAAAAGGCAGCGGCAAGAAGGAAAAACACAAAGTCATCAGCACCAAGAAGCCTGAAGAGCTCAAGAACATGGCGGACTGGTACTTATCACATTGACGCCAGCGTAAAAGAGCCAAGACGAGGCTCTGCAAGCTGACCCCCAGCAAAAAACCAAAGGAAGTACAAAATGAAACATTCATTCACGCGGTGGGGGTCGGCAGTGCTGGCCACACTTGTTATTGCAGGTTGCGGTGGCGGCGGGTCCTCAGACCCGGTTGCTCCGCCAGCGGCATCCCTCAGTTCCACGATTGCCTCGGCGAGCGCACTTGCCACAAATGACACGGCCGTCAACACGTCTGCGCCGTTCACCGTTTTGCAATCGGCAGGCGTTCCCGCGGTGACCATCGCTGGCGCAGCCAAGGTCAATTTCTCGGTGTTCTCGGATGGCAAGGTCGTCACTGGGTTGAATAACACCAATGTCCGGTTTGCCATAGCGAAGCTGGTCCCAGGCACCAATGGCGAAGCTGACCAGTGGGTGAGTTATGTCACCGGAGCAAAAGCCGGAGCCGCAGGTTTTGGTCCCGGCGGTACACCTGCCCTGAAGTCTGCACCACAAGCGACGACGGACACATCGGTAGCGACCCAGCTTGTCTATAACCCCGATGGTTATTACACCTACACCTTTGCAAAGGATGTGACAACCGTACCGGGAATCGCTTACGAGCCCGCACGCACCCACCGTATCGCCATTCAGTTGAGTTACAAGAACGCTGCAGGCGAGACCGTTTTATCCAATCCTTACTTTGATTTCACCGTTGTTGACGGCAAATCAGTAGCAGTCACTGACCCGTCAAAAACACGCAAGATGACGGACGTCAAATCGTGCAATAGCTGCCACGATAAACTGGCGCTGCATGGCGGTGGGCGTGTTGATACCCAGTACTGTGTGATGTGCCACAACCCTGGTACTGTGGACCCCGAAAGCGGCAACAGCCTGGATATGGCCACGATGACCCACAAGATTCATGCTGGCAAGAAGCTCAAGGCAGATTCCGGTGCCGATTACATTATTTGGGGTTATGGCAATGCCAAGCACGACTATGCCGAAGTTGGCTTCCCGCAAGACCTGCGCAATTGCACCAAATGCCACTCAGCAAGCAACACCAGCACGCCACAGGGCGACAACTGGAAGAAAGTTGTCACTGCGCAGGCTTGCCTGACTTGCCATACTGAAAAAGTGGGCGGCCTGTGGGAAGTCAAACACATTGTGTATGCGAAGGACGCCACCGTGGTCGGTGCTACTGCTGCAGCCAAGAACACCAAGGCAACTGACCTGACCAACGCGCAGTGCGTGGCTTGCCACAAGGTGGGCTCCAATATTTCCCCAGAGGTGGTGCACTGGAATCAGAACGAGGAAAATGCGGCCAAGTACAAGATGAACATCGAGAGCGCGTCCTACGACGCAGCGACTCGCAAAGTTACCGTCAAGTACTTCTTGTCCAACCCAACTGCAGGCAATACGGCCTACAACCTGGTGACGGCGGATTGCGCCAGCCCTACCAATTGCGCAAACACAACCAGGTTTGGCAACATACGCCTGATGCTGGCTTATCAGAACATGGTGGGCCAAACGCCTGCAGTTACCGAGTTCTCTTCGTACAACAACGGCGGAAGTGCAGCTCAGGTCTATGCATACACCGGAACAAATGATGGAACCAACCACTACACCGCAACCATCACAGTGCCAGCGGATACCGCAACCGCAGTGGCGGCCGGTACTGCACGCGTGATTACGATTGGACAGGTGAAAGAAGTACAACTTGCTGTCAAGGCTCTGGACCCCCGTCCAGCCGTTGTACCCGCAGCCTTGGTGAACGTTGTTGTTCAAAACACCCACAAGGATGTTGCACTTTCCGGACCACTGAGCCCACGGCGCCAAATTGTCTCGAACGAGAAGTGCAATGATTGCCACGGTGCCCTGGGATCGACGTCGGGTTCCAACACCTTGGCCAACGCCTTCCATAGTGGTGCCCGCGACACCGTTGAATCCTGTGCCCTGTGCCACGATGCGAATCGTGCATCCAACGGCAACATGATGACCAATGGCCTGAATCTGTACGAGTCGTACCAGTTCAAGAACATGATCCACGGTATCCACGGCAATTCAAAACGTGTAAGTCCATTCACCCACGGCAACAAGGTTGCCGGCGCGTACTGCAACCCTGCAGGCACGACACCAGCCGCAATTGCCCTTTGCAAGACCCTGAATGCTGTTGTTCCACCTCTGACACTTGCAGCAAGTGTGGAAAACTACGCAGCTGAAGTGGCCTACCCCAGCGTCGGCTTGAATTGCGACGCCTGCCACGTGAACAATTCGTACAAGAACGACTTGGGCAGCTTGGGCACTGTCGTGCTGAAGAACGTTACATCAGCCGCTGGTGTGACACCGGTTGTGTTTGGAACCGACCCGAACAACTGGTCTGTGATTTCACCGAAGGCTGCCAGCTGCACGACGTGCCACAACTCCAGTGCATCCATCGGTCACGTGACGACATTCGGCGGATCGGCCTTCGGCAACAAGACCCAGGCCGAGATCAGGGCCCTGCCAGCTGAAACTTGCAACGATTGCCATGCAAGCGGCGGCTTCAAGGGTGTAGATATCGTTCACGGCCAGAAGTAAGCCGTAACGGTGCCAGTTCAAACGGGGGGGTCTCAACAGGCCCTCCCGTTTTTTCTGAGCACTGGGGTGCTTCGATAATATGATCAGTGAAACTGTGACTTCTAGGGGAAATGGGATGCGAATCAAGTTAGCGATGGCGTTTATAGGGCTGCTCCTGTCTGGAGTCTTGGGTACTGCAACTGCCGAGGAACCCCTCAAAGGGGTGGCACTGTGTGTTTCGTGTCACGATTCTGAAGACTTGACTGACATGAGCCGATCGACACACGGATTTGCGGGCGACAAGCGCGCCCCTGATTGCATTGCCTGCCACGGCAAGAGTGACGAGCACGCAAACCAGCCTGAGGGAGCGTCGCCTTTGCCCAAGCCGGATGTCACTTTCGGCAAGACCTTTGGCAAGAATAGCGCGGTAACCACTGACAGCAGAAACCGTGTCTGCCAGAACTGCCACGACAAAGACAGCAAACGCGCCCTGTGGTCCGGTTCACAGCACCATATGGCAAACGTGACCTGCGATACCTGCCACAAGACCCACGCCAACAAAGACAAGATTGTGAACAAGGCAGCACAGGCTGAAGTTTGCTACCAGTGCCACAAAGAACAGCGTGCCCAGGTGAACAAACCATCCCATCATCCGGTTCCTGAAGGCAAGATGACCTGCTCAGATTGCCACAATGTGCACGGCTCGACCGGCCCCAAACTGGCGAAGCGCGACACCTTTACCGAGACCTGCTACACCTGCCATGCGGAAAAACGTGGCCCGTTCGTCCAGCAACACTCACCCGTGGCAGATGATTGCTCCAACTGCCACAACGCCCACGGCAGCACGATTGCCGGCATGCTCAAGGCGCGTGCCCCCATGTTGTGCCAGCAGTGCCATACACCTCACGTTGCTGGTGCGATTGGTGCCATTGGTGGACAGGTGGGCGTTTTTGGACGACCTGCACTCGGTCAGGCAGCGCCACAAATCACCAATATGTCGAACGGCAAGAACGTCATCAATATGTGGCAGGGCCGCAGCTGCATGAACTGCCATACCCAGGTTCATGGCTCTAACAGCCCTTCCATCACCAACCCCTTGATGCGTTGAAGCAGGAGATCCATCATGAACAAAACAACCCCCATGTTTGTTTTTCAACGTACTGCGCTGGCCTTGGCAGTGTGCGCAGCCTTTGTGCCGGCATACGCGCAGTCCACGTCCGACCAATCGTCGGTTAGCGTCGGTGTGGGCTTGGTGAGTGGCGACCGCGATGGGCGTGCCCAGTTTGGTCAATACAACCGCATGCGCAAGGACAATACTGCGTCGGCAATCCTGGGGGCTGATTTCAGTCGCCGGGACGAAGAAACGGGCACCTGGATTGACTTTGAAGGAACGGATTTATTGAGTGATTCACGTGACCTGTCACTGGTTTGGAAGAATGTCGGCAACTGGAAGCTCAATGCCGAGTATGGCGAATTGACACACCAAAACCCCTACCAGATCAACACAGGTCTTGTGGGCACTGGTTCCGCCCGGCCGACTGTAGCCGCTTTGACTGACGGCCCCGGAACGGGTGCTAATTTTGACCTACAAACAAAACGCACCCATTTAGGGGTTGGTTTTGCCAAGACCATCACTCCGAGGCTTCAACTCGAAATCGACTTGAAGAGTGAAAACAAGCGTGGCAGCCAGATGTTCGGAATAGGCATGAACTGCCCAACCTCTTATAACGCCGCGTGCCTTGGCACAACGGGCATTCGTGTGGGAGGAGCGACGCTGCTATTGCCCGAGCCCATTGATTCCAACCACAGCCAGATCGAGACACGTTTGAGTTACGCGTTGGAGAAGTTGCGCTTCAACGTGGGTTACTACGGCTCCTTCTACCGCAATACCGATTCGTCCATGAACCCCACGGTGTCGGGTAGTTTGTATAACGCCGTCGGGTCCTTGTTCTCAGTCAGTCCCGGGCTTTTGGGATATTTGAATCAGGCAGTCGCGCTGGCTCCGGACAGTCAAATGCATCAACTTGATGCAAGCGGGAACTATGACTTTTCAGACAAGACTCGCGGCGTCTTCAAACTCGCCCAATCCATCGCAACCCAGGACGAATCGTTCGGCTCGGTCAGCCGGACTGGTGTTACCAGCCTGGGCGGCAGCGTCAGGACCCAACTAGCCCATCTCGGTGTGTCGTCGCGCCCCATGGACAAATTGTCATTGCAGGCCGATATCCGTTATCAAAACAAGGACGACCAAACACCCATTGCCTACTACAACATCGCTGGCACCATCGCATCCACCAACCAGCGGCTTTCCAATCGCAGGACAGACGCCAAGGTTCAGGCGAACTGGCAATTTACCAGTGACTACCGTGGCTCCTTGTCTGTCAATTCTGAACTCATTGACCGTGGAACCGTTACGCCAACCGTATCGTTTGCTGGTATCAGCGCCTTGAGACAAAACACCAAGGAAAATGGCGTGCAAGCCGAACTGAGGCGTCGTTTGTCGGACGACTTCAGCGGAGCCATCAGCGTGTCGCGCAGTCAACGCGACGGCTCCAACTGGCTGCGCGACGTCAGTGGTCTTGGGGTTGCCATGGTTGGTGACATTACCGACCCTTCCCTCGGCATGTCCTCCGCGCTGTACATGCCCACTCTGGCGGACCGCAGGCGTGACAAAGTCAGGATCTACGGTGACTGGATGCCTGACAAAGACTGGTCCGTGCAGTTCAGCGCCGAGCAAGGAAATGACGCTTTCAGCACGCCAGGCCAAGACGGATTGAAGCAAACCCGCATGAACCAGTTTGCAGTTGATGCGTCCTACGCATTGTCGTTCCGCTGGGCTTTGAATGGCTACATTTCCCGTGGCCTGCAGACATTCAACCAGTCGCGAACCGCCGGTTATGTCATGGCGTTTGACAACACCAACACCAACGTCGGACTTGGCTTTACCGGCAAGCCCAACAACGAGCTGGAAGTGGGCGGCAATCTGGCGTATGTAGACGATAAGAGCCAATATGTTCAAAGTCTGGACGCGGTTGCCGACCCGTACACAGCGACGTCCTTGACCGCATCAGGCGGATTGCCCGACATCATGTACCAGCAGACGGCGCTCAAGTTTTTTGGCAAATTCACGTTGAACAAGCAGACCGCAGTGCGTGTGGACCTGATTCACCAGAGAACCCATTTCAACGACTGGGCTTGGAGCTATGCGGGTGTGCCTTACATCTACTCCGATGGCACCACGGTTGCTCAGCGGCAACAGCAGAATGTCAACTTTCTGGGCGTGAGCTACATCTACCAACTGCGTTGACACCGGTTGAAGGCAACGCCACTGCGGGCTTGCTGCTTTGAAGAATCGGCTCCCACTGCCAACCGAAAGGCAGCATGGGGGCTTTTTTTGGTGCGCCCTGCCTTCGCCAGAACCTTGGTTGCTGTCAGCCAACTGTAGACAAAACAGTTCACACTTCGCTTCATACCCATTTAATTACAGGAGCCCCCATGACCCGTGAAGTTGTTGTTGTCAGCGCCGTGCGCACCGCTATTGGAACTTTCGGCGGCAGTCTGAAGGACATTCCCCCAACCGAACTGGCAGCCCAGGTTGTCCGCGAGTCCTTGTCCCGCGCCCAAGTGGACGGCAAGGACGTAGGCCATGTGGTCTTTGGCCACGTGGTCAACACCGAACCCAAGGACATGTACCTGTCACGGGTGGCGGCCATCAACGGCGGCTGCGCCGAGGCGACGCCCGCATTCAACGTAAACCGGCTGTGCGGCTCCGGCCTGCAAGCCATAGTCTCGGCCAGCCAAAGTATTTTGCTAGGCGACACCGACGTGGCGATTGGCGGTGGAGCCGAGAACATGAGCCGAGCGCCCTTTGCATCGCTGAACATGCGCTGGGGTGCCCGCATGGGTGACACCAAGATGATCGACATGATGATTGGTGCCCTGCACGACCCCTTCCACACCATCCACATGGGTGTTACGGCCGAGAACATCGCAGCCAAATGGGGCATCAGCCGCGAAGACCAGGACGCATTGGCGGTCGAAAGCCACAACCGCGCCCAGCGTGCCACCGAAGCGGGCTACTTCAAAGAGCAGATCATGCCGGTCATACTCAAGAGCAAAAAAGGCGATGTCGCCTACGCGCTGGACGAGCACTTCCGGCCCAATTGCACGCTGGCTGACATGGCCAAGCTCAAGCCCGCCTTCCTGAAGGAAAACGGCACCGTAACGGCTGGCAACGCCTCGGGCATCAACGATGCCGCCGCGGCGGTGGTGCTGATGGAAGCCGGTGCAGCCAAAGCCCGTGGCGCAAAACCGCTGGCCCGCCTGGTGGCCTACGCCCACGCCGGAGTAGACCCCAAGTACATGGGTATTGGACCGGTTCCAGCCACCTTGGCCGCGCTCAAAAAAGCCGGCCTGACCGTGAACGATCTGGACGTCATTGAGGCCAACGAAGCCTTTGCGGCCCAGGCCTGTGCGGTCAGCAAGGATCTGGGTCTGGACCCCGCCAAAGTCAACCCCAATGGATCGGGTATTTCACTGGGTCACCCGATTGGCGCCACCGGTGCACTGATCACCGTCAAGGCCTTGTATGAGTTGCAGCGCATCCAGGGCCGCTATGCTCTGGTGACCATGTGTATCGGCGGTGGCCAGGGTATTGCGGCCATTTTTGAGCGGATGTAATTTTTCGGCCTTGCCAATACGCTGCTTTTTTTATAGCGCCTCTCGCCCATTTCACGAGGGCCGGAGGCGTTTTTGCTTTGAATTGCTTTAAGTCAAGATAAGCTGCGCCCGGTCACCCTACACTGGCCGCAGGTTTTGATTGAAGTCGTCTGAATCGACTCTGGAGACCGTTTTGTTGCCCGCCTACATCACCCACGCCGACTGCGCCCGCCACGAGATGGGTCCCCACCATCCGGAATGTCCTGAGCGATTGGGCGCCATCAACGACATGCTGCTGGCCAAGGGTTTGCTGGACTACATGCACCCGTATTACGCGCCGCTGGCCACCCCTGAACAACTGGCACATGCCCATTCCTCGCTGTATGTGGCGGAGTTGATGGATGCATCCCCGGCCGAAGGCTACCACCGTGTTGATCCGGATACCGAAATGAATCCCTTCACGGTGCGGGCTGCACTTCGCGCCGCCGGTGCGGTCGTACAAGCCACGGATCTGGTGGTGGCGGGAGAGGCACCCACTGCATTTTGCTGCGTACGCCCCCCCGGCCACCATGCGGAACGTGCTGCGGCCATGGGTTTCTGTTTTTTCAACAACATCGCGGTGGGCATCCGCCACGCGTTGACCGAACATGGGGTCCAACGCGTCGCGCTGATCGACTTCGATGTGCACCATGGCAATGGCAGCGAGGACATCTTCCGGGGTGACGAACGCGTTCTCATGTGCTCCATTTTTGAACAGGGCATTTACCCATTCACCGGAGAAAACGCCACCGGCCCGAATATGGTCAACGTGGGCCTGCCCTCTCGCTCGGGCAGTGAGAAGTTCCGGGACGCCGTGACCACCCACTGGATTCCAGCACTGGACGCCTTTGCGCCGGAGTTGATCTACATTTCCGCTGGCTTCGATGGCCACCGCGAGGACGACATGGGCAACCTCGGCCTGGTCGAAGCGGACTACGAGTGGGTCACGCAACAGCTCATGGCGGTTGCCCGGCGCCACTGCAAAGGGCGTGTCATTTCATGCCTGGAGGGCGGCTATGTGCTCAGCCCTCTGGCCCGCAGCGTGGCCGCCCACGTCAAGGTGCTGATTGGCGCCGACTAGAGAACCACCCATGGACAAACACTACCTGACCCCGCTCTTCACGCCTGAATCCATCGTTGTCTTTGCCGGGCGAATCGATGCGCCAGAAAGTCACAACACCCAGGCGATTGCACTGGTTGATGCACTGCGGGCACAGCGTTATGCCGGGACTCTGCAGTTTTTGGATATCCACACCAGTGGCACCCTGGCTGATCTGGCGCAGGCCAAAGCCGACCTCGCCATCATCTCCCTGGAGCACAAGGACATCGCGGCGGCGCTGGAACTTGCCGGGCGCATGGCTTGCCGCGCGGCCCTGGTTATTTCCAGTGGTGTCGGACCCGAACTCTCCGCCGAACTGAAAAAGATCGCCCGACGCGAGGGCATGCATCTGTTGGGACCCAACTCGCTAGGCTTTCAGCGGCCCCAATTGCAACTCAACGCCAGTGCGGCTGGGCCATTGGCCAGCCCAGGGTCGCTGGCACTGGTATCCCAGTCGGGTGCGCTGACCTCGTCCATGCTGGACTGGGCACGCAGCAACGGTGTCGGTTTCTCTTCGGTGGTGTCCCTTGGCCCACATACCTCGGTTGACATTGCGCAGGCGCTGGACTTCCTGGCCAACGATGCCCAAACCCATAGCATCGTCGTCTACATGGAAGGTATCTCCAACGCACGCCGCTTCATGAGTGCACTACGTTCCGCCGCCAACGCCAAGCCGGTAGTCGTGCTCAAGGCCGGCCGAAAAGCCGCCGGCAATGCGGCGGCCCAAACCCACAGCGGTACCATCGTCGGTAGTGACGATGTATTTGATGCCGCGCTGCGCCGGGCTGGCGCTGTGCGTGTACGCTCGTTTGTGGCACTGTTCTCCGCCGCCAAATGCTTGGCGTCACGCTATCGCCCGGTCGGCAAGCGCCTGGCCATCGTCACCAATGGCGGTGGACCCGGTGTCCTGGCAGCCGATTGGGTGAATGAAATATCGCTGCAGCTTGGCAAGTTGTCGTCCGAGTCGGTGGTTGCCCTGAAACCGCAATTACCGGCGTTGGCGTCGCTGACCGACCTGATTGACCTGTCAGAGGACGCTGGCCCAGAACACTTCCGCGTAGCCATTGCGATTGCCGAGAAAGACCGCCAAATCGACGGCGTCTTGGCCATCTACTCTCCCAAGGCCGGTGGGGATGCCGCTGCCGTAGCAACTGCACTGGCTGATGTCAAGCGCACCATCGGCAAACCCCTGCTGTCGTGCTGGATGGGCGACGCCTCGGTGGGTGCGGCACGCAGCATCCTCAATGAAGCTGCCATTCCTAGTTTCCGCACCCCCGAGGCCGCCGTAGGAGCCTTTGGCAACCTGGCTTCGTTCTACCAAAACCAGTTGCTGTTGCAGCAGACACCACCACCGCTGTCCACCCTCAACAAACCCGATATAGAGGGCGCCCGTCTGGTGATCGAGAGTGTGCTGGCTGAACGGCGCAAGGTGTTAACCGAAATGGAGTCCAAGACCCTGCTGTCGGCCTTTCACATCCCGGTCACCACCACCATGCTGGCGCGCAGCGCCAACGAAGCCATGATGATCGCCACCCAGCTCGGCTTCCCGGTCGCGCTGAAGATTGACTCACCCGACATCAGTCACAAGTCCGACGTGCACGGCGTTGTGCTCAACATCGCGAATGCCACCGGTGTGCGCGACGCCTACAACGATATGGTGCAGACCGTGACCCGCCTGCAACCCAAAGCACGCATCAACGGCGTGACGGTGCAGAACATGGCCAGCGCCAAGCGGGGTCGCGAAATCTACATCGGCCTGGTCACCGACGACCCGTTTGGCCCGGTGATCGCCTTTGGTGCCGGCGGTACGATGATCGAGTTGATCAACGACCGCGCGATGGAGCTGCCGCCACTGAACCAGTTCCTGGCCCGACGCCTGATCGAACGCTCCCGCGTTGCCGAAACGCTAGGTGAGTGGCGTGGCAATGCCGCGGTGAATATGGACGCACTGGAGCAGGTGCTGCTGCGGGTCTCGGAAATGGTGTGCGAGCTACCCCAGTTGCGCGAGATGGACATCAACCCCTTTATCGTTGACGAACACGGTGCAGTGGCCGTGGATGCGCGCATCGTCATTGACCACGCCTCGCAGGCAGCCAGCGGTGGCACCAACCACTACGGCCATCTGGCCATCCTGCCCTACCCGGCGCGCTTTGAGCAGGTCTGGCCGCTGCCCGGCGGTGGTGAATACTCCGTGCGACCGATCCGCCCGGACGACGCCCAGATGCTGCAGGACCTGATGCAACACCTCTCGCCCGAGAGCCGCTACTTCCGTTTCGTGTCCTCCATCACCGAACTGCCACCCACCATGCTGGCGCGCTTCACGCTGATCGACTACGACCGCGAGATGGCCCTGGTGGCGGTATTCAAGGAGCGCACGGCGGGTGCCGATGGCGAGATCACCGAGACCGAGCGAATCGTTGGCGTGTCGCGCTACATCACCAATCCCGACCAGTCCAGCTGCGAATTTGCACTGGTTGTTTCCGACGACTTCAACGGCAAGGGGCTGGGCTCGCGCCTGATGCTCAGCATCATGGACGTAGCCCGCGAACGGGGTCTGTCCGAAATCGACGGCCTGGTGCTGGCCAACAACCCGGGCATGCTCAAGCTCATGCGCAGCCTGGGCTTTTCGGTCAAGACCTTTGCAGAAGACGCCGATTTCAAAATCGTCTCGCACGCGCTGTGACACCCTTGCTGGATTTCTTTTAACTACGGAGAACTTTTGTGCCCGCACTCGAATGGTCTGATGACTTTGTACTGAACATTCCCCAGATGGACCGCACGCACGAGGAATTCGTGGACTTGCTGGCCGCCGTGGAAACCGCATCGGATGGCGCAGTGCTTGCGGCCTGGCAGGACCTGGTGGCCCACACCGAGGACCATTTCAGCCGCGAAGACCGCTGGATGACCGAAACCCGGTTTGCTGCCAGCAACTGCCACAGCACGCAGCACAAGGTGGTGCTGCAAATCATGCAGCAGGGCGCTGCGCAGTGCCAGGCCGGTGATGTTGCCATGGTGCGCCAGATGGTCAAAGAATTGGCGGTTTGGTTTCCACAACATGCGGCATCCATGGATGCCGCATTGGCAAACCATTTGCAACGCGTAGGTTACGACACCAACAATGGCAGCATCGCAAGACCCCAGGCCTTGCCCGTCAGCGAAATCCACGGGTGTGCGGGAGACAGTTGCTCCGACACACCGTCTGCCTCACAAACCCTTGAAACAACGGCATGACGCATGCACTGCCGTCAACCGCCGACAATTTGGTTGCGCCCTTTGCGTTTGGCTTCATAAAGCGCGGTATCGGCCTGTTTGATCAGGTCTTGTGGACTGACGCCAGGCGCCAATTGCGCAATGCCACACGAAAAGGTGCAGGCAAAGGCCGTGTTCTTCACGGGGTGGCTGAAGTGTGAAAAGTCAATCCGGATGCGGTCCAGCAAATTCCGGGCACGTTCGGCATTGGCCTGTGGCAGGATCACGACGAACTCTTCGCCGCCATAACGGCCCACCGCATCGGTCTTGCGCAAACGCTGCTTCAGCAGCCATGCCACGCTGCGGATGACCTGGTCCCCCATGGGGTGGCCATAGGTATCGTTGACCCGTTTGAAATGGTCAATGTCAATCATGGCCACACACAACGGGGTCCCGTCGGCAACGGCTGCGGCCACAGCGGCATCCAGACGTTGTTTGGACGTGGTGTGATTCAGCAGACCCGTCAGGCTGTCCAGGTACATCGAACGCCGCAGGATGCGGTAGCGGTCAATTTTGCTCTTGACCACAGCGTTCAGAATCACCGGATTAAAGGGCTTGGTCAGGAAATGGTCGCCCCCCAGACGCAAGGCATCCACCTGCAGGGCAATGCTGGTATCGGCCGACAGATAGACCACCGGTGTTGACAAAAACTCTTCGTGCTGGCGAATCACGCGGGTCACTTCAACGCCGGTGCAGCCCGGCATGTACATGTCCATCAGCACCAGATCGGGCTGAAACTTGACCAGGGCAGTCAGCACCTCTTGCGGCCGTGAAATGGCCATGGACTCAATGGCGGACTCTTTTAAAGTCCGCTGGATCATTGCGGTTGCCGTCTTCGAGTCTTCCACCACCAACACACGGTAAGGTGGTTCCTCTTCACTGCTGCACAGCTTGACGATACGCGCCATGATGACCGATTGCGCCGTACCCTGCGGGAAACAATAGTCACAACCGACCCGCAGAGCCAGCTTCAGGCCGTCAAAATCTGCGGGCAACTGCAGTCCGATGATGCTGCTGGCCGAGAACCGGCCACGCAATGCCTGCACCCGCACAATAAAGGCGGTGGATTCCAGGCCCTTGGCATCCACCAGCACAATCGTAGGTTCCTGGGTGGACTGCTTGTCGTAGTGCGGTCCGCACACTTCGACCTGGATATTGAAATACCCGGCCTGGGTGACCACTTCATTCCAGGCTTCCGGCGTTGAAGTGACCAGCCAAATTTTCTTGGCCGGCAGCAGGTCGGAAAATACTTCGGCCTCCTGGTGCAAACGCCGCTCGGGGTTGGGGTCGTTGTTCTCTTCCAGAAAGGCGGAAATGCGGGTGCGGAAATCCTCGATCTGGGAATCCAGCTCCGCTTCGGAGACAGCGGGCAAGCTGTCACCGTTCCAGCGATCCAGCAGTGACAACACCTGCTGCTCCACCGCCCGCGCGCTTTGGTGCAAGCCGGGCAGGCCTTTGGCATCCAGGAATTCGGTAAAACTCGACACCGCGACCGCGAACTCGACAAAACCATCGATGCCAGGATGGGCCTTGCAGGCGTTCCATTTGTCAAAAAATTCGTCGCTTTTTCGTTTGAGTTCTGCAGGCGAACACGACATACATCTCCTAGATCGTTTATTTCGGTTCTCCCTTCATTCTATTCGGACCTGTCGTCCTTACCCACCAAATCGTGCGCTAAAGGGCTTTGCGACCCAGCAGCCCGCCAATGCGTCGCACCAGCCACTTGGGCGTGCCGCGCGAAGCGATCATCGCCGCCTGGTTGATGACACCGGGCACACAAATGGCGTCCCCCTTGAGGCAGGCGGCATAGGCCAGATCGGCCACCTGCTGCACATCGCCCACCAGAAACGACGGCAACTGGCTCAGCTTGTCATTGGCACCGGCCGCCTGCTTGAGCATATTGGTCGCGGTGATGCCGGGGCACAGCGTGGTGACCGTGACGCCGGTGCCACGCAGCTCCTCGGCCAGCGATTCGGACAGCGACAACACATAGGCCTTGCTGGCCGCGTAACTGGCCAAAGTCGGAACCGGCTGAAACGCCGCCACCGAGGCGACGTTGAGAACCCGCCCCGACCCCTGCTCCACCATGCCCGGCAAGAAGGCGCTCAACATCGCGGTCAGGCCCGAAATATTGAGGTCGATGATTTGCTGGTGACCTGCCGCCGTGATGCCGGTAAACGCACCCTGCTCCAGCACACCGGCGCAATTGACCAAAACATCCACCTGGTGGTCTTTCCCGGACAGGGCCGCGCGCAACTGGGCGGCGGCACCCGGCTGCGCCAGATCGGCCGGCAACACGCGCACGCCAATGCCATGTTTTTGGGTCAAATTGGCAGCCAGCGTTTTCAGCTTGTCGGCGCTGCGGGCGACCAGGACCAGGTCAAAACCACCGGCTGCAAAACAGTGGGCCAGGGCCTCGCCGATACCGGACGATGCACCGGTGACCAGAGCCGTGGGCTTGTGTGGGGCGGATGCAGTAGGGTTCTTTTTTGCCATCTTGATGTCCTTGAAAAAGAAGGAGAAAGGGATCGCGCCCCGATGTCATTTGGCGGCGTCAACTTGCAGCGTCATACCGGCCCTACGCAAACGCTGCACCAACACGTCACCCAGGCCGCTGGCGGGCGTCAGCAAGCCGCCATGTTTGCTGCCTCCCGGCAGCTCGTCCAACTGCAGCGCCAGGGCCAGCGCCGATTCGCACAACATCTTGGTCGTCGCCCGGTTGCCGGGGTCGCCCTTGTCGGCAATCATGCCCCGCACCATGTTGCCGCTGGCGCTGTGGCCCACCCATTGGGCGCGAAACGATCCGCCGTCCATGCTGGCAACGCTTGGGCCGGCGCCCGGCTGCGGTGCAAACTTTTGTGCCAGGCGGCGTATCGGGGCCACACGCAAGGCCGCCTGCGACGTAAAGGACCCCACGCTCAGCGTGGTGGCCGCCAGGGCCGCCGCGGGTCCCCGGCCCAAGCGCAAATACTCCTGGTAGAAATACCCTGGTGCATAACCCAGCAGGGCCGCACTGCGACGAACGACCCGGGTGTTGATGGTGGACATCATGAAAGGACCTAGCCAGGCCGAAAAGTCAACGTCGTGGCGCGGCCCCAGCGGGTCGGCGTGTGCCGTCAGGTCGGACGGATGCGCACCCTCGGGATTCAGCAAGAACGGATCGGCCATGGCCTCCGTCTGTCCAGACGCCAACATATTGAACAGCGACGCCAGCGTGCCGCCATTGAAACCACCGCGGATGCTGAAAGCCACCTTGACCGCCGTGCAGACCTCCCCATAACGCTCCAACATGGCTTCATTGGCCAATCGGGCACTCAGGTCGGAGGGGATCGAGTCAAAGCCGCAAAACGGAATAATGCGAGTGCCCTGGCGCTGCGCCTCTTTGTGGTGGCGCTCGATCAGGCCCTTGACCCAGGGTGTTTCACCGGTGATGTCCACATAATGCGTGCCATTGCGCACACAGACCGCAACCAGTTCACTGCCATACAGCGCAAACGGGCCGGCGGTGCTCAGCACGACACGAGCATTGGCGGCCAGTTGGTCCATGGCTTTGGCGTCGTGGGCTTCTGCCACCACAATGCCGGCTTTTTCCGCCCCTGGGCAGGCTTTTTGTACCGCTTCCAGTTTGTCAGCCGAACGCCCCGCCAAGGCCCAACTCAAACCCGCCGATTTGACCTCGGGGTGTGCGGCAAAGTAAGCCACCGTCTGGCGCCCCACAAAGCCACTGGCACCGTACAGCACCACGTCATATTTTCGGGAAGGTTTGTTGGTCGCCATGGCTTACTCCTTAACCGCCAAGCATAGACGTTATTGAACCCCGGTGGCCACAAGGGGTTGTCACGTTGGCAACGCCAGCGGCTGAAATGGCGCGCTACGATGCGCCTCCCGGCGTGCCCGCATTTCACTGGCCGCCTACCTTTCAACCTTCCCTTTGCGGAGTACCACCATGTCACTTGCCAACCTCGTCAACCACCAGATCCGCCTTGCCGCACGGCCTGTGGGCATGCCCAAAGCCACCGACTGGAGCCACACTACCGAGCCGGTGGCTGAACCGGCCGAGGGCGGCGTGGTGCTGAAGACGCTGGCGCTGTCCCTGGACCCCGCCATGCGCGGCTGGATGAACGAAGGCAAAAGCTACATCCCACCCGTCGGCATTGGCGAAGTCATGCGCGCTGGTGGTGTCGGCAAGGTGGTTGCTTCCAGGAACGACCAGTTTGCGGTGGGCGACTATGTGAGTGCTGGCTTCGGTGTGCAGGAGTACATCACCGTCGCCGCCGACGAGATCAAGCGCAACGGCATGTTCAAGATCGACCTGCGCGCAGGAACGCTGACCCAATGGCTCAACGTGCTGGGTATGCCCGGCATGACCGGCTACTTTGGCCTGATGGATGTGGGCATGCCCAAGGCAGGTGAAACCGTGGTGGTGTCCGGCGCCGCCGGTGCGGTGGGCCAGACCGTGGGCCAGATCGCCAAAATCAAGGGCTGCCGCGTGGTCGGCATTGCCGGTGGCGCCGCCAAGTGCGAATGGGTGGTCAAGGAATTGGGCTTTGACGCCTGCATTGACTACAAGGCCGGCCCCGGCGCCGTCCGCGCTGGTTTGAAGGAACACTGCCCCAAGGGCGTGGACATTTACTTCGACAACGTGGGTGGCGAGATCCTCGACGATGTGCTGGCCAAGATCAACCGCAAGGCCCGCATCATCATCTGCGGCGCCATCAGCCAGTACAACAACACAACCGCCATCCAGGGCCCCAAGAACTATCTCAGCCTCTTGGTCAATCGTGCAAGGATGGAAGGAATCGTGGTGTTCGACTACGCCGACCGCTACCACCTGGCAATTGCCGAGATGGCCGGCTACATCAAGTCCGGAACCATGAAGAGCAAGGAAGACGTGGTAGTAGGCCTGCAGACCTTCCCAGAGACACTGCTCAAGCTGTTCAATGGCGAGAATTTTGGCAAGCTGGTACTGGAAGTGGCGAAGGACTAGGGCGGGTGCTGACCGGGTATCACGTAGTTAGCTACTGTTTTGATAGCTAACTACGCATATTCCACGAGGGCTAGTGGTCGTTTTAACCGTTAGCTTTGAAGCTGCACTGTGTAAAACAAGGTAGATTCCCAGCGTTAAAAGACGCCCGGAAAACTGAAGGTGCGGTTTGCATAGGGGCAAGCACCTTGGTCGTTGGCGGTTTCGTTTTTGCTGTTACTCAGACCATTCAGAACTGGAGATTTCATGTCCATCGTCGCACTAAAACCCATCGTTGAAAAAAGCCGTATGCAAGAGGTCTTTGAGCTGCAGGCAGCGACCGCCCTGCGCCTGCGAAGTTCAAGCGCTGACGAGCGTATCGCAAAAATCCGCAAATTGCGCGACGCCGTAATCGCCCATACCGAAGACTGGTACCGCGCCGCCTATGCCGACTTCAAAAAGCCCGCCGGCGAGGTCGATCTGGCCGAAATTTTGCCGGTGTGCGTAGAGGCCAACGATGCGATGCGCAACCTCAAGAAGTGGATGAAGCCCCTGCGCGTTTGGCCGACCATGCTGACACTGGGTATGCGCAGCCATGTGCAATATTCGCCGCGTGGGCGCTGCCTGATCATCGGGCCGTTCAACTACCCGGTGAACTTGACTTTAGGGCCGCTGGTTTCGGCCATCGCTGCAGGCAACACGGCAATTTTGAAGCCCTCAGAATTGACTCCGAATCTGTCAGGCCTGATCTGCAAGGTGGTGCGTGAAGTATTCACCGAGGACGAAGTCGCCATTTTTGAGGGTGAGGCAGACGTTTCGCAAGCGCTGCTGGACATGCCTTTTGACCACATCTTTTTCACCGGCAGCCCCATGATAGGCAAGTACGTCATGGGCGCGGCGGCAAAACACTTGAGCAGTGTCACGTTGGAACTGGGCGGCAAGAGCCCGACCATCGTTGACGAAAGCGCCAACCTCAAGTTGGCGGCCACCAACGTCATGTGGGCCAAGTTTGCCAACTCGGGCCAAACCTGCATCGCACCCGACTACGTGTACGTTCATGAAAGTGTCAAAGACGCGTGGATTGCAAGCTGCCGCGAACAAATCCAAAAAGCGTATGGCACCACGCTGGCCGAGCAACAAGCCAGCCCGCACCTGGCGCATATCGTCAACGCCCGCCACACCATCCGCATCAAGGCGCTGCTGGACGACGCTACCGCCAACGGTGCACGGGCACTGACGGGAGGCGGCTCCAATGAGGCGGAATGTTTTATTCAACCGACGCTGCTGGACGGGGTTTCCGACAAATCCCGCATCATGGATGATGAGATTTTTGGCCCCTTGCTGCCCATCATTGGCTACCGGGATATTGGCGAGGTCATTGCCAACATCAATGCAGGTCAAAAGCCGCTGGCGCTGTACATCTACAGCCGCAACAACGCCAATATCGACCGGGTGTTGACCAACACCGTGTCTGGCGGTGCTTGTGTCAACCACGCGCTGATGCAGTTCCTACACGGCAACCTGCCGTTTGGCGGAATCAACAACTCAGGCATCGGCAACGCGCATGGCCACTATGGATTCAAGGCCTTCAGCCACGAGCGCGGCGTGGTGCGTACCCAGTTCTCATTTGTGGCCACCTTGTTTGCCGCCGGTGAGATACCCCTGTTGATTCGCAAAGCGCTGAAATCGGCGTTTAAGTTCCTGTAAGCCATCACGACTCAGCCCGCAGAAGGCTTGTTAGCTTCCAAGGTGATACGTGCGGCGTTCCTGATTCTGCTGTTGATGTGGTGGAGACTGCCCGGCTTTGCCCTGGCCAAACGACAAAAGAAGAAGGGCGGGGTTGGAGCGGAGCGTGTTTCGGCTGAGGGGCGGGAGCAGCTACGCGTTTTGTAGCAAACAGGGTCTGAAACGCGACTTACCTTAGCGCTTTGACTCTTGCGGCGGCCGTCAGTGGCCGGTTCCGGGTTGGCCAGTCTCATGATTTTCCTTGACTTTCAAACCGCAGGGCATCTGATTTCATGGGCGATAAAATATGTTATCAACAATGAAATAGGTAAGAGACGGAAAGATTGAGCGTCCTAGAATCTACGCAAAGAACGGAGAGTCGATATGCTCGGTTACGCCCATGCAGGTGGTTTCCGCGACGGCCCTCGCCCTGACATCGAGACCATCGCCAGGTACTTCTCGGTACCTGGAGACAAGCTTGCCAGGGTTGCAGCCCTAGTCGAGTCGGCAGATGACCCGAAAATCTTACTGCTCCAGAACCAGAATCTGGACGCCAAGGTCGGAGCGGCCGTACTGTACTCGTCAACGTGGTCACGCTCCTATTCGAAGTTTGGGACACCATACGGGATGGTGCACCGTGACTTCCACTACCAAGTGATGTTCTCAGCCATGGCCGTTTTGGCAGAGGTCGGATGCGACCGAATGCGAATCGATTGTCCGATGCCTGGTCGTCCTTGGCGAACGGACGCTTACATCTGCCTACTGGAGGCCACCAAGAACATCAGAGCCAACATGGGTCAAGGCTTGTCCGTTTGGCTACAGGAGGGGGAGTACGATCTCACGGTGATTGAGACGGTCGATCACGGTATGGCGAGCTTCGCTCTACAGGAGCATCGACCAGTTGGAATCTCGCCGTACATCTTCGAGGGACTCAACATGCGAACTGTTTTCGTCGAAAAGGCTGCTGATGCTTTGCAGAAGGTTAGTGGGGTCACCCCATCGGGGACCAAGGGATAGCATGCCGGAAACCTTGAGTAGCCGCAAACACATAAAGGCACCAGTTAACGCTGAGAGGGCACTATTCATCAAGCTTGGGGAAGGCGGCCGGTGGGAGTCAGGTTGTCTACGCGATGGCACGCTCCAGTTTGGCTACCAAGAAATTCCCCACGAAGTGTGCGTCTCTGGCGACTGGCTCGAAGTGGAACGTTTGGCACGCGGTTTCAGTAAGGACAAAGGGGCCGCGACCAGGCACGTGAATCAGGTGCGGGAGTTTTACGAGGCCAATGATCGGGTGCTCTGGATCACTTTTCATTCTGACAGGCTCTGGTGGTGTTTTTCCGACCCTGTAGTGACCAGATTGACGGGGAACGAGAAGGCACGCAGGGTGATCGGCGCCTGGAGTGACTGTGACATTAACGGTGAACATCTGCTCAAAGGAAAGCTGAGCGGAAGGCTGCTGGCCGTCCAGAAATTCCAAGGCACTATCTGCTCCGTCTCCGAGCTGGACTATCTACTGCACAAGATCAATGGCACCGTTGAACTCCATGTAGCAGCCGCCCAAAAGGCCTTCGAGAAACTGCAGGAAGCACTGGTCCCGATAATTCGAAATCTCCATGAAAACGATCTGGAAATCCTGACCGACCTGGTCTTTCGTCAGGCTGGGTGGCAGCGTGTTGGGGTCTCCGGTGGCACAGAAAAGGACATCGACCTGGACCTGATATCACCGGTGACCGGCGAGCGCATAGCCGTACAAGTAAAGTCGAAAGCGAAGGCCGCCGTCTGGCGTGCATACCGGGAAAAATACGCAGACATGCGGGGATTCTCCCGGTTCTACTTCGTCACGCATTCACCGGATGAGGACCTGCGAAAGGCAGTTGAGGCTGCTGACGACCAAGATTTCGTGTTTTGGGGCGTTGATCAGTTGGCATCCCAAGTCGTCCGTGGCGGTTTGACAGGGTGGTTGCTTGACAAGGCCGCCTGATCGACAACAAGGGGAAGACATGGCCATGACTACGCTGAGACAAATGACTATCGCCGTGCTCACCCAACGGGGCGAACCGATGTCGTACCGGGAACTGACCGACACGCTGTGGGCGGTCTACCCGGAGTATCGCGACCATATGGTCACTAAGTATGAATCCGAGAAGAAGGCGCGCCCGGAGCAGCGCATCCGGCTAGGCATCCTCGTTAAGGATAACCCTGGTGTCTTTACCGCCACCAAGAGCGAGGGCATCGTCCTGGTGGGACTTACTGCGACCGAAGCCGACACGGTGGAAGAAGTCGACGAAGAGGCTGCGGTGGAGGAAAACTCTGCCGCCCCGGCCGTCTACTGGTACACGTTCCCGGCCTACAAAAAACTGATCGGCCCCTATCCGATCAAGATCGGGCGAGGTAACAACCCTGAAACCAGAATTGGCAGCAAGTCACAGCGATGCCAGAGCAGCCCGACATCCTCGGAACGTTCGAGCACCAGGACGTCCACAACTTGGAACGAGCCCTGCATGCAGTACTGACCCTGCGTGGCAAGCGCAAGAGGGACGCCCCCGGCGCCGAATGGTTTGTCACTACTCCCGAAGAGATCAAGGAACTCATCCACGCGGTTCTCGGCGACAAGACTAATTAGGCAACGGGATTCGAGCCATGAAAACCTCTGATGCGGCCGTTGGCATTCATCACTCATGAAGTTCTTCAATGAACGCGGCGAATTGATTACACGTTTGCACACTCACATATCGCCCACTGACCGAATGGGAGTCACTTATGTTCGCTGCAAGAGTACACGTCATCATTCAGCTGCTATGTATGGAGGTCTTCACCTTTTGGGGGTGTGGCGTCATTGCACTGCTACAGCTCACAGTAGGAGTGTTCTATGGCATTGCCCGACGAGAAGTTCGACTCTTGATAGCCCGACGCGAGGGTCGCCAAAAGATTGGACTTAAGCAACTGCATCTGAAGTGACAGACTGAATATTTGGGAATTGTTTTGACAGTTGAACTCACACACTTCACTCGACGTTCTATTTGGTCACAACCGTAACCCGATAGACATTGCACTTAGGCTTCAGACTTCACCCTGTGGTATCCAATGGTCGAGACTTGAAAAACAGCCTATGCTTAACATAACGCCCTCTGCCTTTGCCGATACCAGTGCTAAATACGGATTTCGCCCTTCACCACCCGATAGTCAAAACTGTGCCCAGTTTTAGGTCGTGTAGCGGTGCGAGCGCTGCGTTTGGCTTGGCGAACCAGCTTTTGGGCATCGGCCATCACATCCACATGTGTGGAAGTGGCACCCGCTGCAAACTCGGCATCCGCGTTGGCGTTTTTCCCCCACCCCATATCCCGCAGCCCTACTCTCTTCATATATTTCTCATTTTGATAGCTGCCCGCGCCCATTCCACGCGGGCCAGGAGCCTTGGTGCCTGAGCGTTCTGCGTAGGTAAAGGAGGAGCCCGCAAAGCGGGCGGGGGACACGGAGCAGAGCCCTCTGGCACCAAGGCTCCCATAGCGAAAGGCGCATACACCGCTTCCTTGTAGAGAGGTGTACCGGAAGGAAGGATAGTCGACCCCAAAGTCACTACTCTTTTGATAGCTTCTTACGCAGTATCCACGTGGGCTGCAGACCGATTTGACTTAAATTTTTGGCATAAGGTGCCCGCCGAGGCGTTTTCAGCCCTTCGACCTGAGATGCGGCGATTCAATCCAACAAAGCCGCATACACCAGATTACGGAACAACGGCCGGTAGTAGTCCCGCTGGTTCGGTGCCTGAATCATCATCAGCGCGAAGAAGTCTTTGCCGGGTCCACAAAAAACGTGGTCCCGGCAATGCCGCCCCAGAAGTACAGGCCTTTAGATCCGGATTGCGCCGCAATGCCCTCCTCCAGGCGCACCGCAAAACCCAGGCCAAAGCCGTGGCCGGGTGGAAGCAGTTCGCCAGAGCGCCCCGCACGGTGCACGCCGATAGCGCCCAGATGGTCGGCCGTCATGTAGCGCACCGTGGCAGTGCTGAGGATGCGCTGGCCGTCCAGCTCGCCGCCGTTCAGCAGGCACTGCAGAAAGCGGGCGTAGTCCGCGCTGGTGGACGCCAGACCGGCGCCACCGGCTTCAGGGCCACGCTCTCGCGCACATCGATCAGGCGCATGGCGATGCCACCGTCCGGGTCTTTTTCAAATGGCTCGGCAATGCGGTGGTGTTTCTCGGGTGGCACAACAAAGCTGGTGTCCACCATGCCCAGCGGGCCGAGGATGTTTTCCTGAAGGAATGCCCCGAGACTCTGGCCGCTAACCACTTCAACCAGCGCGCCCAGCAGATCGGTCGCGCGGCTGTATTCCCAAACCGTGCCGGGCTCGAACCTGAGGGGGATGGCGGCCAATGCCTGCGCGAATTCGCGGTTGTTGCGCTCGCGTGAGGCCAGTTGGGCCTGGGAATACTGGCGCTGAATGGGTTCACTGCCCAAAATCTCGTAGGTCAGGCCGGCGGTGTGGCGCAGCAAATCCTGCACGGTGGGCGCCTGGCGCGGGCGATGCTGCGCCGAGTGGCCGCCGATGTGGGTGGTGACCTGAATGTCCTCAAATTCCGGCAGATGCTGGGCCACCGGGTCGCTCAACAGCAACTGGCCACGCTCCATCAGCACCATGGCCGCAACCGACACGATCGGTTTGGTCATGGAGTAGATGCGAAAAATGGCATCCAGCCCCATCGGCACGTTGCTCGATGGGTCCTGCTGGCCCACGGTCTCGTGCAACAGCACCTGGCCGCGGCGGGCGATCAGCGCCACGGCACCCGGCAGGCGGGCCTTGCCCACCTCGCCCTGCAGCACCTCCACCAGACGACGGGTGCGTTGGGGGCAAAAGCCCAAATCCCGGGCCGAGCCCAGCGGGAGTGGCTTCGTGCTGGTCATGCGTTTGGCCCCGTCTGGGCATACCGTGCGCGGGCCAAGGCAGCACCCTGGGCCAGGGCTTCCAGCTTTTTGATCGCCACTTCGCGGCTCATGGGGGCCAGGCCGCAATTGGTGCAGGGGAACAGGCGCTCGTGGGGCACATGCTGCAAGGCCATGCCAATGGTGTCGGCCACCTGCTCGGGCGTTTCAATCACATCGCTGGCCACGTCGATCACACCCACCATGACGTCCTTGCCCTTGAGCAGGTCCATCATCTCGGGCGGGACATGGGAGTGGTAACACTCCAGGCTGACCTGCTGGATAGAGCTGGCGGCCAGCGCCGGAAAGATGTCGGCGTATTGGCGCCACTCCTGGCCCAGCGTCTCTTTCCAGTCGATATTGGCCTTGATGCCGTAGCCGTAACAAATGTGCACGGCGGTGGTGCAGGTCAGGCCGCGCGCAGCAATCTCCAGCGCCTTGACGCCCCAGTCGGCGGCGTCTTTCATGTAGACATTGAAGGCCGGCTCGTCAAACTGGATGATGTCCACCCCGTCGGCCTGCAGCGCCAGGGCTTCCTGGTTCAGCAGCTCGGCAAAGGCGTAGGCCATCTTGACCTTGTCGCCATAAAAGCGGTCGGCCACGGTGTCCACAATGGTCAACGGGCCCGGCAACGTGAACTTGAGCTTCTTCTTGGTATGGGCGCGGGCCAGTTGGGCCTCAAACGCGTGCACACGGCCCTTGAGGCGCAGTTCTGAAACGACCTGGGGCACCATGGCCTTGTAGCGGTCGTTGCGGATGCCCATCTCGACCTTGTGCGCGAAGTCAATACCCTCAACGTGCTCCAGAAAACCGTGCACAAAGTGCTGACGGCTTTGTTCGCCGTCACCCACAATGTCCAGCCCGGCGTCTTCCTGCGCCTTGATCCACAGCAGCGTGGCGTCGGCCTTGGCCTGTTGCAGTTCCGGGCCTGCCAGCTTCCACTGCGGCCAGAGCTTTTCGGTTTCCGAGAGCCAGGAAGGTTTGGGCAGGCTGCCGGCGATGGCGGTTTCAAACATGGGTGTCTCCAGAAGAAGTAGATATAAGGGGGCTGACTGAACCGGGCTCGCGCTGGTAATCGGGCAATTTTGCGCCGCAGTGCAAACAATAGTTGGCCTGCGCCAAATGCCCTTCGGTCAGGCATTCGTGGCAGGTGCGGGTGGTGGGTGTGCCGGTATGGCGCTGGGACGTCATTTCCGCGGTCACAATGCCCGTGGGCACGGCCAGCGTGCCCCAACCCAGCAGCATCATGACCGAGGCAATCAGTCGGCCCAGGTCGGTCTTGGGTGTGATGTCGCCAAAACCCACGGTGGTCATGGTGGTGATGGCCCAGTACACCGAGGTGGGAATATTGGTGAAGCCGTTGGCGGGACCTTCCACCACATACATCAGGGTGCCCATGACCAGCACAATCATCAGCACCGCCGACAGAAACACCAGGATCTTGCGGCGGCTGGCCCGCAGCGCCGCGCCCAGCGATTGAAACTCTGTCATGTAAGCCGTGAGCTTGAACACGCGAAACACCCGCAGCAGGCGCAGTACCCGCACGTCGATCAGGGCATGCACTTCGGGCACCAGCAGGGCCACGTAGGTGGGCAACAGGGCGGCGAGGTCGATCAGCCCGTAAAAACTCAGCGCATAGCGCGCCGGATGGCGTACACACACCAAGCGGGCCACATATTCCAAAGTGAAGGCAATGGTGAAGACCCACTCCAGAATGCCGAACGCCTGGTCGTAACGCGCACCCAGCGTCTGCACGCTGTCCAACACCACGACCAGCACACTGGTCAGGATTATGGCAATCAGCCATTGGTCGAACAATCGCCCGGCCCGTGTGTCGGCCTCAAAAATGATGGTGTAAAGCCGTAAGCGCCATCCGGTCAAAGGTTTGCCCAGCGAATCATCCAACGAGCCCAAAATTACGTCCCTTCTGCTTCCTGTAGTGTGCGCCACATCACCTTGCCGGCACCACTTTTGGGCAGCGCGTCGACAAACTGCACCACGCGCGGCACCTTGTAGACCGCCATGTTCTCACGGCACCAGTCGACGATGTC
Source organism: Candidatus Aalborgicola danicus (assembly GCA_016703945.1). GTDB lineage: Bacteria > Pseudomonadota > Gammaproteobacteria > Burkholderiales > Burkholderiaceae_C > Allorhodoferax > Allorhodoferax danicus. The sequence goes on from JADJBC010000002.1 coordinate 601,107, forward strand.
CTGCTCGGTCACCAAATCCCTGTGGGTGGACCGCAAAACCACGACCGCCTTGACCGATTCGCCACGGTAGCTGTCGGGGGTGGAGATGATGCAGGCCTCCTGAATGGCGGGGTGGCGGTACATCAGCGCCTCGACCTCGGCCGGCCAGACCTTGAAGCCGGACGCGTTGATCATGCGTTTGAGCCGGTCGGTCAGGAAGAAATAACCATCCTCATCGACCCGACCCAGGTCGCCGGAACGGAAGAAGCGTTTGCCATCCAGTTCGATGAAGGCGGCTTCAGTTGCATCGGGACGCTTCCAGTAGCCGTTGAAGACCTCAGGGCCATGGATTACGATCTCGCCGGCCTCGCCTACTGGCATTTCCTGCAAGGTGTCGGGGTCGATCACGCGAGCCTCCGTGCTGATGAACGGGATGCCCAGGCACTGCTGCTTGGGGGCATCGGGCGGGTTGGCGTGTGATGGCGCGGCGGTCTCGGTCAACCCATAACCTTCCACATAACGCAGGTCATATTGCTCCAGCAGGCGCTGGGCCACAGCCTGGGGCATGGCTGCGCCACCGCCGCCGATGTAGGTCAGGCTGGAGAGGTCGTAGCTGGCAAATTGGGGGCTACCCAGCAGGTCGATCACCATGGTGGGGATGTTGGTCCAGTGGGTGACGCGCCAACGCGAAATCAGCCGCCCGGCCAGATCGCGGTCCCAGCGCGGCATCACAACCAGTGTGGCACCGCCGCGGATGCTGGTGTGCAAAACGCTGACCATGCCGGTGATGTGGAACATGGGCACCACCACCAGCACCACGTTGTCGGCGCAGCCGTTGCCCCACAGGCCGCTGGCCACAGCGTTGTGCATGATGCTGCTGTGCGGGTGCATGCAACCCTTGGGCAGGCCGGTCGTGCCGCTGGTGTAGGGCAGGATGGCCAGATCGGCGGGGCCGACTTGCAGCTCTGGCAAACCGCCACCCATGGCCAGGGCTTGATTCCAGTCCATGACCTGACCGTCGGCCAGCGTGGGCTGTGGGTGGTGCGTCAGCAGCCAGTCGTTCCAGGCCGCGGGCGGTGCGTCGTCGCCCGCCACCTGGGCGTCAAACGCATCGGTGAAGTGCGTCACCACCAGATGGGCCAGGCGGTCCTTGGGGAGCAGCGCGTCGCTGGCGCGGGCCAGCTCGGCTGCCAGATCGGCGGTGGTGATGGCGACCCTGGCGTCGGGATCGGTGATGTAGTGTTTGAGTTCCTCGGCGCGGTTCATGGGGTTGACCGGCACCACCACGGCATTGGCCCGCAGGATGGCAAAGTGCGCAATCACCAGTTGCGGGCAGTTTTGCATGCACAGCACAACCCTGTGACCCTTTTGGACCCCCAGCCCTCGTAAACACTGCGCAAGCTGCTCTGCTTTTTGTAGCAACTCAGCATAGGTCAGCACCGTGCCGAAGAACACCAGAGCGGCCTTGTCGGGGTAACGCCGGGCGCTGGTCTCCAGGTTGTCCCACAGCGAGGCCCCCGGAATCGTGATGGTGTGGGGCAGCCGTTTAGGCCAGAACTTGTAATGGGAACGCACCGGAAAAGCTCCTTCGATGAACAACCCGGCCAAGCCTAATGCCCATGGCGCCAAACCGCATCCGGGTCGGCCCCAAGAACCACCTGTTTCAGTCGCTTTCGCGACGCCTGTCCGGGGTCGCTTGGGGGTGATCCATTGCCTGGTGGCAGCGCGCAACGGCATGGAAATTGCTGCACAACGGTGTGCCAAAGAACAGCGCTGCGTATTGATGCATGCACATTTTGCATGGCGTCCCCGTGTAAACCCATGGGTTCGATTCGTCACAAAGTCGTAATATCCCGGTGTTGCCCCGCGGGTCGAAACGCGTGCAGCAATTTGGCCCGGATTTACCATCAACCGAAGACTATTAGGAACCTACACATGAAGAAACATTTGTTTGCCATCGCTGCAGCGACTCTTGCCGCATCCCTGTTCCCCTTGGGCGCCGCCGCCCAAGCCGTGGACACCCTGGCGAAGGTCAAGGCCTCGGGATCTATCACCATGGGTGTGCGTGACTCGTCTGGCGCGTTGTCCTACACCTTGGGCGACGGCAAATACGTGGGCTACCACGTGGAAATCTGCCAACGTATCATTGCCAGTGCCGAGAAGGCCGTGGGCAAGAAGCTGGAAATCAAATACCAGCCCGTCACCTCGCAAAACCGCATCCCGCTGGTGCAAAACGGCACCGTGGACATTGAGTGCGGCTCCACCACCAACAACGCCACACGCCAGAAAGACGTGTCGTTTGCCGTCACCACTTATGTGGAAGAAGTGCGCATTGCGGTCAAAGCCAGCTCCGGCATTACATCGGTCGCCCAGTTGAAAGACAAAAGCGTAGCCACCACCACCGGCACCACTTCAGTGCAGACGCTGCGCAAAAATGAGCGCGCAGCGGGCATCGACTTCAAGGAAGTGTTTGGCAAGGACCACTCCGACAGCTTCTTGCTGCTGGAATCGGGCCGTGCCGAAGCCTTTGTGATGGACGGCCAGATTCTGGCGGGCAATATCGCCACCGCCAAGAACCCGGCTGATTTCAAGATCGTCGGAGAAGTGTTGAGCGTGGAACCCATCGCCATCATGATGCGCAAGGACGACGCCGCCTTCAAGAAGCTGGCCGACGACACCATCCGTGAAATGCAGAAGTCCGGTGACTTGGCCAAGGTGTACGACAAGTGGTTCGTGCAGCCCATTCCTCCAAAGAACACCCGGGTCGGTCTGCCAGCCAGCGAAACCACCAAGGCCGCCTGGGCCAACCTGAACGACAAACCCATGGAAGACTACGCCAAGAAGTAATCCACTGCCGCACGGCAATCGCTGGTGATGCGGGGCATGTGCCCCGCATCACCGATTTTCTTGATCGGGAGAGATTTTTATGGCGTGGGACTGGCAGGTATTTCTCAATGACGATGGCAGTGGCGGGAGAACCTACCTGCAGTGGATGATGGACGCCTGGGGCTGGACCCTGTCCGTTGCCGGCAGCGCCTGGGTCGTCGCCATGGTAGTGGGGGCATTGATCGGCACCCTGCGCACCTTGCCCGACAACCCCTGGCTGGTGCGTTTTGCCAATGTATGGGTGGAACTGTTTCGCAACATTCCGCTGCTGGTACAGATTTTTCTCTGGTACTTTGTGGTACCCAAAATTTTTCCCGTCCTGCAAGGCGTTCCGAGCTTTGTGCTCGTCGTGTTTGCGCTGGGATTTTTTACCTCGGCACGGATTGCCGAGCAGGTGCGTGCCGGCATACAGTCCCTGCCCAAAGGTCAGCGTTACGCTGGCATGGCTATGGGCTTCACCACCCTGCAAACCTACCGTTATGTGATTTTGCCCATGGCGTTTCGCATCATCCTGCCACCGCTGACCAGTGAATCCATGAATTTGTTGAAAAACTCATCGGTGGCCTTTGCCGTGTCGATTGCCGAACTGACCATGTTTGCGATGCAAGCCCAGGAAGAAACCTCTCGGGGCATCGAAATTTATATCGCCGTCACGGGTCTTTACGCCATTTCCGCCTTTGCGGTGAACCGTGTGATGGCCTTTGTCGAGAAGAAAGTACAAATCCCCGGCTACGTGGTCGCGGGCGGCACAGGCGGGGGGCACTGACATGGGCGGACTCGACCTTACCTTCGTCAACTGGGACATCATCAACAAGTTTGTGCTGGGCGGTTTCATGTTCAGCGTCAACCTGACCATTGTTGCCACGCTGGGCGGCATACTGTTTGGCACCATCCTGGCCTTGATGCGGCTGTCGGGCAACAAGGCACTGGCCTTGGTCGCCACGTTTTACGTCAACGGCATGCGCAGTGTGCCGCTGGTGATGGTGATTTTGTGGTTCTTCTTGCTGGTACCGCTCATCACCGGGCGGCCGGTAGGCGCGGAGCTGTCGGCAACCATCACCTTCATTGCCTTTGAAGCCGCCTACTTCAGCGAAATCATGCGGGCCGGCATCCAGTCCATCCCGCGTGGCCAGGTCCATGCCGGGCAGGCGCTGGGCATGACTTATTCGCAGAACATGCGACTGGTGGTGTTGCCGCAGGCCTTTCGCAACATGTTGCCGGTGCTGTTGACACAAACCATCATCCTGTTCCAGGACACATCGCTGGTGTATGCGATTGGCGCTTACGACTTGCTCAAGGGCTTTGTGACCGCCGGCAAAATCTATGGTCGCCCCGAAGAGGCCTACCTGATGGCCGCCGTTTTGTACTTTGTCGTGTGTTTTGGACTGTCAGCGCTGGTCAAGCGCCTGCAGAACAAAATCGCCATCATCCGCTAACCCTTTCCAATGATTTGAAACATGATCAAGATTGACAACATCTCCAAGTGGTACGGCCCGGTTCAGGTTCTGAACAATTGTTCGGTCACCATTTCAAAGGGCGACGTGGTGGTGGTTTGCGGGCCGTCGGGCTCTGGCAAATCCACGCTCATCAAAACCGTCAACGGCCTTGAGCCAGTGCAACAGGGCAAGATATTTGTCGACGGCACCGAACTGCAGGCACCCACCACCAACCTGCCCCAGTTGCGCAGCAAGGTTGGCATGGTGTTCCAGCATTTTGAGCTGTTTCCCCACCTGAGCGTTACGGAAAACCTGACCATTGCCCAGATCAAGGTCTTGGGTCGCTCGCCAGACGAAGCCAATGTCCGCGGCCTGAAGATGCTGGACCGCGTGGGCCTGATGGCGCACAAGGACAAGTTTCCCGGCCAGCTCTCGGGCGGCCAGCAGCAACGTGTGGCCATTGCCCGCGCATTGTCGATGGACCCCATCGTGATGCTGTTTGACGAACCCACATCGGCGCTGGACCCGGAAATGGTGGGCGAAGTGCTTGACGTGATGGTGACCCTGGCCAAAGAAGGAATGACCATGATGGTGGTCACGCACGAAATGGGATTTGCCCGCAAGGTGGCCAGCCGGGTCATCTTTATCGACGTGGGTGGCAAAATTCTGGAAGACTGCTCCAAGGACGAGTTCTTTAGCCACCCGGAGAATCGGCAGACCCGCACCAAGGATTTCCTGAGCAAGATTCTTCAGCATTAAATCCATCGAATCCCTTCATGGGAGGCGGCGCGTGGTGCTGCAAAAGTGGCACAGTGCGTGCATACTGAAACCCCGTCATTAACTGGAGTACGTGCTGATGAAATTGAATACCGTGAAAGTCGTCGCCACCGTTGTGGCTTCCCTGGGTGCGCTGCTGGCAGCCCCCGCCCACGCTGGCAAAACACTGGACGGCATCAAGGCCCGTGGCCAGGTCATTTGTGGTGTGCACACCGGCTTGGCAGGGTTCTCGGCCGCTGACTCCAGCGGCAAGTGGAATGGCCTGGACTCTGACATCTGCCGCGCCATTGCAGCGGCCACGCTGGGTGATGGCGACAAGGTGAAATATGTCCCCCTGCCCGCGCAGGCCCGCTTTACCGCACTGCAGTCTGGCGAAATTGACGTGTTGTCACGCAATACCACGTTCACGCTGACCCGCGACGCATCGCTGGGTCTGAACCAGACCGCCGTGACCTACTACGACGGCCAGGGTTTCATGGTTCCGGTCAAGAGCAAGATCAAGAGCGCCAAGCAGCTCAAAGGCCAAACAATTTGTGTGCAGTCCGGTACCACCACCGAAAAGAACCTGACCGATTTCTCCAAGGCCAACGCTCTGAATATCAAACCGGTCGTGTTTGAAAAACTCGAAGCGGTTGAAGGTGCCTACTTTTCGGGCCGTTGCATCGCCTACACCACGGACGCCTCCGGCCTGGCTTCGGTGCGCAACAAGTCTGCCAAGAACCCGGCCGACCACATCATCCTGCCGGAAATCATTTCCAAAGAACCGCTGGGGCCGCTGGTGCGCCGCGGTGACGACGAGTGGTTTGCCATCGTCAAGTGGGTCATCTACGGCCTGATTGAAGCCGAGGAATATGGCGTAACACAAGCCAATGTGGATGCGATGAAGACCAGCGCCGATCCCGTGGTGGGCCGTATTCTGGGCACCACCGAGGACACCGGCAAGCTGCTGGGCCTGGACAAGGAATGGCTGGCCCGCGCCATCAAGACCACCGGCAACTACGGCGAAATTTTCGAGCGCAACGTCGGCCCCAAGTCGGCGCTGCAATTGCCACGCGGCTTGAACAATCTGTGGAACAAGGGCGGCATCATGTACGCCTATCCGGTTCGCTGATCCGCTGACCCCTGGTCCGTCAAGGGCAGTCGGGGCTTTGCTCCGCTGCCCTTTTTCACAACGCATGGTCAGGTTTTCCGTATGAAGAAGAAACCGTTCTCCTGGCGCAGCCAGGCCTTTCGCGCCCTGGTGTACCAGGTGCTTGCGATCACCGGCATTGGCTTGGTGGTCTGGTTCCTGGCCCACAACACGGCCACCAACATGCGCATTCGCGGCATCCAGAGCGGCTTTGACTTCCTGACCAGCGCCGCCGGTTTTGACATCGGCGAAAGCCTTTACCCCTTTGATTCGGGCGAGCCCTATTGGCGCGCCTTCCTGATCGGCGTGACCAACACGCTGCGGGTGGCGGTGCTGGGCATCGTGCTCACGACCATCCTGGGCACCCTGATAGGCATTGGCCGGTTCTCGCGCAATGTGCTGGTGCGCGGACTGTGCGCCACCTATGTGGAGGTGTTTCGCAATATCCCCATCCTGCTGCAACTGCTGATGTGGTACCTGCTATTCACCGAACTGCTCCCCGCCTCCACCGAACCCCTGGTGCTGGGCCCTCTGTTTCTGAGCAAGGGCGGACTGAACTTCCCCATCCCCATCTGGGCCAGTGGGCACGCCTGGGCAGCGTGGGCTCTGGTGGCAGGACTGCTTCCAGCCTGGCTGTACCGCAGGCGCTCCATCCTCATGTTCGAGCGCACCGGCCACCCCGCCAGCACATTCTGGATGCCGCTGCTGGTGGTGCTGTGCTGTGGCGCGCTGGGCTGGCTGCTCGGTGGTGCGCCCGCAAACTTCGACAACCCCAAGCAGGGTGAATTCGCCATAGAAAACGGGGGTGCCCTGACGCCGGAGTTTCTGTCCGTATTGCTGGGCCTGACCATCTACACCGCAGCATTTGTGGCCGAAGTGGTGCGCAGCGGCATCCAGTCGGTGCCACGTGGCCAGGTGGAGGCCGCCAGTGCACTGGGCCTGTCACCGGCACAGGAAATGCGGCTGGTGACGCTGCCGCAGGCCTTGCGCGTGATCATTCCACCCATGACCAACCAGTACCTGAACCTGACCAAGAATTCCTCGCTGGCCGTCGCCATTGGTTACCCGGACGTGGTGTCCATTGCCAACACCGCCATCAACCAGACCGGACGTGCGGTGGAGTGTATTTCAGTCATCATGCTGGTCTACCTGAGCACCTCGCTGGCGACCTCGTTGCTGATGAACTGGTACAACGCTAGATCGGCCATCAAGGAGCGTTGAGCATGGCTGCACAAACCTTTCAACCCATTGCCTCGCGGCCCGCACCGGTCAAGACCGAAGGTCTGGTGCCCTGGATTCGGGCCAACCTGTTTGGCAACTGGCAGACATCGGCAGGCACCATCATTCTGGGTGGTCTGCTGCTGTGGATCGTGCCCAACCTGCTGGGTTGGGCCCTGTTCCGCGCCGCCTGGGCGCCCGATGCCGAGGCCTGCCGGCTGGACGGTGTTGGTGCCTGCTGGGGCGTGGTGGCCGAGAAATACCGCCTGATCATTTTTGGCCGCTATCCGTTCGAGGAACAGTGGCGCCCGCTGGTGGCCACTGTGCTGATGGTCGGCCTGCTGGTGGCCAGTTGCGCGCGGGCTTTCTGGAAACCCTGGCTGGCGCTGCTGTGGCTGGCTGTGCTGGGGGCGTATTTCACCATCATGTTCGGCGGGGTGCTGGGCTTGACCCAGGTCGAGACCGACCGCTGGGGCGGCCTGCCGCTGACCATTCTGCTGGCCTCGCTGTCGATTGCCATGGCCTTCCCCATCGCGCTGCTGGTGGCGCTGGGGCGGCGCTCCAACATGCCGGCCATCCGCAGCGCCTGCACCGTTTATGTGGAGTTGATCCGCGGTGTGCCGCTGATCTCGGTGCTGTTCATGGCGTCGTTCATGTTTCCACTGTTCATGCCGCAGGGCTTCACCATCGACGTGCTGATCCGTGTGCTGGTGGGCATTACCTTGTTTGCCGCGGCCTACATGGCCGAAGTCATACGCGGCGGGTTGCAGGCGATTCCCAAAGGACAGGTGGAAGCGGCTGCCACGCTGGGCCTGTCGTACTGGCAGACGCAGCGCAAAATCGTACTGCCACAGGCGCTGGCCATGGTGGTGCCGGGCATCATGAACGGGTTTATTTCCACCTTCAAGGACACCTCCCTGGTCACCATCGTGAGCTTGTATGAGCTGACCGGTGCCATGGGGCTGGCGCTGAACTCGGATGCCGACTGGCGCCCCTTCAAGATCGAGGGTTACCTGTTCATTGCCTCCATTTATTTCATCTTCTGCTTCTCCATGTCGCGCTACAGCCACTGGGTCGAAAAGCAGGTCAACAAGTCAAAGCAACGATAAATCCATGTCCCAACCCATCATCACGTTCGACAAGGTCAATAAATGGTATGGCAACAACTTCCATGTGTTGCGCGACATTGACCTGCAGGTCGCCAAAGGCGAGCGCATCGTCATCTGCGGGCCATCGGGCTCCGGCAAATCCACACTGATCCGCTGCATCAACCGCCTGGAGGAACACCAGGAAGGCCGCCTGATCGTGGACGGTGTGGAACTCAGCGACGACGTCAAGGCCATCGACCAGGTGCGCAAGGAAGTCGGCATGGTGTTCCAGCAATTCAACCTGTTCCCGCACCTCACCGTGCTGGAAAACTTGACACTCTCCCCGATGTGGGTGGGCAAGATGCCCAAGAAAGAGGCCGAAGAAAAGGCCATGGAGCAGCTCAACCGGGTGCGCATTGCCGAGCAGGCTGGCAAATACCCGCTACAGCTCTCCGGTGGTCAGCAGCAGCGCGTGGCCATCGCCCGCGCGCTGTGCCTGAAACCCAAGATCATGCTGTTTGACGAGCCCACCAGCGCGCTGGACCCCGAGATGATCAAGGAAGTGCTGGACGTCATGATTGCGCTGGCCAACCAGGGCATCACGATGATTTGTGTAACCCATGAAATGGGCTTTGCCAAGGCCGTGGCCGACCGTGTGATCTTCATGGACCAGGGCCAGATCGTCGAGCAAAACAACCCGCACGACTTCTTCAACAATCCGCAGAACGAACGCAGCCGGGACTTCCTCTCGAAGATTCTGGGGCATTGAAGGCAGTGTTCCAATAGCATCAATGACCCGTCGATTTTCCAATGCCTTCCCGCTCGTTTTTGTGTTGCTGTGGTCTACCGGTTTCATCGGCGCCCGGCTGGGCTTGCCACACACCGAGCCGCTGACGTTTTTGCTCATTCGTTATATCGCCGTGCTGGCCTGCATGACTCTGGTCGCCGTGCTCACGCGTGCGCCCTGGCCCGCAAGCGCCAGCGCCTGGTTTCACATCGGCGTGGCCGGCCTGTTATTGCACGGGGTGTACCTGGGCGGTGTGTTCATTGCCATCTCCAAGGGTCTGCCCGCCGGCGTGGCCAGTCTGGTGGTGGGTGTGCAACCCTTGCTGACGGCCGTGGGTGCCGGATGGCTGTTGCAGGAGACGGTCCTGAAACGCCAGTGGGTGGGGCTTTTGCTGGGCCTGCTGGGTGTGGGCCTGGTGGTCTTTGGCAAGATTGGTTCGGGCTTCGGGATGGAGGCCCTGTGGCCCGCCATCGCAGCGCTGATCGGCATCACCGCAGGAACGCTGTACCAGAAGCGCTTTTGCGCACCGTTTGACTGGCGCACCGGCGCCATCGCGCAATTCTTACCCACCGCCCTGCTCACCTTTGTCGGCGCCTGGCTCACCGAGACGTTTCGGGTGGATTGGACCGGCGAGTTGGTGTTTGCCATGGGCTGGCTGGTCTTGGTGTTGTCCATTGGCGCCATCAGCCTTTTGAACTGGCTGATCCGCCACAGTGACGCAGTGAATGTCGCCAGCCTGTTCTACCTGGTGCCGCCTTGCACCGCACTGGTCGCCTGGTTGCTGTTCGATGAAGCCTTTACCGGCATGGCACTGGCCGGTATGGCATTGACGGTGTGGGCTGTATATCTGGCACGCAAGTAATGTGTGCTGCGACGTTACCGGCTCCCTCTGGCCGTCGCGAAGTACCCGGTGCTTACAAGGTCAAAAGTAATCACCAACCTGGAACCGTCGCGTCTTGAGCCAGTATTCCCAGGTGTAGCCTGGCCACAGGGTGTCGATGTGACCATCGGCATTCTGGTACCAACTCTTGCAGCCAGAGGTCCAGACCGTTCCCTGCATCTTGCGCTGGTTCAGCCGGTAGTCGTCCTGCTGCACCTCGGGCCTGAGCCGCAATGTTTTCTGGCCACTCTGGTGCAGATTGGCCAGCGCGCGCACGATGTAGTCCACCTGGCACTCGATCATGAAGATGATGGAGTTGTGGCCCAGACCCGTATTGGGCCCCACCAGCAGGAACAAATTGGGAAAACCGGCAACGGTAATGCCCAGCCGGGTGGCCGCAGGCTGCGTGCGCCAGACATCTCCGAGCTCGGGAGCCGGGGTGACGCTGGTGCCTGGCACATCCGCAGCCGGGTTCTCGCCATACACGCGCATCGGAGCCACAAACTCGGTGGCCTTGAAGCCGGTGCCCCAGATGATCACGTCGCAGAGGTACACCGTGCCATCGGCACCAACCACGCCGTTGGGTGTAATGCCGGCCACGGCCTGCGTCACCAGGCGCACATTGGCGCGCTGCAATGCGGGAAACCAGGTGTTGGAGATCAACAGCCGCTTGCAGCCCGGGTTGAAGTCCGGCGTCAGCGCCTGGCGCATGGCGGGGTCGGCCACCTGCCTGCGCAGATGAAGGCCAGCCAGCCGTCTGAGCATGCCTTGCATGTATTTTGATCCCATGAAACCCATGCCGATCCACTCATTGAACCAGTACACCCGCCAACGGCTCAAGCGTTGCAGGCCGGGCACCCACCGATACGCCCAACGGCGCAAGGCGCCATAGGGGTTGTCAAAGCGCGGAACCACCCAGGCAGGGGTGCGCTGGAACACATCGACCTGCGCAGCATCTGGCGCAATCTCCGGAACAAACTGGATGGCGCTGGCACCGGTGCCGACCACGGCGATGCGTTTGCCCTTCAGGTCCACACCGTGGCGCCAGTGGCCAGAGTGAAACGATCCCCCGGCGAAACTGCCCATGCCCGGAATATCCGGAATGGCAGGCTTGTTCAGCGGGCCGGTAGCCAGAATGACGTGGCGCGCCAGTAGGGGTTCCTGCCCCTGCAACTCCACCTGCCAGCAGGCCTGGTCAGCCAACCAGCGCAGGACCTGCACGTCACTGTTGAAGCGGATCAGGGGCCGCAGCGCGTACTGTTCCGTCACTCGCAGAATGTAGTCTTGGATCTCCTGCTGCTGGGGATAGGGTCGCGTCCATTGGGTGTTGGGTGCAAACGAGAACGAGTAAAGGTGCGAAGGCACATCGCACGCACAGCCCGGGTAGACGTTGTCACGCCAGGTGCCGCCCACCTCGCCACTGCGCTCCAGAATCACCAGCGACTGGACGCCGCTCTCCCGCAAACGAATGGCGGCACACAAGCCGCCAAAGCCTGCCCCAATGATGGCCACGTCGTGAAAATGTTGTTGCATGCGCAGAAGTTAACACGGAGCCCTTCCACGCGGCAAACCCCTGAAACCTACTTGGGTAAGTCCTGTGACGCGGTGGCAATTCCTGGCCCCAGACGATCGGAGGTCCAACGCAGCAGATCGCTCCACATCTGGCGCATTTCAGCGTCCCTGGGGGTGTGCGAGGCACTGGGCAATTCAATGGTGACCACCGGGACCCCTTTGTGGATGCCACCGTAATTGCCTAACGAACCGGGAAAAATTCCGACCTGGTCAAGGTACAGGCGGCCGAGTTTGCTGGGCGGTACCGAAGGACCATCAAAATCCAGCAAGGCATAAGGCGCGTGCACACTGACAATCAGATTGGGTTTGAAACTGTCCATCTGTTCCAGCAAAAAGCGGGACTCCGGCTCGGACAAGGGTTGGCGTCCCGGCCAGCGTCTGGGGTCGCGGCGGGTGCGGGCCTCCCAGTAATGGCGTGAATCACGGGCCCAGTTGGGTGTGGGAAAGTTGCGATTCAAGTCGACGCCACGCGCGTTGACGCGTTTGGCCGGTCGAGCAAACAGGCCGTCCGGGTTGAGTGCCGGAATGAAGCGCCAATGAATGGGAATGGTCATCGCCGCAGTGGGCGATTGCGCCATGGCAATCCAGTGAAACACCAGAGAAGTGGACGACATTTCATCGCCATGGATGGCGCCCAACACCAACACCCGCAAACGGGCGTCCTCAGCCCGGACTTCGCTGCCCCAGATCGGACGACCCAATACCGAGCGCGCTTGCGTATCCTGCAATTTCGCACTCTCGCACAATTGCGGTTTTACATTCGGGATCTTTGCAGCATAGTCCTTGCAGGACCTCATAGGAATTGAATAGCTTGCTATGCTTACTGTAGCAATTGCAATTGAGACCAGCAGTTTGAAACGCATGCCCCTATTGTAGGGCGCCCCTCAATATACCCAGGATGTCCTCAAGGCGGCAGCCAACGCGCCAGGAATTAAGGTAAATTCGCGCATGCCTTCGATTGCCCGGCCGCCCAAGGCCCTTCCCCCAGATTTTTCAACACCCCAATTCCGCGCAGCACTGGGCATGTTTGCCACGGGCGTGACCATCGTCACAGCGCGCGACATACAAGGCCGATTCATTGGTTTGACGGCCAATTCGTTCAATTCCGTATCGCTCACGCCGCCCCTGGTACTGTGGAGCCTGTCGCGCTCGGCCGGTTCAATGGTAGCCTTCAGCACGGGCTCGCATTACGCCATCAACATCCTGAGCGCCGAGCAACAAGACTTGGCCAGGCAATTTGCCGCACCGAACGTCGACCGCTTTGCCGGTGTGCAGTTTGAACCGGGTGCTGGTGGTGCGCCCTTGTTACAGGGCGCTGCTGCCACCTTTGAATGCTTCAACCGCAGCCGTTACGAAGAGGGTGATCACGTTATTTTTGTGGGTGAGGTGGAGCGCTGTTCCCACCATGACGGTGCATCACCCCTGCTCTTCCATGGCGGCAAGTTTTACGCCGAACACCCGCTATAGGCCTCTGCGATTTGCTACGAAATAGATAGCTGTCTACGCATATTTCACGTGGGCTAGAGGCATTTTTTGCTTTAGGTTTCTATCAGATCAGGGTGTCTACGCTGTTGCGCATGGCCAATTGCGCCACGGCATTGAGTGCGCTATCGACCAGGGGCTGACCGGAAATGACGCGCAGTTCCCCGCAAGCGACCAGCCTGTCGCGGGACCTGCGCGACATGGACTGGGTGGAGCCCCGCGCATTGGTGAAAAGGTACAACGTGCCGTGCGGACTGGCCCAGGTCAGTTGGGTCCGCGTCCACTGCCCGTCCACGCACAACTCCACCCATGCGCCCAGCGGCAGATCACTGATGGTCGGACCGTCTGTTTTGGTCGCATTCTGGGCGGCCTCAGGCATATCCAGAAAATTGGACGCCTGCGCCTCACCAGGCGCGACCCAGGGATCGTCATCTTCCACCCGATGGCTCCGCGCAGCGGCGACCAAACGGTCAGGCTGGGGCGCGGCCACTGGTGTCGGTTTCTTCGCCGAATTGAACGCCAACTGGTGAAAGCCCATGAGCGATTCCAAAAAGGTGCTGGTGCGGGTGGCTGGGTAAAGAATGGTGTCCAGGCCCTCACGCAATATTCCCAGCAACCGAGGCAACAGTCGGGTCAATTTATTGGTGTTCTGGCGTGGCAGGTCGGGGTGCGTGCTCCACAACAAGGCCGGGACGAGTGCCTGGTACTTTTCTGCTGCGACTGTACCGCCGTCGCTTGCGATACGGGCTTGTGCAATCACCTGCGCCCAGGGGCCACACAAAAACTCGATGACCACATCGGGTACACGGGCAGCGTCGGGGCGAATCACAATTTCGCGCGCAATTTTTCTCGCCAACACGTTCCGCTGTTCGGCGTTTTGCAGGGCGCGCACCGCGGCGGCACGGGCACGTTCACTGGTTTTGTTTGCCCGCTGCCAGGTTTCATGCAACGCCCTCAGGGCCCAAACAAAGGGTTCAGCGCTGTCGATGGTTTGGGTGGCCAACGGAGCAACCGCTTTTTCGACGCCACGAAGGAAAGCAGTGAAACCGGCCGCAGTGACGGCTGCATAAGCCAGGCTACGGTCAGCAATTTCCTGCACCAAGACGCGTGCGGGATGCTGTTTATGGGTGAACAACCTGGCGTCAACCAGCGCCAGGCGCAACAGCGGTGGCTCAAGTCGGCGGATCAGATCCTGCACCGGGGCCAGCAAGCGCGGATCCTGGGCGATGTTGTCGATCATCAACGCAATCACTTCCAGGCTGAGCGCCTGGCCCAGCCCTTGGGCACGAACACCCAAACCGGTGCGCACTGCCTCCACGGATGGGTCGCCCTCAATCACCGGCAGGGCCTTGGAACGCTGGCGCTGTTGCAGCCGTTGCACCACGGCGTCGACCTGCTCCATTTCTTTGAGTGCTTCGAGCGCGGCCGGTACCGTGGCATCAAAATCCGTCGCTGCGTCGGCAACGGGTTCACCATGACTTTCAAATTGTTGTGCGAACTGCCTGGCAAACTGTTCTTTAGGATTCAACGGCTGTGAATCTTCGAGTTCGCCAGCCAGCAAACGTCGCAGTCTGTCCAGAGTCAACAGAGTGTCATCCTGGCCATTCCGGCGCGCCGTCACCGGACCAGGCGCACCACGAGAAGCCTGGGGAATATTCTGCGACGCACCGCGACCAACCCGGTGGCCGCCGGGAGATTGGAGTACGGCATAACCGACACTTTCGACCCCCTGGCTACGCAAGCTTTGGCTCAGTTGCAGATACAGGGTGCGTAACTCTTGGCCCAAGGTCACACCCATCGCTCCCAACCAGTCCAACTGGATGGCCGCTGGCACCTGCGTTTGTTGCACCGTTTCGCGCAACGCGTTCAGGTAGATCTGAGGGCGCAGGGGGTTGCGTTCAGGGTTTACGGCAACCAGACCCAAGGTGCTGCATATCAGGGTGTTGAGTTCGGCCAAACTGGCCTCGGCCGCCACCATAGCGACCTGCAATGTACGGGCCAGTGTGACGCTGGTGAGCACCTGGACTTCGTCCATCAACTCCAGCTCGTCAAACTCTACATCCGCAACCGACGCCACCCCCGCCTTACGTCCGGCAGCCAAATTGGCAAAGGCATCCAGCAAGGCTTGCGGAAAACGCTGACACAACTGCGGCTCCCAGCTGCGCAACTGTTTGGCCGACTGTGCCAGTGCATCGCGCTCTCGAAGATCGCGACAAGCGGCCTCACGCATCTGCAGATGAATGCGTGCCGCTGCAACCAGCTTGCCCATCAACAGGCTCGCGTCCGCCGTGGCTTTTTGCACCGTGGCCTGGTAGACAGACTGGTGTGGTGTTGGTGGCAGCAGCATGGCTGACGGTTGGAAAAGCCTTACTTCAAGGCCTTGAAGCGCATACGGTGCGGGCGTGCGCCTTCTTCACCCAGGCGCTTCTTCTTGTCGGCCTCGTACTCCTGGTAGTTGCCGTCGAAGAACGTCCACTGGCTGTCGCCCTCGCAGGCCAGGATGTGGGTGGCTATACGGTCCAGGAACCAGCGATCGTGGCTGATGACCATGATGCTGCCCGCAAATTCCAGCAAAGCGTCTTCCAGCGCGCGCAGGGTTTCCACGTCCAGATCGTTGGACGGCTCGTCCAGCATCAGCACGTTGCCACCCGCAATCAGGGTTTTGGCCAGGTGCAGGCGCCCGCGCTCACCGCCGGACAGCGTGCCGACCCGTTTTTGCTGGTCGCCACCGTTGAAATTAAAACGGCCGCAGTAGGCGCGACTGGCCATCTGGAACTTGCCCACGTTCAGGATGTCCAGCCCGCCAGAAACGTCTTCCCACACCGTTTTGTCATTGGCCAGGTCGTCACGGTTCTGGTCGACAAAGGCCATCTTGACCGTGGAGCCAATCTTGACCTCACCCGAATCCGCTTTTTCGCGCCCGGCAATCATCTTGAATAACGTAGACTTACCGGCGCCGTTGGGACCAATGATGCCAACGATAGCGCCCGCAGGTACCTTGAAACTCAGGTTGTCGATCAGCACCCGATCGCCAAAGGATTTCGTGACATTCGTGAACTCGATGACCTCATGGCCCAGGCGGTCGGCCACGGGGATGAAGATTTCGTTGGTTTCGTTGCGCTTCTGGTATTCAAAATCGCTCAGTTCCTCAAAGCGGGCCAGACGGGCCTTGCTCTTGGCCTGGCGTGCCTTGGGGTTCTGGCGCGACCACTCCAGCTCTTTCTTCAGCGCTTTGGCGCGGGACTCTTCGCCCTTTTGCTCGGACTCCAGACGCGCCTGCTTCTGGCTAAGCCAGTCGGAATAATTGCCTTTGTAGGGGATGCCGGAGCCCCGGTCCAGCTCCAGAATCCACTCGGCGGCGTTGTCCAGGAAGTAGCGGTCGTGGGTGATGGCCACCACGGTGCCGGGGTAGCGCTGCAAAAACTGCTCCAGCCAATCGACCGATTCGGCGTCCAGGTGGTTGGTCGGCTCATCGAGCAACAGCATGTCGGGCTTGGACAGCAGCAACCGGCACAGGGCCACGCGGCGTTTTTCACCGCCGGACAACACACCGATATTGGCATCCCAAGGCGGCAGGCGGAGCGCGTCGGCGGCAATTTCCAACTGGTGCTCGGAGTCGGTTCCGGCGGTGGCGATGATGGCTTCCAGCTCGGCCTGCTCGGCGGCCAAGGCATCAAAGTCAGCGTCCTCGGCTCCATAGGCGGCGTATACCTCTTCCAGCCGCGCCTTGGCGGTAAAGACTTTGCCCATACCGGCTTCCACACTTTCGCGCACCGTCTGGGTGGGGTCCAGCTTGGGCTCCTGGGGCAGGTAACCAATATTCAGCCCGGGCATGGGGATGGCTTCGCCCTCGATTTCCTTGTCCACGCCGGCCATGATTTTGAGCAGTGTGGACTTGCCCGAGCCGTTGGTGCCCAGCACGCCGATCTTGGCGCCGGGGAAGAAGGACAAGGATATGTCTTTAAGAATATGCCGCTTGGGCGGCACAATCTTGCCGACGCGGTTCATGGAAAAAACGTATTGGGCCATTGCGAGTCTGATTTAGGGAGGGGAAAAACCACATTATCGACTGCGGCACCCGCACCCAACGGTCAACGGTTCAAATTGGCCTAGGAACTTCCGCTCGATTTTTCCAGGTCATTACGCAACGCTGCCTGTGCGACCGCATCCAGCGCGTGATCGACCACACGGCCATCAGATATCAAACGGATCAAACTGAGGCCACGCAAACGATCCATGGTTCGCCTGGACATCGAATGGGCCATGCCGCCAGCCGAAATGAACATAAACAAAGTCTTGTGCGGACTGGCCCAGGTCAGTTGGGCACGTACCCATTGGCCGCCCAGCGCCAAATCCACCCAAGAACCTGTGATCAGGGTGTGTGCGCTCCATGCCTCCTGGGCGATGGGGTCCGGGACTTCACTCTCTTCGACCTCAGCCGTTGTATCTCCAGTACCCTTCACAAAGCCAGACTCTGCGGCTTCATTGTCCGCCATCCAGAAGTCGTCTTCCGGAATGCCCACCGTCTCGACCGGAGACATCTCTACCGCTGGCAGAGCTTCAGCAGACTCGGCTGCAGTCTCCGATGCGGAAGTCGACCGCGCTCCTTCGAAAGCCTGTTCATGGAAGGTGATTAACTCATCAAAGAACACGGGTATGCGTTCTTCGGGATACGAAATCAGGCCAAGGCCCTGGCGCATCTTGACCAGCATTGCAGGCACCATATCGACCAGGCGAGCCCGGTTGCGCCGCGCCAGACGCAGTTGTACGCTCCAGATGAGGTCATCCACCAGGCTCAAATAACCATCGGCATCCGCCGCACCATCGGCACATTTCAATTGCGATTCCGCCACAACCTGTGCCCAGGGGCCACGCAGGAAGACCGATACGATTTCGGGGACTTTTTTGTTCTTCAGCCGTTCCGCAAAATCTTCCGACATGCGCTGCGCCAACAGGTTGCGCTGTTCAGCATGCAACAGCCCCCGGGCAGCCTCTTCTGCACGCTGGCGTTGTTCATGCTCCTCGCGGGCCCAGCCCTCTTCCAACTTGCGTAAAACGCGGGCAAAGGCGGGAGCATCACCCCCGCTACCGCTGAGCACATTGACGGCGTTTTCCAGTGCCTTCTGAAAATGGGCGTAACCCGGCTGGTCTTCAGAAGTAAAGGCCAGGCTTCGGCTGGTAATCTTGTCCATGAACTGGCGCGCGGGGTGCTGGCGTTCGCTGAAAAAGCGGGCATCCGATTGCGAAAGGGCCATCAGAACCGGCTCCAACTGTTTGAGCTTCTTGCGAACGCCCCCCATCATGCGATGATCCTGCGTGAGGTTCTCCAACATCAGCCGAACGACCTCTTCACCGAGTTCGCGGCCCAGTTTCTTGCTCTTTGATTTTTCCTGTTGAACGACGGGATCCAACATTCCACCGGCGTCAGCCGAAGCTTTGGGGATGGCCGCCTGATTTGCCCTCGCGGACAGGCGTTTCATCATCGGCTCCATCAGCTTCATGTCCTCCAGCGCCACAAACGAGGCCGGAACGGTATGGGTGAAGTCCTTGATGTTTCCGTTCAGAGGTCCGGCATCAAGCTCGCCCGACAACAGTCGGCGCAGTTTGTCCAGCGTGAGCAAGGTTCGTGTTACCGAGTTCTCGACCGGTTTAGCCTGCGCACCCTGTCCTCCGGAAGGCAACGTTGGCGCCACCGGCTCCACGCCCTGCGTGCGCAACCATTCGGCAATTTCCTTGTACAACTGGCGCATGCTGACACCCAACATGCCGGCGGCAGGCGTCATGATTGCCGTACGCGCATCGTCCTTGGGGACATGCTCGACCAGGCTTTCACGCAAAGCGTAGACAAACGCATCCGGTTTCAAGGGGTTCAAGTGAGGCTGAACCGTCATCCAGCCCAGCAGACTGCTCATCATGCCGTTCAGGGTCGGTAGAACGTCGTCGACCGCCATTGCGATTTCCTGCTGGGTCAATGCAAATTCAATGTTGGCATCGATCTGCTCTTCCTCCAGAAACTGGAAATCGTCAAAACGCAGGGGTTGGGATTGCGACCGGTGGATGTCGCCTCCATACAAAGAGGCCCGCAAGTGCGTGCCAAAACTCGCCTTGAACGCCGCCGCATGTAAACCCAGGTGCTCAATCGCCGCTTTACCAGCCGGGTTCTGGATCAACTGGATCGACTTGCTGCGAATCGGTGCGATTGATGCAGCCAAACCCAACAGCACATCGTTGGCGAGTGTGTCACTTTGTTCCAGCACGGCCTCCATGCAGTCCTGAAGGGACGGCTTGAAACTGCCGGGCTCGTGGGCCACGCCCAACCGTCGCAACATGAACTTTTTCATTGTAGAAAGATTCTCCCAGTTGCCGTGTGCAATGACTAGCCCCAATGACACATTGTTACCGCCAAGTGGTGCAGACAAAACACATGGACCATGCATTTTTGGCGCGACCGCCCGCAACGTGCGACAATACGCCTGTTGCGGGGCTTCAGTTGCCCACAACGTCAGCACATTGCTGGGGACAGGTTGACAGCCTCCGTCCTGCTTTTGAATCTATCTGCCTTTGACTGAACCGGTGTTACCGCACAGGTACAGGCCGATATCCCAAGCGCCCTGGATGGGCGCCACAACTCATGAACTTCGAAGAATTGAATCTGGCTGCGGCCATCGTTAAAGCCGTGCGCGAGCAAGGTTACGAGACCCCGACAGCCATTCAGGCCCAGGCCATCCCTCTGATTCTGGAAGGCCGCGACCTGCTCGGCGGCGCCCAGACCGGGACTGGCAAGACCGCGGCCTTCACACTGCCCATGCTGCACCGCCTCTCCATGAGCCGCAGCGCGCAAAATAAATTTGGTGGCACCGGCATTCGTGCCCTGGTACTCACGCCCACCCGCGAACTCGCAGCCCAGGTTGAAGAGTCTGTGCGCACCTATGGCAAGTACCTGCAACTCAGTTCCACCGTGATTTTTGGCGGTGTCGGCATGAACCCCCAGATTTCCAAGCTCAAAAAGGGCGTGGACATTCTGGTGGCAACCCCCGGACGCCTGCTCGACTTGATGCAGCAGGGCATGCTAGATCTGGGTCAGGTGCAAATGCTGGTACTCGACGAAGCCGACCGTATGCTGGATATGGGCTTTATTCATGACGTCAAGAAAGTGCTGGCCGCCGTTCCCAAGGAAAAGCAAAGCCTGTTGTTCTCGGCCACTTTCAGCGACGAGATTCGCGAGTTGGCCGCCGGCCTGTTGAAAGACCCGCAAAGCGTGCAGGTCACTCCCCGCAACACCACCGTTCAGCGCATCACCCAGGTGATCCACCCGGTCGGTCGCGGCAAGAAAAAGGCCCTGCTGGCCCACATCATCAACGAACACAACTGGAGCCAGGTTCTGGTATTCACCCGCACCAAGTTCGGCGCCAACAACGTGGCCGAATTCCTGGAGAAGAACGGCATCACCGCCATGGCCCTGCACGGCAACAAGAGCCAGGCTGCCCGTACCCAGGCCCTGGCCGGCTTCAAGAGCGGCGACGTGCGCGCGTTGGTGGCCACCGACATTGCCGCTCGCGGCATTGACATTGACGACCTGCCGCACGTGGTCAACTACGAGATTCCCAATGTCAGCGAAGACTACGTACACCGCATCGGCCGCACCGGCCGCGCCGGAAACGATGGTGCCGCCATTAACCTGGTGTGCCTGGATGAAGAGGGATTCATGCAGGATATCGAGCGCTTCACCAAACAGGATATTCCTGTTCGGGTGATCGACGGCTTTGGCCCGGCGCCCGGTGAAAAGGGTGAACCCATCGCCATGGGCCGTCAAACCATCTGGGGTGGCGCTGGCAAACCCCCTAGCCGCGATGTGATGCAGGCTGCGGCCCGCACCGCACGCACCGAAATGATGCAGCGTGTGCGGGAGAACAAGGCCGGTCAAGGAGAGCGTGGCGGCCAAGGTGCTGGTCGCGGCAATGGTGGTGGTGGCAGCGGTGGCCGTGGCGCGCAAGGGCCGCGCGGTAGCGGCGGCCAAGGTCGTGGCGGTGAACAAGCGCCCCGCCCGCAAGGTGCACGCGGGCCGCAGGGTCAAGGTGGCCAGGGGCAAGGTCGCAGCCGCCCACCGGTGGGCGACGCACAACCCCATAGTCACGAGGGTCGTTTCGCTGGTGGCATGACGGCCGACCCGCGCCCGCCTCGCAGCGCACCTGGTGGCCAACCCGATCCCATGCGTACCAGTGTCGATATGATGACCGAACGCGGCCAGCGCCGTGGTGGTGGTGGTTTTGGTGGCGGCAATCGCAATGGAGGCGGCAATGGCGGATCACGCTCGGGTGGTTATGGTGGCGGGGGCAACGGGCCTCGTGGGTCAGGAAATCCTCGCGGCCCTTTTAGCCGATAAGACCTATTCGGCGGTCCACTGCGTGGGCCGTCGCGCCCTGGCGCAACAGCACCCCAAGCTGACCTGCCATGTAGTGGATTTTGCGGCCCTGCCGCCGTTGCCCAAGGTCGATGACTGCTTCATCGCCCTGGGCACAACCATCAAGGTGGCTGGCAGCCAGGAGGCCTTTCGCGCGATTGACTTGAAGGCGGTTGAGGCTCTAGCCCTCGCCGTCAAAAGGTCAGGCGCTACTAATTTAGGAGTAATCAGCGCCATGGGGGCCAACAGCCAGTCCTCGGTCTTCTACAACCGGATCAAGGGCGAAATGGAAGTTTCCCTGGCCCGAATGGGCTTCAAGAGCCTGGTGATTGCCCGCCCTTCCATGATCGATGGCGACCGCGCCACATTGCACCAGCCGGGACGCATCGGCGAAGGCATGGGCCTGGTACTGGCGCGTGGACTGGGTCCGCTGTTGCCCGCCAACTATCGCGCCATCAAGGCCAGTGACATCGCGCATGCCCTGATCCGTCACGTCAAGGCTGGCGTCCCCGGCGTGGTGACGCTGATGTCGGGCGAGATGCAGGGCGGCTGAAACTGAAGTCCTGCGCCGCCAAAGAGGCGGTGCGGCAGAGCGCTTTGCTCCGTGTCCCCCGGCCTTCGGCCTCCTCCTTTACCTGCGCAAAACGCTCTGCCGCACCGCCTCCTATCCCCGCACAAACAACGTCACCAGCGGCGCATCACCCACTTGGCGACTCCAATGTCCGTGAACAGCCGCATCGAACTCCGCGCCGTCCGGCAGCACATCGGCGGAATAGAAATGTTCGCCCGGCTTGAAGATGCGCGAGTTACCGCCCTGCAGACCGATCTCCATCTGCCCACCCAGAATAAAACACCACTGCGGCGCCCCTGTACAGTGAAAACTGCTGCGAAAGCCGACCGGGCTGGTGCGCAACTGGTAGCCGCCTGAGGCAAATACATCGGACAGCATGGACTGAGGCGTGCCCTGGTCCAGCGCAACGGCGTCTTCGCGAAACCGGGCTCTGCCATCGGTATCGGTAAACAGAACAACTTTGGTGAAGTGGGTCATGGCAAGTGCGTTGATTTGGGATGGGTGTATTGTCCCGGCAATCCCCGCTTTGCGGCCACAATGCTGCTCCAGACCCTCTCCACTACCCAGGCACCCACCATGCGACTTTTGCACACCATGCTGCGCGTTGGCAATTTACAGCGCTCCATCAACTTCTACACCCAGATCCTGGGCATGAGGCTGATCCGCACGTCGGAAAACCCGGAGTACAAATACTCACTGGCCTTCGTGGGCTATGGCACAAACCCGGAGCATGCCGAGATTGAGCTCACCTACAACTGGGGCGTGGAGACGTATGAAATGGGCAACGCCTATGGCCACATCGCACTGGGTGTACCCGATGCCTACGCGGCCTGCGAAGCGATCAAGGCTGCGGGCGGCAACGTGACGCGCGAAGCTGGCCCAGTCAAGGGCGGCAGCACCGTAATCGCGTTTGTGACTGATCCGGACGGTTACAAAATGGAGCTGATCCAGAGGCTCTGAACCTTGGACCTGCAACGGCGCAGCAGTAGCCAAGCGCAATTTAAATCCGGAACGGCCTCATTTTTTACTCTTTCAGCTTGAAACGGCGCGCTTTGGCACCAATTCACATTGGCGGTGCAATCCATTGTGGTGACCGATAGAATCGTTTTCATGGCCACCAATAACCCGTTCAAACCACCTGACACTCCGATCAAGCAGCCGGACCGCGACGACAGCGGCTCTGTCGTCCTGGAGCGGCGGACACAACGTGTCAAGCCGCCGCAGATGTACCAGGTTGTCATGCTCAATGACGATTACACCCCTATGGAATTTGTGGTGGTGGTGATCCAGGAGTTTTTTGGCAAGGATCTGGAATCGGCGACACGCATCATGCTCAAGATCCATCTGGATGGACGGGCTGTATGCGGTGTGTACTCGCGGGATGTTGCAGTCACCAAAGTCGATCAGGTGCTGGACGCAGCACACAAGGCGGG
Organism: Candidatus Aalborgicola danicus; assembly: GCA_016703945.1. Lineage (GTDB taxonomy): Bacteria > Pseudomonadota > Gammaproteobacteria > Burkholderiales > Burkholderiaceae_C > Allorhodoferax > Allorhodoferax danicus. The sequence continues at coordinate 624,746 of JADJBC010000002.1, forward strand.
CCACCCGCTGAAATGCATCTGTGAACCCATGGAAGTGTAAGTGGGGTTACGAATCGAACTGACGGTGAATCGAGATTCGGTTTACAGTTGATCATCAACGCAAGGCAAAAGGAAATCACATGATTGCCCAAGAATTGGAAGTTAGTCTGCATATGGCGTTTGTCGAAGCGCGCCAGCAGCGCCACGAGTTCATTACCGTGGAACACCTGTTACTCGCCTTGTTGGACAATCCCAGCGCCGCAGAAGTCTTGCGCGCCTGCTCGGCCAATATTGACGATCTGCGCAAATCACTATCCAACTTTATCAAGGACAACACGCCCCAAGTCGCGGGTGCCGATGATGTCGATACCCAGCCGACATTGGGCTTTCAACGCGTCATCCAGCGCGCCATCATGCACGTGCAGTCCACCGGCAGTGGCAAGAAGGAAGTGACCGGTGCCAATGTGCTCGTAGCCATTTTTGGCGAGAAGGACTCACATGCGGTGTATTACCTCCACCAGCAAGGTGTCACACGCCTGGATGTTGTCAACTTTATCGCCCACGGTATCAAAAAGAGCGATCCTCCGGAGTCGACCAAAGCCAGTGAAAATCAGGCCGAATCGGAAGAAGGCGCTGCCGGGGAAAAGAATGAAAAGTCTTCGCCGTTGGAACAGTTCACACAAAACCTGAACCAGTTGGCCAGCGAAGGAAAAATTGACCCGCTGATTGGTCGTGAATACGAGGTGGAGCGTGTCATCCAGATTCTGTGCCGTCGTCGAAAAAACAACCCCTTGTTGGTGGGTGAAGCCGGTGTTGGCAAGACCGCCATTGCCGAGGGCCTAGCCTGGAGAATCACACAAGGCGAAGTGCCAGAAATCTTGTCTGAGGCCGTGGTGTATTCCCTGGACATGGGGGCGCTGCTGGCCGGCACCAAATACCGCGGTGACTTCGAGCAACGCCTCAAGGGTGTACTCAAAGCACTGAAAGACAAGCCTCACGCCGTATTGTTTATCGATGAGATCCACACCTTGATCGGTGCCGGCGCAGCATCGGGTGGCACACTGGATGCGTCCAATCTGCTCAAACCCGGCCTCAGCTCGGGACAATTGAAGTGCATTGGCGCAACCACATTTACAGAGTACCGCGGCATCTTCGAAAAAGACGCTGCCTTGTCGCGCCGGTTCCAGAAGGTGGACGTGGTGGAGCCCACCATCGAGCAAACTGTTGAAATTCTCAAGGGACTCAAATCCCGCTTTGAGGAACACCACAACGTCAAATACGCGGTCGCGGCCCTGCAGGCTGCTGCCGAGCTGAGTGCCAAATACATCAACGACCGACACCTGCCTGACAAGGCGATTGACGTCATTGACGAGGCGGGTGCTGCGCAGCGCATTTTGGCGCCGAGCAAACGCAAAAAGACCATCAGCAAGGCCGAGGTCGAAGAAATTGTGGCCAAGATCGCCCGCATTCCGGCGGCCAATGTGTCCAACGACGACCGCAGCAAGCTCAAAACACTGGAGCGTGATCTGCGCAACGTGGTGTTTGGCCAAGATAAGGCGCTCGATGTGCTGGCTTCAGCCGTCAAGATGGCGCGCTCCGGTATTGGCAAGGGTGACAAACCCATTGGCTCCTTCCTGTTCAGTGGCCCCACCGGTGTGGGGAAAACCGAAGCCGCCAAGCAGTTGGCCTACATCATGGGCATTGACCTGATTCGCTTCGACATGAGCGAATACATGGAACAACACGCTGTGAGCCGTCTGATTGGCGCACCTCCGGGTTATGTGGGTTTTGACCAAGGTGGCCTGCTGACCGAGGCCATCACCAAAAAGCCGCATTGTGTGCTGCTGCTGGACGAAATCGAAAAGGCGCACCCGGCAATCTTCAATGTGCTGCTGCAGGTGATGGACCACGGCACGCTGACCGACAACAATGGGCGCAAGGCCGATTTCCGCAATGTGATCATTGTCATGACCACCAATGCCGGTGCCGAGACCATGAATAAGGCCAGCATCGGTTTCACCAACCCGCGTGAAGCCGGCGATGAGGCGGCCGATATCAAACGCCTGTTTACGCCAGAGTTCCGCAACCGGCTGGATGCGACCGTCAGCTTCAAGGCGCTGGACGAAAACGTCATCCTACGCGTGGTGGACAAGTTCCTGCTGCAACTGGAAACGCAATTGGCCGACAAAAAGGTTGAAGTCACCTTCACCGACAAGTTGCGCAAACATTTGGCCAAGAAAGGTTTTGACCCCTTGATGGGTGCACGCCCCATGCAGCGGTTGATTCAAGACACCATTCGCCGCGCATTGGCCGATGAATTGTTGTTTGGTCGCCTGACCGAAGGCGGTCGTCTGACCGTTGATCTGGACGACAAAGATACCACCAAGACCGAAGTTATTCTGGATATCCAGCCCCTGCCGGAGAAGAAGGGCAAGGCCAAACCAGAAGAAGCCACGGCTGGATAACACCGGCCCGACGGACAAAAGGCTCAGTTACCTGCGAACTGAGCCTTTTTTCATGTCCCCGCGGCGATCAGCCGCCAGGGTTTCACCGGCGCTTATTTGAAGCCGACACGGTCCAGCATTTGCTGCACCTTGACTTGGTTCATGCCCACCACGCTGATCGGAATGGTTTCACTCTTGAAACCGCCGCCCGTCATGGCTTGCAGCGCCGTGTTGGTGACCTTCACCCCCTTGGCGGTCGGCCATTCGTTATTGCCATTGGCAAAATGCTCCTGGGCTGGAGCGCTGGCCAGGTATTCGAGAAATTTGATGGCATTGCTCTGGTTCTTGGCATACCGTGCCACTGCGCCACCGGCGATATTGACGTGGGTGCCCCAACTGGACTGGTTGGGAAACACCACTCCCACCCGGTCCATGATGGCCTGGTCTTCTTTTGCGCTGGAGCGCATGATGCGCGCCAGGTAGTAGGTGTTGGTGACTGCAATCGCGCACTCACCCGACGCCACACCTTTGATCTGATCGGTATCCCCTCCTTTGGGTGAGCGGGCCATGTTGGCGACCATACCTTTGAGCCATTGCTCGGCCGCTGCGTCGCCCAGGTGTTCGGTCACCGAACCGAACAAGGACAGGTTGTACGGGTGGGACCCAGAGCGGATGCAGAGTTTGCCCTTGTTTTTGGGGTCACCCAGCTCTTCGTAGGTGTCGACGTCTTCCTTTTTGACCTTGGACTTGTCGTACACAATGACCCGGGCCCGTGTGGAAAAACCAAACCAGGGTGTTTCGCCGCTTGCAGTGGGTTTGCCACGCAAGTTGGCGGGGATGGCATCTTCCAGGATTTTGGACCTTACCGGTTGAAACAGACCGTCAACCTCCCCGCGCCACAGGCGGCTGGCATCGACCAGCAAAATCACGTCAGCCGCAGAAGCACTGCCCTCGGCTTTCAAGCGGGCCACGATGCCGGCGTCATCGGCATCCACGCGGTTAAGCTTGATTCCCGTGGCCTTGGTGAAGTCGGCGTACATAGCCTCGTCAGTCGGGTAATGACGTGCCGAGTAAATGTTCAGCGTCTGCTCTTGCGCCAGTGCTGCTGTACTGGCGATACAAATGAGGGTGGCAAGGGCCAGGTGTGTGTGTTTCATGTTGCAAGACAGTTAAAAAATCTTCGATGTGCTGGTTTGGATAATAATACAAACAAGAATGATTCGCAATATCTATTTATCCCAAATAGCCAAGTATTCACTTATCGACCGACCCGGCTGCACACCAGCACCCCGGAAATCACCAGTGCCGTGCCCGCCACCAGCCACGCGGTAAAGGCTTCGTCCAGGACCAACACCCCCATCAACATGGTCGCCATAGGCCCCACCATGCCTACCTGTGCGGCCAAACTCGAGCCAATGCGCTCGATGGCCATCATCACCAACATGACAGGCACCACCGTACACAGGGTGGCATTCAACACCGACAGCCAAATCACCTGGGGCGCTACGGCCCAAGCCACATCCAACGGTCGCAATACAACAAATTGCACGATACATAAGACGCAGGCCACCGAGGTGGCCAGCCCCACCAGTCGCAAAGAACCTAAGCGCTGCACCATCTCCCCACTGTAGAACAGGTACAGCGCATAACTGATGGCACTGAGCAGCACCAACAACGCGCCCAAGGCAACGTCAGCGCCCTGCAGCGTGACTTCGTGCCCAAACACCAACAACACACCGGCATAACTGATCGCCATACCAACCGCCTGGCGCACACCGATCCGTCGCCCGTACAGCACCAGTCCCAGCAGCAACACCAGCGTCGGGTTCAGGTACAGGATCAGACGTTCCAAAGATGCGGTGATGTACTGCAGACCGGCAAAGTCCAAAAAACTCGCCAGGTAATAACCCGTCACACCGAGCCAGGCAATGCCCAGCACATCTTTGCGTGTTAGTTGAACCGGGGTGCCAGAAGACGTCTGGCGACTCGCCCACCATGTCATGGCCAGAAAAAACGGCAACGCAAACAACATGCGCAACATGATCAGTGTGACGGCGTCCACACCGTGGCGGTAAGCGAGCTTCACAATGATCGCCTTGCCGCTGAATGCCACGGCGCCCAAGCCGGCCAGGGTGAGTCCGACTGCTATTGATTTAGGAGCTAATTGCGTATGTTTCACGAGGGCTAGAGCAATATTTCACATTGAACCATGGGCATCCGAGCGACGCCTCAACGCAGTGACGATCTGTCACTGTACAGGACAGGCCGGCGCACAGTGATCCCGCGGCGCAGGGCCTTTCGACGGCACGGCGCAAGAGGTCTAGAATGCCCTGCCCCAGCACCCGCTGCCACCTCGTCCGCTTCTCGCCCCATCTCAATGCCAACTGAACCCCTGCCAACGCTTGCCACCGACCTGCACATGGTCGCCAATCTGGCAAGTGGCCTAGGCGCCTCGCGGGCACAAAACGGTCACACGGCATCCAATAACCACGTTGAGCTGCTGGCCCAGGCCCTCGAACAAAGCCCGTTTGGCATCATTGTCATGGACATTGAAGGTCGCGCTGAATACTGCAACCAGAGTTTCACTGCCATGACCGGGTTTACGCTCAACGACATCCGCGACGTTGCAGCCCACCCCTGGAACACGGCCGAATCGACCGACGCGGTGTACCGGGGTCTGCTGTCATCGCAACAGGCAGATGACCGCTGGAACGGTGATGTACAGAGCCACCGCAAGGACGGCACAACTTACTGGGAACGGCAGGTGGTCTCCACGCTGCGGGACGCCGATGGCAAACACACGCACCTGGTCGTTTTCAAGCAAGACATCAGTGAACGCCGGCGTCGCAAGGCCGCGCATGAGCAAACGAGGCGCTTGCAAGAGCAGGCGCTGGTTTCCAGCAGCAACGGCATCATGATCACGCGCAGCGATGCCGATGACCACTCCATCGTCTACGTAAACCCGGCCTTTGAACGGATTACCGGCTACCGCTCGGACGAAGTCATTGGCCGGGAAGGCCGCTTTCTGCTGCGCGACGATCTGGCCCAGCCCGAACTGGAGGGTATTCGCTCGGCCTTGCGCGAGAAGCGCGAAGGCGAGGCCACGCTGCGCAACTACCGCAAGGACGGAACACTGTTCTGGAACGAGTTACGTATCGCGCCGGTCCGCGAGCTCACGGGCTCGGCCATTACGCATTTTGTCAGCGTGATCAACGACATCAGTGAACGCGTGTGTTACCAACAGGCGCTGGAACACCAGGCCAACCACGACAGCCTGACCGGCCTGGCCAACCGCAACCTGCTCAATGACCGGATTGAACAGGCCATCCTATGGGCCAAGCGCAACAACCGTGTCATGGGGGTGATGCTGCTGGACTTGGACCACTTCAAGCTGATCAACGATGCTTCGGGGCACTCGGCGGGTGACGCGCTGTTGAAGGAGGTCGCACAACGTCTGGCCCGCTGCGTGCGGGAAACCGACACGGTGGCTCGGCTCGGCGGGGACGAATTCGTCATCATCCTGACCGACTTGCCGCAACCCGACGATGTGGACCAGATCGCTGAGAAGATCCTGTCGTCCCTGTCACGCCCCATGGATGTGGTTGGGCGCGATGTATTTGTGACGGCCAGCATCGGCGTTTCGCTGTACCCGCGCGATGGTGACCACGGCGAAATCCTGCTGCGTTACGCCGACATGGCCATGTACCGCGTCAAGGAACATGGTCGCAACAGCGTACGCCAGTTTGTTCCCGAGATGGGATCGTCAGCCGTCAGCCGGCTGGACATGGAGGCCGCGCTGAGGCGAGGTCTGGAGCGTGGTGAATTCTTGCTGCATTACCAGCCCAAGGTCGACCTCTCCACCGAGTGCATTGTGGGTGCCGAAGCCCTGGTACGCTGGCAACACCCGCAAATCGGACTGGTGCACCCCATCGAATTCATCCGGTTGGCCGAAGAGACCGGCCTGATCATTCCGCTGGGCGAATGGGTCTTGGGCGAGGCCTGCCGCCAGCAGGTAGTGTGGCAACAACAAGGCCTGGGACCCGTCAAATTGGCCGTCAATATGTCGGCACGCCAGTTCCGGCAGGAAGAACTCATTGAGCGCATTTCAGCCGTGTTTGCCGGTTCAGGGGCTGATCCGCGGCACATGACTTTGGAGTTGACCGAAAGCATGGTCATGCACGATGTTGACAGTGCCCTGGCCTCTTTGCGGGCACTCAAGAAACTGGGCCTGTCACTGTCGCTGGACGACTTTGGCACGGGTTATTCCAGCCTGTCCTACCTGCGGCGTTTCCCGATTGACGAGCTCAAGATCGACCGCTCGTTTATCAACGACATCCACCTCAACGCCGACGATGCAGCCATCGCCGGTGCCATCGTGGCGATGGCACGCAGCCTGGGACTGCTGGTGGTCGCAGAAGGTGTTGAGAAGAAGGAACAGGCCGAATTGTTGTCCTCCCTGGGCTGCAACCTGGTGCAGGGCTATTTTTACGCCCGCCCCATGACAGTCAGCGCCTTTACCACCCGACTGCAAGCGCAACACCCGCAGGCGGCATGAACAAACTGGAATGGCGAAGTGTGGCTTAAGCAGAACTGGCACTCCTGCTCACGCATGCCCGCCTACAGGCCGGTCAGGCCATTTTCTTGCGCACGCGCTGCCACACGGCCAGAGCCGCAAACACCAAACCACCGGCCACAATGCCAGTGAGTGCATCCATCGCCACGGACACCGTGCCCTGAATCAACCCGGAGGCTGCGCCCGTTCCGCCCACCATAGCCACCAGGGCCTCAATGGCATGGTGTAGCGGGCCCAGACCGTGCACCAAAATGCCACCGCCGACCAAAAACATGGCCGCAGTACCCACAATGGCCAGCGCCTTCATCAACCAGGGAGCCGCTTTCAACAGACCGCGCCCCAAGGCTTGCTGCGCACTAACCCACGGCCCGCTGCCCGGGCGTCGGCTCAGAAACAGACCCGCATCGTCCAGTTTCACAATACCCGCTACAAAGCCATAAACCCCCAGCGTCATCACCAATGCAATGGCGCTGAGAACCGACAACTGGGTCAACCACGGGCTGCTCTGTACCGTGCCCAACGTAATGGCGATGATCTCGGCCGACAAAATGAAGTCGGTGCGGATGGCGCCTTTTACTTTGTCGCGCTCCAGGGCCAACAGGTCCACATTCGGGTTGGCCAAGGCCTGCATCAACTCTTCAGCATGGGCCTGGTCTTCGGCTTCGCTGTGAAAGAACTTGTGCGCCAGTTTTTCGAACCCTTCAAAACACAGGTAGGCGCCGCCCACCATCAGCAGTGGTGTCACCGCCCAGGGAATAAAAATACTGATCAACAGGGCCGAGGGCACCAGAATGAGTTTGTTGAGCAGGGATCCCTTGCAGACCGCCCAAACCACGGGCAACTCGCGATCAGCCGACACACCGGAAACTTGCTGCGCATTTAACGCAAGGTCGTCCCCCAACACACCTGCCGTTTTTTTGGCTGCAATTTTGGAAAGAATGGCGACGTCATCCAGAATGGTGGCGATGTCATCGATCAAGGCGAGCAGGCTACTGGACATGGTGTGCGTTTTTGAGCGGGAAATGTCCATTGTCGCCGCTTCCGGCAAGGGCAGGAATGCACCATATGAAACCTGACGCCATGGTTGTTGCGGCTCCCCCATCACGGCGCGAAGGCCACTCGCGGTCTGAACTGTGCCTGTGCCGTGCAGTAACATGGCCCGGCACACCACTGTCTATTACAAGGAGTCCCCATGTCCATCACCCTCCATGTTGAACTGGGCTACGAATTTGACGTCAAAGCCTCGGCCAAAGAGGTCTTCGCGGTCTTGTCCGATGTCCCTACCTCGGCCAGCTTTTACCCCGGCGTTGAACAATTGACCGACCTGGGCAAAGGGGTCTACCGCTGGGAGATGGAAAAAATTGGCCTGGGTCAAGTCAACCTGCAGACGGTCTACGCTTCCAAATACGTCAGCAACAAGACCAAGGGCACCGTGGTGTGGACCCCGATCGCGACCGAAGGCAATACCCAGGTCACCGGCGACTGGAAGATCACCCCTGGCAAAAAATCGACCAACGTCGTGTTGCACGTTGAGGCCGAATTGAGCCTGCCTCTGCCGGCACTGATGAAGATGGTGGTGCAACCGTTGGTGGAGGTCGAATTCGAACGCCTGACCGAGCAGTACATCGACAATCTGGTGGAACGTTTTGGTGGTGAGGTGTGAGGCGCACCGAAAACACTATCAAAACAGGAGCGCTCTACGCAATGTATTCGAGGGCTGGAGCCACTTTTTGAATGGAATAGTCTGTGCTGCTGCTGGAACTGGTTTTGTTATTGATGATGTGTGCCGTGGGACTGGGCTGGCTGGCCCGGCGGTTCAAGTTTCCGTACCCGATTGCGCTGGTGGTAGGCGGGGCATTGTTGGGCATGGTTCCCAAACTGCCCCAATTTCCGTTTGACCCACAACTCATTCTGGTAGTTGTATTGCCACCCATCCTGTACCAGGCAGCCCTGCTGACCTCGTGGAGCGATTTCAAATCCCACATCAAGCCCATCAGTCTGCTGGCCATCGGCCTGGTGATTGCCACCACTTTGGCCGTGGGGGCCGTGCTGAAACTGATGGTGCCCTCGGTGCCATGGGCCGCCGCATTTGTGCTGGGCGCCATCGTCTCGCCGCCGGACGCCGTAGCTGCAACAACCATCCTGTCGCGGCTGAACATACCACGCCACCTGGTCACCATTCTCGAAGGCGAAAGCCTGGTCAATGATGCATCCGGGCTGGTCATTTACAAACTGGCGATTGCTGCGGTACTGACCGGCACCTTCTCCTTTGGCGACGCCACCGCGCAGTTTGCACTGGTCTCGGCTGGCGGCATCGTTGTGGGCATCGCCCTGGCGTTTTTATTCATTGCCATCCACAAGCGTCTGGGCGACCCGTTTATTGAAGTCATGACTGCGTTGGCCGTGCCCTACACCGCTTACATCGTGGCGGAGTCCTTGCATGTGTCGGGCGTACTGGCGGTGGTGGCAGCCGGGCTGGTACGTGGCCGGTACTCGCCAGAAATTGTGTCGGCCGAGATGCGCATCATGGCCCGCTCGGTGTGGAACGTGTTGGTGTTTATGCTCAACAGTCTGGTGTTCATTCTGATCGGCATCCAGATGTCAGACATCATGGACAGCTTGGGGCGTTATGTCCTGTCTGATTTGGTGTTGCTGGGCTTTCTGGTCAGCCTGGTCGCCATCGTCGTGCGCTTTGTGTGGGTTTTTCTGGCCGCCTACCTGCCCGAGTGGTTACGTGGTGCGCGCCAGACACCTGCAACGCCTAACCCCAACCGTGAGTTGCTGATCGTCAGTTGGTGCGGTATGCGTGGCATTGTGTCGCTGGCCGCAGCGCTGGCGCTGCCGGCCGTCATGCCCAATGGTGACGCGTTTCCGGCACGCGACCTGATCATCTTCCTGACCTTTTTTGTGATCGCGACCACGCTGATTGGCCAGGGCCTGTCACTGACTCCCTTGATCCGTAAACTCAAAGTGGGCTGTGACTGGAGCATGGTCACGGAACAGCAGCGCGTGCGCTCCGCCATCAGCGCCGCAGCCATCACCGCCATCGACGCCCATCTGCTCGCAACCAAAGCCCCACTGGAATGGGCCGACCGCTTGCGAGCCGAGATCACCGAACACGTGGCCCTGGGTGCCCCGCAAGGCCTGGATTCCTCGGCCCGCACCGAGTTGATGCTGGACCTGCGACACGTCGCCATCAAGGCCGAGCGCAAGGAACTGATCCGCCTGTGGCGTGAAAACGAGATCAGCGACGAGGTGATGCGCCACCAGGAGGAGATTCTGGATTACCAGGAGGCGCAGTTGTAGGTTTCTTGAGCTTGCGCTCATAAGACTCCATCGTCCGGTAAGAGACTATTTTGCGCTGACGGTACTGAGCGTACCGATCGATGTACTCTTGAACGGTGGCGTACGGTCCATCTACATGACCTGGGCGTTTCGAGTCAGCGAAGTAATAGAGCTTGCCGTCGGCCTCGTACTGCACGACCCAGTGAAGTCGGAGCGTGTTTCCAGCGATAACAGCCGGGTCAAACTCAATCATGAGATAGGTCGCCCTGGCCAAGGGGACCGCGGCGCGCAAAGTCTCGACAGCGAACCGAGCCAAGTCCACACACACGCCCGTTGGTCGATCGAAGAAGTCCTTGGGCTCGTGAATCTGAATGCGCGGCCCCATCTCGCGCTGGTTCTCCGAAAGCCTCATGGCCCGGTTCAGGTCATATTCGAAGCGGGAGCCGATCCACGCGTTGACTTCAGACGGACTGCGCCATTTTCCGAGCGCTTCGGAATACGAAGCCGGCAAACCAGCCATCAGCGCCGGCCTAGACCTGGCCTCAGGAGCGTCAGAGGCGGGGTCAACCGACCTGGGGTCCGACGCACACGCGGACAGTGCAAAGGCCACGACCAGAGGTAGAAGGACTCGCCTGGTGAATTGCATGGCAATAGCGGTTTGAAAATTTCACCCCAATTATTGGCTCGGATTATGACCAGGCTTGCGGCCGCTCCACTTTGCAGCACTGACCCAAGCTCATCAAAAATTCAGGAAAAATCAGCATCCAGCACCACCCGGTAGCGCGCCTTGCCAGAACGCAAATGGTCCAGCGCATCGTTCATGCGGCTCATGGGGAAATGCTCCACCTGCGGCGCTATTGCGTGCCGGGCGCAGAACTCCATCATCTGGGTCAGCACCACCGGTGACGGCGTGGGTGATGCCGAGATGCTGCGCTGCCACGACAACAGGCCGCCGGTGCGGACCTTCATGGCCTCGGTCACCACACCCACCATGTGCAGGCGGCCTTTGGGGGCCAAGGTGTTGATCAGCGCGTCCCACTCCAGGCTGGCACCCACCGTGACCAGCAGAAAGTCCAGCGTGCCGGCAATCGCCTTCAGCTCCTTCACATCCACACTGCTCACCGTTTTGTGCGCGCCCAGCAGCAAAGCCTCTTCCCGCTTGGACGGGGTGGACGTGAACGCCGTCACTTCGCAGCCCCAGGCCCGGGCGAACTTGACGGCCAGGTGACCCAGGCCACCAATGCCAACCACGCCGACCTTGTCGGTGGGTTTGATGCCGTGGATCACAAAGGGCAAGAAGGCCGTGCCGCCGCCGCACATCAGCGGCCCGGCGCTGGACGGGTCCACACCTTCGGGAATCGGCAGCGCCCAGCCCCAGTGCGCACGCACCTTGTCGGCAAAACCGCCGTGGCGGCCGACGATGGTGGGCTGGCGTTTGGCGCACAGGTTTTGCTCACCGCCCATACAGAAGTTGCAATGACAGCAGCTCTTGCTGTGCCACCCCAGGCCCACCCGCTCGCCAATGCTGCGGCCCTTGACTTGGTCACCCACAGCCACCACGGTGCCAATGATCTCGTGGCCGGGCACCAGCGGGTAGGTGGCGGGGAACCATTCGCTGTCCACCATGGCCAGGTCCGAGTGGCAGACGCCGCAGTACTCCACGGCAATTTCCACGTCTTCGGGGTGCAACACGCCGGGGTCATAGTCCAGCCGCTCCAGCGCGCTGCCAGCATGGGTTGCAGCCCAGGCACGGAATAGGGTCATGGCGAGTCCTCTTAGTCAGTTGAGGACAGAGCTGAAGGTCTGTCCCGCAAGGTTTCACAACCCTGCAAGGTTAGCGCCTTTCTCGAACGGGTTTCCCCTTGGCTTGTAACGGTGGCGACTGCGCAGTCCCGCAGAAACCCGGCGCATAATCAGCGCGGCATCCGAGATGCCGAACCAACCCCCTTACAAAAGCTCTTTTACTATGCACCGCGTCGCCATCAGCAGCACAGGCATTTTTACGCCGCCCGAAGTCATTACCAATGAGGAGTTGGTGGTCGCCTTTAACGCCTACGCCGCACTCGAAAACGAAAAATACGCAGACGAGATTGCCGCCGGCACCCGCACCGCCATTACCGACTCGAATGTCGAGTTCATCGAAAAAGCCTCGGGCATCAAGCGCCGTTATGTGATGAACAAGTCCGGCGTGCTGGACCCGCGGCGCATGCGCCCCGACTTCAAGGCCCGCCCCGATACCGAAATTTCCATGATGGCCGAGATCGCCGTCAAGGCAGCCCAGGATGCGCTGGCCAACGCCGGCAAGACCGCCGCCGATGTGGATGGCGTCTATTGCGCCGCCGCCAACATGCAGCGCGCCTACCCGGCCATGGGTGTGGAGATTCAGACTGCCCTGGGCATCAACGGCTACGCGTTTGACATGAATGTGGCCTGCTCGTCGGCCACGTTTGCGCTGGAGTTGGCTTTTAATGCCGTGCGTTCCGGCGCATCGCGCGCCATTTTGGTGGTCAACCCCGAAATCACGTCGGCCCACCTGGCCTGGATGGACCGCGATTGCCACTTCATCTTTGGCGATGTGTGCACCGCCATCCTGGTGGAACGGCTGGACCTGGCGCCCGCAGGCTCATTCGAGATTCTGGGCACGCGCCTGCAGACCACGTTTTCCAATGCCATTCGCAACAACGCGGGCTTCATGTCGCGCGCCGAGGACCGCGACCCCGAAGACCGCGACCAGTTGTTCCGGCAGGAGGGGCGCCGGGTGTTCAAGGAAGTCTGCCCCATGGCGGCAGAGCACATTTCCAGCCACCTGGGGTCCCACGAGCTGGCGCCCACCCATGTGCGCCGCTTCTGGCTGCACCAGGCCAACCTGAGCATGAACCAGTTCATCACCCGCAGGTTGCTGGGGCGTGACGCCACACTGGATGAGGCACCCGTGATCCTGGACGAGTTTGCCAATACCGCATCGGCAGGCTCCATCATCGCGTTCCACCGCAACAAGGCCGATTTCCAGCCTGGCGAAGTGGGCGTGATCTGCTCGTTTGGCGCAGGGTATTCGATTGGCAGCGCAATTGTGCAGAAGCAGTGACCTGACCTGCTGCCGGGTAGTTGCTATATTTTTGGTAGCTACTAACGCAGTATTCACGAGGGCTAACTGCCTATTTCTCTTGTAACTTTTCGATAAGGAGCCAGAACGTCGCGCCCGGCGGACGGCGTGACTTGCGTGCTCCGGCATGCTTCGCGGGCGGACTGGTTTGGCTTGCTGGCGCTATTGCGTGAATGCTTTGGTTTGCCCGCCGGCTCTCAAGAAACAAAACACCTGAATCCGGTTTTCAGACTGTAGTCGCTACCGGACTGATGACAAAGCCCAGATCCTTGGCCCGGCGTTTGAGTGCTGCAATGCTGCGCTGATGCTGCTGCTCTTCATAGCGCTGCTGTCCCTGATCCACAAAGTCCTCGCCCCGCGTCAGCATGAAGTACACCATGCGTGCGAGCTTGTGGGCTACGGCCGTGTTGGCGCTAGGCTTGTCCATGCGGGCGCACAGCCGCCGATAGAACGCGCCCAGCGCAGAGTCGCTGTGCGCCAAACTCATCGCTGCCATCTTCAGGGCTTGGCGTACCCGGTTTACTGATCGTTTGGTTTTGCTTGACAGCACCTTGCCCCCTTCTGATCTTGGTGCCTGGACACAACCCAACCATGAGCAGAAGTGCTTGACGGTGGCAAAGCGGCTCAGGTCGGGGCCGATTTCAGCCAGTATCTTCGTCGCCGCCGTCAAGCCTAGCCCGTTGATGCGTGTCAGATCCACACCCGCCCAGTTGGCCAGCGTTTGGCGGGTGTCAAACTCTTGGCGCGATTTACTGCCCGCTCGCGGTGCCTTGCCCAGATTGACCTGGCACTGCCCGAGATCGGCCAGCAGCGCATGCAGCTTGGTATCGCACTCAACCAGGTGGCGCGCGATGTCGTCGTACATCGCCAGCGCTAGGTCAGCACGAATAGGTGCTCTTGGCGCCAATTGCCCGTCAATGCCTGCACGATTTCCTCACTGCTGGCCTTAACTCGACTGTGACGGTGGCGTGCCAGCGCTTTGGGGTCGCTGGCCAGCAACAATGTCGCGGATGATGGCGGCCGGTCATGCCCATGACATCGGCGAGCACTTCGGTGAGTTGGATGTTCATCTGCACCAGCGCTTTTTGCATGCGCTGCACCCAACTGGCCTGCTCGGTTAGCACCACCTTCTCGCTGGCGGGCCACCGTGCGCAACACACAAACCTGAGCGCCCGGGCGATGGGCCGCGCGTAAAAAGCCCAAGCTCAGGCTTTTCGCAGCCACCGACAGTCCTGCACGTCGCTCTTGCGCCCAGGTACGTACTTCATCTGGCGCGCATCGACCAGCCAGACTTTGAGCCCGCGCTGTTCAGCACCTCACCCCGGGATCCAGGTACACACCGGTGGACTCCAGCGCCACCGTATCGACGCCACACCCGGGCAACCAGTCAGCCATCGCGTTGAGGTCGTCGGTCATGGCACCGAACTCGCGTACTGAATCATCACTCACATGTCGGGGCACCGCCACCCAACGGCTCGACGCGCCCACGTCAATCCCTGCGGCATTGGGAAACACCTCGTCTTCTCTCTTGCGAAACTGCCATACCATCCTCCACAATCGTTGATGAATGGCAGCCCTCGGGAAGACCTTCAAGATTTGACTCACTCTCTCAAACGGGATGCGCATCGCTGCGCTCACCAATGTCGCCGACGATTCCCGGACCATGCTCTGTGGCGGCCCGCTCAGCGGTGGGCCAACCACCACGAGCTTCAACCACCTGCGGGTCGGTCATTCGGCCGCTGCCATTCGCTTTTTAGCTAAAGTAGGGGTGAGGGCCGGATATGGGTGCGCCACGCAGACAGATGTGGGCTATGCCCCTTGTTTCTTCCAGAACGCCTGGCCCGCGGGCGGGGTTGGGAAGTTTTGAGCAACTGAAGCGATACGCGCCTGAACTGAGGACAACGTTACGTCGCTCTTTGCATCCCAATAAAACTGTTATGACCCAAACGATCGCCGTGAAGCCCATTGCCAAAAATGGGGCATTTTCTTGTGTCGCGGGTGGATAGTTTCGTTCCACCAGAGCTGGCTACCGACCGGTTGAATTGGAGGCGGTGGCCCAGGAACGCACGCATCCGCTGGCGGCAACTGCTGGATAGACTCTTTGGTGCAGGGGTTGGCAGAGGGCAAGCGCCGTACTGTGGGTGTCTTTAGATGTCGATGTTGCCAGCACGCAAGGCGTTAGTTTCGATGAAGTCGCGTTCAGGCTCCGTTCCCTGTCGCCCATCAGCATCGTGAAGACGCGGTCAATTTCAATGGCGTCGCTCGACCTGCACGTGGCGGGCGGCGTAACGGTGGGGTCTCATGGTAGTTTCAGCCGGCGGGCTCCATTTCTACCCAGACCTTTGCGTTGGCGGCTGGCGGCGTTTTCAGCTTGGGCGATCATCTACGCCACGGCTTTCGCAGTCGGGAACTTTTCTTCCTTCTGCCCTCGCGTCGCATGACGCGGGCGCCTTCGGCCAGCAAGCCTTGAAGGGTGTTGGCGGCTTCGGCCAACGCGGCGTAGTCGGCACCGTGCACAAAATCTTGTGTCAGCACGCTGCTCTTGACGTTGCCGTGGTGGCGGCGGCTGATGCGCAGAATCGGTTTGTCGGTGCGCACGCTTGAACTCACCAGCCACTTCCATGTCGGGCAGGCGCTCTGTAGCGCGGCGGCAGAGATTTTGGCGTCGGCAACCGTGTCCAGATTCAGCGCCACCTGTCGGCCACACTGCGCAGTGCCTCCGCATCCATGAAATTCTTCAGACGGGCAAGGACCGTCTGGGCTACTTGGTGCTTAGCGCGCCAGTGTTTACAGCGTGTCGTCTGAAATGGTGGTGCCTTTGCGAACCCGTTCATAATTCATATTTCTGTGCCCCTGCAAACACCGAGGCGTTGACCAACGCAATGCAGCAGGAAGTTATCCAGGTCGCCTGCGCCTTGCAAATACAGCTCTTCCTTGCCGGCCTTGACCTTTGCATGGCAATATGATGTAGATGTGGCTGCGCTCGACCAGCTCGGCATCTGGCGGTAGAAGAATGTCAAGAGCAGCGTGCGGATATGGGCGCCGTCGACGTCGGCGTCGGTCATGATGATGATGCGGTGTGCTTCGTTTTCATGACGTTGAAGTCGTCGTTGCCGGTGGTGCCAATGGCCTTGCTGGATGCCGGTGCTTCAGCGGTAATCAAGGTCAAAATTTCGTTGCAACAAAGGCTTTTCATAGCGCTTTTTCCACATTCAAAATCTTGGTCCCGGCAAGGGCAGAATCGCCTGAACTTGCGGTCACGGTCCTGTTTGGCAGAGCCATCCGGCGGAAATGCCCTCGACGATGTAGATTTCATCGCCGGGTCTTTTCCTGGCAGTCGGCCAGTTGCGCAGGCCCATGCCGTCGAGCACGCCCTTGCGGCGCGTCATGCTCACGGCCTTGCGTGCGGCTTGCTGCGGGCGCGGGCCGCTTCAACGATCTTGCCGACGATGATTTTGGCGTCTGCGGGGCGCTCTTGTAGCAGTCGGCCAGCAGCTTGTTGACGATGTCCTCCACGGGGCCGCGCACTTCGCTGGAGACCAGCTTATCCTTGTCCCGCTGGTTAATATCGGCTTGGCACTTTGACGCTTAACACGCAGGTCAGGCCTTTCGCGCATGTCATCGCCGGTCACTTCTGACCTGGCCTTCTTGGCCGCCTCCGATTCGTCGATGTATTTGTTGATGACGCGGGCTTCATGTCGCGCGCAGGCCGGTCAAGGGGTGCCGCCGTCGCGTTGGGGGATGTTGTTGGTGAAACACAGGACCTGCTCGTAGCCGCTGTTCCACTGCATGGCCACTTCGACGCCGATGTTGGTCTGTTGTCGTTTCCGACGGTCGCCCATGGCGTGGAAGATGCTGGGGTTCAACACCGTCTTGCCTTTGTTGATGAAGTTCACAAAGCCTTGACGCCACCGGCGCCGGAGAAATGAACTTCGACGTTGCCCCAACCGACGCCGTTTGAAGCTGAGTCCGCGCAGGCGCTTGCTCAGGATTTGCATTGAAAGTCATACTTGGTTTGGAAGATGTCCAGGTCGGGCAGGAAGTGGCACTTCGGTGCTGCGCTGGGTTTCGCCAATCACCTCTTCACGGCGAGACTTTCGACGCCATTCACGGTCTCGATCAGTCGGTTCTGCACGAAGCCCTTGCTGAACTCCATCATGGACCTTGCCGTCGCGGCGGATGGTCAGGATGCTGGCATTTTGACAGCGCGTTCACACAAGAAACGCCCACACCGTGCAGGCCACCCGAGACCTTGTAGCTGTTCTGGTTGAACTTGCTACCGGCGTGCAATTCGGTCAGCGTTGATTTGCCGCCACGAGTGCTTGTACCAAAGTCCGTCATCCATCTTCACCTGGTGTGGGAATGCTGCGACCGTTGTCGACGACGCTGATGGAGTTGTCGGAGTGGAAGGTCATCTGAATGTCACCGCAATGGCCGGCTGTTGATTTTCCGTCGATTTGAGTTGTCCATGACTTTTGAGCGCACCAGATGGTGGAGACCAGCTGGTCGGACGTCGCCGATGGCCATGCCGGGGCGCTTGCGCACGGCCTCCAGGCCTTCCAGGATCTGGACGGAGCTCTTCGCCATAGGCCTGGCTGCACCGGCCTGGTTGGTGTCAACGGTGGGCTGGAAGCCGGAGCTGTCCGATCCGTCCTCGCCTGTGTGCACGCGTCATTGTTTTCGGGGGTGCTGTCGGGCTTGTTTTCTTTTTTCGGTCATGGCTAACTTTCTCTCGATATTTCCATCGACCAAACCCCGGGAGGCTGGGGTTTGCGCCGCCGTATGGCGCTACATTTTCAGTAGCATTAAATTTTATCGGCATTGGCCTAATGGCATTGGAACGTGGCGTTGTCCGAATGGTGAACAGTGCCGAGCTGTTGCCATCGGATAGTTCCAGCTTCTGACCATGTCCTGGTTTATACGCTGGCTGTGCGCATCGATCAGGTAGGTCACGTTGAATTAACCTTGATGCTGTCGCCGCCGTAGTCGATGTCCAGTTCGTTCCACGGCTTCTTCC
>JADJBC010000003.1 GCA_016703945.1 Candidatus Aalborgicola danicus
TGGCTGAAGAAGATCGTCCAGGGTGAGGCCATCTGCGCCATCGCCTTGACCGAGCCGCGCGGTGGTTCCGACGCCGCCAACCTGCGCCTGAAGATTGACCGCGATGGTGACTTCTACGTCATCAACGGCGAAAAAACCTCCATCTCCGCCGCCGACCAGGCCGACATCACCGTGGTGTTTGGCCGCACCGGCACGCCCGAGTC
The DNA here is from genome assembly GCA_016703945.1 of Candidatus Aalborgicola danicus. Taxonomy (GTDB): domain Bacteria; phylum Pseudomonadota; class Gammaproteobacteria; order Burkholderiales; family Burkholderiaceae_C; genus Allorhodoferax; species Allorhodoferax danicus. The sequence continues at coordinate 204 of JADJBC010000003.1, forward strand.
GGGCGCGCACGGCGTCACCGCCCTGCTGGTGCCCATGGACACGCCCGGCGTCACCACCAACCGCTTCGATTGCCATGGGCAACGCGCCATTGGTCGCGGCTCTATCTTCTTCGAGAACGTGCGTGTGCCTGTCAGCCACCGTCTGGGTGATGAGAACAAGGGCTTTGTCCAGGTCATGCATGGCTTTGACTTTTCGCGCTCGCTCATCGGCTTGCAGTGCCTGTCGGTGGCACGCGTGGCGCTCGAAGAAACCTGGCAGTACATCACCGAGCGCCAGGCCTTCGGCCAGCCACTATCCGCCTTCCAGGGCGTGACGCACCCGCTGGCCCAGTTTGACACCGAGGTCGAAGGCGCACGCCTCATCTGCTTGCAGGGCTTGTGGCTCAAGGACAAGGGCTTGCCGCACACGGCGGAAGCCGGCATGGCCAAGTGGTGGGGGCCCAAGCTGGCCTATGACGTGATCCACCAGTGCCTGCTGTGCTATGGCCACGGCGGCTACGACCGCGGCCTGATGGAGCAGCGCCTGCGCGATGTGCTGGGCTTCCAGATCGGTGACGGCACCGCCCAGATCATGAAAACCATCATCGCCCGCACCCGCGCCGGACGCAAGTTCGTGCCGGCCTGAGTGACACAAACCAATAAGACGAGGAGACACACCATGGAATTTGACGCCGTACTGATTGCACCCCGCCGCGCCGCGAGCATCGCTAAGGGGCTGTGGCATGACAAGACCATCAACACCGAGCTGGACGCCTGCCTGGCCGCCTGCCCGGACAAGCTGGCACTGACCGCCGTGCAGGCGGAAGGTGGCGCGGTGAAGCGCTTCACCTACCGCGAGCTGGCCGCCATGGCCGACCGCGTTGCCGTGGGACTGTACCGCCTGGGCGTTCGCAAGAACGACATCGTGGCCTGTCAGTTGCCCAACTGGTGGCAGTTCACCATCACATACCTGGCGTGTTCACGCATTGGTGCAGTGATGAACCCGCTGATGCATATCTTCCGCGAGCGGGAGCTATGCTTAATGCTCAAGCACGGCGAGGCCAAGGTCGTAGTCGTGCCCAAGGTGGTCCGTGGATTTGACTTTGAAGCCATGGCCACCGGCCTGCGCGCCAGCCTGCCTGACCTGCAACACATCGTGGTGGTGGGCGGCGAAGGCGAGAGCAGTTTCGAGAAACTGCTAAGCGGTCCGGCATGGGAGTCGGAAGCCGATGCTGCCAGCATCCTCCAGTCAAACCGCTCAGGACCCGATGATGTCACCCAGCTCATCTACACCTCAGGTACCACGGGTGAACCCAAGGGCGTGATGCACACGGCCAACACCGTGATGGCCAACATCTTTCCCTATGCCCAGCGCCTGCGCCTGGCCGCAGATGACGTGGTGCTGATGGCCTCACCCATGGCCCACCAGACCGGCTTCATGTACGGACTGATGATGCCAATCTTGCTGCGCCAGAGCGTGGTGTTGCTCGACGTGTGGGAGCCGCTCAAGGCCATCGACCTGATCCGCGACGAATCGGTGTCTTTCACGATGGCCTCCACTCCTTTCTTAACTGACCTGGCCAAAAAACGTGGAGTCTTCCGGCAAGACCGTGCCCACGCTCAAGATCTTTTTGTGCGCGGGCGCCCCTATTCCGGGCCCGCTGGTAGAGCAGGCACGCCGCGTGCTGGGCACCAAGATTGTTTCCGCCTGGGGTATGACGGAAAACGGAGCCGTCACCCTGATCCTGCCCGACGACCAGGACGAACGTGCGGTGAACACCGACGGATGCCCACTGCCCGGCGTAAGAAATCAAGGTTATCGATACCGACGGCAGCCAAGCACCCGCAGGCCAGCCCGGCAAGCTGATGGTGCGCTCGTGCTCCAACTTTGGCGGTTACCTCCGGCGTCCGCACCTCAATGGCACGGATGCCGAGGGTTGGTTCGACACCGGTGACCTGGCCCGCGTTGACGAGCGCGGCTACGTGCGCATCACCGGCCGCAGCAAGGACGTGATCATCCGTGGCGGCGAGAACATCCCCGTGGTCGAGATCGAATCCCTGTTGTATCGCCATCCGGCCATTGCCCTGGCGGCCATCGTCGCTTATCCCGACGAGCGCCTGGGCGAGCGCGCCTGCGCAGTGGTGGTTCCCAAACCCGGCCAGACGATAGACCTGCTGACCATCGTGGAATACCTGAAGTCGGAAAAGGTTGCCATCCAGTACATCCCCGAACGCCTCGTGGTGCGCGAGTCTATTCCGTCCACGCCGTCAGGAAAGATGCAGAAATTCAAATTGCGAGAGATGTTGCGCGAAGAACTGCTCGGGGGTCAATAAGGTGGACGATGCGGTCATTCTGTCTCGTACGGAGGGGCGCGTAGGTGTCATCACGCTCAACCGCCCCAAACAGCTCAACGCACTCAATGATGCGCTGATGGATGCGTTGGGTATCGCCTTGCTGGCCTTTGATGTGGACCCAGCGATCGGCGCCATCGTGATCACCGGTAACGACAAGGCATTTGCCGCGGGCGCCGACATCGCAGTCATGGCGGATTGGACCTACATGGATGTTTTTCAGAGTGACTTCATCACCCGCAACTGGGAAACCATCCGCCGCGTACGCAAACCCGTCATCGCCGCCGTGGCCGGTTTTGCCATGGGTGGGGGCTGCGAGTTGGCACTATCCTGCGACATCATCGTGGCGGCCGAGTCCGCCCAATTCGCCCTACCTGAAATCAAGCTGGCCGTGTTGCCAGGTGCCGGGGGCACGCAGCGCCTGCCGCGCGCCATCGGAAAGGCCAAGGCCATGGACATGTGCCTGTCGGCCCGCACGCTCAGCGCAGAGGAGGCAGACCGTTACGGACTGGTTTCCCGCGTGGTGGCCAGCGACCAGTTGACGACAGAGACCATGGCGCTGGCCCAGCGCATCGCTGGCTATTCGTTGCCAGCGCTGATGGCCATCAAGGAGTCGGTCAACCGCGCGTGGGAATCGTCGCTCACAGAGGGAATTCTGTTCGAGCGTCGCGAACTCCATGCCCGCTTTGCCAGTGCCGACGCGCATGAGGGCATGCACGCCTTCATGGAAAAACGCAAACCATCCTTCAGCCACCGCTGAAGGCATTTACCTACCCGATGGGAACACACCATGGCTTTGGATGCCGAATCGTTTGAACTGTTGCTAGCCACCGTGCAGCGCTTTGTGCGCGAGCGCCTGGTGCCGGCGGAAAACCACCTCGAAGAGCACGATGAGGTGCCCGCCGACATCGTCAAGGATATGAAGGACATGGGTCTGTTCGGCCTGACTGTACCGGAGGAATATGGCGGTATCGGCCTGTCCGTGAGCCAAGAGGTGCAGGTCAACTACGAATTGGGCCGCACGGCACCGGCGTTCCGCTCGGTGTTTGGCACCAACATCGGCATCGGCTCGCAGGGCATCCTGATGGACGGCACGCCCGAGCAGAAAGCGCTATACCTGCCCCAGGTGGCAAGTGGCGAGCTCGTGATGTCGTTTGCACTGACTGAGCCAGATGCCGGCACCGATGCCGCCGCGCTCAAGACCCGCGCCGAGCTGGATGGTGAACACTATGTGCTCAACGGCACCAAGCGCTTCATCACCAACGCGCCACGCGCTGGCGCCTTTACGCTGATGGCGCGCACCGGCGGCCCCGGTGCCAGCGGAATCTCGGCCTTCATCGTGCCAAGCAACACGCCAGGTCTGAAGCTCGGCAAGAAGGACAAGAAGATGGGCCAGCGCGGCACCATGACCTGTGATGTGATCATGGAGAACACACGGGTACCGGCTGCCAACATCATTGGCGGTGTGCCCGGTGAGGGCTTCAAGACTGCCATGAAGGTATTGGACCGCGGGCGCCTGAACATTTCGGCGGTCTCCTGCGGCACTGCCTCGCGCATTCTGGACGAATCTGCACGTTATGCGCGTGAGCGCAAGCAGTTTGGCAAGGCCATTGGTGAGTTCCAGCTTATTCAGGCCATGCTGGCTGATAGCCAGGCCGAATTGTTGGCTGGCTGGTCGTTGGTGCAGGACGTGGCAAAGCGCTTTGACGCCAAGCCGGCCCATGTGTCGGATGCGGATGTGTCCATGCGCGTGTCCTGCGCCAAGCTGTTCTGCACCGAGATGGTGGGCCGCGTAGCCGACCGCGGCGTGCAGGTGCATGGCGGCGCGGGCTACATCAATGAATATCCGGTGGAGCGTTTTTACCGCGACGTGCGCCTACTGCGGCTGTACGAAGGCACCACCCAGGTCCAGCAACTCATCATCGGCCGCGCGTTGCTGCGGCAAGACTAATTTCATACGAGGTTCAGCGGCTACCGCTCCATGATGAGCGTGCAGAGCTCGCTGGTGATGGTGCCCATCAACGAGTTCGGCACCGAAGCACAGAAGCAGAAATACCTGCCCAAGCTGGCGGCCGGCGATTGGGTGGGGTGCTTTGGCCTGACCGAACCCAACCATGGCTCCGATCCTGGCAGCATGGTCACCCGTGCAAAAAAGGTGTCCGGCGGATACAGCCTATCCGGCTCCAAGATGTGGATTACCAACAGCCCCATTGCCGACGTGTTTGTGGTGTGGGCCAAAGGACGAAGGCGGGCAGATTCGCGGCTTCATTCTGGAAAAGGGCTGGAAGGGCCTGAGTGCACCGGCCATTCACAGCAAGGTGGGCCTGCGGGCTTCCATCACAGGCGAGATTGTGATGGATGAGGTGTTCTGCCCCGAAGAAAACGCCTTCCCTGATGTGCGTGGTCTGAAAGGTCCGTTCACCTGCCTCAACAGCGCACGCTATGGCATTGCGTGGGGTGCACTGGGTGCGGCGGAGGACTGCTATTTCCGCGCCCGCCAATACGTACTGGACCGCCAGCAGTTTGGCCGCCCCCTGGCCGCCAACCAGCTGATTCAGAAGAAGCTGGCCGACATGCTGACCGAAATCAGCCTGGGGCCCTGAGGCTGCCTGCGCCCGGGCCGCATGAAGGACGAAGGCACGGCGGCCGTGGAAATCACCTCCATCCTCAAGCGCAATAGCTGTGGCAAGTCGTTGGACATTGCACGTATGGCGCGCGACATGATGGGTGGCAACGGCATCAGCGACGAATTTGGCGTGGCACGCCACCTGGTCAACCTCGAAGTGGTCAACACCTACGAAGGCACGCATGATGTGCACGCCCTCATTCTCGGCAGGGCCATTACCGGCATTGCGGCGTTCGCCAATTAAGCACAGGAGACAAACAACATGAAGATCATCGTCGCCGTCAAGCGCGTGGTGGACTACAACGTCAAGGTTCGGGTCAAGTCCGACGGCAGTGGCGTGGACATCGCCAACGTCAAGATGAGCATGAACCCATTTGACGAAATCGCCATCGAAGAAGCCGTGCGCCTGAAGGAAAAGGGGTGGTCACCGAAATCATCGCCGTGTCCTGCGGCGTGACCCAGTGCCAGGAGACCCTGCGTACTGCCATGGCCATTGGCGCTGACCGCGCCATCCTGGTTGAGACCGCTGTTGAACTGCAGCCCCTTGCCGTTGCCAAACTGCTCAAGGCCTTGATGGACAAAGAACAACCCGGCCTGATCATCCTGGGCAAGCAAGCCATCGATGACGACTGCAACCAGACCGGCCAGATGCTGGCCGCGCTGGCGGATTTGCCACAGGGCACGTTCGCCAGCAAGGTTGAAATTGTGGACGGCAAAGCCAGCATCACACGCGAAGTGGATGGCGGCTCTGAAACCGTGTCCCTGAGCCTGCCAGCCGTCATCACCACCGACCTGCGCCTGAACGAGCCACGCTACGTGACTCTGCCCAACATCATGAAGGCGAAGAAGAAGCCTCTGGAAACTCTGACACCGAAGCGCTGGGCGTTGACGTGACCCCGCTCATCAAGACCCTCAAGGTGGTCGAACCCGCCAAGCGCAGTGCCGGCATCAAGGTGCCCGATGTGGCCACGCTGGTTGCCAAACTGAAAACTGAAGCGAAAGTAATCTGATCATGACCGCACTCGCCAATATTCTTGTTGTGGCCGAAAACGACAACGCATCCATCAAGGCAGCTACCCTCAACACCATCACGGCCGCCCTGCAATGCGGCGATGACGTTCACGTGCTGGTAGCAGGACACAATGCTGGTGCGGCAGCCCAACAGGCCACCCGCATCGTCGGCGTGTCCAAGGTCCTCCACGCGGACGCCGAGCACCTCGCTCACGCCCTGGCCGAGAACTTGGCCGCACAGGTGTTGGCCATTGCAGCCAACTACAGCCATATCGTCTTTGCGCCACCGCATCTGGCAAGAATGTTGCGCCACGCGTGGCGGCCAAGCTGGGTGTTGGTCAGGTTTCCGATGTGACACGGGTGGTCAGCGCCGACACGTTCGAGCGCCCCATCTATGCAGGCAACGCCATTGCCACGGTGCAAGCACAGGATGCCACCAGGGTTCTAACCGTGCGTTCAACAGTTTTTGATGCTGCAGCCCTCGCAGATATTGCGCAAGCAGCTATCGAAGTAATAGGAGTTGCCGACCCGAAAGGGACTGTGGCCTACGTAGGTTCCGAGTTGGCCCAAAACGACCGGCCCGAACTCACCGCCGCCAAGATCATCGACTCGGGTGGACGCGCGCTGGGTTCAGCCGAGAAGTTCAACGATGTGTTGACGCCGCTGGCTGACAAGCTGGGCGCCGCTATTGGCGCATCGCGTGCAGCGGTGGATGCGGGCTACGCCGCCAACGATCTGCAAGTGGGTCAAACCGGCAAGATCGTGGCGCCGCAGTTATACATCGCTGCCGGAATCTCAGGTGCCATCCAGCATCTGGCAGGCATGAAGGACAGCAAGGTGATTGTGGCCATCAACAAGGACCCCGAGGCCCCGATCTTCAGCGTGGCTGACTATGGCTTGGAGGCTGACTTGTTCGTTGCTGTGCCAGAGCTGGTGGCTGCGATTTGAAAGCACAACCATGCTGACCATCAATCTCTTCAACGGTCTGGTGTACGGGTCTCTACTCATCGTCATGAGTTCAGGACTGGCACTGATCTACGGCCTGCGCCGCGTTGTAAATTTTGCGCACGGCGCGCTCTACATGCTGGGTGCCTACATCGGCTTTTCTGTGGCTACGCACAGCAACTTTTGGGTGGCGCTGGTGGCGGCACCCGCCGTCATGGCTGTGGTGGGCGTGCTATTGGACCGCTATGGATTTCGCCTGCTGCAGGACCGTGAACCCCTGAATGTGATGCTGGTTACCTTCGGCCTGCTCCTCATTCTGGAAGACCTGGTGGTGGCCATCTGGGGCAAAGCCAATTACTCGCTTTTCACCCCGGACTTGCTCAACTTTTCTGTCAACTTGTTCGGCAACGAGGTTCCTGCCTACCGGATCGGTGTGATTGGCGTCGGCGCGGCGGTGGCCATCGGTCTGACACTGTGGCTGCGCTATTCACGCATGGGCCTGTTCGTGCGCGCTGCGAGCACGGACCCGATCACCACGTCCATGCAGGGGGTCAATACGGACCTGATTAGCGCCACCGTAGTGGGCTTGGGCAGCGCCCTGGCCGGCCTGGCCGGCGTCGTTGCGGCACCGTTTTTGTCGCTGTCTTCACACATGAGCTCGGACGTGTTGATCGACTCCTTCGTCGTGGTGGTTATAGGCGGCCTTGGCTCATTGGCCGGTGCCTTCATTGCGGCGCTATTGCTGGGCATGATGCAGGCCATCGGGGCGGTGTACTTGCCCGAAGTCTCGGCGCTACTGCCTTTCGTCTTCATGATCGCCATTCTGATATGGAAGCCGTCCGGACTGGCCGGGAGCCGGACGTGACAAGGAATACACCATGACGCTCACACGCATCAGCATGCTGTCGCTTCTGGCAATCGCAGCAGGCTTTGCCATCATCCAACTCAGCATTTCCAGCAGCCTGCTGGGAGTTTTCACCCAGGCTGTGGTCTACGCCATCTTCGCCCTGGGCGTTGGGATACTGCTACGCCAAAACGGCCTTGTCAGCTTTGGCCATGCCCTCTACTTTGGGGCAGCCGGATATGGCATAGGTGTCGTCCTGGCACTCGACTGGATGCCTGCAGAGGCGGCTATCGTCGTGGTGCTGCTTGCCATCGCCGCACTAGCCTTTGTCATCGGACTGGTCATCGTGCGGGTACCGGGTATTGCCTTTGGCATGCTAACGCTGGCCATCGGTCAGATGGCGTATCTATTGGCGTCGCGCGCAAGCGGCATCACCGGGGGCTCCGATGGCATGAGCATCAACTGGCCAGCCACGCTGTTTGGCCACTCCCAATCTGCCTTGCTCAAACCTGCCACCCTGTTTCTGGTCGCCTGGGTTCTGATGGTGGTGGTGACCTTTGTGCTGCTGTGCATCTTGCGCACCCGTTTCGGCAGCATCACCGAAGCCATCCGCGACAACGAGGAGCGTGCCCGCTTCATCGGCATCACGACCACGGTACCGCGCGCCGCGGTGTATGCGCTGTCGGCGGTAGTGACGGGTATTGCCGGGGTCCTGTCGTCGCTCAACACCGGCTTCGTTTCGCCGGAGAACCTGCACTGGAGCGTCTCGGCCATAACACTGCTGATGGTCGTCGTGGGGGGCGTAAAAAGGCTTGTCGGCCCCATCATCGGCGCCATTGTCTATTTCCTGTTCAAAGACCTGCTGGGTGAACATGCCACCCACTCCATGGCGCTCTTTGGCGCTGCGCTGATCGCCGTGATCGTGTTCTCGCCCCACGGCATCGTGGGCGCGCTCGAAGACCTGCGCATTCGCCTGCGTTATGGCCCGGTAGCTCAAAGGAAGACCCCATGACCCCACAATATGTTTTACAAGCAGAGGATGTTGCCATTCACTACGGTGGGGTCAAGGCTCTGGACGGTGTGGCCATCACGCTGGAAAGGGGCCAGATTCGTGGGCTCATTGGCCCCAACGGGGCGGGCAAATCCACGGTCATCGATGCCATCACCGGTCGCACACGCCTGACGCGTGGAAAGGTTGTGCTCGACGGCGAGGATGTGAGCCATCTAGGGGCAGTGGAGCGTCGCCGCAGGGGCCTTTCGCGCAGCTTTCAGCGCACCAGCATCTTTGGAGGCATGACCGTGTTGAAGCAAGTGGAATTGGCCTCTTACAAGATGGGAGTGGTAGACCCTGGCGCCGATGCGAAAGCCGTCCTGGAAGAATTGAACCTCGACAACCTGACCCATGTGCATGCCGAGGACCTGGGCTACGGCGAACAACGTCGTCTGGACCTGGCACTGGCTCTGGTGGGCCGCCCCAAGCTACTGATGCTCGACGAGCCCATGGCTGGTCTGTCGGTCAAGGAATCTCTGGACTTGGCGCAGCACCTGAAAGCTTTGACCTCGCGCTGGGACGTTTCGGTCTTGCTGGTGGAGCACGACATGGATGTGGTCTTTGGCATCTCCAATGTCGTCACCGTATTTGAGTTGGGCCGTGTCATTGCCGATGGTGACCCGGCCAGCGTGCGCGCCAACCCACGGGTGCGCGAAGCCTATCTGGGGAGCGCGGCATGAGTGCACTGCTGACAATGACGGATGTCGATGCCTTCTACGGCTCCGCGCACATTCTGCATCGCCTGAGCCTGGCGGTTCAACCCGGGGAGCGTGTGGCCCTGATAGGCCGCAACGGCGTGGGAAAGACCACGGTGGTCAATACCATTCTGGGATTGGCACAGCTAAAAGGAGGTCAGATCCGGCTGGGTGACAAGATCATCACCCGGCCCCGCCCCTACATAGCCGCCCAGCACGGTACGGTGGTGGTTCCGCAGGGGCGACGCATCGTGGCCAACCTGACGGTGGAGGAAAACCTGCATTTGGGTGCGGCCGTCGGGCGCAAGGGCCCCTGGAATGTGCCGGAAATCTACAAGCTTTTTCCCATCCTGAAGGAGCGCGCCCACACCCCGGGAACGGCCTTGTCGGGTGGGCAGCAGCAGATGCTGGCAGTGGGGCGCGCACTCATGGCCAATCCCCATTTGATTTTGCTCGACGAGCCCACCGAAGGGCTGGCGCCGGTCATCGTGGATCAGTTGGCAGACATTTTCAACCGGGTAGCAGACCAGGGCACAGCCCTGCTGTTGATTGAACAGCATCTAAGCCTGGTGGTTCGCGTTGCACACCGCTACCTGGCCATGTCGAAGGGGTCCGTCGTGGCGCAGGGCGCCGTGGTCAATTCCCCGCAGGGACTCAAAGATATCGAAGAACACGTGATGGTCTGACCCAGACCGACTTGCGTGATGGTGGCTACCGGAGCCTTTCCGGCATTCAATAAAGAGGATACGAGCATGTTCAAACGTACACAATTGCACAAACTGCTGGCCGGCACTGTTCTGCTGGCCACACTACCGTTGGCTGCCTACGCGCAGGGCAAGGAACCGATCAAGATTGGCCTGGTGACATCCAAGTCGGGTGGTTTCGCCACCATGGGAGCTGACGTGGCCAATGGCATTAAGTTTGCCGTTGACGAAGCCAATGCAAAGGGCGGCGTCGATGGCCGCCAGATCATTGTGGCCGAGGGTGACGATGAAAGTACTCCTGACGCTGGTCGGCGCGTGGCCGAGAAACTGGCCCGCGATGGTCACAACCTGATCATCGGACCCATTACTTCCGGCATTTCCTTGGCCATCAGCCAGAATTTGGTGGGCTGGGATGCGGCCTTCATCGGCACTATGAGCAAGGCCGACAAGCTTACTGCTGACGCCTGCAACCCGCGCTTCATCCGGACCAACCACTCCGACGCCATGGATCTGGCCATGATCAATGAATGGCTCAAAGGTATCCCGGGCAATAACTTCGCCATCATGGCCGCCGACTACGTTTGGGGCCAGGATTCGGCCAAGTCCTTTGAAGCCGCGGTAACGGCACAGGGAAAGAAAGTGGCGCTAAAACTCTTCGTGCCACTGGGCACCAAGGATTACGCTCCATATATCCAACAACTCAAGGGCGCCAACGTAGACGGCGTCTGGGTGGCCGATGTGTCAGGCGCCATCGCGTTCACCAAGCAGGCCGCCGACTTCGGCCTGATCCCGAAGACGCCGCTGATTGGACATGCTCTGCTGTCGAACTTTGTGATCAACGCTACTGGCAACGCTTTGACCAACACACCTGGAAACGTGGGTTACACGCCAGACATCGACTCGCCACAGAGCAAGGCCTTTGCAAGCGCGTTCAAGGCCAAATTCAACCGCCTGCCTTCCGACACCGAAGGCCAGGCCTACAACGGTGCCATGGTCTTGTTCCAGGGCGTTTCGCTCGCCAAGAGCGTGAAACCCGAAGACGTGACCAAGGCGCTGCGCGGCGCCCAGGTGGATACGCTGTACGGCAAGATGACGGTCCGCGCCGCTGACAACCAGTTGCTCATTCCCAACTACGTGGCGCGCGTCAAGACAGCCGATGGAGTTTTGCGCCCGGTGATTGAGCGCGCGTACCCGGTTTCGAACGTGCCGCCCGCCTCACCTCTGTGCAAGATGTAAGAACGCGACCGGAGAGCCGCCATGAGTTACCGCCGCGACACGACTAAGCTTGCTTCCGCAGACCAACACTTGGCGCTTTCCGAAGCACAGGCTGCGGAGCTGCCGGACGCTCTCAAGGTTGTGCCGCGCACTTGTGCGACAGTGGCCATCATCGGTGCGGGCACCATGGGTGCCGGCATTGCCATCTGCGCGCTCGATGCCGGGCTCAAGGTCATCTTGCTGGAGCAGGACGAAGCCGCTTTGCAGCACGGTCGGGAGCGAGTGGCTAACCATTACCAGGGCCGTGTGGCCAAGGGAAAGCTGGCTGTTGAGGCAGCCACTGCTACCCAGGCGCTGCTGACGCCCAGCACCGACTGGACCCAACTCAGCCACGCCGATTTGGTGATCGAGGCGGTGTTTGAAGACCTTGCCGTCAAGCAAGAGGTCTTCAAAAAAATCGACACCCATGCACGCGGCGGTGCGGTGCTGGCCACCAACACCTCGTACCTGGATGTGGACGCTATTGCCAACGCGACCCGCCGCCCGCAGGATGTGCTGGGCCTGCATTTCTTCAGCCCGGCCAATGTCATGAAGCTGCTGGAAGTGGTGCGCGGCACGCAGACCGCGCCCGATGTGCTGGCCACCGGCATGGCATTGGGCAAACGCCTCAAGAAGATGCCAGTGCTGACTGGCGCCGCCTTTGGTTTCATTGGCAACCGCATCTACAACGCCTACCGCCGCCAGTGCGAGTTCATGCTGGAAGACGGCGCCTGGCCCGAGGAGGTGGATGCCGCGCTGGAAGCCTTTGGCTTTGCCATGGGCCCGTTCAAGGTGGCCGACTTGTCAGGCTTGGACATCGCCTGGCGCATGCGCAAGGCACAGGCCGCCACGCGCGACCCACGCGAGCGCTATGTCGCCATCCTCGACCACTTGTGCGAGCAGAATCGCCTGGGCCGCAAGACTGGGGCCGGTTACTACACCTACGTGGATGGCAAACGCAGCCCGACCACCGATGACGTGGTGCGCGCCATCATCACCCAGGCCAGTGCCGCGCGCGGCATCACCCGGCGCACCTTGTCCGCCGAAGAGATCCAGCACCGCGCCCTGCTGGCCATGGCCAACGAGGCTGCATTGTTGCTGGCCGAGGGCGTGGCCGCACGACCCGGCGATGTGGACGTGGTGCTGGTGCACGGCTACGGCTTTCCGCGCGCGCAGGGCGGCCCGGTGTTCTGGGCACGCCAGCAGGATGCCGCCACGCTGAAGCGGGACCTGCAAGCCCTGATCCAAGCTGCGGGCCACGGCTTTGCGCTGGGTGACATCGCCCAACTGGCCGCTTGAACACCATTGAATGAAACTGGAAAGACACTCCCCATGAACCACGCTTTTGTCTGCGACGCGATTCGCACCCCGTTTGGCCGCTACGGCGGCGCGCTCAGCAGCGTGCGCACCGATGACCTGGGAGCGATCCCGATCAAGGCGCTGATGGCGCGCAACCCGGGCGTGGACTGGCCCGCCGTCGCCGATGTGATCTTCGGTTGCGCCAACCAGGCCGGTGAGGACAACCGCAATGTGGCCCGCATGCCGGCCTGCTGGCCGGTCTGCCACCCGAAGTGCCGGGCGCCACGATCAACCGCCTGTGTGGCTCCAGTTTGGACGCCGTGGGAACGGCCGCCCGCGCCATCCGCTCCGGTGAAGCCACGCTGATGCTTGCAGGCGGCGTGGAGAGCATGAGCCGCGCACCGTTTGTGATGCCCAAGATGGACACGGCATTCAGCCGCGCCAACGCGGTGTATGACACCACCATTGGCTGGCGCTTCATCAACAAGCTGATGAAGGAAAAATACGGCGTGGACTCCATGCCCGAGACCGCCGAGAACGTGGCCACCGAATACAAGATCGAGCGCGACGCACAAGACCGCATGGCGCTGGCCAGCCAGATGAAGGCCGTTGCCGCCCAGCAGGCCGGTCACCTGGCGCGCGAGATCTGCCCCGTCACCATCCCGCAGAAAAAAGGGGAGCCACAGGTCGTCGACCAGGACGAGCACCCGCGCGCCACCAGCCTGGAAGCGCTGGGCAAGCTCAAGCCCATCGTCCGGCCAGACGGCACCATCACCGCCGGCAACGCCAGCGGCGTCAACGACGCCGCCTGCGCCGTGCTGCTGGCCGACGAAGCCACCGCGGCGAAGAACGGGCTGACGCCAAGGGCTCGCGTAGTCGGCATGGCTACCGCAGGTGTGGCGCCGCGCATCATGGGGATTGGCCCGGCGCCCGCCACGCAGAAGGTGCTGGCACTCACCGGCCTGTCACTGGACCAAATGGATGTGATTGAACTCAACGAGGCCTTTGCAGCGCAGAGTTTGGCGGTTCTAAGCTTGCTGGGCCTGCCCGATGATGACCCCCGGGTAAATGCCTGGGGTGGCGCCATTGCATTGGGGCACCCTCTTGGCGCAAGCGGTGCGCGCCTGGTCACCACGGCTGTCAATCGATTGCACACCACCAATGGCCGCTATGCGCTGTGCACCATGTGCATTGGCGTTGGTCAGGGAATTGCACTCATTTTGGAGCGTGTGTGTGAGTTCCCAATTCAACATCACAGGAGTTAAGTCATGACCATCGTCGTAGCCTATGTTGCACGCCCCGAAGGGCAGGCTGCCCTGAACAAGGGTATCGAAATTGCCAAGCGCCGCAAGGAACGCCTGCTAGTCGTCAATGCATCGCCGGGCGGCGGCAAGGACGATCCATCTATGCTCGACGGCCAGGACTACGAGCGTGTCAATCGGCTGCTTGACGACGCAGCTATTGACGCCGAGATAAAGCAATTCGTCCGTGGAAAAAGCGCTGTCGAAGGAATTGAAAACCTGGTTGTGTACTCAAACGCATCTTTGCTGATCATCGGCCTGCGCAAACGTTCCGCCATCGGGAAATTGATCATGGGCAGCGTTGCGCAGGAACTCCTGCTTTCCATTTCCTGCCCCATACTGGCTGTAAAGGCTGGCGGCACTTGATCGTCAACAATGCAGGACTATCAAAACTTGCACCATCAGGTGATGCACATTGACCTGTCCGGCATCGCATGGTGAGGTAAACCGCAACAGCTTCCGCTCATAGGCAGATATCGGCTTTCGGGCGCAGACTTCGGCTGGCGCTAAGTCAGCAATGGGCACGTTGAAGTCCTCCACGAAAGGCTTCTGATTGGAGTTGAACTGGACCACCGGAAAGCTGCCGGTCGTGACCGGCTGCAATGCGTCTCTATGTGCAGGACGCAACTATGCGGAGATGGTCCTTTGCTGATGATTTGCAGGTAGGCGTTGTGAGGCATATTGCGAGGTCGTCCAGAACATATCTGGACATAGTTTTTCCGTCGATGTTCACTGGTGATCCCACTTTAGGAGATCACCATGGGCATCATTCGCCATCCCAATCACACCGACGTCGACTGGCTAGCCAAAGTGCCGGTCGGGGCCATACATCGGCGCGTTCAAGCAGTATCTGACCGAGCGTAGATATGCAAGCAGTACTCTCGCTGGGTACATGGTTTGCATCACGCACTTCGCCCGCTGGACGCGAACTAAACGGCTACGTCTGCACAGGATCGACGAGGTGTCCGTTGCCGAATTCCTTGACGATCATTTGCCGAAGTGCCACTGTGCCGCGCCGGTGCGACGCGATCGAGGCGAACACAGTGCGGCACTGGGTCACCTGCTCGTTGTACTGCGGTCTCAGGGTGCCATATCACCAATGGCGCTCAGTACGACAGCGGTTGATGAGGAGCTTCGCTGCTATGACGAGCATATGAATCATGCGCGTGGCCTGGCACCCAAGACCCGCAGCACAGCGCTGCGTATTGTTGGGCGCTTGCTGACATCGCGCTTTGGCAGTGGTGCCATCAACATCGCTGCCATCAAACCCGAGCACGTTCGCAGCTTCTTCGCTCAGCAGTCCAAGCTTTGCAGCAAGCCAGCCAGTCTTGCCTCGGTCGTAGCATCGTTGCGCGGCTACTTCCGATACTGCACCTCGCTTGGCGAGCCTGTACACGGTGGTCTGATCGGTGCGATGACCTACCCGGCCAATTGGCAGCTGTCATCTCTACCCAAGACATTGACAACTGAAGAGGTGGCGCAACTGGTCGAATCTCTTGGCAAGCCTGGCCGCTCAATGCGCCGCGCCGATGCCATCGTGCGCTGTGCACTGGATCTGGGGCTTCGCAGTGGCGAAGTAGCCCGCCTCAGCTTGGACGACATTGACTGGCGAGCAGGAACGCTAACGTTGCGCCATACCAAGGGCTGCCGCGAAGATGTACTGCCGCTGCCGACCACCACCGGACAGGCCATCGCTGCCTACCTGAAGCATGAGCGCCCCACAACCACCAATCGGGCCGTCTTCGTGCGCCACACTGCGCCTCGCGATGAACCCGTTGGAGGCGACCTGGTGCGCAAGACCATTCGCCAGGCCTATGCCAGAGCGGGTTTGCCCTACACGCGTTCGCATTTGCTGCGTCACACCATGGCCAACCGGTTGCTTGCCGCAGGCTCGTCACTCAAGGAGGTGGCCGATGTGCTGCGTCACAGATCATTGAACACCACGATGATCTACGCCAAGCTGGATAGTCGCAATCTCGTTGCGGTGGCTCTGCCATGGCCAGGGAGCGCAGCATGAGCGCGCGTACTTCTCTGCAAGCGCGCGTCGAACTCTATCTTGCCGAACGCACCCGGCTGGGATACTGCAGCCACGACGCTGCAGGTATCCTGCGCAGCTTTGCGCGCCATGTCCAAGCCACCTGTCATCGTGGGCCACTAACAGTGGAGGTCATGGCGGCGTGGGCACGCTGCGACAGCCGGGGCAGCGGCGACCCGCACACCTGGGCACGGCGACTCTACAAATTGCGCCCGTTCATGCGCTGGTTTCAGCAGTTTGAGCCGCGCACCGAGGTACCAGATAACACGATCTTCGGACGCCTGCCCAAGCGTCAGACGCCACACATCTACAGCGATCAGGAGATCGTTGATCTGCTGGCAGCGGCGCGGCGACTCGGGCCGGCACCGGGCCTGCGTGGTGTCGTCTTTGAAACGCTCTTTGGCCTGCTCGCATCAACAGGGCTGCGTATTGGTGAGGCACTGGCACTGAGAAATCAGGATGTCAATCTCAAGACTGGGATGCTGGGCATCTGCTGACCAAATTCGGCAAGTCGCGCCAGGTACCGATACATCCCAGTACCTTGGACGCCCTGCGCCGGTATCGTTGGATGCGCGAGCTATGCGGCGAACCCGTCACACCAGAGGGCGCGTTCTTCGTCGGCACGCGCGGTCGACGCCGATATCTGCCCCTGGGAGATCGTCAGGTGCATCGTGTCTTTGGTGAACTGCGCTCGGAGCTGGGTTGGCAAAACCGCGGGACCCACCATGCCACCCGCATTCATGACCTGAGGCACACCTTCGTCGTTCGACGCATCGTGCAGTGGCAGGCCCAGGGTGTGGATATCGATCAGGCCATGTTGTCGTTGTCCACCTACGTGGGCCATGCGAAGGTGAGCGATACCTATTGGTACATGTCGGCGGTGCCGCAGATGATGGCACTGGCCGCCGGTCGCTTCGAGTCGTTCGCGTCGAAGGCGCAGGTGCAAGATGAGTAAGACCACGCCCCCCAAACCTCCATCGTTTGCCGCACTGGTTCAGCAATTCTTTACTGAGCACTTGGTCGCGCACCGCGCGGTCAGTACGCAAACGGTGGCTTGCTACCGCGATGCACTGATGCTGTTTCTGGATTCGCCAGCGCAGGCCGGGCAGCGCCACGGCAATGCGGCTCGCAGACGTCCAGCCCGATCTGATCCTGGCCTTTCTGGACCACCTTGAGCATGACCGACACAACGCGGTGCGTAGCCGCAACCTGAGACTGACCGCGTTGCGCGCGTTCCTGAAGTTCGCTGCCCGCCGTGATGTGACCTCGCTGCATGATGTCGAGCGGGCACTGGCGGTGCCAATGAAACGATTCGAACGACCAATGCTGGGCTTCCTCACCCGAGCGGAGATGGTGGCGGTACTGGGGCAACCGGGGCAGAACTGGTCTTCCCAGCGCGACCACCTGCTGGCCATGCTTTACAACACGGGAGCGCGTGTCTCCGAAATCATCGCAGTGCGTGTCATCGACGTCGTACTCGATGGCAGTGCGTGCGTGCACCTGCACGGCAAGGGTCGAAAGCTTCGATCAATACCCCTGTGGAAAGACACCGTTCTGGATATTCGTGCATGGCTTCGACGCAATCTCTCGCTGCGCGGTGAGGCCGCTTTGATACCCAATCGCGACGGACAGTCAATGACCAGGTCCAATGTCGCGCAGCGCCTGGCGCTTGCGGTAAGCCGGGCAGTTGTGAAGCAACCCAGCCTCATAAACAAACGCGTTTCACCTCACACCCTCCGCCATACAAGCGCTATGCACCTGTTGCAGTCAGGTGTGCCGTTCGAAGTGATCGCCTTATGGCTTGGCCATGAAAGCACGACGACAACCCACCGCTACGTTGAGGCCGACCTCGCGATGAAGGAGAAAGCCCTAGCGAGCCTGGACGCACCCGCGACCAAATTGGGACGATACAAAGCCCCAGACTCGCTTATGCGCTTTCTTCAGACGCTATAACTATGTGCAGACTTCGGTGACTCCGAAGTCTCACCGTCATTGGGGACAACACCGTCCGTGTCCGCCCATCTCCGCATAGTTGCGTCCTTCACATAGAGACGCCTTTGGGGAGATATGCATAGGCGTCTGAACCGGTAATTGCCTCCATCGCCACCAAACCCCACCCCCAAGGCGGGCGGTGGGGCTTTCGGGCACAGGCCGCACTCGCGGCTGCCGCAAAGTTTGCGCACAAACCAATGGGGTGACGCAACATGGTCCGCAAACCAGGCCGGACCGCCCGCGCCGCTCGCCGGAGAACGAAAGTCACGCCGTCCGCCGCCGCAAGAGCCTTTCCACCAAAATTCATATGCATTTTGAGCCTCTGGCCCAGGTGGAATAAAGATGTATAGCTACGAATATGGTAGCAAAATCGTTTTTCAGGCGGTCGTCCATACCCCATGAAGAACACCGGCTATGCGTCTTTTCCTGCCCGTGGGGAATGTGCATAGAAGTTTTGCGATTCACTGCCCGGATCAGACGCTCTGCTGAATGTCGAAGGCGCGAATTGGTCACTGCAAAGCTGTTCGTCATGGAGCCGAGATTGGCTCTTTGCGGAAAAAGCATTCCGGGAGAAAGGCCCCGGTGAATTTTTCGATGGAGCGCTCCTCTCCTTGGTGCGCTTCAGAACCAGCCGCTCCAACCTCTGACCACCACCACCATCTTGTCGATGACCTGCTGCGCCTCTTCAAGGCTGAGACCAAAGGCCCCGCAGTCCGACAGGAGGTTGTAGACGCTGGCCACGCGGCCATGGCGTCCAGCCTCCTGGGGTGCGCAGCATGCCAGCTCTCACAACAAGGCGGCCTTAGAATCCCGACGCCCTCCCCAATCCAATGCGCTAGAAACAAGGACCGTATGCCGGACGAACTACAGAGGCACCAAGCGGCGCTGGCGCGGTTGGACCGCTACGCGACGCTGATGGATGCGCGCTTCAGGGTGCCGGGGACGCGTATTCGCTTTGGCTTGGACCCGATCATCGGGTTGTTACCGGGCGTCGGCGATGCGCTGGGTTTGGCGCTCTCGCTCTATGTCGTCGTCGAGGGCGATACGTCTGGGTGTATCCAAACGCGTGCTGTTCAAAATGTTGCGCAATGTCGCACTAGAGGCCCTGGTAGGCGTGGTACCGGTACTGGGAGATGTGTTCGACATCGGCTTCAAGGCCAATCTGCGCAACGCTGCATTGCTGAGAAGTTGCATCGAGGATCGCCTGCGGCCAACACCGGTTCGCGCCTCGCGACGCTGGCTGCAGTGGGTCCTGCTGGCCGTATTCGCCGCACTGATCTTGGCGCTGTTGCTGGCCCTACTGCGGCTCTTCGCGCCGGTGTGGCAGGGGCTCGCTGGTTAACAGTCACCGCCAAACACAATCACCGGCCGGCCCCCAGCGCAATATTGGACAGCAATGCGGTGACTTCGGCCTGCCGCGTACAGCCAATTTTGGACATTACTTGCTGCAACTGGGTGCGCACCGTGTTGCGGGTGACGCCGCCGGTTGCAGCAATATCGTCCAGGGATTCCCCGGCGGCCAGACTCCGGGCGACCCGCGCCTCGGAGGGCGTCAGGTCGAACAGCGAACGCAACAGCTCGACCGGCGGTGCCTTGCGCCCGGTGACCGGGGTGAAGACCAGCAGCGCGCTTGATCGACCAAAGATGTCCTGTGCCGAGCGGCGTACCGGCACCAGATGGGCCACCAGCGCGGCTGCGCCGGTTTGGCTGCGCAGTGCAAACGAGTTGACGGTGGCTGGCGATGGGCTGTCGAGCTGGGCGAGTGCTGATCGCAGCAGCGCGTCGGCAGTTTCATCGCCAAGCGCGATGCGGTCCTGGGCACGCCAGCGCACCGCATCGGGCAACTCGCTCATGGCGTCATTCGCCTCGATGACCACCCCCCATTCATCCAGCAGCAAGGCGGGCATGCCCAGCAGGGCCAGAGTGTTGTTGGCGGTTTGTGCGTTTTTGAGGCTCAGGCGGGCGGCGATAAACCCGGCCCGGGCGAGGTGCGGACGCAGCGCATTGAGCGCGTCCACCGCCTCCTTTTCAATCGGGCCGCGCTGATAATCGCGCTCCACCGTGAAGACGATGTTGTCCCGCGTCGGCATCGCCAGGCCTGTGCTGGCCGACCACCCCAGCCCCCGGGGACGAAAAAATCGCGGTAGATCACGTTGTTCTCCAGCTCTTCCTGGCTCCAGAAGTCGAACTCGGACAAGAACGTGGGCTGGTTGTTGCTGAACAGGCAGACCCTTCGGTTGCACTGTGCAAACCAGCCATCCTCCAGATAGGCCCGGAAGGTTTCGGTCAGTGAGCGTGAGGTGACCCAGCTCATGGTCTTCTCGCGTACGGCAAACAGTTGGCCGCCCCGGGCGTCCACCAGGGCCGCCAGTTCGTCCAAGACGTCGGGCCACAGCTCGGGCACAAAAGAGCATTCGTAAATTCGGTCTATCAGTTCGCGGTTCATGGGTCGTGGTTCAGGCTGAAAGGTTCACTTTTTTTGAGTTACTTCATCCGTTTGGATGATGACAGGGGCGGACCTGCAAATGCATATGCCCCCTCTGCGGCGAC
The DNA here is from genome assembly GCA_016703945.1 of Candidatus Aalborgicola danicus. Lineage (GTDB taxonomy): Bacteria > Pseudomonadota > Gammaproteobacteria > Burkholderiales > Burkholderiaceae_C > Allorhodoferax > Allorhodoferax danicus. The sequence continues at coordinate 20,842 of JADJBC010000003.1, forward strand.
GCATTTTCGCTGCAAGCAGGCTCCATTTTGACTGTTAAACAGGGACTTTCCATGACTCCATTCATCCGTTATCGCCAGAAAAGCCTGGTGCTGTCGTCCGTTGCTGCCGCCGCCATGGCGCTGGTGGCCTGTGGCGGTGGAGGCAACAGCGACCCGGCTGTTCCACCTGCGGCGTCTGCGTCGATTGTTGGCGTAGCCGCCACCGGTGCGGCCTTGGGCAACGCCTTGGTCACTGCCAAGTGTGTGAGCGGCGCGCCGGTGACCGGTACTACGGCAACCGACGGCTCGTTTACGCTGGCCTTGTCGGCTGGGCAGACAGCGCCCTGCCTGTTGCAGGTGTCTGGTGGCACACCCGCCATCCGGCTGCACGGTTTTGCGGCTGAAGCAGGCCGTGCCAACATCACACCCCTGACGGAACTGGCCATTGCCAACGCGCTCAAGACACTGACGCCCCTTGCGGCGTTTGACAACTTCAGCGCAGCCCATGCCAACACCCTGAAAGCAGGGCTGGAGGCCGCCAAAACCTATGTGAAAGCCGAGGTCAACGCCCTGACCGGCAGCACCCTGGCCACCGACATCATGACCGGCGCTTTCAAAGTGGGTGACGCGGACGACAAGGTGCTGGACGCCCTGGCCGCAAAACTGAAGGCTGCGGCCGTCACCCAGACCACGTTGAACACGGCAGCCATGGCCGGCACTTCCCTGGTCAGCCTGGTAGCGCCCACGCCCACGCCCACGCCCACCCCAACCCCAACCCCAACCCCACCCCAACCTCCAACTCCAACTCCAACTCCAACACCGACACCGACACCGACGGCGGGCGGCGAGTGCAATTCCAGTGGAAACATTTTTACCGTCAACGGCAACACCGCGCAGATGGACAACAATATCTATGGCGCGGACGGCAACACGGTGCTGATCAGCCAGCAGAACAAGTTCCTCATTACCACCGGCACCGCCTTCAAGGGCACGGGCGGTTTGACTGAACTGCGGCAAACCAACACCTCCAGCTACACCGCCGCAGTTGCCAATGGCGCGCTGTCGGGTACAACCGTCGGGCCAACCGTGGTCAGCTCCTACTTCAACTTTGGCGCGGTGGACTCCACCATTTACGGCCTCATCACCACGCCGCCGGCCATTGCCGGATTCACAACCACGGCGACCAGCACGTTCACTCCGCCGTCCGCCTGGCCCACCAACCCGACTTTGAACACCCCCTACACCAAGACCTTCACGGTGACCACCGACACCAGCGTGTTTGGACAAACCGCATCGGCTTCCAGCACCCAGACAGAAACCCGCACCTACAGCACCGAGCAAATCACCACGCTGGTGGGCAGTTTTGCGGCCTGCAAGGTCAAGTACGACGTCACCGCCAATGGCACCACCACCACCTCGTTCAGTTGGACCGTAGGCTCCGGTCGCCTGAAAGGCCACCTGCTGAAGTCCAGCACCGGCGCCGGAGTGCGCACGCTGGAGGCGACGGTGCTGCTGGTTAACGGGAGCTAAGCACGGGTTTCGGGGTGGGGGTGGGAGTGGGTTTGGGGCTGGCCGTGAGGGTTGGTCAGCCCCCTTTTCTCTCGCTATGCGGCAACAGAGCTGAACGAGCGGCCGCCAGCACCTCGCGGGTCAATCCATCCAGCAATGCCGACGCTGCGCGTGCCTGTTGCCAATACAGTGGTACGTCCAGCGGGGTTTCGGGTATCAGCTCCACCAAAGTGCCGTTCTTGATATGGCTACTAATCAGCGACTGCGGATGCAGTCCCCACCCCATTCCGGCAACCGCTGCCGAGACAAAGGCCTGTGAAGACGGCAAGGTGTGCCGCGGCAATTCGACCTGACGATGGCACACGCGTTGCACCCAGCGCGATTGCAGTTCGTCCTTGTGGTTGAACACCAGGCTTGGGGCCCGGGCCAGACTGCTTGCGCCCACACTTTTGCAAAGTAGCGTTCCACGAATTCAGGGCTGGCAGCGGCCAGATAACGCATGGCGCCCAAGGCCTGGCTGTTGCAGCCGGAAGCCGGGCGGGCAGTGCCGGTCACCGCCGCCAGCACCGCTCCGGAGCGCAACCATTCGGACGTGTGGTCCTGGTCATCGACCGAAATCTCCATCAGCACCGGAGCCGCTGCGGCAAAGCCCACCACCGCTGGTGCAAACCATGTGGCCAGGCTGTCGGCATTGACCGCGATGGGCAGCGGCACCCGTGTTTCCGCGTCGTGCCCCAGTGTGGGCACTTCTCCGTTTAGTTCATGCTCCAGCAGGCGCACGCGGTCCACGTGCTGGCACAGGCGTCGCCCGGTCTCGGTGGCATGGCACGGCTGCCCGCGCACTACCAAGGCGCAGCCAATGCGCTCTTCCAGTAAACGAATGCGTTGGGATACCGCCGAAGGGGTGACGTGCAGGGCACGGGCAGCCCGCTCGAAACTGCCCTCCCGCACCACAGCGGCCAGTGCTGAAAGCGAGGCATAGTCCAGCATGAAGTTAGTTTTCCTAAATCAGATGTAGAAACCATAGTTTGTCTTCATCCGTGGAAACCGGCAAGCTTGCGCCATGACAAACCTTCCTGATACCGTTTCTGGCATGGCCCCCGCCTTTGTGCAGGGTCTGGTGTTGAGCTTTGGGCTGATCGTGGCCATTGGCTCGCAAAACGCATTTGTGCTGCGCCAGGGCTTGCGCCGCGAGCACGTCGGCAGTGTGGTGCTGTTCTGCGCCCTGGCAGATGCCGTGTTGATTGCCGCTGGGGTGTATGGAATGGCCCAGGCGCTGGGTGAACGCCCGGGGGTCGCGCGTGCGCTTGCATTGGCTGGCGCAGTGTTCCTGGCCACCTATGGCTGGCAGGCGCTGCGCCGGGCCCGCCAATCCCACCAGTTGCGGGCGCAGGCATCCGGTGCCGGGTTGAGTCTGACGGCGGCCATCGCGCAGGCGGCGGCTTTTACGCTGCTCAATCCCCATGTGTACCTGGATACGGTGTTGCTGGTCGGCAGCATTGGCGCACAGCAGCCGGCGACCTTGCGTCTCTGGTTCGTGGTGGGCGCAAGTGTTGCCAGCATGGTCTGGTTTGTATCTTTGGGTTTTGGTGCGCGCTGGCTGGCACCCTGGTTTGCCCGGCCCAAGGCGTGGCAAATACTGGATTACCTGATTGGCCTGACCATGTGGGTGCTGGCGCTTCTGCTGGTGCAGCATGCGTGGAATGGTGGGTAACATCAACTCTAGCCAGCCCGGGAAACACGCAAACACTGAAACGCACATGCTTGTTTACGCTGGACCTCAACGACGGATCTGAGCCCCAGCGCCGATGCACGGTGCGATACTTGTCGCAGGATGAGGAGCGACATGACGGACTGGACTTCCCTCTTGACCATTGAACGCGTGGACGCCTTTGGGGCTGGAGTCTATGTGTTGATGGCGGTCATTCATTTGGACCTGTGGCTGCACCGCAAGGATCGGCCGACCCACCTTTGGTTGGCGATCTCTGCGTTGGGAGCGCTTTTAGTCAACATCACCGGGCAGTTGGTTCGGCCACTGCTTCCCAATGCACCCCAGGTGCTGGTTGGACTCAATATGATGGGGGTGGCCCTGGCACTGGTCAGTTTGTACGAACTGGTTCAGGCGGTAGGATTGCGGCCAGTGACCCGGCGCGCCCGCGTCTTTCAGGTGCTTGTATTCATACCGGTTGTGGGTGGTTTTTTTTCCAGTGCTGCGGTGCTGGGACCGGCATTGCTGATCATGGCTGCCGGTTTTCTGGTCGCCGCCATGCACAACGCCATTCACGATGCACGTCGCGGTGACGTTGAGGCCCGCATGCTTGCAGCCGGGTTGGTGTTTCTGTTTGTCACGTTGATGTACGACGTTGTTTCGTCGCTGCGGCTGTTGCCACGCACGGAGGGTATGCCCGTGCTCGGCTTTACGGTGCTGTTCTTGGCCGCCGCCCGCGCGCTGAGCACGCGTTTTGAGCGCGAGTACCAAGAACTTCAGTCGCTGCGCGCGCACCTTGAGTTACGCGTGCAGCAGCGAACGGCCGATCTCCAAGAGGCCAATCGCAAACTCGATGCGCTGGCCCAGACCGATGCGCTGACGGGTTTGCCCAATCGACGCAGTTTTGCGGAGCAGGCCGACCGATTGATCGTGCAGCACCATCGCGCTGGCTCGGTGTTATCGGTTGTGATGGTCGATGTGGACCACTTCAAGCGTATCAACGACGAATTCGGTCACCACGGCGGGGACGTGACGTTGCGTGCAGTCGCCCAGGCACTGCGTGGCGCATTGCGTGATCAGGATATCGTGGCCCGTTGGGGCGGTGAAGAGTTCATCGCCCTGTTGCCCGACACCGATGGCGCCGGAGCCGTGCACGTGGCAGAAACTTTGCGGCAGGCCGTAGCAGGCCTGAATGTGGTGCACAACACGGCATCGATTCGCGTTACCGCCTCGTTTGGGCTTGCAGTGCATGAAGACCAATCCTCGCTGGAAGCCACCACCAGCCGGGCCGACGCTGCTCTTTACTGTGCCAAGCGCGACGGCCGCAACCGCGTCGCGGTGGGCTGAGGGAGCGCCGGCAACCCTGTGCGTCGATATGTAAAAAAAACGGAGACTGTGTGATGAAAAACTACCTCAAGTGCTGTGGCCTGACCCTGTGGCTTCTTTTTGCGGCGTTTGCGGCGCAAGCGCAAAGCCACCCCCGGCTCTGGCTCACCGGTGCCGATCTGCCCCGGCTGCGCAGCTGGGCTACCGCAGCGAACCCGTTGTTTGAAAATGGGCTTAAACCGCTGGTGGAGCGCGCCAAAGAGGCCATGGACCGGGGCGACGTGCCCGCTCGGGACTGCGGCAGCACCGAGTACGAGTCGTACCCCACCGAAATGTATGCCGAGCTGTTTGCTTTCATGTCGCTGGTGGACAACGATGCGGCGGCCCGCGCCGACTATGCGGTGCGTGCCCGCAGCCTGTTGATGCATATCATCAACATTGCGGCGCTTGGGCCTGCCAGCGAGGAAAATTTTGTCTGCCCCAGCAGCCAGTCGACCGGTTACCCGGCCTTCCGCAGCCCCCGCTTCTTTACCGAGGACTCGAACCGCGCGCGCTACCATGGCGAGGCTTTCCCCCTGGTGGTGGACTGGATCTACCCCAGCCTGACAGCACAGGACAAACAGGCCATACGCGGTGTGTTTTTGCGCTGGTCGCAAGAAATACTGGATCGTGGCTACCACCACCCCGAGCCGGTGGGTTTGGTGAACGACGCAGCGCTGCTCAACAACCGGAGCCAGGTCCGCTGGTCGGGCAACAACTACTTTACCGGCCACATGCGCAACCTGGGCATGATGGCACTGGCCATGGATGCCGCGGACGACCCCAGCAATCAGCTGCGCAACTATTTGGGCAATGCCACCGGGGCGTGGTTGTACACCTTCGACAACTTGTCGCGCACCGACAGCAAGGGCGGTTTTTTGCCGGAAGGGTTTGAATACAGCCCGCAGACCGCCAGTTATGCCATCCAGTTTTTGCTGGCTTTGCGCACCGCTGGCGCTGATACCTGCGGAGCGCACTGCCTGGTGCAGGGCAATCCGTTTTGGGACGACTTTCTCACTGGCTACTACCATTCACTGAGCCCAGCGACAAGTCCCGATGGCGATGGTCTTGCGGCCTACCAACCGTCCTGGTATGGCGATGCGCAGACCTATGCATCGACCGACCTGATCAGCGCGCTTGGTGCTTTGGGGGTTTACGACAGCGTGGCGGGTAATGTGTCGCGCCTGCAATCGGTGCGCTGGGCGCAAACCCATACGCCGCCGGGGGGCGCCAGTCAACTGTTAAGGCGCGTGTCCAACAGCGACGAGTTTCGCAATTCCTTGCTGTACTTCATGTTGTATGACCCTGGTGTGGCGGCTGCCAGCGACCCGCGCACTCAGATCCCTCTGGAGCACTTTGCGCCGGGTCTGAATCGGCTGCTGGCGCGCACCGGCTGGGATGCCAATGCCAGCTGGTTCAGTTATAGCCTGAGCTGGAGCCTGATCGATCACCAGCATGCCAATGGCAACCACTTTGAGTGGTATCGCAAGGGCGAATGGTTGACCAAGCAGCGCACCGGTTATGCCGATATTGCCGAAGGCATCGCCAGCTCCGAATTCAGCAATGTGCTGGCCATCGAAAACGACAAGCCCGATCGTGATGCGACCGACTGGCGCATTGACTTGTGGCAGCGCGGCGCGCAGTGGAATCTGGTCGCGGCTGGCGACCCGCAGTTGTTGGCGCGCAGCAGCAGCGACGTGTTCAGTTATGCCAGCGGCGACGCAACGCCTCTGTACAACAGCAGCAATGAGAACACCAATGACGTGCTTCACGCCAGTCGCTCGATTGTCTGGCTCAAGCCCGATGCGGTGGTGGTGTTTGACCGCGCCCAGACCAAAACCGCCAACCGCTTCAAGCGCTGGTGGCTGCAGTCCGCCAGCCCCGCCGATGTGAACGGCAGCAACGCAACCATAACGACCGCGCTCGGCCAGCAGCTGGTGATCAGCAGCTTGTTGCCCAGTGGCGCGACCCTGAGTGCCGTCAATACCCGTGAAGAACACATCGAAAACACGGTGGCGGGCAGCGAGCCCATGAAGGTGCGGTTGCGGATCGACGCCCCGGGCAACCCGGCGGATGTGCGCTTTTTGCAGGTACTGCAAGCCGCCGATGCCGGAGCCAGCGTCAGCCCTGCGCAGCTGATTCAAACCGCCGATGCCACCTGGCAAGGTGCCCAGGTGGGCACGGCGGTGGTGCTTTTTCCAAAGTCGTTTGGGCAACCATTTACCGGTTTGTCCTATACCTTTGCTGCGCCGGTGGTGAACCACGTCATCACGGGCCTGGCACCGGCAACCGCCTTCTGTGTAACGCTGTCGGCCACCAGTCTGTCGCTGCAAAAAGGCTGCAGCCAGATGAGCGACAGTGGCGGCGTATTGCACTATTCAGCGTATGCCTCCAGCAATTGCCTGTTCAACTGGGCGGAACGCTCTTTCCCGCAGTTTTTCGCCCCAGCAGGCGCACCGTCGGCCATCCTTGCACCCTACTATTACCGTTACTACGCGGACACTGGCAACTTCTTGGCGACCTCGTCGGCCGACAACCAGCTCAGGGTGCTCGGACCCGCCACCGGCAATACCCTGCTGGATGTGGGCTCCACGACCAGTTACAAGGCGCTGGCGGGATGCGCGCCTTGATGCGCCTTTGGTCTCAACACCTCAATGCCAATTCGCCGCAATCACCGGGTTTAGCGCCGTTGCGTAGTGGGCCGCCAATGGCTGGGCACCAGGTTTTGCACGGCGCTGTCGCGCAGCACCTTGCCGTCACTGGTCTTGAACTGCTCCACGTGGTGCGGGTTGCCCAGGTACCAGTTGGTCAGAGTGGATGCTCCCCGGTCAGGTAGGAGCGCACGCTCTGGGGCATTGGCTGGTCCATCGATCACTATTTTGCATAGCACTTGCAATACAATAAATCCATGAAAACAGCCACACTCCCCCCCATCCGTGTTGCCCCTGAGTTCCGGCTCGAACTCGAAGGGGTACTTGAGCAAGGCGAATCGTTGTCGCAGTTTGTTGAAGACGCAGTGCGCAGCACAGTAGCCAAGCGTAAAAATCAGGCGGAGTTCATTCGGCGTGGCATTGCCGCCATCGAAGCGACCCAGCGCGATGGCAGCGGCATTCCAGCCAATGTGGTGATTGCAAAACTGGAAGCCAAGCTGGCCGCGGCCCGTCAGGCCAAGGCGCAGCGCGGCGGATGAGATACACGGTTGAATTCAGCGAAGCGGCTGCTGTTGACTTGGAACAATTGTTCGATTTCGCACTGCAACGCGAACTGGACAGTGATACAGGCGATCTGGATGTCCCTGACAGAGCCGTGCAGGCCATCAAGGCAGGTTTGACCTTCTTAGAGTCCTCGCCGTTTGCATGTCGCAAGGCAGGGAGCAGCTCTTTTATTCGTGAACTGATTATTCCGTTTGGCAACACCGGCTACGTGGCACTGTTCGAGATTGTGAACAACAGCACCGTCATCATTGGTGCCATTCGGCACCAACGTGAAGACGATTACCACTGAGCAGATTGACGCTGCCCAGCAAAACCGTTTCCCGCTCGAAGTCGTCTTCGTTGTTGTCCATCAAGTTGGCCCCGGCCTGCATTGCCTGCATCAAAAAGTGCACCCGAGGCACGCCGCACCAACGCGCCGCCATGCCAGAGGACAGCTTGCTCAATCGTGTGGTTGCGACGCGTGGTGCCCATATTTGCACAAGCTTGGCTTGCACCAGGTTTTGCACGGCGCTGTCGAGCAGCACCTTATCGTCACTGGTCTTGAACTGCTCCACGTGGTACTGGTTGCCCAGGTACCAGTTGGTCAGCGTGAACTTGTCCGTGGTGCCAATGATGTTCACGTCCAGGTTGTTGCCACTCTTTTAAAACCACAGCTGGGCCACGGCGGTGCCGATATCAAACAGGGCCAGGTCATTGTTGCAGTGATCATGGTTTGTTAGTCTCGTGGCAATCTTGGTTCGTGGCGAGCGGGTTGATTTTTGATGTTCAGCAGTTCCGGATCCTGCATAAAGCGTTGGCTGGCCTTGTCTGCCATCGTGTAGCGTCGCTTTGCCTCAGAAGGCGGGTCCCTATCGAGCAGCAAATTGGCAGGCAAGTTGTATGTCCAGAGTTCAATCTTTTCTGGCCAAGTCCATTTCTGGCCAGTTTCGTCCGGAACCAACTGCACGTAATTGGGCTTGGCACAGCGCGAATAGCGGTTTCGAGTCGCCCAACCTCTTCCTGTTAGTGCGAGCAACACCGGGAGTTTCTGCGGTGAAATCGCCAACACTATGATTGCAGCCTTGCCTTTGTAGGTGTAAGCGCGTCCGCCGTACTTGAACGAAGTGGTTTCTTCAAAGTCAGGCAGATAACCCAGATCCAGCGGGTTGCCTGGCTGCCCTTTGATGGTGTAGCGCACTTCCTTGGAAACCACGATCGTTTCGCCCGTATTGAGCAATACCTCTTCTTCCCATTTCACGTTCTTGGCGCAACCGGTGAGTTGCACGATGGCCAGCATCACGCAGGTGATCAGCGATGTCCTTGTGGTGTTGCTCATTTCAAGACCTCTTCTGTTCGATAGTCGGTGTGGATTACATGCTGACGCTCAACCCGCGCAGTGATCGAAAAATATGGAAGTTACTGCGGACAGGGGGCACGAACGAAGTTAGATGTGGTTTGGTTTTACATGGTTGCGACCGGTCAACGGGCCTCTGGTCAAAAATCGTTGCTTCGAGTTGATTCGCCCCCGGTTGGCAGAATCCAGGGCCGCAAAAAGAACTTGGTATTCAAAGTGGCACGTAGCCCACGTGGAATATGAACCAACTGCTATGTAATTGGTAGTAAAAAGGTCCATGTTGCGGGTTAAGGCGCTGGCTAACATTCCTTGCTTCACTGGGGAGTGGTTGCTGGCGGCACGGGCAGGGGCATTGCGTTGGGTCGCACTGCCAGCGCCGGGCTGATGGTCTCCCCATCCAGCCCCAGGTTGCGTACAAATCCGCCCTCTGCCCACTCCGTGTAGCGCCATTCGCCATCCACCTGCGTCACCCCGTCGGGTGGCAGCACTTCGGCCACCGGCACGTTCTTGAGCGCGGTTGCCATGAACTCGATCCATGCCGGCAAGGCCAGGGCCGAGCCCGAGGCGCGTGAGCCCAGGCTTCTGGGGCTGTCATACCCCACCCACACCACGGCCACCAGGCCCGGTTGGTAGCCGGCAAACCAGGCGTCGACCACGTCGTCGGTGGTGCCGGTCTTGCCATACAGGTCCGCGCGTTTCAGCGTGGCCTGGGCGCGCGCTGCGGTGCCAGAGCGCGTCACCTCCTGCAGCAGGCTGGACACCAAAAAGGCGTTGCGCTCGGGAATGGCGCGCTGGGTTTCGTCCAGCAGCACCGGTGGTGCCTCAAACACTACTTCACCGTTGGAGCGTGTGATGCGTTGCACCAGGCGGGGCTGCACCCGCAGGCCGCCGTTGGCCAGCACGGCGTAGGCGCCCGCCAGTTGCAGGGGGTTGGTGCTGCCGGTGCCCAGTGCCTGGGTCAGGTCGTCGGGTTGGCGCTCCAGGTCAAAGCCGAAACGGCTGGACCACTCCCGAGCGCCCTTTGGCGAAAGCAGTTGCACCAGACGGATGGACACCAGATTCTTGGACCGCGCCAGTGCGCTGCGCAAGGTGATCAGGCCGTCGGTGCTGCCGTCGTCGTTTTCGGGAAACCAGTTGCCGACGTTGTCCAGGGGTGCATCGTTGATCAGGGTGTCGGGTTGCACACCACTCTCGATGGCGCCGGAGTAAACAAAGGGTTTGTAGCTGGAGCCCGGTTGCCGCCAGCCCTGCGTGGCGTGGTTGAACTGTTTACGGTAGAAGTCGAACCCGCCCACCAGCGCACGAATGTCGCCATGGACGGGGTCCAGCGCCACCATTGCACCCTGGGTTTGCGGCCATTGCACCAGCACCCAGGTTTTGCCCTGCTGCATCACGCGGACCACCGCGCCGCGTTGGATACGCAGGTTGCGGCTGGCATTGGCCGCCAGGCCGGACTGCGCTGCGCGCAGGCCGGCGCCCTGCAGCTCAACCACCTCGCCCGAGGCCAGCACCACGGTCACCGACTTTCGGGAGGCCAGCGTGACGATGGCCAGGCGCAGGTCTTCGTCGTCGGCATAGTCCGACAGGGCCTGGGCCACGGCCGGGTCTTCGTTCTTGAGGTCTGCGCCCAGGTTTTCCATGCCTTCCGGGCCGCGCCAGGCCTGGCGCAGGGCGTGGTCGATCAGCGTGCGGCGCAAGGCGGTGTAGGCTGCCTGTTGCTCGCTGGCGCGCAGCGTGGTGGTGACGTTCAGGCCGGTGGTGTAGCTCAGCTCGCCATACTGGGCATACACCTGCTGGCGCACCATCTCTGCCACGTATTCGGCATGCACTTCCACGTCGGTGGCTTTGCGCAGCTTGAGTTTTTCGGCCTTAGCGGCCTGGTACTGGGCCTCATCCAGCACGCCCTGGCTGCGCATGCGCAACAGTACCACCTGCTGGCGGTTGCGGGCGCGCTCCAGGTTGCGGTTGGGGTTGGCAAAGTAGGGGTTTTGCGGCAGACCCGCCAACATGGCGCATTCGGCAGCGCTCAGGGCCGACAGCGTCTTGCCAAAGTAGGTCTGCGCCGCTGCTTCAAAGCCGTAGGAGCGTGAACCCAGGTAAATCTGGTTCATATACAGCTCCAGCACCTGGTCTTTGCTGAGTTGCGACTCGATCCGGAACGCCAGCATCGCCTCTTTCAGCTTGCGCTCCAGCGTGACAGAGCGGTCCAGAAAGAAGGTGCGCGCCACCTGCTGGGTGATGGTGGAGGCGCCCTGCATGCGCCCGCCGGTAGCGATGGACTTCGCAGCCCGCGCAATGCCAATCGGGTCCAGGCCAAAGTGCGCGTAAAAACGCGCGTCTTCCACCGCCAGCAGGCTGTCCTTCATCAATTGCGGAATCTGGTCAATGCGCTGGTACACCCGCCGCTCGGTGCCAAAACCGCCGATCTCAACCCCGTCGGCCGTGAACACCCGCAGCGGCTGTTTGGGCTGGTAGTTGGACAGGGCAGCGGTGTCGGGCAACTGGGGGTAAAAGTAGGCGGCCGCTGCCAGCAGGAACAGCAGAGCGGCAGTTGCCAGACCGATCGCGACCTTGACGATGCGGGCGGGCCATACGCCTTTGAGAAATGGGGTGCGGTGATGGGTATCCATTGCCCCGATTGTCGTAGAGCGCCAGTGGACCAAAAACGCTATGTAATTGATAGCTACTTATTCATATTCCACGTGGGCAAGAGGCACATTTCCATACTAAGTATTTGGTGGAGACCCTGGGTTTGGCGGGCCTACTCGCACGCCTTGAGATCGGTTACGCCAGGTAAAGCTGCCGTAAAGAGTTCGTGGAAAGTGTGACGGCGGTATGCCAGCGCACGGAACAATCTGCGGCATACGCAGAGACTCTGAGTGGTAAAGCCTCGCCTTCACGGGGCCACTCAGAAAGTCACCATGTCAACGAATCGGCTTGTTCCCCTAGCATTCCTGGCCTTGTGCCAGACAGCCATGGCCGCTCCACCGCCCAGCGCCAGCAGCCAAATGCAGCAAATTCCCACGGTTCCGGCCCTCGACCGCTAGCGCCCAGATTCGATGTTGCGCCGGTGGCCGAAACGGTTGCTGCGCCTGGCGCCAGTCAAAAAGTCATCGTCAGCCAGTTGCGGGTCAAAGGGGCGAAGGCCTATTCAGAGTCCGATCTACTGGCGCAGGCTGGTTTTGTGCCCGGCAGTGAACTCAGCCTTGCCGATTTGCGTGCGATGGCCAACCGAATCACCAGCTTCTACCGCAGCAACGGCTACTTTGTGGCGCAGGCGTACCTGCCGGCCCAGACCATCGAAAACGGCGCAGTGACAATGGTTGTCAGCGAAGGTGAGTACGGGAAAATCACCCTGAATAACCAGACCAACGTCTCCACCAGCCTGGCCAACAGCTTGTTGGACGGTCTGAACAGCGCAGACCCGGTGACCACGGACCGGCTGGAGAACCGGTTGTTATTGCTGTCGGACCTGCCAGGCGTCAAAGTGAAGGCGACGTTGTTACCGGGAACTGTTACGGGTACCTCGGACCTGTTGGTGGACCTGACACCGGGTCAGCGCTTCAGTGGCAGTGTGGATGCGGACAACGCGGGCAACCGCTACACCGGCGAATACCGAGTTGGCGCCACGCTCAACTTCAATGAACCCTTGGGCCTGGGCGATGTCGCCAGCTTGCGACTGCTGACCTCGGGTGACGGCCTGAACTACGCCCGCGCGTCCTACCAGCTGCAATTCGGCAAAGCGACGCTGGGTGTCGCCTACAGCGGCCTGGCCTACGAGCTCGGCGAAGAATTCGCCAGCCTGAACGCCACCGGCACCGTCAGAACCACCAGCCTCTTTGGCAGCTACCCGCTGGTGCGCACCCGCAACAGCAACCTCACCGCCGGCCTGTTGCTCGACGACAAGGTCTTTGAGGACAAGATCGGCTCGCCGGCCAGCGTCAGCGATAAAAAAATTCAGGTGCTGACGGCCAGCGTGCGCGGAGATTCCCGCGACTTCCTGGGCGGTGGCGGCTTGAACAGCTTTGCGCTGGCGGCCAGCGCGGGCAATGTCGATTTGCAGACACCCACCGTTCTGGCGATCGATGCGGCGACGGCCCACAGCAATGGGCACTTCAACAAGCTCACCTGGAGTATCTCGCGGGTGCAATGGCTGGGCGAGCAGGTGTCGCTGTTTGCCGCTGCCAACGGGCAATTCGCCTCCAGCAATCTGGATGTGTCTGAAAAGATGGAGCTGGGCGGCATGTATGGTGTGCGCGCCTACCCGGAGGGCGAAGCCTATGCCGACCAGGGTTATGTCGCCAGCCTGGAAGCCCGCTTTCAAGTGCCGAAGTTTTCCGACAGTCTGCCGGGCCAGTTGCAGTTGATCGGCTTCGCTGATGTCGGCACGGTCTATTCCAACCGCAATCCCTGGTCTGTCTCCGACAACCGCCGCACGCTGAGCGGCGCCGGCGTCGGCTTCAATTGGTCAGACACCAACAACTTCATGGTTCGCGCCTATTACGCCGTCAAGCTCGGCGATGAGGTGGCCCAGTCGGCGCCTGACCGATCCGGACGATTCTGGATTCAGGCCGTCAAATATTTCTAACACGAACCCCCATTTTTACTGGAGCAACTCCATGAACCGCAATTTCCGATCTTTGTGGAACGACACCACCGGCACCTATGTCGCTGTGTCCGAAAACACCAAAAGCCAAGGCAAAAAAACCATGTCCAACCCGCTTGCTGCGGTGGTTGGCGAGCGCCTTGCCCTGAAGACCATCAGTGTGTGTATCGCGCTGTGTTTTGGCGTCGCCGCCACTGCGGGGCCGGTGGGCGGCGTTGTCGCTGCCGGCACGGCCAGCATCAACACCGGTGCAACGAACACCACCATCAACCAGTCGTCCCAAAATGCGGTGATCAACTGGCAGAGCTTCAACATCGCGGCGGGTCAAACCGTGCAATTTGTGCAGCCCAACAGCAGCTCGGTGGCGCTCAACCGGGTGCTGGGCAGTGATCCAACGGCCATTTTCGGCAGCCTTCTGGCCAACGGAAACGTGTTCCTGGTCAACCCCAACGGCGTGTTATTTGGCAAAGGCGCACAGGTGACCGTGGGTGGCCTGGTGGCCTCAACACTGAACCTGTCTGACCGCGACTTCATGTCGGGCAACTACCGTTTCTCTGGTGAGGGCCAGGGCGCTGTTCTCAACCAGGGCGCCATCCAGGCCGACGGTGGTTATGTTGCGCTGCTGGGTGCCAATGTGGGCAATGAAGGTGTCATTCGCGCCCAGTTGGGCACCGTGGCGCTGGCGGCGGGCAACGCCATCACGCTTGACGTTGCGGGCGATGGCTTGCTCAATGTGGCGGTGAGCCAGGGCGCGGTCAATGCGCTGGTGCAAAACGGCGGGCTGATCCGGGCTGATGGTGGGCAAGTCCTGTTGACCGCCCAGGCGGCATCGGGCCTGCTGCGCAGCGCGGTTAACAACACCGGCATCATTGAGGCGCAGACCTTGCAGAACCACGAGGGCACCATCCTGCTGATGGGTGACATGCAGACGGGCAGTGTGGGCGTGGGCGGCACGCTCAATGTGTCGGCTCCCAATGGCGGCGATGGTGGATTCATAGAAACTTCGGCCGCGTACGTCAATGTGGCACCCAACGCCTTCATTACGGCCGAATCGGCAACTGGCAAAACCGGCACCTGGCTGATTGATCCCAAGGACTTTACCGTTGCGGCGGGCGGCGACATCACTGGCGCCGCACTGGGTACCAGTTTGGCCACTGCCAACGTGAGCATTCTGAGCAACAGCGGTACTGCGGGTGTTAATGGCGACGTAAATGTGAACGAGGCTGTGACCTGGACGGCGCCCACAACGCTGACCCTGACTGCTTTGCGCGACGTCAATGTGGGGGCTGCAGTGACCGGAACCAATGGCAGCCTGGTGGCGAACGCTGTGCGGGATATCAACGTCACCGCCGCAACCAAGACCACCACTGGTAGTCTCACGCTGACGGCTGGCAACAATGTCAACCTGGCGGCAGCCACCACCATCGTCACCGGCAACCTGACAGCGGTTGCAGGGCAAAACGTGAATGTAAGTGCGGCCTCCACCGTGACCACGGGCAATATGGTGTTGCGTGCGGACAATGATGGAACCGGCCCGGGCGCGGGCACTGGCGGAACCGTGGCCATTACCTGCGGCAACAACTGCCTGACCATCACCACGGGCACGCTGGACATTCGCTTCAACCCGGCCAGCTACAGCACGACCGCGGCCGAACAACTGGCCTACGGCGCACACTTGACCGGTGGTGGGGCCCTGGTTGCCAAGGCGTGGGTGTTTGGCAAGGGCAACGACAAGGTCTACGACGGCACCACTGCCGCGACGGTGACTTCGTTCAAGCCCGACGTGACGAACGCCCCGCCGCCCGTGAGCCTGAACGATGCGACCAATGCCAAGTTTGACACCAAGGACGTGGGCCAAAACAAGCCCATCACCTATAACAGCGGTTTTACCAACGCAAATTTTGACTTGTTTGCGCCGTTTGGCACAGCGGCAGGGACTTACCTTACACGCGCCGCCATTACGCCGGCGCCGCTCTCAATACTGGCCAACAACCTGACCAAGGTCTACGGCGAAACCGCCACGTTGGCGCCCACGGCGTTCACGACGCCGGTGGCACCGGTGAACGGAGAAACCGTTGGTAGCGTGACGCTGATCAGTGCCGGAACCGTGGCGACTGCGGCCGTGGCCAGCAGCCCGTACGCCATTGTTCCCAGTAATGCGACGGGCGGAACCTTCACCGCATCCAACTACACCATCACCTATCTCAATGGCACGCTGGGGGTGACTCCTGCGCCTTTGATTGTGACGGCATCCAACGCCACCAAGCTCTACGGCGAGACGCCGACGCTGTCGGCCTTCACCACCTCCGCACTGAAAAACGGGGAAACCGTGGGCAGCGTCACATTGAGCAGCCTTGGCGTCGTTGCCACCGCGGCGGTTGCCGGCAGCCCGTATGTGATCACGCCCAGCGATGCAACGGGCGGCACCTTCACCCCGAGCAACTACGCCATCAGTTATGTCAACGGTGTGTTGACGGTGATGCCGGTGCCACTGGTCATCAAAGCCAATGACGCGTCCAAACCTTACGGCACAGTCATTACCCTGCCGGTGACGGCTTTCACGTCCACCGGCCTGAAGAATGGCGATACCGTGACCAGCGTGATCGAAACCAGCCCGGGCACGGTCGCCCCGGCGCCGGTCGCGGGCAGTCCGTATGCCATCACTCCGAGCGGCGCCACCGGCAGTTTTGTTCCATCCAACTACATCATTAGTTATGTCAATGGCCTGTTGACGGTGACGCCGGTGCCGCTGGTCATCACCGCCAATGACGCGTCCAAGCCCTTTGGTACGGTCATCACACTGCCGACGACCGCCTTCACCTCCACGGGATTGGTCAATGGCGATACCGTGACCAGCGTGATCGAAACCAGCCCGGGCACGGTTGCCCCCGCGCCAGTGGCGGGCAGCCCGTATGTGATCACGCCCAGCGGGGCCGTGGGTAGTTTGGTTCCGTCCAACTACATCGTCACCTATGTCAACGGCAAGTTGACCGTGACGCCAGTGCCACTGGTCATCACGGCCAATGACGCATCCAAGCCCTTTGGCACCGACATCACATTGCCGGGTACTGCCTTCACTTCCACGGGCTTGGTCAATGGTGACACCGTGATCAGTGTGACCGAGACCAGCCCGGGAACCGTCGCGACCGCGGCGGTGGAGGGCAGTCCTTATGTCATCACGCCCAGCGGCGCCACGGGTAGTTTGGTTCCGTCCAACTACACGATCACCTATGTCAACGGTGTATTGACGGTGACGCCCTTGGTAGTGATTCCACCTGTCGTGGTGCCGCCAGTCGTACCACCTGTCGTGGTGCCGCCAGTCGTACCACCTGTCGTGGTGCCGCCAGTCGTACCACCTGTCGTGGTGCCGCCAGTCGTACCACCTGTCGTGGTGCCGCCAGTCGTGCCACCTGTCGTGGTGCCGCCAGTCGTACCACCTGTCGTGGTGCCGCCAGTGGTGCCCCCCGTGGTCGTGCCGCCTGTAGTGCCTCCGGTTGTAGTGCCCCCTGCCGTAGTGTCGCCGCCAGAGGTCTTGGTGGAGTGGCCTGTGGTGCCGCCTCAGTTGGTGCCACCGGTCTGGCCACCAACCGTGGTGCCGCCCAACTTGCCACCGCCGCTACTGGTGCTCACCCCGCCGGTTGCTCCTCCAGTGGTCGTGGTCGCGCCACCCGTCGCACCACCTTTCGTGCCGCAAGTGACTCCTGTGCAGGTCGCGCCTGTTCCCGTGCCGCCAGCGCCACCTTATGTGGCACCGGTGCGTCCGCGCAAACAGGACCGCAACTGATCGACCACCCTCTGCATGGTGACTCCTGGATGAAGCTTGGCGTGTTTGAGGGTAGGGGCCGCAGTGGGCGAGGAGCCTTATGGTCCCTGCTGTTGACCGCCTGCATCTGCGCCGGGTCGGCACAGGCCGCCCATGCAGGGGACGAACAAGCGGCTTCAGGCCGCTCTGATCGACGCGCCAACTTCAATCATGCGCCAGCATCACCCGAAGCCAGGCGTGTTGCAGACTGGGTGGTGGCCTCCGGGGACAACGCCCAGCTGCCCTTCATCGTGGTGGACAAGACCGACGCCAGGGTCTTCGTATTCCAGCCGGACGGAACGCTGCGACAGTCGGCCCCGGCGCTTCTTGGCTCTGCGACCGGTGATGATTCCGCGCCTGGCATCGGAGATCGGCCACTGTCCTCTATCCGGCCCGAAGAGCGCACCACCCCGGCAGGCCGATTCATCGCCTCGTTGGATCGCAATCTTCGGGGAGGCCCCATGCTGTGGATCGACTACGAGACGGCGGTGTCCATGCATCCTGTCATCACCAGCAAGGCGGTCGAGCGACGTGCGCAACGCCTAGCAACCCCTACGCCGCTTGATAACCGGATCTCGTACGGCTGCATCAACGTACCACCCAGCTTTTTCAGGGATGTGGTGATGCCGACATTCAAGGCCACCCAAGGTGTGGTGTATGTGCTGCCCGAAGTACGCCGTTTGGACGAGGTATTTGTAGGCTTGCAACGCCATGCCGCGCCCCACCGTTAACGACCGTCACTTGGCGGGTTTGGTCACCGCCGCCGCCACTTCATAGACCAGGCGGAAGCGCCCGCTGGCCAGCATTTCATCAGAACTGGTGCCGTAGCCGATGAAGAACCGGGTGCCGACGGCCGTGCTCAGGTCGGTGCTGTCCAGGATGTCGATCAACAAGGTCTGGTCATTGCCCGAAGCCACATTGCTGAGGTAAGCCGCCAAAGGTCCGCCCACATAAGGGCCCCAGTTGCTCACACCGCTGCGCGCCCATACTGTCATTGCCACTTGGGGTTGGCCGATGACCGCGCCGGGTACCAGGGCGACGACATAGACGTTGTAGCTGGTTTGCGCCAGCCTCGGCCCACGTATGGTTTGGGACGGTTGCGCAACCGGTGACAGCTTGAGTTTGCTGCTCAGCGTGAGCAAGCGGTTGCTGCCCGAGCGCTGGGTGATGGCAAAGAAGGGGGGTAATTTGTCCGCGGCCACGGGCAGATTGGGCACGGTGCTGTCAAGATCAAAGAAGCGATCCAGCCCGGCATCGACCACCCCGACCGGGGTCCCTTGGTTGGTATAACTGCCGTCACCCAACTGACCACTGAAGTTCAAACCAAAACTCCAAGGCAGTCCATCCGGGCGCACAGCCAGTGTATGCAAAACGCCGGTACCAATGGTTGAATAAGTGTCGGTTCCGGCGCGGGCAGGAACGGCGCGAGTTTCCAGCAGACCATCGCCCAATTGCCCCTCTTCGCCGGCACCCCAGGCCCACAAACTGCCGTCATTGGCCAACACCAGGCTGCTGTAGGCGCCGACCGAAATGGACTTGATCGGCGGCAGCCCCGTGATCAGCATTGGTGTTGTGATCTGCAATTCTTCAGACGGCCCGACCTGCAAATACCCGTTGTCGCCCCAGGCCCAGACACGGCCTTGGTTGTCCAATGCCATGGAGTGGTCGCCCCCGGCCGAAATGGCCGTGATGTTGGACAGCGAGCTCAGCATGCGTGGCGCCGTGGCCTGGTTGTAGCCGTCGCCCAATTGGCCGTAGCCGTTAGCACCCCAGACCCAGACCCGGCCCTGCAAGTCCAGGCCTAACATGTGTTCACCGCCGACGCTGACGTCGGCCAACGCTGGCAGCCCGGTTGCCAAGGTGGGGGTATCGGCGCGGTAGACATCTTCGGGTAACGTGAGTTGCCCGTTGTAGTTCGAACCCCAGGCCCATAACTTGCCACTGGTATCCAATGCGGCGCTGCTATAGCCCCCGGCTGCTACACGTTTTATGCCGGCCAAGCCTTTGGCCACGACCGGTCCGGTGCGCACTTGCGCATCGCTTTTGTCGCCCAGTTCGCCTTCACCGTTGTAGCCCCACGCACGCACCGTGCCGTCTCCCAGGAGGGCTAGGGCGTGGTAATAGCCACTGGCAATTTGGGTCACACCACTGAGCCCGCTGACACTGGACGGCACCGACTGGCTAATGCTTACCCCATTGCCCAACTGACCCACCGAGTTGTCGCCCCAGGCCATCAGACGACCTGACGCATCCAGCGCCAGCGTGTGGTAATAACCTGAGGTGAAAAGCGTGACCGGACCGAGCACCGATTTCGGTACGACAAAAACCAGGTCATCCGGTGACACTTCCGTCCCGTCGCCCAGTTGGCCATAGGTGTTGTCGCCACTGGCCAGCATACGGCCATCGGTCAGGGTGATGACCATATGGCTTTCGCCAAGGCGAACCTGCGCCACCGGCCCTGGCAGGCCTGTAACGCGGGTCGGCTCTTCGTAGCGGCCATAGAAGCCCCAGACCCACAGGCTGCCATCGGCCAGCACCGCAGCACCGCCGGAGGGACCCACGGAGAACGTACTCACCTTGCCTTGTTGCTCCAAACCACCCATGTACAGCGGCGACGAACGCAGTGAATACACGTTGTCACCCAACTGGTAAGACCCGTTGTCACCCCAACTCCACAAACGGCCCAGGCTGTCCAGTGCAAAACTGTGGTCGTTGGAGGCATCGATGGCAACAACCTGCACATCGGGCAGCGGAAATTCCACCAACACCGGCAGTTTGCGGGTGCGCCCGGTCGAATCTCCCAGTTGGCCGCTGTAGTTGGCGCCCCAAGACATGACCTTGCCGTCGCGTGTCAGCGCCAGGCTGTGTTCCCGCCCCGCACGCACGTCCTGTATGTTGGTCAATTGCAAAACTTTGATCGGCACCTTGCTGTCTTCCAAGGTGGAATCGTCCCCCTGGCCCAGGCGCCCATACTCGTTGGTGCCCCAGGCCCAGACGTCGCCCCGGCTGTCAGCCGCCAACGAATGCCGTTCACCTGCGGCCAGGGCGATCACTGATGTGAGTGTGGTCACTTTGACCGGTAAGCCCCGACTGGTCACCGAGCCATCGCCCAATTGGCCATTGGTGTTGTTGCCCCAAGCCAGCACGCTGCCGTCGCGCAGGCGCGCCAAGCTGTGGTAGCTGCCGCCCGCCAGGCCCACCACCTGACCGGGGTCGGTCAATATGGTCGCGGCCGGCGTCGTCAGGAACAAATGACGCCCTGACCCCAACTGGCCATAACTGTCATCGCCCCACGCGAAGACCCGGCCGTCCCGGCTGAGTGCCAGGCTGTGATCAGCTCCGCCGACGATTTGCGGCGTTGCTGCGTAGGCGCAGCAACTGAAGACCAGCGACAAAAATAACGTGAAAGCACGCATACGGCACTCCGGGAAGATTTTCACCACACGGTATGGATTAAACCAGCCCTATTGGATGCCGGGTAACCGACCACCCGATCAGACCTTGCGCCAGGCTTGCATTGCTGACAATTTTCACAGTGGGGTTGACGCATGTCAAAGAAGTGCGCATGCCGTTTTCCAAGCGTCCCAAAGCTAATCTGGATTATTTTTCTTTTGAACCGCCCGGCCTACCATCGCGCTCGCCAGATACCCCCAGCCGTAGAAAACTGATTGGTGTATGTGCCACGAATTTGGTAATGAGCGTATTCAACTTGGAGAGAAGCATATGAAACGATTGAACAAAACGGCCATATCCCTGGTGGTTGGCTGCATGGGCTTTGCTGCTTCGGCAGTCTGGTCTGCAGATTCCTTGCAGGACGTGCTGAAGGAACGTGGTTTGAGCCAGCAGGATTTGCTGGCTGCAGCCAAGACCTATGTGCCGACGGGCAAGCGCGACGAGTTTGTGGCGTTTAGCTCGGGCGGGCAATCGGGGCAGGTGATTGTGTATGCCATCCCGTCGATGCGTATTCTGAAGTACATCGGTGTGTTCACTCCCGAACCATGGCAAGGTTACGGCTTTGATGAAAGCTCCAAGAAGGTTCTGGCCGGTGGCAAGATTGACGGCAAAGACATTACCTGGGGTGACACCCACCACCCCGCTATCTCCGAAACCAACGGCGAATACGACGGTCAGTTCCTGTTCATCAATGACAAGGCCAATCCCCGCATCGCGGTCATCGACTTGCGCGACTTCGAGACCAAGCAGATCATCGTCAACCCGATCTTCAAGTCGGAACACGGCGGAACGTTTGTTACCACCAACACCGAGTACGTGATCGAGGCGGCCCAGTACGCAGCTCCGCTGGAGAACAAGAAGTTCTACCCGCTCGAAGAGTTCAACGAAAAATACCGTGGTGGCATCACCTACTGGAAGTTTGACCGCAAAGAGGGGCGCATCGACACGGCCAAGTCGTTCTCGCTGGAGCTGCCACCCTATTCGCAGGATCTGTCCGACGCCGGTAAGGGCGTGTCCGAGGGCTGGTCGTTCACCAACTCGTTCTGCTCCGAGCGTTATGTCGGCGGCATCGAAAAGGGCCGTCCGCCCTTCGAGGCAGGCTGCTCGGCCAAAGACACGGACTACATGCACGTGATCAACTGGAAAAAGGCTGCCGAACTGGTGGCTGCCGGCAAGGCCAAGAAGATCAACGGACATGACGTCCTGATGATGGAAACCGCCATCAAAGAAGGCGTGCTGTTTCTGATTCCTGAGCCCAAATCGCCACACGGTGTGGACGTGACCCCCGATGGCAAGAACATCATCGTTGCCGGCAAACTCGACACCCATGTGTCGGTCTACAGCTTCGAGAAAATTCAGGCCGCCATCAAGGCTGGCAAGTTTGAGTCCAAAGATCCGTACGGCATCCCGGTGATCGCCATGAAGGATGCGATTGCGACGCAGGTTTCTCTGGGTCTTGGCCCGCTGCATACCCAGTACGACAGCAAGCCTTGCATTGCCTACACCTCGCTGTATGTGGACTCGCAGGTTGCCAAGTGGAACTACTGCGAAGGCAAGGTGCTCGACAAGCTCAGCGTGCACTACAACATTGGCCACCTGATGACGATGGAGGGTGATTCCACCAAGCCTGCCGGCAAGTACCTGGTCGCTCTGAACAAGCTCGCCATCGACCGCTTCGTGCCAGTCGGACCGCTGCACCCGCAAAACCACCAGTTGATTGACATCAGCGGTGACAAGATGCAGTTGCTGTACGACATGCCGCTTCCCTTGGGTGAGCCGCACTATGTTGTCGCCATTGATGCCAAGAAACTCAAGCCAGCCGTGCGTTACAAGGTTGGTACCGATAGCCGTACCGACAAGCCACATGCCGGCGCGACCAAAGCGGGCGAAGAGCGCATTGTGAAGAAGGGCAACAAGGTCGAGGTATTCGGCACCTTGATCCGTTCGCACATCACGCCTGAAACCATCGAAGTTGAAGTTGGCGACGAGGTGACGATCAACCTGACCAATCTGGAACGTGCCCAGGACGAAACACACGGGTTCACCGTGTCCACGTTCAACGTGCACGCGTCAGTTGAACCCGGCAAGACCGTTGCCGTCAAGTTCAAGGCTGACAAGGAAGGCGTCTACCCGTACTACTGCACAGAGTTCTGCTCTGCATTGCACCTGGAGATGCAAGGCTATTTGCTGGTCAAGCCAAAGGGTTGGAAGCCCACCAAGACGACACTGGCTGCGCAAAACTACACCGAAGCGGACTACAAAGCCACGCTGAAGAAAGTGGCTGACACACAGGTCATCATTGACTCCGTGGTGGCTTACATCACCAGCGTGAACTACAAAGACTTCCCCGAAGTCGTGGCGATGGTTGAAGACGCTTTCGACCAACTGGGCAAGACCAAGGACATCAAGACCAAGCACGAAGCAGCTTCCGCCAAGAAGGATTGGGAGAACGCCAATCTGTGGGCTGAGCAGGTCTGGCAGTACCAGGTCAAGACAGCAGACCTCGGTTTGCGGGCCAAGACGTTCCTTGAGCAAAACGGGGCCAAGAAGGTCAAGTAAACGCGGTTGATCGCATCCAAAGTCGGGGGGTCGATCAACTCGACTCCCCGAAGTTTTTGAAAAGGTAAAACCATGAAGACAAAGTTGTTTCTCGCCGCCATGCTGGCCACGATCACATCCGGCGCCGCCATGGCGGATGGTGCCGCGCTCTACGCTGAAAAGACCTGCATTGCCTGCCACGGCAAAGAAGGCAAGAAGCCGATGACGCCGACCTTTCCCAAGCTCGCTGGACAAAACGCCGCCTACATGGAGCAGCAAATGCGTGACATCAAAAGTGGCGCACGTGCCAACGCGAGCAGCGCAGCCATGAAAGGCGTCATGGTCAACCCAGAGGGTGTGGAGCTTGTGACGGACAAGGACATTAAAGAGATGGCGCTGTATCTCTCCAAGCTCAAATAGCTTGCCCCTTTTTCCAAAATACTCGAGGTAACTGATATGAAAAAAATTCTTGTGCTGGCTCTGTCGCTGGCTTTGGCTCCTGCGCTCAGTCTGGCTGGTCCGCCAGCGACCAAGCAGGCGGGGATTGAGGCGAAAGACTACAAATGGAACGCCCAGGAAGGCGAAAAAATTGAAGCCCTGAAACTCAAGGGCAACGCCAAGGACGGCAAGGAAGGCTATGAAGTGTGCGGCGCCTGTCACCTTCCCTCCGGTGCAGGACGTCCCGACGGCACGTTCCCCCAACTGGCTGGGCAGCACACCACAGTACTGATCAAGCAAATGGCCGACATCCGGGCGGGTTTGCGCGACAACCCCACCATGTATCCGTTCGCCAAAGAGCTGACCGATGCGCAGGAACTGGCCAATGTCTCTGCTTACATTGAGAGTTTGTGTATTCCTGCCGTTCACGGCATGTACGAAGGCCCGGACGCAGCGAAGCAGATTGCGGACGGCAAGGTCATGTATGAGAAGGAGTGCATCGAATGCCACAAGGCCAATGGCGAGGGCGTCAAAGACAAGTTCTATCCGGTGCTCGCGGGCCAGCACTACAAGTACCTGTTGCGGCAAATGACGGAAATTCGGGATGGCCATCGTCGCAATGCGAATCCCGACATGGTGACGATTATCAAAAAATATGACAACGCGCAGCTGGTAGCCATTTCAGCCTACCAGTCCAGTCTGGTCATGCCGGGCGCAATGTGCAAAGCGGGTGCTGCGGCCAAGCCCGCCAAGAAAAAGTAAGCCATCACTATGCAAGACCAGACCAAACAAAATCGCCTGATCACGGTCCTTACCCTGGTGGCCCTGGTGGCCATGATCAGCGCCTTTTTTGCGCCAATCTGGTGGGTATCCCTTACGGCGCCCAACTATCCCAAGGATGCCTTTCCGGATGGCATCCGAATTCACTTTCACTTTGATGTCGTGAAGAATGGCTGCAGCGCCGTGGGTGCCAGCACCCGCATGGGCTCAGAAACCATGCAGGCCGACATGGGACCGGACTCCGAGCGTTACAACCCGATTCTGGATGCCAAGAAAGACGTCAACAAAAATGCTGCGGGCCTGGATTGTGTGCACGAGATGAACACCATCAACCACTACGTTGGCATGTTCCCCATTGCCACCGGCGCACCGGTCGAGAAGCCGCTGGCCAAGTTTTTCTTTGGCTTTTTTGCGGTGATGCTGCTGGGCTTCATCACGCCCGAGGGCAAGCGTCGCCTGCTCGTTTTAGGGACCGGGTTTTCGGCGGTTGCCGTCTGGATGCTGGTGCACCAATTTGCGCTGGGCCACCTGGCTGAACACGTCAAGAACTATATGGCCGAGGCGGCCACCTTTTTCAACGAACCTGCACGCATCAAAGTGTGGGGTGACAACGTTACCCTGTACAGCCAGATCGCCATGGGTGGGCTCATCGCAGCGATGGTGGCGGTGGTTATTGGTGTAGCGAAGTTCCGCCGCTTCGTGTTGCTGCTGGTTCTGGTCCCCAGCCTGTTGCCGCTGTACTTTGTGATTGAGTATGCGGGTTGGCTTTGGTTTTTTGGCCACAACATGCACGCCTGGGGCGCGTTCACGGTCAAGCCGTTTATGCCAACCCTGTTTGGTGAGGGCAAGGTTGCCCAGTTCTCAACCTACTCCTATCCCTATTGGGGCTACGGCCTGTTGATGGTGGTGTTTGTGTGTTTGACTCTGGCCATGTTGATGCGCAGGCGCCAATTGCGTGAATCGAATCAGGGCCTTGGGGCATAGCATGATGGTTAAACGCTGGTTGATCGTGCCCACCCTGTTGTTGGGCATGACCAGCCTGTTGGTGGCGCGGACCACGGATAGGGATGACGACACCAACCGCCCGCCTGCATTGGGCGCCACCGCCGATCTGTCGACCGCACCGCGTGTCGGCGTGGATCGACCCAAGCCCACGTTTCCGCTGTACGAGCGCGACAAGCGTGTCCATGGGCTGAAGCCTTTTCAGGCTCTGGTGGATGCTGCCAAACCGGGTGATGTGTTGCGTCCTCCGCCAGGAAACTATGCCGGGCCGGTCGTGCTGACCAAGGTGTTGACGATTGAAGGGGATGGTGCGGTCACAATTGATTCCGGTGACCGTGGCACCGTCTTTTCGGTGCAAACTGACGGCGTGGTTCTGCGGGGCCTGCATTTGACGGGTTCCGGTGACTCCCATGACACGGATGACTCCTGCCTGGACGTACGCGGCCACCACAACGTGTTGGAAAACCTGGTCATTGACAACTGCCTCTTCGGCATCGATCTGAAGCAGTCCAATGACAATATCCTGCGCAAGAACAAAATCCGCTCCAAGCCGGTTGACCTGGGTGTGCGCGGCGACGGACTGCGCCTTTGGTATAGCCACCGCAATCTGGTTGAAGGCAACGAAATATCGGATTCGCGCGATATGGTGGCCTGGTATTCGAATGACAACATCTACCGCCGAAACGTGGCACGCGGAGCCGTTATTCGATTCACTTCATGTTCGCCCGCGACAACATCGTGGAGTACAACCGTTTCTATGACAACGCCGTGGGCGTGTACTTCATGTACACCGAGGGCGGCGTATTGCGGCACAACCTGATCTCGCACGCGACCGGTGCCACCGGCATGGCGATTGGCTTCAAGGAAGCCAGCAACACCTTGATTGAGGGCAACGAAGTCATCTACTGCGCGATTGGCATCGGGTCGGATCTGTCACCCTTTCAGCCGGATAGCAAGATATGGGTGAAAAACAACCGGTTTGCATTCAATGGCATTGCAGTGCAATTCACCAGTGAGCTCGGTGGCAACGTTCTGACCGACAACCTGTTTGAAGGCAACCTGACCAACGTGGTGCAAGCAGGGCGCGGCAAGGCCGGCCTCAACGACTGGACCGGCAACTACTGGGATGACTACAAGGGCTTTGACCGGGACGGAAATGGCACGGGCGACACTCCGTATGAACTGTATGCCTATGCCGACCAGATATGGATTGAGCTCCCTATGGCTCGGTTCTTCAAGACCGCTCCGGTGATGGAGTTGCTGGACTTTCTGGAGCGCCTGGCGCCTTTCTCGTCGCCCGAGTTGACGCTCAAAGATGCCACTCCGAAATTTGTGAAACCAAATTGGGTTCGAGGATGAACGATAGCGAAACCCCCAAACCAGACCGACCGGTTAAGGTTACCAAACCCAAAATGACTCGGCAGGATCGCCGTCGCTGGATGCGCTCTGCGCTGCTCGCCGGCGGTGTATTCGGCGCCGCACTGTCGGGTTATCTGCCCCTGGCCTATGCGCAAAAGAAGCGTTTGCGGCCACCAGGCGCGTTGGACGAGAAAGACCTTTTGGGTTCCTGCATCAAATGTGGGCAGTGCGTTCAGGTGTGCCCGGTGCAAGCGATCAAACTGGCGGACCTGGTCGATGGCTTTGGCGTAGGAGTGCCCTATATTGACGCCCGCCAGCAGGCTTGTGATTTTTCTTGCGATGCCGTTCAGTGCATATTGGCTTGCCCTACAGGCTCTTTGGCCTACATCAAGCCGGCATTTCTTCCGGTCCGTGCAGGTGCGGTGCTTGCCGCCAAACCCGTTTTACTGGCCAAGGAGAAAGATCCCGAGCCAACTCTGAATCTGAAGGAGCGCATGGGTGTGGCCCGTCTGGTGCGCCCGGAGTCGTGCCTGGCCGTGCAGGGCAAAGGCTTCAAGGGGCAAACACGCGGGCCTTCATTCAAGGGCCGCATGCGCTATATGTCGGTGGATCGCTGGAAACCGATTGCGATCGCCGACCACCCGTACGATGTGCCGCAGTGCAACCTGTGTGCAACCGAGTGTCCGGTGAAAGGTGCGATCTCCATCGAAACCTTTGTCGGCAGTGATGGCCGCAGCCGCAGCCAGCCCATGGTGCATGAACCCTGCGTGGGCTGCGGCGTGTGCGAGATGGTGTGCCCCACCGAGCAGCCCTGCATCGTCATTGAGGCGCGTGAGGAGTGGAAAACATGAGTGATCTGCACCGCCAGCGTTTCTTTGAACAGATTGCCATCCTGTTTGGCCGTGAGCCCAAAAAGCCCGTCGAATTTACCGAGCGGGCACAGCAGGTGCATGAGCTCAAACGCATGGCCAACAAGACCGAATTGCGGGCTGCCATCATGGCGGCGCACCAGAAGCCGCACGGCAACACTTGGCGCAACCGGCGCTGGGCTTTCCTCATAGCGATCAACCTGTTTTTTGTTGTTTCATTCGGTTTGGATATCCAGATTCTGGAAGGCTCCTTGACGGCCTCGCGCTTGATTGGCTTTCACCTGATCGATTTGAATTCCGCCTTGCAGGTGATGCTGGCGCACAAACACATCATCGTCAACTTGCTGATCGGCACGATGACTGTTCTGGTCATCTGGATACTGCTGGGTGGGCGCACGTTCTGTTCATGGGTTTGCCCCTATCACCTGGTCGCCGAATGGGCCGAGAAACTGCACCTGTTTCTGGTGCGCAAAAAATTGGTGACCGACCAGAATATGAACCGCAGGTTGCGCACTGCATTCTGGCTGATCTTTGCGCTGGCAACTTTCGGCTCCGGGTATACCGTTTTTGAGGCGATTTCTCCTACGGGCATCCTGTCGCGCGCGCTGATCTACGGGCCGGGCGTGGCGCTGTTGTGGGTCGCCGCACTGTTGCTGTTTGAGATTGTCATTTCGCGCAGAGCCTGGTGCCGCTATGCCTGCCCTATCGGGTTGACCTATGGTGTTGTGGGGATCCTGTCCCCGGTGCGCATCAAGTACAAGCTCGATGGTTGTTTCCACGAGGGCGATTGCCGCAAAGTCTGCCTGGTGCCCCACGTGCTTGAGACCGTGGTGAAAGGGCGCGCAGTGGATACTGAGGTGACATTGGGCCCCGACTGCACGCGTTGTGGTTTGTGTGTGGACACCTGCCCCACGGGGTCGCTGACCTTTGACATCAAGGGCTTGTCCAAGCTGCTCTGATACACCTCGCCTATGTTTCATTTGTTCTGACTGAGTTGACACCGTGATCCGCTTTCAAACCGTTACCAAAACCTTCCGGCGCGCCCGGATTCTTGACAACATCGATTTGCAGGTGGGCTTGGGCGAGCGCGTGGCGCTGATAGGCTCCAACGGCGCTGGCAAGACGACACTGATTCGGTGTCTGTTGGGTGAATACGTCCATGACGGCACAGTGCTGATCGATGGGCGCAATCCGCGCGATCAACGGACCGAGGTGCTGGGCATGATCGGTTTTGTGCCGCAGCTGCCGCCCCCCCTCAAGATGCCCGTGGGCCAACTGATCGCATTCTCCGCCGCGCTGTGTGGTACCGACCCCCAACGCATGCACGAACTGGCCGCACGACTGGGTCTGGACCTCAGTGGCATTCTGACGCGCCCATTCGTCAAGCTCTCGGGTGGCATGAAGCAAAAGCTGCTGATCGCCATCGCATTGGGGCGGGACGCCAAAGTGCTGGTCATGGACGAGCCTGCAGCCAATCTGGACCCCCAGGCGCGCAAGATTTTCTTCGAGCTACTGGCCGAACGGGCCAGCAGTGCCACGATGCTGATTTCCAGCCACCGCATCAACGAAGTCTCGTCGCTGGTCAACCGCGTGGTGGAACTTGACATGGGCAAGGTCGTGCTGGACGACACGGTGTCGGACGACGTTTCGCTCTCGGGCATGTTGCGCGCGCGTGTCATCAGCAAGCGCCAGGAGCCTGCCCTGGCCAAGGCTCTGGGGCTGTGGGACTTTCATGCGCTTGACAACGACCTGACGGAGTGGGAAGGACTCGTGGCCGGCCCCGACCGACTGCGCTTCCTGGGCATGGTGTCGCGTTATGTATCGGTGGTCAACCACGTGTCCATTACCGAAATTGAACCATGAGACGACGCGTTCTGTTACTGCAGGGTTTTGCGTTGACACCCATGGCATCCGTGATGCTCGCAGCCTGTGGGGAAGACAAAGACATGCCCAATGGCATGGCGGTGTTCAAGTGGGATCGCGACACCTGTATGCGTTGCAAAATGGCGATTTCCGACCACCGCTTTGCTTGCCAGATTCGGGGTGGTCCCAAGGACACTGTTTTCAAATTCGACGACATCGGTTGCGCCGCCACATGGTTGGCTGAGAAGGGCAAAGAGTATCCGTGGATGGCAGACGCCGCCACCCGCATCTGGGTCGCGGAGTTT
Source organism: Candidatus Aalborgicola danicus (assembly GCA_016703945.1). GTDB lineage: Bacteria > Pseudomonadota > Gammaproteobacteria > Burkholderiales > Burkholderiaceae_C > Allorhodoferax > Allorhodoferax danicus. The sequence continues at coordinate 50,966 of JADJBC010000003.1, forward strand.
GCCAGTGCCGGCAAAATCTGGCTGGAGGCCGCCGCGGCGCACTATGTCAATGGCAAGGTCTCGCCCATGGGCTACAACTTCGCAGCCTATGCACAGGCCCAACCGGACAGTATTTCGTTTGATGCCATGGGGCAAAACACCTCGGCCACCTGGCCCGCAAATTGCCACCCAGGCAGCGCGACACCGCATCGGCGCCCCAGCGCCACCGTCCGTCCTGAAATAATTGAAAATCTGACACGATGAAACAACTCTGGCTGACGGCCAAACTCGATATGGCGGAATCCCTGCGCGCGCGCTGGTTCCTGATCTACACCCTGGTCTTCGGCGGCATTGTGGCGTTGCTGTTTCTGTTCGGCCTGACCGAGTCGCGCGTGCTGGGCTTTATCGGCCTGTCGCGTCTGCTGGTGACCTACATCCAGCTCACCATGGCCATCCTGCCGATCTTTGTGCTGATCACCACCGTGCGCTCGGTGGCGGGTGACCGCGAGGCTGGAGTCTTTGAATACCTGTTGTCACTGCCGGTGTCGCTGGGCGCCTGGTTCTGGGGGAAGATTCTGGGACGCTACCTGGTGATCTTTTTGCCGGTCTTTGGCGCGATGCTGATGGCCGTGGTGATTGCACTGGTGCGCGGCATTCCGGTGCCATGGGGCATCTTTGGTTACTACACGGCCTTGCTGGCCGTCATGGCGGCATGCTTCCTGGGCATCGGCATGCTGATCTCGTCACTGGCGCGCAGCACCGACATGGCGCAGGGCGCCGCCTTCATGGTCTGGCTGACGTTCTTGCTGTTCCTCGACTTGATCCTGCTGGGCGTCATGATCCAGGGCAAGGTGGCCCCGGAGATCGCCGTCATGATGGCCCTGGCCAATCCGCTGCAGGTGTTCCGCACTGCGGCGCTGGCGCTGTTTGATCCGCAACTCATCGTATTGGGGCCGTCGGCCTTTGTGATTTTGGATACCTTTGGGGTGCTGGGCTACAAGATCTTTGCGCTGGCTTATCCGCTGGCCTTGGGTCTGGCATCGGCTACGGCGGGCTATGTGTTCTTCCGCCGCGGGGATCTGCCGTGACGGGTGTTGCCTCACGCTGGTGGAAGCACCTGGGCGCGGTTGGCATGGTGGGTCTGCTGGCGGGCCCATTCGCGTTGGTGCACGGCGCGCCGACATCGACACCCGCACCCGCAACGGTTCCCGCCGCACCGGTGGACAGTGCCGCGTTGTTTGCCGCGGCGCTTATCGATCTGGAGGGCCAACCGACGACCTTGTCCAAATACCGTGGCAAGCCGTTGATTGTCAATTTCTGGGCGCGCTGGTGCGGACCGTGCAAGGTCGAAATTCCCGAGTTGGTCAGTCTGCAGAAGCGCAATTCCGGTGTCGAAGTGCTGGGCCTCAATCTGGAAAACAACCCCGCCACGGTGCGCGACTTTGCCTTTGCCTATGACGTCAACTATCCGGTTTTTCTGACCCGTGAACCGGGTCTGGCGTTGATGCGGGCACTGGGCAATCACAAGACCGTGCTGCCCTTCACCGTGGTTTTGAATCGCCAGGGCGCTATCGTCAGCAGCCATATTGGCGCCATGACGCGGGACAGGCTCGATGCGGCCGTGGTTGCGGCGTTGAAGCCGGTGGCTGAGCCCAAGCCGTGACCATGACCACTGAGCACGAGATCAACCGGACCTTTGGCCGCGAGGCAGTCTTGCAGGATGAGCGCCGCGCGCGCATTCGCACCGTGTTCAACGCCGTGGCACGACGCTACGACCTGATGAACGACCTGATGAGCATGGGCATTCACCGCCTGTGGAAGCGCACGCTGGCGCGGCGGGTTCGGCAGGTGCAAGGGCAGGGTGGTCGACCTGGCGGGCGGTACGGGAGATGTGGCCCGGCTGCTGCTGGGCCCCGGGCGGCAGGTGACCGTGTGTGACCCCAGTCTGGCCATGATGCAGGTGGGCCAGCAGCGCGCGCAAGCCGAGCGCATCGAGTGGTTGGCCGGCGAGGCCGAGCACCTGCCCTTGGCCGACGCCAGTGTGGACCTGCTGACCGTGTCGTTTGGCCTGCGCAATGCCACCCACCTGGAGCGCGCGCTGGCCGAGGCCCTGCGCGTGCTCAAGCCCGGTGGCACGTTTGTCTGCCTGGAGTTCTCCACCCCCGCCTTCTGGCTGGCGCCGCTGTACAACCTGTACTCGTTTCTGGTGATACCGCGCCTCGGTGCGGCCATTGCGCGCGAACCCATGGCCTACCAGTACCTGGTCGAATCCATACGCCGCTTTCCCCCCCAGCAGGGCTTTGCCGACATGATGCGCGCGGCCGGGTTTGCCGAGGTGCACTGGGAGAACCTGTCGTTCGGCATTGCCTGCCTGCACTTTGGAACCCGTGCCCATGAAAGCTGATCGCCCGCCTAGCCTGTTGGCCCGACCCGGCCAGGGCCTGCTGGTCTGGTGGACGGCCATACGCCCGCGCACGCTGAGCATTGCCGCAACGCCGGTCGTCGTGGGCTCCGCACTGGCCTGGGCCGATGGATCGCCGCCCGCATGGGCCGTGTTGCTGGCCACGCTGGCGTGTGCGCTGCTGATACAGGTGGGCACCAATCTCCACAACGACGTTGCCGATTTTGAGCGCGGCACCGACCGGCCCGACCGGGTCGGCCACTTCGCGTGACGGCTGCCGGCTGGGTGCAACCCGCCAGTGTGCGCAGCGCCGCGCGCGCCAGTTTCGGTCTGGCACTGGTGCTGGGCCTGTACCTGGTGGTGCAGGGCGGCTGGCCGATTTTGCTGGCGGGGCTCGCTTCGCTGCTGGCGGGCTGGTCGTACTCTGGCGGCGCACGTCCCATCTCGCACACCGCCTGGGGCGAGGTGTTTGTGCTGGTGTTTTTCGGCCTGGTGGCTGTGGCCGGCAGCCACTGGTTGCAGCATGGTGATGCTTACCTGGACGCCTGGTTGTGCGGCGCCACCATTGGGCTGCCCGCCGCCGCCGTGCTGCTGGTCAACAACTTTCGCGATGTCGAGAATGACCTGCGCAGCGGGCGGCGCACCCTGGCGGCGCGCTTGGGAGATGCCGGTTCGCAGCGCGCCTACGCCGCCATGGCCCTGTTGCCCTTTGCAATGGTGTTGCTGTTGGCGCTGCATGGTCGCCCCGGTGTGCTGGTGGCCGCGTTGGCCATCCCCTACGCGTGGTCGCTGCTGCCGCGACTGCGGCGCAGCGCTACCGGCGCGCAACTCAACGCCCTGCTGGGCGCCACCGCGCGGCTAGGCCTGCTGTTGGGTGTGCTGCTGGCGGTGGGGGTCTTTCTGTGAGACCGGACGTGGTGCAGACGCTGCTGCCCACGGCGCTGGCGTTCATCATGTTCTATCTGGGTCTGACCCTGGTGATTGGAGATTTTCGCCAAGTGGCACTGCGGCCCAAGGCGCTGGCGGTGGGGCTGGTGGGTCAGGTGCTGCTGGTTCCCCTGGCCGGGTTTGCGGTGGTGCAGTTGAGTGGGCTGGACCCGGTGATGGCCGTGGGCTTGATGGTGTTGGCGGCGTGCCCCAGCGGAGTTAGCTCCGGGCTGTTGACCCACCTGGCGCGGGGCGATACGGCGCTGGCGATTTCGTTGACGGCAGTCACCAGCCTGGCATCGGTGTTGACATTGCCATTGGTGGTGGGCGCGGCATACCAGCACTTCATGGCCAGCCAACTGGCGGTGCAGCTGCCGGTGGCGGCCATGGTCAAAGGCATCTTTGTGCTCACCACTTTGCCGGTGTTACTGGGCATGGTCTTGCGCTGGCGTTTTGCGGCGACGGTTATGCGCGTGGAGCCCACCATCGGCAAAGTCACCACCACCTTGTTTGTGCTGATTGTGTTGAACACTTTTTGGGACCAGCGCCAGGTGTTGCTGGACAACCTGCCGACCCTAGGGCCTGCCGTTGTTGTTCTCAATGTGCTGATTTTGGGCGGGGCGTATGCACTGTCCCGAATGACCGGTTTGACCCGGCGTGATCGCATCGCCGTCATCACCGAGTGTGGCTTGAAGAATTCTGCGCTGGGTATTGTGGTCAGCCTGCAGTGGTTGCACCAACCGGCCATGAGCGCGCCCAGCGTGGTGTATGCGCTATCGATGAACGCCTTTGCGCTGACGTTTGTCGTGTTGATGCGCAAGACCGTGAAGTGGTGACGACCATGCAGCGCGCAGCCTGGTTCGGCTTGGCTCTGGTCTGCACACTGGCCATTGCATCCGCCAGCGCCAGCGCGCCATCGTTGCAGGCCTTGATTGATGCCACGCCCCGCGGCGCGACCTTGCGTCTGGCACCAGGCGTCTACGCGGGGCCGGCCACCATCCGCGTGCCCATGGTGGTGGAAGGCGACCACCAGGCGGTGATCCTGGGCAACGGCCGTGGCACCGTGCTCAGTGTCGAGGCGCATGACGTCACGCTGCGCGGCCTGCGCTTGCAGGGCAGTGGGGACTCCCACGATGGGGTCGATGCAGGCTTGCTGCTGCAAGGCAATGGCCATGTGGTGGAGGACAACGATTTTGAAGACGTGCTGTTTGGCATCCACCTGAAGGCCGTCAACCGCGCGCGGGTCTTGGGCAACCGGGTGACCGGCAAGGACCTTTTCATGGGTCTGCGCGGTGATGCCATCCGGCTCTGGAACAGCCATGACAACCGGGTGGAGGACAACTCATTCGTCAGGGCGCGAGACATCACGCTGGCCAACTCGCCGTACAACCGCATCGTGGGCAACCGCTTTACCGACGGGCGCTACGGCATGCACTTGATCTTTTCGCCGCATCTGCATATCGAGGGGAACACCCTGACCCACACGGGGACCGGCATCGTGGGCCTGTACTCCGCGGATCTGACGATTCGCAACAACCACATTGCCCACGCACTGACCGATGGCGGAGCCGGCATTGTTGTCAAGGAAAGCCCGGGTTCACGGGTGGAGTACAACCAGATCCTGCATTGTGGCGTGGGCCTCAAGGCGGATGCGTCGCTTGATGCGGGTAACGCGCTGGTGGTGCGGGGTAACCAGTTTGCCCACAACATCATTGCGCTGTTTTTTTACGGTGAAGTCGGTGGGCACCAGTTCATAGCCAACCGCTTCGACAGCAACCTGACTACCGTGGCCGTCAGCGCGCCGGGCGTGGCCAGTGCCAACCAGTGGCAGGACAACATGTGGGACGAGTACCAGGGCTTTGACCGCAACCACGACGGTGTGGGCGATACCGCGCACGAACTGTTTCTGTTTGCCGACCGCATCTGGATGGAGACCCCCATGGCCACTTTTTTTCGCAACTCGCCCGCTCTGGAAATGTTGGATTTTCTGGAGCGCCTGGCACCGTTTTCCTCGCCCTACCGGCTGCTGCGCGACCCGGCACCCCGCATGCACTAACGGCGTACAAGCTGTGCGCCCCATTTTTTTTCAATTCCAAGGACACTCATCATGATGAAACCAACTGCTTCCACCATCGCCGCTTTGTGCCTGACCAGCTGGGCCGCGCTCGGCCTGGTGCACGCCGCCGACGCCGACAAGGGCCTGGTCCACGTCACCGAGCTGGCACAAGTGAATGGCCAGGCCTTGGCCTGCCAGGACATGGATACAGCGGCCAAAGCCAAGAAGCTGATGCTGGCCCACGCCCCCAAGACGCCGCGCTTTGGCAGTGCGTTTGAAGAGGCCACCAATGCGAGCTATCTGGCGCAAGTGCGCGGCACCGCGCCGTGCCCCGCCGCAGCCGCCTTTGCCAGCAAGCTGGATGCGCTGGCCAAGGCTTTGCAGACTGACTTGCCTGCCACCGCGACCGGTGTGAAGTGACATGCCGGCCTTGAATCGCGGCGCGAGCTTGGGTGCTTGCGCACTGGTGCTGGCGCTGTCGGCGGCACCGGTCGTGTTTGCGCAGAGTGATGCAGCCAGCAAGCCACCCCCGGCAGACGCGACTGCACAGGCGATCTCCACGCCGCGCTATTTGCTGATGGCGCCAAACGGGCGCTCGGTCACATCCGAAGACTTTCGAGGCCGCCTGCAGCTGATCAGCTTCGGCTTCACCTCGTGCCCGGATGTCTGCCCTACCACGCTGCTGGAGATGACCCATGTGCTGACGGCGCTGGGCGCCAAGGCACAGTACATTCAGCCCATCTTCATTACCGTGGACCCGCAGCGCGACACGGCGCAGGTGCTGGGCGCCTACACCGCTGCCTTTGATGCACGCATATTGGGGTTGACCGGCCCCCCCGCCCTGGTGCAGCGGGCCGCCGCCAACTTCAAGGTGCAGTTTGAAAAAATCCAGGAGCCCGGCGCCGGCCCCGACGTCTACACCATGGACCACTCGGCCGGCATGTTTCTGCTCGGCCCCGACGGCAACCTGGTGGCCAAGTTTGGCTACGGCGCACCGGTGGCCGAGATCACCACGCGCATCCAGTACTGGCTGACCGTGGCGGGTAAATGAAACGCCGCGAACTGCTGGGCCTGGTCGGTGGCACCGGCCTGGGCTGGTCCGTACTGTCCGGCGTGGCACGGGCCACGTCGTCTGCCAGTGCGGCCGGTGCGCAGCGCGTGGTCATCGTCGGCGGTGCCTGGGCGGGCCTGAGCGCGGCGCGCGAACTGCGCCAGCGCGCGCCCGCGCTGGACGTGCTGGTGATTGACCGCGAGCCCGTGCTGCGCGCGCTGCCCTTGAGCACCCCGTGGCTGGTGGACCGTACGCCCGAGCGCATGCCGCGCCTGGACCGGACCGCGCTGGCTGCGCAGCTGGGCTACCGCTTTGTGGCGGCCGACGTGCTGCGCATCGACCGCGCGCAGCGCAGCGTCGTCACCGCGCAGGGCGGCCCGTATGCGTATGACTGGCTGCTGATGGCAACCGGCATCGCGTATGACTACAGCGCGTGGTTTGGTGCCGACACCCAGGCAGCACAGACCGCGCGGGCCTTGTACCCCGCAGGCTTCGTCGCCAGCGAGCTGGATTTGCTAAAAACACGTCTGCAAAGCTTCACCGGCGGCAACCTGCTCATCAACGTGCCCGCGCCGCCCAGCCGCTGCCCGCCCGCACCCTACGAGCGCGCCATGCTGCTGGCCTGGTGGCTCAAAAGCCGGCGCATCAAGGGCAAGGTCACCGTGCTGGACGCGGGCGGCGGCATGCCCCGCTTCACCCGCCTGTTTGGCGAGCGTTACCCCGACCACATCGACTTTCACCCCCACACCACCATCCGCGCGGTCGACCCGTTTGCGCGCACCGTGTCCACCGACGGCGACGACGTGCACTTCGACCATGCCATGCTGCTGCCACCCCTGCGCGCCAGTGCCGTGGTGGAGCAGGCGGGTCTGCTGGGTCACGACCCGCAAGGCAAACCGACGCGCTGGGCCGGTGTAGACCCGCTGCGCCTTCGCGCCCTGCAGGATGAGCGGGTGTTTCTGGCCGGCGACCTGCTCGACACCGTCTCGCCGCTGTTTGGCCACTACCCCAAGACGGCCCACATGGCAACGCGCCTGGGCGTGGCCGCCGCCCAGCAGATTGCCGCGCGCAGCCGGGCTGGTGGCGCCGCCAACGCCAGCGAGCCACCGCTGGCCCTGCCGCACAGCGTGTGCCATGTGTGGCTGGACGCCGACCCGTTTGAGCAACTGCGCATCGAAACCCAGTACCGCCTGCGCAGCGACGGCCTGATCACCCAGGCGGTAAGCCAGCACGACAACCCGCAGCCGCGGGGAGAAGAACTGCAGTGGGGGCTGGGGCTGTATACCGATGCGCTGGGTGTTAAGTAGTGAAATGTGCCTCCAGCCCTCGTGGAATAAGACTGTGTAGCTACTAATCGGCATAGGGGGCAGCCATTTCTGACTGCGCCCCTGCCACACCACCCGGCATGCGGGTCCGCACCGGGCGGTTCGAGAAGTTGAGGTCATGAGAATCGGGGTACTCCAAGGCGATCAAAGTAGGCTACTGTGAGAAGGCTTTTAAGCGCCCGTCCACTGTTGCGCCACCACCTGTTGGCATTTCCCGCCACCTGTCTTGCAACTTTGACCGATGCCCCCAGCGCTTGCAGCTCGCGATAAATTGTGGTCCCTCTTCGCCAGTGTTTGAGTTGAATCGCCCTCAAGCGTCGGCGCACCCAGTCGTCAAGCTCTCGCCAGACTTTTGGCTCTTGCGCCAGCCCAAAGTACGCTTTCCAACCCAGCAGGTAAGGCCGCAGTCTTTCAACCACTTGCCCCATGCTGCATCCACCGTTGCGCCGTGTCAGTTGCCTGACGCGTTGCTTGAATTTGACCATGGCTTTATCGGCCACCCGGCGCCGGACTTCGCCTTTGCCCGTCTCCCATAGGCTGTAGCCCAGGAACTTGCGACCATACACAACAGCCACCGCGCTTTTGGTCTCATTGACCTTGAGCCCGAGTTTTGCGTACAGTCGTCGCAGCACGGCCATTACCCGCTCGCCCGCTTGGAGACTTCCAACGTAGACGTTGCAGTCATCAGCGTAGCGCGCAAAGCTGTGGCCTCGGCGCTGCAGTTCCTTGTCTACTTCATCAAGCAAGACGTTGGCCAAGAGCGGGCTCAGTGGCCCGCCTTGCGGCGTGCCCTGTTGGCGCTCTTGCACTACGCCCTCACTCATGATCCCGCTGTTCAAATACGCACGGATCAGCCGGATGACTCCTGCGTCTTTGATGCGTTTTTGTAGGCGGTCTATGAGTATGTCGTGGTTGACTCGGTCGAAGAATTTCTCCAAGTCCACATCCACCACGATTGACTTGCCCGTTTGCACATGTGCCTGCGCGGCCAATACCGCTTGCTGGGCGCTGCGCCCGGGGCGAAAGCCGTAGCTGTGTTCGCTGAAGTTGGCATCCAGTATCGGTTGCAGCACTTGTAGCAGTGCTTGCTGGATCAGCCGATCCGTCACCGTAGGGATGCCTAGCTCACGCTGGCCTCCATCGGGTTTGGGTATCGTCACCCGACGTACCGCATTGGGGCGGTACGTGCCTGCCAGTAGTTGCTTTTTGATGGCTGGCCATGCGCTTTTGAGGTGTTCGACGGTTTGGTTGATGTCCAATCCGTCTACACCCGCTGCGCCTTTGTTGGCCCGCACACGTTTGAGCGCTCTTTGCAGGTTCTCTTTTGTCAGCGCGTCTTGCAGTAGCGCTGATCCCGTGTCTTGGGTTGCATGGCGCGGGTCGCAGGTTTCGTCGCTGGCAGCATCAGGCGCGGTTTCACCGCGCCCTTCGGCTTCCCGCCCCACTTGCGTGGGCATCTGACGCATGACCTTTGGCATCGACATGTCCTTTGACACTCCTTCTCGTTTGGCCCTTCGTCTTCGGTCTTCTCCCATAGTGGGTTTCGCCTTGGTCTACTACGGCCGCTGCTGACTTCTCGCTCCAGTTTGCACTGTCGCCCTTTCAGGCATGAGGCGAGATCTCCCCAGGTAAGAACGCATTCCTTCATTGCACAACCGCCGGATTTACGCCACTTCGCTTTGGTCACAAGAGCTTTGCGGACTATTGCCCGCTCACCCTGCTCGGTGTCGCCTCCTATCCGGTTCTTGTCCATCGGCTCACAATTTATGCTTCACGCTTCCTTCCCACACTCGGTCGCCCTTGTGCAGTTGCGCTTCACTTCGTTCGTCATGACCAACTCACGGCGGGACTTTCACCCGCAGGAATGCGCCCATGCTGGGCGCACAATATGTAGCTATCTGCTTCTGGACGTGCGCGATACCGCCGCTCGGCTGTAGTGGGTGTGTGTGGCTGCGGCACGCCTTGGCGCTTCCATGTGTTCGTGCCTGGGCTATATTGCTGACCTGATGCGCCAGTGCGGGTGCAGACAAAAAATAGGGGGAAATCCATGGCAAAAATGACACTCTCATGCATTGCATTTGCCGGCCTTCTTTGCGTCAGCTCCCTGCTCTTTGCCTCGGAGCAGCCCATTGAACTCGACACCGAAACGGGGGGCATCAAGGGAACATTGACGACGCCTGCCGGAGCTTCGAAGACGCCCGTGGTCGTGATCATTTCGGGTTCGGGCCCTACGGACCGGGACGGTAACACACCAGCGCCTTCGGGAAGGAACGACAGCCTCAAGCTCCTGGCAGCCGCCCTTGAGAGCCAAGGCATCGCCTCGGTGCGCTATGACAAACGTGGAGTTGCAGGCAGCGTCAAGGCGGCCCGGCAGGAATCAGATCTCAGAATTGAAGACTACGTTCAAGATGCTTCATCCTGGGCTGTGAAGCTGGCAGCGGACGCACGCTTCTCTGGCGTGGTGATCCTTGGTCACAGCGAGGGCTCCCTCATTGGCATGCTCGCGGCACAGAGCAGTCCTGTTCGCGGGTTCATCTCGATAGCAGGCCCGGCTGAGAAGGCCGCGGTGATACTGCGGCGCCAACTCCAGGGACGCCTGCCACCAGACCTGGTTGAACGAAACGAGGCAATTTTGTCCACGCTGGAGGCTGGCCGCACGTCAGGCGACGTGCCGTCCGCTCTCATGGCGTTGTACAGGCCAAGCGTACAGCCTTATCTGATCTCGTGGTTCAAGTATTCGCCTGCGCAAGAACTCACAAAGCTCACGGCCCCGTGCCTTATCGTGCAAGGCAGTACTGATATTCAGGTGGATGTGTCCGCGGCACAGGCATTGCACTCAGCCCGCAAGGAGTGCGAACTGAAAGTGATTCCTGGCATGAACCATGTATTGAAGATGGTCGCCGCTGATCGTGGCAAACAGGTCGCCTCGTATGGCGATCCGACCCTGCCTCTGGCCCCAGAGCTGACCAAGGCACTCGAACAGTTCTTCTCTGCCGTACCCGTGCGTCTACCCTCGGGCAATTAGATGCCATCCCGCGTGGCAGCTGGGCCTGACCATGGGTCAAGGCAATGCCAAGGAGTGCCTCGCCAACATCGAGTGCAAGGTCATGACACCATTGAAAAGCACAACATCTTCGCGCTGGAGGCGGTGGCCGCTTACATCGATCCCACGCGCAGGAGCTGCGCGCAGTGCATGCGGTTGGCGACGGAACCTTTATCGTCGACAGGCGCAGGATGGACCGCAAATGGATGATGGCGTCCAAGCTGCCGTCTGCCGTCTGCCGTCTGCCGTCTGGCGTTCCTTAGCCTCTGGGCAAAAACTCATATGAAGAACAAGCCGGTAGCCCTCGTGAAATGGACGTATATCGCTATCAAATGTGTAGCGTTTTGGGTGTGTTCGTGCTTGGGCTATATTGCAAGCCTGATGCGCCAGGATAGGCGACAGACCAAAGGGGGAATTCATGGCAACCATTTTTCGGGAACAGACGCTGCGGGTCGCATGGGTGCGCTGGCTGCTGCGCTTGGGAGTGAATGCGGTTTGCGCTGCAATCCAACTTATTCCGGCGGATATCCTGGGATGCCAGGATATCCGCCCATCTACATCACGTTAGCCATCAATTGGAGCCGCCATGGGCCTAGCCTTCTTACCTTGGGAGCGACTTCCTGCATACGTCTTCGGGCCGTTGCTGGTCCTGATCGGCATCCTCGCAGTGGCATCGGACGAAAAGATGACCGCGTGGCACGTCATACTTGCAATCTTCAACATTTGTTGGGGGGCTTGGATCGTCTGGTATCGGTACACCAAGGGAATCGAACCTCTGTGGACTGAAGAACAGAGGCAGAAGGCGGATGAGCGCGAGAAGGAGCGAAAAGTTGAGGGCTAACAGGTTGTTCGTCACGGACATGCCGCAGCGGAATGCCGCTGCGCGCGGCGTGTGCTGCCCGCCGTACAACGCCGACGTTGACCTCATGAAGAAACTCGTCGTCGTGGCGCTGCTGGCTGGAATCTCACTTGGCGCGCAATCTGCCTCTTTCACTGACAAGTGCTTCTTGGTGATGTGTAGCGTCCAGGGAAGCTACGACGATGCCTGCTCAGTTGCTCCCTCTAAGTTGACAGCAGTGCTTCCTCCAGGCTTCTCTATCACTTCAATTCGGAACTTCACATATGTAAGTCCTCGCCAATATTCTGGAGGCGAGTTTGGAGAACAATGCCCCCGCGTAACGATACTTCCCTTGCCAATATCCCTAGACGTCGGAAACGTGTATGGCGCGATATCCATCGCCGGAACGCTCAAGTCGGAAGGGATTCTTCGCTACGAACCCAATGAAGGAGGCACACTCGAGTTCCGGCTACCCCGTGACTCCCTCATGAATGGCGGTCGCTTCTTTCGCGGTGCGTTTGCGCGGTTGAAACTGGACTCTGCGAAGCCCACGCCGAGCGTGTCTCCTCCAAAGCGACTCAAAGACGCGAATTGCTGGCAAGCAAAAGCCGTCCTGGAAGCTACGGGCTTCTCTTTGCTGATCGGAGCCAGTTCAGAGGCCGGCACATATGTGGAAAGAGCTCGCCTTAGTGATGTACGAGACTTTCAGGCGTGTAGCTGGGGAGCTCCTTGAAGCCCCAGAAGCAATTGAGGTCCAACAGGTTGCTCGGTGCGGACACGCAGCCGCAGCATGCCGCTTCATGGCATATGCTGCGTGCCGGGCAGCGCCAACGTTGACGCGAAAACATGTCCAGAGAAGTCTGCATCGTTTCCGCCCGCGATGGTCTGAGTCTTACGCTTTCTAATTTCGTGAGTGAGGATGCCTCTCATATTTCTGAATCTTTCCTTGTCGAGGTAAAGGCATACGACATGCGAGCTGAATCTAGGGCGTCTACATACATGGCCAATGACCTCGGGGCTTTTTGAGGCGGGGCAGCTCGATGGAATCGCGCAAGATGTGCAGCTGGCTTGGAATGCGCCTGAATAGGTCACGCCTCCCCATGCCTGTCCTAATCCACGCCCTACGCGCTGACATCACCAAGCTGCCGGTGCAGGCCATCGTGAACGCCGCCAATGCGTCACTGCTGGGCGGGGGTGGCGTGGACGGTGCGATTCATCGCGCGGCGGGGCCGGAATTGTTGCGCGCGTGCCAGCTGCTGGCGGGGTGCGATACCGGCGATGCCAAGCTGACGCTGGGCTATAGGCTGGCAGCCCACTATGTCATCCACACGGTCGGACCGGTGTGGCACGGTGGCGCGCAGGGCGAGCCGGCGCTTTTGGCGTCGTGCTACCGCCGGTGCATGGAGATCGCCGCCGCGCAGGGGATTCGCACACTCGCTTTTCCCTGCATCAGCACGGGTGTCTACAGATACCCAATAGAGCAGGCAGCGCACATCGCGGTCGCCACGGTACGATCAGCCGTGCAGACATTCACGGATATTCAGGAGGTGGTGTTCTGCTGTTTCTCGGACAGCGATCTTGCTGTTTACGAACGGCTGTTGCGTGAACCGACGTTGGAGTAGGTCCGCTCAGTGCCGCGCATACACGCTGGTTCGCCCATCCATCCCCACCAGCATCGTGTTGAAGGCTTCGCGCCGAATCTCCTTGGGCTGCCCCGACGCGTTGTCGAGGATGGTGCAGGCGGTGTCGCAAATCGGGTTGTAGCTCTCGCGCCCGGGTGCACCGCGCGGCAGGCCGGGCACGGCCAGGCCGCGTGCACGGGGTTGCTCCTTGAGCAGCAGCAGGATGTCTTCGGCCGGCACATGGCCTTCGACAAAATAGCGGCCGATCTTGGCCGTGTGCACCGATTCCAGTTTGGAGGGCACGTTCAGCCAGCGTTTGATCTTGGGCATGTCGGCCTGCAGTTTTTCTTCGATGGTGACCACGAAGCCGTTTTGCCGCAGGTGATCGGCCCAGTCGATGCAGGCCAGGCAGGGGCTGGGTGCGTAGACGACGACGGCAGGCAGGGCCACAACCGGTTCTGCCGCATGGCCGACCAAGGGTGCCAGCAGGTGGGCCAACAACAGCACGGCGCCCAGAACGATTCGGCGGTGCATCAGCAGCCCTTGACCGGCTTGCCGGGTTTGCAGCCCTTGAGAATCCACAGCGAAATTTCGCCGGCGATTTCGTCTGCACGTACTTTGCGCGCCATGCTCAGCACGTCACGCCCGTCGTTGGTTTTGAGCAGGGGGTCGGAGCCGGCCTGCAACAGCAGCATGGCGTTGTCCTTGCGGGTGGAGAACGCCGCCATGTGCAGGGGGGTGCGGCCATCGACGTCGCGCGCATTGGGGTTGGCACCTGCAAGCAGCAGCGCCTTGAGTGGGCCGTTGTCGCCGTTCATGGCGGCGTAGTGCAGGGGGGTGGCGCCCAATGGGGTGCGCAGGTCGCGGTTCTGCGCGGACGCTTTCAACAGCCGCTCCACATCCTGGCGCGTACCCATGCGCGCGGCGTCGTGCATGGGTGTTTCGTTCATGCCCGACAACGCGTCAGCGGCTGGCTGGGTTTGCGCCCAGGCCATCGGAAGTGTGAAGGCGACAAGCAAGGCCGCCAGCACGGTTTTCAAAATCAACAATCGTTTCATGCCGTTACCGCCGTGCAATGTGTCAGGGTTGGCCTGACTGGATCAGGGTCAGGTAGGCCAGAATATCCTGCAGGTCCTGGGCCTTGAGCTGGTTGAGTATGCCGACCATTTCCACTTCGTCATGCGAGCGCTCGCCTTTGATGAAGGACGTCATCTGCTTCATCAGGTAATTGCTGTACTGGCCCACCAGACGTGGAAACTTGCCGCGGCCCATGCCGTCCTTGCCATGGCAGGCAAAACATTCCTTGTTGTAGATCTTTTTGCCGTTGTCCAGGTCACCCGGCGCGCGGGGAATGATCATGACCTTTTCCATGGCGGTCAGGCGGGTCAGTGCATCGTCATCGGGTTTGAATTCCGGCCATTGGGTGGGCAGTTCGATGGCTGCCAGGTAGGCGGAAACGTCCTCTACATCCTGGTCCGACATCTCGCGTTCCTGCGTGTACGGAAACATGGGCAGGTTGACGCGGGTGCGGGCGCGAAACGACTTGAGTTGATCGGCAATATGGGCTGCGCGCTGGCCGGCGATGCGAGGGTATTCGCCCTTCTTGCCGCCCTGGCCGAATTCCCCGTGGCAGCCAGCGCAGGTGGCGTTGATCTCCTTGCCTTTTTCAAGATTTTGGGCACTGACGAACGGTGCCGTGCAGACAAGTAAGAGGCAAAGCAGCAGTGTTTTCATCATGGTTCCGGGGCCAACCCCCGCAGGCTTTCGAGGTTGCTCATTGTGGTGCGGTTGGTACTCCCGCGCATTGAATCAAGATAAGTTTTGACTCGCATCAACAGGTTAAACGCTTCGGCTACCCTACCAATGGCCCCACGGCGTTGCACTGGCCAGTGAACGGTTTGTGGGGCATGCGCCAATTCCGCGTGCCACTCTGCCTTGCCTTTGACCTGAATCAGAGAAATCTGCGCTGGACTGCACCACTATGGGATTGAACTCCGAGGAGAAATACCATGGGACGCCAGCTTTCAAACCGGCTTGCAACCGGTGATCCTGCAAATCCCTGGTCATGGTGGGCCTTGGCATGGGCGTTGGTTTTGATCTTTGGGTCAATGGCTCAGGCGGCGACAGTTCCCAGTCCGACCTGGAGTACCCAACTCAAGGGAGAAACGGGCAGTGCAACAGTGTCGGCCTTCAAAATGGCGGCCGCCTCCGATGGGTCTGTCATGGCGGTGTGGGTTGCATCGGATGGCACAACGTCCAGTATCTATTCAAACCATTTCGCATCGTCCACCGGCTGGGGTAAACCAGTGCTGATTGAAAGCAGCACCATGCCAGCCGACAGTCCGCAGCTTGCAGGCGACGGCGCGGGCAATTACATCGCCGTCTGGCGCCAGGCCTGGAAGACCGTTAACGGCACGCTGTATGGCATTTACTCCAATCGTTATACGGCAGGCTCGGTTGGAGCAGTACCAGCAGCGTGGTGTACCTTGACACTGCAAACACCAGTGTGACGGCGAATGCCGACCCGATTGTGGTCATGAATGCCAGCGGTCATGCCTTCGCGATCTGGTCGGTGTACGACTGGAACTGGAACCACAACAGCGTGCGGTCCAACCGTTACACACCGGGCTCGGGCTGGGCGGGCGTAACCAATTTGTCCACCGAATCGATTCAGCGGGCACAGGAGGGCAATATTGCCATCGACGCCACCGGCAATGCCATGGCAGTCTGGAGCCAGTACACCGGCACGACGAGTTCGACGCAAGGTATTGTGGCCGTGCGTTACACCGTTGGTAGCGGCTGGGGCACCCCAGTGGCCATTGAGTCGGCGGCCCTGACGGCAGCGCGCCCGGGCTCTGCTGCGCAAATCGCCTGGGACGCCAGTGGCAACGCGTTGGCGGTGTGGTACCAGTACTCCAAGCCGGGAATTTTCAGCAATCGTTACACCGCCGGTGCGGGTTGGGGTGCAACCCAGACCATTGCGGACATTGGAACAACCAGCTACGACGATGGCGTGACGCTGGCGCTCGACAAAAACGGCAATGGCCTTGCTTTATGGAATCAGTCCGGGGGCGTGTTGTATGCCAATCGCTACACACCCGTGGTCGGCTGGGGTACCACCGAGATCATCGAATCCAATGGCTCCGACTACAGTACACAGGTCGCGTTTGATGGCAATGGCAATGCGCTCGCGGTGTGGACCAACTACTCCTGCAACTCCTACAACATTGAGTCGAGCCGCTACGTTGTCGGCACGGGCTGGAGTCCGGTGGCGCGTTGCTACGAAGCCAGTACCACCTTTGTCAACAAATCGGTCATGGACAACGCCAGCGCACCGCAGATTCTGATGGACGCCAGTAGCGGTCGCGCAACTGCCATGTGGATTCAGCGCGGCAGCCTGTATGCGGCCAGTGCTGCGGGCTACACGGCGCCGGTAACACCCTCCGACTGCGTCTTCAACTGGGCCGAGGCAACTTACCCCGCCCACTTTCCAGCCAACGGCGTCGCCTCCCAAAGCGTGCTCGATTACTACTACCGCTACTACCCCGTGGTAAACGCATACTTGGCCACCGCCAGCCGCGACAACCATGTCTACTATTTTGGGCCACTGACGCAAAACACACTGCTGGATTTAGGTGCACTGTCGCAGTTCCAGAGTGTCACCGGGTGCAAATAACCCCCTGAAAGAGCGCCGCGCTGGTCAGGTCGTCAGCCGTTCGAAGGCTTCCTGGTACTTGGCGGCGGTTTTGACAATCACGTCGTTCGGCACGCGCGGCGCAGGCGGTGTTTTGCTCCAGGGTTTGCCATCCACCTGGACCTGTTCCAGCCAGTCACGTACAAACTGCTTGTCGTAGCTGGGCGGGTTGGTTCCGACCTGGTAGCTCTCCACCGGCCAGTAGCGCGATGAATCCGGCGTCAGCACCTCGTCCATTAGTGTCAGCGTACCGTCGGTGTCCAGACCAAACTCGAATTTGGTGTCGGCAATGATGATGCCCTTGGTTAACGCGAATTCGGCTGCGGCCATGTAGATGGCAATGCTGATGTCGCGCACCCGGGTGGCGAGGTCTAGGCCAATGGTTTCCACCGTTTGCTCGAACGTGATGTTCTCGTCATGGTCGCCCATCGCCGCCTTGGCCGCGGGGGTGTAGATGGGCTCGGACAGCTTGGAGGCGTTTTGCAGGCCCGCTGGTAGCTTGACGCCACAAACGGCACCATTCGCCTGGTATTCCTTCCAGCCGCTACCGGCCAGGTAACCGCGCACCACGGCCTCAATCGGCAGGGGCTTGAGGCGTTTGACCAGCATGGAGCGGCCTTCGACCTGGGCCACTTCGTCGGGCTGCACCGCGCTCTCGGGTGCGTCGCCGGTCAGGTGGATGGGGCAGATGTTCAAACCCTTGGGGCCGATCTTGTCAAACCAGAACAGTGCCATTTGGGTCAGCAGCTTGCCCTTGCCCGGAATAGGCTCACCCATGATGACGTCGAAGGCGCTCAAGCGGTCGCTAGCCACCATCAGGATGCGGTCATCGCCGACCGCGTAGTTGTCGCGCACCTTTCCACGGGCCAGCAGGGGCACGGAGTGCAGGGCGGAGGTGTGTACGGTTGAGGAGGAAGTCATGGTGCAGGCAGTTCTTTGATAAAGTTTCTCTTGGCCTTGTACTCGGCGCGCAAGTATGCCAGCCATTGTGCGCGTGGCAGGGGTTCCATGCGTGCCGCGGCTTCTTTCACAATAGCCAATACCTCGGCATAGGGGCTTGAGGCATTGGGCATGGCTATCGCAAACACCCTGAGCAATAGTGGAACGGCGTCAGCGTTGTGGCGGGCGGGCAGTTTGCGCGCCAGTGTTTTCAGGAGTTCGGGCGAACAGCGGTGGGGTGGCTGCACCAAGGCCAGGGCGTCGTTCACGCGTTTCTCGGCTAGCAGCCAACCCACACGCGTTGACACATCGCGTTCCCCAGCAGGGCGGGCCTGTCGACTCCACGAGGGTGATGCGCGAGCCTTCAATTCTCGTGCCTCGGCCCAAGCGAACAGCTCGGCGCGGTAGGCTATTGGATCACGCCCCGCGTTCTTGGCAGCGGTCAGCACCGCGCGGTAATGTTCTACATCCGGAATTTTTTCAAACTGGCGACGGCGAATCAGCAAAGCCTCTTCGGACATACCGTCGCGCTCGTAGCAGCGCAACACATCTTGTTCCACGCGCCAATCATCAGGGAATTTCTTGTAGGCCAACTGGGCATGCTCCATGGCTTCGCGCAGCTTGCCATGTTTTTCGCAGCAGGCCACCAAGTTGCAGAACTCGTGCGCTTGTTCTGCGCTGGTGCGCATGGCCTCTATCAACGCCGAGGGATCACCCTCTCGCTCCAAACAGTCCAGGTAGCGGCGCCGCATTTTTTCACGCTCGGGGTCGTAACGGTCGGCAATTGGCACACTCGCCGTTATTCGGTTGCGGCTTGCTACGGCTTTGCCAGTGGTTGGCGCAGTAGTGGCTGCGCGGTGCCGCGCCATCCAATCCTGCCAATCCTTGCTCGCGCGCTTGGCGAATTGCGTTTGTACGGCAGGACCGGCCGCGTCGATCACAGTGCGCTCGCTCCACAGCCCCCACGGGTCGGCCTGTTGCAGAGAGAACCAGCGGTCCAACCACGCGGCTTCCGGTGGTTGGGCTTTCAGAGCGTCCAACATCAGGTCCATGACGCGCTGCATCAAGTCGCCAATATCGCCGTCAGAGTCGTCGGCGTCCTCTGCCACCTCGAACAGGCACCGCAAGGTGTGGTCGCACATGTCGCGCAGCCGGGCGGGGTCTTTCTTTAACCACGGTTCCAACAAGGGCAGCACTTTCTCCGCCCGATGGACATAAGAGGCGCACTCGCGCCGGTCCAGGAAATCGCGACGGCTGTGCAACAGCTCGGTAATAGCCTCGATCAACGCTTTGGGGTTGTCTCGGGCTTGGTCCTGCGCCGCCCAGGCCTTCAGATCAGACATCAAGTCGCCATCCGCCTCGGCCCAGTCCCACAGGCGTTGTGCCAAATCGATAGCACTTTGTTTTTCTACAAAGTCTTGCAGAGATGTTTGGCCACTAGCCCTCGTGGATATTGCGCGAGGCGCTATTAATTTTGATTTTTTTGAGGCCATGGCGACGCTAGGACCGTCCTACAAACCGCAGTAGCGGCGCTGCTGTTGCAATGTGTTCAAAGTCCCGATCGGCGTGTAACAAGGGCTCGTCCGCTTCGATGGCGCAGGCGGCAATCAGGCAATCGTTGGGGCTGCGAATCGTCATGCCCGCCCAGCGGCAGCGGGCGTATAACATGGCCGCCTGGCGGGCGGTTTCGTGGGAATCGTCTGGCGCAAACGAGGGCACTTTATCCAGCTCCGCCTGCAGGCTGACGAAGTGCCGAGCACTACTCGCGCCCTGCAAGATCTCTTGGTAGACGACGTAAGGCATCAACAAGGGTTCGCCCTGGCGCAAGGCCTGTTCCAGTCGCCGACCGACTTCAGACGCGGGACCGCGCAGCATATCGATCCAAGCCGACGAATCCGCGATCATCGCGCACGTTTGACCGCAGGTCGAATGGTCTTGGTAGTGGTTCTTTTGCCAACAGCATACGGTGCGACGGGCTCGGCCACATGAGCTACCTCTTGGAACAAGGCTTTAGGGTCATAGTCTTCAGCAATGGCGCCAGTTCCGACCAAAGACAGCAGTCCGGAATAGTCTGGTTTACGGACAAACGCACGCAGAGCCGCTTCGACAGCGGCTTTCTTGGTTTTGACGCCGGCACGCGCCATGGCCTGCGCCACCAGCTCGTCATCCAACACAATATTGGTTCGGGTACCCATGCTATACACCTTCGATGTGTATAGCGATTATGCCACTGACGCGTGTTTTTACTGAACCACTTGCGCCAGTTCACCACGGGCATATTGCCCCGCCACCACAGCCAGGCTGTTGCCCTTGATCCTGGCGCCCTGGCCTTCGCAGCCAAACTCGATATAGCGCTGTTTGCAGATGCCCTTGGCGGCTTCGCGGGCGGGTTTGAGCCAGTCGCGGGCGTCGAACTTCTCGGGGTTCTCGAACATGAACTTGCGCACTGCGGCGGTCATGGCCAGGCGGATGTCGGTGTCGATGTTGATCTTGCGCACGCCGAACTGGATGGCTTTCTGGATTTCTTCCACCGGTACGCCGTAGGTCTCTTTCATCTTGCCGCCATACTGGTTGATGATGGCCAGCAAATCTTGCGGCACGCTGCTCGAACCATGCATCACCAGGTGGGTGTTGGGCAGGCGTTTGTTGATCTCGATGACACGGTCAATGGCCAGGATGTCGCCCGTGGGCTTGCGCGTGAACTTGTAGGCACCGTGGCTGGTGCCAATGGCAATGGCCAGTGCGTCCAGTTGGGTGCGTTTGACGAAATCGGCGGCCTGCTCGGGGTTGGTCAGCAGCTGCTCGCGGGTCATGGTGTCGTCGGTGCCGTGGCCGTCTTCCTTGTCGCCCTTCATGGTTTCCAGACTGCCCAGACAACCCAGCTCGCCTTCCACCGTCACGCCGGTGGCATGGGCCATTTCCACCACTTTGCGGGTGACCTCCACGTTGTACTCATAACTGGCGATGGTCTTGCCGTCGCCTTCTAGGCTGCCGTCCATCATCACCGAGCTGAATCCCAGGTTGATGGCACCCTGGCAGATTTCCGGGCTCTGGCCGTGGTCCTGGTGCATCACCAGAGGAATATGGGGGTAGGCCTCAATGGCAGCCTGGATCAAATGCTTGATGAAGGCTTCTCCAGCGTACTTGCGGGCTCCGGCGCTGGCCTGCAGGATGACGGGAGCGCCTACTTCCTTGGCGGCCTCCATGACCGCCTGCACCTGCTCCAAATTGTTGACATTGAAAGCCGGGATGCCGTAGCCATTGGCGGCGGCGTGGTCCAGAAGTTCGCGCATTGAAACAAGTGCCATGAGATTTCCTTGGGAAGTTGGTAACCGGTTTGTAACTGTCTCTAATTTTAGCGCCCAGGCTTTCATCAGACTGAATCACACATGCAGCGAAATTAAGCCCCGCTTAATGTTGGCTCATCACAATAGACCTGCCACTCACCTACAGGTCACCCATGAAACGCAAGATCATCCTATTCGCTTGCTGCTTTGCCATGCTGCCCTTGCACGGCCAGGCGCAGTCCAGCAGCACCAAAGCCAGTCGGCAGGCCAGTTCAGCGCCCACCGAGTCAGCGCCCTACGTTCGGGAAGGAAGCGGCACCGTTTGCACAACGGCGCCACGCGTTGACTGGCTTCCCGAAGATGAAATGCGCCTGTTGGCCGAGCACCGGGGCTATCGCATCAAGACGTTCAAGGTTGCCAACAACAGCTGTTATGAGATTTATGGCTTTGATCGCACGGGCCAGATCGTAGAGGCCTACTTCAACCCGGTCACGGCTCGCCTGGTACGCCAAAACATTGCGCGCTGAAGCAACCCTGCACAGTCCGGGTCGGTATCCGCCTGGGGCTATTCCACTTGGCAAATCTTCAGCATATTGGTCCCGCCCGGAGAACCCATAGGCTCGCCGCAGGTGATGGCGTACACGTCACCCTTTTGCACAATGCCACGTGACTTCAGGTGGTTTTCGGCTTCTCGCAATGCGGTATCGCGGTCAGCACTGGTATCTATGAACAAGGGATTCACATTGCGATAAAGCGTCATCTTTCGCTGACTGGCGACCTTGGAGGTCAGTGCGTAGATGGGAACCTGGATCAAGTGGCGGCTCATCCACAAGGCGGTCGAACCGCTGTCGGTCATGGCCACAATGGCCTTGGCGCCGAGGTGGTGGGCGGTGAACAACGCGCCCATGGCAATGGTCTGGTCGATGCGTTGAAACTTTTTGCCGGTAAAATCGGCCTCCAGCTCAAAGTCCTCATGGCCCTCAGCCGCGTGGCAGATCTTGGCCATTTCCACGATGGTCTCCAGCGGGTACTTGCCGGCTGCGGTCTCGGCCGACAACATGACGGCGTCAGTTCCGTCCAGCACGGCATTGGCCACATCGCTGACCTCGGCACGGGTGGGCACCGGGTTGGTGATCATGGATTCCATCATTTGCGTGGCGGTGATGACCACACGGTCATGCTCGCGGGCCAGCTTGATCATGCGTTTTTGTAGACCCGGCACGATGGCATTGCCGACCTCGACCGCCAAGTCGCCCCGGGCCACCATGATGCCATCGCTGGCGAGCAGAATTTCCAGTAGTTTGGGAATGGCTTCGGCCCGCTCAATCTTGGCAATCAAACCGGGCTTGTGGTTGTAATCAGCCGCCGCCACGTTGCAGAGTTGGCGTGCCATTTCCATGTCGGTTGCGTTCTTGGGGAAGCTGACCGCCACGTAGTCGGCCTGGAAGCTCATCGCCGTGCGGATGTCGTCCATGTCTTTGGCGGTGAGCGCGGGCGCCGACAGGCCGCCCCCTTGTTTGTTGATACCCTTGTTGTTGGACAACTCACCACCGAGTTTGACCGTGGTGTGTATCGCCTCGCCTTTGACGGCGTCCACGGTGATGACAATCAGGCCGTCGTTGAGTAATAGCACGTCACCAGCCTTGACCTCACGCGGCAAGGCCTTGTAGTCCAGACCCACAGCGTCGATATCACCCAGCTCGGTGCGGGCGGCGTCCAGCACAAATTTCTGGCCAGGCTCCAAAAAGACCTTGCCTTCAGCGAATTTGCCGACGCGGATCTTGGGGCCTTGCAGGTCTGCCATGATGGCCACCTCACGTCCGGCGCGCTGGGCTGCTTCACGCACCAGGCGGGCACGGTCGATGTGGTCTTGCGCCTTGCCGTGGCTGAAGTTCAGCCGCACGACATTGACGCCAGCTCGAATCATTTGCTCCAGCAGTGCAGGGTCACTGGAGGCGGGGCCAAGGGTGGCAACAATCTTGGTGGCGCGACGTAACATGAAACGGTCTCCTCTAGTGTGTCGGTCATTTTCACACGGATCACGGCCGCAAACGGTTACCAGGGACCATCAAGTTGCCAAGGTTCAAAGGTCAAGGCGTCGGTATCCCTGCTTGACATGCGCCTGCCATCCGGGGGCGTACATGACCATCTATTGTGTTGGCACGGTCGAAAGCTGTGGTTCAATGGAGCGTTCGATCCAACCATCGGGACCATCCATTCGAGCCATGAACTTGTCCGACAATCCTGTGGATATGCTGCTGGACAGCTCCCATGGCAAGCCGAAGTTGCTGGTGGTAGATGACCAAGCCATCAACATCCAGGTCATGCACCAGGTGTTTGGCGGCGACTATCAGGTGTTTATGGCCACCAGCGGAGCACAGGCGTTAGCCCTTTGCAAGACCAATCCGCCTGATCTGGTGCTGCTAGACATCGTGATGCCCGGTATGGACGGCTTCGAAGTGTGTACCCAGCTCAAGGCCGATGAGACCACTGACCATATTCCCGTTATCTTTGTCACGGCGCACACCGATCCCGCGCAGGAAACGCATGGATTGAGTTTGGGAGCCGTGGATTTCATTGCCAAGCCTGTCAATCCGGCTGTGGTGCGTGCGCGGGTCAAAACCCACCTCACGTTGAAGTTTCAATCGGATTTGCTGCGCAAACTGGTGTTTCTGGACGGCCTCACCGGGGTGTTCAATCGCCGTTATTTTGACCAGCAACTGCCTGTGGAATGGGCGCGTGCGGCACGCAGTTTCTCGCCCCTGTCAGTCATCATGATTGACGTTGACTATTTCAAGGCTTTTAACGACCGTTACGGTCATCAGGCCGGTGATGACTGCCTGCGCCAGATTGCGGCAACCCTTAAAAGGGGCCTGAAACGACCGGCCGATTTGGTGGCGCGTTACGGTGGCGAAGAGTTTGCGTGCATCCTGCCCGATACCGCGAATGATGATGCTTTGGCCTTGGCTGCGGAGCTGGAGCACACGGTTCGCGACCTCAAGATCCCCCATGCGGCTTCGTCGCTGGCGCGGGTGGTGACGGTGAGTGTGGGGTTGGCAACACGAACCGTGGATTCCGTTGGTGATGCGTTAGCCCTGCTTGGGCTGGCAGATGCCCAGCTTTACGACGCCAAGCAAAGTGGGCGTGGACGGGTGTGTGGCGCGCAGTTGGGCGTCTGGAGCAAGATATGAGCCGCGTGGGCGGTTGCGGGGAAAACGCTGCGTCAAAGACAATAAGAGGCCCGAGCCCATATCCTATAGGCGTAAACAGCTATCAAATTTGTAGCAAGTCGTACGACAACAAAGCCATGTTCGCGAAATTGGCGGGGCTGTCGCGGCGTCAACCACTCGCTTACTCCTGATAGCGATAGATCCGGATCTTCTTCTCAACGCATGCGTCGCCAACGCGTGCGGCGCAAAGGCATTTCAGCGCGGCGCACCACAGCACCTGTTAAACGCCGACAATCGCCGATACCCCTACGGGGAGTCTGTTGCCGCCAACGGCAGCGGTCTTGACCACCAAACCATGCGAATCACCAATGGGCTTGTGCTGTTGCCCCAACTTTGGAAAGCACGATGTCTGAATCCTGGTACGAGCGCCATCTTTTGCCTTACGTGCTGGATCTCGCATGCAGTGCCTCGCCGATCCGCAGGCAACGGATGAAGCTGGTCCCTCAGGCTGAGGGCCGGGTACTGGAAGTTGGCATCGGGACCGGGTTGAATCTGCCTTTTTATGACCGGTCACGGGTTCGACAGATTGTGGGCGTCGATCCGGGATTGCAACTGCACCGACTGGCCCTCAAACGCGGTCAGAAGGCCGGGCTCGACGTCACACTCATCGGTCTGTCAGCGGAATGCCTGCCGGTGGGGGACGCAAGCTTTGACACCGTGGTCTGCACTTACACGCTGTGTACCATTGCAGACCCGGTGGCAGCGCTCAGGGAAATGCGTCGCGCGTTGAAGCCGGGTGGCAAGCTCCTGTTTTCGGAACACGGCAAATCGCCAGACGCCAATGTGCTGGCGTGGCAAACCCGTCTGCAGCCCTATTGGACCAAAGTGGCTGGTGGCTGCAAGCTGAACCGGGACATTCCCGCTTTGCTTGAAGCCGCCGGCTTCCATCCCAACGCGGAGTCACTCTACTTGCCCGGACCGAAGATAATGTCCTACCACTACTGGGGCGCTGCCGTGGCGTTGTGAATGGCAGGCAGTTAGCGTCATTGGGCTTCGAGCAGCTGCAGCAACCCGCGGCCAATGCGAAAGGAATGTATGGACAAGTCTTCCCATCGACCCATGCGCAGCAGTTTGGCGCTGGAGCTTCGCTGTGTGTTGGGTGCCGCGTTGCTGCTGTCAACCACGAGTTCTTGGTCGCAGACGGTGGCGAGCCTGATGCAAAACGGTGGCATTTTCACGTTGGCTGTGCCCTATTTTGAGTACGGCACGGGCGGCAGCAAACAGGCCCTGGGCGCGCGCTTTAACACCAGCACACTGACCGCCTTTACCCTGGATACCGGTTCGGTGGCCAGCACCGCGGTGGTCAGCAACCCGGTCGATGCCGCCAGCATTGCGGCCTACAGCGGTGGCTACCGTCTCAGCGTTCCCTACTTCGAATACGGCAGTGGCAGCACCGCCAAAGCATTTGCCGTGAACCTGGTCACGGCCGACCTGAAGACTTTCAACGTGGAGCTGGCTAGCGTGCGCGAGGTGGCCGTGCACTCGACGGCATTGGCCGCACCGACGGCAGTGGCGGTGGCAACCCGCGGGTCTCAAACCGTGGGCAGCAACACCTTTGGCTCCTCCAGCAAACTCGCCGTTGCGTGGACCGCTCCAAGCGGCTATGTGCCCGACCACTATGTTGTGACGGCGTCAGAGTCGTTGATGAATACCAGCGTCACAAGTACCGTGGCGGGCAGTTCCACCAGCGCGACACTGACGCAATTAAAGGCGGCGACCGTCTATGCGGTGGTGGTCAAAGCCTGCAAAGACAGTGCCTGCGCCAGTTCGGGCAGTGCCAGCGCCGTCAGCGCCACAACACCGGCTGAATACTGGCAACTGCAGGGGTCCGGCAACACCGTGGCCACGTTGAGCAAACCGGTGTCCGACGGCAATGCCCGCCTGAGTGCCACGCGTTTTGGTGCCGAGGCTGGCATGAATGCCAACACCGTGCAGTTCTACTATGGCCCCAAGGGTGTCAGTGGCATGGCCATGGCGATCAGCGGCACCGTATCGAGCACGTCATCATCGAGTTACCTGTCGTCGTTCACCAGCTACGCCACAACCAGCGGCCTGCGCTCACCCAGTAATCCGACCGGTATCAAAGACATCATGACCGGCCAGGGCGTGCCCTTATCCAGCGCCATGGGTGGCAAGGTGCGGCTGTTTTTTGAATCCAACGATACCGACGGCAAGACCCGGATCTACTCCGTCGACAGCGTGGATGGTTATGTGGGGCGCGACTTCAACAGCGGCTCCCCATCGACCTGTACCAACAGCAGCGACTACCTCGCCACCGGCAATTGCCCGGCGAGTGTGGTTATTGGTGTGGCGGGTGACAGTGTCAACGCCAACACCGGTTTCACCGCCGCCCGCCAGAACAAGGTGGCCTGGCCGACTTTGTCCGATTGGCGCTGGGACGGCGCACCAGGAACCTTTATGGTGTTTACCGTGGACCGCCTCACCGGCTGCACCACGGCGCAGCACAACCATGCCTACGCAGTCTGGAATGGCAGCAAGTTTGTGGTTCAGTACGACGCGGCAGGCTGCCCCAAAGTTTTCAAGGCGGCGCAGGCGGCTCTGCCAATGCACATTGGCGAAGCACGTTACAAGATGTATTTTGGTGACCCCACGATCACCACCGGCAAGAACACCAGTTCCACCTTGCCCTTTGTTGGGCCCAAGAAACTTATTTATGCCGATGGGCGCAGTACTGACAACGCCGCAACCGTCGAGTATGAGGACTGGGAAAACGTAGCGGCCGCACGCAATGTGCATTTCCTGTGGCCCAGCGGGGAATTGATGAACGACACGGCCGAGGGTTATATCGATGACTTCCATTTCCTGACCCCCACCGGCAATCTGGATCTGCAGGTGTTGTACCTCTCGATCACCGACGGCAGCGTGGTGCCGTTTGCGGCTGCGGCCATTCTGCTCAATCCCTAGACCCACCGCGGGGTCGGGCTGTTACCGGCCCTCTTTCGAACAGCGCAAGTGCTAAGCTCCTTGGTTGAATTGAACCAACTGGAGACCCCCATGCCTGGCCTTTTGCCCCACATTGACCCCGATGGGTTGCTCGAATTTTCTGTGGTCTACACCGACCGGGCACTTAACCACATGTCGCAACGCTTCCAGGGCGTGATGAAGGATATTTCGTCCATCCTGAAAGAGGTTTACAACGCCCGGTCGGCCATCCTCGTCCCCGGCAGTGGCACCTTTGGCATGGAAGCGGTGGCGCGCCAATTTGCCACCGACAAGAAAACCCTGGTCATCCGCAACGGCTGGTTCAGCTACCGCTGGACACAGATTTTTGACATGGGCCGCATCCCCAGCGCATCCACGGTGTTGAAGGCCCGCCGTTTGGGTGAAGGCAAACAGGCGCCATGGATTCCGTGCCCGGTCGACGAGGTCGTTGCGGCGATAACACGGGACAAACCCGATGTGGTCTTTGCGCCCCACGTCGAAACCGCCGCCGGCATGATCTTGCCCGACGATTACCTGCGCGCCGTCAGCGACGCCGTGCATACCGTGGGCGGCTTGATGGTGCTGGACTGCATTGCCTCCGGCGCCATGTGGGTGGACATGCAAGCCACTGGCGTCGACGTGTTGGTGAGCGCACCGCAAAAAGGCTGGAGCGGCTCACCGTGTTGCGCCATGGTGATGCTCAGCGAACGTGCCCGCACCGCCATTGACGGCACCACCAGCACCAGCTTTGCCTGCGACCTGAAGAAATGGCTACAGATCATGGAAGCTTATGAAGGCGGTGGCCACATGTACCACGCCACCATGCCAACCGATGCACTAACCCGCCTGCGCGAGGTCATGCAGGAGACGCGCAACTATGGTTTCGAGAAAGTGCGTGCCGAGCAGATCGAACTGGGCACCAAAGTGCGTGCGTTGTTCGAAAGCAAGGGCATTGTGAGTGTGGCCGCAGACGGCTTCAAAGCACCCGGCGTGGTGGTGAGTTACACCGAAGACCCAGGCCTGCAATCGAGCAAGAAGTTCTTGGCGCAAGGTTTGCAGACGGCGGCGGGCGTGCCCTTGCAGTGTGATGAACCCTCTGATTTCAGCAGTTTCCGCGTGGGCCTGTTCGGCCTGGAGAAACTGCACAACGTGGACCGCACCGTGGCACAGCTGGAATCTGCGCTGGAACACATCCTGCCCCGATAGCGCTGCCACCATGCACGCCCACGATACGCTTCCGGCCTTTCTGACAAAAATCTGCGACCGTTCGGACTTGGCCCACCGACTGGCGGGTCTGCCACGCCCTTGGGTATTCACCAACGGGGTTTTTGATGTGTTGCACCGCGGTCATGTCGTGTACCTGGCGCAAGCGCGGGACCTGGGTGGCAGCCTGATCGTCGCGCTCAACACCGACGCCTCGGTGCGGCGCTTGGGCAAAGGCGATGACCGGCCACTGAACAAGGAAATGGACCGGGCCATTGTGATGGCCAGCCAGGCGTCGGTCAGCCTGGTGACCTGGTTTGACGAGGACACCCCGGTTCAATTGATTGCGCAGATTCGCCCTGACATCCTCGTCAAAGGCGGCGACTACGACATGGAAAAATTACCGGAAACCGCGCTGATGCACACCTGGGGCGGAACCGCGCTGGCACTGCCATTTGTTGCCGGTTATTCAACCACGGCCTTGCTCAAGAAGATTCGCGCCCAATAAGCCCTACGCCGGAGAGTCCAGCGCCATGGGCGAGGCCTCAAACACCGCCGCCCACAATGCCAAACCGGCGGCGCGTTCAGACTGCACCACGTCCGGCTCCACCTGGGTTGGCTCTTCGTTGAGGCGGGCGCGGTGTTGAATTTGTCGCAAGACTCTGTAGGCTGTGGCCGCGTTTTCACCAACCGGTGCGGGCAACAGACCACACGCCTGGGCACGCCATAACAAGGCGATATTGCCGACATTGGCCAACAACTCCGGATGCCTGCAACCCTGTGACAGCACCAGATACTGCACAGCGAACTCGACATCCACCATCCCGCCGGGGCTGTGTTTGACGTCGAACGCTTCACCCCGAATCGGGTGCGCCGCACGGACCTTGGTACGCATACTGCCAATTTCTTCGCGCAAGCCTTCACAGTCGCGTTCCGCCCCGATGACGGCTTCGCGCACCGCATCGAAACGCGCGCGCAGTGCCGCATCACCCAGAACACAGCGGGCCCGCGTCATGGCCTGGTGCTCCCAGGTCCAGGCCGTATTGCTGCCCCGCTGCTGCTGGTAGTCGGAGTAGGCTTTGAAACTGGTCACCAGCAGCCCCGAGTTTCCATTCGGTCGCAAGGCCGTATCGATTTCGTACAGGTCCGCTTCGCCGGTCTTGACGGTCAGCCAATTGATGAGCTTGCGCACCAGGGCGCCATAGACTTCGCCGGCTCGTTCGTCGTCATCGTCGTAAACAAACACAATGTCCAGGTCACTGCCGTAGCCCAACTCTTTGCCACCCAGCTTGCCATAGGCAATGATGCCAAATTGGCAGTTTGGGCGGTGGCGGTTCTTCAAACGCTCCCAGCACCAACGCGTGGTGATGCACAACACGGCCTCGGCCAAGGCGCTGAGGTCATCGGCCACCTGCTCTACCGTTAGTCGGCCTTCCACATCACGCGCCAGGATGCGAAACACCTCCGCATGGTGCGCACGCCGGAGCAGGTTCAACAGGTTTTCGTCGTCGTCTTCGGCACTGCCTTTGAGTGCATGGTGTCGGCGCTCCAGTTCCTGCTCAAACTCGGCCGGGTCGAACCGTTCCTCAAACATGGCGTTACCCGCCAATTCGTCGATCACGCCGGGGTGTTTCAGCAGGTAACGTGCGGGCCAACGCGCGGCGCCCAACATATGCAACAAGCGCTGGTGCACATTGGGCCGCTCCAGCAACAGGGCGAGATAACTTTCGCGGCGCAACAGGGGCTCGATCCAGTCGGCCAGTCGCACCGCGGCTTCCTCGGTGACCTTGCCCTCCCCGACCCACTGGGAGGTGCGTGACACCAGCCTTGAAAGCCGGATTCGCGACTCCTCACGCAGAGCCAACACACGCGGGTGCTCGCGCCAGCTGGACACCCGGTCCCGGAGTTTCCCGCTCAGCTGGGCCAAAAGCTCGTCAAAGTCACTCGTGACTGGCGTCACCGCGGCACCGCCACAACCCTTGCATTCCTTGTGCGCGCCACCGAGCAGCGCGTCAAACTCCTGGGCTACCAATTCACGGTGGGAATCGAGTTCGTGCAAAAAGGCGCAGGTCCCGGCAAAACCCATGGTCGTGGCAATCCATTCCAGATCGGCATCGGCGGTTGGCAACACATGGGTTTGCTGGTCGTCCAGGTACTGGATGCGGTGCTCCACCTGCCGCAGAAACACATAAGAGCAGGCCAGTGCATCGGCAGTCGCCTGCGGCATCAGACCGGCGACAGCCAGCTTTTGCAAGGCGCTTTGGGTCGGCCGTGTCCGCAATTCTGGAAACTGCCCCCCGCGCACCACCTGAAGCAGCTGGACCGTGAACTCGATCTCGCGGATTCCGCCCCGTGACAGTTTCACGTCATTGGCACGCTCCGGCTTGCCCGCGCTGCGTTTGGTCGCGTGTTCTCGGATCTGGCGGTGCAACACCCGCAGGGAGTCAAACACGTTGTAGTCCAGGTAGCGGCGAAACACAAACGGCACCACCACGCTGCGCAAACCTTGGGCGCAAGCCGAATGGATGGCTTGTGTTGGAGCGACCACGCGGCTCTTGAGCCAGGCAAACCGCTCCCACTCCCGACCCTGGACATGAAAGTACTCCTCCAGCGCGCCCAGGGAAACCACGGGTGGCCCGGAGTTGCCATTGGGGCGCAAAGCCAGATCGACCCGAAACACAAAACCGTGTTCGGTGGTATCCCCCACCAGGGCGAAGATGGCGCGCACCATCTTGCCAAAGTATTCCTGGTTCGATACCTTGCCACGACCGTCGGCATTGCCCGCCGTTTCACCATCCTGGTCGTAGATGTAGATCAGGTCAATGTCGCTGGATACATTCAACTCGCGGGCACCGAGCTTGCCCATGCCAACGATGCACAGGTCGGCGCGGGTGCCCTGCGGGCCAAGCGGCGCTCCGTGGATCAGATCCAGGGACCTTGCACTCTCATTGCAGGCAATGTCCAGCGCAAATTCAGCCAGCTCCGTCATCGCCCCAGTGATGGTCGACAGTGAAGCGCCTTCATTGCAGTCAAGACACACCAGGCGCTCGACCACCAATTGCCGCACGGTGCGCAACGCACTACCAATATCGGACCCGTTGGCGCACAGGGTTTCAAAAAGCGCCTGCATCGTTTGCCGGGTAGGAACTCCAGACTCCATTTGATCCAACTGCGAGGCGTAGCGCCGACGGATGCGTTGCCCAAAACGCGACCCCGCAGCAAGGTCCGGGTACCCATTGCGGGTCATAATTCCTGACATGGTGTTCCGATATCGATGACTGAAATGATTCCAAACCCTTCGCCTCTGCTCAGGGCGAGTGCATTTGCCGTGCGTGCAGCGTTTTGGTTGGTGGCGTCAGCGTGGATGGTGTTGATCATGGTCTGGGGTGCGCTGCATTTTGTGATTGTGCCGCGAATCGCAGAATTTCGTCCGACGCTGGAGCAGCAGGCCTCCCGGTTGCTGGGGATCCCGGTGCGCATTGGCAACATCGTGGCACGTTCCAACGGGGTGATCCCGTCGCTGGAACTCACCGATGTCCGCCTGCTGGACACCCAGGGACGCGAAGCCCTGAAGCTGCCCACGGTACTGGCGGCCTTGTCGGCACGGTCCATCATGGGACTGGGGTTCGAACAATTGACTATCGACCGTCCAGAACTGGACGTACGCCGGGCAAAAGACGGAAGCATCTGGGTGGCCGGACTGCCCCTGACCCAGGCCGACAGCACCGACAACGATGCCGCAGAGTGGGTCTTTTCCCAGCCTGAACTGGTGATTCGCCAAGGCCGGGTCAATTGGACCGATGAAAAGCGCGGCACGGCGTCATTGGCGTTGACCGACGTGGACTGGGTGTTGCGCAACCAGCACCGCACCCATGCCATGCGCCTGGACGCCAGTCCGCCAGAGCATTGGGGTGGCCGCCTAAGTCTGTCAGGCATCTTCAAACAACCGCTGCTGTCGCGCCGTGCCAGCCTGTGGCGCGAATGGGAAGGGCAACTGTATGCCGATTTCCAACAGGTGGATCTGGCCGAGTTGCGGCGCTACGCCGACCTTGGAGTTGATCTGGCGCAGGGGGCAGGATCGCTGCGGGCCTGGGTGGATGTGGTGCGCGGCGCAGTGAAAGGTGCGACGGCTGACTTGGCACTGGATGGCGTCACGGTGACCCTCAGTCCGAAATTGGAGCCTTTGGACCTGCGCGGAATCACCGGCCGCCTGGGCGCCAAGCTGCTGAATGGTGGACTGGAGTTCTCCACACAGGCCTTGCAATTTGAAACCCGTGACGGGCTGCGCTGGCCGGGCGGCAATGTGCGCCTGTCACTTTTTCAAGGCGATGCGCGCCAGTTGGCACGCGGCGAAATACAGGCAGACCGCCTGGATCTGGCCGCCATGCGCCAAATTGCGCAGCGCCTGCCGTTGGGTGAGGCTGTGCACACCACGCTGGCCCGCCTGGCCCCCAAGGGGCTTGTAGAAAAGCTCCAGGGCAGTTGGAGCGGACCGCTGGAGGGGCCGGATCGGTTTGCGGCGAAAGGGCGCGTTGTTCAGTTGGACATCGCGTCCCAGACGGGCGCAACCGGTTCCAAGCCGGGTATCCACGGGGCTGATGTTGATTTTGATGTCACGCAGAGCGGTGGCCGGGCCACCATTGCCATCAAGGGCGGAGGCATTGATGCGCCAGGAATTTTTGCGGAACCCCGACTGGTGTTCGACCAGTTGAGTACCGACGTCCAGTGGAAATCAGAAGGCAGCCAAATCAGTCTGACCTTGCCGAACCTGCGCTTTAGCAATGCCGATGCTCAGGGCGAAGCCCAGTTGAAATGGCAATCGGTGAGCGGCGCCAAACCGGCAGGAGGCCCCGGTCTATTGGACCTGAAGGGCAGCCTGAGCCGCGCGGACGGTGCGCGTGTGCACCGCTATTTGCCGCTGGGCCTGGACCGGGAAGCCCGTGACTATGTGCGTGATGCCGTGATCGCCGGCAGGGCTACGGACGTGAAGTTCAAGGTCAAAGGCAACCTCAGCGACTTTCCCTTCAACCGGTCCAAACAGGGCGAGTTCCGCATTTCGGCCGACGTGACGGATGCAACGCTGGCCTATGTGCCTTCAGCCCTGCTGCCCAAGGACAGTCCGCAATGGCCGGCCTTGGTGCAGTTGGCGGGCGAATTGGTGATCGACAACACCAGTTTGCAGGTGCGGGGAGCCCGCGCCGTTGTCGCTGGCGCACCCGATTTGCGCATTTCCAAGACCGACACGGTGATCGACCACCTGTACGACGGCGCCACGGTGACCGTCAATGCCGAAGCCCAGGGACCGCTGACAGAGCTGTTGGGAGTGGTCAACACATCGCCACTGCGGATTCTGATGAACAAGGCACTGGATCGCGCCGCCGTGACCGGCGCGGCAGACTACCGGTTCAAACTGGTCGTTCCGATAGCCGCCGCGGAGCGAACCACCGTGCGGGGCGTGATCACCCTGCCGGGTAACGATTTACAAGTGACCCCGGAAACGCCCCGCCTGGCGCGGGCACGCGGCAGCATTGCATTTTCGGAAACTGGGTTTTCTGTGACGGGCGCTCAGGCGCGGGCACTTGGCGGTGATGTGCGCATCGAGGGTGGCCTGACGTCACAGGCGCCGGGTCTGCCGCTGGCTGCAGGCAAAACCGCTGCGCCCCAGTTCTTGCGCCTGCAGGGTAACGCCAGTGCCGAGGGCCTGCGCCAGGCGCGCGAGTTGGGCTTTGCGGCCCGCCTGGCCCATTACGCAACCGGTTCAGCCAGCTACACCGCCACGCTGGGCATACGCGGTGGTGTTTCGGAATTGATGGTCAGCAGCAACTTGGTGGGTATGGAGCTCACCTTGCCGGCACCGTTTACCAAAACCGCGGACGCTGCCTTGCCCTTGCGCCTGGAGACATCCGCCATACGGGCATCCCTTGTCCCGGCAGGTGACGGTAGCGTACGCCCACAAGATCAGTTGCAGTTCGACGTCGGCAAGCTGGTGAATATTGTGTATGTCCGCGATGTATCAGGCACCGACGCCCGGGCTTTGAAGGGCTCGATTGCCGTGGGGCTG
Source organism: Candidatus Aalborgicola danicus (assembly GCA_016703945.1). Classification (GTDB taxonomy): domain Bacteria; phylum Pseudomonadota; class Gammaproteobacteria; order Burkholderiales; family Burkholderiaceae_C; genus Allorhodoferax; species Allorhodoferax danicus. The sequence goes on from JADJBC010000003.1 coordinate 85,565, forward strand.
GCGCCGGATGAAGTAGCCCCACTACCGGCGGAAGGGGTAGTCGCCAATGTCAACCTGGCGCAGATCGATGTGGACGCATGGTCCGAGGTGTTGTCGCGTGCTGCCGGGACCGCCCTTGCGGCTACTAGCGTTCCCGGCGAGGGCGCACCGGTCAGCATGGGGTATCTCCCCACCAGCATGGCCATGCGCGCCAACGAGATCACCGTGTCCGGCAGAAAGCTGCACAAGGTCGTCCTGGGTGGCAGTCGTGAGAACCTGCTGTGGCGCGCCAACCTGGACGCAACGGAAATGAATGGTTATGTCGAGTACCGGCAGCCGTCAGGCTCGGCGGATGGGCGACTGCACGCACGCTTGTCGCGCCTGGCGGTGGCGCAGAACACAGCCCAGGACGTGGAAAGCGTGTTGGATGAACAACCGGCCGGTATCCCGGCGCTGGACATTGTGGTGGAAGATCTGGAGCTCAGAGGCAAGAAGCTGGGCCGCATTGAGATCGATGCCGTCAACTTGGGCGCAACCGCAGCTGCGGCCGCCCGCGATATGCCACGCGAATGGCGCTTGAACCGCTTCAACATTTCGACCCCGGAGGCGTCACTGGTGGCCAGCGGCAACTGGACCAACATTGCCGGCCAATCGCCGGTGGTGCCGGGCCGCAGCATCAAGGAGCGCCGCCGTACCGTGATGAATTTCAAACTCGACATCAACGACTCGGGTGAACTGCTCAAACGTTTCGGCATGGTGGGTGTTGTACGCAAGGGTGCCGGAACGGTCAAGGGCCAGGTCGCCTGGCTGGGCTCCCCCATCACGTTGGACTACCCCAGCATGACCGGCAACTTCAACATTGACGTGGAGGCCGGTCAATTCCTGAAAGCCGACCCCGGCATTGCCAAGCTGCTTGGCGTCTTGAGCCTGCAGGCCCTGCCCCGCCGACTGCTGCTGGACTTCCGGGACGTGTTCAGTGAAGGATTTGCGTTTGACTTCCTGCGCGGTGATGTCAGCATCACGCAGGGCATTGCGTACACCAACAACCTGCAAATGAAAGGTGTCAATGCCGCCGTGCTGATGGAAGGCCAGGCCGACATCGCGCGTGAAACACAGAGTATCAAAGTGGTCGTGGTGCCAGAAATCAACGCCGGCAGCGCATCGCTGCTGGCGTCTTACATCAACCCAGTGATTGGCTTGAGCACGTTTCTGGCACAGTTGATACTGCGCCGCCCGTTGATCGAAGCCGCAACGCAGGAATTCCTGGTGGACGGCACCTGGGTCGACCCGCGAGTCACCAAGGTTGAACACAAACCCGCTGCCCCACCACCCGCTATCCAGGAATCCAAATGAAAGTCGCTGCCATCCAGATGGTCTCCACCGACGTGTTGGGCGACAACCTGCGCCAAGCCCGTCAACTGTTAGAGCAGGCCGCCCAGTCGGGCGCCGAACTGGCCGTTCTGCCCGAGTACTTTTGCCTGATCGGTCAACGCGATGGTGACAAGTTGGCGATTCAGGAAGCTTTTGGCAAGGGGCCCATCCAGCAGTTTCTGGCGGACGCCGCACGCGAGTTGGGGTTGTGGCTGGTAGGCGGCACCCTGCCGCTGTCGGCAACACACGCCGATCATGTCTACAACAGCTCCCTGGTCTTTGATCCGGCCGGCACCTGTGTGGCGCGTTACGACAAGATCCATCTGTTCCAGTTTGACAATGGCCTGGAGTCTTACGATGAATCCCGGGTGCTGGAGAGGGGTGTATTGCCGACCCGGTTTGCCTTGCCGTCGCTTGATGGCCACCTGTGGCACATCGGTTTGAGTGTGTGTTACGACTTGCGGTTTGCCGAGTTGTACCGCGGCTATGCCAAGGAGGGTGTGGACCTGATCCTGGTGCCCAGCGCCTTCACCCACACCACCGGCCAGGCCCACTGGGAGGTGTTGTTGCGCGCCCGCGCCATTGAAAACCTGGCCTTTGTCGCCGCCGCTGCCCAGGGCGGCGTGCACCCCAATGGCCGCCAGACCTGGGGCCAGTCTGTGTTGATTGATCCCTGGGGCAAGGTCCTTGCCGAACAGGCCCTGGGGCCAGGAGTGGTCTGTGCCGAGTTGAACGCCCAAACGCTACACGCGCGGCGCTCCCAACTGCCGGCTTTGCAACACCGCGTGTTGTGACGGTAACCACCTTTGATTCGCAGATTGCTACTATTTTTATAGCTATCTACGCATATTCCACGAGGGCTAATGCTTGTTTTCATCTATAGATTTTGCTGGCAGTGGCTCTGGCGTATCGGCGGTATCAGCCGTATTGGCATCCGGGAGTTCCCCATTTTTTCGCCCCGAAAACATGGTCCACCAGATGATTCCCATCAGTATCAATCCGGCGCCCAGTGCCTCCAGCAATAGCAATGTCATGAAACGGTTCCTGTCGTGTGTTTGTGTTGCCCTGGTCGTCATCGGGCTCGTGGCTTGCGGCAGCGCTCCGCTCACCCCGGCGGGCCGCCCGGCACCCGGGCAAACCGGAAGTGTACGGTCAACACCCACGGACGCTGCCGCAATCATCAGCCAGGCCAAGGGCCGCTGGGTGCCCGTGGCATGGTCCGATTTGCCGGGCTTCGCAGACGACAGCTTGTTTGAGGCCTGGAACGCCTGGATCAAGAGCTGCGAACGCGCAACCGCTGTAATGGCCAGTATTTGCCCCGAAGTGCGACGCCTGAGTATTGGCAGCCCGCAGGACCAGAGGGCATGGATGCAAGAGCGCCTGCAGCCCTTTCGGGTGGAATCGGTGCAAGGTGAGGCGACCGGTCTGCTGACGTCCTACTTTGAGCCGGTTCTCGAAGCCAGCCGCGTGCCGACCAACGGCTTTACCGTTCCGCTGTACCAGCCCCCCGCTGGCCTAGCGCAACGCAAACCGTGGTTTAGCCGACAGGAGATCGACACCCTGCCCGAGGCCCAGGCGGCGCTGCAGGGCCGAGCCATCGCCTACCTGGCCGATCCGATTGACGCGCTGGTGCTGCAGATCCAGGGCTCCGGGCGCATCCGCATCACCCAGGCCGATGGCAGCCAGCGCTGGGTGCGCCTGGCCTACGCCGGTACCAATGATCAACCCTACCGCAGTGTGGGGCGTTGGTTGCTGGACCAGGGCCTAGTCAAGGACGCGTCCTGGCCCGGCATCAAGGCCTGGCTGGCGCAGAACCCGCTGCGCCAGCAGGAATTGTTATGGAGCAATCCACGTGTGGTGTTTTTCAGGGAGGAACCCATCACGGGCGCAGACGCCAGTGAAGGGCCACGCGGAGCCCAGGGTGTGGCACTAACGCCGGGGCGCTCGATTGCGGTGGACCCGGGCAGCATTCCTTACGGCACACCGGTCTGGTTGGCCTCCCGCGGTCCGCAGGTCAACCTGGAAAAACTGGTACTGGCCCAGGACACCGGCAGCGCCATCACGGGGGCTGTGCGTGCCGATTATTTTGCAGGCTGGGGCTTTGATGCCGGGGAACTGGCCGGCCGCTTGCGCCAGCCTTTGCAGATGTGGGTGTTGTGGCCAAAACCAGCCCAATGACGTCCCTACTCCCACCCCCCCAAACCGGTGCTCGCAACAGGGCAATCGCATCTAAATTTGTATCGCCCAAGAGCGAGTCACCAGAAGGAATATGGGCCGTGAGCGGGCAAACTACGGAGTATCGAAACAAGCCGTAGTCCCCCTGATGAGCATTTCAAAATAGCTGCAGCCCCTTGGGCGGGGCTCAAGACGGTGGCCATGGTGCGTAGAACGCGCCGGGTGGGCGGCAAAATCAGCACAGAAGACAGCTACTACCTCATTAGTTTGGCATTGAGTACCGGTGCCCAAGTATTGGCCCGGGCGGTGTGTAGCCGCTGGTCGGTGGAGAACGAATTGCGCTGGTTATTGGACGTGGGCTTCAGGGAGGATGACTGCCAAGTTCGCAAGGACAACGCACCAGCGAACTTGGCGTGTGTGCGGCGCATGGCGCTGACCCCGCTCAAGCAGGAAACGGGCAAGAAGCTGGGCATTCAAGGCAAGCGCCGACGTGCGGGCTGGGACACGCACTAAATAGAGGGCCTAAATGCTTAAGGATTTTGGTGGAATGCCTCTCGCGGCGGCGGACGGCGTGGCTTTCGTTCTCCGGCGCGCGTCGCGGGCGGTCCGGGTTGGTTTGCGGGCTCTGCTGCGTCAACCCCTTGGCTTGTGCGCACACTCTGTGGCAGCCGCGAGTGCGGCCCACGCCCGAAAGCCCCACCGCCCGCCTTGGGTGTGGGGCTTGGTTGCGATGGAGGCAATTCCCGGTTCAGTTTAGGTAGAGTAGAGATGTGGCGCGGTGGCGGTAGGTCTGGCATATCTGTTTGCCGCCTCTTTCGATTGGCGGTGCCTTACTGTCCTGACCATGGCTCCGTCTCCACATCCCCCTCATCGAACCGGACATGCAGATTTCCCGCATCCGGCTCTCGGACAAGATCTCACGCCTTCGCCCACGCCTGCTCACGCCCCCTCACGCTCAGACGTACGAGCCCAAAGTGCCCGTATAGATGCGAGAGTGGATAGGTCCCGCCCTTTCTGTTTCTGAGCTTGTATTTGAAGCGTAACCACCGACGCAACCGCGGTGCTGTGTAGTTGTCCAACGCCCGATAGGCGTCACTGTCCGAACCTACTTTGAAGTAGTTCGCCCAGCCACGCAACGAGCGATTCAGCTTTCCCACCAGCTCCGTTGTCTCCTGCCAACAACCGTTGATCTCAGTCAACACATGGACTTTCTCCACCATGCGTTTGATACTCTTCTTTGACGGGCGCATCCCTATGTAGGCCTTGCCTGTCTTTGGCGAATACAACCGACCATACGTGTATCCCAAGAAATCAAAGGTCTCTTGCGGTACCTTGCAGATTCGTGTCTTCTCCTCGCTGACCGTTAGCTTTAGCCGACCCATGATTTCGCGCAGCTTTTGCAGAGCCTCTTCGGCTCTGCCTTTGCCACACAGAATGACAAGGTCGTCGGCATAGGTCACCAGTTTGGCACCAAGGCTTTGCTCCAGCCCGAACTTCTTCCACGCCAGCACAAACCGGCGCATGTAAACATTTGCCAGTAGTGGGGAGATGGGAGCGCCCTGCGGGATTCCCCGCCCCGTGTCCCTGGCTTCGGTCTTTCGTGTCTTGCGGCCCCGGTCATCGGTTTCCTCCGTTGGACATTCCAGCCACATCTTGATGAGATGCAGCACGCGCGCGTCCACAATGCGCCGCGCAAGCGACAGCATGAGTTCTGCGTGGGGAATGCTCCCGAAGTAGTCCGCCAGGTCCGCATCTACGACTTCCTTTCGGCCATGGAATAGCGTGTCCTGCACTTGCTTTACGGCCTGCTGGGCATTGCGCCCAGCACGGTATGCGTATTGCTCGTCAGGAAGGTCCGCTTCAAAGATGGGTTCCAGCACCAGCATTGCTGCTGTCATGCATACCCTGTCCCTGAGAGTCGAGATGCCCAGCGGCCTGAGCTTGCCGTTGGCTTTGGGAATAAACACTCGTCTGATTGGTTCCGGTTGATATTTCTCCGTCTTGAGTGCAAGCGCCAGTTCGCCAAGCCACTTCAGCACACCGTACTTCTCGACGTCCTCAAAGTCCTGCCCATCCACGCCCGGTGCGCCCTTGTTGGAGCGGCACTGGTTCCATGCATGAAACAGAATGTCTGAGCGGTAAATCTTGTCGTACAGCGCATAGAAGCGATACCCAGCTTCTGACTTCGCTTTCGCGTGTAACGCCATCTGCAGTTTCTGAACAGTATCCGGAGTTGATAGGTTGTCCAATCTCCTGTCCCTTTCCACTTGTTGCGTCTGTCTTGAACCAAGGCCCCTTCCCTCCACCGGAGTTACCCAGCTTCATCGGTACTACGGGCCTATCCGTCACCCCACAAGACCCAGCCTGTCCGTCACCGGCGTCCGGTTGGTCGTCCCCGACCACCTTATGGGGCTTCCCGTGTTGCGCGCGCTTTCCTTGTGTACATGCTGCCACCACTACCCCGGCGCAGCGACTGTGTTCGTATTTGCTCAATTCCCACAGTCGTATCAATCTTCCCCGATAGCGTGGTCGGGTCGATCTGCGCATCGTCCTTTTCGAGGCTTGCTCGGTGTTCACTCGCGTTGCGGCCTGCACACTCGCGCCGTCACCAATTCGTGACGCTCTTTACCCGAAGGCTTCAGCCATATCGTTACCTCCATGACCGCTCCGGTTGCTACTGGCTGGAGCCTTGGCCAGGTGGGACTTGCACCCACAGGAAAGCGCCGCCTTTGCACGGCGCACACGCATTGCGGACGTAGACAGTTGTGATTTGCCTCCTTCGAAGCGGTCAGTCAAGTCAACGTGTCTGAGACAGCTTTTTGGCGACGATCTTGTTGAATCGGGCACCTCCAATTGGCCACGAGCCGCTGCTGGGGAGTGGATCTTGAAAGCAGCCGTCCGGTGAACCGAATTCACGATACCGATCACTCGCCGTAAAAAATCGGCCAATACCTGCCGCGCTCCAGAGTAGCCTAAAACGACCGGACTAGACCCCAGTCAAAGCGGTCGTGCATGGTGTGGCCCATGTTTTGATATACAAAAATGAACATCAGATATGAGCATATATGCAATTGTGTTGAGCATCAGACGCTTCCACAATCTGGACTACGGAGGGCTGTGGCGCGTAACCCGCTCGCGCCGCACAAAGTCGCCGGATCGACAACGTGCAAAACCTGGGAGAAAACATGACTTTGTGGAAGACTCAGAAACAGCAATGGCTGGTAGCAGCTATGAGTGTGGGGGTGGCTGGCTATGCACTGATTGCCTACAGTGTGGTGCCGCTGGGCAATCTGGTTCATCCCCAGATGAAATTGGCTTTTGAAGCCCACCGTGTGGCCATATTTGTGCATATTTTCTGCTCGATGCTGGCTATGGCGCTGGGTCCCTGGCAGTTCTTCCCCGGTCTGCGAGCCAGTCGCCCGGCTTTGCACCGCTGGAGTGGGCGCATCTATCTGCTGGGCGGAGTCCTGCCAGGGGGCATCGCCGGCATGTATGTATCGGGCTTTGCCTTTGGCGGCACCTTTAACCAGATTGGTTTTGCCGTGCTGGCCATGCTATGGCTGACCACGGGGTACGCAGCGTATCGATCTATTCGAGTGGGAGACATTGTTTCCCACAAACAATGGATGCTGCGAAACTTCGCACTCACATTTGCAGCGGTTACGCTGCGCCTTTATCTGGGGTTCTTTTCCGCCACGGGCATTGCGTTTGAGACTTTTTATGCCTGGCTGGGGTGGCTCTGCTGGGTCCCCAATCTGTTGTTCATTGAGTGGCATATTCGCCGCAAAGAATAGACTACTTGCTGTGGATATTTGACGACCGCCAGAAAGATGTGTGTCTCAAAAAGACGCATTGCACTCCTCCGCACGTAACTTTTGAAAGTCGGTTTTGCCGCGATTGCAGTCATCCAGAGTGCGGTTAAATTGATGTGAAGGCAAAGGAAATCGCGCTAAGCTACCCTCTGGCGCAAGAGTGGCACCTTGGCTTCGATGTGTTTTAACACCATGGGCCAGATTTGCGCTTCCGCCACGCGCTGGAACACACCAAAATGTCCCACCGCTTTGCGCCCGACTTCGCGCGGGTGCAGATGCAAGCGCTCGACCTGACCCGCGCTCTGACCAAAGCACGCCGCCAGTGCGTCCACCGCATCGACCGGACCAAACGTTTTGTCGTCGTCAATGCTCCACAGCTGCATGTGACCCTGAAACTGGTCGGGCTGGTACCAACCGGCGCACTCCGGGTCATCGCGAAAGTATCCTGGCGACATGCCCCAGCGAGACCAGTCCATAGCGGCGGCCCCGGGCAACGCCTCGCCACCGCCCAGCGCCCAACCTGGCAGCTTGCCGGTCAGGCGCACACACAGCGGGACCCAGCGCCCGAAGAACACGCGGGTCACCTGGCGGTGCCATCCGCGCGGCCACAGCTTCCAGTACCCGAACTGCGAACCCAAGGTAATGACCGCGTTGATGTGCTCAAGCCCCTGCACCAGCGGCAATCCATTGCCTCCCAAGGAGTGCCCGACCCACAGCACGGGCAAGTGCTGGTCGCCTTGGGTGCTACGCGCCTTCGCACAGGCCAGCGCCCCCGAGAGGTCGTGGCGCACCCACTCGCGCATGCCGGTGCGCCCGCTGGCACGGTTGCGCTTACCCATTCCACGGTAGTCAAAACACAACACGGCATACCCACGGGCGGCCAGCCAGCGGGCAAAGGCGTGGTAATAACGCTGCGGGACACCGGTGGCGGGCGCCACGACAGCCACCGCATGGGCAGCACGGTGCTGCGGCACAAACCAGTGGCCGTGCAACGGGTGACCATCCGTGGCGGCAAATTGCACCACGCCCATGCCGACTGCCGCGTCCTGCGGGTCGGGTTCGTCCTGGAATGGCAGATGGGCGTGCAGGTGCACTTGGTCGGGGGATTCCAACGTAGTCCTCACATACGTGGCAGGGGCAGGGGCAGCGGCAGCGGACAAGACAAAAGACATAGCGTCTCCAAACAGGTGGTTCATGAAGCTGCATGGTAGATTTGTACTAAATTGTTGAATAGACCTAATTTTCGAGTCACACTGTTTACATGAACTCACCAAAAGACGCGCCTGCCTTGTCGGCAACCCGATTGCACCGCCATCGCGAAAACGCGGCGTTGGATGCCAACGCGCTGGAGTTGTTTGCCCGTGTGGTCGCTGCCGGCAGCTTTTCACGCGCAGCGCGCCAGTTGGGGTTGACGCGTGCAGCCGTCAGCCGCCGTGTGGCCGCCATGGAGCAGCTAGCCGGCCAGACGCTGCTGGCACGCACCACCCGCTCGCTGGGTTTGACCGAGGCCGGGCGCGCGCTGGCTGCGCGGGCTCAGGTGGTGCACGAAGCCGCCAATGCGGCACGCATGGCGCTGCGAAAGGAAGGCGATGCCTTGCAGGGGCGCCTGCGCATCACCAGCATGCGCGCATTCGGCTACAGCGTGTTGTTGCCTTTGCTGGCCGAGTTTGGCCGCATTCACCCGGGCGTAGCCATGGAGTTGATGTTTACCGAACGGCGTGTAGACCTGGTGCGCGAGGGGGTGGATGTGGCCTTTCGCATTACCCGAAAACCTCCTGAGGACTGTGTGGCCCAGCCGGTGCTGCGTTATCGCATTGGTGCATACGGCAGCGTGGCGTCGCCTCTGGCGAGTCCACAGGCGTTGCAGCAACGGCCGTTGCTCATGCTCGAGGGCGGTGCTCAAATCTGGCCGCTGCAATGGGCCGGCCGCAGCGGCCACGCACGCGAGACCGTGGAGTTGCAGCCTCACATCAGCGCCGACAGCCTGGAAGCCCTGGTCGCGCTGGCGCGTCTCGGCCAAGGGGTCGTGTTGGCGCCCGACTTTTGCGTGCAGGAGGATGTAGCGGCGGGCCGTCTGCACAACCTGTTGCCCGACTGGCACTTGCCCATTGCCGAAGGCGACTGCGTACAAGCCCTGACCTTGCCCGTACACACCGCCGGTGCCAACGCACGTGCCCTGGTGCGCTTAGTGGCACAGAGGCTTGAGAACACCCTTCGAACCTGATTCCGTGCTGGCCAACGAGCCAAACATTGGCTGTTCTGCAGTGAGCACGCATGCGAAGCTCACAAACTACTATTGTGAGATGGCGCACTGCCGTTCCATATTGCTGCCGCTCACCACCGCCCGCTCACGCCCCTGACCTGACTTCCATTTCCGATCCCACCAACAACCTACCCGCATGGTTTGGGCCGTTGGTACCCGCCGATTTCTGGGCCTTTGACAGTATGAGGCGGCGGCCAATGGCCAAAACCATGTCGCCAGAACAGTCAAAACGCTAAGGCAAGTCGTACTTCAGACACCCGGGTGCTACAAAAATAGTAGCTGTTAAAGCCCATTTTACGTGGACTGCAGGCCAATTTAGCATATAGACCCTGACTCATTCTCCGTAAAGAGCGGTAAAACTCAACCCCGGCGTGTGGCCGGTGTTCGTGTAGCGGGTCAGGCGGCGGGCAGACCCAGCCGTTTTCATCCGGCTGTCAATTCAGCGCCATGCTCAATTTGCGCCGGTAGCTGGCCACCAGTTGGGCCTGGGGGTCCAGCGTAGCAACTGACTTGCCGGCCAATTCGATGCCGCCCGCAGTTTTGCCTGCGGCCAAGGGGTCGGCTTTGGGCTTAGGCGGGGTGAGCAGCTCCAGGATGGCGACATAGGTCTTGCGGGGCACGGCATTGCCCCAAGCCTTGTCACGCATGATGATCTCCAGCAGTTCGTCCATTGAGCCAGTCCAGTCGCCACTCACCATCAGCACCCGGGCCTTGGCCAGGCGCGTGTCAAAGTCGCGTTTGTTCTGGGCAATCAGCGCGTCAAACTGCGCCGGGGCCCAGGTGCCACGCTCATCGGTCATGACAAATTTGATGGCGTCCAGAAACTGCCCCAGCGCCTCAAACCGCAATTGGCGCGGAATTTCGGCCAAGGCCGGTGCCAGTGCGGCCTCGGCGTCGTCGAGCATGTCGTTTTCGATCAGCAGCTTGACGTAGTCGTAACGGGCGTCGTCGTTGCCGGGGTTGATGGTCAGCGATTCGTGCAACTTGTGCAGGGCTGCCTGCGGGTCACCGGCTGCTATCAAGGCCTGGGCATCTTCCGCTTCGGACTGGGCCTCCAGCACATCGGCAGAGGGCACATGTTTGTCCAGAAATGCCTTGATCTGCCCCTCGGACTGCGCGCCCATAAATCCGTCCACCGGCTTGCCACCGACCATCAGCACACAGGTCGGAATGGAGCGGATGCCAAACGCCTGCGCCAGTTCCTGCTGCTGGTCGGAGTCGATCTTGACCAGCTTGAAGCGGCCCTCGTATTCGAGCTCCACCTTTTCCAGCACTGGGCCAATGACCTTGCAGGGACCGCACCACGGTGCCCAGAAATCGACCAGAACAGGGACCTGGCTAGAGGCGGCGACGACTTCGGCTTCGAAGCTTTCTACGGTGACATTGATCATGTGGGGTCGCTCAAAGCGAAAAAGTAAAATGCTGAAACATTGCGGGACAGACCTTTAGCTCTGCCCACAACTAACCTGAAACATTGGGGGACAGACCTTCAGCTCTGTCCTCAACATTTTATGAACATTCAAATCGGCGTCGTCATGGGCTCCAGCTCCGACTGGGACACCATGCAACATGCAGTGCAGATTCTCCAACAGTTTGGCATCAGCCACGAAGCACGGGTGGTTTCGGCCCACCGCATGCCCGATGACATGTTCGCCTACGCCGAGGCAGCCGTGGGGCGCGGCCTGCGCGCCATCATCGCCGGTGCCGGGGGCGCCGCCCACTTGCCGGGCATGCTGGCGGCCAAAACCACGGTGCCGATACTCGGGGTGCCGGTGGCCAGCAAACACCTGTCGGGCGTGGACTCCCTGCACAGCATTGTGCAAATGCCCAAGGGCGTGCCGGTGGCCACCTTTGCCATTGGTGCAGCCGGTGCGGCCAACGCGGCGCTGTTTGCCGTGGCCATGCTGGCAGCCGACCACCCCACTCTGCGCAAAAAACTGGACGAGTTTCGCGCCCACCAGACCGAAGTGGCGCGTGGCATGACCGTGCCGCCCGTACTATGAAAGAAATCACCTTGGGTGTGATGGGCGGAGGCCAGTTGGGCCGCATGTTTGTGCACGCCGCCCAGCGCATGGGGTATTTCACGGCCGTGCTGGACCCGGACCCGCTGAGCCCGGCCGGGCGCGTTAGCCACCACCACATCCAGACCGCGTACACCGACCCAGCAGGGCTGCAGCAGTTGTCTGACCGGTGCGTCGCAGTCACCACTGAATTCGAGAATGTGCCGGCCCAGGCGCTGGCGCAGCTGGCGTATGCACGCACGGTGTCGCCGGGTGCTGAGGCAGTGGCGATTGCCCAGGACCGCGCCCGCGAAAAGTCGCACTTTGAGTCGTGTGGTGTGCCGGTAGCGCCTTATGCGGTGATCGAAACCCCGGTGCAGCTGGCAGTTGTGCCAGACGATCTGCTGCCGGGCATTTTGAAAACCGCCAGCATGGGCTATGACGGCAAAGGCCAGGTGCGTGTGCACACGCAGGCCGAATTGGCAGCCGCCTGGGCCGACCTGAAGAACGTGCCCTGTGTGCTGGAAAAAATGCTGCCGCTGCAACTGGAGTGCTCGGTGATCGTGGCGCGCGGCGCCGACGGCGCATGTGTCAACCTGCCAGTGCAGCGCAACCTGCACCGCGACGGCATCCTCGCCGTGACCGAAGTCTTTGAAGGAAATCTGCCTCCAGCCCTCGTGGAACGTGCGGTAGCCGCTGCAAAATTAATAGCAAGCGGTTTGCAGTATGTGGGTGTGTTGTGCGTCGAATTTTTCGTGTTGGAGCCGGATTCGGACGATGCTGCGGCATTGGGCGGACTGGTCGTCAACGAGATGGCTCCGCGTCCGCACAACAGCGGCCACTACAGCATGGATGCCTGCGATGTGTCGCAGTTTGAGCTGCAGGTGCGTACGCTGGCCGGTTTGCCACTGACACAGCCGCGCCAGCACAGCCCGTCCATCATGCTGAATCTGCTGGGCGACATATGGCCTGACCCCGATTTTTCTCCTCCCTGGGCGCCGGTGCTGGCCCTGCCCGGCACCCATTTGCACCTGTATGGCAAGGCCAAAGCGAGCAAGGGCCGCAAAATGGGCCATCTGACCATTACCGGCCATACGGTGGAGCAGGTGCGCGCCACCGCACTGCAGGCCGCCGCCATTTTGGGCATAGCGCCGTTCTGAATGCGGCCATGATCCTGTCTGCATCTGCTCCTGAATCCATAGCTGCCTGCGCAGCAAGTACGAGGGCTGGGGGCCTGATTGGCTTACCAACCGAGACCGTGTACGGCCTGGGTGCGGATGCCGACAACAACGCGGCGGTCGCGAAAATATTCGCTGCGAAAGGCCGCCCGGCCGACCATCCGCTGATCGTGCATGTGTCATCGCAGGACGGCGGCATGTCGGCCGTAGCGCATTTTGCCGCCCGGGTGCCCCCCTTCGCACAGCAACTGATGTCTGCCTTCTGGCCGGGCCCGCTGACCCTGATTCTGCCGCGCCGTGACGGTGTCGGTTCGGCGGCTGCGGGTGGCCAAGCATCTATTGGCCTGCGGTGCCCAGCCCATCCGGCAGCCCAGGCTGTGCTGCATGCACTGCGCGAAGCTTCGGCCGACCAGGCGCCGGTCTGGGGCATTGCCGCCCCCAGCGCCAACCGCTTCGGACGCGTCAGCCCGACTACGGCGGCCCATGTGGACAGCGAATTGGGGCCTGATCTGCTGATTCTGGATGGCGGTCCCTGTGATCTGGGCATTGAGTCCACCATCATCGACTGCACACGCGGGGTGCCTGTGTTGCTACGCCCAGGCTCCATCAGCCGTCTGCAGATTGAACAGGCTTGCGGGCAAAAATTGCTATCCAATGAGGAGCTGCTTGCGCAGCAAGTACGGGGGCTAGAGGCCCCAAAGGCATCAGGCACTCTGGAGTCCCACTACGCCCCCAACGCCAAATTGCGGCTGATGGATGCCAAAGCTTTGCAAACGGCGGTGAACCTGCTGGGCGATGTGATGTACCAACAGGGCTCGGAGACCCGGCCCTCCATCGCCGTCTATGCACGCACCGCCCTACAAAAGGTGCCTTTGTCCATTCTGCTGCGCCGTATGCCGGATGACGCGGCGGCCACGGCGCACCAATTGTTTGCCGCATTGCGGGGGTTTGACGACGCCGGCGTCAAGCTGATATGGGTTGAAACCCCACCCGACACACTCGATTGGGAAGGGGTGCGCGACCGCCTGCAGCGGGCCAGCGTGTCTTGAATTCGGAGTAATGCGCTTTAGTGCGGCAGCCGAAAGCGCATTCCCTTGAAGCTGAATTCAGAGGTGGTGGGGTGAATTTCCTCCAGCGTCACGTCTTGGGCGGCGGGGCTGCCCTGTGACAACACCTGGCCATTGACCAACAACAGCCGCTGCGCCGGGTTTTCTGAATACACCGCCCCCGAAATGGCCAGGGCGGGTACTTGTCGACGAAATTCTTCCGGCATGTCTTTGAACAGGGGCACCTCGGTGGCCACCCTGGCTCTGCTGGTGGCACGGGTTGGAGCAGGCGGCGCCTCCGCCCTTTTTGGCGTTTCAGGTGGGCGCTGTGGCAGGGCCGTCACTGCGACGACCGTGCGATTGGCAACGGCGACTGGCGTGGGTGCAATGACCACGCTGGGTGTCAGCGTTTGTGCAGCTGGGGCTTGAACCACCGGAGCCGCCAGTTCCCGCTCGGCGCTCGGCCAAAACCAGAACATGACCGCCATGAGGGCAACCACTGCAACTGCGGCCGCCGCGATCACCCCCAGACCAAGCCTTTGGCCATGGCGCACAGGCATGGAACCAGGAAGTACCGAGCGAGTCTGCAAACCGGGAACGGCGCCGCGCTCACGTTCACGGTCGGCTTCAGCGCGTTGCAAGGCATCAAGGATGTAGGACATGGTCTATGGCTGCTGGGGGGGCTGTTGTGCTGCAGCAGACTTCATCGCCTGTTCAAGCTGCATGAGGGTGAGCGGGCCGGGTTGGCCGTCGGGCTTGAGTCCGTGCGCGCGCTGAAAATCCTGCAGCTTTTTGCGCAAAGCGGCGTCCAGAGCCTTGGCCATCGGGCTGGTCGGACCGGCCGATCCGGAACCTTCCAGAATCGCCAACTGGCGCGACAGACTTTCAAAGAAGGAAGGCGCACTGGCGCTGCCCGCTGGCGGCATATAACCCTCTGGCGCGCGCCAGTAGGTGGCAAATTGACCCTGCCAGAGCCCCACCAGCGCGCCCAGGCGAACCGTGTGGCGCCCGCTGGGCAATAGGAGCGTAGCCGTATCGTCGGTCAGCGCAACCACGACGGCGTAGGCGGCAGATCCGTCCTCCAGGCGCAGCGTCAAAAAGCCGGGACGGGACAGCTGGCGCAGTTGCGGAATGGTCAAACTGCTGGTTTGGTAACACTCCCATTGCTGCGTGGCGGCGGTTTCGCAGGACTTGCCCTCCAAGACCGGCAACTGCCAACTAGGGGCCAAGGCGCTCCATGCCGTTTGTAGGTCGCGCGGAAGTTGCGCAATCAACGTATCCAAGGGCTCGATGGCCACTGCGGCCGCACTGGCGACAGGGGCCGAGGCGGGCAGTTGGACTGCTTTGGGCGCAGCGACGGGCACCACCGCCACACTCGCCACCGGCTTTGGTGAACTGCCACCAGGAGCGAATAGGGGCCACGAAAACCCCAAACCAAGGGCCGCAACAACCAGGCCCAAACCGACCAGTACAGTGGGAGCCGCGAGCGACCACCACCTGGTAGTGGCGGGCGCGGTGGCGGAACCAAACACTTCCTGGGCCGCTCTTTTGACAACTGCCCGGTTCACCCGCTCCTGCCCAGTCGCCCAAGCCCCCAGCAAGGCACGGCCACACAACAGGTTGATACGCCGCGGCACTCCACGCGCCAGCCGGTGGATGTGCTGTAAAGCCGTGCGGTCAAAGGGCAACGCGCCGGTGTGTCCGGCCACGGCCAGGCGGTGGCGTATGTAGAGTGCGGTCTCCGGCTCGCTCAACGCGTCCAGATGGAAGCGGGCAATCACCCGTTGGGCCAGTTGTTCCAGTTCGGGACGCGCCAGCATGACGCGCAACTCGGGCTGCCCTATCAACACAATCTGCAGCAGCTTGCGTTCGCTGGTCTCCAGGTTGGTCAACAGTCGCAACTGTTCCAGCACGTCGGTTTGCAGGTTCTGCGCCTCGTCGATGATCAGCACGCAGCTTTGCCCTTGCGCGTGGCTTTGCAGCAGGAAGGTATTGAGCGCGTCGACCCGGTCTTTGACGGTGGGTGGCGTCGATGCCGACGCCCCCAAGCTGATGTGAAACTCCTCACACACCGTCTGCAGCAACTCGGGCACCGTGAGCTTGGGATTGAAGATGTAGGCCACGTGGCAACTGGCCGGAATCTGCTGCAAAAAACAGCGGCAGATGGTGGTTTTGCCGGTGCCAATGTCACCCGTCAACACCACAAAACCGCCCCCCGTGCCGCTGGCGCGTACGTCGCGTGCCGACACCCCGTACAACAAATGTGCCAGCGCCTCCCGGTGGCGCTCACTCATGAAGAGAAAGCGCGGATCGGGTGCGATGGAAAACGGATCTTGTTCAAGTCCGAAATGTTGCGAGTACATGGCTGCCGAGCATAGCCGGGACTATGGGTGTTTCAGTTTCCATCGTGAAATGCGCGGGCCGAAAAAAAACAGCCCGAAGGCTGCTTTTTTTCTGCGTGGGTACAGCAGCCTAGAACTTCATCCCGACGGCAAGGCTGAAGGAGCTGGGGTCCAGTTTGGCATCCAGGGTTTGCCCGGTCGACAACGTCGTGCGGGTGCTCAAGGGTGTGTAGGTGTAGTTGGCATCCAGGAACCAGCCGCCGCCAAGTTGGGCTGTGGCGCCCAGTTGCACGGTCGCCGCCCATTTGGATTCCACCGACAAGGTGGTGGGGTTGGACGGAGTGCCGCCGGAAATCGCCGTCAGTGTGGACGTGGACCGTGCGCCAAAAAACGCTGCATAGGTCAGGCCCGCACCGACATAGGGGCGGAACGTGGCGGTGGGCTCGAAAAAGCGCCACTGCGCAACCAGGGTCGCCGGCAGGGCCTTGACCGTGCCAATTTTGCCCACGCCCAGGATCGCGCCATCACCCGAAATATCGTGCTCGAACGGTATGGCCACCGGCAGGTCCAGCGCAATGTTGTCATCCACCATATAGGTAATGCCACCGGACAGACGAGTCGAGCTCCCGATGCTGGACTTGGTACCTACCAGGCTGGGGGGCGTCAGGTCGCCGCTGGAGACATTTGGCGTAATGGTGGTGGCACCGGCGCGCACCAGAATGGAGCCAGCCGTTTGCGCCTGGGCGAGACCTGCACACGCCAACAAGGCGGGGATCAAGAGGAGTTTTGCTGTGTTGTTCATGATGTTTTGCTCCGTGAATTACAGCCAGCCTGCTTTGGCGAGTTGCACATTGATGGCTTGACCGATCAACTGGTGCAGGGCAGGGGTTGGGTGGAAGTTGTCCGAGAAGGCATAACCCTTCCACCAGTTGGCAGAGGTTTCACCCACCGGGATATTGGCCGACATGCCGGCCGAATTGCAGGCCGCCACGGTGGCCGGCAGGCTCAGACTGGCCTGGCCGGTGGTCGTATCCAGGCCGTTCGCCACTTTGGGGCAGGCCGGTGTGGTGATGTTGGTCAACGCAAACTGGGCTGGTGTGGCTGTGATCTTGGCGCCTTCAGCATACAGGTCGAAGATCTGCACATTGGTACCAGCGAGTTCTGCCGCCAAGGCTGCATTGAGTGCCTGGGTCCAAGCGCGCACAGCGCCCTGAACGGCGTCACGTTGTGCCGTACCGGCAGCAGCCGCCACACCGCCAAGCACCGCCGCAAAGCGTGGTGTTGTCGTGATGTCGGTGGTGTTGACCACGATGATCTTGCTGACACCCTTGGACACGATGCTGGTCTTGACCGCAGCGCCCAGCGTCTTGCCAATGGCTTGTGCATAGGCGCCTGCGGCGGTGCCCATGCTGGTGCTGGTGGGTGTGGTGCCGATGATGGCGGACACAGTGGCCGCTGGCAACAACGTGCTCAACAGCTTGATGTAGTTGCCAACGCCAGCGGGTGTGGTGGCGCTCAGGTAGGCGCCGGTCAGGTCGGCCAGATCGTTACCGCCGCCGTCCACAATGACCACGTCCGAAGCGCTCAGGGAAGCCGAGCCCACTGCCATTTGGTAGGTGATCGAGAACGGCACGGTGGCGCTGGGAGCCGAGGCGTTGGTCAGGTTGTTGACCCGTCCGCCACCCACGGCATAACTGGTGCACGCGGTGTTGGGTACAAAGGTGGTGCCGTTGAAGTTAAAGAACGAGCACAACTTGGGGGCACCGAAGTTGGCCGCGACGACTTCCGGGAAAATGAGGAATGGGTTGGCCGCGTCCGCACTCTGGATCGTGAACTTGTAGCCAAAGGTGCCACTGTCCATGATGCTATCGCCGAAAACTTTGACCGATGGTGCGACGGTTTTGGGGGTGGTGTCTGATCCGTCACTCGCTCCGCCGCAACCGGCCAAAACTACCGCGCAGCTTGCTGCGACCGCTGCCCATTTCCATTGTTTCATTGTGCTCTCCAGTAAATAGAACGACCGTTCGTTTTTGAACGGTAAATGATAGAACGGAAGCCGTCAGCAAACCATGGGGTAAACACTGACGGGCTTTGGGTGGCGGCGTCCAGATCACCCACTGCGTCGGGTTGACGGGACCGCCATCGGCCGGTTCACCGCCGGGCCGCCCCAAGGTGAACTGCGGCCCCCTCGGGGGGCAGAGAGCCACACGCAGTGGGCGAACGTGGGGGCCTACAACCGGGTCGCCCACTCCACCAGCGCATCAACGGCCGGTCGCGCCGCTCTGGCATTGGGGTGGTTCACGATGGCCACCAGCGCATATCGTTTGCCGGCGGCGTTGTGCACATACCCCGCGACGGCTACCACATCGACCAGACTGCCGGTCTTCAAATGGGCGGAGCCAGTGGCCCGTGACTTGACCCGTCTGAGGGTGCCGTCCACACCGGTGATGGGCAGCGACGCCATCAAATCGGGCATCAGCGGTGATAGGAACGCCGCTTGTAGCAGGCGGCCCAAGGCTTCGGCGCTGATGCGCTCGGTGCGTGACAGGCCGGAGCCGTTGTCCAACACCGGTGCGTCAACCACTGGCAAGCGATCTTTCCACCAGCGCTGCACCACCGCGTTGGATGCTTCGAAACTACCCGGAGCCAGCGCAGCACTGCTGGGGCTGGCCTCGCCCGACCCGGTCGACACGACGCGGCCCAGGCTCAGGTAGACCTGCTGTGCCATCACGTTGTTGCTGTATTTGTTGATGTCGCGAATGATCTCTGCCAGAGGGGCTGAACGCAGCTCGAACGCCGGTTTGGCCGATGCGGCCAGCCCCCCGCCGGATGCCCCAAAACGCACGACGCCCGCTAACTTGCCGCCCATGTCCTGCCACATACCCTGCACGGCCCGCGTGGCAAAGGTTCTTGGATCGGCATAAGCGACAGCCCAGACCTTCTCCCCGCAGCTCGCCGGGTAAGCACCGCCAAAATAAATGCGATTGGGGTCAGAAAAGTCAGCCTTCAACGCGGCGCGGTAGTCGCCACACTCCCCGGTGACCAGCGGCACCGTGGCTTGCATCTGCACACCCGCCAGTGGTGGGTCGAATTGCACCCGTGCCACCGTGCCGCTGGGCTCGGGCAGCAGGGTCATGACCACCGACTTGAAGTTGATCAACAGTGCATCGGGCGAAGCGTTGTAGGGCCGCAGCGGCTCGCCATCAAAACTCGCGGGGTCGATCGCAGGCACGGTAAAGGCGCTTCGGTCCAGCACGATGTCGCCGGCGATGGACCGGATACCCAAGCCCTGCACCCTGCGCAACAGCAGCCACAGACGCTCCAGCACCAGCTTGGGGTCGCCCTGGCCCTGAATTACCAAGTTGCCGTACAACGTGCCGTCACGGATCACTCCGTCAACAAACACGGGCGTCGCCCAGGTGTAGGCCGGACCCAGCAACTCCAGCGCGGCAAACGTAGTCACCAGTTTCATGACCGAGGCCGGATTCATGGCCGCCTGGGCGCGGTGACTCAGGCGCGCCGGGCTTTGCCCTTGGGCGTCCACCACAAGCATCGCCACGGCGTCCCGCGGTACCTTGGCCCGAACCAAGGCGGCCTCCACCTCCGGCGGCAGGGTCTGGGCTTGGGCCACGCAAGCCAGACAGCCGCCGGCAAGAAAACTCACCAGTCGGGCCGCACACCGCAGTTTCGCGCGCCCGACTGACGGCAAAAGTGTCCGGACCGTCATCACGGAGCAGCCGTTGCCAACCAGGTGGAGAACAGCCCCAAATCCAGCGGCTGGTTATTGCTCAAGGGACCGAGGTAATACAGATGCGCAGTCCCCGTGGTGGTAACCGCCAGAAAGTGCCCACTGGCGTAAGCCCGGTAGCGGTAGCCGGAAATGGTCAGAGATGCACTGCCGCTGGGGGAAAACACAGTGGGGTAGGTTTTCTCGGCCCATGCAAACACCTTGTCAATATCTGTGGCCGTGGATGAAGTCGCTGCGGTATTGACGGTGGCGCGCCAAACACCGCGCCCGAAACTGGCCACCAGCAGTTCCGCCGTGCTACTCGACGACGAATACCAGCTTAAATCCTTGATCTGAACATTGGCCGGACCTTCGTTGCTGGTACTCCAGCTAGAGCCCCCATCCTGGCTGGCAAACAGCCCCACCGCCGTGCCCACATACAACCATGCGGGGTTGGCCGGGTGTTGCTCCATGGCCATGACACTGGCCGACGGCAGGCCCGCCACTGCGTTCCAACTCGTTCCGCCGTTGCGGGTCACGTACAAGGTATTTCCGCTAAAGCCCGCCAGCCCGAGGTAAACCACGTTGGCATTGCTGCGGTCAATGAAGATTTTCAGCTTGCTGCCCTGCGGCGCGTTGTCGATCAGGGACCAGGTTGGAGCCGACGCCAGCCCGTTGGTCGTTTTGTACAGCGCGCCATTCTGGTAGGCCACCCAGATGGTGTTGGAGTCAATGGCGGCAACTGCGATCGCACCAACAGCAGACGCCACCCCCGTATGGATGGTGCTCCAGATCGGCGTGCCGGTGGACACATTGGTGGATCGCCACAGGGACCTGCCTCCTGCCAACATCGTGGCCGCGTTATTCGGATCCAGCATGAACGGTGCGATGAAGGCCGAGTTGGAGTTGTTGCCACAACGCCCGTCGCTCAGGTTAGTGGGCGCAGCACCACACAAAGCGGTACCGGTCAGACCGCCGTCGGTCGAGCGAAACAGGTCCAGGTACTGGCGCGAGCCAAACATCAACTGGCTGTTGTCGGGCGCCACCGCGGTGGTGGCACCGTCGCCAATCCAGCTGCAACCATTGCATTGCGCGGGGTTGCCAATAAAACGCCAGCGCTGCGTAGCGTCACCGGGCTGGTCGCGAAAGACCCGGGGCCCCACATCCTGTGCGCCAAAGATGATGTTGCCGCCACGGCCCGCCACACTATAGGTTTCGGTGATGGTCATGCCGGTCGCCAGGAACGACCCGTTGGACAAGGTATCCACATCATTAAATTTGTAGAGTCCGCCGTCATCCATCAGGTAGATGATCTTGTTGCTGCTGCCATTGAACTCCGGGTCTGCTACGGCCCCGTGGAAGTCGACCCAGCCGATGGGCGACTGGGTCCATCCGGCGGTGGCCGTCGCCGTGTCGGCATTGGCTGTCGTGGCCGCCCAGCCTTCCACGCTGACAATCCGGTTGGCATTGGTGGGGTCGACCCACAGGCCGCCGGTGAAGTAGAGGTAGCTACTGTCGAAATAGAAGTCGGCGGGCGGGGTCAGCGCGGTCCATGCGGCTCCCATGTTGGTGGATTTCAATAGCTTGGTGCGCCCCTCGGCATCGCTTGCCATGGCGTAGACCACCTCGGTATCGGATGCAGCAAACGCAAATTTGGTGTAAGCGCGGGTGGTGCCTGCCAGAAGTGTGCGCACGGTCGCGTTGGACCAGTTGCCGTCGGTGGTGATCGTGAAGCTGCCATCGTTCAACGCATAAGCTCTGCGGTCGCCGTCCAGCGGATGAAAACCCACAAAGCTGGCGCTTACATTGCCGCTGCCAAGCTTGCTCCAGGTCACACCGCTGTCAAACGACTGGTAGGCCCCGCGGTCCGTGGCCGCCAACAGTACATCGGCACCACCGACCCCCGTAGGATGAATGGCCAGGTGGGTCACATATTGCCAGTCCGCGTTTACGGCCGGATTGGTTTGGGGCAGCTGCGTCCAGGTCACACCCCCATCGCTGGACTTCAAAACGCCAAACGGCGAATAGGTGTGGCTGCCAAAGGGATTGGTGGAGGCATACATCTCCAGGTTATTGCGGGGGCTGCGCACAATCTTGCCGATCGACAAAGAACCATTGAAGTCATTCACTGCATCCCAGGTAGTGCCCCCGTTGCTGGTCTTCCAGATGCCACCCCCATCGGTGGCGGCCCACATGGTCCGGGTGCTGGTGGTGCCGCCTTTGTCGATCAACACATCGTTGATACGCCCTACCGGGTGGATGTAGCCCGTCAGATTGGTCCAGCCACTGGCGCTGGTTGGCAGGCCGGCCAACAAGGGTTCTACACGGGCATTGCCTGTACCGCGCGCGACCTGCCGCAGGGCGGCAGCCGCGTCATGCACCAGCAAGCGGCGTTGCTCCAGTGCAGCGGCGTAGCCACCCGGTGCGATGTGGCCGGACGCGTCGGCCATTGTGTAGGTCAGGTACTCCCGGTTGGCACTGGCGCGGACCGGGTCTGTCGCTTTTTTGGGCGTCAACGCGATACCAATCGCCTGCGCAAGCCCGGCTTCCGAAAGTCCACACCAGGAGTCGCGCGAGACCCGATGGAGCACGTTGTAACGCCCCAACCCCTTGTGCACGTTTAATGGATGAACGCCCAAATACCTTGCCAACGGCCCGGTGAGGTCGACGGTCTTGTCCAACGCACAACGCTGTGCGACGAAAGCCGCGGCACAGGCCAGACTGGGTTTCTCCCCCTTGCCGTTGGCAGTTCGCTCCGAGAGTGCCATACAAGTCGGCACCAGGGTGCCTTCCATCGACACGGGCGGGGCGACCTGTGCACGCGCCGCACACACCAGTACCAGTGTGAAAAACAAGAAACTGCTGACGCGCTTCATATGGCCTCCCCTGTTTGGTATGACATGCTAGGCATCTGTCGGTCTTTGGACGTCCGCATCCTAGCAAACCAGGCACGTCCTTGATAATCGACGCGATGCCATTTCCACACAAAAACATGCCTGCACGCCTGTCGCCCCAGGCGGTCGGAATCCTTGCAGCTGTCGTCACGGTGGTGATCTGGACCTCGTTCATCGTGATTGCCCGCGCTTCGGCGGACCCGGCCCGAGGCGGCCTGCTCAACCCGTTTGACATTGTGTATGCCCGCATCTGGGGCGCCAGCCTGATTTTGCTGCCCTGGGGCTGGTGGCTGGTGCGCCGCGACCGCCGCACCCAGGCTTGGGCCGGATCGCTCCTGGGTTTTTCGCCGCTGCCGCTGCGCCAGACACTCATCGTGGGTGTGTTTGGCGGTGTGTTGTACGGCATGTTTGCCTACAGCGGCTTTGTGTTTGCACCCGCCGGGCATGCCTCGGTGCTGATGCCCGGCAGTTTGCCGCTTTGGACCGCCCTGCTGGCGGTGTTTATTCTGGGTGACCACATCACGCCGACCCGGGCATTGGGGCTGGTTCTGATCGTCGCGGGTGACCTGCTGGTGGGCGGCAACAGCCTGTTGCATGCACTGGATGGCAGCGGTGTATGGCGAGGCGATGTGTTGTTCATCCTGGCGGCCATGGTCTGGTCGACCTACAGCGTGTTGGTGCGCCGTTTTGCGCTGGACGCGGTGCGGGCCACCATTGCCATCACGGTGCTGGCTTTTTTCACCTATGTTCCGGTCTACACCGTTTTGTTGTGGCTGCAGTGGGTTCCCGGGCGGGTGTGGGTCGCGCCCTGGCAGGATGTGGCCTTTCAGATGTTTTTCCAGGGTGTGGGCTCGGTGGTCATTTCGGGCATGACCTTCACCAAGATGATTCAACACTTCGGCCCGGTGCGCTCCACCATGATCACCGCCCTGGTGCCTGGGCTGTCGGCCGTGTCCGCCGTGGTCTTCCTGGGCGAACCGATGGCCTGGAACCTGATTGCCGGCCTGGCACTGGTTACGATAGGCATCGTTTTCGGCGTCCGCAAAGGCGCTACAAACGCTACCAAAATAGTAGCGCCTCACACAATCAATACGGGGGCTAGAGGCTGATTTGCCTTGATGTTTTCGGAACAACCATGAATTTGCTGGCTTTTGACACGGGAACCGAAGTGATGTCCATTGCCGTGTGCCGCACGGTCAATGGCCATGTGCAGCAGTGGCAACACACTGCCGCTGGCGGCGCACGGGCGTCCACTGAGCTAATACCGGCGGTGTTGGATTTGATGCAACAGGCCGGATTGCGCCTGGGCGCACTGGACGCCATTTGCTTTGGCAGTGGACCGGGGTCGTTCACCGGCCTGCGCACCGCCTGCTCGGTAGCCCAGGGCCTGGCCTTTGGCGCCAACGTGCCGGTGCTGCCGGTGGATTCCCTGTTGGCGGTTGCCGAAGAGGCGCGGCACTCTGCCCTGGCTGACCAACCAAAGGGTGTGGTGACGGCCCTGCTGGACGCCCGTATGGACGAGTTGTATGCCGCCACCTTCGCCTTTGACGCCGGCCAATGGACCGAGCTGCAAGCCAGCGTGTTGGTGGCACCGGAACAACTGCTGCCTTTTCCCAGCCATGGCGCCTCCCATTCGGAACCGTGGGTGTTGGCAGGCAACGTGTTTGGCGTGTATGGCGAGCGGGTCGCGGTACTGGCTGCGCAAGGCGCAACGGCGCTGCGCGTCGTCGCCCTACCTACCGCGTCGGCCATGTTGCGCCTGGCACCCCAATTGATCGCCGCAGGCAAAGCCGTGGCGGCAGAAAACGCCCTGCCAAGTTATGTCCGCGACAAAGTGGCCAAGACCACGTCTGAACGCGCGGCCGAAAAAGCCGCGGTCACACCCGGAGCCGCCACATGACGGGGAGTGAGACCCGGGTCCTGGAAGTGCACTTTGAGCCCATGCTGGCCGCGCACCTTGAAGCCGTTGTCGCCGTAGAGCAACGGGCCTATGCCCACCCGTGGAACCGGACCAATTTCCTGGACGCACTGCAGTCTGGCTATCAGGTGCAGATGTTGCTCGCCGGCGAGGTGTTGCTGGGCTACTTTGTTGCCATGCGGGGGGTGGACGAGGTGCACCTGCTCAACATCACGGTAGCTCCCGACTACCAGGGCCAGGGCTGGTCCCGCGTGATGCTGGACGCGCTCGCCGTGTGGTCGCGCGGTCAGGGCGCCCAGTGGTTGTGGCTGGAAGTGCGGGTGGGCAATCTGCGTGCCATGCGTGTCTACGAGGCCCATGGTTATCAACGGGTCGGGCAGCGCAAGGATTACTATCCGGCTGGCAACGGCCAACGCGAAGATGCGGTGGTCATGGGACTGCGCATCTGACCCCAACTTTTCAAAATCATGCCACTCGAACTCGACACCCACCAACGCGCCATGCTGCGCGAGATGGGGGTGCACGTCTGGCTGCCGGAGTCGACGCACGCCGTGGACTTCCAACCTGAGGTACAAGTCGCCAAGCCCAGCCCGATGGAGCGAACGGCCACGCCACCACCACCGGTTGCATCCCTGCGCACGCTCACACCAGCCGCCGCGCCTCTGTCAGTGCCGCCAACCCAACCCGGTGAAGCCCTGACTCTGGACGCGATGGACTGGCAGACCTTGGCACAGACCGCCGCCACTTGCAAAGCCTGCGGCCTGTGCGCGGGCCGCAAGAACACCACCTTACAGGCGCCTGCAATGGCCCTACAAGCCGACTGGCTCGTGCTGGGCGATCCGCCGGATGAAGAAGAGGATCGGCTGGGTCAGCCTTTTGCCGGGCCTGCCGGTATCTTGCTCGACAACATGCTCAAGGCTGTGGGTGCGCGCCGGGGTGGCAGCGCACGCCAGGGCGCCTACGTCAGCAATGCCGTCAAGTGCCGACCGCCCAATGCGCGGTTACCGCAAATGGCAGAGCTGCAACAGTGTGCGCAGTACCTGCAGCGTGAGCTGGCGCTGGTGCAGCCCAAACTGATTCTTGCGATGGGGCGCTTTGCCACCCAGTTGCTGTTGCAGGAGCATCCACAAGAGGCAGGACTTCCCTTGGGTAAACAACGGGACGTGGTCTATCGCTACCAAGGTATTCCGGTTGTGGTGACCTACCACCCCAAGGTACTCATGCGCACCAGCGCCGACAAGGCCAAGGCCTGGGCCGACCTGTGTTTGGCCATGGACCTGCTGGATAGCTAGAAGATATAGACCCCACGCTTTGCCTTGGAGCGGCCCGGCGGCAAAGGCCCGTCCGTACAATAGCTTCATGACGTTTCTCGACCAGTTGCGCAGCGCCGAGCGCCAAAACGGCTCACTCTTGTGTGTCGGACTTGATCCCGACCCCGGCAAATTCCCCACCCACCTGCGCGGTGACACCAGCCGCATTTACGACTTTTGTGCCGCCATTGTGGATGCCACGGCCGACCTGGTGATTGCGTTCAAGCCGCAGATCGCCTATTTCGCCGCCCACCGTGCCGAAGAGCAGCTGGAAAAACTGATCTCCCACATACGCAGCGCAGCGCCCGAGGTGCCCATCATCCTGGACGCCAAACGCGGCGATATCGGCAGCACAGCCGAGCAATATGCCATTGAGGCGTTTGAGCGCTACGGCGCCGATGCCGTCACGCTGTCACCGTTCATGGGTTTTGATTCGGTGGCGCCTTACCTCAAGTACCACGGTAAGGGCGCCTTCATGTTGTGCCGTACCTCCAACCCGGGCGGTGACGACTTGCAGTCACAACGCCTGGCCTCAGTGGCAGGCACACCACTGCTGTATGAACATATTGCACGCCTGGTGCAAGGGCCGTGGAACCTCAACGGCCAGCTCGGTTTGGTGGTGGGCGCCACCTATCCGGCGGAAATTGAACGCGTCCGGTCTCTGGCGCCCACGGTGCCACTGTTGATACCGGGTGTGGGTGCCCAGGGCGGCGACGCCGCCGCCACGGTTAAAGCTGGTTGGCGCGGTCAGGGCGGTGAAACCGTCGCGCCGATTGTGGTGAATTCGTCTCGGGCCATTCTGTATGCCGATAGAGGGCTCGCGTTTGCCGACGCAGCCCGCCGTGAGGCCCTGCAAACCCGCGATGCCTTGCAGGCCGTTACGTGCCGCAACAACTGACAGGACATGTCCATGATTGACCTCTACACAGCCGCTACACCCAACGGACACAAAGTGTCCATTGCTCTGGAAGAATTGGCCTTGCCCTACTCCCTGAAGGTGCTAGACCTCTCCAAGGGCGAGCAAAAGACGCCCCAATACCTGGCGATCTGCCCCAACGGACGTATTCCGGCCATCGTGGACCGCGACGCCGATGATTTTGCGGTGTTTGAGTCCGGTGCCTGCCTGGTTTACCTGGCTGAGAAGACCGGGCAGTTACTGCCGACCGACGCCAAAGGGCGTTCCCGGGTGATGCAATGGTTAATGTTCCAGATGGGCGGCATCGGCCCCATGATGGGCCAGGCCAATGTATTTTTTCGGTATTTCCCGGAAAAAATCCAACCCGCCATCGACCGTTACCAGGGTGAGTCCAAGCGACTGTTCCGGGTGCTGGACGGGCAGCTGAAAGACCATGAATACCTGGCGGGTGACTACTCGATTGCCGACATCGCCAACTGGGCCTGGGTGCGAACCCACCGTTGGTCGGGTGTAGACGTGGACGATCTGCCCCACCTGCAGCGCTGGCTGGCCAGCATCCGGGCACGGCCTGCAGTGCAAAAGGGTATTGAAAGCCCGCCGTCACCCGTGCGCGACAACGAAGAATCGGCGCGTCAATTCTCGCAAGCCGCCCGCAGCATGGTCGAAATGGGCCAGTCCACCAAGACAGGAGGCTGACGCCATGAAGTTGTATATGTCCCCCGGGGCGCCCAGCCCCCGTCGCGTGATGATGTTCATGGTCGAAAAAAACATCACGGGCATCGATTTGGTCCCGGTTGACCTCAACGCGCAAGAGCACAAAGGCCAAGCTTACCGGGCTAAAAGCCCCTTGGCCAAGGTGCCCGCGCTGGAACTCGATGATGGCCGGATCCTTACCGAAACTCGTGCCATTTGCACCTACCTCGAAGGCCTGTACCCTGAGCCCAACCTGATGGGTGTGGACTCCGACGAACGGGCATTTATCGAAATGGCCGACCGCCGCGCCGAGTTGTATCTGTTGGCCGGTATTGCCAACACGGTGCGCCACACCCATCCAGGTCTGGCGCCTCTGGAGCAGCCCCAGTTTCCTGACTTTGGCCAGTCCCAGGCCCAAAAGGTACGCGAAGTTGCCGCCTGGTTTGACCATGTGTTGGAGCAGCAACCCTGGATTGCCGGACATCGCTTCACCATTGCCGATATCACGGCTTTTTGCGCCATAGAATTTGCCCGACTCATGAAGTTCCAGCCCGAACGGGAGGGCATGCCCGCCTTGCAGGCCTGGCGTGACCGGGTAGCCGACCGTCCGAGTGCAAAAGCAAAGTAAAGTGAGTCGGGTGCGCTACGACACTGGATGTACGAACGGGTTGTCCACGGCGTGTTGAGGTGCTTGCAGCGGCAGGCGCAAAATGAAACAAGTGCCCTGTCCCAGGGTGCTGTGAACCTCGAATTCGCCACCGAACAGCGTGGTGACAATGTTGTAGCTGACGGACATGCCCAGGCCACTGCCGCCCTGACCCAACTTGGTCGTAAAAAATGGGTCGAAGATGCGTGACAGGTTTTCGGCGGCAATGCCCACGCCATCGTCGGTGAACCGGACCTCCACATGCGAGTTGCGCTGCCGCGATGCCTGCAGTTGCATCGTGCCGCCTTTGCGTTTTCCAAAGGCATGCAACAAGGCGTTGTTGATCAGATTGGTCAACACCTGGCCGTACGGGCCTGGGTAACCGTCCAACACGATTCCGGGCTCGACAACCACCACCAGCCGGTGCCCTGCAATATGGATGGTGCGCTGCAAGGTCGCAATGACCTCCTGGCTGGTGCGCAAGAGATCAAACGGGCGCCGTTGCTCAGTGGCCCGATCAACCGCCACCTGTTTAAAACTCTGCACCAGATCGCCGGCTGAACGCAAACCCCGCACCACCAGATTGAGCCCCTCGTGGCACGACGCAATGTAGTCCGTCAAGGTGCTGCGGCGCAAGGTCCCATTGGCGGCGGCAACCTCCAGCGCCAGCGTGTTTTCCTGCAAGGTGCTGGCCGTCAGCAGGCTGTTGCCAATCGGCGTGTTCAGTTCGTGGGCCACACCAGCCACCAGCGAGCCCAATGCGGCCAGTTTTTCCTGCGCAACCAGTTGGTCCTTGGCATCTCGCAGGTGGCCATAGGCAACCGCATTGTCCAGGGCGATGGCGGTGTAAGCACACAAGGTGCGGAAAATCAGCCGTTCGTTGTCGGCATACGCCTTCGGTCGGGTTGACTGGATGGTCATGGCACCCAGCACCCGGTCTGCAATGGCCAAGGGTGCAAACAGTGCACTGACGGTCATCAGGGTGCCGGGGACGTAGCTGGGGGTCAACGCTGGATCGGTGAAGTCGATCAGAAACTCCCTTCGCTCGCGGACACAACGGGCCGAAAACGATTGATCATCATCCAGCCGCACCCGGTCACTCGGTAGTCGCTTCCCTTCTTCGATGTCATACACGGAGGTCAACCCCAGGCCATCCGGATCCATCAGATAAATGGCGAAACTGGATGCATCCAGCAGCCCGTGCACATGGCGTTCAATCGACGCGAACACATGTTCCTTGTCCAGCTGCGAAGTGATTTCCTGACCGATCGTGCCAAGTTTCTCCAGCGTGTCGCTGGTCTGCTGCAATAACGCGGCGCGGCGGGCCTCTGCCTCGGCCTGGCGGCGGTGGTGCTCACTCTCGGCCCGTGACCGCTCGGTCCCCAGGCGCACCTGGATCGCCGTGGCGCGGTTGGACGCCTCCTGGTTGAGCACCCGTTCACGCGCCGTGTTGGCTTGGATCGCCATGGTGTACGCGTCGTCGTAGCGCCCGGCCTTTGCATACTCGTCTGCCAGCGCAAACAACAGCTCGCTTGGGATCAGGTAACCCTCAACCGTGCGCGCAGTGTTGAGCGCCTGCTCCAGGCAGGTCATGGCCGTGACGCGATCACCGCGACCACCATGGATGCGCGACAACAGGCGCAAGGCGGTAACTTCCTGTAATACGGCTCCTTGGTCTTGCGCCAGGCGCAAGGCCGTTGCAGCAGAATCCTCCGCTTCGTCGTCTTGCCCCAGATGCAGCAGGGCGGTCGCAATCCCAATGTGGCCTTCTATCGCCGCATCCGTTTGGGCCAGTTGTTTTGCGCGCTCGGCCTGTTGCCTGAACAGGTCCAGGGCCGTGGGATAGTCGCCCTTGGTTTGGGCCAGGTCGCCCAATGCCGTCAGCACCATCGCAAAGTTACGGGAATTGCGCAACGGTTCGTAGACACGCAGGGCTTCGTCCAGCAGGGACTGTGCCGCGTCCAACCGACCCATGGCACGCATGACTTCACCCATCTGGCGCAGGCAAGGCCCCAGCGTGACGGCCCAGCCGGTCGGACGTGCCAAATCCAGCCCCCGTTGCAGCCACTCCAAGGCGGCATCGTGATCGTTTAACGCCACATAGGTGCTGCCGGCGTTGACGGCCGCCACCACGGCGGAGACCAATTGACCCGATTGGACAGCGGCTTCAAACGCAAGATTCAGACGCTCCAACGCCCCACCAAAATTGCCAGTGTTGTAGTCCCGTGCGCCGAAATACGCGTAGACGCTGGCTGCCACACCGGGATGGGAGTGGGCAAGGTCTTCGGGGAAACGTTGGCGCCACTGTGCACTGCTGCGTCGCACATCCCGCAGCGCCGCGTAGCGTGCTTTATTGGCTTCAAAATAGTCGATGCGCTGCGTATCGTTGGCCAGCGTGGCGTTTTCAACGGCGAGGTCGAGGCACCCGTCACGCTGAGCCAAATCGCCTGAGCTGGAATACACGGAAACCAGGATGCCCTGGCTATCGGCACAGCCTGCAAAATCGCCCAGGGTCTGGAACATGGCCATGGCCGTTTGCGCTGCGGCAACCGCCTGCTCGAACTCTGACAGCAACCACAGTGTCTCGGCCCCCACCAACATCAACCGGGCACGCAAGGCTTGCGTTACCGCGTTGCCCGGCTCCACAGCCAACTGTGCACTGGCCAATGCAGCGAGCCGTTGCGCGCGGACGTTGTCACACTGCCGCAGGTACCAGGCCAGCGTCACCTGAAGCGACAAAACCTCGTCGGTCGCGCGCGTGCGATCCAGCAGCAATGCCAGGCGGTCGATCTCGGTGCTGCGCTCAAACAGTTGCATGGCGGGTGGCTGCAGGGTTCCAGTAACGTGGCAACAATGATAATTGCCGCGATAAACGCAGCACAATAACACGGGAGGCGGTGCTGGAGGGCACCCGCAGACACACTTGGAGCCGCAGTTACAGCAGCCGCTGCAGATAACGCCCGGTGTGGCTGGCCGGATTGGCCGCAATGTCCTCGGGCGTTCCCACACCCAGCACCGTGCCGCCGCCGGAGCCGCCTTCGGGCCCCATGTCGATCAGCCAGTCGGCGGTCTTGATGACATCCAGGTTGTGTTCGATCACCACAATGGTGTTGCCCGCATCGCGCAACTGGTGCAAGACTTTCAGCAGCAGGTCGATGTCGGCAAAGTGCAGGCCGGTGGTGGGTTCGTCCAGGATGTAGAGCGTGCGTCCGGTGTCGCGCTTGCTGAGTTCCAGTGCCAGTTTCACACGCTGTGCCTCGCCACCCGACAGCGTGGTTGCGGCCTGCCCGAGCTTGATGTAACTCAGGCCTACATCCAGCAGGGTTTGCAGCTTGCGCGCGATGGTGGGCACGGCCTGCAGAAAATCGTAAGCAGCCTCCACTGTCAGGCCTAGGATCTGCGCAATGTTCTTGCCTTTGTACAGCACCTCCAGCGTCTCGCGGTTGTAGCGTTGGCCCGCGCATACATCGCAGGGCACGTACACATCCGGCAGGAAGTGCATCTCCACTTTCACCATGCCGTCACCCTGGCAGGCCTCGCAGCGGCCACCCGCCACGTTGAAGCTGAAGCGCCCCGGGCCGTAGCCGCGTTCGCGCGCCGTGGGCACCTCGGCCATCAGCTCGCGGATGGGGGTGAACAGGCCGGTGTAGGTGGCCGGGTTGGAGCGTGGCGTGCGGCCAATGGGCGACTGGTCCACATTGATGACCTTGTCGAAGTGCTCAATGCCTTCAATCGCTTCGTGCGCCGCCGGTTCCTCGTGGGCACGGTAGATGGTGCGGGCCACTGCGGCGTACAGCGTGTCGTTGACGAGCGTGGACTTGCCCGAGCCCGAGACACCGGTCACGCAGGTGAAAAGACCCACGGGGAAGTCCACGCTCACGTTCTTCAGGTTGTGGCCGGTGGCGCCGACCACGCGCAGGGTCTGCAAATCGCCTTGCGTGGCGCGGTGGTGGGCTTCGCGTTCGGCCCGGCGCACGGCGGCCGGGCTGGGTGCATGGCGCGACTTGAATCGATCCTCATCCCCTGGCCTGGGCGCCACGGTCGGCAGCCACGGTGTGCGGCGTTTGGGCACGGCAATCTTCAGCGTTTGCGCCAGGTACTGCCCGGTCAACGACTGGGTGTTGGCCTTGACTGCTTCAAAATCGCCCTGCGCAATGACGCGACCGCCGTGCACACCCGCGCCCAGACCCATGTCAATGATGTGGTCGGCCGCGCGCATCATGTCCTCGTCATGCTCTACCACCAGCACGCTGTTGCCGATGTCGCGCAGGTGTTTCAGCGTGTCGATCAGGCGGTCGTTGTCGCGCTGGTGCAGGCCGATGCTGGGTTCGTCCAGCACATACATCACGCCGGTCAGGCCCGAGCCGATCTGGCTGGCCAGGCGGATGCGTTGCGATTCGCCGCCGCTGAGCGTCTCGGCGCTGCGGTCCAGACTCAGGTAGTTCAGACCCACATCGTTGAGGAATTTCAGGCGCAAGCCAATCTCGCGCACCACCTTGGCCGCAATGTCGCCCTTGGCACCATGCATGGTCAGGGTCCGGAAATAGGCGAAGCTTTCGCGCAGCGTGGCGCGGCTGATCTCAAAAATGGCCCGGGCTTGAATGCCCTCGCCGATCTTGACGTGGCGGGCTTCGAGCCGCAGGCGCGAGCCATTGCAGGACTGGCAGGGCTGGGTGCTGCGGTAGCGCGACAGGTCCTCGCGCACCAGGGCCGAGTCGGTCTCGCGGTAGCGGCGTGCCATGTTCGGCAGGATGCCTTCAAACGGGTGTTTCTTGGTCAGCTTCTTGCCCTGCGAGGCACCGGAGTCCATCACGTAGCTGAACTTGATCTCCTCGTCGCCCGACCCCTGCAAGATGGCGGCCTGCACTGCGGTGGGCAGGGATTCAAACGGCGCATCGATGTCAAACTTGTAGTGCTTGGCCAGGCTCTCCAGCATCGAGAAGTAGTAGCCATTGCGCCGGTCCCAGCCCTTGATGGCACCGCTGGCCAGGCTCAAAGACGGAAACGCCACGACCCGCGCCGGGTCAAAAAAGTCCTGCTGTCCCAGGCCGTCACATGTGGGGCAGGCGCCCACCGGTGAGTTGAACGAGAACAGGCGCGGCTCCAACTCGGAGATCGAGTGGCTGCACACCGGGCAGGCAAACTTGGCATTGAATAAGTGTTCTTTTGGCCTGTAGCCCTCGTCAATACTGCGTGAGGCGCTATCATTTTCAATAGACCCGCTGTCCATCTCCATCGCGATGGCCCGCCCGTTTGCCAGGCGCAGCGCTGCTTCGAAGCTCTCGGCCAGCCGTTGTTTCAGGTTGTCGTAATCGGTGCGAGCGCTGACAGCCCCAAGCAGCCCTTCTGCGGTTTCGCTTGGGGCAGGCGCGGCGCGCACCTTGATGCGGTCGATCACCACATCGATATCGTGTTTCTCGGTTTTCTTAAGCGTAGGCAATTCGTCAAAGTCGCAGGTCTTGCCATTGACCCGAAAACGCACATAACCCTGGGCCTGCATCTCGGCAAACACGTCCAGAAACTCGCCCTTTTTCTCGCGCGCCACCGGCGCCAGGATCATCAGACGCGTGTCGGTGGGCAGCGCCAACACGGCGTCCACCATTTGGCTCACGGTCTGGCTTTGCAGGGGCAGGCCATGATCGGGGCAGTAAGGTGTGCCGGCGCGGGCGAACAGCAGGCGCAGGTAATCGTGGATCTCGGTCACGGTGCCCACCGTGGAGCGCGGGTTGTGGCTGGTGGCCTTTTGCTCGATGGAAATGGCCGGTGACAGGCCCTCGATCACGTCCACATCGGGTTTGTCCATCAATTGCAAAAACTGGCGAGCGTAGGTGGACAGGCTCTCCACATAACGGCGCTGGCCTTCGGCGTAGAGCGTGTCAAAGGCCAGACTGGACTTGCCGGAACCACTCAAACCGGTGATGACCACGAGCTGGTTGCGCGGGATGTCCAGGTCGATGTTTTTCAGGTTATGCGTGCGCGCCCCGCGGATGCTGATGGTTTGCTGCTGCAAAGCCCGCGCCAGGTAGGTACCTTGCAGGTCATTTGGCACATCGGTGCCGTCGGGAGTTGAATTCAAGGTGGAAACCGCTGAAAAAGTGGTGTTGAGCCGCGTTTGGGGAAACCCACCATGATAGTGAATATCCGGCCCGTCAGCTGGGCCGCAGGGGCCACAACAAGGTTCAGCTATCCCGCCAGACGGCGCAACGCCAACATGGTGCAGTCGTCTTCCAGAATAGAGGTCTCTGAAAAAAGGGCCACTTCACCGCGTACAGCCTCCAGAAGTTGACGGATTGGCTGGGGCGCAATACGGGCAAAAAGTGCCAGGCATTGCTCTTCTGAAAATTCTTCGTCGCGTTTGTTGCGGGATTCGGTGACTCCGTCGGTGTAGCAAAAAAGCGTATCGCCTATTTCCAATGTGCACTCCAAAGACTGGTATTGCGCGCCAGCGAAGGCTCCAATCAAGGGGCCTTTTGGCAGCGGCAGGATGCTTGTCTGCCCCTTGCTGTTCAGCATGGGCGGGCAGTGGCCGCCATTGGAATACAGCAGCCGTCCCGTGTCCACTTCGAGCATCCCGCAAAACAGCGTCACGAATATGTTGGTTTCATTGCCCAAGCACAGGCGCTCGTTGAGTTGGGTGAGCAAGGTGTGGGGATCGGATGTTCCCATGGCCAGCACGCGGATCAAGCCAATGGTGCGTGCCATGAACAGTGCAGAAACGATCCCGTGGCCAGATACATCGCCGATGCAGAAAAACAACCGGTTTTCACGCACAAAAAATGTGTCAAACAAGTCGCCGCCCACGTTGGACGCCGCTTCCATGAAGCCACAAATCTCGATGTCCCGACGCTCGTCAAACAGGGGTTGCTGCAACGGCAACATGCTCGCCTGCAACTGCTTTGCAACATTGAGCTCCTTTTTCAGGTGAATGAGTTCAAGCTGCTCTTGCTGCGCCTTGCGCGTCATTTCATTGGTGCGCCGCACGCGGGTACTTAACATGATCCGCAGGTTGGCGGCAACGCGGGGCATGACCAGCAAGTCGCCCCAAAAAATGTCCTGCGGTATCCGCAAAATTCGGGCAGCCGTAACGGTGGTGACCAGGATTGACACCGGCTTGCCGTCAATCGCCGATAACTCACCAATGCATTCACCCGCTGGAATCGGAATACACGCCTGCGGTGCCCTCTCGCTGCCCAGGTTCCCGGCAAGTTCGTAATCCAGGTGCGCAGCCAACTCGCCGGTCAGTGCGATATAGACGTTTTCATTGTTTTGCCCCGGAACCAGCAGCGCCTGGTCCGCAGGCAATTCAAGGATGTCGCAATTGCGCAGCGCGTAATTGACATCCTCTGACACTGCATGGCTAAACAACGGGATCCAGGTCAGGTCTGCCTGCCGGCGGTCCATTGCTGAACGCTCGATAGGTCCCGGTCCATCACTAACCCGCCGATCCTGGTTTTTGGCGCGATCACCAAACTTTAGAACTGTCTCGGACATTGTGCAGCGGGGGCCTCAGGGTGATTGCCACCGGACGGTGATTTCCAACCGGTTTTCGCCTTCATGATAGCTATAGAGCAGATCATCCGCGTTTGCCCGCAACATGATGACACCCAGTCCGCCGGGCTGCGCGTCGGCCAAGGTACCGGCCGCTGGTCGCACCGCGCAGCGCGTTGCGTCAAATGGGACGCCACTATCGCTGATGGTAAGTGTGGCTGCGCCATCTTCAAGACCCTGCTCAACGCAGAGCTGCATGCGGATGGGCGCGGCAAGTGCCCCCGAACCGCCGTGGCTGAGAATATTGGCAAGTACCTCGTTCACGCAGATATCCAGCCGGCCGATAGCGTCTTCGGAAACCTCTAGCCCCTTGCAGGCCTGACTCACCCAACTCGCTACGGGTTCAATTTGCGACACGGATGCTGCAAATGCGTGTTCGACGGTCGACGCTGTGCCAGTTGCAGCCATGGGGGTCCTAGGACATTGCGCCTTTGTCGGCCTCGTCCAAGTCAGTGAACAGGGGGATCAGTGCATCAATCCCCGTTGTTTCAAGTGTCTTGGCAACCATCGCGTTATTGCCAACAAAAATCACCATCTTGCCAGTGCGCTGCTGCAAGGCTTTGGCATTGGTAATCAACTCTCGAATTCCGACCGACCCCAAAAAGGTAATTTCCGTCAGGTCCACCACCACGCGTTTGGCTTGTGTGGCTGAAAGCCCCGTAAATTTGATAGATATCGCCTGTGTGCCCGGCACATCCAGACGGCCCGAGAGGCGAACCCTTCGCAAAACATCGGTCACGTCTTCGTATTCAATAGTCATTTCGCAATATTCCTTGTCGGATTTTCGGGTGAATGTAAGCCCAAGAACCGTAGCTGAAATTTATGAAGTTTTTGTGACAAGCAAGACGCTCAGGCGGTTGGCGTCCTGGCCGTTAGATACTTTTTTACCACCCCCTCCATGGCGTGCTTGGGGCTGGATTGAATTTTCATTAGCAGCGGGTGCCCGGCTTCGGGCAAATCAAAGCGCTGGCACAGATCGGCCTGGATGCGCTGCAGCAGCGCGGCGGCTACTTCGGCGTCCGCCAGTGCCCGGTGCGCGCGCCCGGCGCTGGGCAGCTGGTGCAGTGCGGCCATGGCGCCCAGCGAGTGGCTGCGAGCCTCGGGGTAGAGTCGACGCGACAGCAGCACCGTGCAGGCAAAGGGTTGCGGTGCAGGCAGGTCCAGGCGCGCCAGCTCGGCCGCCCAGTAGCGCCGGTCGAACGACGCGTTGTGCGCCACCATGGGCGCGTCGCCGACAAAGCGGCTGGCCGCCGCCATGACTTCGGCCGCTGGCGGTGCTGCCTGGACCATGGCGTTGCTGATGCCGGTGAACGATTCGATGAAGGACGAAATCCGCATCCCTGCGTTCATCAGGCTCTGAAAGCGCCCCACCACCTCGCCGCCCTCCAGCATGACGATGGCCACCTCGGTGGCGCGGTCGCCCATGGCGGGGGAGAGGCCGGTGGTTTCGAAGTCGATGACGGCGATGCGGGTCATGGGCCTATTGTGTGGTGAATGTCCGCGGGTTGATCCATGCCTGAGAATGCGGGAACCTCACCAACTACCGGGGAGCGATTTCGCTTCATTGTGGGAAGTTCGGTGTGGCCTGGGTGAGCGCAATACATCTCAAATTTCATAGCAAACAACCTAATCAATACGAGGGCTACCGGCATGTTAGACCTACGACCGAACTGCGAATGCTGCAACAAAGACCTGCCACCCGATTCTTTGGATGCGCGTATCTGCTCGTTTGAATGCACGTTCTGCGAGGCGTGTGCCGAAGGGGTGCTGGCAGGCGTCTGCCCCAATTGCGGTGGAGAGCTGGTTCGCCGGCCGCTTCGGCCAATGGCAAGACTGGTCACCGCACCGGCTTCAACCGAGCGCGTCTTCAAACCCGAGGGATGCGCGACAATGGCGCCTTCTTTGCCAGCCCACGAATAATTGCCTTGCGATCCTCTTCGATACCGATTCCGGCCGCCGCAGTAGCCCCGAGCTCCACGACCATGACGCCACAAGAGCGCCGCTCCAGCGCCTCGCTGGCGTTCATTTTTGCGCTGCGCATGCTGGGGCTGTTTTTGGTGTTGCCGGTGTTTTCGCTTGAGGCGCGCAACTACCCGGGTGGGGACGACCCGGCACTGGTGGGACTGGCCATGGGTATTTATGGGCTGACCCAGGGGTTTTTGCAGATTCCTTTTGGCGTGGCTTCTGACCGCTATGGCCGCAAACGGGTCATGGTGATCGGCCTTGGCATCTTTGCTCTGGGCAGTGCCATGGCCGCGTTAGCGCCGACCATGGCATGGCTGGTGGCCGGGCGCGCATTACAAGGTGCGGGGGCTATTTCAGCAGCGGTTACCGCGCTGTTGGCCGACCAAACCCGTGATGCGGTGCGCACCAAGGCCATGGCCATGGTGGGTGCCAGTATCGGTTTGATGTTTGCGGTGTCCCTGGTGTTGTCGCCACTGCTGAATGCGGTATTTGGCTTGAGCGGCATGTTTGCCCTGACGGCCACACTGGCCATCGCCGGCATCGCCGTCGTGCTGTGGTGGGTCCCCCAAGAGCCAGCCAAACACGCGCAACATATGCCTGCCAGTTTGGGTACCAGTCTTGTCGCGGTGCTGCGTCAGGCGTCTTTGGTACGGCTGTATTTTGGTGTTTTTATGCTGCACGCCGTGCAGTTGGCCATGTGGGTGGCTCTGCCTGCCATGCTGGTACGAGCCGGGCTCGAAAAAGACCACCAATGGTGGGTTTATCTGCCGGCGGTACTGGGGTCCTTTTTTGTGATGGGGGCAACACTGTTTCCGCTGGAAAAGCGCGGTTATCTGCGGGCCGTTTTTCTAGGCTCGGTGGGCTTGATCGGGCTGGTTCAGGTCGGCCTGATGGTTGTCATATCGGGCGTGCCCACCATCACCGGGCTGGCGCTATTGCTGTTTGTGTTCTTTTGTGGCTTCAATGTGTTGGAGGCCAGCCAACCCAGCATGGCGTCACGTTTTGCGCCGGTCCATGCGCGCGGCTCGGCACTTGGGGTTTACAACAGTTTGCAATCACTGGGCTTTTTCACCGGAGGTGTCGTTGGTGGATGGCTGGTGAAGGCATACGGGCCACAGGTGTTGTTTGCTGTGTGTGCGCTGGCGATGGTGGCCTGGCTGCTGGTCGCATGGCCAATGCAGGCGCCCAAGGCGGCCACAACCACGGAGCCACC
This sequence comes from Candidatus Aalborgicola danicus, assembly GCA_016703945.1. GTDB lineage: Bacteria > Pseudomonadota > Gammaproteobacteria > Burkholderiales > Burkholderiaceae_C > Allorhodoferax > Allorhodoferax danicus. The sequence goes on from JADJBC010000003.1 coordinate 124,561, forward strand.
CAAGGCCGGATAAACTCAGCCACCGCGAGACTGCGCTGGCTTTAACCCAAGAGGAACACCATGGCATCAGTGAACAAAGTCATTTTGGTCGGCAATTGTGGACGCGACCCTGAAATCCGCTACCTGCCGTCCGGTCAAGCTGTAGCCAATGTCAGTGTGGCCACCAGTACCCGCCGCAAGGACAAGAACACCGGGGAGAGCATTGAGTCCACTGAGTGGCACCGTGTTACCTTTTACGACCGTTTGGCTGAAATCGCCGGCGAATACGTAAGAAAAGGACGTCCCATTTATGTAGAAGGCCGTCTGAAATACGGTAAATACACCGACCAGTCTGGCGTCGAAAAGAACACGGTCGACATCATCGCCACCGAGTTGCAATTGCTGGGTGGACGCGAAGGAATGGGCGGCCCCGGCGACGGCGATGAGGGCGCTGCACCGCCTCGGCGCATGGCACCGGCCGCAGCGCCGCGTCCGGCGGCTGCGGCCCCTGCGCCACGCCAGGCGCCTCCACCACGTCCAGCCACCGGCTTTGATGATATGGACGACGACATCCCTATTTAAGGCCTAGTCAGATTGAGTAATAACCGTCGGCCCGCCGCGGTCTGAGGGCCCGCCTGCGGTGACGGCGAGGCGGTCTGCTGTGTAAGCAAGTCGTCAGTCAACACTTCTATGCTGCACTGCAACATGAACGTTTCCCTCAGCATTCAACTAGGTTTAGACGATTTGATCGCCGACCTGGACCATGCACGCAAATGCGGTGAACTCGGCCGACTGGCTTTGCTGGCCTATTGCGATGCACGCAGTTGGGCACGTCAAGCAGGAGTTTTGTCAGTCGCTGAGTATTCGATGGCGATGTTCAGTGAGGAACCACACCAGAGCCGTGAAGTCTTTCTTGTTCGTGTTGATCACCTGATTGAAGAATTGAAGCGCGTCCGAGACTCGCTCGCGGTCGCGGGGGATCAACCCGGATCGCGCAAGCTCAGCCCGCCCGCCTATCAACCGGCTGCAAGTTTTTCACATTTCGCAAGATAGCGTCATCAGGCTCGTGTGAGCCGCCAACCACATTCTCCAGGAGGACGTGGCGTCCCGGTAACTGAAAAAGATGCACAGGTCTGCCTTTTGATTGATAATTGCTGCACCGCAACATTTATACAAAGGATCCGCCATGTTCAAGAACACCCCATTCGAAGCAATCGCAAAAACCCTGTCTGAATCTGCGCCAAAGTTCGACCCGGCAGCCATGCAGCAGGCCATCCGGCCAGTACAGGACAACCTGAAAGCCTGGGCTGATCTAGCCCAGAGCCAGGCAAGCGAAGCACAAGCCGCCCTCTTGGAAACCGTGGAAGCGGTTAAGAGTGCTAAAGACCCGCAGGCAGCATTTGAGGCTTTCAAATCCTCATCCGAAGCCGCCATGGCCATGTTCGCCAAAAACCTCAAAGACGCCGCTGCCCTCAGCGTTGGGCAGTTTCATGGCACGGTAGACGCGGTCCAGAAAGCACATCCGTCACCTGAAGCGTTTGCGCCGATTGCAAAAAACCTCAAGTCTGCTGCTTCACAGGCGGAAAGTACACTGGACTCTGCGATGGAGAAGGGTGCTTCCATGGCCGCAGCAGTGGTGCCCGCACCAAAAACAAAGCGCGCGGCAAAGTAAGCAAGGTGCAATCCTGGGTCGGCGTGGCCGTGCACCCCCGCCACCAATTCATTAGGCGGAGGTGGTAGCACCCACCGGCGACGCATTGCCTGCGCGACGCCCGGCCAGCTTCATGACGCCACGGTACAAGGCACGCAGACCCAGCAGTGTCAAAAGCGCTTCAAAAAACGTCAGCAGAAAGGCCACGAATCCATTGCGAAGCTCGGCCCGGCGTTGAAATTTGGCCACCATACGGTCGCGGGCAATTTCGATGCTGTCGTAGAAAGTAGGCACCACCAGCAGTGTCAACAGGGTCGATGTGATGGTGCCGCCAATGATGGCCACTGCCAGTGGCTGGTAGAACTCGCCACCTTCACCCATGCCAATGGCCACCGGCATCATGCCGGCAATCAGCGCAAAGGTGGTCATCAGAATGGGGCGCAAGCGCACCCGGCCGGCATCCATCAGGGCTTCCTCACGATCGATGCCTTCAGCCTCACGCTTGCGGGCGGCATCCAGCAACAGAATGGCATTCTTGGCGACCAGGCCCATCAGCATGATGATGCCGATAAAACTCATCAGGTTCAGCGTGCCGCCGGTCACCAGCAGGGCCAGCACGACGCCGATCAGCGACAGCGGCAGCGACAGCATGACGGCCAGCGGTGCGGTGAAGGAGCCAAACTGCATCACCAGGATCAGGTACATCAGGCCGATGCCGGACAACAACGCGATCAGCATTTCGGTGAACAGTTCTTTTTGGTCCTGTCCCGCCCCACCCAAGGACAGACCATAACCCGGCGGGTAGTCAAACGATTTGGCCAGCTTCATGGCATCTTCGGTGACCTCGCCGTTGGAGCGGCCCTGGGCGTTGGCCGACACCGTGATGTTGCGTTTGCCGTTGGCGTGTTCAATACCGGAGGGACCTTTGCCCATGGTGATGGTGGCGATCTGGTCCAGTGGCACCATCAGGTTGGTGCCGGCCACGGCTATGGGCAGGCGCTCAATGCTTTCCTTGCTGACGCGGTCGTTGGGGTGCAGACGGACAGCAACGTCACGGGTTTCACCGGTGGGGTCCACCCAGTCGCCGACTTCGATACCGGCAAAGGCCACGCGCAGGGACTGTGCCGCGTCGTTGGCGGATATGCCCATCGAATTGGCCAGGCCGCGGTTGAGTTCGATCTTGAGTTCCTTCTTGGGGTCTTGTTGCGACAGGCCAACATCCACCGCGCCCGGCACCAGGCGCAGTTTGTCCATAAAGGCGCTGGTGATTTCCAGCAGCTTGCGCGAATCAGTGCCGGTGAATTCAATCTGGATCGGTTTGCGGGCACCGTTGTTTAGGTCGTCCAGCACGGTGTATTCCGCGCCGACCAGGGAGCGCACCTTTTCACGCAATTCGGTTGCAATTTCCTTGGCGCTGCGGCTGCGGGTATTGCGCTTGCCGATGTCGACATAAATGCGCCCGCCACTGGCGTTGATGTTGCTGTTGGTTTCCTTGGTCTCCGGGATCGAGCGGGCCAGGGCGGCGGCGCGTTCCATTTTCAGGCGGGCATATTCCACGGAGGATGACGCCGGGGTGCGCACCTCAATCATCAGGTTGCCGGAGTCCGTTGCGGGTAAAAAGCTGGAACCACCGAACTTGACCTGCAGTGCCACCGACGCCACCAGGCTGAGCACCGCAATGGCCGCCATCCAACGGCGGTGGTGCAGAGCCCACGCAATGACATTGCCGTAACGGTCCGCCTGGTGGTCAAACCAGTCGTTGAAGCGGGCCAGCACGGCACTGAGCCCTTTCTTGGGCGCGGTATGGTGGTCCACCGGGTCGCCCCAGTAGGCCGACAACATGGGGTCCAGCGTGAACGAAATGGCCAGGCTGACCAGCACCGAGCAGGTCACCGTCAGGGCGAAAGGACGGAACCACTCGCCGGACACTCCAGGCATAAATGCCACCGGAATAAACACCGCAATGATGGAAAACGTGGTGGCGGCGACCGCCAGTCCAATTTCAGCCGTGCCCTCCAGCGACGCGGTGCGCCGGTCCGAACCGCGCTGCATATGGCGCACGATGTTCTCGCGCACCACAATGGCATCGTCAATCAGCACACCGATGGCCAGCGAGAGCCCCAACAGAGTCATGAAATTGAGCGTGAAGCCACACAACCAGACGGCAATAAAAGCGGCGATTACCGAAGTGGGCAGACTCAGGGCCGTAATGAGTGTGGAACGCCAGGAGTTCAAAAAGGCGTACACCACAAAAATGGTCAACACGGCGCCCAGGATCAGGGACTCGATGACGTTGTTCAGACTGCGTTGCGCATCAATCCCTCCGTCTCGGGTGATCTCCAACTTGGTACCGGGCTTGTCCTTCTCGAATTCCGTATTGATATCCTTCACCAGCTTGCGAATGTCGTCCGCGACGCTGACCGTGCTGGCATCCCGTGAGCGGGTCACAAAAATGCCGACATTGGGCTTGCCACTGCGGATGCTGAAGCTGGCGATATCGGCAAAGCTGTCATTGATGGTTGCCACGTCTGCCAGACGCACCACCTGGCCACCGAAACGTTTGACCACAATGCTCTGGAACTCGGCCGGCGACTCGATGCGCCCGACCAGGCGAATGCTCTCTTCATCCAGCGCGCCCTGCACCTTGCCCACTGGCGCGTTGGTGTTTTGAGCCCGCACCGCGGCCACCACCTCACCAATCGACACGTTGTGCTCGCGCAGTTTCTCGGCGCGAACCAGCACAGACAGCTCACGTTTGAGCGAGCCATTGATGTTGACGTTGGCAACCCCGGCAATGCCACGCAATTTGTCCGCCAGCACGTCTTCCGCCAGGCGCGATATCTCAGCGTGGCTTTGTGAGCTGGACGACAAAGCCATGTTCATGATGGGTTGGGCCGACGGGTCGTAACGCCGCAGCACGGGCTCACGCATTTCCGTGGGTAACTTGTAACGCGCACTGGAGATAACGTTGCGCACCTCGTCGGAGGCTTCGATCATGTTTTTCTTGAATGAAAAAATCACGTCGAAGCGGGCGTTGCCCTCGGTCGAGTTGGAATACACCTCGGTGACACCGGAGATGCTTTGCAAGGACTTTTCGATACGGTTGACGATCTCGCGCTCCACCGTGTCGGGGGACGCACCTGGGTAGGCGATGTTCACAAACAGCCCGGGAACCTCGACATCCGGGTTCTGGTTTACGCGCAACTTGCTCATGGCCAGCAGGCCCATGGCCATCAGCGCAATGATCAATACGATGGTGGCCGTCGGCCGCTTGATACTGAAGTCGGACAAGAACATGGTTATGTTCCTTTGGCGGCGGATGCTGCAGGCGTTGCGGAAGCGGGTGGTTTGGCGCCGGCCAGTTCAACGGTCTGGCCTTCTTTGAAGCTTGAACTCGGACTGCGCACAACAAGGTCGCCATTTGACAGACCACTGCGCACTTCGTAGTTGCCGGTGCGCGGGTCGCGAACCCCCAGCGCCAGATCGACCTGGTTCAATGTGTTGCCTTTGACCCGCCAAACGGTGGCTTTGTCGCCTGACTTGACGACCACTGACTCTGGCAAGGTGAGCGCCGTATTGTTGGTGGCTTCGATGTTGCCTTCGGCGTACAGCCCGGCAACCCGGGGTTGTTTGGCATCGTTAAAACTGACCAGAACTTCGACCTGGCGGGTCACGTCGTTGGCGCTGGGGTCTACCCGCATCACCTTGCCACGGAACTCCTGGCCGGCATAACCATTGATGCGAAAACTCACAGCTTGCCCGACGGACACAACACTGATCTTGTCGGCCGAGACGCGCCCTGCAAAACGCATGCTGCTCGGGTCTATAACCTTGAGCAGTTCTTTGCCGATAGAGGCGGTGTCACCCGCCGAAACCTTGCGATCGCTGACCACACCATCAAACGGTGCACGAACAATGGTGCGCTCCAGTTGCTGTCGTGCCAACACCGCCCGTGCATTGGATGCCGACAATTCGCTTTGCGCGCCGTTGCGACGTACCTCGGCCTCATCCAAAGCCTGCAGGGAGGTCATGCCTGAAGCGCGCAAGGTCTTGAGCCGCTGCAAATTGCGCTCAGCCTGGTCAAGGGACTGGGTGGCGTTGCGCGCGTTGTCTTCGGCAGAGTTCAAGATTGTCACGGATCGATGTCTGGTCGAGACGAACCAGCACTTCGCCCTTCCGGACCGGATCACCGTTCTCTTTCAACACTTGCAATACAACCGCCGAAATTTCCGCGCGCAGGTCCGCTTTGCGCTCCGGCTGAATGGAGCCCGTCACCACGGGACCCGAGGACAGGGCATTTGACTGGACAGCCAGAATATCTTCGGGGGCAATGGTCAGTTTGGCCGGTGCAGCGGCGGCATCTTTTTTGTCACCCTTTCCCGAAAACTTGTCGCAGGCAGTCAGGCTGGCAACAAGCACGATGGCAGTGATTAAAGGGCGAAGCATAGAGAGGTCTCCGTGGGAATAGCCAAGTGATTTTTTAGGGTGCGGGCAGACTTGATGTCCATCAAGTCACAGTCGCCAAAGACGGGATTATGGCGTCAACACCCATTTGAGCCAACTGGGGTGCCGCCATAACAAAAGCGAAACAACTAGCTATTTTTTGCGGTGACGGGTTTGACTTGCGCCGTCGTACTGGATTCGGTAGCCTTGCGGGCCACCACCACCACTGTCGGCAGTTCGATCGAATGGAGCACCGGCGCAGTCGGGCGTTGCATGCCCACCACGACGGCACTGAGCCAGACCAGGGAAAGCCCCGAACCCAAAGCGAGGGCAAAGAATTTGGTGCGTAGGCGTGTGGTCATGGCAACTCCGTGGTGTGTTGAAGTCGAATGTAAGCACGGGCGCACAACTTTGCACTGGCTTTGCGACGAACCACTCCATCACGTGACAGTCTGCTGAATCCGGGGGGCGGGCGGTCACCACCCGCCCATACATTCCAGGTCGCAGACTCCTCGAAGCGCTACAGCTTTTCGGCCAAGGCCATTACCAGGGAGACTGTCACAACGCCCAAGGCAGTGGACACCGCCACACTGGCCGTTACCAATTCCTGTGCTACTTGGTAGCGCTGCGAGAACATGAAGACGTTGGCGCCGATAGGCAACGACGCGGTCACCACCAATATCGTCAATGGCAGGCCGTGCAGTCCGAGCAACCATCCCGCCACAGCCACCAGCGCTGGGAGCACCAGGTTCTTCAACGCGCTCAGGGCCAAAGCGGCTCGCAGATGCTGTCCAATGCGGGCGTTTGCCAGTGTCACCCCGACTAGCACCAGTGACATGGGGCCCATGGCATTGCCCAGCAGTTGAAGAGGCCGATCCAATACGGCCGGCATGGCCAAGCCGGTCTGTGCAAACAACAGGCCCACCAGTATCGGTAGCGGCACAGGATGCAGAATCCCGTTGCGCAATGCATCCATCACGGGCCGCCGCCAGGCGCCTCGCGTGTTGGATATCGATGCAGCTTGCGCGGCCTGGCGCGCTACAGCCAACTCCAGCACAATGGTTGCCAGCGTCAACAGAACCAGGGCGTGCAGCGAAATCACCGTGAGCAGAGTCACCATGCCGGCTTCACCGTATGCAAGCCCAATCAGTGGCACACCAATGGCAACCGTGTTGCTGAAGGTTGCTGCCAACGCCAACACTGCGGAACGTGCTGTTGCCTTGCCCAACACCAGTAGCAGCACGAACAACCCGATGGCAGCGACAAAATAGGCCACTACCGGCTTGAAGTCCAGTTGTTCCACATGCACCGTGCTCATGGTGCGGAACAACAATGCCGGGGTGAGCACCATAAAGACCAGAGCGGCAAGGTCTTTTGTGGCCTCAGCCCTCATCCATCCGGCCCGACATGCTACAAAACCGATAGCAATCAGGATAACGACCGGCAGCAGGGAAGACAGGACGATAGATTGCATGGCAGGCCAGGCGAAAACCGCAATTTTCGTTGATCGCCGTGGCGTCTGCCCGACTGAGGGCCTACGCCCCGTCTGAATGCGTCAGACCAGCCCGATTCCAGTGGCCAACAGGTAACCGACCAGGCAGGAAGTACCCACACCAATCAAGCCCGGCACGATAAAGCTGTGGTTGATCACGTACTTGCCGATGTGGGTGGTGCCCGAACGGTCGAACTGAATGGCTGCCAAGTCACTGGGGTAGGTGGGCAGGATGTAGTAGCCGTAGGACGCCGCCGCAAACGCCACGATGTAGCCGGGCGGCACGCCAATGGCCAGGCCCACCGGCACCATGGCGCTGATGGCCGCAGCCTGCGAATTGACCAGTTTGGACACCAGCAGCAGGGCAATGGCGTAGGTCCAGGGTTGGGTCTTGACCAGATCGGTCAGGGCCGCCTTGAGTTCCGGCAGATGGGCTTCAAACACCGTGTCGGCCATCCAGGCAATACCAAAAACTGCCACCACGGCGATCATGCCGGCCCGGAACACATCGGTCTTGCCAATGGTCGACGGGTCGGTCTTGGTGAACACAATCATCATGGCACCGGCTAACAGCATGAACATCTGGATGGTCAGCACCATGGACAGGGGCTTACCATTGATCAGTGGGCGCAGGGACTGGAAGGCACCCAGGATGGCCACCACCGCAATCGAGCCCAGAAAGATCCACATGGCGGTCCATTGGTCGCGGGAGAGCACTTTGCCCATCAGCGTAGCGCTTTCGCCGTAAACGATCTGGCGCTGCTCGGGATCGGCAATGCGCTTCTGGAAGTCCACGTCATCGGCCAGATCCTTGCCACGGAACCAGCTGAAGATGCCGATCATCAGCACGCCGGCCAGTGTGGACGGGATAGTGATGGACAGCACCTGGATGAAGTCGATCACATGGCCATCCACCGGCACCTTGGCCAGGAACGCCACCAGCGACACCATGGCCACCGACACCGGGCTGGCCAGAATGCCCATCTGGCTGGCCACGGACGAGGCCGCCATCGGCCGCTCGGGGCGGATATCGTTCTTGATGGCGATGTCGTAGATGATGGGCAGCATGGTGTAGACCACGTGGCCCGTGCCGCACAGAATGGTTAATAGGCAGGTGGTGAACGGCGCCAGGATGGAGACGTATTTGGGATTGCGGCGCAGGATTTTTTCCGCGCCCAGCAACAACACTTCCAGACCGCCGGATGCCTGCAGCGTGGCGGATGCGGCCACCACGGCGATGATGGTCAGCATCACATCGACCGGCGGCTTGCCCGGCGGCAGCTTGAAGGCAAAGGTCATGATCACGATCCCAATGCCGCCCAGCAAGCCCAGTGCCACGCCACCCTTGCGTGCGCCGTAGAACAGGCAGACCAGAATGATGGCAATTTGCAAGAGAATGTCCATGGCGAACTCCTTTGAGTGGGTTTGACTGTATGCGATATCAGGGTAAACCCTTGGTGTGTTTTGCCTTTACTTGACTCAGATCAACGAATTGATTCCCCACACATGACTCCGCCGCGTTCCGCCATCATCTTGTGTACGCTGAATGCAAAGTACATTCACGCCTCACTCGGGCTGCGTTACCTGCTGGCCCAAATGGGCAGTCTGACCTCGCAGACGGCCATCCGTGAATTCACCATCACACGCAGACCCCAGGAACTGGCGGACGAATTGCTGGCTCTGCAGCCGAGCATCATCGGTTTGGGCGTCTATATCTGGAATGTGACCGAGACCACTGAGCTGGTGCGGTTGCTAAAAGCAGCACGACCCGATGTCAAGCTGGTTTTGGGCGGGCCAGAGGTCAGCTATGAGTGGGAGGCACAGGAAATTGTTCGACTGGCCGACCATCTAATCACCGGCTGGGGCGATGTGGGGTTTCCCAGGTTGTGCCAGGCCTTGCTATTCGGCCCGCAGCCCCTGATGAAGGTCATGGCGGGCGAGCAGCCGACTCTGGACCAATTGGCGCTGCCGTATGCACACTACACCGATACCGATCTGGCGCACCGCCTGTTGTATGTGGAAGCCTCTCGCGGCTGCCCTTTTAAATGCGAGTTTTGCCTGAGCTCTCTGGACCAGACGGCCAAGGCGTTTCCGCTCGATCACTTTCTGGACGCCATGGACGCGCTGTACCAGCGCGGCGCCCGCAACTTCAAGTTTGTGGATCGCACCTTCAACCTCAAGATCGATACATCGGCCCGCATCCTGCAGTTTTTTCTGGACCGCCTCACCGATGGCCTGTTCGTTCACTTTGAGGTCATTCCGGACCATTTGCCCGACCGACTCAAGGCCCTGATAGCGCAGTTTCCATCTGGCGTACTGCAGTTGGAAGTGGGGGTTCAGACTTTCAATGTGGAGGTGCAGCAGCGCATTTCGCGGCGCCAGGACAACGAAAAAACCGTGGCCAATCTGCGCTGGTTGGTCGAACAGTCTCAGGCCCATCTGCACGCGGATCTGATTTTTGGTTTGCCCGGAGAGTCGTTGGACAGCATCGCCGCGGGTTTCGACCGCCTGTACGCCACACGGCCGCATGAGATCCAATTGGGCTTGCTCAAGCGCTTGCGCGGCACTCCGATCACGCGCCATTCTGCGGCCCATGGCATGGTCTACGACACCCACCCGCCTTACACCGTACAACAGACCGCCGAGCTGGAAGCCGCCACCGTGCAGCGCTTGGTCCGAATGGCGCGGTACTGGGATCTGGTGGCGAACTCTGGGCGTTTTCGGCAGACCTTGCCCGTCTTGGTGAAGGGCGATTCGGCCTTTGCCAGGTTTTTGGCCTGGAGTGACTGGTTATGGCAAACGACCGCGAAGACCCATGGGCTGACGCCGGAAAATCTGGTGGATGCGCTGTTTGACTACCTCACCACACAACGGGGGTCAGCCACGCCGGACGTTCGTGCGGTTTTATTGCAGGACTATTTGGCCAGCGGCGCGCGTGCGCGGCCCATCTGTTTGCAAGCATTACTGGCACGGCCGCGGACCCAGCCCCTGAAAACTACATCGCTGAGGCAACGCCAGGGCCGCCACGGGCAAGGGCAAACCCAACTTGACCTGTAACCAAGAGCGGCGGGTACGCCCCCCAAGGACTTGCGCCTGAACGTGATGAAACTAAGGCGTTGGGGTGAGCCAGCCGTTAATTTGGCTGATAGCCTCTTCCTTGGCGCCGCCGGTTAGGGCATGAAGTCGCACCCTCGATATCAAATAGAACAGACGGGCCTGCGCCAAATCCCGCTGTGCGGACACGCGTTGCTGCTCCGCATTGAGTGTGTCCATCAAGGTCCGGCTGCCCGCTTCAAATGAGCGGCGGTTCGAGATGGCTACCTGCTCTGTGGATCGAACGGCCTGCTCAAGCGCCTTGACTTTCAACACGCCCTCCGTTACCCCGCGAAACTCTTTGTGCACCCGTATGTCGATGTCTCTGCGCATCGCTTCCAGCGCCTGTGTCGCGCGCTCCTGCTCGGCCAAGGCCTGACGCACAGTCGAGCTGACATAGCCGCCACTGTAGAGCGGCAAATTGAACTGCAGGCCTATCGAACGGTTCTTATAGCTGGTATTCACACTGGTGACGTTTTCACTTTCGCTGCGTGACCACTGGGCTATTGCGTCCAAAGTGGGATAGTGGCCGGAACGGGCTTTCTCGATTTCCAGACGCGCAGCTTCCAGTTGAGCCCTGAGCGACTGGATCTCAGGGCTATGGGCTTCGGCGCGTTCAACCCAAGTGTCAACGCTGTCAGGGCTTGGATTTGTTAACTCCAATTTGGAAGGGTCCACGGTCGACAGATTGTCCACCGGGCGACCAATCATCATCTGAAGTTGGCGCCGGGTAAAAGTGATGTTTTGGCGCGCCTCGAGTTCTTGGGCCAAGTTCAGGTCCAACGCGGCTTGGGCTTCATCAATGTCCGTGCGGGTTCCGGCACCACCGTTGAAACGCTTGCGCGCGGCGTCGAGCTGTGTTGAATAAGCCGTTTTTTGCGCCAGGACCAGTGCCAACTGTTCGCTGGCTTGCAAGGCCTCAAAATACGCACCACTGACACGGACCGCCAGGTTTTGCAGTTCCCGCTCCAGAACCGCGTTCGCATCGTCGACTTGTGATTGGGCCTGTTGATAGTCGGCAAACTGGTATTTGCGAAACAGGGGCTGGCGCACTGTCAGCGTGGCATTGCCACTGACATACCGTGAGTTGGTCGTTGCAGGCTCACCCAGGAAATTGGGCGCCGTGTTCTCCAGGTCATTGTTGTTGCGTGACGCACTGAGCGAGACGTTGGGCATCAGCTGGGCCCGTGCCTGCGGCACACGTTCTTGGCGCGCCAGTGTGGCCGCCCGGACTGCCCTTATGGTCGGGTCCTGCTCCAGGGCCGCTTCCAACGCTTGGGACAAATCCAGGGCCCACGACGGGCCACCAACCAGCGCGGTGGTCAACGCTACAACGCCAACTGACCAGCGGCCAAACCTATGTCTCAAGGATGTATGGTTCATGGTCTATTCCTCAGTCATGGACGCGGCCACGCGCTTGGTCAGCGGATGCAACAAATAGGTCAAAAGCGAACGCTCGCCTGTCCTGAACACCACTTCAACCGGCATACCCGCGTGCATCTGGCGCTTGCCCAGGGTTTTTAATCCTTCTGGCGTTACAGCGACACGCGCGAGAAAGTAGGGCATATTGCTTTGCGGCTCCGTCAGCACATCAGCCGAAACCGATACCACCTGACCGCCAACAACCAATTGTGGAGAATGCGCGAACGCTGAAAACCGCACATCGACCGGCATGCCCGCCTGCACGCGGTCAATCAATTGTGGCGGCACCCGAGTTTCAAGCATCAAAGCCTGGTTCGCGGGTACAACGTCCATGAGTTTTTGACCTGGGCCAACCACAGCACCGGGCGTTTGCGCAACCAATGCCACAACCTGGCCGTCAGCGGGAGAGCGGATCTCTGTGCGGCCTAGGTCATCCTGCAAAGCACGGTATTTTTCAGAATCCCCCTGGACTTCGCGGGTGACATCCGCCATTTGCGACTCAACCTCTTTGCGGTACTCCTGCTTGCGCGAAAGCGCGCGCTGGCGCAGCTCTCCGATCGCTCGCCGGGTGCGCACCATATTGCCTTGCAATTCGGCAATCGACGACTGGGATTCGGAGACAAATCGTTCTAGTTCAAGCTGGCGGTTGCGGGGGGCGTAACCTTCCTTGACCAAGCTCCGGGTGTTGGCCAATTCTTCGGTCAGCAGAGCCAGCTGGCTTCGGCGATTGATCAACATGGAGTCATAAGCTGTGGATAGACCTTCCTGGCCTTGAATATTTTCCTCAAAGGACTGCAGTTCGGCACGCAGCGCGGACTGGCGAGATTGCAGCAACTGCTCCTGGTTGCTCATCTGCCCACGGATCAAAGGATCTTGCGCTGCCGCCTCAACGTCGGCATGAAACTTAATGGTCGTTTGGCCAGTCTGCTCGGCCATCAGACGACCCTGCATGGCACGCAGTCCAAGATAACGTTGGCGAATGGATTCAAAATTCGCCTTGGCGGTTGCGTCGTCGAGCTTGATCAGCAGTTGCCCTTCCTTCACCAACGCACCTTCTCCTACCAATACTTCTTTGATGATGCCGCCGGTCAGGTGCTGCACGGGTTTTCGTTTCGTATCAATAGCCACCTGACCCTGACTGGGTACCCCTTCATCCAAGGGTGCAAAAGCAGCCCACAACAGGAACACGCCGAAGCCGATTCCCAGCGCCCACAGGCCGAATCGGCTCGCCCGGCCCTGAGCATGGGCAACAGCCCCGGCGGAATCGCCGTCTGCGTTCGGCGAAGCATTTGCGATAGGAGTAAGGCGTTTCAAAGTATCTGGTTTTGCCATGGCGGCCTCTGATGTAAATGAAGTAAACAGTTCGGGTTCAGGCGGGCTGGACGGCGCTGGTCGGAGTTTCGACCGATGCAGTGGTCGATCGCAATGCCGCTATCACAGCGTCTCTAGGCCCGTTGGCGACAATTTCACCGTCCCGTAGGATCATCAATCGATCGGCCACTGCGATTGCGCCGGGACGATGGGTAATCAATAGAACGGTTTTTCCCTTTGCCTTGAGTTCTGCCACGGTGCGCAACAAAGCTGTCTCGCCGGCATCGTCCAGATTGGCGTTGGGTTCATCTAGCACAATCAACGCCGGATTTCCGTAGATCGCGCGAGCCAGACCGATGCGCTGGCGTTGACCGCCTGACAGCAGCCCCCCGGCTTCGCCGATTGGGGTGTCATACCCTTTGGGAAAGCGCAGGATCATTTCATGCAAGCCTGCTGAACGCGCCGCTTCGATGACTTTGGTGGGATCAACGTCGCCAAGTCGTGCAATGTTCTCGGCAATCGAGCCTTCAAACAATTCGACGTCCTGTGGCAAGTAACCAATGTGGGGGCCGAGGTCCATGCGATTCCATCCGCTGATCGGAAGGCCGTCCAGCAGGACGTCCCCAGTCACGTCCGGCCAAATCCCGACAATGACGCGCGCCAGCGTCGATTTACCCGACCCTGACGGCCCGAGCACCGCAACCACGGTCCCTGCCGGCACTGCAAAGGAAATACCCTTCAGGATGGGGGTTGTGCGTCCTAGCGCATTGGCCACCACACCGCGCAAGGTCACCTCGCCAGTGGGGGCAACCCTTGACAGAGCCGGGTCACGCTCCGGAAACTCCGTCAGCAGCTTTTCGAGACGGTCGAATGCACTGCGTGTAGTGACAAAGCCTCGCCACGTTCCCACCAGTTGATCGATGGGCGCCAGGGCACGCCCCATCAAAACGTTGGCGGCAATCATCGCACCGGGTGACAACTGACCATCAATCACCAACAATGCCCCTGCCCCCAGGGACAACGACTGCTGTGTGTAGCGGATGAATTTACTCACGGCTGTAACACGGTGCGTCAGACTAAGTGTCGATGCATTCTTTGCCAAGGCAATTTGGTACTTTTGATCCCAGCGTCCCAGCAGATTGCCGACCATACCCATGGACTCCAGAACTTCAGAGTTGCGTAATTTGCTTTGCAGATAGTTTGTGGAATCGGTGACGGCCGCGTTGGCGTCTTCGGCTGGCGCAACCGTGTGCCTATGTCCAAACCAAGCCAGAGCCGCTTGCACAACGGCAAAAACCAAGGACAACACACCAAGCCAGGGGTGCAAGAAAAAGGTCACCGCGATGTAAATGGGTGCCCAGGGCGCGTCAAACAACGCAAAAATACCGTTGCCCGTCAGAAACTGGCGGATCTGGATCAGGTCACTAAACGCTCGCGAAGGATTCGTAGAAGACTGCCCGAGATAGGCCTCAAAACTGGCGTTGAAAACCCGCGTGCTGAGCTGATCATCAAATTGCATTCCGGCCCTTACCAGAACGCGCGAGCGCATCCACTCGGACAAAGCCATGACGCCAAACAAAAACAGTGTGATCAACGAAACGGCAACCAGGGTCAGCTCGCTTCCACTACTGAGCACGCGGTCAAAAACCTGCAGCATGTAGATGGTGGGTGCGAGCATGAGCAGATTGGTCAGGAAGCTCAAGACACCAACGATCAGAAATTCCTGGCGGAATGCCCACAAGGTAGACGTCAACTCACTGCGACGGAAGAAACTGGGAGTTTTCATGAATAGGTCCGTAGATAGGGGTCGCTTCAAGCCGCCAAAGCAGCAGCGCCATGACCGGCCGCCCGCTGGGCTTGCGCTTGATCATTGGCTTGCTTCAATGCAGCCAAGACCTCGTTGCGCGGGCCGAAGGCTTGCATGACACCATCGCGCAACACCATCATTTTGTCGGCCACTGCCAGAATACTGGTGCGATGGGTCATGATCACAAACGTGGTGCCTCGACCTTTAAGCTCCTGAATGGCGGTAGCCAAAGCTGCGTCCCCTGCTTCATCCAAGCTGGAGTTGGGTTCGTCCAGAACCACAAGCACCGGATCACCGTAGATGGCACGCGCCAAGGCCACGCGTTGGCGCTGACCACCTGAAAGCATGGCACCGTCGCGGCCAACCGGACTGTCATAACCTTTGGGAAGACCCATGATGAAATCATGCACGCCAACAGCCTGGGCTGCCGCCCTGACCTTGGCCGGAGCCAGGTCACCAAAGCGCGCGATATTCTCGGCAAAGCTCCCTTCAAGCAACTCAACTCCCTGTGGCAGGTAACCGATGTAGGGTCCCAATTCCGCTTTATCCCAGGTAAAAACGTCGGCACCATCCAGCCGGACCTTGCCCCCAACCGAAGGCCACAGACCCACCAGAAGACGGGCAAGTGTTGTCTTGCCCGACGCGGACGGCCCAACAACGGCCAACACTTCTCCCGGTGTCAGTCCAAACGCCACATTCTTGATGATGGCGGGGCCGCCGCCTGGGGCACCGGCCATCAATCCTTCGACTTGAAGCAACCCCCGTGGTACTGGTAGAGCCATCGTCGGTGGCTTTGCAGGGATGGCGGACAACATGGCGTCCAGCCGTTGCCAAGCGTCTCGGACATTCACAACCATGCGCCACTGTGTCACGATTTGCACCAGCGGCGCGAGGACCCGTCCACCCAAAATAGAGCCAATCATCATCATGCCGCCACCGCCATTCAACTGACCCTTCAACAACAACCACGCACCGAGACCCAACAATAGGGACCCCATGGTGGTCTGAAGAAACTTGGTCCAGGCCTGATACGTGCCGGCCCTGTCGGATGCGAGTGCTTGCAGTCCCAGGAATTCACGCTGCTTGCCCATCCACCGACGGTGAATATCACGCAACATGCCCATCGACTCGATCACCTGCGCATTGCGCAGTGAACCATCTGCATACTGCTGTGCTGCAATGGCCGAACGATTGGCCGCCACCAATGAAGGCTGGGTATTCTTTTCGTTGAGCCACCCAATGAACACTTGAAACACAGAGCCGACAACGGCCGACCAGCCAAGTACCGGACTGATCGCAAACACCAGGGCGAGAAACACCAAAGACACCGGAGCTTCCATGAGAGCCAGAAGCGGAGGCGACTGGAAAAAGTCCTTAATCGTTCTGAAGTCGTTCATGGGCTGGATGCTGCCGCCCGGAAGCCGTTTGAGATTGGCTTCGAAAATGGCGCCAAAAATCCGATGCCGCATTTGCTGGTCTAACTCTTGCCCGGCCTCATGCAGAATTTCAGCACGCGCCCATTCGAGAATCTCCATCAAAACATAGGCTCCCAACACAGCCAAAGTCAGCATCAACAGGGTCATGTGGCTGCGGCTGTTGACCACCCGGTCGTACACCTCAAGCATGTAGCCGCTGGGTGCCAGCACCAATAAACACGAGCAGATGCTGAACCAGAAGGAACGGACAAAATAGGGTCGAAGGGCCGACACCGCCTTGCCCAGTTCGGAAGGCATGCTTTTTGACATTACGTGGACTCCTCTACCAAAACATATTCAGGAATTTCACCCAGCTCGTTTTCCTGGATCGCGCCAATTTCGTCACCTTCAGCCGGTGTAGAAAACTGAAAAGACAATTCAAACCCGCCGCTGGCCGTGCGAGACAATACAATTTCTCGCAGCTTGTTGTTGTGGAAACTCGCCTCGTCTTCAGGCCGCAGCGCCAAATGAAACCGGATGCGGCCCTCCAGGGTGTACATCGACAACTGGCCCTCTTTGACACTGAGCGTGTGGCGGTCAAAGTAGACAGGGCAGCTGTCTGTAAAACGCAACTGGGGCAAGGGTCGGTTGCCAAGCCGGGTCAGATTGAAGGGGCTTGCCGGGTGTTGGAAGACCAAGCGGCTCGTGCGGGATACCGAATAAATGGCGTTGCACACCATTTGAGAACCGATTGCCGGAAATTGATCCCTAAGCTGCTTGTACGCCAGGTGGTGTAGGGTCACCCGGTTCCAGCACCGTGTCTGTTGCACCAGGGGTGCCAACGCGTTACACACTTGCGCAAACGCCTGCTGGAGCGCCAGCAGGCTTGTCAGTTGCTGCGGCGAACCATTCAAGGGAATACGTAATATGGAATTCATATAGGAACGGATTGTAACCATTTCCTATATGAATAATTTCACTATTTGTTTTGAGAGTTTGTGCTGCGTCGCACCAATGCACTATGGCTCGGCATGGCAGGGTTTGTGCGGACTAGAGCGCACATGGTATCCGTCATTAGACTAGCCGTATGCGTTTGCCCTATCACGTACCACTGTCCGGCATAGATGCGCAGGGCCTGCTGTCCCGATTGGCACGCTTGCTGTGGGTGGCTCCTTTCCTGTTGTCATTGTCGTTCACGGCCTTGGTCATTGTGTGGGCGCAAGACAATGACCGATTGGAGCGCGAAGCGTCGCAACGGACCGTGATGGCCGACACCTTGAGTCTGGACGCCCAACTTGCCGCACGGTTGGAAACCGAAACTGCAACGCTGCGTGCTGCGGCCGCAAGGCTCCCAGCGCCCAGTGCCGCACGCAACTACCAAATGGCAACTTTGCCAGAAATCGCAGCTGGTCTGGACCGGCGGTGGCTCAGTGTTGTTTGGCTCGACGTGAACGGGCGGATTATCGGAGAAGCACGGCGCGAATTGCGACGGGGTACACAAACCTCCATCCAAAGTCCCGGCATCACCTTGCATCTGGTAGCCCCAACCAGTGATTTGCGTCGACCACAGACCGGGCAGTTGATCGCACGCTACGACCCGGCTGACCTGATTAAAAGCAAGGACTTTTGGTGGCTTGCAGCGCAGTATGAAGTACAGCTGGTCTCGGGTCAGGACCAAGTCATTTTGTCCACCGAAACCCCTGGGCACGCGGCCAGGGGTGAAAGCTACGAAATGCCCTTCCAGGCCATTGCCGACGCGAGGTTGCGGCTGACGCAGCGTGTTCGGCAACCCCATTGGTTTGCCACGCTCCCTGTAGTCCTGATGGTGGGATTTCTTGCCTTGGTCACGATTGCCACCTGGCTGTTACGCCGCCAGATGAACCGCGTGGCCCAGGCAGAGGCCGCCTGGCGAACCGAAGCTGCGTGGCGCCAGTCCATGCAGGAATCCGCGCTCGTGGGCTTGCGCGCACGCGACCTAAAGGGTGGCTTATTGTTTGTCAATCGCACGTTTTGTGCGATGGTGGGTTATTCACAGGACGAACTAGCAAAGATAGGACCCGGTTTTGATGAGCAGGTCCAGAATGCAGGCAACCCAAACCGCCACCGCAACAAATCAGAAGGGCAAGAGACACGTTGGCGCCACCGCGACGGGCGGGCCATCGATGTCATGGTTTTCGAGTCGCCCCTGGTAGATGGCCAAGGCCAACAGGTTGGCTGGATGGGCTCCATCGTTGATGTCACCGAACGCAAGCGACTGGAAGAGATGGATCGCCGTCAGCGTGAGGCTTTGGCCAATCACGCGCGACTGTCCACGTTAGGCGAGGTGGCCTCTACGCTCGCGCATGAGTTGAACCAACCCTTGACCAGCATTGTCGGCTACAGCGCCGGCATAGCCACGGCACTACAAAAACAGGCGCAACCAGATGCCGAACTGATAGAAGCGGCGCAGGCCCTTGCACACCACGCGTCGCAAGCTGGAGATATTGTGCACCGGATCCGGGCAAGGCTCGCGCGCAGAGAACCCAACTATGGGTACTTTGAGGTCAACCCTATCGTGACCCATGCAGTCACCTTGTTGCAAAGAGACCTCAAACGAACTGGCGCCGACGTCAGCCTCGACCTTGAGGAGCACTTGCCGCAGGTTTTTATTGATCGCATTGGCATCGAACAGGTCATCTCCAACTTGCTGCGCAATGCAAGTGACGCCATGTCCGGCAAAAATGGGGCGCGAACAATCGTTGTGCGCACCCGCCTGAGCGCGCGCGCGCGCGTTGGGCGTTCAGAGAGTTGGGTCAGCGTCGAGGTTACCGACTCTGGCACAGGACTTGGCGGCCACGACATTGAAACACTCACCGAACCATTTTTTTCGACCAAGCAAGAAGGCACCGGTTTGGGTTTGGCCATCTGCCGCTCGATATTGGAGTCTCATGGCGGAGTGTTGTACGCAGAAGATGCCCCAACCGGTGGTGCCCGTTTTGGTTTTGCCTTGCCACCAGCCAACCCCTCACTCGAAATACATTCCCCATGAACAACCGCAACGTTTTTTTGTGTGACGACGATGACGGTGTACGGTCCAGTATCAGCTTTTTGCTGCGCCAGCACGGCCTCCGTGTTGTGCCGTACGCCAGTGGCCCCGAGCTGTTGTCGGCTTTTGACCAGTTCAAGAACCCGCCACGCGGTATCGTGATTCTGGATGTCCGCATGGAGCCACTGTCTGGCCTGCAAGTGCACGAGGCGTTGGTCAGCCGGGGAATGGGCGACCGAATGCCGGTGCTGTTCCTGAGTGGCCACGGAGATATTCCCATGGCCGTCGGCGCTATGGCCCGTGGGGCATTCCATTTCGTGGAAAAACCTTACGCTAATGATGCATTGGTACAACTGATCCACAAAGCCCTGGCGGCGGAAGAGCAATGGCACGCTCGCATGGAACGCCACGATCGCTTGCAAGACTTGATGTCCAGTCTTTCGCGCCAACAGGTTCGTCTCATGCCACTGGTTGCTGCCGGGGAGCTCAACAAAACGATTGCCTGGAAGATGGAGCTCAGCATTCGCACCGTGGAAGAACACCGGCGCAAGATTTTCGATCGGTTGAGCGTTCACTCGGCTGCGGAACTGGCAACCTTGCTGGCGGAGGCGCGTGCGGCGGGCATTGCGATTCCAACGGGCGACGAGCCGACCTGAAGAAACCTGCGAGGGGTTTCGTCAATTGGATGGTGCGATGTGTGGGTGAGCCAAAGGCTCCACAGGAACCAAAATCCACATCAACAGGTACACAAACAGTCCCGTGCCAGCCAGGATCAGGGTCAGGGTAAACGCCAAACGCCACAACCAGGCATCCAGACCCGTAAAGTTGGCCAATCCACCACAAACACCACCCAGCCATTGATCCGTACTGGAACGCCGGAGCCCGTTGAGAGCAGAAACCTTTGATATGGGCGATGGCGCAGTGCCGTGTAACAGCCGGTCTTTGGCCTGCGCAAACTCAGCTTCGCTCAAAGCTCCGCGATTGCGCATCTGTTCGAGGCTTTCAAGATCTTGTGCCAGTGTCATTTTCTAACTCCGTGTCCAACAGTTTCCATGCAAATTTCGCCGCATCGTACAGGGCGAACAAGACCGCGTTGAATGGTGTTGATCTTGTTGGGGCAATAGTAGGTGTCGATCTGCAGAAACACCAGCACCATGCGACAGATGGCAGGACCAGTGGTGCCGATGCACTTATTGCCTGACGAACTGCCAAGCTGCAAAGACACCCAGGGGATGATGGGCCAGCGCGACACTCAGCATGAACCCATAGGTTGCCATGGCCGCTACAAAACACACTTGTTGCATGCGCTCTGTTCGGGCGCGTTTGAGAGCAAGCGTGCCCAAAAGGATGTAGAGCAATAACAAGGCAATCTTGGCACTCAGCCAACTGACGGCAAAGGGGTTGATGTTCAGCATGAACAACAACAGCAGGGCCGCGCCCAATAAAGCGGTGTCGATTGAATAGCTGAAGCGCCGTACCACGGGCGCCATGCTCCAGCCGGCCCCCAACAGCACGCCGATGCCGCGCGCCGCGAACAATGCGCCGCTGATCAGTACCAGGCTGATATGGGTCCAGCGTACCTGGGGGTACAGATCAATCAGGTTCATGGTTCCTTTGAGCAACACGCAAATAAACAAGGCGACCCAGACCGACAACGATCGAAAGCACGGGTCTGTAGCCTCTTCCGAATCGCTTTCTCACCACCATACGATGCCCAATCTTCCCACAGGTGCCCTTGCATCGCCCGCGTAGTGGCAGATTTCGGTGACCCCAGAATCGTGACATAACAGCGTGCCTAGTCCGCCCGATACCTTTAGCTCACATTCGATAAGGCTTGTGTTTTTCTGGCCCGACTGTCAAATATCCGCTTGACCAGTTCAAACCAGACCAGACCCAGCAGCACAAACCCCAGTCCCGACAGCAACAGTCCTGTTGACGGTAAAGCAAAAGCAAACAAGCGGCTGACGACAGGAACCGCCATCACACAGGCCAGCAAACACATGGTCAACAGGCTGATCCAGGCGAAATACGGGTTCGTCGAACCAGGGCCGCGTAAACGCGTTGGTCCCCAAGAGCGGTTGGTCTGTATCAGGCCCAGATTGGACAACACCAGCACCAGAAACGCCATGGCACGGGCAGTGTCCTCGGAATTCGTTGCGTTTCGGGTCAACACATGTACCACCAAAAGAATGACGAGCAGACCCAAACCCTGCCAAAAGCCACGTGCCAGCACCGTGGCATCAAACAGGCGCATGCCGGGGCTGCGGGGCTTGTCGGTCATGGCCCGGCCTTCCAGAGCTTCGGCCTCAAACACCACCGAACAGGCCGGATCAATGATGAGCTGCAAGAACAGAATATGCACCGGCATCAGAATCAGAGGCCAGCCCAGCAAGACCGGAACAACCGACAGCCCGATGATGGGGACGTGTACAGCAATCACAAACACAATGGCCTTTCGCAGATTCGCAAAGACCCTGCGGCCATAACGCACAGCCACCACCAGCGAAGAAAAATCGTCGTTCAGCAAGACCAGGGCCGCCGCCTCACGCGCCACATCGGTACCCCGCGCGCCCATAGCAACCCCAATGTGGGCCGCCTTGAGGGCTGGGGCGTCGTTGACACCGTCGCCCGTCATGGCCACCACATCCCCTCGGGCACGAAAGGCCTGTACCAAACGCAACTTTTGTTCAGGCTGCACCCTGCAAAAAACATGGGTGTCGGCCAGCCGTACACGCAGGGCTGCGTCGTCCATCGCATCCAATTCTGTCCCGGTCATGACTGATCCATCGGTCGGCAGCCCTGCCTGGCGGGCGATGGACACTGCAGTTGAGGGGTGGTCGCCGGTGATCATGACCACCCGAATACCCGCCGCATGGCATTCAGCAATCGCACGCGGCACGTCTGCACGTAGGGGGTCCTGCAGGGCCACTAACCCCAAGAACTCAAATTCAAAGTCATGCTGGTTGCCCGGCAGCGCATCGGCGTCAAAGGTGGCTTGGGCCACGCCCAGCACCCGCAGTCCGACGCCGGCCAGTGCCGCAACTTGGCTGGCGATGGCCGTGCTGCGCTGTGCATCCAGGTGGCAGAGATCCACAATGGCCTCGGGCGCCCCCTTGGTGGCAATCAAGCGTTCGCGCCGATCCGGCGACTGCCAAACGCGGGACATGGCCAGCATCTCGCGCGACAACGGGTAGTCATCCACCAGGGTCCAGTCGCCATGCAAGTGTTCGGTGTCGGCCAACAGGCGCTGACCCGCCTCACTGATCGCCGTTTCCATCGGATCAAAAGCACGCCGGTGGCTGGCCAACACGGCGTACTCCAGCAGCCCGTGCAGTGCTTCCTGCAATGGAGGATCCGGGGTCTGTTTCACAGTAAAGGCGGCCGTCTCAGACCAGAGCTGGCTCACCGCCATGTGATTGGCTGTCAGCGTTCCGGTTTTGTCGACACACAGTACCGTGGTGGCACCCAGCAGCTCAATCGCGGGAATGCTGCGCGCCAGCACGTTTTCACGCGCAAGGCGCCACGCCCCCAAACCCAGGAAGATGGTCAAAACGACCGGCAACTCTTCTGGCAGGATGGCCATGGCCAAGGTGAGCCCTGCCAACAGACCATGCAGCCAGTCGCCCGTGCGAAAACCAAAGACCAGGGCGAGCCCGGTGGCCACTGCGACACCAATCAGGGCCACGCGTTTGACAACCTGCCGGGTCTCCTGCTGGATCGGTGTCTTTTCTACCCCCAAAGCTGCCAACGACTGGGCAATGCGCCCCAGCGCACTGCGTGGACCCGTTGCAATAACGCGCCCCCTGGCCGTACCCCGCGTCACCAAGGTCCCGGAAAAAACCCGCCCAATGTCTGACGCCACGGGCGGCGCGGCACCCTCAGAGACCGCCGTCACCTGCTTGTCGATCGGCACCGATTCGCCAGTCAACAGGGACTCGTCAACCGTCAGGTTTGACGCATCAACAAGCTCCAGGTCCGCCGGCACACGGTCCCCTTCGGCCAACAACACGATGTCTTCACAGACCAACTCGCGTCCGGGTATCCGCACCATCTGTCCGCCCCGCAGAACCTGCGCGCGTGGGCTGGAAAGGTCGCGCAGGGCATCCAGAGAACGCTCGGTCCGTTGCTGCTGCACAAAAGTGATGCCCATGACCACGAACACAAACCCCAGCAGCATCAACGCTTCATGGCGGTCTCCCAGAACCATGTAGATGGCTCCACACGCCACCAGCAGTAAAAACATGGGCTCGGTTACAACATCACCCAACAGGCGCCAAGTACCGCGCTGCCGGGATGCGGGCAGTTCATTGGGACCGTCTTGCGTCAGCCGCTGTCGCGCTTCATCCATTGTCAATCCCGGGATGGAGCTGGGCCCGGGTTCGCCTGGCTTAGGGAGGTCAGCAGGCATGGGGGATCGTGTTAAGACACGGGTTATGCAACCGGTGTGGCATGGTCCAGATCCGGACGTTTCCAGGGGTCTACATGCGTCATCATGTTGAGCACCCGGTGGCGTTGCATGACCCTCTGGCGCGCCAGCACGGCAATGTCGTGCCCGGCCTCAACTGTCAGGTTCGCGTCGACTTCGATGTGGGCATCCACCACAATCATGTCGCCCATCTTGCGGGTCCGAACGTCGTGCACGCCACTGACACCGGGAGTTTGTGCCAATGTTTGCCGTATAGCGGCGACCTCCTGATCGTCAACCGCCCGGTCCATCAGGTCGTGCATGGCGCTCCAGCCAAACTCCCAACCCATCTTGGCGACCATAAAGCCAACGATCAACGCCGCGATCGGGTCCAGAATGGGGTAACCGGCCAGGTTTCCCATGATGCCGATACCCACCACGAGAGAAGACGCAGCATCCGAACGTGCGTGCCAGGCATTGGCCACCAGCATGCTGGACTTGACCCTTTTGGCCACGGCCAGCATGTACCGAAACAAGAGTTCTTTGGAAATCAGGGCTATGGCAACCACCCACAGAGCGACCGCATGCACTTGCTGCACCGTCTCGGGTGCTTCCAGCTTGCGAAAGGCCGACCAAATCATGCCCACGCCCACCGCCAGCAGCAACAGACCCAAAACCAGGGAAGCGGCCGTCTCAAAACGCTGGTGACCGTAAGGGTGGTCGTCGTCCGCATCTTTTTTGCTGTGGTGGCTGGCAAACAGCACCACAAAGTCGGCCACCAAATCAGACAGGGAGTGAATGCCGTCAGCGATCAAGCCCTGGGATTTGGCGAACACACCGACCGAGATTTGTACCACGGTCAATACCACGTTCACGCCAACACTCACCCAGGTGCTACGCGATGCGGCAGTGGCACGTTCAGCGGCAGTGTGCTGCGTGTCTTCAGGATCATCGAGCAGTTCGGACGGGATCATGTTTTGGGCACCTCGGTATGCGACAGACAAATTTGCTATCCATTTTATAGCTGTTACTCTATATTGGACGTGGGCTGATGGCTCATTTCATTCGCAGATTCAACTACAAAGTGCATCACCAGATAGTTTAAGCGGTCGCATCTCCAAGCCATGAAATACCTCATGCGGAGTGCGGCAGACCGGACATTTTCGGAGCCGGTGGTTCAAGCAGTGCACCGCGTCGTTGTCTTGATCTTGAGTGACTTTCAACAAGTTGGTCTTCTCCGGAAAAAACTGGCGCAGCAAACCATTGTGGTTCTCGTTGAGCCCGCGCTCCCACGAGCTATACGGATGCGCAAAGTACACCTTGGCCTGTAAACATTGGGCAATGAATTCGTGCTCAGCAAATTCCTTGCCGTTGTCCAAGGTCAGCGTCTTGCACTGCTTTTTGTGGGGACGCAGTAGGTCGATAATCGCCTGCGTCACCCCTGCACTATGACGAGAGTTCAGGGGTGCGGCCAAGGTGTAGCGTGATTTACGCTCCACCAGCGTCACCAAGACGCCCTGGTGGCCTTTGCCAATGACGGTGTCGCCCTCCCAGTCACCGATGCGGCTGCGTTTATCCACCACGGCGGGACGCTGCTCGATGCTGACGCGGTTCTTGAGTGTGCCTCTGCGCTCTTGGCCACTGGCGTAGCGTTTGCGACGTGCCTTTTGGCAGCGCAGGTAACTGACCAGGTCCCCTCCCTGGGCTTTGTTTTGGTAGGTGTGCAGGTAGATGCACTCATGGCTGATGGTGATGGCTTTTTCCAGCTTCAATCGTCCACTGGTCTGCTGGGGTGAGAGGTGCAGGCGCAAGTAGGCATGCACATGACTCCATTGCTCTGAACTGAATTCCTTGGCATTGCGCCGCACACATTGGCGTGTGCGGGCTTGGGTGTGGGCGGATGCGGGCTTATAGCCTGCACTCCCTGAATTGCGAAGGAGTTCGCGGCTGATCGTTGAGCGGTGGCGATTCAGCTCGGCGGCAATACGCGCCAGGCTTACGCCTTGGCGCCTGAGTGCATGGATTTGGTATCGTTCGCCTTGGGTCAAGTGTGTGTAGTTCATGGTGCTCGTTGAGACTGGCTGGTCGCAAAGAGTCCATCCTATTCACTCTTGGCCCAACCTTTGGCTGAACGTTGCACTTCGTACTTGAATCCGCGGCTGCAAGATTTTGTGAGAAACCTGTCTGCACGGCGTGATGGCACACGGACCTTAAGAAAGTCCTAAGTTCGGGCAAGCATCATTGTGGCCAAGGAGTCCACACGATGTTGTCCATGTTCAAATCTCCTCCAATGGTCGGCGCGGCGAGCATTGCCGTTTTGGCTTTCTCTGCCATGACGGCTTCGGTGCAGGCTGCCACAGCGCTGGAGTTTCTCTACGTGTATGGCTCCTGGTCTGGCGTCACGCCAGTCTCTGCTCGGGGACACGATTTCTTCACCCAAACCCATGGCCGCGAATGGAGTTGCGCGGCCTGCCATACCCAAGCTGACTCCGGATACTTTGATGAACGCCACATCCTCACACCCAAGCAATGAGACCCAGGCGCCGGCAAATACTGCCACTCGCGACATTACGGTTCTGATTTGGGATGCGCCGGTGCGCGTGTTTCATTGGCTGATGGCGCTGTGCTTCGCGGGCGCTTACGCAACGGCCGAGGGCGAGTCCTGGCGTTTGGTACACGTCACGCTGGGTTACACCTTGGCTGGCCTGGTGGCATTTCGCATTGTGTGGGGCTTCATCGGTACCCGCCACGCACGGTTCTCATCGTTTGTAAAAGGACCCCAAGCTGTCACGCGTTATTGCGTTCCCTTCCCAGTGCGGAACCAGAACATCACACCGGGCACAACCCTGCCGGCGCATGGGCGATCCTCGGCATGTTGGCCTTGGCTGCCGCCATTGCGACAACAGGTTGGATGACCTACATCGACCTCGCTGGTGAGTGGGCTGAAGAATTACACGACGCAATAGCCGAAGGCATGCTGGTGTTGGTGTGTCTTCACATTGCCGCCGTGGTGGCATCCAGCTGGTTGCACCGGGAGAACCTTCCGCGCTCCATGGTCAGCGGTCATAAGAAGGCACCATCTTCGCAGGGCATTCGCAGCACCTGGCGCAGTATTGCGGTGGCCTTAATGGTTGCTGTTCTAACATTTTGGTATTGGCAATGGCGCGACTCACCATCCGCTTCCGACCGGGCCGCGGTCACCTCCACGCCCCACCACTGATAATCCGACGATGCGCATTTTGCTTGCCGAAGACGACGTTTTGCTGGGGGACGGCTTGCGGGCGGGTTTGCGCCAGCTGGGTTTTCAGGTCGATTGGGTGCGGGACGGCGAGGCCGCCGAACGGGAACTCCGCGCCCAGAGTTATACGGCCGCCGTCCTGGATCTGGGTTTGCCCCGCAAAGACGGCCTCCAGGTGTTGGCGTCCATCCGCAAGGTAGGCTTGACAACACCCGTTCTGGTGTTGACCGCACGTGACACGGTACCACAGCGGGTTCTCGGTCTTGACACCGGCGCCGATGACTATGTGGTCAAACCGGTCGACCTGCACGAACTGGCCGCCAGGCTGCGCGCCTTGGTTCGCCGCTCCCACGGTCAATCACAAGAGTGCCTGAAGGCCCAGGATGTCGTGCTCGACCCGGCAGCGCGGACCGTACGACAAGGAGACCAGCCGGTGGCCATGTCCACCCGGGAATTCGATTTGTTGCAGGCCTTCATGCTGAGCGCCGGGCGGGTGATGTCACGCGAGCAACTCGAACAACAGCTTTACAGTTGGGGACAAGAGGTGGAAAGCAATGCCATTGAAGTGCACATCCACAACTTGCGCCGCAAGCTGGGGGGCTCACTCATCCATACGGTGCGTGGGGTCGGGTATATGCTGTTGCGGGAAGCTCCGGTGCAGTGAACGCCAAGCCCCATTCGTTGCAACGCCGTTTGCTGGTTCTGGTCCTGGGGGTCGTCTCTGTGACCTGGGTGGTAACGGCCTGCCTGGTCTGGATCGACGCCCGCCACGAATTGGATGAGCTGCTCGACGGGCATCTCGCCCAAGCGGCCGCCATTCTGGTAGTGCAGCACGCGGAGGAAATGGATGAACAAGAACATGGGGTGGATGCGCCGTCGTTGCACCGTTACGCTCCTAAAGTGGTGTTCCAGGTATTCCACGAGGGGCAATTGACCGTGCGATCTGCCAACGCCCCGACCCATGCAATGGCCGGAACGGGTCGTACTTTCAAAGCAGGCTTCGACAATATGGTCATTGCTGGTGTGGAATGGCGGGTTTTTTCAGCCTATGGTCCCGAGCGCGACGTGGAGGTCTTTGTTGGTGAAGAATCGCGTTCAAGGGACAGTATTTTGTGGGCCGTGCTGCGCAGCACGCTGCTGCCCATGTTGATGGCTTTGCCGCTGTTAGCGGTTAGCCTATGGTGGGCCATTTTGCGCAGTGTGGCGCCTATGCGTCTGCTCGGACTCACGCTGGCCCAGCGTCGGCCGGATGTCTTGGAGCCATTGCCATTGGGCGGCGCTCCTGCAGAAATCGCCCCCATGGTGCACGCCCTGAACGGCCTGTTTGAGCGCATTGCACGCCTGCTTGAATCGGAGCGCCGATTCACCGCCGACGCGTCCCACGAATTGCGTACGCCGATTGCCGCTATTCGGGCGCAGGCGCAAGTGGCACTGGGAGAGACCGATGATGCACAACGCCGGCGCGCGCTGAACAACACCTTGTTGGGCTGTGACCGGGCGATTCATCTGGTCGACCAGCTCCTGACCTTGTCGCGCCTGGATGCTGCGGCGGGACCCACCATGGCGGCGGTTGATCTGAGTGCAATGGTTCGGCAGGTGGTTGCCGATCTGGCGCCCAAGGCCATCGCAAAAGGACAGTCGCTGGAGTTGGAAAGCGCAGTGCCCTGCGCGTTCGCCTGCAACGACGTTTTGGTTAGCGTTTTGGTGCACAACCTGATCGACAACGCTTTGCGTTATTGCCCGGCATCATCCAACATCCTCATCACGGTGCGGGCGCAAGGTGCGGGCGTATTGCTTCGTGTGGAGGACGACGGGCCGGGAATGGCCGAGGCGGACATCGCTCGGCTGGGCGAACGCTTTTTCCGCGTGACCGGTAGCGAGGAAGTTGGCAGCGGCTTGGGGTGGTCCATCGTGCGACGCATCGCAGACGCGCATCACTTGTTTATTACGATTGCACATTCACAGGCATTGGGCGGTCTGTCGGTGACGCTGTCCAGCGGTACACCGGCTGTGGAATAGACCGATGCCGTATCTGCATCAACGTGTGGGAATTACGGGCCGAATCCGAGCGCTACGTCGGGGGCCGACGTCTACAATGCAAAGCCCATAACAGGGCACCGGGCCGTGCTCCGCAGCATCGTCCCGCCCCGCAGAGGATGCAAGATGCCAAATCAGACACCCATTTTTCCCAAGGGCCCTGTTTCCAGTTCCGCGGAAAAGAAAGCGCAGTTGCGCCATGCGGCACTGGAGTACCACGAGTTCCCGACACCGGGCAAGATCGCGGTGGCAGCCACCAAACAACTGGTCAACCAACACGATCTGGCGTTGGCATATTCCCCTGGCGTCGCGGCCCCTTGCGAAGAAATCGTCAGGGACCCCAACAACGCATTTAAGTACACCAGTCGCGGCAATCTGGTAGCCGTCATCACCAACGGCACGGCCGTGCTGGGCTTGGGCGACATCGGGCCTCTTGCCTCCAAGCCCGTCATGGAAGGCAAAGGCGTTCTGTTCAAGAAGTTCGCCGGCATTGATGTGTTCGACCTCGAAATCGACGAGAAACACGACCTTGACAAATTGGTCGACATCATCGCATCGCTGGAGCCAACGTTTGGCGGCATCAATCTGGAAGACATCAAGGCCCCGGACTGTTTTTATGTTGAACGCAAGCTGCGCGAGCGCATGAAGATTCCGGTCTTCCATGACGACCAGCACGGCACGGCGATTTGTGTCGGTGCCGCCATCCTGAATGGCTTAAAGGTAGTGGGCAAGGACCCCAAAACGGTGAAACTGGTTACTTCAGGCGCCGGTGCGGCTGCACTGGCTTGCCTGGGCTTGCTGGTCAAGCTGGGCATTCCACGCGAGAACATTTGGGTCACTGACCTGGCGGGCCTGGTTTATGAGGGCCGCGTGGAGTTGATGGATGACGACAAGGCGGTCTTCGCCCAAAGGACCAGCCAGCGCACCCTGCGCGAGGCCATCGCCGGTGCGGATATCTTCTTGGGCCTGTCGGCCGGAGGTGTGCTCAAGGCCGACATGGTGAAATCCATGGCTGCCAAGCCCCTGATTTTTGCGCTGGCGAACCCCACGCCCGAAATCTTGCCGGAGGAAGTTCATGCGGTGCGCAGCGACGCCGTCATGGCAACTGGCCGCACCGACTACCCCAACCAGGTCAACAACGTTCTGTGTTTCCCGTACATATTTCGTGGCGCACTGGATGCCGGAGCCTCCACCATCACGCTGGAGATGGAAATCGCTGCCGTGCATGCGATCGCCGATCTGGCGCAGGCCGAACAAAGTGAAGTGGTTGCAGCGGCCTACTCCGGGGAACAATTGGCGTTTGGCCCAGACTATCTGATTCCCAAGCCGTTCGACCCGCGGTTGATGATGAAAATTGCGCCGGCTGTGGCCCAGGCGGCTGCCGACAGCGGCGTGGCCTTGCGACCCATTGCGGACATGGACGCTTACCGAGAGAAGCTGCAAAGTTTCGTTTACGCGTCCGGCACCATCATGAAGCCGATATTTACTGCCGCAAAGAAGGCACTCAAAAAACGCGTGGCTTTTGCAGAGGGCGAGGACGAGCGGGTCCTGCGTGCCGCCCAGATCGTTGTGGACGAACACATCGCCTTGCCCACGCTGATTGGTCGCCCGGGCGTGATCGCCGAGCGCGTGGAGAAATTTGGCCTCCGCCTAAAACAGGGCGTCGACTACAACGTGGTCAATGTGGAGCAGGACCATCGCTACCGCGACTTCTGGCAAACCTACCACCGGATGACAGAGCGCAAAGGCGTCACGGCGCAAATGGCCAAGATCGAAATGCGCCGACGCCTCACGCTCATTGGCACCATGCTCCTCCACAAGGGGGACGTGGACGGTCTGATCTGCGGCACATGGGGCACCACCTCCGTGCATTTGCAATACATCGACCAGGTCATTGGCAAACGCGCGGCGTCGGGTGTGGATGCGACACCCGACGTTCCCATCTACGCCTGCATGAACGGCCTCATGTTGCCGGGTCGTCAAGTATTCCTGGTCGACACCCATGTCAACTATGACCCCACTGCGCCGGAATTGGCAAAGATCACCATCATGGCAGCTGAAGAAATGCGGCGCTTTGGCCTTCGGCCCAAGGCGGCCCTGCTCAGCCATTCCAATTTCGGCAGCAGCAATGAACCCAGTGCACTGAAGATGCGCCAGACTTTGATCCTGCTGCAAACGCTGGCGCCGTGGCTTGAGGTGGATGGTGAAATGCACGGTGATGTGGCGCTTGATGGAGCCGCTCGCATGGCCTTGATGCCCAATAGTGCCTTGCACGGCGATGCCAATTTGCTGGTTCTGCCGAACATCGATGCCGCCAATATTGCCTACAACCTGCTAAAAACGGCGGCCGGCGGCAACATCGCTATTGGCCCGGTTCTGTTGGGCGCAGCCAAACCTGTGCATGTGCTCACTGCCAGCACCACGGTGCGCCGCATCGTCAACATGACGGCCTTGACCGTGGCAGACGCTAACGCTGTTCGGTGAGGTTTTCCACAACAGTTAGCATTCACTTACGGAAAAATCAAAATCAAAGACCTTGCCCAAAAGTTGGGCAAGGCCTTGCTTTTTCGAGCGAAATGCGTGACACTACCCGCTTAGGTTTCCCGGGTTAACCCGTAGTCGCTTGAGAGGTTTCATGTTGCGCAGAGGGTTACTTAAGTTAGTGCTTACCAGCGTTTTGCTGGCTCTAAGCCTGATGAATCAAGGCACGCACGCAAAAGAGTCCATCTCTTTTGCTGCAACAGTTTCATTGGGCCAATTACCTCCGCAAGGCGTTGAGACTTACCAACTGATCCGTCAGGGTGGTCCTTTTCCTTTTGAGAAGGACGGAGTGATTTTTGGTAACCGGGAACGCTTGCTGCCTATGCAGAAGCGAGGATATTACCGCGAGTACACCGTAAAGACACCGCGCTCCCGCGGACGGGGCACTCGGCGAATTGTGTGCGGCGGTCAGGCGACTGCGCCAGATGCGTGTTATTACACGGCAGATCACTATGCGAGCTTTCGCAAGATCGTGCCTTAGAGCTATTTTTTTATTTTAAGAAAGAGATGTGGGGATGGAAATGCCACTTCGAACAGTCAGAACCAACATCGTGCAGTCGATACGCGCCTTCCGGGTGCCCGATTTGCAGGAAGCTGCCCAGTCTCTGGGTCATCACTTCCTGTACGCCAACCTGGCTGACGCCCAGACCAAGCAAGACGTGCTTGACATGATTGGCCAGCAATTCAAGCTGCCAGCCCATGTCGGCAAGAACTTCGACGCGCTGTATGACAGCATGACCGATCCGGTACACAAGTCAGGCCCGCAACCTGGTTTTATTGCCGTGTTGGAGCATATTCCGGCGAACACCAAGTTCGACAAGGAAGCACGCGAGCAGTTGCTGGATATCTTTCGTGACACCGCTGACTATTGGGGGGACCGAAAAATACCCTTCCGATGCTTCTATTCTTTTCTGTAGCCCGTTCTGCACACACCAGCCAAGCAGAACGGGCGAATGAGGCTAACGGAACCACCGCACAATCTCCTGCCATTGCCGGTATCGAGATGAGCGCTGAGTCCGGCGAGAAGATGCCAACCGACAAGTTGTTGGATGTATCACCCCTTGCCTTGCGCATGAGCAGTCCCTTCAATTCGGGGTACTGGCTCGCCGCAGCGTAAACCACTGACCTGCCTGCTGGGGTCTCTGACCTCAGCAACAACACAACTTCCAAGAAGCCCATCCCAGTGATGGGCTTTTTTGATGTGATGCGCGGTACTATCCTCGATCTGCCGCATGCACACACGCCTGCCAAGGGCGGTTACAAAAAACCTGGATTTCGCAATGACACACACTGCACCCGACATGGAAATTTCCGAGGAACTAGTCCGCAGGTTCGACAAACTGGGGCCCCGCTACACCTCCTACCCTACGGCGGACCGGTTTCATACCGCATTTGTGGACGAGACTTACGGTACCTACCTGGATCAGCGCGCGGACCGATCCGCCAATCCACCCCTGTCCATCTACGTTCATCTGCCATTTTGTGAATCACTATGCTATTTTTGTGCCTGCAACAAAATCATCACCAAAGACCATGAGCGCGTAGGTGAATACCTGCGCTACCTGGACCAGGAAATGGCATTGGTCTGCGCACGCATCGGCAAGGATCGCAAGGCCGTGCAACTTCACCTGGGCGGGGGAACGCCGACTTTTTTCAATGCCGAAGAACTGGGTCGGCTGATGGCCATGCTGCGCAAACATTTCGCGTTCACCGAAGACGCTGAATTGGGCGTGGAAATTGATCCACGAACCGTGCAGCCGGACACCTTGTCGATGCTGTCGGGTCTGGGCTTCAATCGCAACAGTTTTGGCGTCCAGGATTTTGACCCCGAGGTACAAAAGGCGGTGAATCGCATTCAGCCGCTGGAGATGGTGGAGCAGGCGGTGATCGAAAGCCGCAGGGCCAACTTCCAGTCGATCAATGCCGACCTGATCTACGGCCTGCCAAAACAAACACTGGAGAGTTTTGGCCGCACACTGGACAACCTGATTCGGGTGTCTCCGGACCGCATCGCGTTGTACAACTATGCCCATTTGCCCAGCCGGTTCAAGGCGCAGCGCTTGATTGTTTCAAGTGACCTGCCGTCGGCCGAGTTGCGCCTGCAGATCTTTTTGATGTCCATGCGCCGCCTGCTGGATGCGGGTTACGTCTACATCGGGCTGGACCATTTCTCCAAACCGGACGACGAACTGAACAAGGCACGCCTGGACCGCACCCTGCACCGTAACTTCCAGGGTTACACGACGCGAGCCGAGTGCGACCTGATTGGCCTCGGGGTCTCCGCCATCAGCAAAGTGGGCAATTCCTACAGCCAGGGGGTGCGCACCGTCAGCGCGTATTACCAACATATCGACGCCGGGCGCCTACCGATCGAAAAGGGCTTTGAACTCAGCCAGGACGATGTGCTGCGGCGCGACATCATCATGACCTTGATGTGCAGTGCGCCGGTCGAATTCGATGCCATCAACCGCCGCTACGGCATCCATTTCACCGACTATTTTTCGCCCGAGTTGGAGCGTTTGAAGCCTTACGAGGAGGCCGGTCTGATCACTCTAGACGGCGAGGCTATTCGGGTCACGCCCAAAGGCCGCCTGTTTGTCCGCGCCAGCGGCATGGTGTTTGACAAATACCTGGGCCAACCCACAACGTCCACCTACTCCAAGCTCATCTGACACTTCATTGTGCAGGGAGCGAAAAGGCCGATCAACGGGGCGCAGGGGGCCTGCTGGTGAACACCATCGGCTGAAAATCGCTAACGGTGGATGGGCGACCCGTCGCGGGCACTAGTTTGTCCAGCGTGACGCCGTCCAAAACCTGCAGGTAGGCGGCTGTTGCGGCCCCCAGCGTATCCTCCAGAACACAATTGGAGGCGAAAACGCAGCGATTGCCTTCGCGGTCAAAACACTCCGCCATGTGGAAATCGGTCTCTGTCTGGCGCACCAGCGCTCCGATATTGATGTCTTGCGGCTCCGCCCCCAGCTTCAAGCCGCCATTGCGGCCGCGCACGGTGGTCACCAGCCCGATCTGACCCAAGTGATGCACCACCTTGGTCAGGTGGTTTTTGGAGATGGTGTGCAGGGTCGCGATGTCCTGAATGGTGACCAGGCGCTCACGGTTCACGGCCAAATACATCAGCGTTCGTAGTGCGTAGTCGGTATAGGTGGTCAGTCGCATGGGGTGTCCTCTACCTGAAAAGGGTCAAGCAGCGGCGAGTTGCTGTACGAGATCAACGTAAGAGGCGACCGGGACCTCTTCCGCACGCCGCTGCGTATCAAAATGTCCACCAAACCCCCGCTCATCAAGCCAGCGACCCAAGGTGTGGCGCAGCAGTTTACGGCGCTGGCTGAAAGCAACCTGCACCAACTCGCTGAGCAGCGCAACCTTGATGGCGGGCGGGTGCGCCAGAGGAATCATACGCACCACCGCGCTGTTGACGCGTGGTG
Organism: Candidatus Aalborgicola danicus; assembly: GCA_016703945.1. Taxonomy (GTDB): domain Bacteria; phylum Pseudomonadota; class Gammaproteobacteria; order Burkholderiales; family Burkholderiaceae_C; genus Allorhodoferax; species Allorhodoferax danicus. The sequence continues at coordinate 159,863 of JADJBC010000003.1, forward strand.
GCGGCTCGAAACTCTCCGGTGGCACCAACAGCAAATTTTCCATGGCGTAGCGCCATTGCAACATCACACTCAAGCGTCCAAAGGCAGCCGTTGCAGGTTGGGCCACCATCCGGTCAATCACTTCTTTTTGCAACATGAAGTGTTGGTCCTGGATGACCTCCACTGCATCCAGCAAATGGAACAGAATCGGCGTTGAAATGTTGTAGGGCAGATTCCCGACCACCCGCAGCTTCTGGGCAGATGCGATAGCGTGGCTATCGATGGCCAGGGAATGCATCACATTCCAATCCGCGTGGACCAGGGAGAAGTCAACCTTCAGTACATCGGATTCGATGACGGTGAGTTGTCCGTGGCCGCGCAAATGCAGCGCCAGGTCACGGTCGAGCTCGATCACCGTCAAGTGCCCGAGACGTTCCACCAGGGGTTGCGTCAACGCTGCCAGACCCGGACCAATCTCCACCATGCGTTGCCCCGGCTTGGGCGCAATGGCCTGAACAATGGCATCGATGATTCCGCCATCGGTCAGGAAATGCTGGCCAAAACGTTTGCGTGCAATGTGTTTCACGCGAAACGAGCCATCAGGCAAAAAAGCATTGTGAACCCGCCATCCATCGCATCACTGGGGCGGCTCACGCAACTCCACGAAGGCGTTGGCCCGGATTTCCTGTGCCCATGTCGTAAAGGCCCCGTCATACCGACTGGCCCGCAGTTGGGCGCGGATGGCTTCACGAATCTCACGCTCGGTAAGGTCCACGCGCCGACGCTCCAGTATCTGGATCAGGTGCACGCCAAATCGGGACACCACGGGGCCACTGATTTGTCCCTCCGCCAGACGGTTCATGGGCTCCTCGAATTCGGGCACAAAGGCACCGGGGCCCACCCAACCAAGGTCTCCCCCCTGGGCCGCACTGCCGTCTTGCGAATGTTCCTTGGCCAGCGCCTGGAAGGTGGCCGAGCCATTTTCAATGCGCTTCTTGAAATCCGCCACTTGGGCAATCGCCGCCGCTTGTGTCAACTGTGGAGTGGGCCGCAGCAAAATATGCCGGGCATGGCTTTGCACAATGGCCTTGGCCTGTGCTGCAGGTGCCCGCCTTTCCACCAACTTCAGAATGTGAAAGCCAGCGCCAGAACGAACAATGTCGGACACCTCACCCACCGCCAGCTTTCGGGTTGCAGCCACAAAGGCAGGCGGATACCGGTCCGCCCGACGTAAACCAAGCTGTCCGCCATTGCTGCGGTCACCCGAAGAAAGCTCTTGCACCAAACTCGCGAAATTTTCACCGGCGCGAAGACGTGCCAACACCCTTTTGCGCCTGTGCCATTTTTTCTGCAACCTGTTCTGCCGTGGCGTTCTCAGAAACCGACACCAATAGATTGGCCAAATTGATTTCCTGCGCCAACGGGTCGGTATCTGCCGCCTGTTGCTCAGCAATCGCACGGTCGATGTCGGCCTCGGAAATGCGCAAGCGCGCTTCCACATCGCGTTCATGCAGGCGTGTCAGTGTCAACTGGTCGCGCAACTGCCGGCGAAACTGCACCACGGAGATTCCGTCCTTGGTCAAACGTTGCCTTAACTCCGGCACCTCTACCTGGTTTTGCCGTGCCACCGCCAGTTCGGCCTGGTCCACAGCACTCTCTTCAATGCGAATCCCCGACTCGCGGGCGAACTGCAATTGCGCTCGTTCGCTGATCAGGCGCTCAAGCACGAGGCGCTGCAACTCATCGGCCGGGGGTGGGGCTGCACGTTGTTGCGCCAGATCCCGCGTTGCCCTCTGCAGCGCGTTGCGCAACTCACTGTTCGTGATGGGCTCGGAGTTCACCACCGCCACGATGAAATCGGCAGCCTGTGACGTCTGGGCATAAGCTCCCAGCGACAAACTGCAGCCAAGAAGGCCAAGGACAGGTACCCAAAGTCGAAAATTCATGTTCATTCAATCGTAGTTGCTATAGCGGCTAGGCGTTGCGCTCGAATCACGCAAATTTTGGTATCGCGATATGTTCTGGGTCAAGGATTGCAAGGGACTGACACCCAATCGCGTAAACCCGACAAATTCCAGCTGGAACATCAGACGCCCGGTCGCCGTTGAGCTGCTTGTCTGCACCCGCTCAAGCACTACCCGGGCCAGCCAGCAGCCCGCATCGTACTCGACGCCCAGAATCGTGTCGACCAGACGCCCCTCGTTCAGACTGTAGTTCAGGCGACCCACACTGTAATAACGCCCCTCGCCCTGGCCACGTCCAGCACCCAGGTTCTGGCCCTTGTCGCCCCACAGGTTGTTGAGGGGCCACTGCCAGCTCACGTCCAGCTGTTCGCTGACATCACGCTGGTAACGGTAGGCCGCGTTGATCACCTGGTAGTGTCCGGGGTTGTAGCGTGCCCCCAGCGTTGAGCGTATCGATTGGTCGGTTTTGGCGTTGTACTGGATGGTCGAGTCGACCGCCCAACTGTCGTGCACATTGACCGAAGCACCCAACAACACGTCGCTAAAGCCCGCCTGGGCGGCGGCCACTGCTGGGTTCAAGGTAACACGCTGGTCTTCAAACCGCAGCCGCTGGGCCATGCCAAATCGCGCTAACTGGGCTCCCGTGTCAGCATCCAGAAAACGGGTTGCTACACCCAGCGTAAGTAAGTTGTTGTCCGATATCTTGTCGTGGCCAACAAAGGCGTTCTCGGTGTAGATGGTGGCAAAGTTGAAGTCGTTGCTGGCGGTGTCGTAGTTGGGCAGATGGCTCTGGTTGCGGTAGGGTGTGTAGACATAAAACGCCCTGGGCTCCAGGGTCTGCACCAGATTGCGCCCCAACAAATGGGTGTCACGCTCAAACACCAAACCGCTGTCCACGCTGAACGTAGGCACCACGCTGTCGGCGGACCGTGCACCGCCGGCCAGCGGTGCGTCAAACTGGTACGTGGTGGCATGGAGTTGCATTTTGGGGGTCACAAAACCAGCGGGTGCCAGCCAAGGGCGACTGACCTGCAATGCCGCAAGCGCGCGTTGGGTATTGGGTTGCAGCGTCAACCGGCGGTTGGCCTCAAATTGTGTCAAGTCACCCTCAACCGACCAGTCCAGCCCATTGACGTTGGTCAAGGCGTGGCGGGCGGTCAGTTGCGGCGCCCGGTCATAGGGTGGAACGATGGGTGCCGTCACATCTTGCAAGGTTTGCCACTTCAGCACCCGCAATGAACCGGAGAAGGAGTCCTGCCCCCAATTGGCAATCAGATCGGTTGGCAACAACCGCTGGGTCACCGCGGCACCGGCAGCCGTTGTGGCACTGGCGATTCCGCTGGGGCTTGCACTATTGCTGGTGAAGTCGCGCCAATAGGTGTCGTCACTGACCCGATTGACGTTAACCCCGACCGCAACCGCGCCAATAGGGGTCGACACAAAGCCCTGGTGCGAATAAAACGCACCCCAACGATCGGTTCCCGTCAGACGGTCGCCTGGCATGTAGTTGGTGCGTAAGGTGCCAAAGTACTCGGGTTCCAGGTAGCGAAACTCACCCCCAAAATCGATGCCGCGCTGGGTCATCAGTCGGGGTGTGAAGGTGGCATCCCGATTCGGCGCGATATTCCAGTAGTAGGGCAGCACCACCTCCACGCCGTTGTCGGTCCCCACACCAATGGTGGGGGGCAGCAGACCGGACTTGCGCTTGTCGGTCAACGGGAAGCTGATGGCCGGAATGGGCAGGATGGGCACCCCCTTGAAACTCAGTACCGCCCCGTTGGCGACACCAACATCCTCGTCGTCGTCCAGACTGATGCTGGTGGCCCGAAGTATCCAGTCCGGTAGCCACTCTGGCCCAGGCCGACGTCGGCACGTGGTGTAGGTTGCATTGAGGATCACCGTATGGGTGTCATCAATAAAGTCCACCCGATCCGCCTGGCCATGACCCTCACTTTTCAAAAATTGGTACTGGGGTTTGATGAAGAACCCTTCAAAAGCATCCATTTTCAATTCGAGCAAAGGGCCCTCAAACACGTCCCCATTGCGGTTGATGCGCACCTGACCGGTTGCTTTGACCCGATCCGTGGGCTGGTCGTACTCCATGCGATCGGCGCGAATCACGGTGCCCGCACGTCGCAGGATGACGTCCCCCTGGAGAAGGGTGTTCAAGTCCGGCTGGCCAGACATCTGGTCGGCCGTCACAAACACCGGCAGACGCGACGATTGCTCCGGGCGCGGCGGCTCCAGCAGTAGCCCACCGGGTTTGAGCGATATCGTTTCAGTGTCGGCTGCGCCAGCCTCAGCCTCCACCGTCTGCGCGCTGGCCGACCGCCCCGCAGTAGTCACGCTAGCGGCAATTGCCAGCGCAATGGCCAGGCGGTGCCGGCCGCGACCTTGGGATAGAGACGCGCGGGCTACTGGCAGCATGGAACGGAAAAAAGGTGGAGCGGCAAGGGGCAAGCGGTTCTGCGCCGAATAGCGTCTAGGGTGGAAAAAGTGGGGCTTTGTAGAATCGATTATCCATGAGCCCCAATGTCACCCCCCCTCCCTCCCCTGTCACTGAATCGGCACTGTGGCTCGACCCGAACCGCCAGGCTTTGTTTGAGAGCTGGTTTGCCGACATCCAACAGCGTTACCCCGTCAATGCAACCAGCTTGCGAATGGCCTCGTCTGACGCAGGATTTCGACGTTACCTGCGGGTGGACAGTCGAACGGCGGGATCGGTCGGCAGTTTCATCATCATGGATGCACCACCCGATCTGGAGAACTGCGCGCCCTTCGTCAAGGTCGCCCAACTCCTGACAACTGCTGGCCTGAAAGTGCCCAACATCCTGGAATGGGATGAGGCCAATGGCTTCATGCTGCTTAGTGACCTGGGCACCCACACCCTGCTGCAAACCTTGGCGGCAGACCAGCCACCGCCATTGGCGCACTATCTCGACGCGGTAGAGGCCTTGATTCAATGGCAACTGTCCTCACGCGACGGCGTTTTGCCCACCTATGACCGACCCATGTTGTTGCGCGAGATGGAGTTGTTTCCTCAGTGGTATGTGGAACAACACCGCCAGTTCACGCTCGACACGGCCCAGCGCAAAACTTTGGACGATGCCTTTGAAAAAATTGTTGCCAACAATCTGGCATGGCCCAACGTGTATGTGCACCGGGACTTCATGCCGCGCAATCTGATGGTCGAAAGTGCTCTATCGCCCCCACGCCCACTGGCGCGGCGTCGGCAACCCGGTTGGGGGTGTTGGACTTTCAGGATGCGGTGTATGGCCCTATCACTTATGACATTGCCAGCCTGATGCGCGATGCTTTTGTCAGTTGGGACGAATCCTTTTGCCTGGACGTGACCATTCGTTATTGGGAGAAGGCACGCAAGGCCGGCCTACCAGTGGGTGACGATTTTGGCGAGTTTTACCGCGGTGTGGAGTGGATGGGTCTGCAACGCCACCTCAAAGTGGCTGGAATTTTTGCCCGTCTGTGCCTGCGCGACGGCAAACCACGTTACCTGGCCGACACCCCGCGTTTTATCGACTACATCCGCTCCACCTGTGCGCGCTACATCGAACTCAAACCCCTGTTACGCCTGGTGGAACGTATTGAAGGCATTGCCGTGCCCAATGCCTACGCCTTTGGAAGAGTCTAAGAAAAAATGGCCTCTAGCCCACGTGGATATTGCGTAAGCTGCTATCAATTCAGTAGTAACTAGGTCATGCCCCGTTTCTACTGCCCCGCCCCTTTGGTGACTGACAGCTCGCTGGACTTGCCGGCTGGTGCCGCGCGGCACGTGCAGGTCTTGCGCTTGCAGCCGGGTGATGCCATCACCTTGTTCAATGGCGGCTTTGGTGATTCCGAAGGCGCTGAACAGGGGCTAGGCCCAACTGGCGAGTTCAGCGCGACCATCACCCACATGGGTCGCAGCTCGGTTCAAGTCCAGGTGGGTCCTTATGCTGCGGTGGAGCGCGAGTCCGCTTCATCCGTCCACCTGGCCATCGGCATGCCGGCCAACGAACGCATGGACTGGTTGGTCGAAAAGGCGACGGAATTGGGCGTCGCCAGCATCCAGCCTTTGATGACCGAACGCAGTGTGCTGCGGCTGTCCGGTGAACGGGCGGACAAAAAAGTGGCGCACTGGCACAGTGTGGCGATTGCAGCCTGCGAACAGTGTGGCGGCAATCGGGTGCCGAGGGTCTTTCCGGTCAAGACTCTGCCAGCCTGGCTACAAACCCTGGCAACGCCGGCTACCGACACCCGCTGGCTGCTGTCTCTGTGTGAGGGTTCTGCCCCGCTGCAGCAGCACCTGGTTCACGCCACACCGGCCAACACCTTGTTTCTCTCCGGCCCCGAGGGCGGCTTGAGCCCGGGCGAGGAGGCCGCCGCCGCAGCAGCAGGTTTTACACCGGTCACGCTGGGGCCGCGCACTCTGCGCGCCGAAACCGCAGCACTGGCCGCACTGGCGCGATTGGTGCTGTAGCCCTTGCCCCCGCTTTACGTCCCAGCATCAGGGTTTGTACGTGTCTAGGTTGGCCCCCCAACTACTAATCGGGTGGGCATACTACAGTGCCGTCTTTGTCCTTTTGTCTGGAGACACGTCGTGATATCTGAATCGATGCGCAATTCCATGCGCGCCACTGGTCTTGGTGCCCTCATGAAGGGGGCCGGTTTGTTGACCCGTTTCATTCCGATCCCGCAACCTACCTTGCTGGTAGGTCCCGGGTCGAGTGGTCGACTGGGGCAGGCGGTCGCCGGTTTTGGACACCGCAAGATCCTGATCGTTACCGACAGCATCATCTCCAAGCTCGGTTTGCTCAATGACCTGACCAACGCACTCAGAGCCGGAGGTGCGCAGTTTGTGGTGTTCGACGAGATCACGGCCGACGCCCCGATTCCGTTGATCCAAAAGGGCATCGATTTCTACAACGACCAAGGCTGTGACGCCATTGTGGCCTTTGGCGGCGGCTCATCGATGGATGCCTCCAAAGCGATTGCGGTGGCTGTGTCCAACCCCAAACCCCTGAACCAGCTTGCGGGGTACCTCAAGGGGCTGCGTGCCCCGGTCAAGATTTACGCCGTACCCACCACGGCAGGCACAGGCTCTGAAGTGACCGTGGCAGCGGTCATCTCCGACCCCGTCAACCACAAGAAGCTGGTCATCGTCGACCCCCGCATGGTGCCCAAGATGGCCGCGCTGGACCCGGCACTGATGACCGGCCTGCCACCGCACATCACCGCGGCTACCGGCATTGATGCATTGACGCATGCGGTGGAGGCCTTTGTTGGCAACTGGACCACCGCCTACTCCGATGGCATGGCGCTGTCGGCCGTCAGCCTGATTTTTGAGAACCTGCGCACTGCCTACACCGATGGCAAAAAACTGGAAGCGCGCGAAAAAATGTCGCTGGCCTCCACCTATGCCGGTTTTGCCTTTACCCGCGCCAACGTGGGCTACGTGCACGCCATCGCCCACCAGTTTGGCGGGCTTTACCACACGCCGCATGGCTTGGCCAACGCCATCATGTTGCCCTTTGTGCTCAAGTATTCACACCCCGCCATTGTTGACCGGCTGGCCTTGCTGGCCGTGGCCGCCAGGGTGGGAAGCGAAGGTGAAGCACAGGAGGTTTTGGCGCAGAAGTTCCTGGACGCGGTGGACCAGTTGAACCAGGACCTGGGCATACCCACCTACCTGGCCGCATTGAAGGAAGCCGACATCCCCGCGTTGGCCAAAGCAGCCTGCTGGGAAGCACACACCGGTTACCCGGTCCCGCGGTACATGTCGCAAGAGGTCTGCGAGAACCTGATCCGCAAGGCATTGCCGCCAAAGGCCGCCCCTGCCAAAGAAGCACCGGTGGTCAAACGAAAGCGGCCTGCAGCCAAGAAGGCGTAAAAGGCTGGCAAGATAGCTGCCGGGCAGCGAGCCGTTGACAGATGAGTTAGAACCCATACGAGGAGAGAGATCAATGAAAAAAGTAGTCACAGTCACCCTAGGTTCATCCAAGCGGGACTTCGAATTCAAGACCGATTTTTTGGGCCAGTCCTTTTCGGTGCGCCGGATGGGTGCCGACCAGGACACCGGCAAGGCCTGGGAACTGATGCGCCGCCAGCAGGCCACGGCTGACGCCATTGGTTTGGGTGAAATCAGTGACCACTACCAGGTCGGCCTGCGTACGGTTGTCAACAAGGAAACCCAGCGCCTGACCAATGTGGTGACACGCGTTCCAGTGACTACGGGCGCAACCCTGCGCCGCCTGCTGCAGGTGCGCGCCGTTCGCTACGTGCAAAAGGAACTGGGTCACTACTTCAACAACAATCTGGTGTTGTTTCTCTCGGGCATGCGCAATTACGACATGGCGGTGGCCCTGTCCGACTACACCAAGAACCTGAGCTTTGCGGATGCGTTGTTCCAGACCGGCGCGCCCACGATGCTGACCTCGCTGGAGCAACTGGAGTTGTATGCCAAGGGCAGCAACTTCATGTTGTCGGGCAAGACCGGGCAAATGCTCGAAGCGTCACTGGCCGGCGTCAAAAACAAACTTGTTGCCGACGTCGTGACCAAATCCCACGTCATCGTGGGCACGTTTGCAGAGATCAAAGCGGTGGGTAACGCCACCAATCTGGATGGCAAAACCATCATTACGTCGGCAGTCACCGACGAACGCATGGCGTTTTTCACCAAGTGCAAAGTCAACCTGGTGATCGATGTGTCGCCTATGCTGTTCCCCGAGGTTGTCGGTATCAACACCATTGAGGCGATGATCCTGGCCGTGCTGGACAAGCCGCAGGAAGAAGTGTCGGATGACGACTTCGATGAAATCCTGACCGAGCTGCACGTCACGCCGCGCCTGCTGCATCCCACCGGCAAGTTCCGCAACATCCGCCGTTTTGCGTTTGTCATCCACCCGCTGAGCCAGAACTACATCAAGAACGCCTTCCCCATCCCCAAGGCAACGCCCAAGTTCGTCATGGACAAGGTCGAGACCCTGGCCGCGCATATGCCGCCCATGGTGTATTGCAAGATGAGCAACATCGTCTCGCCCACCGGTGCCGAGGCCGAAGGTTGGTTGATCAGCGTGGGCGGCACACCCAAGGAAATGCTGTCGCGCAGCCCCGAGTTCACCTACCGCCGCCTGCTGCAAGCCTCCAAGATGGCCGAGAAGATGGGCGCGCAGATCATGGGCCTGGGCGCCTTCACCAAGGTGGTCGGCGACGCCGGCATTACCGTGGCGCGGCGCTCCAGCCTGCCCATCACCACCGGCAACAGCTACAGCGCCTCGGGAGCGCTGTGGGCCGCGGCCGACGCCATGCGCCGCATGGGCCTGGTGCATATCAACAAACACAACAAAAAGGTCGCCGCCAAGACCATGGTGATTGGCGCCTCCGGCTCCATCGGCTCGGTCAGCGCGCGGCTGTTGGCCATGTCGTTCGACGAGGTCTATCTCGCTGGACGCACGCTGAGCAAGCTCGACGAACTCAAAGCCTCCATCCTGAAGGAAACGCCGGACGCCAAGGTCTTCACCACCATCGACTACAACGAGTTGCTGGCCGACATGGACATGATCGTCACCTCCACCTCGGGTGCCGGCAAGGAAATTCTGGACATCATGCGCGTCAAGCCCGGCTGCGTCATCACCGACGTGGCGCGCCCGCTGGACCTGCCCGCCTCCGATGTGGCCAAGCGCCCCGACGTGCTGGTCATTGAATCGGGCGAGATTGACCTGCCGACCAAGGTCAAGGGCATGAAGAGCATTTCGCTGCCGCCCAACGTTATCTACGCCTGCCTGGCCGAAACCATTGTGCTGGCGCTGGAAGGCCGCTTTGAAGTCTTTACGGTCGGTCGCGACACCGAGTGGGAAAAGGTCAAGGAGATCTACAAGCTCGGCCTCAAGCACGGCATGAAGCTGGCCGCCATTTCGGGCGTCAACGGCGTGTTCTCTGACGAAGACATTGCCAAGGTGGTGGCGCGTGCCAAAAAGGCACGGCTGACCTGGAAGGACGGCAGCGCGGCCAAGACCGGCAAACCAGCGGCCGACAAGGCGCCAAAGAAAGTTGCTGCACCCAAAGCCGTGGCGAAGCAGGCCCCTGCCAAGGTTGTGGCGAAGAAGGCCCCTGCTAAGGCCAAGACGGCCGTGGCACCCAAAATACCAGCAACCCAGGCCCCGACCCCGGCCAAGAAAGCACCGGCAAAGAAAGCCACAGCGGCGGCCCCAGCCGCAGTGAAGAAGACCGTTGCCAAGAAGGCAACACCGCGCAAGGCGGTTGGCAACGCAGCAGCATGAAGTCGGTGAGGGCCCCGTCAGCCCCATTCTGACGGGGCTGTGGGGCAAACAAGCCGGTGGTGCGCGGCTGGCCGAATGCCGTAGGGCGCCGTCGTCATCCACGTACACTGGCTGCATGAATCGCAATCTCTGGCTATTGGCCCTGTGCCAAGGACTTTTCCTTACCAACAACGTCGCATTTATCGCCATCAATGGCCTCGTGGGCTTGAGCCTGGCCCCTTTTGGCTGGATGGCCACCTTGCCCGTGATGGGTTACGTGGTGGGTGGTGCGCTGAGCACGCCCCTGGTGGCCCGCACACAGTCCCGCTTCGGGCGGCGCACCTCGTTTCAAATTGGCTTGATGGTCGCCGTGTTGTCGGCCATCTGGGCCGCGTGGGCGATTGTTGACAAGAACTTCTGGATGTTGGTCTGTGCCACCGTGGTGGCGGGTTACTACAGCGCCAACGGTCAGCTGTACCGCTTTGCGGCGGCGGAGCTGGTAGACGCGCCACAACGCGAAAAAGCGGTATCGCTGGTCCTGGCAGGCGGTCTGATTGGCGCCATTGCCGGGCCCAATCTGGCAGCTCGCTCGCGGGCCTTGCTGGAAGTTCCTTTTGCCGGTGCCTACCTGGTGCTGGCCGCCGTGGCGCTGGTCGCCATGCTGCTGATGGCCTTCATTCGTTTTCCACCCCACATCCAGCATGCCAAGGGGGGTGCAAACGGGGGGCGGCCGCTGGCTGAGATCATGCGCCAGCCGGTCTTTGCCGTGGCTTGTATCAGTGCCGCCCTGGGTTATGGCGTGATGAACCTGTTGATGGCGGCAACACCCCTGGCCATGCAACAGTGTGGCCTGTCGTTTGATGACGCGGCCCTGGTACTGGAATGGCACGTCATTGGCATGTTTGCGCCGGGTTTCTTCACCGGCGGCTGGATCAAACGGTTTGGCACGCTGCCCGTCATGGCGGTCGGGGTGGCATTAAACCTGGCGTGTATCGTGATTGCGCTGACCGGTGTTGACCTGCACCAGTTTGTGGTTGCGCTGTTTTTGCTCGGTGTTGGCTGGAATCTGTTGTTCACCGGCAGCACCACATTGTCTATGGGTGCCTACCGCCCGGAGGAAAAAGACCGCGCACAAGCGGCCATCAATTTTTGCGTTTTTGCGGTCATGGCTGTTACGTCCTTTGCCTCCGGCGCCCTGGTGTCCACGCAGGGCTGGGCAATGCTGAACTGGGGTTCGCTGGTGCCAGTGGTGCTGACGGCAGCGGCGCTGGCATGGCTGGCCCTGCACCGGCGCATGGCCGCGTAAGCGGTCTCACGAACGCGCAACGCGGCGCGAAGCTCACGCCATCTGACCATGTGCTGGCGCTGGGATCAACGGACTCTCTGCTTTCTTTCCCTGAGCAGGTCACGCAGACGTTTGGGCGCGGGAATGAGGGGGGTGCGGCTGCGGGTCCAGGCGCCCTGCTCGGTGGGCGACAGGGCGCGGCCCCGGCTCATGAACCACGAGGTGAGGCGGTACATGCCCAAACGGCTGTAGATCAGGGACCAAAAACGCCAGATCAGACTGATCAGCACGGTGCGGGCCGTGCCACTGCCGCGCAAAGTGGCCTCGGAACTGCCGGGGCGGGCCTGCGCCTCGTTGCGCAGGCGCACCAGCAGATCGGGTATGGGAATCTTGACCGGACACACCTCGCCACAGGCACCACAAAGGGTGGACGCAAAGGCCAGCGGGTAGGTGGACTCCAGCCCCAACATATGCGGCGAGATGATGGCGCCAATCGGGCCGGGGTAGGTGGTGCCGTAGGCATGGCCGCCAATGCGCGCGTAGACCGGGCAGTGGTTCATGCAGGCCCCACAGCGGATGCACTGCAAAGTTGCGCGCAGCTGCTCATCGGCGTAGGCCTGTGTGCGACCGTTGTCCAGCAAGATCAGGTGCACTTCTTCCGGGCCGTCTTTTTCGTCGGGCTTGCGCGGACCGCTGATCAGGTTGACATAGGTGGTGATGGACTGCCCGGTGGCCGAGCGGGTAAGCAGGCTCAACAGCGGCGGCACGTGTTCCAGCTTTTGCACCACTTTCTCGATACCGGTCATGGCGATGTGGATGCGCGGCACCGTGGTGCACATGCGGCCGTTGCCTTCGTTCTCGACCAGGCACAAGGTACCGGTCTCGGCGATGCAGAAGTTCACGCCTGACAGGCCAATATCGGCCTGCGCAAACTTGCGCCGCAGCACCTGGCGGCCAATCTGGATCAGCGCGTCCACGTCTTCGGTGTAGTCGACGCCGGGGATTTTTTCCGCAAACAGCTTGGCAATCTCCTGCTTGGTCTTGTGGATGGCCGGCATGATGATGTGCGAGGGCTTTTCGTCGGCCAATTGCACGATGTACTCGCCCATGTCAGACTCGAAGGCCTCCACACCGGCGGCTTCCATGGCGTGGTTGAACTCGATCTCCTCGCTGACCATGGACTTGCCTTTGATGATGCGCTTGGCATCCGCGCGGCGGGCGATGCCCAGCGCAATGGCATTGGCCTCTTCACCGTTTTGCGCCCAATGCACCTGCACGCCGTTGGCGGTCAGGTTGGCCTCCAGTTGCTCCAGCAACTGGGGCAAATGCGCCAGGCTGTAGCGGCGGATATGGGCACCCAGATCGCGCAGACTCTCCCGCTCATCGTGGTCGGGGAACTGGGCGCTGCGTTTGGCCTGCAAAAAATCCATCGCACCGCGAAAGTTCTTGCGCTGCCCCGGGTCGTTGAGCACGCTACGGCTGCGCTCCTTGAAATCTTCGGCCGGATGAATGCGGATGACGGGGCTCATGCGGCTTCTCCTTGCGCGTGGCACAGCAGGACGATCAGTTGGCGGGGCCCGTGGGCACCATAGGCCAGGGTCTGCTGGATATCGGCGGTCTTGGAAGGCCCTGAAATCAGGAGCGCATTGGTCGGCAAGCCATGGGCCCATCCTTCGGCGGTAGTGGCCGAGTAGAAATCGGCATGGACTTTTGCTGCATCCAGCAACACAAAATGCACCGGTGGCACCAGCGACATCAAGCGCGGCTCCGATGCATCCGGCCACAGCACCAGACTGCCGGTTTCGGCAACGGCGCTGCGGGCGGTCGTGAATGAGGCGTCCATGTCGTCAAACAGGGCGTCGCGCCACGCATCGATGGGCTGCTCGTAACGCACCCATTGCAGGTCCCCACAGGCTTGGGCCTCGAGTGCCGCGCCATGCGCGGTGTCGGTGCCTATCACCACCGTGCGCAGGCCTTTTTCGGTGGCAAGGCGCACCAGCAAGGCGGGCCACGCGGTGGCCGTGGTGTCGTGCACTTCTGCGTGCGAAGCCTCCAGTGCAGAGCGCAGGCGCGCGATGCGCTGGGGCAGGTCTTCCTGGCGCTGGTGCGCGGCAAACCAGCCAGCCACGTCGGGCAGGCCCGGTTTTTCGGGAATCGAGGTTGCGCGCAAGCGCCCCAAAATGCTGTCGCGCGCGCTCATGCTGCCTCTCCCGGCGTAGTGCGTTGCCACAGAAAGCTGGCAATGTGCTCGCCCGGTAGTGAGGGCGTGCTGCGGTGTGCCAGTTCGTCCTGTTTGGCGGCGCGCCCGGTGATATTGAACAGGCAGCCGCAATCGGCGCTGACCACGCTGGCGGCACCGCTTTCCTTGATGCTGGCCACCTTGTCGCTGACGATGGCTTCCGAAATATCGGGGTAACGAATGGCAAAGGTGCCGCCAAAGCCGCAGCACTCTTCAATACGCGCCTGCTGCACCACCTTCACGTTGTCCAGGGTTTCCAGCAGGGCGGCGCTGGTTTCGTGCGAGCCCATCTGGCGGCGGGCATGGCATGAGGTGTGCAATGCCACGGTGCAATCCGCGCCCAGGTCTTGGTGGTTGAAATTCACCACATGCACCAAAAATTCGGTCAGCTCGAAAACCCGCTCCCCCAGTTCACGGGCCTGCGCCTGCAATACCGGGTCATCGGCAAATAGTTCCGCATAGTGGTGGCGGATCATGCCGCCACAGGAACCCGATGGCACCACCACCGGCCACGGTTGCGCAAACAGCTTGAGCTGTTGCAGCGCCACCCGGCGCGCTTCCTCCGGGTAACCACTGCTGTGGGCCGGCTGCCCACAGCAGGTCTGCGCTTCGGGGTAATGAACCCTGATGCCTTCACGCTCCAGCAGCCGCACGGTGTCCAGCCCCGCCTGCGGCGCAAACTGGTCCACCAGACAGGTCGCAAACAGGTACACATTGGCAGGCTTTTGCGGGTAGACCCGCGCGCCATGGGTTGCTTCAGACGCCATCTTCTCGCTCCTATATGCCGAAACACCAGCGGACATACGCGGGGCTTGGCAAACTTAAATTGTCAATCCCAATGCGAATGCTCTATTTTTTGCACCCAAAGACCGCTTAGGCAGGCCAACTTTAAATGCAGTGGGTGGCAACTGGCATGGCGCTGGTTTGGCTGGCGCCCAGGTCACGCACGACGCAGCGCGCGCGCCCAAAACCACAGCTCCAAGGCGCAACCCACCGCGATGGCACTCGCAGCGCCGGTTTCCATACCGAGTGCGTAGAAACCGATTGCCAGGACCAAAATGAGTGCTGTCAGAGTGTGTCGATTCATGAAAACTTTCTTGTGACATGTCGCCGCACTCTACTGCGGCCCATCGGAGCGTGTCAATTCGGCGAAGCTCCACAAACCTGGCGGTATGCCGCGAACGAGGCCAGGTCGACCGCCAGAACATCGTTTATTCTGGGGTTTGAAAGGCCAAAAAAATCAAAATTGATAGCAAACAATTGATATTTAACGAGGGCAAGAGGTCGATTTCATTCATAGACATCGAACAATTGCGGCGCTCGCCAAATCGTCCCCGTTTGGCAGGGTCTTCAGAAGCGCGCGTCCAGCCAGCGTCGCAACTCGGCGAAGACCGGTGCTGCGTCCAACTCATTGAAAATCTCGTGGTACAGCGGGTCAAAGCAGAACGAGGTCACCACGCCCTTTGGCGCGGCGGCAGCGAAGTTGCGACTGCCCTTCGGGTTGAGCAAACGGTCATCCCCCGCGTACATCAAACGGATAGAAAACCCTTATTTCATGCGCCTTGCAGACCGATGACTACAAAACCGAACCCCTACCTGACGCTAACCAGTTGATTTTGTTGAGGTTTTGACCGGACAGTAGTGATCCAACCTCCAAGCTCAATGATGTGGTACCTCGGATGTTGCTTTGCTTACGCGCCCGCATCAACCGCAGCTTGATCTGGATTTCGAAATGTGTCGCCCGGCTTCAATCCATAAGGATCTACATATCTGAGCGGATCCCACCCACGTAAAGGTATGTGTTTAGCCCACCAAGCAACCCAATCGGGTCAGACTGGAACGGATAGGCCTTTCAACCACACGAGTCGCAGTATCGCGCCCTGGAATAGGCTTCGAACCCCGTGCAAACCCTGGATTTCCTGCCCGCGTGGCAGGGCTCACCATGGAACAACGCCGTTCAGAAGGGTGATAGCCGGTGGGAGAAATGTGCCAGCCTCAGGCTTGCCACGCAGCGATTCGAAGTCGCCGGTTTTGTCAGTCACCAACCTGTGCGCTGATCAACCTCGTAATCGGGGACGGTTGCGCGGCCAGATCCCAGTCCGGCTCGACCGCAACACCCTCAACCGTTTGCGCATCGCAGTCATCCCACAGCGGTGGCCCGCGCGCCGGGACTACGTGCGGGGGCTCGGAGTCAACCCCGATGTGGTCCAGGATCTTCTTGATCTGCGTGCCCTCGGTGACAAAGGCGATCAGGCGCATTTGGCCACCGCACTTCGGGCGCAAGAGCAGGAACACCTCAAAGATGCGGGCGATCAACACTGCCCACAGGTAATGCGCCGGTGAGCGCTTGGGTGGCACGGCGTTGCCCTGCGGCGCCACCCCAGGCGCGCCCACGCCCACACCAGTTTGCGCAGGTTGAGCACGTGTCGCTGGAGCCGCTGCCACAGCCGGTGCCGGTGCCAGCATACCAAAATAGCGGTGGCGGTGGGTGCGTGGCGGCGGCACCAGGGCGGCGATGCGGTCGATCAGCTCCAGCGGTGTGAGGGTCAGCTCATCTGCCTTGGCGCCGCGCTTGTCACTGACCCCTCTTTACGCAGGCGTTCCATGGCAAAGGGTGGACGCGCGCAATACCGCAGCAGCCGCTCCAGGCCAGCGCGGTCGTGTGATTCGATGCACACACCAGCATCCACCGAGAAACCGCTTTGCTGGTAGGCCAGCATGTCTTTGGCCTAACTTCTCTCCAGCAGGCCCCGAGCGACGAAGGCGCGCAGGATGCGTTTTTGCAGGGTAGTCTGCACCTGGGCCACTGAGGTCTGGTTGATACCGGTGGCCGGGTGAAAGACGACACCCGCCGGTGAGGCTTGCACTTCTGTACCAGCGTCGCCCTCGAGCGCCACCGCCTCAAACACCCCATCAACCACGCAGACATGGAAGTGCACATGCCCATTCAGGCTGGAGCCAAACCGGTGGATGAAAGCCAGTGCGCCGATGTGCAGGGCCGCCTTGTCTACCTGCGCCGACCCAGGGCTGTTGGATTGCAGGCTTTGCCCGATGACCCGCAAGAAAATGCGCAGCACCATGTTGAGCACGGCCCCGTCGCGCTGCATGAAGTAGCGCAGCCGCTTCGGGACAGACAGCACCCACTGGCGCACCGGCAGGCGCGGGAAGACGTGGTCCGTCAGGTGCGCCGCCGTCTCCACCATGCGCCGTGTGTTGCACGACGGGCAGACTCCCCGGCCTTTGCAGGAATAGGCGACGAAGTAGTCGTGTCCGCAGCGGGTAGGCTAACCACTCCTGAATTGATATCTGGCTACGCGTATTCCACGAGGGCTTGAGGCATATATTGCCCCAATAATTCTTAGCCAGCGCTGGTAATGGGGCGCCTCGAGAACCACTTGATGATGCGAGGCGCCAGCGGGATCACCAGAAGTTGCCATGCGCCGCCTGCGCGCTAAGCTCGACGACCCGTTCGAGCCCAAACTGATTCGCACCGTGCGCGGGTAGGGATCGCGGACTCAACGCCAGAGGGGCTTAACCTGCTACCGACATTTGCAAAGTGACGTCCCGCGTCTGCCCTGAACCCTGCAAGGTCAGCTTGATCGAGGTAGTGCTGGGGTCTTCCAGTATTGCCATGGCGCCAAGATATCCCAAAGAGTCCACCGACTGGCCGTTGATCGACAGTAGCTGGTCGGATGTCCCGATCACGGCGCGATCTGCTGGAGAGCCTGAACCGACGACCACGATGCGGGATGCATCATCAATGGCCAGCTGTATCCCATAACGAGAAAGGGCACTGATCAAGACGCCTGGCGTTTCCTGCGCCAACCGAAACACCCCGGCAGGCCCATCAATGGTGACATTGAAGTTGCGAAAGTAACTGCCACCTACTGCGGACCAACTGGCCTTTTGCAGTATGACCTGAGCGGCACAGAGCGTGCCGACACATACAGGCACAGGCGTCGAGAGTGTGGTCGTCTCTGATGCGTTGAACGTGAATGACACTTCTCTGCCAGAAGGAACGAAGGCGGAGCCCAGTGCCTGGCTTTGCGCGTCTGTCACACGAACATAGGAGCTGCCGGTATCGAGCAGCATGACACCCATGCTCTTCCCGGCAACAAGTATCGGCGCCTGGGGTCTTCCCCACGTGTCGAGTGAATAACGTACTACCGAGCCGGTGTTGGGCGCGCCAAAACTCACCCGGCTGTTTTTGTAGTCGATGGTTGTCACCAACTTTGAAAGGAGATCCCAGCCGATCAGCCCGTTGTAATAACCCGGCTTTGGATTGCTATAGGTCGAGGCGGAGATGTCCACCGGAAAGTTCTTCACGCAAGCGGTTGGCGTCAGGCATATGTCGACAATCCTTCCACGCGGCACCAAGTTTGACGCCAACAGTGTGACAGAGGCCCCGGTATCAATCAGCATCCGTGCTTGTATCTTGCCATCAATCGTCGCTATCACAACCGGGTGGACGCCGCGGACAACTTGTAACGGGGCACTGCCCGAAGCTGTTGTGCCAACAGCCGCTTCTTGATCTCCACCGCCGCACGCGACCAACAACGCCGCCGCACCTACGCAAACCCCAACTATCCTGAAACGGTGCATAGTCTGCCCTGTTTTCCAAGTTTTCATTTGGATCAAATTAAACAATAACGGATAGGCCTTTCAACCGCATGAGCCGCAGTATCGTGCCCCGGAACAGGCTTCGAACCCCGTGCAAACCCTGGATTTTCCTGCCCGCGTGGCAGGGGCTCACCATGGAACAACGCCGTTCAGAAGGGTGATAGCCGGTGGGAGAAATGTGCCAGCCTCAGGCTTGCCACGCAGCGATTCGAAGTCGCCGGTTTTGTCAGTCACCAACCTGTGCGCTGATCAACCTCGTAATCGGGGGACGGTTGCGCGGCCAGATCCCAGTCCGGCTCGACCGCAACACCCTCAACCGTTTGCGCATCGCAGTCATCCCACAGCGGTGGCCCGCGCGCCGGGACTACGTGCGGGGGCTCGGAGTCAACCCCGATGTGGTCCAGGATCTTCTTGATCTGCGTGCCCTCGGTGACAAAGGCGATCAGGCGCATTTGGCCACCGCACTTCGGGCGCAAGAGCAGGAACACCTCAAAGATGCGGGCGATCAACACTGCCCACAGGTAATGCGCCGGTGAGCGCTTGGGTGGCACGGCGTTGCCCTGCGGCGCCACCCCAGGCGCGCCCACGCCCACACCAGTTTGCGCAGGTTGAGCACGTGTCGCTGGAGCCGCTGCCACAGCCGGTGCCGGTGCCAGCACACCAAAATAGCGGTGGCGGTGGGTGCGTGGCGGCGGCACCAGGGCGGCGATGCGGTCGATCAGCTCCAGCGATGTGAGGGTCAGCTCGTCTGCCTTGGCGCCGCGCTTGTCACTGGTTTTAACGAGGGCTGGAGGTCGATTTTATTCATAGACATCGCACAACTGCTGCGCTGGACTCCACGTGCCGCCCGCCGGATCGCCCCCTTTGGCAGGGTTTTCAGAAACGCGCGTCCAGCCAGCGTCGCAACTCGGCGAAGACCGGTGCTGCGTCCAACTCATTGAAAATCTCGTGGTACAGCGGGTCAAAGCAGACTGAGGTCACTACACCCTTTGGCGCGGCTGCAGCGAAGTTGCGACTGCCCTGCGGGTTGAGCAAGCGGTCATCACCCGCATACATCAACAGGGTGGGCACTTTCCACTGCGCTGCGAGGGCCAGAGTTTGCGGGCCGGCGTCCGCAATGAAGCGTGCCAGCCGTGCCGAGATGCGGTCATGCACCATCGGGTCTGCCCGGTAGGCGGCCACAACAGCCGGGTCATGCGAGATGAACTGGGGCTTGACTCCGTTTCCCACTCGCAGGTTGGGCGCAATCTTCGGCAACAGGGACACCAGGACCTTCTGAAATGCGCTCATCCCTGCGTCCAGCGCTGGCGAGGACATGATGAGGCCCTCCACAACCCGGATGCCCAGCGACACAAAACGCCCCACCACCAGCCCACCCATGCTATGCCCCAGCAGGATCAGCGGTGTTTGTTTGCTCATGCGCAAACGGGTGCTGTCGATGATGTCGGCCAGGTCATCGAGCAGACGGGTATCGGTGGGCAAGCTGCCCCGTGGACCACCGGACTCCCCATGACCACATTGGTCATAACCGCGCACTGCAAAACCCCATTCGTTCAACTGGCGCGCCACGTGTTCATAACGACCGGCGTGTTCGCCCAAGCCGTGCACCACAATTACAACCCCACGCAAGGGAACCCCTGGCTCCAATGGCCAGTCCTGGATCATGACGTTGTCCCCATCGGTGGCAACAAACGTAGAGAGTCTGGATTCAGCTGTCATGCAAAACGTTCCGTTTGAGCTCTGATTATGGAAACTGCGCAATCACCTGCGCCACTGCGGCAGTCAGCTTTTTGGCATAAGGGATGTGCAAAAACTCGTTGGGGCCATGCGCGTTGCTCTTGGGGCCCAACACGCCGCAGACCATCATCTGTGCAGCAGGGAAACCCTTGGACAACATATTCATCAGCGGAATGGTGCCGCCCTGGCCAACGTAGCCGCAGGGCGCGCCAAAGTGTGCCTGGGAGGCGGCGTTCAGGGCATCTTCGAACCATGAAGCCGTATCGGGTGCATTCCAACCCGTGGCGCTGGACAGGCCTTCGAACGTGACACGGGCCTGGTAGGGCGCGTTGTCTTCGAGCAGGGCCTTGAGTTGTTGCACCGCCTGGTCTGCTTCGACCAGGGGTGGCAAACGCAAGCTGAGCTTGAAGGCGGTGTAGGGCCGCAGGACGTTGCCGGCATTCTTGATCTCCGGAAAACCTTCGGCACCAGTGACACTGAGGGTCGGTGCCCAAGTGCGGTTCAGCAAGGCCTGCAGCGGGTCGGTGGTGGTGGGCAGGGCGAAGGTGGTGGCACCACCGCAGTCGTAATGCGCCCACGGAAAACGTTTGTAGATTTCGTCTCCCAGGATGGCCGCCGTGGCCCGGGCCTGGTGGAGCCGGTCGGCTGGCACTTCGCAATGGAAGCTGGCGGGCAACAGGCGGCCGGTGGCGCTGTCTTCCAGACGGTCCAGCACCTGGCGCATGATGCGAAAACTCGACGGCACCAGGCCTGACGCATCACCCGAATGGATGCCTTCGGTCAGTATTTCGACCTTGAGCACACCACTGGCCATGCCGCGCAGGCTGTTGGTCAGCCACAGCTGGTCGTAGTTGCCGGCGCCAGAGTCCAGGCACACCACCAGGGCGACCTCACCCAGGCGGGTTTTCAGCACGTCGATGTAAGGCAGCAAATCGTAAGAGCCGCTTTCTTCACAGGACTCGATCAAACCAACGATCCGGGGATGGGGCGTGTTCTGGGTCTTGAGCGCCTGGATGGCGGCAATGGCGGCGTAGGCGGCATACCCGTCGTCGGCCCCGCCGCGCCCATACAACTTGCCATCTTCAATGGTGGGCGACCACGGTCCGAGGTCATTGCGCCAGCCGGAAAACTCGGGCTGTTTATCCAAGTGGCCGTACATCAGCACGGTTTGGGTGGATTCGACCTTGGTGGCGGGAACCTCAAAAAACAACACCGGCGTGCGCCCGGGCAGACGGACCACTTCCAGCACCAGTCCCGTGAGCTTTTGGGCCTCGATCCAGGCCGCCGTGTTGCGCACCACGGTATCGATGTAACCATTCGCGGCCCAGTCAGCGTCAAACATCGGTGACTTGGCGGGAACCCGAATGTAGTCCTGCAATTGCGGAACAATTTGAGCATCCCAAAGGGCGCTGACCTGATCCAAGGCCTGCGCGGCGTTCAATAGAGCGTGGGGTACACGGTCGTTCATAGAGCATCTCCTGTAGGGCGACATCATGCCATGCCAAGGCCCGGGCGGAAAAGCCAGCATCCCCATCGACCCGCTACCGTTCTGCCAAAAAATGTTGCTACAGTGCCAGCAGGCCCAACGTTCTTTCATGACCGGAGTTTTCGATGCAGCATTTGATCCCGCCCCAATTGACAACCGCCATCACCCGACGCGTCCTGGGTGGTCTCGCCGCCAGCGCCCTGTGCCTGGGTGGACTGGCCCACGCCCAGTCCGGCCCCGTCAAAATCCTGGTGGGCTTTCCGCCCGGTGGCGGCACCGACGCCATTGCCCGCGTGATGGCCGACAAACTCAAGGACCAACTGGGGACCGCCGTCGTCGTGGAAAACAAAGCCGGCGCGGGAGGGCAAATTGCTGCCCAGGCCTTAAAGGCCGCAGCCGCTGATGGAACCACGCTGTTTTTGTCGCATGACCACACCGTGTCGATTTTGCCGCTGGTCGTCAAAAACCCGGGCTTTGAGCCGGCGCGTGACTTCGTCGCCGTCGGTGGGTTTGCCACCTTTGTCAACGCACTGGCGCTGTCCGGCGGAACACCTGCCAAGTCGATGACCGAATACGTGGCCTGGGTGCGCGGGGACGGCAAGGGCAAAGGAACGGTGGGCGTGCCAGCGCCCGCGTCGGTGCCGGAGTTTCTGGTCAAGATGATTGGAAAAAAGTACAGCCTGGACCTGCAGTCAGCCCCCTACCGCGGCAGTGCGCCGATGATGGGTGACATGCTGGGCAACCAGATTGCGGCAGGCACCGGGTCCATCCCCGATTTCATTGAAAACCACAAGACCGGCAAAATCCGGGTCGTGGCGGTGATGGGTACCGCCCGCCAGGCGATCCTGCCCGACGTGC
The DNA here is from genome assembly GCA_016703945.1 of Candidatus Aalborgicola danicus. Lineage (GTDB taxonomy): Bacteria > Pseudomonadota > Gammaproteobacteria > Burkholderiales > Burkholderiaceae_C > Allorhodoferax > Allorhodoferax danicus. Next base: position 182,286 of record JADJBC010000003.1, read on the forward strand.
CCACCTTCGCAGAGTTGGGTCTGGCAGGGTTCGAGGACCTGCCCTATTACGGCCTGTTCGCACCCGCCGGCACACCGGCTGCCACAGTCGACAAGATCTCGGCGGCGCTGGCCAAAGTGGTCGCCTTGCCGGACGTGCATGAGCGTCTGACCGCGATGGGCTTGACGGTGGGCTACATGTCACCCCAGCAACTCTCGGCGCGTGAACAGGCCTACAGCCGGACCTGGGCCAACATCATCAAAACCACAGGTTTTGTGCCCCAATAAAACCGGTCGCTAGGTGCGCGACCACCCCTCAACCGGGCTCGGCGACCGCTTTGGCGGCCACGCGTTTGCGCGGTGGTTTTGCCGGCTTGTTGGTGGACGCCGGGATTTGGGGTGCTTTTGCCGCCACCGCACGCGGTCGGCGCCGTGAGGCCCGTTGCGCCAGCGCAAGATATTCCTGAAAACTGTCGCGCAGGCACTGGGCCAGTACCTCCGGGTCAGGCACCTGTTCGGCACAGGCAGTGAAAGAGATGACAATGGTTTCACCGTACCCGGTTACGGAAAAGACCAGCCCCATGCCATCGGAGATCGGCATGATGGCTGACAAATAGGTCAGCCGTGCGCCCTGCAGGTACAACGGCACACGTGAGCCCGGCACGTTGGTGATGGCACAGTTGGCCAGCGGTGCCCAATCCCCCAGCAGGGCGGATGCCGAGCGCAACATTTTGCTGGTGGCGGCTATGGCCAACGACGGCGCATTTTCTGCCAGATTGGTCAACTCCCGTGCACTGATGGCTTGCGCCATGATGCTCGATGACGAACTGGATGCCTGGATCGCCACGAGCCGCTGCACCGGGTCAGCCAGATCGGTCGCCAGTGCCAGGCGAACCCAGGAAAACTGGGCTGGGGCATCGGTTTCCAGGTCGTTGTGCACGGCAATGGGTGCGGCCGCAATCAGGGTCTCTTCGGGGAGTTCATCCTGCTTGTCGAGGTAACGGCGCAAACCACCGGCACACACTGCCAGCACCACGTCGTTGACCGACGCGTCGGGCGCCAAAGTCCGGATGGATTTGAACTCGCTCAGCGCAAACCGCCGGGTCTCAAACACGCGCTGGGTGGAGACCACGGAATTGAACCGTGTCAACGGAAACGCGTGGGGCTGGCCCAGGAATTCACCGGCAAAAATTTTGGCGGTTGATTTGATCGCTGTCCAGCTGCTTCGCAAGGGCTGCGCCATGCGAAAAGGAAACAACGCTACGTTGAGGCCCGCCAGCCAGAACAATTGCAGATTGCCAGGCGCAGTCTCGGGGAACCATGGCGCCGCTGGGGGAGGAGCCGCAGCGACAGGTGACAGGTCGTGCAACAGCTTGGTGATTTCGTTGCCGTGTGCCACGTCAATGGCGGCGTGGTGGGTTTTGAGCAGCACCGCAAAGCTGCCAACCGGCAGGTCCAAAAAACTGTCCAGGCCCTCAATGACATACATCTCCCACAAGGGCCGGTTGAGGTCCAGTGGACGGGCATGGATGCGAGATGACTGGATACAAAACTGTCGCCAGTCGCCCGGTTTGGGCAACGCGATGTGGCGAACGTGGTATTCAATATTGAAGTTCTCGTCTTCAATCCAGTAGGGGTAGTCCAGATCCAGTGGGACACGCAGAATTTTTTCGCGAAAGTTCGGCAACTGGTCCAGCCGGCTTTCAATGTGGGCCAGGATCTGCTTGAAGCGCACTACGCCGCCGGGCGCGGTGGACTGGTCATAAATGTGCAGCAGGGTTACGTTGGAGTTAGCGTGCGCCGTGTCAGAGTAGATAAAGGCAGCATCGTGTTCACTCAATTGGCGCATGTTTGGCTTTCTGATTCAGGTTGCAACAGCCGATGCGGCCCGCGACGGCGAACAGAGGGTCACACCCAGTGTCCGGCGTAACAGCCCCTGAGGTGCAAAAGGTTTCCAGCCAGACTCGGGCTGAGCCAATCGCTCGGCAACGATGGCCAGCACAATCCCGTTGAAACCCAAGCCGATGTGGCTACCCGGTACCTGGATGTTCTCGTGCATGGCAGGGTCACCGTCAATGGTGGCTTCCTGCGGCGGAACAACCCCATCAGAGACCGAATACAGGCAACTGGTGGGAATAGCCAAGCGCCTGCTCTCACGCATCGCCTTGGCTCGGGGTTGCATGACATGGGCGGATGAGCCCAGGCGATGGGACACCAGCCGGTAAAGTGCCTTGACCGCATTGGGGGACTGGCTACCGGTGGCAGCCACACTCACTGGGCTACCCAACGTGATGATGGAGCGCACACACTCCAGCGCGTTCTGTGCGCCGTACATGGAAAAAACACCGCCCAGACTCCACCCCACCAGGCTGACTTTCTTGCCGGTGACGTGGTGCAGGTAACGAATCTTCTGCGGCAATGCATTGGCATGTTTGCTGCGGAAACCCATGTTGCGCCCCAGGCCCCAGGTGTGCACGTCATAACCCTTGGTTTGCAAATACAGTTTGAGGGCGATCAGTGACGCTTCACTGGCCATAAAGCCAGGAACTAGCAGCACCGGGTGTCCATCACCTTGAGGCGCCTCTAACAACAGTGGAAGCGAGGCTGGCAACATCGCCATCTCCAGCAAGCCCCGCGCCTCCAGCAAGGAGGTCAACGCATGGGGGGCACCCACGTGGGAATGGCGGATAACGGGTCTGCGGTGGGGCATCAACGAACACTCCTGGGCTGTAACACTAGCGACATTTATTACAGTCTACGGCGATTTCGCGGCCCCAATGTCAGTTGACTTGCCTAAAGCGATGCATTGGCGACACCCACAACGACCCCTGCTGCTATGCAGCAAGCCGATGAATGTCGTTAAATGCCCTCCCCAAGACCCGTATCCAGATCGGCGGGTGCGGACTGCGGCAACCGGATGTGCAAACGTGTACCGACACCCAAGGTCGAGGCCACATGCAGCGTGCCGCCCAGTGTCTTCTTGACCAGGTTTTCGACAATGGTCATGCCAAGACCCGTGCCGCCGCGGCCAATCTTGGTGCTGAAAAACGGCTGAAACAGCTGTGCCATCAGTTCCTGCGACATACCCACACCATCATCGGTGATGTACATATCCACCCAGCCGCCGCCGACCTGCGCCTCGATGTGAACGTGGCCAACTTCACGGTCTTCGAACGCGTGCAGGTAGGCATTGTTGATGACGTTGATTAGCACCTGCCCTAAAGCACCGGGAAAACTGTCGAGCATGACCGCTGCCGGTATGGCGTGGCTCACCTGATGGGGAAAACGCCGCAGACTGGGTGCCAGGGTATCCAGTACTTCCTTGACGACACCCAACAGTTCAAAGTGACGCCGCTGCTCGCTGGCCTGGTCGGCCGCCACCTGTTTGAAATTGCGAACCAGATCCACCGCCCGATGCAGGTTGCGTTCGATCAGGTCACTGCCTTCGCGAATTTCGGCCAGGAAGCTGCTGAGATCTGAGCGCTTGAGTTGCCCCGAATCCACCCGGGCTTGAAACCGTTTGGCCATGTCCGAACAGGTGCTCGCGGTGATCAGGCTGTTGCCCAGAGGCGTATTGAGTTCGTGTGTAACGCTGGCAACCAAGGTGCCCAGCGTGGCTTTGGCCGCGTTGCGCGCCAGCTCCTCCTGGGAGTGGTGCAGTGTCTGCATCGCCTCGTTCAATTGGGCCGAGCGCTCGGCAACCCGCTCTTCCAGTGTCTCGTTGAGCTCCTGGATTTGGTGCTCGGCGGCCTTGCGTTCAGTGATGTCGAGGTGTGCCCCGGCCATCCACTGTGCCCGGCCGTCGGCTGTGTAGGTGGAGATCTGTCCGTGCGCGGCAACCCAGATCCAGCGTCCATCCTTGTGGCGTATGCGATGTTCGAAACGGTAATACGGTGTCAGGCCCTTGAGATGCTGCAACAGTGCGTCTCTGCCAGGCGCGATGTCATCCGGGTGAAGAGCTGCAATCATGGTGTCTAGGGAAACTGGTGTAAGTTCTTCGCGGGTGTAGCCAATGATGTTGGCCCAGCGCTCATTGACAGCACCCTCATGGGTTTGCAGATTGACCTCCCAGGCACCGGCATTCGTTCCTTTCAAAATATTGCTCAAGCGCTTGCGCTCCAGCTTGAGTGCCCGCTCGCTCGCTTTGCGCTCGCTGATGTCCAGATAGGTGGACACCATGCCGCCATCGGGAGTGGGCTTTCCCATGATCTCCAGCGTCACGCCGTCACTGGGGCGGGTGCGCTCAAAGTGGTGGGGCAGGCATTCTTTCGCGGTTTCAATACGCGCTTGCGCCAGTGCCTTCGGATCGCCAGGACCGTACTCGCCACGCCGTGCGTTGTAATGCACCAACTGCGCAAAATTGACCCCTGGCCGGCACAGCTCGGGTGGCAACTGCAGCAGTTCAGCAAACTTCTGGTTACATAACTCGATATCCAGATCGGCATTGATAAAACTGATGCCCTGGTTGACATTGCTGATCACCAGTTCCAACAGAGCCGCCTTGCGCGCCAATTCTGCTTCGCGGTGCCTTAGTTCGGCGGTGCGCTCTTCGACCCGCAACTCCAGTTGGGCACTGAGCTCACGCAAGGCCTGTTCTCGCTGGCGGGGAATGGTCACGTCGATGTAGGTGGCCACCATGCCGCCGCTGGGCAACGGCTGCCCGCTCACCTCGATGATGCTGCCATCGGGTCGCACCCGTTCAAACCGGTGGGGTAAAAATTTGCGCGACAACTCCAGGCGCTGGCGCACCTGTTCCTCAATGTCGCCCGGTCCGTATTCGCCGGCGCAGGCGTTGTAACGCAGAGCGTCTTCCATCGTTGCACCGGGGCGGCACAAACTATCTGGGAAATGCAGCAATTCCTGAAAACGCTTGTTGGCAGCCACCATGACCAGATCACGGTCAAACACCGTGAAGCCCATGTCCAGTTGGTCCACCGCTTCTGCCAGCAGCGTCAATTGCTCTACCAGGCCCAGATCAATGGCCATGTACGCTCCTGTTGGGTGAGATTAAGAGCCCCTGAGGATAGGCACAGCATGGCTGGCAGTCAACCAGCGAACCGGCTGGCGGCTTATTCAGGCAGGTGGCACGTTTTCGCGGAAATCTGACCGGTGATCCGGCATGTTCGATAAAGGCCTGCGGTATCGCTTTGTAGTACCTTTTGACCTACACGAATGTACTAGCATACATATTTGATTCAAAAGCGTCTTTCTCGGACCAAGAATGCGCCCACAAGCATGTGCTTGGGCCAGAAGGAACTGTATGGAATTCAATCGATCGTCGGGTGTTGTTGCGCGCCGCGGTCTTCTTGCGCTGGGAATCGCCAGCAGCGTGGCGGCGCTGTCGGCTTGTTATGTGGTGCCAATGGATCAGTACCCGACACACCATCTGCATCCGGCCCCCATGCAGGTGCTGCCGCCTGCACCGGTAACCTTGGCTGCCCGACTCTATCCCGCAAATGACCAGGCCAGCACCTACGGTATGGTCAGCGCGGTGGTCACCAACGATCTCAATGGTCGGGGTGCGTTTACGACCGCTATCAATGGCGAATCGTTTACCGGAGAAGCCACACGGCGGGCGGGCTCTGCCCGCGACGGTGTAGCCAACGGCGCTGGCAACCGGGGTAGCTACATCAACTGCCAGTACGCCATGAACTCCGCCACGTTAGGTACGGGGACCTGCCTGTTGTCCAACGGCGCCAGATTCACCATGCACGTCGGCCACTGAACTCGGTCAGGCTACAGACGCGCCACAACTTCTACGTCCGTAAGCTTGGGGCCGGTTTTGAGGTGGCCGACATATTGCAAGGTCTGCTCTATGCGTATGGAGGGCACATCGCCCTCGCGCATGTGCAGCAGATCGGCCGGGCTCACCAGCAACGGATCAGCGCTGGTCAGCGGCAGTTGCGCCTGCTGGTAGGCAGCCAGCACAAATTGCGAGCAAAAGAAGCGGTCATTGCGCGCCACACCCAACTGGATGGCGGCCAGCCCGCGGATACAGGCGTCGCGCACCAGGCTGGGCACCAGAGGCAGTTCGCAATACTGGCGTTGCAGCGTGAATGGAGCCTGCAACACGATACCGACCATGTTGTACTTTTTTCCGACATGGGCCAGGGCAAAGTTGCGCATGGCGTCGGCGTGCTCGGTGCGCACACCCGGGTGGCGAAACGCAACGATGGTGGACTCATCTTCCATGAAGTCTGCCATTTTGCGCGTACGAATACCGGCCCCCACGGCCTCTGCAATATCGTCGTTACCCAAATACAGGGCCGCGTGGCTGACCGGCGAAACGGTGAGCAGACGTATGCCCATGGAGGTGATCCCGTTGGTCGAGGAAAGGATGATGTCACCCGGCTGCAAAGCGACCGTTGTGATGCGCTGACCACCGTTGGCGGGTGTCAGCAGCAACCGGTTCTGAACCTGCAATGCGGGTCGACCCGATATGGGGTCGGTGCCCATGCCGGTGGCACAGGCAGTCAGCAAGCCCACGGCAGCGCACAGGCTGGCCAGGCGCAAACCGCTGAGCCAGCATTTTGCGGGTGTGAACTCTTTGATCATCGACATTCCATTCGTATCAGGTTGCGCACGCATCACGCCCGAACCAGCATTGTGCCCAACCATCCCAGCAGCCCACAAGCGGCAATGACCGGGATCACGCCGATTTTGTAGCGCAGCAGGGCAATGGCCGCAGACGCCGTCATCAACAGCGCCAGCCAGTCAATTCTTAAGAAAAATGGGCCACTAGCCCTCGTATCTATTGCGACATGCGCTATGAAAAACAGAGCTAGACTGGCGATCACGCCGACCACCGCCGCTGTGATGGCGGTCAGCGGGGCGGTCAGGTGCAATTTGCCGTGGGTGGATTCCACCAGCGGGCCACCGGCCAGGATGAAGATGAAGGACGGCAAAAACGTGAACCAGGTCACCACCGTGGCTGCCAGTGCGGCGCCCAGGAACTGCGCGTCCGGCCCCAGCACCTCCTTCGCCCAGCCGCCAACAAAGCCGACAAAGGCCACCACCATGATCAGCGGTCCGGGCGTGGTCTCGCCCAGCGCCAGGCCGTCGATCATCTGTGTGCCGGTCAGCCAGCCAAAGTGCTCGACTGCCCCCTGGTAGACATAGGGCAATACGGCGTAGGCGCCGCCAAAGGTCAAGAGCGCCGCCTTGGTGAAGAACCAGCCCATCTGTACCAGCGTGCTGTCCCAGCCCTGCCAGGCCACCAGCGTACCCATGGGGGCAAGCCACAGTGCGGCGCCGACCACGACCACGCCCGCCAGCCGTTTGGGTGACCAGCGCGCATGGGGCGGCGTGGGTGTGAAGTCACCAATCAGCCAGTCCGCTTCTCCAGGCTTCAGTGCGATGGACCTGGCCGCGCCGTGGCCACCAGCGCCCGCGAACTGTTTGGGCGCCCAGCGCGAGCCCAGCCAGCCTATGAGTGCAGCCCCCGCCACGATCCACGGGAACGGCAGGTTAAACCCATAGATTGCTATGAAACTCGTAGCCGCTACCGCCCAGAGCACGGGGGCTACCGTTGGTTTCTTCAATGTCTTGGAGCCGATACGGTGCACTGCCTGCAGCACGATGGCGGCCACGGCCGGCTTGATGCCATACAGCACACCCGCCACCCACGGCACATTGCCAAAGGCCACGTAGACCCAGCTCAAGCCAATCAGCAGGAACAGCGACGGCAGCACAAACAGCGCACCCGCCACGACGCCGCCCCAGCTGCGGTGCATCAGCCAGCCGATGTAGGTGGCCAGCTGCTGCGCCTCGGGGCCGGGCAACAGCATGCAGTAGTTCAGCGCGTGCAGGAAGCGGGATTCCGAGATCCAGCGCTTCTCCTCCACCAGTTCGCGGTGCATGATGGCAATCTGCCCCGCCGGGCCGCCAAAGCTGATGAAGCCCAGCTTGAGCCAGAAGCGCAGAGCTTCGGAAAAGGAGACGGTGCGTAGGACACTGGGTGGCAGAGCGCTCATGCCGGAGCTCCCACCATGGTTTCGGGTTTCCAGTTATGGGGCTCGTCCTTTGCGGCGACACGGTCACGGCACCAGGCGTAGAGCGCGTCGTACAGCGGCATGGCGACCTCCAGCATGGCGTGGTCATCGGTTGCATAGAGGCCCGACAGGCCCAAGGAGAAGGCCAGCAGACCGGCGGACTGCGGAGACAGATCCAGCCGGTCGGTATCGGCACCGCGCACGATGGTGGCCAACAGGTCCAGTGCCGCATCAGCCAGGTCAAAGCCCTGCAACAGGGCGTCAAAGCTGCACCGCTCGCCTTCATGGGACACCGGCGCGCCGGGAATGTCGTAGGCCACCGCGCCTCTTTCTTTGGCTTGTGCCAGCACTTGGTTGGTGGGCACGTAGAAGAACGCTGCACGGGGATCAATGAAGCGGCGGATCAGCCAAGGGCAGGCGATGCGGTCGATCTTGGGCCGCTCACGCGTAATCCAGCGCGAGGGTTGCTCGCCGGTCACACCCCAGTCGGCTCGCTTGGCAATGCTCAACGGTGGCCGCTCGCGCCACGCCGCTACTGCGTGGGCATCGTCCGCGCCGTCCTGCCCGCCTTCGATGCCACCGGCCACCCGGTGGGCATTCCAGCCGGCGGCCTGCAGCGTGGCTGCGGCGGCTTCGCTCACGTTATGACCGTACACGCAATAGACGAAGACTTCGCGCGGCGGGTGGGATGCTGCAAACGCGGCCACGTCCTCCGGCAGACAGCGTTGCGCGCAGGCCAGTAGGCGTGGGCTCTCGTCAAAGCGCGGCTGGCCGCGCACGTCCAGCACCAGCGAGGTGTTTGCACGACCGAGCCGGGCGTTAAAAAACCGGGGGGAAACGGAAAGAATAGACGGATTGAGGGTGTCCACGGATTGCTCCTGTTGCGTTACCAGCAATTGGATGGGACACCATCTTGGAGCCTGATTGGCCCGACACCGGGGAGCTGACACCCCGATGGAGGCACTGTAGCACAAGGCCTCGGGAATACCCCAAGCTTGCACCCCTCGACAGGGGTTGGCGGTTTGGCTAGCATCAAAGCCAACTACCAATTGGGGGGGTGCGGCATGCAGCGTTGGTTAAAACGTGGGGGTATCGGGGTTGCGGTGCTCTTGGCTCTGGGTGCGGCAGCCGTGGCGCTTGCCGTTTGGCAAGGGGACCGCAAGCGCGAGCGCCAAGTTACCGTTGCGGTGCATGGCATCACGCCGGCCACGGATGCCAAGGGCGTTGCGCGCGGGCACTACCTGTACCGTTCACGCGGTTGCGTCGATTGCCACGGTGTCGACGGTGCCGGACGCGAATTCATCAACGATGGCAACGGCATGCGCATCAGAGGCCCCAATATTACGCCGGGCAGTCCGACTGCAAAATATTCGGAACTGCAGTGGGTGCGCATTGTTCGGCATGGCGTCAAAGCCGATGGCCGGGCGGCCTTTATCATGCCCAGCGAAGACTACAACCGGCTCACCGATCAGGACTTGGCCGCTCTGGTGGGTTATGTGCGCACATTGGCACCGCGCAGCGGCGGAGCAACCGTGGTTGAGTTGCCCTTGCATATACGGGCGCTCTACGGAGCAGGGATGATTCGGGATGCAGCGGAAAAAATTGATCACAGCCTTGCACCCGCCCTGCCGATAACGGCTGCCGTGAATGCCGAGCATGGGGCCTATGTCGCCAATATGTGCATTGGGTGCCATGGCCCGGGCCTCTCAGGTGGAACCATCCCGGGTGGCCCACCCGACTGGCCGCCTGCCGCCAACCTGACTCCTGGAAAAGGGGGTTCCATGACCCGTTATACCGATTCCAATGCGTTTGTGAGCATGCTGCGCTCCGGAAAGCGACCGGATGGCAGCAACATCAAGGTGATGCCATTCGAGTCACTGCGGGAATTGGATGACACGGATGCCCATGCTTTGTACGCCTACCTGAAAACGGTGCCGGCACGACCCGAAGGGCAGCGTTAGGCAAGACGGTTTCCTGCGGAGCGCTGCAGAATTCGAATTGGGGCTTGTACCTGCCTGCCCCTTTGGGCAACAATAAGGTGTCGGTGGCCACGGGATGCGACCGGTACAACAATTTTTTGGAGGATCGTATGGGATTGACTAAATTGGGTTCACGCGCGCTTGTGGTGCTAGGTGTTTTTACGTTGTCAGGCGCAGCCATGGCCCTGCCATCCGGTGGACAGGTGTGCACACCCACACCCAGTGCCACCGTTCCAGTGCCGGCGCCGGGAAGCGGCTCCATAAGCTCTGAACCATTGTCACGCTTCAATTACCCGGCTCAGATCTGCGTCACCATGGGCTTCACCGGGTCGGCGATAAGTTTTGACTACGCCGCAGCGCTCGCCACCCGCTTTAACAACGCAAGTTTTCCTTCGAACTGTGCGGGTGTTTCTTTTGGCTTGAACGGTGGTCCGATTTACTCCTACACCGCTGGCAAGGGTAGCTTTGCGTTTAATCTCGCCAACCCCACAGCGGCAGTGACCGGTACCCTGCAGGCCACGAGTTATTCCATCACGGAGAACCTGACGCTATCGGCGGGGGGTGCGAGTTTTGACATCAATACCGATCTGATGGCTTTCAAGAGTTTTGTGACCATCAACGCAGACCAGTCGACTGACGTGAAGATCTGCACCCCTCGTGGAGGTGTGCCCGCACGGGTCAACGGCAATCCGCTGAATATCCCGACGAGTATCTGGCAGTGTTTGGCGCAGCCAACGCAGACCCAGTCCAATGTGCGTGTGGTCTACGAAGAAGGTTGTTAGAGCCGAGGACGTCTGAGGCAGTGATTGGATCAGGCCTAGGTTGCCCCTGAAAGTGGCGATCTAGCGCTACGCGATCGAAAGCTTGTAGACCGAAGTACCGGCCCGGAAATTGGGCCACCGACGCACGGTGCGCCCATCCTGCAAGCCAAAGCTATCCTGTATCCGCAGGCCGTTGCGCGCTGCCAGGACGGCCAGATCAGCATGGGTACCAACCCGGATATTGGGCGTGTCATACCATTGGTAAGGTAGGCGCTTGGTCACCGGCATGCGGCCCTTGAGCACGCTCAGGCGGTTTGGCCAGTGGGCAAAGTTGGGGAAAGCAATGATGCCCACGCGACCCACGCGCACGGTCTCCCGCAGCATGACCTCGGCATTGCGCAGGTGCTGTAGGGTGTCGATCTGCAGCACCACGTCAAACGAGGCGTCGTCGAACATCGCCAGGCCTTCGTCCAGGTTCAGCTGGATGACATTGACACCCCGCTGAACGCAGGCCAGCACATTGGCGTCGTCTATCTCCACACCGTAGCCGGTGCAGCCGCGGGTCTGTTGCAGGTGGGCCAGCATGGCGCCGTCGCCGCAGCCCAGGTCGAGTACGCGGGCGCCTTGCGGCACCAGTTCGGCGATCGAATGCTGAATGAAAAGGTCGCTCATAGTGTTGCCCCCACGCTTGTGACTTCGTCGCTCTTCGAGAACGCTGCGCGTACTGCGCTGCCCACCGTGGGGGCCGCGCCATGCGCCATGCTATCGAAATAAGAGCGCACCACGCCCATGTAACGTGGGTCATCCAGCAAAAAGGCATCATGTCCGTGGGGCGCGTCGATCTCGGCATAACTGACGTCGCGCTGGTTATCGAGCAGCGCCTTGACCATCTCGCGGCTGCGTTTGGGGCTGAAACGCCAGTCGGTGGTGAAGCTCACCAGCAGGAACTTGCAGGTGGCCCGCTTAAGCGCCTGGCTCAGGTCGCCGCCAAAGGCGCGGGCCGGGTCGAAGTAGTCCAGCGCCCGGGTGATCAGCAGGTAAGTGTTGGCGTCGAAGTACTCGGCGAACTTGTCACCCTGGTATCGCAGGTAGCTCTCGATCTGGAACTCCACGTCCTGCGTCGAGTACTTGTAGCCGTCGGCGCTACCCAGAACGGCTTTCCGTAGTTGACGCCCAAATTTTTCGTTCATCACGTCATCACTGAGGTAGGTGATGTGGCCGATCATGCGGGCAATGCGCAGGCCGCGCTTGGGCACCGTGCCGTGTTCGTAGAAATGCCCGCCATGGAAGTCGGGGTCGGTGACAATGGCACGACGCGCGACCTCGTTGAAGGCGATATTCTCTGCCGTGAGATTGGGCGCGCTGGCGACCACGACGGCGTGGCGCACACGGTTCGGGTACTGCAGCGTCCAGGACAGCGCTTGCATGCCGCCAAGCGAGCCGCCCATGACGGCGGCCAGCGTCTGGATGTTCAGCGCATCGAGCAGGCGGGCCTGGGCGTTGACCCAGTCTTCCACGGTGACGACCGGAAAGTCGGCGCCATAGACCCGACCGCTACCCGCCGGCGCATCCGGGTTCGCGTGCATGGGGCCGGTGGAGCCAAAGCACGAGCCCAGGTTGTTGACGCCAATGACAAAGAAGCGGTCTGTATCGACCGGCTTGCCGGGGCCGATCATGTTGTCCCACCAGCCCTCGGAGTTGGCCTGACCCTCATAGACCCCGGCCACATGGTGCGATGCATTGAGGGCATGGCAGATCAGCACCGCATTGCTGCGCTCGGCGTTGAGCGTGCCGTAGGTCTCGAAACTGAGTGAATAGTCGCGCAACGCTGCGCCGCTTTGCAGGGGCAAGGCGTCAGCAAAATGCTGGGACTGTGGTGTCGCGATCAAAGGCATGTACAACCCAAAGTTCCATAAAAAAACCCGACGACGCTAAATGCGGAGCCGGGTGACCTAGAAGGGGTTACGTTGGCCGTCTTTAGCTGAATTTCGAAGCTCCAAGGCTTCGGCGCCCGCAATCTTGGGAATCAAATCGGCGTTAGGGACGAGTATAAATCCAAGTTCGCAGCCCGCTCTGGCGGGCTTGGTCCCTGGCGTGATCCAAACGCCGGTGGTCAGCCCAAGAGCCCGGTTACGCCCACAGCGCGAACAACCCCAGCCCCAAAAAAATCAGCGCTGAAACCACATGGACGACCCTCAGTGGCACCAATTTGGTGATTTTGTCGCCCAACCAGACCACCGGGGCATTCGCCAGCATCATGCCCAGCGTGGTTCCCGCCACCACCCAGGCCCAGGCCTGGTACTGGGCGGCCAGCATGACGGTGGCAATCTGGGTCTTGTCACCCATCTCGGCCAGGAAAAAGGCCACGACCGTGGTCCCAAAGACACCAAAACGGGGCGTGCTACTGGTTTCCGCGTCGTCCACACTGTCGGGAATCAGCATCCACAGCGCCATGGCGATGAAGGAGCCGCCCAGCACCCAGCGCAGCACATCCGGGCCCAATACGGTGGTGACCCAGGCGCCCGCCGCGCCGGCCAGCGCATGGTTGGCGATGGTGGCAACGAAGATACCCAGCACAATCGGCCAGGGCTTGCGAAAACGCGCTGCGAGGATCAGGGCAAGGAGTTGCGTCTTGTCGCCCATTTCGGCGAGGGCGACGATGCCCGTGGAGATCAGAAAAGCTTCCAAGATGGTGGACTCCGGCCGGATGGTGTAAAACCCATGACTGCACGACACCCCCGGCCAAAACAGGAAGCGTGCAGCCAAAGGTCTCGCCAAGTTCCACCTGCGTGGAATCCGCTTGCGCCATGCCAGTCACTGCTGTGACCGAACAAGTCTGTTGACGCAAGCCCCTCTCAATGAAGAAGGGCGGCTACTCCCCAATGACAGCCACCATTGTAATCCGCATCGATTTTGGTGCATCCTGTCCAATCTGGCGCATTTCTTGCTTGTATTTGGTGCAGTTTTGAATATTGGATCAAAACCGCACCAACAAGCAGCATTTCACACAAAGAGGTTCACATGGAAGCACTCAAACAGGGCGCCGACGCCTTGTTCATTCTCCTCGGCGGCATCATGGTCCTGGCCATGCATGCCGGGTTCGCATTTCTGGAACTGGGCACCGTCCGCCGCAAGAACCAGGTCAACGCGCTGATCAAGATCCTGGTGGATTTCTCGGTGTCCACCGTGGTGTATTTCATGGTCGGCTATGGCGTGGCCTATGGCACCAGTTTCTTTGTCGGCGCCGAAGTGCTGGCCGCCAAAAACGGGTATGAGCTGGTGAAGTTTTTCTTCCTGTTGACCTTTGCCGCCGCCATTCCCGCCATCATCTCCGGAGGCATTGCCGAACGCGCGCGCTTTTGGCCGCAACTGATTGCAACGGCTGTCATTGTTGGCTTCATTTACCCCTTCTTTGAAGGTATCGTCTGGAACCAGCACTTTGGTGTGCAGGCCTGGATCAAGGGCCTAACCGGCGAAGAGTTCCACGACTTTGCTGGCAGCGTGGTGGTGCACGCGGTGGGCGGATGGATTGCGTTGCCGGCCGTGATTCTGCTCGGTGCGCGCAGCAACCGCTATCGCAAGGATGGCGCCATCTCCGCGCATCCGCCGTCAAGTATCCCTTTTCTGGCACTAGGTGCCTGGATCTTGACCGTAGGCTGGTTTGGCTTCAACGTCATGAGCGCGCAGACGCTGGACAAAATTTCCGGCCTGGTGGCGGTCAATTCGCTGATGGCCATGGTCGGCGGCACGCTGGCCGCGCTGGTAGCGGGCAAGAACGACCCCGGCTTTGTGCACAACGGCCCGCTGGCCGGCCTGGTGGCGGTGTGCGCGGGCTCGGACCTGATGCACCCGCTGGGCGCGCTGGTGGTGGGCGCCATGGCTGGCACCGTCTTTGTGGTGATGTTCACACTCACGCAAAACAAGTGGAAGATTGACGACGTGCTGGGCGTGTGGCCACTGCACGGCCTGTGCGGCACGCTGGGCGGCCTGGCGGCCGGCATCTTTGGCGCCAAGGCTTTGGGTGGACTGGGCGGCGTGTCCTTCGGTGCGCAACTCATTGGCACCGCCATGGGTGTGGCCTGGGCCGTGCTGGGCGGGCTGGTGGTGTATGGCGCACTCAAAATTAGCATGGGACTGCGATTGAGCCAGGAAGAAGAATTCGACGGCGCCGATCTTTCCATCCACAAAATCAGTGCCTCGCCAGAACGCGAGGCGAATTGGTAAACCTTGCAATCCATGTCATTGAACTGACACCCCGTGTTCTGCATCAAAAACCGGCCTAGTGCCGGTTTTTTTGTGTCTGCCTCAGAATACTTGAATCGATATCGACAATATATTCAAATATTTTGAAATATTGCGACAAGTAATTTGAAGTTTCTGAACGGCTGGCACCCATAAACTTATGCCCATGTCAGGCCGTTGGCCGCCTGATGGATGAAATTGATACCACTTTAGCCGTCCGACATGAACACAGTTTCCCCCAATAGTCGCTATAACGGATTGTCCATCGCTCTGCACTGGATTCTGGCCATTGCCCTGGTGGGCATGTTCGGCGTGGGCCTGTATATGGCGGATCTGCCGTTTTCACCAACACGCCTGAAGCTATACAACTGGCACAAGTGGGCTGGCGTCACGGTGCTGTTCCTGTCCGTGTTGCGCTTGCTGTGGCGCCTGACCCACCGCCCGCCCGCCCTGCCACAAGCCGTCACCCTGGCCATGCCGGGCTGGCAAATGCAGGCCTACCACGCCACCCACGGGCTGATGTACGCCCTGTTCTTCATCGTGCCGCTGGTGGGCTGGGCCTACAGTTCGGCCGCGGGCTTTCCCATCGTCTGGTTTGGTGTGCTGGCACTGCCCGACTTTGTGTCGGCCGACAAGGCACTGGCAGAACTGATCAAGCCCTGGCACGAAATCTCCGCCTTCGCGCTGGCCGCCCTGGTGGTGGTGCACGTGGGCGCTGCACTGAAACACCACTGGATCGACAAGGACGGCCTGCTGACCCGCATGCTGCCCGGTCGCCGTTAAGGCGCCCCTACCCCTTACTACCACCCCCCATGCAACGGAGTATTGCCATGACCCCATTCCCCACCATTGCCCGCACGGCCGGGTTGCTGCTGCTAGCAACCCTTACCAGCGTGGCTGCACAGGCCCAGCAAAAACTGGTGCCGGCCCAAAGCGAGATCAGTTTTGTCAGTAAGCAGATGGGCGTGCCAGTGGAGGGCCGCTTCAAGAAGTTTGACGCCCAGATCACCTTTGACCCGGCCAAGCCGCAAACCGGCAAGATTGCGTTCACGGTGGACATTGCCAGCGCTACGCTGGGTTCCCCCGAGCCCGATGCCGAACTGCCCAAGGCCGAGTGGTTCAACACCGCCAAATTCCCGCAGGCCACCTTCCAGTCCAGCAGCATCAAGGCGCTGGGCGGCGGCAAGTTCGAGGTGGCGGGCAAACTCGCCATCAAGGGCGCGAGCCAGGATGCCGTCATTCCCGTCACCCTGACCGCCAGCGGCGCAACCACCATGGCCACCGGCAGCTTCAGCCTCAAGCGCCTGGCCTACAAGATCGGCGAAAAGGAGTGGGCCGATACGTCCATGGTCGCCGATGACGTGCAGGTCAAATTCAAGCTGGCGCTGACCGGCGTCGGCAAGTTCTGATTTCCACAATTCCCTCTCAACCACACAGGAACCTACGATGAAAAACACCATTAAATTCTCCGCTGCACTCGCCCTTCTCGCTGCAGCTGCCATGCCCGCACTGGCCGCGCCCGAAACCTACGCCATCGACAGCGGTCACACCTTTCCGCGCTTTTCGTACAGCCACTTCGGCATGTCCACACAGTTGAGCCGCTTTAACAAGACCACCGGTACGGTCGTTCTGGACAAGGCAGCAAAGACCGGTTCGGTCGAAGTGCTCATCGACATGAAGTCGGTCGATACCGGCTTCACGGTCTTCAACGGACACATTCAGGGTGAGGACTTCCTGGATACCGCCAAGTATCCAACCGCCACGTTCAAGTCCACCAAGGTCGTGTTTGACGGTGACAAGCCTTCCGCGATTGAAGGCAACCTGACAATCAAGGGCGTGACCAAGCCGGTCACCCTGAAGGTCACGAACTACGTGAACATGGCGCATCCGATGTTGAAGAACGATGCCATTGGAGCCGACGCAACCGCCGTCATCAAGCGTACGGAATTCAACGCTGGAAAATACGCGCCATCCGTTGGTGACGATGTCACCATCACCGTGTCGCTCGAAGCCATCAAGCAGTAACTGTAGGTGCCAGACAGGCTTTGCAACAAAGCCTGTCTTACCCCCTTGGGATCATCTTGGAAAATCTTCTGGACCAAACGCAAATACACGTGGAGAAAACCCCAAGTCTCTGACCGCATCCGAGCAGTCGAACACCATGTCTTTTTGCATGCGTTCAGCCATGGCAACGGACCAACTGCGGTACTTTGGCAACACACGCAAACACGCCAGGGCTGCGCGGAACACAAACAGTGGAATGGTAATCAGCCGCGGGCGCAAACCTGCGGCAAGAAAAATTCGCCGAACCATTTCCTTGTAAGGCAAGGCCTCCTGCCCGGCAATGTTGTATTCATGGTTTGCGGCGACCGGCACACCCAAAGCGGCCACACAGACCATGGCGGCATCTTGAACGTGAATGGGCTGGCGTAAGCCGGTCGCATTGGCAATCAAGGGGAAAAACGAGAATCTGCGAACAAAGCGCGCAATCTCGGTCAGGTTCTTGTCCTGACCCAGGCCATAGATCAACGTGGGCCGCAGGATGACCCACTCAACACGGTTGGCGGCGGCCCAGGTTTTCAGATCCGCTTCCCCCTTGGCCAACTGGGCCGCAACGGCGGAATCTGCCGACTCTGACGACCCCACCTTGGTAAACCGGCTGGTCGACGACAGTGCCACGACGCGGCGCGCACCATGGGCCGCCATCATGTCGAAATACTGCGGCAACACCCAGATCGGTGCCAGACACAGCCATTCTTCGATGGCGGTCGCGCCAACCGGACCGGCACCCGGTGCGGCCAACTGTCGCCAGGACACGCCAAATACAGGCTGTGGGTTACGTAATTTTCTGGAAAACGCAACCACCGCATGTCCGCCGTTCGCCAACAAGGGGATGGCACAACGACCCACCAGGCTGCTGGCACCGATGACGCCCACGGTTGACGGCTCAGTCACGGGGCCCTCCCAACCGGGCCCACATGCGACGAACCCAATGGTGGGCCGATACCAGGCCAAAACGAAACCAGACACCGGCATCCACCAGCAGCATCAATGCCCCCGGGTACTGGTTTTGGAAAAACTTGCGGTAAAAATGCACCATGCCCTTATGTTTGTGCCATTCCACAAAATAGGGGCGAACCCGGCTGCTGTGGCCCAGGTGGTGCACAACTGGAGCATCGGGCACAAACAGTATCTTCCATTGGCGCTGGCGGAAGCGCATACACCAGTCGAGGTCTTCGCAGTGCAGAAAGTAGGCTTCATCCCAATTGCCAACATCCGCAACCGCAGCGCGGCTGACCAGCATCAAGGCTCCGGAAATCGCTTCGACCTCAATCGGGCCCGGCGGCAATGGCTGGGTGTGCAAATAGAAGTCAAAAAACAATTTTGGCCAGCGGTTGCTCAGTCGGTTCAAGCCAAACGCACGCACAAACGAACGCCAGGGCGTGGGCACCGCACGCCGCCCGCCGCCTTGTTCGCTGCCGTCCAGATTGATGAGCAGGCCACCTACCATGCCCACCTTGGGGTCACTGTCCAAGGCTTGGACCATGCGCCGCAAAGAACCCTGGCCCAAAATGCAGTCCGGGTTGAGAAACAGCAAGTGGGATCCCGTGGCATGGTCCATGCCGATGTTGCAACCCGCAGCAAAGCCTAAGTTCTTGCCAACAAAACTGGTGATCAACCGGGGCTGGTCCGGGAAACGCGATGCCAACATTGCCATGCTGTCGTCGGTAGAGTGGTTGTCCACCACAATGACCTGTTCCGCCTGTTCCAAAGCCGAGCCCACACAGTCCAGCAGCAGCGAGCCCGCATTGTGGTTCACCACAATCACGGACACGGGTTCGAAACTAACGTTCAATTGCACTCCAAAATCGCTGCGCCGGGTTGCCAATAGGTTTGGCAGGGGTGCCAATGTTACGCCATCGTTACAGCCCGATGTCCGTCTTCGGATCGTGCTGGCGTCCCGCACCCTTGCGTGCGACGAGGAAAGGCCTACCAGGTGTCGATGCCGGAGGATGGTTTTGATGGCGCAACACGTGCCGAACGCAGACCACTGACCAGCCAGGCCCGGGTGTGCGCCGGGTCGATGACGGCGTCGATTTCCAGCGTGGTCGCCATCTGCATGGCACTGCCGTTCTCGTATTGAAGCGCGACCAGACGGTCGAACAGTGCCTGGCGTTCGGGGCCGTCGGGGACTGCCTCCAACTCTTTGCGAAATCCAAGGCGTACGGCACCCTCCAGCCCCATGGCGCCAAACTCGCCAGTGGGCCAGGCCACCGTGAACAGGGGGGCGTGGAAGCCCCCTGCGGTCATGGCCATGGCTCCGAGGCCATAAGCCTTGCGCAGCACAATACTGAAATAGGGCACACGCAGGTGGGCCGCTGCAACAAACATGCGGCTGACATGGCGCACCTGGGCCTTCGCCTCGGTGTCAGGTCCGACCATAAAACCTGGCGTATCCACCAAACTCACCAGCGGCAGGCCATGGGCGTTGCACAGTTGCATGAAACGCGCCGCTTTGTCGGCCGCGTCGGCATCAATCGCCCCGCCCAGGTGCTGCGGATTGTTGGCCAACAGGCCCACCGGTCGCCCCTGAATGCGGGCCAGAGCGGTATGGATGCCAAGACCAAAACCGGTGCGCAGGTACAACAGCGAACCCAGGTCTGCAATGCCCTCCATGGCCGCACGTGTGTCATAAACACGCAAGCGGTTCTCGGGCACCACATGGCGCAGTGCCGCGTCCGGTGGCGCGGCAAATTCCTGAACCACACCCTGAAAGAAAGACAGGTAGTGACGCGCCGCTGCGACCGCCTGCGCTTCATCATCCACCAGGATGTCGATGACTCCATTGGGGTGCTGGATATCCGAAGGGCCTATCTGCTCCGGTTTGAAAACACCCAGGCCACCCCCTTCCACCATGGCGGGCCCACCCATGCCGATGTTACTGCCCCGGGTGGCAATGATCACGTCACTGCAACCCAGCAAGGCGGCGTTGCCGGCAAAACAACGGCCGGCCACAATGCCCACCACCGGCACTTGCCCGTTGAGGCGCGCGTAACTGGCAAATGTGCCCACATGCAATCCGGCGACGATGGGCATATCCACATCCCCCGGGCGACCCCCGCCACCTTCGGCAAACAACACGACTGGCAACTGGTTCTGCAGGGCCAACCCCAGCATGCGGTCGGTTTTCTGGTGGTTACGCATGCCCTGGGTGCCGGCCAGCACGGTGGCGTCGTAGGCCATCACCACCGCCTGGTGGCCGTTGATACTGCCAATGCCCGTTACTATTCCGTCTGCGGGGGTGTTTTCCACCAGATCCTGCTCCGAGCGCCGGCTGCGCTGCGCCGCAACGGCCAACGCGCCGTATTCCACAAAACTTCCGGCGTCGCACAGGTCGGCAACGTTTTCGCGGGCGCTGCGCAAACCCAGTGCATGGCGTTTGGCCATGGCCCCTGCCCGGTTGGCGTCTTGTGTGAAAGCCTGGCGCGCAATCAAACTTTGCAAATCCGCGCGCATTGGTGTCGCAGCGCATGTGTCACCGGATGAGGCTGCCTGTGGTGCAAAAGCTTGAGCCATTTTGCCGTCCAGCCCCCGTGGATCCTGCGTAAGGCGCTCTGAAATCAATAGCAGATCACCAACATTGACCAGGTCGCCAACGGCAAACAGCAGCTCGACCACACGACCATCGGCCTGCGCCCGCACTTCGTGCTCCATCTTCATGGATTCCAGTATCACCAGCACATCGCCCTGTCGAATGGGGTCTCCCGGTGCGACGAGCCACTGGACAATCTGTGCCTGCAGGGGTGAGCGGAGTTGGTGCATGGCGGCATTGTGCGGCAGGCCCATCGCCGCCAGCGTCAAGCGGGTGACAGGGCGGGCGAAGGGGCCAATATGTTCGACAATCAGGCCATGCAACACACATCGCTGATAGAAATGACCCGCGGCGGCACGCTGGAAAACCAGCACTTTGGCTCGGTTGCCGTGGTCAACAGACGCGGTGATGTTCGCGCTTACGCGGGCGACCCGCACTGGCTGACCTTTACCCGCTCAACCCTCAAGGCTTTGCAGGCCCTGCCCTTCATGGAGGCCGGTGGCCCACAACACTTTGGATTTACGACCCAACACGTGGCCTTGATGTGCGCCAGCCACAGCGGGGAAGACCAACATGTGCAGACAGCCCAGGAGATGCTGGAGAAGGCCGGGCAGACCTACCAGGTGCTGCGCTGCGGCTGCCATGTGCCCTACCATTTCGAGATTGCCGGAAAGGCCCCCAGCCCCCGTGAAACCTTTGATGAGCGCTACAACAACTGTAGCGGCAAACACGCCGGTTTTGTCGCCTATTGCGTGCAGCATGGGCACAGCCTGGACAACTACGAGGCGCCCGAGCACCCGCTGCAGCAAGCGGTTCGCCGTGATGTGGCGCGGGTCGTGGGCATGGACGCCAACGACCTCAAGCTGGGTGTGGACGGCTGCTCGGCCCCCAACTACGCCATGCCGCTGTCACGCCTGGCTCTTGGCTACGCCCGACTGGCCAGTGGCGCGGCCGACACAGAGTTTGGTGCGAGTTTTGCCCAACTCAGCGAGGCGATGACGCGCCACCCTGACCTGGTCAGCGGCACCGGCCGCAACGACCTGGCGTTTATGCAGGCCGGCCAAGGCGACTGGGTCACCAAAGTGGGCGCCGATGGGGTCCAGGTGGTGGGCAGCAAGAGCCGGGGGGAGGCCTTTGCATTGAAGATCATTGATGCCAACAAGCCCGCTCTGTTTGCCGCCAGCGTAGAGGTGATGGAGCAACTGGGCTGGCTGAACAACACCCAGCGCGAAGCCCTGCGCCCCTGGCGCGCGCAAGCCATCATCAACGCCCGCGGCATCCAGGTCGGCGAACGCCGTGCGGCCTTCACACTGCAAACACCTTGAACCCCTTTCCTTTTTTGACAGCATGAACACCAAAATCAGCCTGATAGGCGCGCCCACTGACATCGGCGCCGGCAGCCGCGGCGCCAGCATGGGGCCCGAAGCCCTACGCGTAGCCCACATCGCCACCGTATTGACCCAACAGGGTCTGGACGTGCGGGACAAGGGCAACCTGGTCGGCCCCAACAACCCCTGGCTGCCACCGGTGGACGGCTACCGCCATCTGGCCGAAGTCGCACACTGGAACCAGGCCGTGCACGACGCCGTGTATGCCGAACTGGCCGAGGGCCGTCTGCCCATCTTGCTGGGCGGTGACCACTGCCTGGGCATTGGTTCTATCAGTGCCGTGGCCCGCCACTGCCGCGACACCGGCAAGAAACTGCGCATCCTGTGGCTGGATGCGCATGCAGACTTCAACACCAACACCTTGACGCCCAGCGGCAACATCCACGGCATGCCGGTGGCCTGCCTGTGTGGCCATGGGCCTAAGGAGTTGATCGAGATCGGCGGCCACGTGCCCGCCATTTCGCCCAAATGGATACGCCAGATTGGCATCCGCAGCGTGGACGAGGGTGAGAAACGTTTTGTGCACGAGCAGGATCTGGAAGTGTTTGACATGCGTTACATCGACGAGATGGGCATGCGCGCCGCCATGGAGCTGGCGCTGGCACTGGTGGACGCCAACACCCACTTGCATGTGAGTTTTGACGTGGACTTTCTGGACCCCGACATTGCGCCCGGCGTGGGCACCACGGTGCGCGGCGGCCCCAACTACCGTGAGGCCCAGCTGTGTATGGAGATGATTGCCGACACCGGCCACCTGGCCAGTCTGGACGTGATGGAACTGAACCCCGCGCTGGACGAGCGCAATCGCACGGCCGAGGTGGCGGTGGACCTGATCGAATCGCTGTTTGGCAAGAGTACCCTGATGCGCAAATAGTCTCGCGTACGGCTTGCTGGCACTTATTGGAAGATTGATTGTGACCCTTTGGATCGTGACCACTATGGCCGTGAGCGTGGCTATTTGGTTTGCCGGTGCCTGGTATTTGCGCGGTGCTGATCTGCGCGCCTTTGACAAGGCCACAGACGATAAAACCAAGGCGCGGCGCCAACGGTTCTCCAGCGGCCCAAGCCTCAACGACGAACACCGCGCGGTGGTTGCGTCGTTGGGTGGCGTCGCCGCTACCGTGCGAAACACGCCGCGCCGCCAGCACTTGGGCCTGTTGCGCTCTTACATGGACAGCTTCAGCGCCGAGCGCAGGTTTGACGCACAGTTCATACCGGTGGATGCAGGCGGTGTTCCAGCCGAGTGGGTGCTGGCGCCAGGGGCCAACGGGGCGCGCCGCACGCTGTACATCCACGGCGGCGCCTGGATCATGGGCAGTCCGCTCAGCCACCGCGCCATCACCAGCAAGTTCTCGGAGATCACGGGCGGTGCCGTGTTGGCCATCGACTACCGGCTGATGCCCGAGCACAGCCGCATGGCCGGCATTGAAGACTGCCGCGTGGCCTACCGCTGGATGCTGGAACATGGCCCGGCCGAGGTGGCCCCGGCCAACGCCGTCTTTGTCGCTGGCGACTCGGCCGGTGGCAACCTCACGTTATCGCTGGTGGCTTGGGTGCGCGACCAACGACTGCGGGCGCCCGACGCAGCAGTCGCCCTGTCCCCCGCCACCGACGGCACACTGGGCAGCCCCAGCCTGCGCAGCAACATCCCCACCGATGCCATGCTGGGCCCGCTCTTTGGGCCGCTGGCGCGTGTGCCGCGTTCAGCCCTGCTGTGGCTGGCGTGGCTGCGCCACCGCATACGCCCCAACCACCCACTGGTCTCGCCCATCTTTGGTGACCTGTCCGGCTTGCCCCCGCTGCTGATCCATGCCAGTGAAGCCGAAATGCTGCTGGACGACACGCTGCGATATGCCAACAAAGCCAGCGCCGCGGGTTCACCGGTGACCGTGCAAACCTGGGCCCATATGGTGCATGTCTGGCACATCTTTGACCCTGACCTCACTGAGGCACGCCAGGCCTTTGCGGAAATAGCCGAGTTCTTGGCACAGGCTATTTCTCCGGGTACAACACCAGCTGGACATAGTTGTCGCGCGGCAGATAACGACGCGAAGCCGTCTGCAACTCTTCCGCCGTAATGGCCGCCACCTGGTTGGCATAGTCCAGCACGTCCGCCGGGTCGGTTCCGTACAACTCAGCAGACTGCAGCTTGCTCAGCCAATAGCCGTTTTCGCGCAGCATGCGCCGTTGCGTGGTGAGCCAGTTCTGCTTGACCTTGGCCAGATCAGCTGCGTCGATGCCCTGGCCTTGGATTTTCTCTATTTCACCCCACGCCGCCGCGATAACCTGGTCCACATTCTCGGGGGCACAAGGCAATGACAGGCTAAGCTGGTAGTGCGGGTAGGGGTCGCGCGACAGGCCGCCCCGCATGCTGCCGCCGTAGATCAGCGTCAATTTTTCACGAAGCACGTCGATGATCTTGATGTTCAAAACCTCAACCAGAGCCCGCAGGCGCAGTTGCTCCGCCTCGGAGTAGTCGGCCTTGCCCGTGAACTGTAGGGCCACTTGGCTCTTCGCCTCGGCGCCGCTGCGCACGGTCTGCTTGACCACACCGGACACGGGGCGCATGCCCACATCGACATACGTGTTCTTGATCTCCGGGGTTGGCAAGCTGCCAACGTAGCGGGCGATCAAGGGTTTGATGACGTCCAGCGTGAAGCTGCCGACAAACACAAAGGTCATCCCCTTCGCGCTGGCAAAACGTTCGCTGTAAATGGAGTGCAGACGCTCGGCGCTGAGCCCCGCAAAGTCTTGTGGCCGTGGCGTCAGCCACAGTCTGGGATGCCCACCGTACAGCGTCGTCTGGATGGCGTCGGCAAACACCGACTCCGGGCGCGCCGTCGCGTTCTTCGCTCCATCCTGGGATCGGCTGACAAACGACTGGTACAGGTCACCATCCTTGCGCATAGGACCAAACTTCAGTGTCAGCATTTGCAGCATAGTTTCCAGGTCAGTCTGGCTGGTGTTGCCGCTGACGTAATCATGGAGCCCTCCCAACCCCGCGCTGACGGACAAAACCTTGCCCGCCAGCATCTTTTGCAATTCGGTGGGCGCGAAATCGCCCAGCCCCATGGATGCCGCGACATGTCCGGCATAACCAGCATTGAATTTGTCGTCCAATCCGTACAGCGACTGGCCTCCAAACCGGTGAGCGCCCATCAGTATTTCATCGTTCTTGAAGTCGGTCGGCATGAGAATGACCTTCACTCCATTGGACAATGTCAGCTCAGTCACACCCAGACGCTCATCCTGGCGTTCGGTCATGATCCGTCCGCCTGACGGAAGCTTGGCCATGAGTGACAGGGCCACGGGTTTTTCATCCCTGGCAATCACGGTTCGTTGTTCGGCCTGGCTGACACTGGCCAGCAACTCGGGCTCTGCAGGTGTGATGTTGTCAGCTTTGTCACTGCCGGTGTAGAGAACCAGTTTGGCGGCTTTCTCAGGAATGGCCGAGCGCGCGTAGGCATTCACATCTTCCACGGTGATACCGGGCAGCATCGCCTGGCCGTAAGCCAGTTCATTGTCAATGCCGGGAATGGTTTCCTGTTCCAGAAAGTTGCGCAGGTACTCGGCTGCGTAATGCGCAGAGTCAGTCTTGTCACGTTCGGCTTGGGCGCGCTCCAGTCCCCGCAGCATGGTCTTCTTGCTACGCTCGAGTTCGTCCGGGCTGAAGCCAAATTGCCGAACACGTTCGTTTTCCTGCACCAGAGCATCCACTGCGGGGACCGCGCCCATGCGGCCCAGCAGAGCGCTTGAATTGAAAGACCGGTAACCCGGCACCAGGCGGCTGACCGCGCTGCCACCGCCGACAAACGGCGGGTTGGCCCGCTGGGTGAGCTCCTGCATGCGTTGCGCCAGCATGGCGCCGAATAGACGCTCCACCATGGACTGGCGGTAGTCACCCAAGGTCACCACGGTCTTGGCCGGCTGGACCGGGTAACGGATCATCAAGGCGTTGTTGGTCGCCTCCTTGTCGGTCACAACGACGGCCTCGGATGTGCTGCGCGAAACGATAGGTGCATACAACCGGGGGCGTTCGGCCGGCGGGTTTTCCAGCTTGCCAAAGTGGGCCTCCACCAGAGCCTGCGCGGCCTTGACTTCAATATCACCCACCACCACCACGGCCATCAGATTGGGGCGGTACCAATCCTTGTAAAACCGTTTGATGGCTGCATGGCTGAAGCCCTTGAGACTGGCTTCGGTGCCGATGGGCAGGCGTTGTGCGTAGAGCGAGCCACTGAAAATTTTTGGCAGGAGGACCTTGTTCATGCGGTCCTGCGCGCCCTTGCCCAGGCGCAGCTCTTCCAGCACGATGGCGCGTTCCAGATCGATGTCGGCGTCGTTGAAACTCACGCCGTGGGCCCAGTCCTCCAGCACCAGAAAACCTTTGCGGACATGCTCGGGATTGTCGGTCGGCAGAGGCAGGATGTAGACCGTTTCATTGAAGCCCGTGTAGGCGTTCAGGTCAGCCCCGAATTTCAAGCCAATGGACTGCAAGTAGGACACCAGTTCGTGTTTCTTGAAATGGGTGGAACCATTAAATGCCATGTGCTCGGTAAAGTGCGCTAACCCGAGTTGGTCCTCGTCTTCCAATATGGAACCAGCCTTGACTACCAGACGCAGTTCCAGCCGCTTTTCCGGTCGGCTGTTCTTCTGGATGTAATAGGTCAGGCCGTTCGCCAGCTTTCCAACGGTTACCTGCGGACCGATGGGCAAAGGGTCAGAAAGCTTGAGTTCGGTGGCGTCAGCTAGCCAGGGCAGCAGAGCAAAAACGACGACGCAAATATGGCGCAAGAACGGTGTGATCATGGGTTTCCATTCCATAGGTAGCAGGTGAGCTTATCAGCTGCTACCGTGCCCCTGTCGGTCGACGCGGCAGCGGGAGTATGCGTAGAATGATCCGCACATTCCATGAGAGCATGAATCGACACCGTTGATGCCAGAAAAACGGACCCTGTACACACGCAACGTTTGGCTCACTGCAAGCTTGCTGGTTGCGGTGGCGGCCGTTTTTCTGGTTTATACCGCCCTGGAGCGACGGGTCGACAACGCGGGTGAAGCGCGTTTTGAGTCCATGCAACTCGCCGATGAATTGCGTCAATCATCGGATGACCTCACCCGCATGGCGCGCACTTATGTGGTTACCGGGGACCCTTCCTACAAGAAGTACTACCAGGAAATTCTGGATATTCGCGACGGCAAGCTGCCTCGACCCATGGCCTACCAGGACATCTACTGGGACCGGGTGGTGGCCGACAAGTCCTGCTGCGCGAACTTCGGAGGGACAGCGCATCAGCCTGCTGGATCTAATGCGCCAAGCAGGTTATACGGCAGAAGAGTTCGACAAGCTGGCACTGGCCAAAGCAAATTCCGACGGTTTGACGCGGATCGAATTTGAAGCCATGGCTTTGATGGATGACACCGGACCACAAGCCGTCACCAGCCGTGCCAACGCCTTGCAAATGATGCACGATGGGCAGTACCACCAATACAAGGCCATGATCATGCAGCCGATTGCCGAGGTGAATCGGCTGGTAGAGGCGCGTACGCGTCTGGCTGTGGAGGATGCCAAATCCAGGGCGACTGTTGCCCGTTTGACGCTGATCTTGATCGGGTTGGGTGCGGTAGCCATGTTGGTGCGAACCAGTCGCACTCTGCGCACGACCTTGGGTGGCACGGCGGACGAAGTGCAGGCCCATATCACACGCATTGGTGAAGGCAATTTCTCAACTTCCATAGCGGTGACCGAGGACATGAAGGGCAGTGTGCTGGACCGCCTGGCTCAAACCCGACACAACCTCGAGCGCATCGACCAGGAACGGCAGCGAGCCCTGGCCGAGCGCATGGAGTCGGCCCGGGAACTCCAGACTTTGATGGACGCCGTCAGCAGCTATTCCATTGTGTCGATCGCAGACCCTGCGGGCAACATCACCTATGCCAATGACATGTTCAGCCAGGTCAGCGGGTACAGCAATGCGGAGCTCATGGGCCAAAACCATCGCATCGTCAAATCAGGCGCTCAGCCCGAAACTTATTGGGAAACCGTATGGAAAACCATTTCCAGCGGCTACGTGTGGCGCGGCGAAGTCTGCAATCGGGCGAAGGATGGCAGCCTCTACTGGGTGGACACGGTGATAGCCCCCTATTTCGGCGAACACGGAATAGAGAAATACATCTCCATTCGAACCGATGTGTCGGCAAGCAAGCGCGCCCAACAGACCCTCGATGCCGAGCGTCAGCGGCTGAACAACATCATCACCGGCACACGGGCAGGCACTTGGGAGTGGAACTACCAGACCGGCGAGGGAATTGTCAATGCGCGTTGGGCTGAAATGATGGGCTACTCGCTCGAAGAGGTAAAAGGAAACCCGAATCGCCTATGGCGCCATGCATTGCATCCCGATGACCTGGTGCTTGCCGCACAGCGCCTGGATGAGCACGTCAAGGGCAAGCGCGACATTTTCGAATTTGAAGGCCGCATGCGCCACAAGGCAGGGCCACTGGGTCTGGCAACTGACACGCGGGCGGCTTTTCACACGCACGCCCGACGGAAAACCAGAATGGATGTATGGCATTAACCTGGACATCACGGAGGGCAAAAAGGCCGAAGCCGAGCTAAAAGAATCCGCGTCCAGCCTGCGGGACAATGCCGCCTTCCTGGTGCGCGCAGGGCGTATTGCCGGCATAGGCCGCTGGCAGTACGACCTGGTCGCGGGTCGCATCACATGGTCGGATCAAACATGCCAGATCCACGACGTGGTCAATGGACATTGCCCCACCCTGGAGGAGTCCATCGCCTTTTTTGCACCCGAAGCACGGGGCGAGATCCAGGCTGCGATCGGCGCTGCGCGCCGAACCGGCAAGCCTTGGGATCTGGAACTGCCCTTGACCACGGCGATGGCCAGGCATATTTGGGTGCGATGTGCGGGCGAAGCAGAGTACAGCGATGGAAAACGCATCCGCCTGGTTGGGATTTTTCAAGACATTACCCAGCGCAGAAAACTCGAAGACGATGTGCGCCAAAAAAACGTTCTCATGAAGAACATTCTGGCCAATATCCCGGTGGGTTTGAGTGTGATGGATGCCAACTTGAACTTGGTGGCGGAGAACAGCCTCTTTCGCAGCCTGCTGGATTTTCCGGACTCGTTGTTTGCTGCAGACGTCGTCAAATTCGAATCCATCATCCGGTTCAACGCGCAACGTGGTGAGTATGGCGAAGGCGACCCTGATGCCATTGTCAAAACCATTGTGGAGCGGGCAAAGATGGCCCAGGCCCACCACTTCCGGCGCCAGCGCGGGAATGGTCGGACGCTGGAAATCCGGGGTGCACCTATGCCCGATGGGGGATTTGTAACAACCTACTCCGATATCACCGACCTGACGCGAGCGACCGAGGCGGCGCAGGAGGCTTCACGTTCCAAGAGCCAGTTTGTTGCCAACATGAGCCATGAGATCCGCACGCCCATGAATGCCATTCTGGGAATGCTCAAGCTACTGCACAACACTGATCTGTCGGCGCAGCAATTGGACTATGCCGGCAAAGCCGAAGGGGCGGCCCGGTCACTGCTAAGCCTGCTCAATGACGTGCTGGACTTCTCCAAGATGGAAGCCGGGAAGATGGAACTCGACCCGCAGCCCTTTGGGGTGGACCGTCTGCTGCGCGACCTGTCCGTGATCCTGTCTGCCAACGTCGGCGTCAAACCCATTGAAGTCCTGTTTGACGTGGACACCACGCTTCCGCGTGTTCTGGTGGCTGACGCCATGCGCCTGCAACAGGTGTTGATCAACCTGGCGGGCAATGCCATCAAGTTCACCAATGAGGGTGAAGTCGTGGTCGAAATCAAGCTCGTTTCTCGCACCGACTCCCACACCACCCTGCGCTTTGCGGTGCGCGATAGCGGGATCGGCATTGCACCAGAAAATCAGGAACATATCTTTGAGGGCTTTTCGCAAGCCGAGGCATCGACCACACGCCGCTTTGGTGGCACCGGCTTGGGTCTTTCCATCTGTAAACGACTGGTAAGGCTGATGGGGGGTGCCTTGCAGCTTGACAGTGTGCTGGGTCAGGGCAGCACCTTCCACTTTACGCTGACCCTGCCAATAGCCGGTGAAATAGCTATGGTGTCGGACCCCGCGCCATCGCGCGTAATGTTGCCTTTGGATGTGTTGGTGGTGGACGATAACGTGACCGCCCGCAACTTGACCATGCGCATGGCCCGCTCCTGGGGCTGGCGGGTCGATGGCGCAGACAGCGGCGAGCACGCTATTGCGCTGCTCGACACCCGGGCAAAAGCATTGCTGCCCCCTTATGACGCCATTTTTATTGACTGGTTGATGCCCGGCATGGACGGCTGGGAAGCCCTCGCCCGCATGCGGGATCTGGGCGCACAGGCGCTATGCCCCATTACCGTCATGGTGACTGCACACGGCCGCGAACAGCTGATGCAGCGCAGTGCGCGTGAGCAGGCGTATCTAAACGCATTTCTGGTCAAGCCCATCACGGCATCCATGCTGTTTGACACCGTGGTGGATGCCCGCGCGGGTTTGAGCAATTTGCGCGCCGCACCGCGTGCCCGGTCTGAAAAGGCCGGACGGCTTGAAGGCATGCACCTGCTTGTCGTGGAAGACAACTTGATCAATCAGCAGGTCGCCCGCGAGTTGCTGCGCTCAGAAGGTGCCCAAGTCGAAATCGCGGACAACGGCCAGTTGGGGGTTCAAGCAGTCGTCAACACGCAAACCCCATTTAATGCAGTACTGATGGATATCCAGATGCCGGTGATGGATGGATACGAAGCCACGCGCGTGATTCGCCAGGCGCCGGGCTCGGCCCAATTGCCCATCATTGCCATGACAGCCAATGCCATGGCATCAGACCGCGAGGCATGCCTTCGGGCCGGCATGAACGACCACGTAGGCAAACCCTTTGACCTACCCCATTTGGTAGAGGTGTTGTTGCAACACACCCGCCGCAACCGGGCGAACGGGCCCCACACCACGGAGCGGCGCGCCGCCGCCCCCGGGGGCACATTGACCGCCCCGCCACCTGCCGATGGGTTGCCACTCGTGGACGATATCGCTATGGACGAGGCCCTTCAGCGTATGGGCGGAAACAGAGAGTTGTATGCAACCGTGCTAACGTCCTACCTGTCGGACCTGCGCGACGCACCGGAGCAGTTGGATGCCTTTTTAGCGAGCAGCGACTTGGTTGGGGCCGAACGCTTTCTGCACACCCTTAAAGGCCTATCGGCAACGGTAGGCGCAGCCAACATGGCGGCCGTTGCGAAATCGACCGAGCAGGCACTCCGGTTCGGCACGCACTTGCCAGTGCACGACTCGCTTCGGGTCGTATTCAAAGAAACTGTATTGCGCACTATCGATGTCTTGAAGCCATTAGTCGAAGACAATATGGTGTCAGTTCTGGCCGCAGTTCCTTTGTCACCCGATACTGGGGCGACGCAGGCCGATGACACGGTTCTTGTTCAATTGAATGAATTGCGCGTTCTGTTGGAATCGTCGGATCTGCGTGCCCTGGAAATCCATGCGCAACTGCAGACCCACCTTGCGATTTCAAGCCTCGATGGCTTCGCTAGCCTATCCAAGTCGATTTCATCGTTTGACTTCGTCGCCGCGGCTGTGCAATGCGGTGACTTGCTACTTTCGATGAATCACCATTGCACCAGCGGTGACGTTCAATGAAGTCCAACTTTCGCCGCTGTACCACTAACTAGCTCCGTGTCGGGCTCTGACCGAATCGCGCATAGGTCACACCGGGGAAGACCTGCCGTAGCGATGGCATGATCAAGGCGCAGTCATCAAACGGCGTCACTACAGCCTCGCCACCGTCATACGCAATGACGGTGCCAGCATGCGCAATAAGCTCCAGCCCTTTCCAGTCACTTGTAAAACAGACGTCTGAGGTTTTTGCAACACAGCGACCCGCGACTTTGACCTCAACCTGTGGAATTGCAGGGGCGAACCCCGACGGAATCGCGTCCTCCTCAATTGTCTCAGAGGCAACAAGAAATCTAAACAGAGTCCGCATTGAAACGTCGACAGCGCTTTTGCTCCAATGTTGGCCAGCCTCAACCAGAAGTGCAACCGGTCTCTCCTCTGGACGCCCAAATGCTTCGAAATCCATCATCCTTGTGCCATCTGCATGCCCCTCGTCGCGAACAATTACCCCGGGAAATCCAACCTTGTTTGCAAATTGCAGACCTTTTTGTGTCGGGCCAGAAAGAAGCAAAGGCTCGCATGACTCATGCATTGAAT
The DNA here is from genome assembly GCA_016703945.1 of Candidatus Aalborgicola danicus. GTDB lineage: Bacteria > Pseudomonadota > Gammaproteobacteria > Burkholderiales > Burkholderiaceae_C > Allorhodoferax > Allorhodoferax danicus. The sequence continues at coordinate 214,487 of JADJBC010000003.1, forward strand.
GCAAGTCCAAAAGGTAGTCCGCACGGCGTACGAAACCCAATATCTCGTTTGCACGAGAAACTTCTTGTTGTTTCGCTTCACCACCCAGCTTGGCTTTGCTCCAGACTCTATTCATATCCACGTCAACGAATCGGGAGGAATCTGGCGACACTGGGTCAAACGCACGAAAAGCCGCCACGTTGGCGAAGCAAATGATCCATGAGCCCCGAGTTGGCCTCAGTCCCGATTCGATCAACCGCAGCAATGCAACTGCCCCACTGTACTCATTGCCATGGGTCAAGGCGGTGACCATTGCGCAGGGCCCGGGCTCATTCGCAGTGAACTCATGCACATAATCCACGCCCGTATTGCCGCTTCGAACAGAGTCGAGACTTGGACGATCTATCTCGATTGGATACGTTGGAAGTTCGCTACGAGTGATCAAAATCTGCCTCCTGTGGGGCCGGGTTAAACGCGCACTGAAAACACATGTTTACATTTTTTTGCTTGTGTATAGACTCATTTCGACAATCTTTAGAACAGCTTATCATGGGTGAAATTTTTCGTTGATCGACAGGCAAGTCGCGGGTCGCCGTGGCACAAATAGCGAGAGGCCTTTGATCCGAAGGTTCACGGCGAGCCAGTCCTTTGATTGCTACTCCCCAAAAGAAATGGATACCGGATCAACGTGACGTTGTTTGGATTGACATTGGCGCCCCGGGGCTGTAGCGCATTGCAAAACGAACATCCCGCAATGGTGACGCCAGCAAAGCCCTTCGATGAACACACAAATTCGCTTATTGCCTTGTCAACCCAAGTCAATTTCGCACCATGGAAAGGTCACACCAGGGCGTCCTTAAAAGACATTGTCACCTGCTATTTTTGAGCTCGCCCGCGATGGGCGGTACGGGATCATTTCTCAATCAGTATTACTTCCGGGAACAACGAAGAGTTTTGGTTTGTTTTTAAAAGAAGGCAGCACATGCGCGATGACAGATTCAGGGTTGCAATGTTTGGCAGCTTTTACCGCGGCTTCTATCTTCTCAACGAATTGCTGCAGGGTGACATCAGTGAGCAGGTAACTGTGGTCGGTGTTGCGACTGACGATCCGGAAGCATCGTATGTCAGTGCCGACAAACGGGTTTGGCAGTACCCCCATACGGTTTACGAGAAGGTTATGGTTTCGGAACTTGCAAAAGAGCGTGGAATTGACACTTTCAATGGGAAAGTAAACGACCCTGAGTTCTACGAAGTGATTGATCAATGGAAGCCGGACATTTGCGTGATGGCGACCTTTGGGCAACGGATTCGTTCCCGCCTCATTAACACTCCAAAACTTGGTTTCTACAACCTGCACCCCTGCATTGATGATTCCTGGCCATCTCACTATGTCGGCGGCAATCCCTTCGAGGGCTTGATGCGAGATGGGAAGCGATACGCGAATATCGCCTTTCATGCTGTTGACGAGGGTTTTGATACGGGTCCATTGCTTGGACTGTCAGGAAAAATCGCGTTGCCAAAGGAAACCTCTGTGACCGACATGCACAAGATTACTTCCTACTCCGCAGCACAATTGGCGAGCAAAGAGATGAAGAAGATATTTGCAGCGCATCAGAACTCTTGCAAGAAGGCCCTTTGATATGTCCATCGCAGAAACCAAGGCGCAGGTAACTAGATCGAACGGTCCTGCGGGTCGGCAGGAAACCACGCCGAAATTCGCCGTCAAATTGCGACTCAGTATCAGCACACTTTTTCTTTGCCTGATATTGCCGACGTTCGCCATCATCGTTTACTACATCTACAAAACAAATTATGAAATTTACAAGCACAACGCATCCGCATTGATTACCAGCCTCAATAACCAGATGACGGACAAGTTGCTCGCATTGCTTGATCCGATCGGAGACTCTCTGGTGACGCTCGCAAAGCAAGTGCGGGACGACCCACGTTTACTCAAGAGTGCGAGTGTCAACGACACACTTCTGCTACATCTTGAAAATAACCCAAACCTTGTATCTATCTTCGTCGCTTCGGAACGTGGCAGTTTTCACCAGGTTCAGCGAATGCGGGAGGGCATGATCGTTGCAAACCGCGTGCCGCCGGCCGATGCGGTTTTCAATTTCTGGGTTGTTGACCGATCTGGCCTACCTGAAGGGGCATCCAACGGTTCTGGTGCCCAGGCACCTGCAAAAAATAGTAGGTCCGTCAATTCGGTTTTTACATTCTTCAAAAACCGTGACTCCGCGCCGATTGAAACCTTTGTTGTTGAAAACAACTACGACCCACGTCAACGTCCGTTCTACAAAAGCCTCTCGTCAACGGTTGCCAAAACACCCGAAGACAAACGGGAGCGTTTTGTTTTGCTTGACGAGCCCTATGTTTCTGGCAGTACTTCTCAGGCTACTATGACCGTATCAACCCCTGTTTATCAGGACAAGACGTTCAAAGGAATGATTGGTGAGTCATTTGAGCTGAATACGATTTCAAAATACCTCAAGTCGATCCAAATCAGCAAAAATAGTGAAACCTACATCGTCGACGTCGATGGCAACATCGTGGTAAGCACCGGTCAAGACAATGGCTACACGATTGTGAAATCAGGCTTGATTAAGCAAAATATTCGTGAGGCGGCTGGCAAAGCGGTGCAGCACGCCTATCAAAGGCATATCAGCACCCAAGAACGGCAATTTGAATTTACACACCCACTGACTGCCGAAGTGTATTTGGCCCAGTTCACGGCATTTCCAAACAATTTCAACAAGAATTGGGAAGTGATCACGCTTGCGCCCATGAGCGACTTTTTAGTTGGGCTTAACGAGATCAATAGACGACTCATCGTTTATGGCGGAGCAGCGTGTTTGTTACTTGTGTTTCTGACTTACATTCTTTCTCGGACCATATCGCGGCCAATTGAAACCCTTACTGAAGAAATTAGAGATCTGCTGGATTTCAATCGATCAAAGAGAATAGTCGGATCGAGAATCGAAGAGATCAATATTCTTCATAGTGCTGTCAACAAGTTGCGCAACACACTGCGGGCATTTACAGCTTACGTACCACGCGATTTGGTCAATGACTTGGTCCGCTCAGGCAATGACATCGAACTTGGCGGTGAAAGCCGCTACCTGACAATCCTGTTCACTGACCTGCAAGGTTTCTCCTCCATCTCCGAAGTCACTCCGTCGCGGGAGTTGGTCAGACTTGTTTCTTCATACCTCGCACTGGTCACCTATGCCGTCAAGGAAGAAACTGGCACGGTCGATAAATTTATTGGGGATTCGGTCATGGCATTCTGGGGTGCCCCGATGCTCGATCAGAACCACGCCTATCACGCCTGCAGAGCGGCCGTGAAGTCACAACGCAGGATGGTGGAATTGAACAGGCAATTCGCTACGGAAGGTCTGCCCCCGTTGACGGTCCGCATTGGCATCCATTCGGATGCCGTTCTGGTGGGCAATATTGGATCACCTGAACGCATGAGCTACACCGTGATGGGTGACGGCGTCAACATCGCTGCGCGACTGGAAGGCATCAACAAGGAATTTTCGACTTCGATTTGCATCAGCCATGCCACCTACAAGGAAGCTGGTGAACGGCTTTGGACACGACCCGTCGATATCATTACTGTCAAAGGACGCAAGGGCGAAATTCCTATTTATGAAGTGCTGGCTATCCGCGGCGATGATCCTGAAACCATGGCAACCGACAGGGATAAAGCCTTATGTGCGTTGACCCGTGAAGCATTCTTGTTGTTTTCGAAGAAACAGTACCGCGAAGCGGCAGAGTTGTACCAAAAAATCATGGATACCTACGACGACGGTCTATCCTGCATTATGAGAGATCGCTGTCTTGAAAGTCGCCCCGCTTGAATGTCCCGACCTCATTTGCGGACGACGGTACAAATCTACTGTGTTCAGTAAAAGGAGGGGTCGTGGCCACCATAGAAATAGCTTTTGTTGGCATGCGAACTAAAACGCGATCTTGGCTAGCGTTGGACGCCTATTTTTTGTTTGGCTCATTGTTGGTCGGACTCCTCTTTTCGCTGGCCCCGCTAGTATTGTTTGCCCAGGCCTCACAATCGGCGCTCCTGCGGCCATCCTCGGCTTCTGCGCCGTACTCACAACGCACATCCCCTTTGGTCAAGGCACCGAATGGCAAGACCGTGGCGCCCGATATCGCACGAATTTTGCAGCGTGGTGAGCTCGTGGTCGCGATGATTGCCGTTGATTCGCCTCCATTTTTTGCACAGAAAGATGGCGAACACGTGGGTACCGATGTAGACCTCGCACGCCAGATTGCGAAGGAATTGGGAGTTCCAGTTCGTTTTGACCGCACTGCCAAGACCTTTGATGCAGCGGTAGAGATGGCCGCAGATGGTCGAGCAGACCTGGCCATGGGGCGGTTGGCAAGAACACTTGCGAGAGCACAAAAGGTCAATTTCAGTACCTCCTACATGCGCTTGGGTCACTCTTTTTTGATCAACCGGCTCGAGTTCGCCAAAGTCTCTGGGGCCAATGCAGCGCCTCGCGTGATACGCAACTTCACCGGCAAACTTGGTGTGATCGGAGGGTCTGCCTGGGAGGAATTCGGACGGCGAAATTTTCCGAAGGCACAAATTGTTCTTCATACATCTTGGGCAAAGTCCGTGGAGGCCGTCAAGAAAGGAGAGGTTGTTGCGATTTATCGCGATGAGTTCGAAATTCAACAAATCATGCGTGGCAATCCTGAGCTGGCTCTGACGCTGCGGACTGTGACTTTCAACGACCTGGGATCTGCGTTGAGCGTGATGGTCGGCCTGACCGACGTGTCATTGTTAACCTTTGTGAATGAAGTAATCGCCCAGCGTACGGAAATACCTTTGGTCGCAAATATGCTCAAGGAGCTTAAATGATGTCGAATGTTTCCAACGCAGATTTGGTGAGCCCGGGACCCCTGTTGCCAGGCAATCCAACGGCGCCAAAAAAGTCGGGCGGCTTGCAACTGTACAAACGCATTTCAATGCACCCGATCACCGTGTTGGCGTGTGTGGTTTTTGGTGCGATGCTGGGTTTAGGTTTCCCGCAATTTTCAAAGAGCCTTTCTGTCATTGGGCTTGTTTACGTCGATCTTCTGACAATGATCGTTCTGCCCTTCATGGTGTCAGCGGTCATTTTTTCACTACAGAATCTCTTTCACGATGGTGGTGCTGCAAAGATTTTGACCCGTGTTGTTGTGGTGTTTGGCTTGGTTTCTATCATTGCTGCATCCTTATCCTCAGTAGTCTTTATCGCAGCCAGTCCAGGCGATCAATTGTCGGACACCGTAACGGCCTCGCTTGGAAAGATCGTTGGTTCCGATGCGCAAAGCAGCAACTTTGACATGTACTTGAGAAAGGCCGATGAAATACCCAAGGAAACGACCCTTGGTGACGTTTTGTCTTCCTTGATTCCGGCGAATATTTTCAGTGCTCTTGCAACCGGCGACACTCTCAAGGCTCTCGTATTTGCGATGCTTTTCGGTTTTGCGGTGGGTCAAGTACCGACAAAAATCTCAGGTGGGTTAAACCAGACGTTGGAGACGGTGTACAGAGCCTGTCAGACTTTGACCCATTGGGTAAATCTGCCCATTCCTATTGTGCTGATCAGCCTGTCAGCAAGTCAGATTGCAGAAACTGGCATCGAGCCATTGAAGGCGATGTCAGGGTTTGTCGGCTGGTTTATTGCCCTCTCGGTTTTGCTTTTGCTTTTGTCGATGCTTGTTTTAAGTTATCGCGCGTCAGTTCCATTTCCAAAAGTAGTGAAGGCAATGCAAGCGCCGTTTGCACTGGGCGTTGCGACGAACAACAGCGCAACCTGCATGCCGGCGATGATTGAGTCACTGGTCTTGCGACTTGGTTTTCCCAAAGCGCGTGTCGAGTTGCTGGTGCCTTTGAGTGTGTCGCTACTGAAGGTCGGGGCGATCGCCTATTTGATTTGTGCAACGCTATTCGTCGCCGATTTGTACGAGAGACCTGTCGCCCTGTTCGAAGTGGCCCTCGTTATGCTGGTTTCAATTTTGGCGGGGTTTGCCTCGTCGGGCATGGCTGGTGTGGTGACCATCACTCTTGTAGGGACCGTCTGCAAGTACCTTCAGCTTCCGTTTGAAGCAGCCTTCATCCTGTTTGTTGCAGTTGATCCGATTTGCGCGATGGCCCGCACAGCTGTGACGGTTGTATCTGGCTGTGCTGCGGTCGCCGTGATTTGCCCCACACCAGTCAAACCTGTCAACGCTCAGGACCTACAAGACTCCTTGATGGAATAGCCAAGTGCTCTGCCGGAAAAGTGACATGGCCTGGAGCTAAGATTTTCTCCAATGACCAGAAATTCTGTTGCGGCTGACGTTCGTGGCGGCCTAGAGGCCGCTGTCCATGGGCTGTCCGCTTCCGTAGCTCCAATACTCTTCTTTCTGGCACTTTTCGGCTCGGAATCACTCGCAGCTGCCCTCTGGGCGACACTGATAACAGCCTGCGTGGTGCGGGTCGGCTATCTGGTTCTCAAGGGGAGCCCCGCTCTCATACCCACATCACGTGTGGCGTCGCTGACCGTCTATACCGCTCTGATATTGCAGTTGGGTTTGGCTTCAGACAGCACAAGCAGCGGAGTGTCGGGGCTAACGCTGGACCAGTTTGGTGTCGGACTGGCCGCAGCAAGTCTATTGTTCACAATGGCCAGTACGCTGATCCTGCTGCTTGGTGCACTTCGACTTGGGAATGTGTTCAAAATCATTTCAACGCCAGTGACGACCGGCATCAGCAATGGCACCGCAATGTTGTTGGCGTGGTTGGCGTTCTCTCAGATCCGCTACAGCGATTGGGCGGCCGCTGCTACTGCACTCTTGATGCTGACATGTTACGTGGTGTGGCCGAAACTCCAGTCACGGTTCGTTCACGTCAAGCTGGTTCCGGCAGTCGCCGTTGCTATTGCCTGCGGGTTGGCGTTCACGCTGGTCTTCCACAAGACTGCGTGGATTGCCGCTACGAGACCGTCGATTGACGGTATCTGGATAAGCATGGCATTGTGGCCCAAGTTTCTGCACCTGGACTGGGGCCATTTGCTGGCCATCGGACTACCAGGAGGGTTGACGCTTGCGCTTGTCATGGTGCTAGAAACAGTGACCGCCGCAAGCCTGATGGAAACGCGATTTGGGGTTCGTATCGACATTAGTCGTGAACTGCTTGCAACCGGTGGTGCGAACATGATCAGTGCATTGATAGGCGGCGTCCCGACTACGGCTAGTCCAATCTGCAGTTCTTCGAATTGGATCGCTGGTGGACGGGGCGCGCTTGCCGGTCTGACTTCCCTTGTGTTGACGACTGCGATTCTTCTCTATGCAGGGCGCTGGATCGTTACCCTGCCAGTGGGCATGGTTGCAGGCATGTTCCTTCTGCAGGTTCCATTGACCATGGATTGGATATTTGTACGTCAGCTTAAAGTTGTTGTCGCCCAACACAACCACAGGCGCTCACGCGTTGAAAAGGTGGATCTCGGCTTTTGGATTGCGACTGCAATATCTTTTGTGGCTTTTTTTGGCAATCTGATTTGGGCCTGTGCACTTGGCATTGCACTGTCGTGTCTTGTCGTGTTGCGCAGCGTGGCCGGTGGCCTTATTTCACGCTGGGCCTACCTCAATCGATATGCATCACAACGCGCCAGGAGTCCATCGGAGTCTCTGGCTTTGTCTCAACGGGTTCATAAAATCGGAATTCTGCCGCTGACCGGTCATCTATTTTTTGGAAATAGCGCGCGCATTGTGCAACTGCCCGACGAGTTGCACCAAGACGCTGTCGCCGTTGTTGTAGATGTCAGCCATGTGACCGACGTCGATACCAGCGGTTCAGATGCCGTCCTTTCGCTTGTTCGTGCCTTGACTGATCGCCAGGTGGCCGTAGTTATCAGCGGCGCAGAACTGACACATTCGGAAAAGTTGCAGCGCGCTCTGCAGTCTTTATCGACAGTCGAGCAATACCCTGACTTAGATAGAGCGTTGGAAGTGTGCGAAAACCTCTTACTTCATGATGCAAAAGCCTTGGATGCCTCGACACAATTTGTAAACCTTGCAAGGAACCAGTTGTTTCAGGACCTTACGGACAGCGAAATTGCCGCTGTACTTCTACTTGGGCTCGTACGTGAGGTGCAGCAAGGAACCCCGCTCTTTCGGAAAAACAGTGTCGCCGACGGGATTTGGCTGCTTGAAAGTGGACTCATCAGCATCCTGGCGAATGACCTCAACTCCTCATCTCGCCTGGCGACTTTTGGGCCAGGGCAGTTTGTTGGAGAAATGGGTTTGATTGACGGCAACGCTCGGTCGGCCACTGCCTACGCTGACACGCCGGTTCGCGCTCTTTTGCTGAGCAACAACGCAATCGATGCGCTGATGCGGGATCATCCCGCTGCAGCGCTGAAAATCACACGCAACATTGCACGTGAGTTGTCCAATCGGGTCAGACGCACCTCGTCCATGTTAGCGGTAGCATCCAGGTAGATAGGTTGGCGGCTGGGTTTTCCTTGGATGCAATTTGGTACTCGGTGAATCATCGCCGCAATGCAGCAAACGCCTCAAACTCCCAGTTGCGCATGGCCAGCAGCAGCGTGTAACCCTCGCGGTCTTTTTCCTGCAACTTTTGGTCGGCCAGGTGCTGCTGCGCAAAGTCTTGCGCCACACGCTGCATACGTTCCATGAAAGACGGCGCCAGGCTGCGGCTGACCGAGCCATGGACCAGCAGCAGACCTTCACCGGCACCGTCAAATCCACCCGAGAAGTAATCCAGCAGCGCGTTGTCGCGAAAGTAGTCCATCACGGGCCCGTGCGGGCGCCAGCGAAAGGCCTTGGCCAGCTTGAGGCGGTAGCGGTTCAGCGGGCGCAGCTCGATGATGCCAATGCGGTCCAATTGCGCCAGGTAGCCTATGCACTCGGCCTCGGTTAGGCGGTAGCTGGCCACAATCTGCTCCAGTGTCCACTGGCTGAGCACACAAATCGCCACCAGCAGCAGCTTTTTGTCGGCCACCACGGCGCGCTCCTGCTCCTGCGTCAGCTGCGCCAGCAAAGGCTGAGCGTCGGCCACGCGGCGCGCCAGGTCAGCAAAGTCCAATTTGAGGGCGCGGCAGATGGAGTCGATGCGCGACAGCGGCATGTCGCCCTTGGCCAGCATACGTTTGACACTGGATTCGGCCAGCCCCAAGGCGACGGCCAGATCGGCATAGGTCATGCGGGCGGCCTTCAGCTCGTGCTTCAGGGCGGATACAAGGTCAGCGGTGGTGCTCATAGGTATCGATTATTGATACTTTTCGTATTTGATTGCAAGCTTGTATCTGAATTTACACCGTCTTGGCGGCAAGGCGGCAACACACTGGCGCCCTCATCCACCCCTTGGAGCCTTTTGATGAAAACCCCGCTGACCCGTTCTGAAACCGGCCTGCTGGCCGCGCTGGCGCTGGCTGTTGTGCTGGCCTGCTTCGGCCCGGCCGTGGCGCAGTATGCCGACTACCACGCCTTTGCCGACCAGCGCAGCTTGTGGGGCATGCCCTTTGCGATGGATGTGCTCAGCAATGCCCCCTTTGCGCTGCTGGGTGCCTGGGGCCTGCTGCGCCTGCGGTCCGTACACAAGCCACCTGCCCGGCGCAATGGCTTTGTGGCCCTGGTGCCTTGTGATGCCCAGCGCCCTCTGGCCCAACTGTTTTTTGTCGGCCTGCTGCTGACTGCGCTGTGTTCCAGTTATTACCACCTGCAGCCCAATGACCTGGGGCTGACCATCGACCGCACGGGCATGCTGGCGGCATTTGCCGGGCTGATGGGCCTGGCTGCAGCCGACCGCATCAGCGCACGGGCCGGCCAATGGACCGCCGCTGCCGTGCTGGTCCTGGGTCCCGTGGCCCTGGTCGTATGGGCAATGACCGGCAACCTGCTTCCCTGGTCGGTGTTGCAAGGTGGTGGCATGCTGCTTGTAGTAAGCCTGACCCTGCGCAAACCGCTGATTGGCGCGTGGGGCGTGCCACTGCTGGCGGTGATCGCCTGGTACGTGCTGGCGAAACTGCTCGAGCTGGGAGACCACCACATCCTGGCGTTGACCAATGGCTTGGTGTCTGGCCACACTTTGAAACACATGGCCGCAGCAATGGCCGCGTGGCCGGTCTTGACCGTCGTGCAAAATGGCGCGTATCCGGTGGGGCCAGCCCGTGGCCGCCCACAACCACGCATTGCAGTCCGGACCTGAGTACGTTACGCAGATCAGCACAACAACCAGCGACCTGAGGACAAACCTGTGAACACAGAAACACTGACACCCACAGCGGCCACCACCACTGGCCCGGCAGACCACGGCCACCCCAACCAGTTTGCGCTGCTGGGCCAGCGCCGCTTTGCGCCCTTCTTCTGGACCCAGTTTTCTGGTGCGGCCAATGACAATTTGTTCAAGTTCGCCTTCACCGTGATGGTGACCTACCAGCTGAGTGTGGAATGGCTGGCCCCCAGCATGGCGGGCTTGACCATTGGCGCGCTGTTCATACTGCCATTCCTGCTGTTTTCGGCCACGGCCGGGCAATTGACCGACAAGTACGACAAGACGCTGATGATCCGGTTTGTCAAAAACCTGGAAATCGCCATCATGGCGATTGCTGCCTACGGCTTTGTCAGCAACAACGTGGCCGTGCTCCTGCTCTGTACCTTTTTGATGGGTGTGCACTCCACGCTGTTTGGCCCGGTCAAGTTTGCGCTGTTGCCCCAGGTGCTCAACGAGCGAGAGCTGACCGGTGGCAACGGCATGGTGGAGATGGGCACCTTTGTCGCCATCCTGATGGGCAATGTGGTGGGTGGCCTGCTGGTAGCCATCCCGTCCATCGGCCATGAAACCGTTGCGGTGGCCTGCCTGGTGATGGCGGTGGTGGGGCGTGTGGTGGCGGGCTATATCCCCAAGGCACCGGCTACCGACCCCGGCCTGAAAGTCAACTGGAACCCCATCAGCGAGACCCTGCGCAACCTCAAACTCGCGCATGGCAACCTGGTGGTATTCCGCTCGCTGCTGGGCATCAGTTGGATGTGGTTCTTTGGTGCGGTGTTTCTAAGCCAGTTCCCCAGCCTGGCCAAGGAAGTGCTGCATGGCAATGAACAGGTGGCGTCGCTGTTGCTGGTGGTGTTCTCCATCGGCATTGGCACCGGTTCGCTGCTGTGCGAAGTGATGAGCCGCCGCCATGTGGAAATTGGCCTGGTGCCGCTGGGCGCCATAGGTATGAGTGTGTTTGCAGTGGATTTGTACTTTGCGTCGCGGGGCCTGCCACCGTCGAACATCATGGGACTCTCCGCCTTCATGGCGCAGCCCGCACACTGGCGCGTGATGGCGGACCTGGCCCTGCTGAGCCTGTTCGCCGGCCTGTACAGCGTGCCGATGTATGCGCTGATCCAGTTGCGCAGCCAACCCACGCACCGCGCCCGCATCATCGCGGCCAACAATATTCTGAACGCGCTGTTCATGATTGGCAGCTCGGTGATTGCCGGTGCACTGCTCAAGGCCGGTTTCACCATTCCGCAGATCTTTCTGTTCACCGGCCTGGCGAATGCCGTGGTGGCGTTCTACATCTTTATGCTGGTGCCCGAATACCTGCTGCGTTTTGTGGCCTGGGTGCTGTCACACTTCATCTACCGCTTCAAGGTCAATGGCGATGAACACATCCCCACCCAGGGCGCCGCCATTCTGGTGTGCAACCACGTGAGTTTTATCGACGCCGTGCTGCTGATGGCGGCCAGCCCCCGGCCGATCCGTTTCATCATGGACCACAACATCTTCAAGGTGCCGGTGCTGGGCTGGTTGTTCCGCCTGGCCAAGGCCATCCCGATTGCACCGCGCACGCAGGACCCGCAGGCCTACGAAGCCGCGTTCGACGCCGCCGCCAAGGTGCTGGCCGAGGGCGACCTGCTGTGCATCTTCCCCGAAGGCGGCATCACCCGCGACGGCACGCTGCAGGAGTTCAAGGGCGGCATCATGAAGATTCTGGAGCGCACCACGCAGCAAGGCCTGAACGTGCAGGTGGTGCCGATGGCGCTGACCAATCTGTGGGGATCGTTCTTCAGCCGCGTGGAGCAAGGCGGCGCCATGGTGCGGCCGTTCCGCCGCGGGCTGTTCAGCCGTGTGGGGCTGAATGTGGGCGCCCCGGTCTTGGCCCAAGACGTGCAACCTGAGCTGTTGCGCGCACGGGTGCAGCAATTGCTCACCATTTGACGAAATTTACTCCTATTTGGATAGCAAACTATTTATATTTCACGGGGGCATGTGGCATATTTGACCAGCACGTTTCCCGTGGCAAACGTCACGAACTGACAGCTGGCCAGAGCGGCGCATGGGTCCCGGGCGGAACCGAGAGGCGACTCCAAAACGCCGGGGTGCGGGCCAGCTGCGCGCTGGGTCTCACCGCCAGCAAGCTGCCAAAGCCCGAGGCATACGTCTCCAGGTAGGGTTGTGGGTCGGGCGCTGTGGCCCCAAAACCCGACTCCACGCGCCCCATGCTGCGCAACCAGTGCGCCGTTTGTGCCAGCGATACACACACATGCCAGCTACCGCCATCCTGCAACTGCCGGGCTTTGGCCGCCGCGACTCCAAATGCCATCAAATATCCGCTGGCGTGATCCAGAATTTGCATGGGCAGGGCTTTGGGCTGCGCTGCTCCGGCCGCCTCGGCTTCCGCCAGGTTAAAACCGGTCGCGGATTGCACCAGCGAATCAAAACCGCGTCGGTTGGCCCAGGGGCCGTGTTCACCATAGGCTGACAGGGAGACCACCACAATGCCCGGCCTCTTTTCCGCGAGCGCCTGGGCCCCATAACCCAGCGCCTCCAGAGCGCCGGGGCGGTATCCCTGCATGAAGACGTCCGCCTGTGCCACCAGATGGTCCATGGCCCGGCGTTGATCGGCCAGGCGCAAGTCAAGATGGCAAGACAGCTTGCCCCGACTGGTCTCTGCGATCAAACCGATGTTCGGCAAGTGGGGTGCGTTGACCAGCATCACGTCTGCGCCCAAAGCCGCCAGGGTGCGCCCGGCGACCGGCCCAGCCACGATGCGGGTCAATTCCAGAACGCGCAAACCGGTCAACGGACGTTGGTCCGCGCGTAAAGAGGGGAGCAACAACGCTGGGGCGTCACCGATACGCTCCAGGGTCAACAACGGCTGTTGTGCCACGGCCTGCGCCTGGGGGTGGGCGTCCCACTGTTCAAAGCTGCGCAGTGCCGCGACCACCAGACCCCGCTCTGCCGCCGCCGCTTCAAAGTCCAGCGTCTTCCAACTGCGCAACACACGTTGCGCATCGTCGCGCTGCGCGGTGCCGCTGGACAGACCCAGCAATGCCAGCGCCCCATCACGGTGGTGGGCAAAGTTGGCATGGATGCGCACCCAACCGTCGGCGCAGGCGTACAAACCCGAAAAACTGTCCCAGGGATCCAAGACCTGGCCGTTGATGCTGAACCAGCCTACACACTCCAGCGCCGCGTGCGCCATGGCCACGCTGACCGTTTGCCGGTCCTGTCCGCGCACATGGCCCAATTCACACGCCGCAAGGGCGGCAGCGGCGATGCTGGTTTGGGCCGCAGTGCCCACCGCAAACGACGAGTGCAGCACCGGATCTGCGCCGGACAATTGGGCGTATCCCAAGGCTTCGGGCGGGAGCCCACCAAGGGACCAAATTTCTGACAGCAAGGATTGGGAGTGCATGGAGACCACCATGCTATCCCCATTACCGCGGCCCGACAGAGCTTCAGCCACCACTGCAGGTACCGCCACCGAATGCGCGCCGGCGCGCCGGCAGGTGTCAATGCACGCCGGCCAACAACGCCGCATTCCCCCCCGCCGCAGTCGTGTTGACCGTGATGGTCTGCTCGGCGCAGAAGCGGTACAGGTAGTGCGGGCCGCCGGCCTTGGGCCCGGTGCCGGACAGGCCTTCCCCACCAAACGGCTGCACCCCCACGACCGCGCCGATCATGTTGCGGTTGATGTACACGTTGCCGATGTGGGCAGCGTGCGCCAGTGCCTGGGCGCGGCTGTCGATGCGGGTCTGGATGCCTATGGTCAGGCCATAGCCCAGCGCGTTGACCTGGTTGATGACATCGGCCGGCTCGCCGCCCCAGCGCACCACCTGCAACACCGGGCCGAAGATTTCGGCCTTGACGTCGGCAATGTTGGCCACCTCGAAGGCGTGCGGTGTGATCAGGTTTGCTACAGTTTTAGTAGCTGCTTGCGCAGGTTCTGCGGGGGCTAGCAGCACTTTTGACTCTTGCTTCAGGCGTTGGATGTGGCGGTAGATGTTGTCAAAAGCCTCAGTGTCAATGACCGGCCCGACGTCGGTGGCGATGTCTGAAGTGTCGCCCACCACCAGTTCTCTGGCAGCACCCTGCAACATCTCGATGACGCCATCGGCTATTGCTGCGTGCACGCACAACAGGCGCAGCGCGGAGCAGCGCTGGCCCGCCGAGCGGAAAGCACTTTGCACCACCGCGTCCACCACCTGTTCGGGCAGGGCGCTGGAATCTACCAGCATGGCGTTGATGCCCCCGGTCTCGGCGATCAGCGGGACGATCGGGCCGTCTTTGGCGGCCAAGGCGCGGTTGATGATCTTGGCCACTTGGGTGGAGCCGGTGAACACCACACCGGCCACGCCGGGTTGCGCCACCAAGGCGGCACCCACGGTTTCACCGGCGCCGTGCATCAGCTGCAGGGCGTCAGTGGGCACACCGGCGGCATGTAACAACTGCACGGCAACCAAAGCCACACCCGGTGTTTGTTCAGCGGGTTTGGCCAGCACGGTGTTGCCTGTGGCCAGCGCCGCCGCAACCTGGCCGGCAAAAATCGCCAGCGGGAAGTTCCACGGGCTGATGCACACCCACACGCCGCGTGCGGTGAGAGACAGGGTATTGGACTCGCCAGTCACGCCAAAGTTGTGGCCCGCCAGCGCGGCGGGCGCGCCGTGAACCTGTGGCATGGCCAGCGGCTGCATGATGCGCTGGGCTTCATCGGCGTAGTAACGCAGAAAGTCGACCGCTTCGCGCACCTCGCTGACGGCATCACCCCAGGTCTTGTGGGCTTCCTTGACCAAAAGCGCGCAGAACATCGGGGTCTGCTCCAGCATGGTGTCAGCCGCGCGGCGCAGGATGGCGGCGCGCTCGGCTACCGGCGTCTGGCTCCAGGCCTTCTGGCTGGCCGCGCAGGCTGCAAAGGCGCTGGCCGTGTTACGGGTGTCGAACTCGACAACTACGGGCACCGGTGTACTGGCCAGCGCGGACAGCAAGGGCTCGCGCATGCTGGGTACGGTCAAATCCAACCCGGTGCTGTTCTTGCGGGCTCCGGGATGGATGCCAAACAGGTCCGGAGGCAATGGTAGTGACGGGTGGGGCTCCAGACGCAGGGGAGACGTCAACAGGTCTTGCATGTCCACCGTGGGGTCGGCCATCTGGTGCACAAAAGACGAATTGGCGCCGTTCTCCAGCAGACGGCGCACCAGGTAGGCCAGCAGGTCGCGGTGCGCACCGACCGGCGCGTACACGCGGCACGCCACCAAGGGGTTTTTCAGCACCTCGCGGTACACGCCCTCGCCCATGCCGTGCAGGCGCTGCAGCTCAAAGGGCGCGCCGGTGCGCGCGGCCATTTGCAGGATGGCGGCGATGGTGGCGGCGTTGTGGGTGGCGAACTGCGGGTAGATGGCGTCCGGCACGTCCAGCAGCGCGCGGGCGCAGGACAGGTAGGACACGTCCGTGTGGTGCTTGTGGGTGAACACAGGGTAATGCGGCAGACCGTACTCCTGGGCACGCTTGATCTCGGCGTCCCAATACGCACCCTTGACCAGACGGCACATCAGGCGCACCTGGTAGCGTCGGGCCAGCGCGGTGACGAAATCAATGAGTTCCAGCGAGCGCGTCTGGTAGGTCTGCATGGCCATACCAAAGCCGCGCCACTGCGGGCAGTGTTGCCGCCACTTTGGCAATCAGTGCCTCCAGCACTTCCAGCGTCAGCTCCTGGCGCTCGACCTCTTCCGCGTCAATGGTCAGGTTGATGTTGGCCCTTGCCGCCCGCTCGCACAGGCTCCAGACGCGGGGCACCAGTTCCGCCAAAACGCGGTGGCTTTGTGCGTCTTCAAAACGTGGGTGCAGGGCGCTTAGCTTGATAGAGATACCATCATTTTGTTCGATAGCCCCCGTCTTGCTTGCGTGAGCAGCTATTGATTCAATAGCATCTGTGTAGCTCTTCAAGTAACGTTGGGCGTCCGCATCGGTGCGGGCGCCCTCTCCCAGCATGTCGTAGGAGTATCTGAGCGTATTCGACTTCTTGCGTGCTGCGTCCGCCTCGTGCTGCGCCTCCTTCATGGTCTGGCCCAGCACAAACTGGCGTCCCAGCAACTGCACAGCGCGCAAGGTGGCGGCCACGACGGTCTTGGCCCCCAGCTTGGCCATCAAGCCGGGTTCAGCCTTCGGTCCCGCGCCGGTTTGGGGATCGGGCAGGAAGTGTTTGGACATGGCAATCGCGGTGCTGGACAGGCGCGACAACACCTTGTCGCCGCTGCCATCAAAGTCGGCGCGGCCCAGTTGGTCGGCGGTCAATGCAATGGCGGTCTCGGCATCGGGCACGCGCAACAGCGCCTCGGCCAGGCGCATCAGGGCCAAACCTTCGGCGCTGGAGATCGGGTATTCCTTGAGCAGGCTCTCCATGGCCCAAAACGGCGGCGGGTTGTCGCGCACGGACTGCACCCAGGGCGTGGCGGCACGAGCGGCTGCGGCCCAGTCCAACGACTGGCTGATGCTTTGCAGATGGCGGGCCACCACTTCGGCCTCGGGACGGTAGGGGAAAGGCAGGCGTTGGGCGACGGGCATGGTGGTCTCCGGTTTCTTCTTTTCGGGTTTGTTGGGCAAACTAAAGTCGAACAGCGCTTCAGTTGACTAAGTCGCTATGGTCTTTGAATTTGTGGTGAATTTCTCACTAAAATTTTGCCTTTCGCTGGTTGTTTGTTTCATGATGCATCGCTTACGAGTTGGGGTTGTGCCTGCCAAGGTGGGCAAAGCCGGGGGCCTCATCAGTCCTGCTGGCCAGCAAATCGGCCCCCGGCCTTGCCCACCTTGGCGAGAACAGGCGCAATGGATACGCCGGCACCAAATGCAGATACCAACGGGATGAATACACCTTTGACTCCGCTACCGAACGCCTATCTATCCGCCACAGAGGTTTGGGTAGGGCTGACCGCCGATTTCTGCGCGTTTCGGCAGCATGAGGCGGTCAGCCCTACCCAAACCTCTGCTCCACATAAGACAGCGTGAAACACGGGAGGACCCAGAACATGACCAGCACCCCAACAGACCTGGACCGCATAGACCTCAAAATCCTCAAGTGCCTGCAGGCAGACGGCCGAATCTCCAACCTGAAATTGGCTGAAGCCGTGGCTCTTTCCCCCACCGCCGTGCTGGCCAGGGTGCAACGCCTCACCAAAGACGGCTACATCCTGGGTTATGAAGCCCGCCTGAACCCGCTCAAGCTTGGCGCCGGCATGATGGTATTTGTCGAAGTGTTGCTGGACCGCACCACCCCCAACGTATTCGAAGCCTTCAAAGCCGCTGTGCAAGTGCGCGGCGAAATCATGGAGTGCCACATGGTGGCCGGTGGTTTTGACTACCTGCTCAAGACCCGCATGGCCGACATGGCGGCCTACCGGGACTTTGCCGGCACCGTGTTGTGGCAACTGCCCGGGGTGCGCGAAACCCGCACCTACCCGGTGATGGAAGAAGTCAAAAACACGACCCAGTTGACGCTGGGTTAGCGTCGCAAGGTATGTATCAGCCCTGTTACATTGACCGTGACTGCGGCCAAAACCGGTGCCTATAATGCCCTCGAAGGAAGGCCGACCCAGCCCGTTGCAGGGTCCGGTGCTTCAAATTCCAGACGCACCCGTTTACGATTTGTTCCTTTTTGCGGACCCACATCCTATGCGCCACGCAGTCATCGTTTTGCTAGCCGGTATGGCCATGTGTGGTGCCGTTGCGGCCCAGGGTTTCAAGTTCTCCAACGACGAGTCCAACAATCAGGCGCAAGAGGCCGACCGGCAGGCAAAGGTGCAGTCCCTGCTGGCCAGCCCATGCCGGGCAAGGATCAAGAACCAGAAAATCATGGTGTTGATCGGTGAGAACAGCAATGGAATGGTCCAGGCGGCGCAGTCCAGCTACAGCGGTCACTTCGACGCCCTCAATGCGCGTTTGCAGGGCCTGGGGCTCAAGACCTATACCCAGGCGCAAATCAAGGCCCAGATTGCGCAGGCCGAAATTGACGCCTACTTCAAGAACAACCCCGACGCGGCCCTGAGCGCGTCCAAACGACTGTCGGCCCAATACATTCTGCGCGGACTCATCACCAGCGAAACCGGTTACAACACCGTCGCGCGCGTCAACCAGGTCACGATTCGCATGAACTTCACGCTGACCGATGCCAACGGACGGGTGCTGTCCCAAACCCAGGCCGAGAATGCCAGTTATTCAGGCGCTGACACATCCGGCATGGCGTTGACGCTGATCGGCGAAAAAGCGGACGAAGTGGTTGCGCAGTTGTACAGTGACTACTGCCGGGCGGCCGGTTCCTAGTTCCTGCGGGGTGCGGGCCTGTTGATACCAAGGCCGGATTCAATAATTTTTTTGGAGAAAAAGTGATGAGCCAATCGTTCAAAACATTCAAGGCGGGCGCAATCTGTGCACTGCTGGCACTTGCCGCAGCAGGTGCTGCCGTTCAGGCGCAGCCCAGTTTCGGCAATCCCTCGCCGACGGCTGGCAGCTCCACATCCGACAAAGCCAACTCCGCAGCCGACGCAGCCGCCTACCAAGAGGTGGAATACACCAACAAGAACAAACGCGGGCCGGCACTGATCGTCATTCCCGGCGAGATCAAGAGCAACAACGCCAGCTTCACGCAGCGCTTCCTGCCCAACAATATTGCAGACTTTGCCGAGCTAGAGCTGTCGCAGGCCAACTTCCCGGTGCTGGAGCGCACCAACCTGGGCCCCCTAGTGAACGAGATTTCGCTCGCCTACAACCTGGGTGACCCTCAAGCCGCCCGCAAAACCATGCAAATGGGCAAGCTGAAAACCACCAAGTGGATTCTCAAGTTCGACATCCTGAAAGCCGAACAGATTGCCGAAAACAAGAAGGGCTTTGACGGACGCGCCGTGGGCAGTCTGTTGTCCATTTTTGGTGGCGGCAGCATGGCGGGTTCTGCCGCTGGCACGGTCGCAGGATCAGTCCAGACCGGCGACGCCACCGGTGTTTGGCTAATCGGCATGCGTTACAAGATCATGGATGCCAACACCACCGAGCAGGTGGCCCAGGGTTACAAGGACCTGAAGATGGAAGTGGGCGCCACCTCAACCAGCGTGATGGGGGTGTCTGAGTCAGCCAAGGGTGGCGTGGGCCTGGACACCATGGTGCAACGCCTGGTGCAGACCCTGGTCTGGGACATTGACTCCAAACACAAATGACCGCCTTCACTCGCCTGGGCAAATACGCCATTCGCCGCGAGCTCGGCAAGGGCGCCATGGGTGTTGTGTACGAGGGTTTTGATCCGCTCATCGAGCGCACGGTAGCGATCAAGACAATCTTGCCGCAGCAGCTCAGCAGCGAAGAATCCAGCCATGTGCTGGCACGTTTCAAACGCGAGGCACAGGCGGCCGGCCGCCTGAACCACCCTGGCATCGTGGCGGTCTACGATTACGGCGAGGAGATCGCCGACGAAGACCACACCATGGTGGCGGGCGAGGGTGCCAGCCAGGCACGCCAGCGTGTGGCCTATATCGCCATGGAGTTTGTCAAAGGCCGTGAGTTGCGTGACTTCTTTGAAGCCAACGAGCGTTTTGCACTGAAAGACGTGGAACGCCTGATGGGCGAAATTCTGGATGCCCTGGCCCACGCCCACGCCCACGGCGTGGTGCACCGCGACATGAAGCCCGCCAATTTGATTGTGCTGGCGGACGGCAAAGTCAAGGTAGCCGATTTTGGTATTGCGCGCGTCGAAAAATCCGAGCTGACCCAGGTGGGCACCGTCATGGGCACACCCGCCTATATGTCGCCCGAACAATTCATGGGGCAACCGGTGGACGGGCGCACCGACATTTTTTCCTGCGGCGTGATCTTGTACCAGTTCCTCACGGGCGAAAAACCGTTCACTGGCAATTCAACCACCATCATGTACAAGGTGTTGCATGAGGAGCCCCTGGCACCCTCGCTGCTGAATGTGGCGCTGCCTGCCGCGTTCGATGCGGTGGTGAAAAAGGCCATGGCCAAGAACCCGGATGAGCGTTACCAGACGGCACAGGAATTTGCGCAGGCCATCAAAACGACTTTGAGCGCCGCGCCAAGCGCCGCACCGTCTGTGGACCCCGACCGTACCGAACTCAGCATTGCCCCGGTGGCGCCTACCGCCGCTGTGGCGCGACCTGCACCGGCAGCCCCAAGCGTGACGTCCAAGGCGAACCCGCCACCCGCACCCGCTGCGGCGACGGACTCACCGGCGGCAGCCACTTCCACTGAGAAGAAAAACAAATCCAGCGTCGCGCTGATTGCCGCTGTTGTGGCGGGCTTTGCTGTGGTTGGTATTGGCGGATATGTGGCCTTGCGCGGTGACAGCGGTGGCGGCGCGTCTTCTGTGGCACAAGCCCCTTCCACCCCCGTTGCCTCAAGCGCTGCGACGCCTGCGACTCCCGTGGTGGCGCCCCCGGCGGAGCCGGCTCTGGAGCCCGGCACCATGGTCATCAGTGCGCTGGGCCTGGTGGACCCCAAAGACGCACGTTTTAATGGCGACGCCAACGCCGCACGCACGGAATCGCGCGCGGACGCCATGCGCCAATTGGTCGAGAAAGCCGTGGCGCTGTATGTGCAAAAAGACTCCCTGAACAAAAACTATGCGGTGCTGGACCGCAAGTTGTTGTCGCAACCCGGTGCCTTCATCAAAACCGTCATGCAGGAAGGTGCAACCGCCACCAGTCAGGACGGCTTGATCGAGACTGAGGCCCGTGCCGTGGTACGGGTGCGTGACGTGCAGAAGTCGCTGAACCAGTTGTCCAAGGAAGAACGCATCGAGTTCATCCGCAACAATGGGGACCCCAAGGTGTCCGTGCTGATGGCCATTCGCAATGCCGACACAACACAAGCCTTGCCACCCGAGCGTTCCATGCTGGCGGAAAATGTGCTCAAGGAACGGATCAAGTCCTTTGGTTTCAGGGTCTGGTCAGCGACTGGTGAAGTGCCAGCTGCAGCCAAAATACAGGGTCCCGATTTCCAGATCGAAGGCGAGGTCAAGGTCAAGGTGTTGTCTGCCAAACTGCCGGCCTCCGGCCTGACCATTACCAAGACGGCACTCACGTCCTGGACCGTCAAGGCCATCGACAAGGCCAGTGGCGAAGAGGTCTATCTCAACACGGTGCATCCGGCCGGCAAGAGCTGGGCCAGTGAAGACTTGGCGTTGGCCGAAATTGGGAAGATGGTGGGTGATGAGTTCTCCAAGAATTTTTTCCTGGACCATTTCAACGTCAGCGCACAAAAGGTCAACTTGAACATCGCGGGGTTGCCCGACGCCGAAAGCGCCAAGCTGGTATTGCGTGAATTGCGTGGTTTTCGCCAGGTGCTCGACGCCCAGCCCGCTGCTGACAACGGCAAGTACCAGTTGCAACTGCCCGATGGAAATGCCAGTGATTTGATCAATGACGGCGTGCTGAAACCCCTCAATGCCAAACTCGGGCAGGATTGTTTTGCGCTGGCGGGCGCCAGTGGCTCGGATGTGAACGTCAGTTTCTCGGCCAGCTGTGCCGAGGCTGCGGTGCGTAGCAAGTTCACCAGCCAGCCTTTGGCCGGCCTGCAATCGGCGCCCGGAGCGCGAGGGAAGTTACTGGGCAAAGCCGCAAAGAACAGCACCTGAAATATGGCGCCCGCGCTGGCCGCTGCGCGTACTGCGCGGCCCGGCGACTCTTGGTACCGCCCGATCAGCCCCGCACGGTGAAGGTCACGGTCTCGGTGTCCGCCAGGTCCACCGAGTGCCCAAATCCAATACGCCCGGTGCCGCGCAGCATCAGCTCTTCGCGCCGTAACACCACCTCGGGTTCATTGGGTATCGAAACAAAGGTGCCATTGGTGCTTTGGTCCACCAGAAAGAACTTGTCGCGGC
Organism: Candidatus Aalborgicola danicus; assembly: GCA_016703945.1. Taxonomy (GTDB): domain Bacteria; phylum Pseudomonadota; class Gammaproteobacteria; order Burkholderiales; family Burkholderiaceae_C; genus Allorhodoferax; species Allorhodoferax danicus. The sequence continues at coordinate 236,635 of JADJBC010000003.1, forward strand.
GCCGTTCAATGCGGGCATGCTGGCGTGAGGCATTGCGGTCACTGATCACGATATTGCACTGCCCATCACGCCCCAGCACCACGCTGCCATGGTCCAGCTCCCAGGACTGCGTGGCGTGTTCGAGCAAAAGGGTAACGGCTTTGACGTTGAGCGCGATCGACGATGTCGACATCGTCAGCTCCTCACCCCCCTGCCATATCACTTCGCTGACGTCGACATCATCGCCCTTGCCCTTGACCGACAGGGCGGCAATATTGCGGGTGGACAAACGCAGCATGGGCGACAGGCAGGCCACCGTGGCGCCAGTGGTAATGATTTGCATGCCCTTGGCCAGCCCGGCCATACGGGCGGCGACATTGACGGTGTCACCAAACACGTCGTTGTTCTCTTCGATCACCGGACCAAAGTGAAAACCCACGCGCACACTGCGCTTGACTTTGGACACCATGGGCAATGCCATGATTTTGTGGTGGATATCGGTCGCGGCCAGGCAGCCGTTGTCGGCGCTGGGCAACACACACATGATCTCGTCGCCGATGGTCTTGATGACCCGGCCACCGTATTGCTTGACGACCAAGTCCATGGCGACCAGGCATTCATCGATCATCTGCTTGGCTTGGTCATCGCCAAAATTCTCGTAGAGCCGGGTGCTACCTACCACATCAGCAAACAACACCGCCAACTGGGACGTTGGCCGTGTAGACGTGGTCAGGTTCAAGCCACCAGGGACAGTCTCTCCCGTCGCGGATTTTGGTAGGTCGATGTTTGCCATAGCCCCAATGGATTTCAGCGCACTGCATGGCCCGTCACTGGGCGACAAGCGGAAGTACGCTGCTGTGGATTCTATACATGAGATCAAAGCCATCCGGAATGGCCCCGTCAGAGCTTTTCACATCTGGCAGCACGGCAGGTCTTGTAAGTCTTCTGGTGATCCCCACATCCTAGAATCACGCTTTCCTTTTACTTCACTCACGAGGGCCGTATGGTTCCCCATCTTGTCACTGCCCTGACTGGCCCGATCAACGAACTGGAACAGCGCATCCTGGAATCCACCCCCGCCATTGAGCGCTGGTTCCGGCTGGAGTGGATGGAACACACACCGCCGTTTTATTGCTCGGTGGATGTGCGCAATGCTGGCTTCAAGTTGGCACCCGTCGAAACCAATTTGTTCCCGGACGGCTGGAATATCCTGACGCCCGCAATGCTGCCGCTGGCGGTTCAGGCCGCCATGGCGTCCATCGAGAAAATCTGCCCCGAGGCGCGCAACCTGCTGATCGTGCCAGAGAACCAGACCCAGAGCACCTTCTACCTCAGCAACCTCGCCCAATTGCGCCGGGTGTTCCATATGGCGGGGCTGAATGTACGCATAGGCTCCATCAGCCCGGACATCAAGAAAAGTGTCACGATCGCGCTGCCTGACGGGGAAAGCATCACGCTGGAGCCGGTGGTGCGCAACAAGGGCCGTATCGGGGTCAAGGACTTTGACCCCTGCACCATTTTGCTCAACAACGATTTGCGCGCCGGTGTGCCCGGCATTCTGGAAGACCTGCACCAGCAGTACCTGTTGCCACCCTTGCACGCAGGCTGGTCTACACGGCGCAAGAGCAACCATTTCAAATGTTTTGAGGAAGTGTCCAAGCGATTTGGCAAACTCATAGGCGTCGACCATTGGCTGGTGAATCCCTTGTTTGACCGCTGTGCAGAGGTCGACTTTTCAAGTGACGACAATGTTCAGGGCCTGGCCGCCCATATCGACGCCCTGCTGGTCAAGGTTCGCAAGAAACACAAGGAATACGGCATCAAGGAAAAGCCGTTTGTGGTTGTCAAGGCCGACAACGGCGACCCCCGCATGGGCATCGTCACTGTTCGGGAGGGCAAAGACATTGAGGCATTACGCGCACAGGTCGTCAGCCGGTCGACCGACAGCAAAAAAAGTGCGTTGCGCTTTGACGTGCTGCTGCAAGAAGGCGTATTGACCAACGAACGTGTCAACGATGCCGTGGCGGAGCCCGTGGTGTACATGATGGACCGTTATGTCGTGGGTGGTTTTTACCGCGTACATGCCGGACGCACGGTCGACGAAAACCTGGACGCTCCCGGCTCCAGCTTTGTACCCCTGGCATTCGCAGAGAGTACCCACTTACCGCAACCTGGCGTCAAACCAGGCGCCAGTGCACCCAACCGTTTCTACATGTATGGCGTGATCGCACGCTTGGCAATGCTGGCAGCGAGCTACGAGCTGGAAGCCACCGACCCGCAGGCCGAGCACTACGCTTGAAACAGGCCCCGCGCAACTGGGCCTGCGCCGTAAGTTGCTGCATTGCAACATCTAATTGCAATATTTTTTCCCGGCCCAATTCCCGCTTGCAAGCGAACGCTGTAAGCGCAAAATAGCGATCCCAAATCGAACGGAACCCGCGCTGAACCGTGGCAGGGTGATTGTGTGTCAGCATCCAAGTCGTCTCTCTCGGCGCTCACTCTAGGCGCCATTGGCGTTGTGTACGGCGACATCGGAACCAGCGTTCTGTACGCGGTCAAGGAAGTTTTTGGCTCGGGCCATGTACCGTTCACGCCCGACAACGTCTACGGCATCCTGTCCATCTTTTTCTGGACCCTGACCGTCATTGTGTCGATCAAGTATGTGGGCTTGGTCCTGCGGGCGGACAACCATGGCGAAGGCGGGCTGGTTGCGATGCTGGCACTGGCGTCGCAATCGGTGAAGGACAAACCTGAATTGCGTCGTGTTCTACTGGTCGTAGGTGTCTTCGGAACCTGTTTGTTCTATGGCGATGGGGTCATTACCCCGGCGATTTCCGTGTTGGGTGCGGTTGAAGGTCTGGAGGTGGTGTCCCCCACCTTCAAGAAATTTGTGGTTCCGCTGACATTGGTGATTTTGCTGGCGCTGTTCATGGTCCAAAAGCACGGGACTGCAAGTGTCGGCAAGTTTTTTGGCCCGGTCATGGTGGTCTGGTTTATCGTGATTGCGCTTTTGGGCGTCATCAATATCGCCGCCGACCCCCACATTCTGGTCGCCATCAGCCCCCACTATGCGGTCGGGTTCATGTGGAACAACCCGGGAACCACATTCATCATCCTGGGGGCGGTGGTGTTGTGTGTCACCGGAGGCGAAGCGTTGTATGCCGACATGGGCCACTTTGGGAAAAAACCGATTCGTGTCGCCTGGTTTTCAATCGCCATGCCTGCATTGACGCTCAACTATTTTGGACAAGGTGCCTTGCTGCTGCACAACCCGCTGGCTGTGAAGAATCCGTTTTTCATGATGGCTCCAGACTGGGCACTCATACCACTCGTCGCATTGGCTGCAATGGCCGCGGTGATTGCCTCACAGGCCTTGATCTCTGGCGCATTCTCAGTCACCAAACAGGTCATCCAACTGGGGTATCTGCCGCGCCTGCAAATTCAACACACCAGCGTCAAGGACACCGGGCAAATTTACCTGCCCTTTGTGAATTGGAGCCTATTTGCGTTGATCGTGGTCGCCGTTGTGATGTTTCGCTCGTCGAGCAATTTGGCAGCGGCCTATGGCATTGCCGTGTGCACCGACATGCTGATCACCACCATTTTGACTTTCTATGTGATCCGCTACAGCTGGAACTACCCACTGGCTTTGTGCATCGGTGCGACAGGTTTCTTCTTTGTGGTGGACTTCGCCTTCTGGGCCTCCAATTTGCTGAAGCTGTTTGATGGTGGCTGGTTCCCACTGGCCATCGGTGGTGCAATTTTTACGCTGATGATGACCTGGAAGGATGGCCGCCGACTCTTGAACGAGAAGCTGCGCGCCGACGCCATCGACCTGCCGAGTTTTCTGGAAGCCGTGTTTGTGAGCCCGCCAGCGCGTGTGGAAGGGACTGCCGTATTCCTGACCGCCGAAGTGGGTACCGTGCCCAACGCCATGCTGCACAACCTCAAACACAACAAGGTGCTCCACGCCAACAACCTGTTTGTAACGGTCAAGAACCATGAGGTGCCCTGGATCGGCTTGAGTAAACGGCTGGAGATCGACTCGCTGGGCCATGACTGTTGGCAGGTTGTCATCCACTACGGCTTCAAGAATGACCCGGATGTGCCTAAGGCCCTGCAACAGATGAAGGGCCGGGGTTGTGAAATGAGCACCATGACAACCAGCTACTTCCTGTCGCGTGACACCGTGGTGCCCACCCTGGGCACGGGTATGTCGCAGTGGCGCGAGAAGTTGTTTGCACAAATGCACCACAACGCCAGCGGTGCAGCAGACTTCCTGAATCTGCCCAATAACGCGGTGGTGGAGCTGGGTTCCAAGATTGAAATTTAAGTGTTTGCGGGACACGGAGTGAGCAAGCTCTGTCCTCGACCGACCCGATGAACGCAGTGCCCATCCTGAACACCGCGCGCTGCAAGCTGGCATTGCTGCAACCCGACAATGCCCAGCTGTTTTCTACCTATCGGGAGCGCAACCTGGCCCACGTGGCGCCCTGGGAGCCTGCGCCCAATCCGAAGGACGGCACGCTGGAACAGGCCTGCCACCGCGTGGCGGCCAAATCCGCGCAGGAATATGCCGATGGAGTGTCGGTTCACTTCATCGCCACGGACCGCGAGACCGGCGCCGTGGTGGCCGGTTGCAACTTCACCAACATCGTGCGCGGCATCTTCCAGGCTTGCCATCTCGGCTACTCGGTCGACCACGCATGGCAGGGCAAGGGCCTGATGTTTGAAGTGGCGCAAGCCGGCATTGCTTATATGTTTGACATCCAGGGCCTGCACCGCATCATGGCCAACCACATGCCGGCCAACGTGCGCAGTGAAAAGCTGTTGCGCAGGCTGGGGTTTGAGCGCGAAGGGTTTGCCCGCGCCTACCTGAAGATCAACGGCCAGTGGCAAGACCACGTGTTGAATGCGCTGGTGAATGAGCCCCCATAACCGGAGCCGCCTTTCACGATGGGGCGATGTCACAATGGCGCGCATGCATTTTTTCAAAGATCTCAGCGCCTCTGCGTTCACCGCCGGTTTTGTGGCAGTGCTGGTCGGGTTCACCAGTTCGGTTGCCATTGTTTTTCAGGCCGCTCAGGCGTTCCAGGCCACACCGGAAATGATTGCGTCATGGATGTGGGCGCTGGGCATTGGTATGGGGCTGTGCACCCTGGTGCCCTCCTTGTGGCTGAAAAAGCCGGTCATGGTGGCCTGGAGCACACCGGGTGCAGCGGTGTTGGCCAGCGCCGGTGCCATCGGTGGCTTTTCCATGCAGGAGGCCGTGGGCGCCTTTATGGTGTGTGCGCTGCTGATCACGTTGGCGGGTGTGACCGGCTGGTTCGAGCGGGTCATGAATCACATCCCGCTGGCGCTGGCCTCCGCACTTTTAGCTGGCGTGCTGGCACGTTTTGGTCTGTCGGGTTTTGCCGCTGCACATTCGGCCTTGCCTCTGGTGGTGACCATGCTGCTGGGTTATCTGCTGGGCAAACGCCTGTGGCCACGTTATGCGGTACCGGGCACGCTGCTAGTTGCTATTATTTTTGTAGCTGCAACATCAGGTTTTACGGGGGCTGGGGTGCGATTTGACTTGACCATGCCGGTACTGGTGCTTCCAGTCTTCAGTATGGCAGCCGTAGTCAGCCTGGCGCTGCCGCTGTTCATAGTGACGATGGCGTCGCAAAACCTGCCGGGTGTGGCAGCCATACAGGCCAGTGGTTTTGGTGACCAGCGCAGCACCGGCGGTGATGCCGGTATTCCCATCTCCAAGGTCATCACGTTGACCGGCATCGCCACCCTGCTGCTGGCTCCGTTTGGGGCCTTTGCGCTGAACCTGAGCGCCATCACCGCCGCCATTTGTATGGGGCCGGAGGCACACAGCCGCCCAGAGCGGCGATACACGGCGGCGGTGTCCTGCGGTGCCATCTACGTGGTGATCGGCTTGTTTGGTGCAGCGATTACCGGTGTACTGACGGCCTTCCCCAAAGAGCTGGTGGCGGCCATTGCGGGCCTGGCCCTGCTGGGCACGATGGGTGGTGCACTGTCAGCCGCTTTGCAACACGAACCCCACCGCGAGGCCGCGGTTATCACCTTTCTGGTCACACTGAGCGGTGTGGTGGTGGCGGGTGTGGGGTCGGCCTTCTGGGGTGTGGTGGCCGGGGCGCTGGCGCTGCTGGTACAGCACTTCGGGCGCAGCAGCCTGATGCGTGTGCCCTGATCGCGGTAGAGTCACCCTATCTTCCAATCACTTTCGAACTGCAACCCCATGGAAATCCTGTTTGTCAGCGACCCCCTCGAATCGTTCAAGATCTACAAAGACACCACCTTTGCCATGATGCGCGAGGCCCAGCGCCGCGGCCACACCATCGTGGCCTGCGAGCCGCAGCAACTGCTGTGGCAGCGCGGTGGCGTGGTGCAGGCCCTGGTGCGGGCCATCACGCTGACCGGGGATCCCAAGACCTGGTTCACGGAAACATCATCGTCCGTGCGGGCCATCAAGGACTTTGGCGCCGTGGTCATGCGCAAAGACCCGCCCTTTGACAGCGAGTTTTTTTACGCCACCCACCTGCTGGAGCAAGCCGAGCGTGAGGGCGCCAAGGTCTTCAATAAACCCCGCGCGCTGCGCGACCACCCCGAGAAACTGGCGATTCTGGAGTTCCCGCAATTCATTGGCCCCACGCTGGTGACGCGTGAGCCCGAGGCGATCAAACGCTTTCACGCCGAGCACAAGGACATCATTCTCAAACCACTGGACGGCATGGGTGGCATGGGCATCTTCCGGGTCAAAGAAGACGGGCTGAACCTGGGCGGCATCATTGAGACCTTGAACAAGGATGGCGCGGAGACCGTGATGGTGCAGAAGTTTTTACCAGCCATTAGCGAAGGAGACAAACGTGTGCTGGTGATTGGCGGCAAGCCGGTGCCGTTTTGCCTGGCGCGGATTCCCCAAGGCAGCGAAGTGCGGGGCAACCTGGCCGTGGGCGGCAAAGGTGTGGCCCAGCCGCTGAGCGATGCGGACCGCGCCATCGCCGAAACCCTGGGCCCGATTTTGGCGGCGCGTGGCTTGTTGTTGGTGGGTCTGGATGTGATTGGCGACAGCCTGACCGAGATCAACGTGACCAGCCCGACCTGCTTCCAGGAAATCACCGACCAGACCGGTTTTGATGTAGCGGCTATGTTTGTCGATGCACTCGAGGCGGCGGCTGTTTAGCCGCGCCCGCGCAGAACTGGGCTCCCAGGCGCCACCTCGGCACTGGGCGGCCCGGCGGATGGTTGTCTAGGCTATTGGCCGCCCATCCACAAACACCTTGAACTCCCCTGGCTCCATCGCCACCCAGTTTTCGTTGGTGGTCAGGGGCTCAGTGACCACGATAACCAGGCGGTCTTCGGGGCTGTTGAGTTCGACCAAATCCACTTTGACGTCTTCATCCTTCAGTTGCACATGGGCAAAAGGGTGTTGGCGTTGCACATAGTGAAGGCGGGTAGAGGCATGGGTCCACAAGGCCTGGCCATTGCTCAACAGAAAATTGAAGGTGCCGTGTTTGGCGATGCGGGGCACCAGTTCGCGCAACGTGTGGGTCAGCTCCTCCACGCTGGGCACACCAAAGTGTGATTTGTTCAGCTCTTGCAATAGCCAGCAAAAGGCCAGTTCGCTGTCGGTATCACCCACTGGTTTAAAGGCGCCATGCAGTGGTGGGTGGAAATTTTTCAGGTCGCCGTTGTGGGCAAACACCCAATAGCGGCCCCATAACTCGCGCACAAAGGGGTGGCAGTTTTCGAGGGTGACCTTTCCCACTGTGGCCTTGCGCATGGGCCACCACGTTGTGGCTTTTGATCGGATAGGTGCGCAACATCTGCGCAATGGGGGAGGTGGAAGCACTTTCCTTGTCGACGAAATAACGCGCTGCCTTGCCGGGCTTCTGGCCGTCGCTCTCAAAGAAGGCGATGCCCCAGCCATCCGAATGGTGGTCGGTACAGCCACCGCGCTGCGAAAACCCGGTAAAACTCAGCGTCAGGCTGGCTGGCAGCAGGCTGTTCATTCCAAGAAGCTGGCACATGTAAACAGTTTACACGTCACGCCTTTGCGGGTCTGGCCGCGTGGGCACGCGCCAGATGAAAAAGACCAACACCGCAGCCATGCCCAGCAGCATGACGCGGTGCCAGAACGTAGGTACGAGCAGCAGGGATGTGCCAAAAGACAGCGCCATCATCAAAAGGGCCCAGAGTTTGGTTTTGCGCTTCATCGCGCCATGTTCACGCCAGTCAGCAATGATGGGGCCAGCGATGCGGTGGTTCAGCATGGCGTTGTAGAAACGGTCTGAGCTGCGGGCAAAACAGGCTGCCGCAAGCAGCACAAACGGGGCCGTCGGCAGCACCGGCAGTACCACGCCCAAACCACCGGCCACGAGGGCACAAAGGCCTGCGGCAAAGTACAGCCCGCGGACCATCGGGGAATGATGGACTTCCACCCTCGGGGCTTTGCGCGCAGCGACGGAGTCTTCCACGGAACTACTGCAGGGCTCCGATATAGACCGACACGGCGCGGATTTCCAGTTCGGTCAGTTTCGACGCCACACTGTGCATGACGGCGTTGTCGTTGGAGCGTTCACGCTTGCCGAACTCTTTGAGTTGCACCTCCAGATACGCAGGATGCTGGCCGGCCAGGCGTGGTAACTGCTGCGTGCCGTGGCCACTCGGGCCGTGGCACGCGGTACATGCCGGAACCCCGGAGTACGAATTTCCACGCGTGAAGACAAATTTGCCAACGGCAGCAAGATCAGCGTCACCAGGCTGGCGAAATGCCGCCTTGCGGGAGCCAAACCAGGCCGCCAAACCGGCAAACTCCTCGTCCTTGAGGTCCTTGACCATGTCGCTCATGGTGTCGCTCTTGCGCCGACCGTCCCGGAAGTCTTTGAGCTGCTTTTGCAGGTAGTCCGGGTGCTGGGCCGCCAGGCGCGGGTAGACGGCACTGGCACTCTCGCCCTCGCGCCCGTGGCAAAGCACACAGCGGGTGTCGATGATTTCCATGACCCGCGGGTTGGCCGTCGTGGCTGGTGTTTGGGCCAGGGCGGAGCTGGTCAAAACCATCGCCAGAAGCGTGATGGGCAGGGTGTAAAATTTGCGTCGCAACATGGCAAAAACCGATTCATAGAGAGCGGAGAATTTTACCGCTCCGGACCCTGAAGAAATTTGGTGCCAGGCAAGTCGCACCAACCCATACTCAATTTTGACCAACGCAGCCGTTCGCGTGGTGGCCATTGTGGTCACCTATCACCCCGAGTTAGCCCGATTGAAGCTGCAGTTGGGGGCGCTCGCCAACCAGGTTGCCGACATCGTGATTGTGGACAACGCGTCCGATTCCGATCTTGACGCATGGACCCAGGATCTCGCCGAACAATCGCCCCATGTCATCCGTCTGCAACGCAACCACGGCATCGCGGTGGCACAAAACATTGGAATTCAATGGGCGCGTGAACATGGGGCGACCCATGTATTGCTGATGGACCAGGACAGTGTGCCGTCCGATGACATGGTGGACACGCTGCTGGCGGCCATCCACGTCAGCGCGGACGTGGCCGCGGTGGGGCCGCGCTACCTGGATGCACGCCAAAACGCCCCTTCCCCTTTTGTCCGCATCAGCTGGCTGCGTTTCAAACGACTCGCCTGGGATCCGGGTCAGCCCATCGTGCACGTGGATTGCCTGATTGCCTCCGGAAGCCTGATTCCGATGGCGGTGCTGGACAAGGTGGGGCCGATGCGGGAGGACCTGTTCATCGACTATGTCGACACCGAGTGGTGCATGCGTGCGCGCAGCTTCGGACTGCAATCCTTCGGTGTTTGCAATGCGTCGATGACCCACAGCCTGGGTGAGGCACCGTATTTCTTCTTGGGTCGCAGTTTTCCGGTGCATTCGCCACTGCGCCACTATTACCAAGTACGCAACGCCATCCTGTTGAACCGGGAAAACTGGGTTCCGTTGAACTGGAAGGTGGCCATGGCCTGGCACCTGCTGCTCAAGATTGGTTTCTACTCACTGGTCACCACGCCGCGTCGGGAGCATTTGCGCATGATGGCGCGTGGTTTGTGGCACGGTCTGCGGGGCCGCGCCGGACCGATGCCCCTTGAGCAGGGGACGCCTATCGTCAGCTACGCTGCGGCAGCTGAAAATTCAGCAGCCGCGTGGCGATGATGGTCTCGGCCATGAAGCACAGCAGCGCCAGCAAAAAGCTGACCACCCCACCTAAAAAACCACCTACCGCCAGGCGGCTGGCCTCAAACGCAGTGGTCTCGCCCAAGAACAGTACGATGATGGTCAGGCCGATCAGGAAGGCACACAAGGTCAGCAAGGCTATACAACCATTGGCAAGACGTCCGCGGTTTCGCAGTTCAGACAGCTCGGTACGTGCGCGCTCCAGAAGTTCTTCATCCACCGAGGTCTGCGCCCGGTCCTCCACCAAACGCGCCCGGTCAATGATGCGTGCCAGTCGGCCCGCCACCGCACCAATCATTCCGGACACCGCCGTCAACAAAAAGACCGGGGCCACGGCCAGTTGAATGCCATGGGTGACTGCATCGGTCGGTAGGGGGGGAAACATGGTCAAGCCTTGTGTGCGAGGATTGATCCATTATGGCAATGCTCAGCAGGTATTGCACGAAATCACTCTAATGCAACTGCCTCTAACACAATGGTTCTCTCGCCAATTCTTCAAGCAAAAAGCACCTGAAGCCCTCGTGAAATAAGCGTAAACAGCTATTGATTTTGTAGCAACTCAAACAGCAGCACTACGACACCGCTAGCAGCGGTTGCAGCACGCTGGCGCCCAGCCGTTTGGCGCGCGCCCCGCTCCAGCCCGCAACCGCATCAGGGTGCTGGGCATTGTCCTTAAAGGGCATCTCGATGGTGAGTGCCAGACAAGCAAAGGTCTGAGCCACCCAATTCGTCGCCAGGGTCGGGTTGGCTTTGCCCGGCTCACAAGCTCCGTAGTTGAACTGGTCCTGGAAATCCGGGCATGCCGCAATCCACGCCGATTTGAACGCTGACTCTTGCGCCGCAATGTCCGGCGTGTAGCCCGGGTTGCCTTCGGAACCCACAACAAAGTTGTAGGGCAGCCCCTCGTCGCCGTGCACGTCGAGGTTGATATCCACCCCCACCGCCAGCATTTTTTGGCGCACCAAAAACACTTCGGGCGAGCGCTCCATGCTGGGCTCGGCCCACTCCCGATTCAGATTGGCGCCCGCGGCGTTGGTGCGCAGGTTACCCCGTACCGCGCCGTCGGGGTTCATATTCGGCACGACAAAAAATTCACACCTTTCCAGCAGCACCCGGCTGACGGAATCGTCGGAATCGAGCAGACGCTCCAGAAACCCTTCTATAAACCACTCGGCCATGGTCTCTCCCGGGTGCTGGCGCGCGATCAGCCAGACTTTTTTCTTCTGCTCGTTTGGCGCTGGGCCGCTGTCGCACGTGATGCGCAACAGGCTCATGTCGCGCCCGTCCAGGGTGCTGCCCAGGCGTTCCTGCGTCACCAGGGGAGACTGGGCTGCTCGGGCCAGCAAGTTCAAATGCTGTTCGAACGAGTAGGGCTCGAAGTACGCGAAGTACATGGCGTTGCCCTTGGGGGTGGTGCGCGCCGTCATCACCGCGCCATCAAATTCGGTGTCGATGCGAAACCAGTTCTGGCGGTCATGGCTGGCCACGACCCGGTAACCGTCCCAGCCAGCCGGGTAAGCACTGGCGCCCGCATTGAGGAATCGCAGTGTGATGGCACGGCCAGCAGGACCGTGCAGACAAAAATGAAACCACTGCGCAAAACTGCTGGCGTTGTCAGCACGGATGTTGAGCGCAACAATGCCGCCATCGGTCAGGCTGACGACTTCGATGGCTCCGGAATCAAACTGGGACGAGATGTACAAGGAGGTCATGGTGGAGGGCGTCAAAAGGACCAAACACTGTAACGGTTTGACCGGCGCTTGGGTCACGCGGATCGTGAAAACCGATAATCGGGCATGACCCTCAAGAACACTGCGCCTGATACATCCCTCCCCACCAGCTTCGCCAACCTGGCACTGAGCCCCGCCGCCCTGGCCAATTTGCAGCAGCTGGGTTACAGCGACATGACGCCGATCCAGGCCGCCAGCCTGCCCATCGCCTTGGCCGGCCAGGACCTGATTGCCCAGGCCCAGACCGGCAGCGGAAAGACGGCGGCCTTTGCGCTGGCGCTGTTGGCCAAGCTGAACCCGCGCTGGTTTGCGGTGCAGGCCCTGGTGCTGTGCCCCACACGTGAGCTGGCCGACCAGGTCACGGGTTGAAATCCGCCGCTTGGCGCGCGCCGAAGAAAACATCAAGGTGGTCACACTGTGTGGCGGCATTGCGCTGCGCGGCCAGCGCGCTTCGCTGAAAACGGCGCCCACGTCGTGGTGGGTACGCCGGGCCGCATCATGGACCACCTGGAACGCGGTTACCTGACGCTGGAAGGCCTGAACACCCTGGTGCTGGACGAGGCCGACCGCATGCTGGACATGGGCTTTTTTGACGACATTGCCAAGGTCGCCAAACAGTGCCCGGCGAACCGCCAAACCCTGCTGTTCTCGGCCACCTACCCCGAAGGCATTGAAAAACTGGCCAGGCAATTCATGCGTGAACCGCAGCGCGTCGAAGTGGCACCACCCAAGACCGAGAGCCTGATTGAGCAGCGCTTTTACGAGGTGACCCAGCCCAACCGTCTGCACACGGTCGGCCAGTTGCTGCGCCACTTCAGGCCGGTGAGCACACTGGCGTTTTGCAACACCAAGCAGCAGTGCAAAGACTTGGTGACGCTGCTGCAAGCAGAAGGTTTCTACGCGCTGGCGCTGTATGGCGAACTGGAGCAGCGCGAACGCGACCAGGTGCTGGCCCAGTTTGCCAACCGCAGTTGCTCGGTGCTGGTGGCCACCGATGTCGCATCGCGTGGGCTGGATATTGCACAACTGGAAGCGGTCATCAACGTCGACATCACGCCTGACCCCGAAGTGCATGTGCACCGCATAGGCCGCACGGGTCGGGCGGGCGCCACGGGCCTTGCACTTAGTCTGGCCATCATGAATGACATGGGCCGTATCGGCAAAATTGAGCAATACCAAAACCAAGCCTCCACGTGGTACCCGCTGGACACGCTGGTGCCCGCCAGTGATGCACCGCTGTTGCCACCCATGGTGACCATTCAGATCCTGGGTGGCCGCAAAGAGAAGATTCGCCCTGGCGATGTGCTGGGGGCGCTGACCGGTGAAGAAGGCGGCCCGGCCTACACGCGCGAGCAGATTGGCAAGATACAGGTCACCGAGTTTTGCACCTTTGTGGCAGTGACGCGTGATGTGGCCACGCAGGCCTGCGCCAAGCTCAATGCGGGTAAGGTCAAGGGCAAGAGTGTGCGGGCGCGGCTGATGACACTGGCCGACTACACGTAGACCCAACGGTTGGTTTAAGGGCGGCCGAGGTCCATCGTCCAGTAAGTGCGGTAGGTCGAGTTGCTATTGGCCACGCAGGCCACAGCCACGTCCTGGTAGCTGCTATTCATGATGGTGCTGCAATGCCCCGCACTGGACATCCAATCGGCCATCGCAGCGGATACCGAGCTTTGGCCTGCCGCCACATTTTCGCCAAAACTGGACCAGTTGTAACCGGCCGCCGTCATGCGCTGGCCGGGGGTGCGCCCGTCCAGGCTGGTGTGCGCGACATAGTTGTTGTTGGCCATATCGGCAGATTGGCCTGCTGCAGCATTGAACAACTTGTTATTCCAGGCCAGTGGTGCAGCGGCAGGGAACGCGGTATTACCGCACATGCGGCTGCTAGCGCGCGCCTGGTTGACCAACGCCATCACATCGGTCTGGAACTGAGACAGGCTGCAGGTATTGGCGGCGGACAGCGTGCCCGCCGTGTTGCCGGGAGGGGTGGTGCCTGGCGCTTGGGGCGTGGCCGCCAACAACGTCACTGCATTCAATCGCACCCTCACGTTGTGATAGGTGTTTCCCTGAAACTCGAATGCCCCAAGTGTGAGCAGGTTGTTGGCGGGGTCGAAGGTATCGGCGCCTGGTGCGCCATTGTCCACGCCCAGCACGGTGAAGGAGTGCAGGATGACTGCCACGTCCTGGTAAACCGCACCGTTCACAGAAAGCGATGGTATCGACAGGCGACTGTTGCTGGGATCAAAGGTACTGGCGCCATAGACATTAAGCGATACACACAGCGACAAAACCGCCAAAATAACTGCGTTGCGCGCAGAAGACTTCTTTACGGTCCAGATATTCATTTCTTTGTGCTCCGATAGCTGTCAAGACGAGATTTTGTAGCATTTCGCACACGCGGGTGCGGCGCGATAGTAACAACGCGTTCATGCCGAGGACAGGTGCTGGGGATAAACTCCCCAATCACCGGCAGACACAAGGCCCCCATGCGCACCCTGTACCGCAACTTCGAGACCCAGGCGCACATTGATGCGCAGTACAACCCCAGCCTGGCACTGGCACCCACCGACCAGCCGATGCAGCACTTTGCGGCACAAGCCAGCCGAGCGCGCAGCAGCTTGCGCAAGGTGCTGGACGTGCCGTACGGCCCGACGCTGGAAGAAACGCTCGACATCTTTCCAGCCGACCGGCCCAACGCGCCAGTTTTTGTGTTTATCCATGGCGGTTATTGGCGTGCCTTGTCCAGCAAGGATTTCAGCGGTGTGGCCTTGGGCTTGCACGCCTTGGGTTTCACCACGGTGGTCATCAATTACGCCCTGTGTCCGTTTGTCACAATTGATGAAATTACACGCCAGACCCGCTCGGCCCTGGCTTGGGTGCTGCGCAATATTGGCCAACATGGCGGTGATCCGTCGCGGGTCTGCATTGGCGGGCACTCAGCCGGAGGTCACCTCACGGCCATGGCCCTGCAGACCGAATGGCAACGTGACTATGGCTTGCCCCAGGACCCGTTTGTCGGTGCCATTGCCTTCAGTGGGCTGTACGATCTGGAGCCTTTGCGCTACAGCTACCTGCAGCCGATGATCCAATTGGACGATGGCAGTGTCTGGCGCAACTCCCCCTCGTTCTTGGTGCGCCCCTGCAAGACGCCGCTGTGGGTCACCTGGGGCGGCCTGGAAAGCGCCGAGTTCGCCCGCCAGTCCCAGACCTACCACGGCGCCTGGCAAGCTGCTGGCAACCAATCCTTGTTGCAAGAGCACCCAGGCACCAACCATTTCACCGTCATCCACGGACTGGAAGACGCCCATAGCGCGGTCTGCCAGTGGCTGCTGAAGACCGCCAACGCAGCATGAGCATTTCCAAACTACATCGCCGCCTGTTGACCGCGTTGTGCGGCAGCCTGTTCCTCACCATCCTGCACAGCGGCACCTCAGCCGCCGCGCCAGCAGCACCCAGCAAGCCCAAACTGATTGTGCTGATTGCGATTGACGGATTGCCCCAGCGCCAGGTGCTGCAGTACCGCGACCAGCTGGCGCCCGATGGATTCAACCGTTTTCTGGAACGTGGCAGCTGGTTTTCAGACGCGCGGTATGGCCACTCCTTCACAGTCACCGGCCCGGGCCATGCCACCATGCTGACGGGCGCCTACCCGCACCGCAGTGGCATCATTGGCAACGAATGGCGTGACCTGAAGACGGGTGAACGTGAGTACTGCACCGGCGACACCAGTGCCACCTACATCGGCCACCGCACCAACCCGCTGGACGGCACCAGCCCCAAAAATCTGAAAGTGGAAACCGTGGGTGACGTGTTGCGCCGCGCCAGCCCTTTGTCCAAGGTCATCACGGTCTCTGGCAAAGACCGGGGCGCTATCCTGCCCGCGGGCAAAACCGGCACGGCCTATATGTATATGTCGTCTACCGGGCAGTTTGCCTCCAGCACCTACTACATGCCGGAGCACCCGGCATGGGTCCATGCGTTTAATGCACGGCGCCCGGCGGATCGCTATTTCAAACAAGAGTGGAAAGCCTTGTTGCCTGAGGCCGCTTACAGTCGTTCGTTGCCCGACAACCAGCCTTGGTTTGGACCGGCCGGTGGCGCCCTGCCCAGCCGGTTCGGCATGCCGGATGATGATGCACCGGGACCCAATTTCTACGGCAGCTTGTTGCGGGGGCCATTTGCCGATGCGCTGTCGCTGGACTTTGCGCGCGCCGCGCTAGCGGGTGAGCAACTGGGGCAAGACGTGGCACCGGACATTTTGTCCATCAGCCTGTCCGGCCATGATTACGTGAACCACGCGTACAGCGCCGAGTCCCGGCTGTCCCATGACCACGTATTGCAACTTGACCGGTTGCTGGAACGTTTTTTCCATGATCTCGACACCGCGGTGGGTAAAAACCAGTATGTGGCGGTGCTGACAGCGGACCATGGTTTTATGCCGGCCGTGCAAGTGAGCGCGCAACAGGGTTTGCCCACTGGACGGATCGATGGGGCACAAACCCTGGCCAACATCAACAAGGGTCTGGAGCGTGCATTCGGTCCGGGCAAATGGGTCATGTCTTATTCGGGATCGAGTCTGTTGCTGGACCACCGGCTACTGGCGCAAAAGGGCCTTGATGCCAATTCTGTGGCTGACGCGGCACGCGCTCTTCTGCTGGTCGAACCCGGGTTTGCAGCAGCCTACACGCGTACTGAAATGCGCAGCGGCGTGCGTGCGGCCGACCCCTTGTTTTCGGCGCTGGAGAAGTCGTGGCACCCGGATGTGTCAGGTGATGTGCAGTACGCCCTCAAGCCCCACTGGCTGTTTGGTGCACGCGCCACCGGTGCCGTGCACGGCTCCCCTTACGACTACGACAACCATGTGCCAATCTTTCTTTATGGGCCCGCATGGATAGGGAAGGGCCGGGTTGACAGGCGGGTTGAAGTGGTTGACATTGCACCCACGCTGGCTGCGCTGCTGGGTGTAGCAGCACCCGTTACGGCGGAAGGCCAGGTGTTGCCCCTGGTCAAACCGCGCCGCCGTTAATGGCAACCCGCAAGAACCGCCGTCCCCACAGGAGCCCCATGTCCCACGCCGCTCAAAACGTGAACCCGCAACAACCGCCCTATCGGGACCGCAAACGGTATGCATGGATTTTGTCGTTGCTGGTGCCATGCCTGGTGGGGTTCGGGCCTTTGTTGATGGTCACCACCGGGGATGTGCGTGCGTTGTGGTTTCCGGTTGTGTTTTTCTACGTTTTTGCACCGCTGTTGGATTGGCTGCTGGGTGAGGACCTGAGCAACCCGCCGGAGAGCGCGGTACCGGCATTGGACGCCGACCCCTACTACCGGTGGATCACCTTTATGCTGGTCCCCATTCTCTGGGCTGCGTTTGTGTTCAGCGCCTGGTTTGTGGTGCATTTCGACCTGCCGCTGCATGGCATGGTCGCCATGGTGTTGATCACCGGTTCGGTGGGTGGTTTTTGCATCAACCTGGGCCATGAGCTGGGACACAAAAACACCGCTTTGGAGCGTTGGCTGGCAAAGATCGTGCTGGCGCCCACGGCCTACGGGCACTTCTTCATCGAACACAACCGCGGACACCACCGCGACGTGGCCACGCCGTCAGACCCGGCCTCGTCCCGCATGGGTGAGTCCATTTACCATTTCGTGCTGCGCGAGATGCCAGGGGCGTTCAAGCGGGCCTGGGTGCTGGAGTCGACCCGGTTGCGCCAAGCCGGGCAAGCGGTTTGGTCACTGCACAACGAGATTTTGCAGCCCGCAATGATCACCCTGGTGTTGTGGACCGCGTTGGTGCTGTGGTTGGGCGTGCAGATCCTGCCCTTCTTGCTGGTTGCCTCGTTCTGGGCCAATTTCCAGCTGACCTCGGCCAACTACATTGAGCACTACGGCCTGCTGCGCCAGGAACGTGCGCCCGGCAAATACGAAACCTGCAAACCCCACCATTCATGGAACAGCAACCACATCTTCTCCAACTGGGCCCTGTTCCATTTGCAGCGCCACTCCGACCACCACGCTCACCCGCTGCGGCGTTACCAGTCGCTGCGCCACTTTGACAATTTGCCCCGACTCCCCAGTGGCTACTTTGGCATGTTTACCGTGGCCTATATTCCGCCGCTGTGGCGTTATGTGATGGACGAGCGCCTGCTGGCGGTGGTGGGTCGTGATGCCTCACGCATCAACATCGATCCGCGCCAACGTGCAGCAGTGGTTAGTCGTTACCGCCTGATCGACGACGGGGCAAGCTAGTGGGCGCCAGCGTAGTGGAGCCACCAAGGGCAAGACCACCGTGGAGCATGTGCCCCGACCCAGCACACCAGTTCCACGAGCGCAAATGGGTGTTTTCCGGTTATGGACTGAACCGCTGGGGTTCGTAGGGCCACACGTCGATCACAAGGTCGGCCAAAAGTACACCCCGCGCCAATGAAGAGCACTGTTGCTGCGAGGCCCTATTCGGGCAGTCGCAAGTGCGTCTGCGCCGCACCAAGGGTTGCAATTGGCATAGACTTGCCGTATGAACCTCGCAGTCAACACGCCATCTGCCGCGGACCGGATTCGCGGCCAAATCGAGGCCGGCGGTCTTGGCGAGGCAATCGCGGCCGTCGACGGGGCGCTGGAGAGCTGCACCAGTGCCGAGCGCCCGATATTGCTCGGCCTCAAGTCCTTGGCCTTGGTCTCAACCGGGCAAGCGCTCGAAGGCCTGCGGGTTGCCACGCACGCACGCGAATTGGCGGCGGCGGTGGCCGATCCGGCGGTTGAAAGCGAGGCCTTGCTGGCACTCGGATTCGCGTTGCAGTCCCTAGAAGAACATACCCGGGCGTTCGACATCATCACCCAGGCGGAGCGCCTGGCGCAGCAGACAGGAGATAACACGCTACTTGGCAAAGCCAGGCGGCGCCTTGGCATATCGTGCTCGGTGCTGGGGCGCCATGGGCAGGCGCTTGAGATGCTGGAGGACGCCGCGCGCATGCTGGACCAGCACGGTTCGCTGGCGGAGCGATACCATGCCAGATACTCGGTGTTGAACGCCAAAGGGCGGGCGGCCGACGATTCGACGGGTGACGATGCCGCGCGGCAACTGCAATATGCCGAGCTGCTGGCTCAATGGGATGGTTTCCTTGAAGAAGTTGCCGCGCATGGTCTCACACGGCTTGAGTTGATGGCGCTGGCCAATACCGGCATCGCAGCGCGGCGCGCGGGCAAAGTGGAGCTTGCCACGCAGACGTTGCAACGCGCCGTTGACGGCCTCGCCAAAGCAGGTCTGCGTGGGCACGAGGCGGTCGCACAGGGCCACCTTGGTGCAATATTGATGACGCTGGGTCGCCCGGAAGAAGCGGTCGTCGCATTTCGCCGCGGCATCGCCCTGCTGGAAGGTGGCAATCCTCGGGAACTGATGGGAACATGGCTGGAGCTGGCCGAGGCCTATGAAGCCATTGATGACCCCAGACTTGCACTGGCTGCGTTCAAGGAGGCAAGAAGACTGGAGCGTCAATTGCACGATGATGAGGCACGGCAGGCGGCTACCAAGCGCGAGCAACGCGAAGAAATCGCGCGCCTTGCTGAACAATGGTCGCGCCTGGCCGAAGAAGACCCCTTGACCGGCATCGCGAACCGACGTGCTTTTGATCGCTCACTGTCCCATATGGTGAGCGCTGCGCGCGAGGGGCGTCACTTTGCCTTGCTGTGTTTCGACCTTGATTTTTTCAAGCGCATCAATGACACCTACGGGCACGCGATTGGCGATAGCGTGCTGCAACGATTTGCCAGCCTGCTGCACGCAGACCGTCGCGCTGGCGATCTGCCGGCCCGGGTTGGTGGTGAAGAATTCGCTTTGCTGTTGCCAATTGACTCGAAATCTGCCGCCGCCGACATTGCTGCGCACATCAACCGCGCCTGCAAGGCAGCGGACTGGAGCTCCATCGCCAGCAATCTCAGCGTGACGGTAAGTGTTGGCGTCGCTGTGAGCCACGAAATCGACCCTGGCAAATTGAGCCCGGAAACCATGTACGGACTGACCGACAGCAGACTGTACCGTGCCAAGCATGAAGGCCGCGATCGCGTGATGGTCACTGCCGAATAGTCTGTCGCGCCCGTCAAGCTATCAAAAGAGAAGCTTCTTACGCACATTCCACGTGGGCCAGCGACCTTTAACGGATGGGCCTTTCAACCACACGAGGCGCAGTATCGCGCCCTGGAATAGGCTTCAAACCCCGTGCAAACCCTGGATTTCCTGACCGCGTGGCAGGCCCACCATGGAACAACGCCGTTTAGAAAGGTGATAGCAGCCCCGCAGCGATTCAAAGTCGCCGGTTATGTCGGTCACCACCTGATGCGCTGATCAAGCGCGTAATCGGGGGCCGGTTGCCCGGCCAGATCCCAGTGCGGCTCGACCGCAACACCCTCAACCGCCTGCGCATCGCAGTCATCCCATAGCGGTGGCCCGCGCCGGGGCTATGTGCGGGGGCTCGGGGTCGACACCGATGTGGTGCAGGATCTTCTTGATCTGCGTGCCCTCGGTAACAAAGGCGATCAGGCGCATCGGACCCCCGCACTTCGGGCACAGCAGCGGGAACGCTCAATCAGTTGAGGACAGAGCTGGTTCGCTGCGCGTAACTGCGGTCTGTCCCGCAAGGTCTCAGGATGCGGGCGATCAGCACTGCCCACAGGTAATGCGCCGGTGAGCGCTTGGGTGGCACGGAGTTGCCACCAGAGCGGCGATGCGGTCGATCAGCGCCAGTGGTGTGAGTTGCAGTTCGTCCACCTTGGCACCACGCTTGTCACTGATGGGCTCACTGCGCTGTTTGGCGCAGCGGTACACCAGGGCCGCCCCAGGGCTGTTGGATTGCAGGCTGTGCGCGATGACCTGCAGAAAAATACGCAGCACCATGTTGAGCACGGCCCCGTCGCGCTGCATGAAGTAACGCAGTCGCTTTGGAACAGAAAGCACCCACTGGCGCACTGGCAGGCGGGGGAAAACATGGTCAGTCAGGTGCGCCGCCGTCTCCACCAGCAAAGCCGTGCGCAAAGATGCCGCACTCCAGATATTTGCGAAAGGTCTGGCGGACATAGGGCTTTGGCGTGTGATGGTCGCCCTGCCCGTCGAACTGGCCGGCGCTGGTTAGCTCAAGCCAAGTCTCGAAGTGTGCGGCTACCGTTTGGTAGAGCAGCGTGCGCTCGGGGTGACGAGGGCTGGAGGGCGATTCACCATTAAAAAAGCCCTGCAAGGCAAGTCGCAGGGCTTTTTGTCTATCGCTGATTACTGAATTGGGATTGAGGCGCGCAGTCAGACGACCGTGCGATGGGTGCCACCGGGATTGACAGACAGTCCAAGAATCTCGTCACCCTATTCGGGCAGCCGCAAGTAGTGTTGGGCCAGATCTTCAAAGGCTTGGCGTTGCGGGTCTATACCGGTCTCGTCCAGCAGGATATCGCCCACCGGACTCGCCAACGACCCGGCCAAAAGAGCATCCAAAAAAAGCAAGCGGGAGCGGCGGGCCAATACATCTTCCACGGTGATGGCATATTCATAACGCGCGGCAAAACGCACCATGCCTTCGGTCAGGCCTTCGCAGAGTAATCGGTCCGCACCGGGCATGGCCTGCACTGCGGCTTGTTCGTCACCGTAGGAGTGCAAACCGGGTGGCATGCAGATGGACCGAATCTGCGCTTCGGGCACACTGGAACCCACCAGCTTGAGGTGTGTGGTGACGCCTTTGACCCGGCGCTCCAGCAAAGACCTGTCGGCGCAGGCGTCCAGCACATCTTCGGCCATGGCACGGTAGGTGGTCCACTTGCCGCCGGTCACGGTCACCATGCCGCTGCGGCTGACCATTACCGTGTGTTCGCGGCTGATGCCCTTGGTGTTGTCGCCGTCATCGTCCTGCGGTTTGACCAGGGGGCGCAGACCCACCCACACACTTTTCACATCAGCGCGGGTCGGCGCCCGGCGCAGGTAACGGGCCGATTCATTCAGGATGAAGTCCACCTCTTCCTTGAACGGCAAAGGCTCAAGCGCCAAATCGTTGCGTGGCGTATCGGTGGTGCCCAGAATGACCTTGCCCAACCAGGGCACCGCAAACAGGACGCGCCCATCGGCGGTCTTGGGCACCATCAGCGCCACATCGCTGTCCAAAAAGGACCGGTCCACCACCATGTGTACGCCTTGGCTGGGTGTAACCATGGGTTCGGTGGCGCGCTTGCCACCAGCGCCGCTGGCAGCGCCGTCTTTTTGGCGCAGCTCGTCCACCCACACGCCGGTGGCATTCACGACACAGCGGGTCTTGATCGTGTATTGCGTGCCGGTCAGCGTGTCTTGACACACCAGGCCGGACACCTTGCTGTCGTCATAAAGCAGATTCTCAGCCCGGCAGTAGTTCACCAACAGCGCACCGCGCGCAGCAGCGGTGCGCGCCAGGCCATGGCCAGCTTGGCATCGTTGAACTGGCCATCCCAGTACTTGACGCCGCCTTGCAGGCCCCGCGGCAGTGCGGTGGGCAAATATTTGAGCGTTTGGTCGCGGCTCAGAAATTCTGTCTTGCCCAGGCCGGCTTTACCCGCCAGAGCGTCGTACATTTTGAGCCCGATGCCGTAAAAAGGTGCCTCCCACCACTTATAAGTAGGCATGATGAACGGCAGCGGTTGCGCCAGATGCGGCGCGTTGTTCAACAGCGTGGTGCGCTCGTACAAGGCCTCGCGCACCAAGGAAATATTGCCCTGGGCCAGGTAACGCACGCCACCGTGCACCAGCTTGGTCGCCCGTGACGAAGTGCCCTTGGCAAAGTCGTGCGATTCGACCAACACCACTTTGAAGCCGCGGGCGGCGGCGTCCAGCGCAACGCCCAGGCCTGTCGCACCACCACCGACAACGGCGATGTCATAGGACTGAGCCTTTGCCAGTTGGGCGATCAGTTCGTCGCGCCGTGTCAATTGGGGCTGCATGGTGGTAGGCATAGGCTAGAAAATATGAAAAAGGCCGTGTGGCAGATGTGCGCACACGGCCGACCTTTAAACAAGGAGGTTTTAGCGCAACGCATTAACGCGCTTTGCCGTTCTTCCATGCTGTCAACAGCGTGTTGTAGCCAATGGTTTCGCCTTTTGGCTTTTCGTTGGCCAGCTTCTTCCATGGCGCGCCCTTGTCGCTCAGCCACTTCGCAGGGTCCTGCTTGGCGTTAAGTTTGGGTGGGCACACTGCCATGCCAGCGCGTTCCAGGCGACCCAGCACGTCGTCCATCTCACTGGCAAGATTGTCCATGGCAGCTTGTGGGGTCTTCTCACCCGTCACGGCCACCGCCACGTTCTTCCACCACAGCTGCGCCAGCTTGGGTAGTCCGGCACGTTGGTGCCGGTGGGCGTCCAGGCCACGCGGGCCGGGCTGCGGTAGAACTCGACCAATCCGCCCAGCTTGGGTGCCATGGCCGTCATGGCACTGGACTTGATGTCGCTCTCGCGGATCGGAGTCAGGCCCACGGTGGTCTTTTTCAGGGACGTTGTCTTGGCGGTCACAAACTGCGCGTACAACCAGGCGGCAGCCACCTTGTCGGCATTGTGGTCCTTGAAGAAGGTCCACGAACCTACGTCCTGGTAGCCGTTTTGCATGCCTTGCTTCCAGTATGGGCCGTTAGGTCCGGGGGCCATGCGCCACTTCGGAGTGCCGTCGGCATTGACCACGGGCAGGCCAGGCTTGATCATGTCGGCCGTGAACGCGGTGTACCAGAAGATTTGCTGGGCGATCTGGCCTTGCGCGGGCACGGGGCCGGCTTCGCCAAAGGTCATGCCGATGGCTTCCTTGGGGAGTACTTCTTCATCCAGTCGATGTACTTGGTCAAGGCGTAGACGGCAGCGGGTGAATTGGTGGCACCACCACGCGCCACGGAGGCACCCTGTGGCGTGCAGCCGTCGGCGGAGGCGCGGATGCCCCATTCGTCAACCGGCTTGCCATTGGGGATGCCGATGTCGGCGGAGCCGGCCATGGACAACCAGGCATCGGTGAAGCGCCAGCCCAGCGATGGGTCTTTCTTGCCGTAGTCCATGTGGCCGTAAATCGGCTTGCCGTCGATGTTCTTCACATCATTGGTGAAGAACTCGGCGATGTCTTCGTAGGCGCTCCAGTTCAAGGGCACGCCCAGGTCGTAGCCGTACTTGGCCTTGAACTTGTCCTTCAAGTCCTGGCGGTCGAACAGGTCGGCGCGGAACCAGTACAGGTTGGCGAACTGCTGGTCGGGCAACTGGTAGAGCTTGCCATCGGGCGCGGTGGTGAAACTGGTGCCAATGAAATCTTTGATGTCCAGGCCCGGGTTGGTCCACTCTTTGCCTGCACCCGTCATGTAGTCGGTCAGGTTCAAAATCTTGCCATAGCGGTAGTGGGTGCCGATCAGGTCGGAGTCGGTGATCCAGCCGTCATAAATGGATTTGCCGGACTGCATGGAGGTTTGCAGCTTCTCGACCACGTCGCCTTCGCCGATCAGGTCGTGCTTGACCTTGATGCCGGTGATTTCCTCAAACGCCTTGGCCAGCGTCTTGGATTCGTACTCATGGGTGGTGATGGTCTCCGACACGACGGAAATCTCTTTCACGCCCTTGGTCTTGAGCTTGGCAGCCGCATCGATGAACCACTTCATCTCGGCTGCTTGCTGGGTCTTGGAGAGGGTTGACGGCTGGAACTCGCTGTCAATCCATTTCTTGGCGGCGGCCTCGTCAGCCCAGCCTTGGCTAGCCATGGCACAGGCCACAGCCACTGCCAATACGGAATACCTCAATTTCATCGTCAATCTCCTAGGTCTAATGAACCCCTGTGTGAAAGGCTGCAACGGCTCCAGGGGGAACAAGCCGATCCTTGATTCAACAAAATAGTGTCAACCCTTGCGCATGATCAGGGCCAACAGAGCCATCGAAAGCACAAAGCTGATCCAGATGGACGGTTCGCCGTCCAGGCTCATCCAGGCCACCAGTTTTCCGCTGATGCCGACAAAGGCCAGGTTCACATAGGCGGCCGACAGCAAACCGATGAAGAGGCGGTCACCGCGCGTGGTTTCAATCGGCAGAAAACCCTTGCGCAGGGTGGTGGGGGACTTGATCTCCCACACGGTCATGCCGGCCAGCATCAGCACAATGCAAGAGAAGAACACCGCAACGGGGGTGGTCCATGCCATCCAATCAAACATCTCGAACTCCTGTGTCAAACGCGACCCATCGCAAAACCCTTGGCGATGTAGTTGCGAACAAACCAAATCACAATGGCGCCGGGAACAATGGTCAGCACCCCGGCGGCCGCCAGCGTGGCCCAGTCCATGCCGGACGCCGACACGGTGCGGGTCATCGTGGCGGCAATGGGTTTGGCGTTCACACTGGTCAGCGTGCGGGCCAGCAACAACTCCACCCAGCTGAACATGAAGCAGAAGAAGGCAGCAACACCCACACCGGCCTTGATCAGCGGCAGGAAAATTTGCACAAAAAATCGAGGGAATGAGTAGCCATCGATATACGCGGTTTCATCAATTTCCCGTGGAATGCCGCTCGTGAAGCCTTCCAAAATCCACACCGCCAAGGGCACGTTGAACAACAGGTGCACCAGGGCCACCGCAATGTGCGTGTCCATCAGACCGACCGAGGTATAGAGCTGAAAGAACGGCAGCAAGAACACGGCAGGCGGGGTCATGCGGTTGGTCAACAACCAGAAGAACACATGCTTGTCACCCAAGAAGCTGTAGCGCGAGAACGCATAGGCTGCCGGCAGCGCCACGATCAAGGGAAATGACCGTATTGATGCCCACATAGATCAGGCTGTTGATATAGCCTGAGTACCAGGCCGGGTCAGTCAGGATGGTCTTGTAGTTGTCCCAGCGAAATGCTGCGGGAACAGCGAGAAGCCGGCCAGGATTTCGTTGTTGGTCTTGAAAGACATGTTGACCATCCAGTAGATGGGCAACAGCGCAAACACCACATAGGCGATCATGAAGAGCGAGCGCTTCTGGAACTTGGGTTTATGCATGGCCGCCACCCTCCTTTTCCTGGGTGCCGACGCGCTGCATCCAGTTGTACAAGATAAAACACATCAGCAAGATGATCAGGAAGTAGATCAAGGAGAACGCGGCAGCCGGTCCCAGGTCAAACTGACCCACGGCTTTTTGTGTGAGGAACTGCGACAGGAAGGTGGTCGAATTGCCCGGCCCGCCCCGGTCAGCACAAAGGGTTCGGTGTAGATCATGAAGCTGTCCATGAAGCGCAGCAGCACCGCAATCATCAGCACGCCCCGCATCTTGGGTAGCTGCACATACCGAAAGACGTCCCACTTGCTGGCGCCATCAATGCTGGCGGCCTGGTAGTAGGCGTCGGGGATGGAGCGCAGACCGGCATACCCCAGCAGCGCGACCAATGGCGTCCAGTGCCACACATCCATCAGTAACACCGTGAGCCAGGCGTGCACCGGGTTGCCGGTGTAGCTGAAGTCAATGCCCATGCCCAGTAGCGCAGCCCCCATCAAACCGATATCCGTTCGGCCAAAAATCTGCCAGATGGTGCCCACCACGTTCCAGGGGATCAGCAGGGACAGCGACACGATCACCAAGGCTGCGGACGACTTCAACCCTGGGCCGGCATGGCCAGCGCCAGCAAGATACCCAGTGGCAGCTCCACCGCCAGCACCGCGAACGAATACGTGATCTGCCGCCACAGGGCGCCATGTAATTCCTCGTCACGCACAGATCGCGGCAAACCACTCGGTGCCGACAAACACGCGGCGCTCCGGCGAGATGATGTCCTGCACCGAATAATTAACCACCACCATCAAAGGCAGCACGGCGGAAAACGCCACGCAAATCAGCATGGGCAGAATCAAGAACCAGGCTTTCTGGTTGATTGGCTTCGTTGTAGTGCTCATTCCACAATCTCCTCATTCTTGTAGATGCAGGGTGTGTTCACCCAACACCTTGAGCCACACGGTGTCGCCGACCGTGAGCTGGGCCGCGTCTGTTGACAGGCGCGCCTTCAAGGTGGTAATTCAAAGTCGGCACTCAACATGACATGGGTGCCCACGTCCTGCACGCGTGACACGGTCATGGCCAGCGCACCGTCGGTCTGGGCCGGTACCAGAGTCAGGTACTCCGGCCGTATGCCCAGCTTGATGTCACCTGCTGGCAAGGAGCGACCAGCAGACAAGGCCAGTGTGGTATCGCCCACCTGCACCCTGGCCGTTCACCTGCCCGGCCAGAAAATTCATGCCGGGTGAGCCAATGAAATGACCCACAAAGGTGTGGCTGGGGCGCTCGAACAAATCGGCGGGAGAGCCCACTTGCACCGCTCGGCCGCGTGTCATCACCACCCCCTGGTCGGCAAGGTCAAAGCCTCCACCTGGTCGTGGGTCACATAGATCAAGGTGAGCTTGAGTTCATGGTGGATTTCGCCGAGCTTGCGGCGCAGCTGCCACTTCAGGTGGGGGTCGATCACGGTCAGCGGTTCATCGAACAGCACGGCCGATACATCGGGGCGCACCAGGCCACGACCCAGCGAAATTTTGTTTGGCGTCGGCCGCGAGGCCAGCGGCGCGCTGGTTCAACTGGCCGCTCATTTCCAGCATCTCGGCAATCTCGCCCACGCGTTTGGCAATCTGCTCCTTGGGCATCTTGCGGTTGCGCAAGGGAAGGCCAGGTTCTCCGCCACGGTCATGGTGTCGTAGATCACCGGGAACTGGAACACCTGGGCAATATTGCGCTGCTGGGGCGAGGCGCTGGTCACATCACGCCCATCAAACAGCACACTGCCCTGCGACGGGGTCACCAGGCCAGACATGATGTTGAGCAGCGTGGTCTTGCCGCAGCCAGAAGGGCCCAAGAGCGCATAGGCACCACCGTCCTCGAACGCCATCTTCAGGGGCAGCAGCGCGTAGTCGCTGTCCTGCTTGGGGTCACGCCGGTAGGCGTGGGCCAGATCCAGTTCAATGCGTGCCATATCAACGTCCCCGCCGCGCACGGGCGCCAGCACCAGCATGCCCTGGGCATCAAACACATAAACCTGTGCGGGGTTGAAATACAGGGTGACCTGGGCACCCAGCTCAAAGTGGTGCACACCGGTGAGCTGAGCCACCAGTTCGCCCACCAGGGTGTGCACGTGCACAAAGGTGTCGGAGCCTGAAATTTCGGCCAGCTCCACCTTGCCAGGCAGTGCTACGTCGCCCGGCTGGGCCTGCACGCGCACCGCACTGGCGCGCATACCCACTGTCAACTTGGGTGTCGCTTTAGAGGCCAGCCCCAGCGCCAACAGCGGCCCGCCCTCCAGTTGCACACCTCCGGGGGTTGCCATGGCAGACAACAGATTCATAGGGGGGTCACTAAAGGCGCGCGCCACCCGCAAGGATGCCGGCTTGTGAAAGACC
>JADJBC010000004.1:0-2500 GCA_016703945.1 Candidatus Aalborgicola danicus
CTCTTTCGAGCACTAAGCCATCTCTGGCGAATTCGTACATGTCAAAGGTGGGTAAGGTTTTTCGCGTTGCATCGAATTAAACCACATCATCCACCGCTTGTGCGGGTCCCCGTCAATTCCTTTGAGTTTCAACCTTGCGGCCGTACTCCCAGGCGGTCAACTTCACGCGTTAGCTTCGTTGCTGAGTCAGTGAAGACCCAACAACGAGTTGACATCGTTTTGGGCGTGGACTACCAGGGTATCTAATCCTGCTTTGCTCCCCACGCTTTCGTGCATGAGCGTCAGTACAGGTCCAGGGGATTGCCTTCGCCATCGGTGTTCCTCCGCATATCTACGCATTTCACTGCTACACGCGGAATTCCATCCCTCTACCGTACTCTAGCTATACAGTCACAAATGCAGGTCCCAGGTTGAGCCCGGGGATTTCACATCTGTCTTATATAACCTCGCGCACGCTTTACGCCCAGTAATTCCGATTAACGCTCGCACCTTACGTATTACCGCGGCTGCTGGCACGTAGTTAGCCGGTGCTTATTCTTACGGTACCGTCATTAGCCCCCTGTATTAGAGGAGACCGTTTCGTTCCGTACAAAAGCAGTTTACAACCCGAAGGCCTTCGTCCTGCACGCGGCATTGCTGGATCAGGCTTGCGCCCATTGTCCAAAATTCCCCACTGCTGCCTCCCGTAGGAGTCTGGACCGTGTCTCAGTTCCAGGTGGCTGGTCGTCCTCTCAGACCAGCTACAGATCGTCGCCTTGGTGGGCTTTTACCCCACCAACTAGCTAATCTGATATCGGCCGCTCCAATCGCGCGAGGTCTTGCGATCCCCGCTTTCATCCGTAGATCGTATGCGGTATTAGCACAGCTTTCGCTGCGTTATCCCCACGACTGGGCACGTTCCGATACATTACTCACCCGTTCGCCACTCGCCACCAGGATTGCTCCCGTGCTGCCGTTCGACTTGCATGTGTAAGGCATGCCGCCAGCGTTCAATCTGAGCCAGGATCAAACTCTATAGTTCGATCTTGAATTTTTCGCTTTTCGAGCAACTCATAATTGATGGAATCGACGTGATTTTCCTTTGCCGAATATCACATCTTTTTTACTTCATGAGCGTTTGTAAGTCAGTTAAGACTTAGTTCCGAAGAACGGCAATCGCTTTCAACGCCCACGCCTTATCGGCTGTAAATTTTAAGGAACCGAAGATTTTTTACTTTCTTCTTTGGTTCCCCTGTGTCAGCGCGAAGCCTTGAATAAGACACAGTTTTTACGCTACTGTCAAACTTCTTTTGTTGCTTTAACGTTTCCTTGTAGGCCAAGAGGTAACGCCCGATGGAAGTCTTGGGGGGGGGTTTTCGGTTTAATAGTCTGACGATGACCTACTTTCACACGGGAACCCGCACTATCATCGGCGCAGAAGCGTTTCACTGTCCTGTTCGGGATGGGAAGGAGTGGTACCACTTCGCTATGGTCGTCAGACATAACTGTTTGTCATCTTGATTTGGAGTGACCCAGTCAAGACAACCAATTTATAGAGCTAATCAGCTTCATCGATTTAACGAACCTGCGGGCAATTGCTTACCGACAGGATTTTTGAATGCGTCAACTTGGCATAACTTCCTTGATCGAGATACCTTGCGATATCGGATCAAAGTTATAGGGTCAAGCCGCACGAGCAATTAGTATCAGTTAGCTTAACGCATTACTGCGCTTCCACACCTGACCTATCAACGTCCTGGTCTTGAACGACTCTTTAGGGGCTCAAGGCCCCGGCAGATCTCATCTTGAAACGAGTTTCCCGCTTAGATGCTTTCAGCGGTTATCTCTTCCACACTTAGCTACTCGGCAATGCCACTGGCGTGACAACCGATACACCAGAGGTGTGTCCACTCCGGTCCTCTCGTACTAGGAGCAGGCTTCCTCAAATCTGCAGCGCCCACGGAAGATAGGGACCAAACTGTCTCACGACGTTTTAAACCCAGCTCACGTACCTCTTTAAATGGCGAACAGCCATACCCTTGGGACCGGCTACAGCCCCAGGATGAGATGAGCCGACATCGAGGTGCCAAACACCGCCGTCGATATGAACTCTTGGGCGGTATCAGCCTGTTATCCCCAGAGTACCTTTTATCCGTTGAGCGATGGCCCTTCCATACAGAACCACCGGATCACTATGTCCTGCTTTCGCATCTGCTCGACTTGTCAGTCTCGCAGTTAAGCACGCTTATGCCATTGCACTATCGTCACGATGTCCGACCGTAACTAGCGTACCTTCGAACTCCTCCGTTACGCTTTGGGAGGAGACCGCCCCAGTCAAACTGCCTACCATGCACTGTCCCCGATCCAGATAATGGACCTAGGTTAGAACCTCAAACACACCAGGGTGGTATTTCAACGTTGGCTCCATAAGATCTAGCGACCCTACTTCAAAGCCTCCCACCTATCCTACACAGATCTGTTCAAAGTCCAATACAAAGCTACAGTAAAGGTTCATGGGGTC
>JADJBC010000004.1:7500-143152 GCA_016703945.1 Candidatus Aalborgicola danicus
ACAGCCCCGCCGGTGACGTGGCAAAACGGCAACCGTGGGCCAGCGCCAGTTTGACGCTGCGCCCACGCGCCTGGTCCAGCCGGGTGCGGATGCGTTCAGAATGCCGACGCAGTTGGCCCTGGTCTATGCACCAGGCCAGCGCTTTTTCCAGCAAAGCCGGCGTGGTCAGGGTGCCCAGCAGCTTGGTGTCAACAATGGACTCGACCAGCGACGTGGGCGCCGCCAGAAAACCAACGCGCCAGCCCGGCGCCAGGATTTTGGCAAAACCGCCCACGTAAATGGTGCGCTGCAAGCCGTCCAGCGCACACAGGCGCGTGGCATGGTCCGGCGCAATATGGCTGTAGGTGTCGTCCTCCACGATGTGGAAGTTGTGGGTGTTGGCCAGTTGCAGTACACGGTGGGCGCTGCCCGGCGTCAGGCAATAACCGGTGGGGTTGTGGAACACACTGACGCTCACAAACAGCTTAGGGCTGTGCAGCTCGCAGTAGCGCGCCATCACCTCCAGGTCCGGCCCGTCGGCGCGCCGCGGCACCGGCAGGATGCGCATGCCCAGAGCGGCCAGCCGGGCGAACTCGATGGCCCAGCCGGGTTCCTCCACCATCACACAGTCCCCGGCGCGCAGCAGCGTGCGGCTCACAATGTCCAGCGCATGGGTAGCACCCACCGTGGTGACGATCTGGTTGGGTGCGGCCTGCACGTTGTGCGCCACCAGTTTTTGCGACAAGGCCTGACGCAAACCGCTGTCACCGGCCGGTTCGCCGTATTGCAGCGAAAACGATTGCAGCACTTTGTTGCTGGTGACCTTGCGCACGGCGGTCGCCATAAAAGTAGTCTCCAGCCAGTCTGGCGGAAACACCCCCATGCCAGGTTGCGGCTGCTCGGAACTGCGGTGGAACATGCCCCGGATCAGCGCCGTGGCATTGACCGGCACGTGTTGGGCCTGAAACCCGCCGCGCACCACAGTCGCTACCATATTTATAGCGTCTTGCGTTTGTTTTTCGGGGGCTGCAGCCGGTTCTCGCACATAAAATCCACGGTTCTTGCGGGCTTCCACCAGGCCCTGCGCCAACAGCTGGTCGTAAGCCGCCACCACGGTGGACGGGCTCACGCCCTGTTGCAGCGCACACTGCCGCACGGACGGCAGGCGTGCACCGGGTGCCAACAACCGGGTGCGAATGCGCTCGGCAAAGCGGGTGAACAATTGCTCGGTAAGCGACTGCGAAGCGGTCTTCATCAACATGGTGCGGCTTGCGAAAAGGGTCGAAGTTCAAGGTGGTCGGCTGTGCTGCCGGTTGCACCAATACAGATCATATATTGAACACTGAAACTGTATTGGTCGTGTGTTGCTTTCAACTATAGAGTCGGACCCATGAACTGGCAAGAGTTATCCGCGCTTCTGGTCTTGGCTTCGGCCATGAGTTTTACGCCGGGCCCCAACACCACCCTGTCGACGGCACTGGCCGCCAACCGGGGATTGCGCCACGCCCTGCCCTTTGTGTTTGCCGTACCGCTGGGCTGGAGCGCGCTGCTGCTGGTCTGCGCCTTGGGACTGGGTGCCTTGTTGCTGGCTGCGCCGCTGTTGGCGTGGGCGGTCAAACTTATCGGCGTGTTGTACCTGCTGTGGCTGGCATGGAAATTGTCGCAAACCCGCCAACTGGGCGAGGCCAACGACGCCAACTTGCGCGTGGGCTTCTGGCAAGGGGTGGCTCTGCAGTTTGTCAACATCAAAGCCTGGATGCTGGCGCTGGCCATCGTCAGCGGCTGGATTGCCGGGCACGCCGATCCCGCGCAACGGCTGATGGTGGTGGTTCCGGTGATGATGGCCTATGCCTTTGCCAGCAACCTACTGTATGCGCTGGCGGGCTCCCTGTTGCGCAACTGGTTAACGGGGCCGGCAGGCACCGGACGACGCCTGAAGTGGTTTAACCGCAGCATGGCGCTGGTCTTGGTGGTGACCGCACTGTGGATGTTGACCCTATGAGCCCCAGCACAGCGACTGCCACGGCGCACACCGTACCCGGCCACACGCCACACCAGATCAACCGGGGTCTGTGGCTGGGTTTGTTGGGCATTGTGATTTTTTCGGTCACGCTGCCCATGACCCGCCTGGCGGTGGGCACACCTGACGCACCCCAGATGTCGGGCTTTTTCGTCGCCATGGGCCGCGCCGTGGTGGCAGCCGCGTTATCGATCGCCTTTTTGTGGGCAACCCGTGCGCCCCTGCCGCGCAAGGCGGACTGGTTTCCACTGGCCATCACCGTCGGTGGTGTGGTGTTTGGCTTTCCCTTGTTCACATCCATCGCGATGCGGTATGTCGAAGCCAAACATGCCAGCGTGATTGTGGGTGTGTTACCCCTGGCCACCGCCGCAGTAGGCGCGCTGTTGCATCGCCAACGCCCATCGACCGGCTTTTGGCTGTGTGCTGTTTTGGGTAGCGCGCTGGTGGTGGCCTTTGCCCTGCTAAACGGCGGCGCCAGGCCCGGCGCTATCACCGCTGGAATCTCTGTTCACAGCGCCGATGGGCTGCTGGTGGCCGCCATGTTATGCGCGGCTGTGGGATATGGTTATGGCGCCCGGCTTTCGCACCATATGCGGGCCGAGCATGTGATTTGCTGGGCTTTGGTCTTGGCTCTACCCTTGACCCTGCCCTTGGCAGCGGTGTCGTGGCCGGGCGCGTCGTTGCCAACCACCGCGTGGTGGGCCTTTGCGTATCTGGCCGTGTTTTCGATGTGGATCGGTTTTTTTGCCTGGTACCGTGGTTTGGTCCTGGGTGGCACGGTTCGCGTGAGCCAAGTCCAACTGGTCCAACCCTTTTTGAGCATGTTGTTTGCCGTACCGCTGCTGGGCGAACAATTGGACGGCGTGACAGTCGGTTTCGCACTGGCCGTAATTGCTACTGTTTTTGTAGGCAAAAGGATGCCGGTATGGTGAGTACGTTGATGATGTGCGCCCCATACGCCGCTGTCCGCACCTTGCACGCTTTGTTTGCGCCTGCCGAGGTGTGCAAGGCAAGGGCCCTCATACTGCGTGTACGCAGAAATCGGGCCCTTGCCTCACCCACCCCGGCGAGTACGATGCGAAGTTTCACCACCGTGCCAACCCAACACCCCCTCGCAAGGGATTGGGGTCTGCCGGTGGCCGATTTGCGTACCGCCCTGAGGACACCGGCAGACCCCAATCCCTTGCCCTCCGCAAAGTCGGCACGCAGTGACTGAAAAAAACCTTACCAAAACAACACCACCCCGAGGAACAAAAACCCATGAAACCCAACGACCTACCAAGCGCCACCCCCTGGACCATGGCCCGCCGCGCCGCGCGGATGAATCCGTCTGTGATCCGCGAAATCCTCAAGGTCACCGAGAAGCCCGGCATCATCAGCTTCGCCGGTGGCCTGCCCTCCAGCAAGACCTTTCCGGTCGCCGAATTCACCGCCGCCTGCACCCAGGTGCTGACCACCGACCCACAAGCCGCTTTGCAATACGCCGCCAGCGAAGGTTTTGCGCCACTGCGCCAGATGGTTGCCGACCGCCTGCCCTGGGACGTGGACCCAGCCCAGGTGCTGATCACCACCGGCTCCCAGCAGGGCCTGGACCTGGTCGCCAAGATTTTGATCGACGCCGACAGCCGCGTGCTGGTGGAAACGCCGACCTACCTGGGTGCCTTACAGGCTTTTACGCCGATGGAGCCCGAGATTGAGAGTGTGGCCAGTGATGACGAAGGTGTCGACATCGCCGACCTGGCCGGCAAAGTTGGAACCGGTGCCAACAAGGCCCGTTTCCTCTACGTGCTGCCCAACTTCCAGAACCCCACCGGCCGCACCATGAGTGAGGCGCGCCGCGCGGCACTGGTGGCCAAGGCGGCCGAACTGG
Source organism: Candidatus Aalborgicola danicus (assembly GCA_016703945.1). Taxonomy (GTDB): domain Bacteria; phylum Pseudomonadota; class Gammaproteobacteria; order Burkholderiales; family Burkholderiaceae_C; genus Allorhodoferax; species Allorhodoferax danicus. The sequence goes on from JADJBC010000004.1 coordinate 11,370, forward strand.
GCCTGCCGCTGATCGAGGACAACCCCTATGGCGACCTGTGGTTTGACACCCCACCACCGGCACCGCTGACCGCGCGCAACCCCGATGGCTGCATCTACCTGGGCTCGTTTTCCAAGGTGTTGGCGCCGGGTTTGCGCATGGGTTTCATCGTCGCTCCCAAGGGCATGTACCCCAAGCTGTTGCAGGCCAAACAGGCGGCCGACTTACACAGCCCAGGCTTTAACCAGCGCATGATCACCGAGGTCATGAAAGACGGTTTTCTGGACCGCCACATCCCCACCATCCGCGCCCTGTACAAAAGCCAGCGCGATGCCATGCTGGTGGCCCTGGCTAAAGACATGCCCAGTGACGTGAGCTGGAACACCCCGGCAGGTGGCATGTTTTTGTGGGCACGTCTGCCCGAAGGCATGAACGCCCAGGACCTGTTGCCCCGGGCGGTGGACAAGGGTGTGGCCTTTGTGCCCGGCGCTGCGTTCTACAACGACCATGGCGACCCCCGCACCATGCGCCTGTCGTTTGTGACGCCGGACGGCGATGAAATCCGCAGAGGCGTGGCCGCACTGGCAGCCGCCATCGCCGAACAACGGGGCGCGTGAGTATGGAAAACACCGTCCATTTGTGGGGTCGACTCAGCTCGCTCAATGTGCGCAAGGTGGTGTGGACGGCGCAAGAGTTGGGTCTGGACTTCCAGCGCACCGACGCCGGGGCCGGATTTGGCATTACCACCACGCCAGAGTACCAGCGCAAGAACCCCAATGCCTTGGTGCCCTTGATGGAAGACGGCGACCTGGTGTTGTGGGAGTCCAACGTGATCGTGCGTTACCTGTGCGCGCGTTACGGCGCGTCACAGAATTTATACCCCCAGGATCTCGCGACGCGGTTTGACGCCGAGCGCTGGATGGACTGGCAACAAACCACCTTTAACCGCGCCGGTGGCCAGGCCTTTTTGCAACTGGTGCGCACCGCGCCCGAGGCGCGCAATGCCGAACTGGTGCGCCAGTCGGTGGCGGCCACCGAGCCGTTGCTGGACCTGCTGAACACCCACCTGCAACACCGAAACTACATGGGCGGCGATGCCTTTGGCATGGCCGACATTCCGCTGGGCTGCGAGATGCACCGCTGGTGGGGCATGCGTGGCGCGCAGTTCGAAGCCTGCGGCGTGCAGCGCCAGGAACTGCAGGCATTCCCGCACGTGCAGCGTTGGTTTGGCCAGTTGCTGCAACGCCCAGGCGGTCGTGGTGTGTTGGACATTGCCTTGAGTTGATGTTGCCCCCACGTTCGCCCACTGCGTGTGGCTCTCTGCCCCCCGAGGGGGCCCTCGCGCCTTGGGGCGGCCCGGCGGCGCTCACTATGTTGTCTCACGTTCGTCCAATAATCGACAAAACTACCCATGAAGCAACGCCCTTTTAAACAAGTCGACGTCTTCACCGACCAGGCCTACCGGGGCAACCCGCTGGCCGTGGTGCTGGATGGCAGCGGTCTGAGCGACGACGCAATGCAGCGTTTTGCGCACTGGACCAACCTGTCCGAGACCACCTTTCTGCTACCGCCCACGCCCGAAGGCGCCGCGGCCGGTGCTGACTACCAGGTCCGCATCTTCACCACCGCTTATGAGATGCCCTTTGCCGGCCACCCCACGCTGGGCAGTTGCCACGCCTGGCTGGAGCATGGTGGTGTGCCCAAGAACCCCGCCATGGTGGTACAGGAATGCAAGGTGGGGCTGGTCAACATTCGCCAACTCCAACTCACCGCCGGGCCGCCCCAAGGTGAGTTAGCCCCCCGGGGGGGGGGGGGGGGGGGGGGGGGGAACGGGCGGGGGCACGTTGCCAGCCGCGCCGCGTTTTCAGCGCCCCCGTTGAAACGGCAGGATGCAACGCCTGAACTCGTTCAGGCCCTGGCCGATGCGCTGGGTTTGCCCGCCGCAAAAATCCTGGCCAGCCAGCATTTGAACAACGGCCCCAGCCATTTCGGTTTGTTACTCGATGACCAGGACACGGTGCTCGAACTCACCCCCGACTTCGCGCTGCTGCGTGCCGCCATGACGCTGGGTGGCATGACCGGTGTCGGCGTTGCGGCATTGCAAGGTGATGCCAGTGCCCCGGGTTTGATCGCCCGTTCCAACCGCGAGGCGCGTGCGTTTGCAGGGCGAGCGGTAACAACAGCAGAAGCCACAACCGGCATCGAAGTGCGTTTCTTCTTTGACCATGGCAAAGGCATTGGCGAAGACCCGGTGACGGGCAGCTTCAACGCCAGCCTGGCGCAATGGCTGATCGCCGAAGGCCACGCCCCGCGCGGCTACACCGCGTCACAAGGCACCTGCATTGGCGTGCAAGGCCGGGTTCACATCGAGCAAGACGCGGCGGGTCAGGTCTGGGTCGGTGGTGATGCCGTGACCTGTATCTCCGGTTTGGTCCAGCTGTGACGGCAGCGCCACCCCGGTTTGTCACCGGCTCGCTGATGCGCCACGTGGTGGTGATGGCAGGCACGGGTGCGATCGGGCTGGTCGCCATTTTTGCGGTCGACCTGATCAACCTGCTGTACATCTCCATGCTGGGCGAACAGGCCATTGCAGCGGCGGTGGGGTTTGCCGGTGTGGTGGGGTTTTTTATGCTGTCGGTGTTTATCGGCCTGCTGATAGGGGTCACGGCGGTGGTCTCACGCACCATTGGCGCGCGCCGCATGGATGAAGCCCGGGCCTTGGCAACATCGAGCCTGGTCCTGGTCGCAGTGATTGCAACCGTCATAGCCGGGCTGACCATGCTGTTCCTGGAGCCCATTTTGCACACGCTGGGCGCACGGGACCGGGTGTTGGAGCTGGCCCAGCGTTTCTTGCTCATCACGCTGCCGTCCACGGTGCTGCTGGGTGTGGGCATGGTGAGTTCGGCCCTGCTGCGCTCGGTGGGGGATGCCAGGCGCTCGATGATGGTGACCTTGGTACCCGCCATCTTGACCGCCGTGCTGGACCCCTTGTTCATCTTTGGTTTGGGGCTGGGCCTGGACGGCGCCGCCATCGTTGTGGTGATAGCGCGTTGTGTGTTGCTGGCTGTGGGCCTGTATGGCGCCTGGCGCGTCCACCATCTGTTGGCGCGATTTGATCGCAGTCGCCTCAAGGCCGACGCCCGGCTGTTGTTCACAGTGGCTGGCCCCGCCGTGCTGACCAACCTGGCCACTCCAGTAGGTGCGGCCTTTGTAACCCACAGCATAGCCGGTTTTGGTGCCTCGGCGGTGGCCGGCCAGGCCACGATAGAGCGCCTGACACCGGTGGTGTTTGGGCTGATCTATTCGCTGAGCGGTGCAGTGGGGCCGGTCTTCGCGCAAAACCTGGGCGCCAAACGTTACGACCGTGTACGTGAAACCCTGCGCGCCAGCCTGGTGTTCATGGTGGTGACCGTGACGCTGGCCTGGATGCTGCTGGCGTTATTGCAGGGGCCACTGGTTCGCATGTTTTCACTGGACGGTGTGGCGGCGCAGATGGTCCACGCCTTTTGCAGTTGGATCGCGGGCAGTTTCTTCTTCATGGGCGCGCTGTTTGTGGCCAATGCCGGGTTCAACAACCTGGGTCGCCCGCTGTGGTCCACCGGCTTCAACTGGGCAAGGGCCACCCTGGGCACCATTCCATTTGCCTGGTGGGGCGCCCAGTATGGGCCTGTGGAGGTGCTGGCCGGGCAAGCCGCTGGCGCCATTCTGTTCGGTAGTCTCGCCTTGATCACCGCCTTCTGGTTGACCCGAGCGTTGGGCCAGCCGAAAGACTGACACCGGAGCCAGCCAAGATGCCAGCCACATCGCATGAAAAGGTACTGGACCACTTGGTGGTCATGGCCTCCACACTGGAAGAAGGCGTGGTGTGGTGCGAAGCCACTCTGGGCGTAATACCCGGGCCTGGCGGCGAACACCCCTTGATGGGCACCCACAACCGCTTGCTGAAGATCAACACGGTGGCTGGCGGTCCCGCCTATCTGGAAATAATCGCTATCAATTCAGCAGCTACTCCTCCAATCGATTCGGGGGCTAGGCGCTGGTTTGACATGGACAATCTGGAACTACGGGGCATGGTGGCGCGCAATGGCCCGCAACTGACGCACTGGGTGGCGCGGGTGTCCGACATCAGCACCAGCATGGCCGCATTGGCAACACTGGGCATCGACCGGGGTACCGCGCGGCAGGCTTCGCGCCAGACACCGAATGGCCTGCTGCAGTGGCAGATCAGCGTGCGCACCGATGGCCAGCGCCTGTTCGACGGCTGCCTGCCAACACTGATCCAGTGGGGTGACACCCACCCTACCGACGCCATGCCGGACAGCGGTGTTAGCTTGCACAACCTGCTCATACAACACCCACAAGCTGACGCCCTACGCCAAGCGCTGGACACCGCCTGTCTTTCCAATTTCCCCGTCACCCATGGCCCGGCGCTTCTAAGTGCCATTTTGCAAACCCCCAAGGGACTGATCGAGATCCACACATGAACCTGCCCAGCCTGCACGACATCGAAGACGCCGCCCAAGTGGTCTATCGGGAATTTGCCGCCACGCCGCAATACGCCTGGGGCCAACTCAGCAGCAAGCTTGGCGCCACCTGTTGGCTCAAGCACGAGAACCACACGCCGGTGGGTGCCTTCAAGATCCGCGGCGGCCTGACCTACTTCGACCAGCTGGCGCGCGCCAACAGCCTGCCTGCCGAGGTCATCAGCGCCACGCGCGGCAACCACGGCCAGAGCATTGGCTGGGCGGCGCGCACCCACGGCGTGCCCTGCACCATCGTCGCACCGCACGGCAATTCGCTGGAGAAGAACGCCGCCATGCGCGCGTTGGGCGCCACACTCATCGAGCACGGCAGCGACTTCCAGGAAAGCCGTGAACACGCCATCCGGCTGGCTGCAGAACGCGGCGCCCACATGGTGCCCAGCTTCCACGTCGACCTGTTGCGCGGCGTGGCCACCTACTGGTGGGAGCTGTTCAAGGCCGTGCCGCACCTGGGTGTGGTCTACGTGCCCATTGGCCAGGGCTCGGGCGCCTGCTCGGCCATTGCTGCCAAGCACGCGCTGGGCCACCAGGCCCGCATCGTCGGTGTGGTCAGCGCCCATGCCACCACCTATGCCGACTCGCTGGCCGCAGGCCGCGTCGTCGAAGCACCGGTGACAACGCTGCTGGCCGATGGCATGGCCTGCCGCGTGGCGGACGCCGAGGCGCTGGCCATCCTGCAAGGCAACATCGACCACATCGTCAAAGTGACCGACGCCGAGGTGGCCCAGGCCATGCGCGACATCTTTGCCTGCACCCACAACGTGGCCGAAGGCGCCGGTGCCGCGGCCTTTGCTGCGGCGATGCAAGAACGTGAACAGTTGGTGGGTCAGACCGTGGGACTGGCGCTCAGCGGCGGAAATGTGGACAGCGCGATGCTGGCAGATGTGCTACGAAATCAATAGCTATCTACGAATTATTGACAAGGGCTAGCGACCTATTTGACAAATAGTCAATTGGTGAATCGCGGTGGTGCAGCTGTTGCGTACCGCGCTACACTAAAGCTTGGAGGTGACGGCCCGGTCGGCCAGAATCACTGCTTCATCCTACATCGTGCCAGATGACGACAATCCCTACTGCGTGCCGTGGCTTGGGTCGAGACCGGGTTTGCAGGTCCGCCTTCAGCCCGTTGAGCGGTCGCTATCGCGTGCTACAAGTGCCTCAAACTCCCCCAGCGGCAGCGCCCGGCCGAAAAAGTGCCCTTGGTACGCATGGCAACCCAAATGCGCCAGAAAGTCTGCATGTGCCTGCAATTCGACACCTTCGGCAATGACCGCCAGGCCAAGACTTTCGGCCAGCGCCATGATCATCTTGGCAATCGCTGCGTCGTTGGGTTCGGTGACGATGTTGCGAACAAAGCCCTGGTCAATCTTCAACTGGTCCAGCGGCAGGCGTTTCAGGTAAGCCAGTGACCAATAACCAGTGCCAAAGTCGTCCAGTGAAAAGGTGACACCTATGGCTTTGAGCGCGCCCATCTTGGCAATGATGGCCTCAACGTCGTCGACCAGCATGCTCTCGGTCAATTCCAGCTTGAGGAGCTTGGGTCGGGCTCGGCTACGTGCCAAAGTATCCACCACGCTGGCCACAGAGTCGGCTTGCTGAAACTGACGCGCACTCACATTAACAGCGATGGTCAGGTGTGCCCACTGCGCCAACTGGGTGCAGGCAGTCTCCAAGACCCATTGACCAATCGGCAGGATCAGGCCCGTTTCCTCGGCCAGCGCAATGAAGTCGGCCGGCGGCACTGTGCCGCGCCGTGGATGTTGCCAGCGCACCAGTGCTTCCACACCGGTCATGCGGCCCGCTCCCACCACCTGAGGCTGGTAATGCAGCACCAATTGACGGGCTTGGACGGCCTCGCGCAAATCGGCTTCCAGCGCGGCGTGGGCCGACACTGTGGCCTGCATCTGGGCATCAAAGAAGCGCAGCGTGTTGCGCCCGGCTGCCTTGGCCTGGAACATGGCTAGTTCAGCGCGCCTGAGCGGATCCTCGTTGACCTCCAGCGCCAGTGCACCAAAAAGAGTAATGCCAATGCTGGGCGTGGCGTGGTGACCACCCTGATCGAGCGCAAACACCAGGATGAAGGCAGAAAGAATCTTCTCAGCCACCGCCTCGGCCCGGTTTGCGGCCACCATGGCATCCACGCTCAGGTCTTCGAGCATCAACACAAACTCGTCACTGCCCAGATGGCTTACCGTGTCGCCGTCGCGAACGCAGGTCTTGAGGCGCTGGGCCACCTGCACCAGCAGCAAGTCACCCTGGTGGTGGCCCAGGCTGTCGTTGAGCGTCTTGAAGTTGTCCAGATCCACAAACAGCAGGGCGTTCTTGCGTTTGTGGCGCACACTGGCGTGCAAGGCCTGATCCAGTCGGTCCAACAGCAGACGGCGATTGGGTAAGTTCGTCAGCGGGTCGTAAAAGGCCAGTGTGTCAATGCGCGCCTGCGCGGTCACGCGCTCGCTAATGTCGGTGAAATGGGCCACATACTGCAGCGTGCTGCCATCGGCGTTGCGCATCGCGCTGATTTTGAGCAGCTCGGCTATCACCACACCGTCCTTGCGCCGGTTCCAAAGCTCCCCACTCCAGTGGCCGGTCTCGGTCAGGCTGCGCCACATGGCCGCATAAAACGCCATGTCTTGTCGCCCAGAGTTCAGGATGCGCGGGTTTTGACCCACGACTTCCTCACGGCTATAGCCGGTGATGCGGGTAAATGCGGCGTTGACATCGAGGATGACGCCCTGGGGATTGGTGATGGTGATGCCCTCATGGGCATCACTAAAGACCCGGGCCGCCAAGCGCAGTTTTTCTTCGGCCTGTTTGCGTTCGGTAATGTCGGTGTGCGTGATGACGGCACCGGTCTTCACTTTCTGCCCCAAGGGCATGACCGTCATGGTGAACCAGCGCTCTTGGGTGGGAGAGTCACACGGGTAGTCGAGGTTGAAACGTTCCAGGCGTCCGTCCAGTACGGCCTGCAGGCCCATGCTCGCGCTCAAGGCATCGCCCGTGCAGGCACCGGTGCCGGGTCCGCACACCGCGAAATAGTTAGTGCCAACTCCTGTGCTGGGTGCAGCCTGGCCGGGCTCCAACCCGTTTTCAACAGCGAAGGCTTGCCAGCGGTCGTTGACCGCCAGAATAATGCCCTTGCGATCGACTCCGGCAATTTCGGCACTGAGGGAGTTCAAAATGGCGTTTTTTTGAATGCCTCACTCTCGCGCAGCGCGTTTTCGCGCTGCTCATAGCTCTCCAACTGGCGCTTATTGCCGCCAATCCAGCCACCCAGTGCATCCGGCTGCACGACCGCCGGCCCACGCAGAGAATCCTTACAGGGTTTCACAATAGCTCCTATTTTGATAGCGTTTTACGCAATATTCACGAGGGCTACGGCCTGTTTTCATACTTAGATTCGACTACAAACGGCTTGTCCGACGTAGCCGTCTTTTCTCGACGGAGGTGGTGACTGCATTGAACAAATCCTGCCGCCTGAACGGCTTTACCAGGAATGTATCGATCAAAGAATGACTGGTCGAGAGCGTATCGTTCAAGACCAGTTCAAAGGTTGGTGCTGCCAAGGCTTCTTGGAGGTCCTGGCGCTGGTTCAATGCAGCGATCACGATCAGCGCAACGCGGTGAAGACGATCCTGGGAACGCATCCAGCGCACCAACTGCGCGCACGCGTCCCCCGGCTTGCGCCATTCAGAGACTACCGCGTGGTAGGTGTTGTTGGACAGTTTTTCGATCGCCTGCGCCAAGCTTGAGGCCTGGTCCATGGTGACGAAAGGCTGAAACAGTGCACGGTCGACGTCCATCAAGTCGTGGTGCACCTGCGCGACATCGACGAGCAAGACGCGTAGCTTTCGGGTGTGCTCCACGGCCGACGAGTGGGCAGATAGGTTGGGCACAACGCCGGTCAACACGTCTTCCAGTCTTGAGTGGTGATCGCAAGCGCCGGGAGCTGGCGCTTCTGGCTGACCACGCGCCGGTCTTGCGCTTGGGACAAAGGCAGTGTGCGGTCCTGGTTCACGGTGAGCAAGAGGCGCGAGCGTGTCTTGAGTTTCACGTGATTCAGATACATGTCAAGGACTCCACAAAAATACGCGTTCCGGGTAGGGCAGAACGATGTAACGTGCCCGAGCCCGGCGGTGTTCAGTGCGTCTGCAGTTGCTGCAGATTCAAAATCCGGTAGAAACGGCCGTGCTTGTCCAGCGGCTTCAGGGTGCCCTCGCGCACCAGCGCATTGATCTGGCGGCTGACGGTCTCCATCTTCAAGTCCATCATCGTGCCCATATCCTCGCGGGCGAAGAGACTGACGGTTTGCGCCTCAACCACGCCCTGCATCTTGAGCACGAAGTTGCTGACCCGCCTGCGTGCGGTGCCGTAGTTGATGTCCACCAGCCAGTCGTCAGCCTCTTGCAGTGCACACGACCACTTTTCGGTCAACCGATGGTTCAGGCGCGGAGACTGTTGCTGCAAGCCCCGGATCACGGCTAGGGGAATGCGGCACACCGAGACTTCAGTCAACGCCACGGCGTCGGCGCTGTAGCGACCGCGGGCCAAAGCCTCCAGCCCGGCCACGTCACCCGGACGCAGCACCCGAACGATACGTTGACGCCCATCGGCCGTGGTCCGCACAAGTTTGATCACGCCCGTGCGCAGGGTGAAAATACCATGGGCATCATCCCCTTCCTGAAACAGTGTGGCACCCGGCGCAAACTTCATGTTGTCCACCAGGGCGTGAATCAAGCTGAAGTCGTCCGGGATCAGGTCCGCAAACAAGCCCAGTCTGCGCATACCACAGGTAAGGCAGTCGGAGGTTCCCATCCATGTGGACTCGCGCTTGTTGGGGATCAGGGGACTATCTCCAAATGTGCGCATGCTGGCTACTTTCCTGCGCCAAAGAGGCGGGCGAAAAATCCGATGAAAGTCGGTGCTTTTTGATGCGGCGTTGCGTGTGCAATGGGTGCGTGGTGGCTTGCATGCCAGTGTCCGAAACGCAGGTCATGGGTCATGATGTGACCGATGAGCCACTTGTTCAGGAAACGGCGCAACTCCTGCACCCGGTCTTCTGACCACGCTTGCCCACTCGCCAGAAAGTCTGCCACCTGCGCGGCAAACTCCTCGTGTAGCCTGATGTGCTGCTCAAATGCCGGATACCCGCTCTTTTCCATCATGTCCTGCTCGTTGGAGAAGTGCGTCACTACGTAGTCCAGCAATTCATCGACGGTCTGGTCCACCGATGCGAGATTGAGTGCCCGTACCAGCGTAAAGAGATGCCGGTGCTCCTGGTCAACCTGCGCTACGCCGATCTTGAATCCATCGCGCCACTCGATGACGTAGGGCGCCTTCTTGACCTCTGGTGTTTCTGTCATGGTTAAGTTCCTCGTTGAACTGCAATCGTCGCGGCAACAAGCTGCGCTGACAATCGGGCGATTCCTACCGAGGGTAGGAAAATTCTGACGCACTATAGGAAGCGCACACGCTGGTCTGCACGGACTTGCACTGATCGCGTCATGTCGCCTGTGCGGTGATTCGCACTTTGTTGATCTGGCGGAAAGAATTTCCCCCACTATTTTGACGATGGGGGTTTGGCCGTGACTTGGGTCAAACCGATTTGGATTTGAACCGTTTCAATGCACCTCGGGAATATCCCCGTCCTCACAAGTTTGAAACTGATATGAAAAAACAAGTCATTGCCGCAACTCTTCTTTGCACTGTGCTGTCTGGGGCGGCTTTTGCACAGCAGTCCAAAGAAGGTCCATGGATGGTGCGTGCCCGCGCGGTCAACATGGCCATCAGCAACACCGACAACACGGGTCTGGGTTTGTCAATCAACGACAAATGGATCCCTGAAGTCGACATCAGTTACTTCCTGAGCAAGAACCTTGCCGTAGAACTGATCCTGACCGTGCCACAGAGTCACGACCTCAGTTCTTCCAAGTTGGGCAAGCAAATCGGCACGGTGGACCATCTGCCACCCACGCTGCTGGTCCAATACCACTTTGACAACAACGGTGGCATCAAGCCGTATGTGGGTGCTGGCGTGAATTACACCCTGTTCACCACTTCGGACATCCTGTCGGGTGCCGCGAGCATAGACAAAAGCAGCTGGGGTGGTGCCTTGCAGGTCGGCGTCGATATTCGCTTGGGCGGCAATTTGTTTCTCAACTTTGACCTGAAAAAGGTCTATATCAAAACCAACGTGTACGTGGGCGCTGTAAACCAGGGCACTTTCGCCGTGGACCCGGTGCTTTTTGGCATGGGCTTGGGCTGGCGCTTCTAACTCCCCATTTCTAAGTCATCCGCGCCGTTGCCACCTGGCCTTTTCGTTCTCTAGCACGGCCTGCGGCGCCGTGCGCGGTGCAATCAAGCCTTGAGTTGGTGTTGCTCTCCGTAGCGAATCAGGTCTGCCATGCTGGACAGATCCAGCTTTTCCATCAATCGCACTTTATGGGTGCTGACGGTCTTGTTGCTGATACCCAGTTGGGTCGCGATGTCGTTCACCCCGAGGCCATTGAACAATAGTCCAAAGACCTGCATTTCGCGGTCAGTCAACAATTCAAAACCGCTGGCCTGCGCACTGGGGCCACCATCAAACACCATCTTTTCGGCCATGCCGGGCGCGATGTAGGTCCCGCCCGCCGCCACTGCGCGGATGGCGGGCAACAGGATATTCAAGTCGCAGTCTTTGGTGACATAGCCTGACGCGCCGGCTTTGATGGCTCGCATGGCGACGCCCGGCTCGATATGCATGCTGAGAATGAGGATCGGAAGGTCGGGGCTGCACGCCTTGACGCGCTGGATCAAGTCCATACCGGTGGTGCCCGGCATGTCCAGGTCCAGCAGCAACAGGTCCATGGCATCGCGCCCCACATGCTCCATCACCGCATGGGCATCAGCGGCTTCCGCCACGATTTCAAAGTCAGGCACCTGCTCAAAGATCTGTCGCAACCCAGTGCGTACGATGGCATGGTCATCGGCAATCAGTATGCGAATCATGTTGTCTCTTTGGTGGCCTGATTGTCCATGGGTATGGTGACCCTCACGGTGGTCCCATGTGCTGGTGCACTCTCAATATCAACACGACCACCCAGGGCGGTCGCGCGCTCACGCATGCCCAGCAAGCCGAAAGTCTTCCGCTGCTGTACTGCCGCGACATCAAAGCCCCGCCCATTGTCGCGAATCTCCAGCACCAGTTGGTGGTTGCGGGAGCGGATGGTGATGTTTACCTGGCTCGCCGCAGCATAACGCGCGACATTGGTCAGCGACTCCTGCACGATGCGAAACACCACAATCGAAAATGCCTCGTTCAAGTGAATGTCTTCGTTGGCACCGTGCAGGCGACACGGGAGCATGGTTTGCCTGGAGAACTCCTGACACAACCACTCAAGCCCCGACACCAGCCCCAGGTCCAATGCCGCTGGCCGCAAGCGAAAGACCACATCTCGCGTGCCCTGTATTGCACGGTCCAGCAAGACCTTCATGTCGGAAACCACCTTGGCCAAGTCCTGGTCGTGAGGGCAAAACCGCATTTCCATAAGCAGGAGTGCCATGCGCATGGCGGTTAACACCTGGCCCAACTCGTCATGCAATTCGAGCGCAACGTACTTTCTCTCTTCTTCCCGAGCCTGTTCGTTTTGAACCGCCAATTCGCGCAGCCGCTGGCGGGACTCCCCAAGCTCCGCCTCCGCGCGCAGTGCTGCCAACTCGGCCTCGGCGTGCTTGCGGGCGGTGATGTCGGTCTTCACCGCAACATAGTGCGTCACCACGCCGGCCGCGTCGCGCACCGGCGCAATTTGCGATTCTTCCCAATACACCTCACCGTTCTTTCGGCGGTTGACGAGTTCTCCTTTCCAGACCTGACCGCGATGGAGTGTGTCCCACATGTCCTGGTGGGTGGCATGACTGGTTTGCCCTGACTGAAGAATCCGCGGGTTTTGCCCGACCGCCTCTTGGGAGCTATAGCCCGTGACCTCGGTGAATCGTGGGTTAACGTATTCCAAACAGGCATCCAGGTCCGTGATGGCGACCGAAGCCGGGCTTTGCTCAATGGCGACAGAGAGCTTTCGCAGGAGGTCTTCTGATCTTGCGTGCTGCGCAAGGTCCTGGGCCAACTGGTCGCGCTGAAGTTCGCTCCGCTTTCGCAACTGTTCGCGCTCCAACAAATTGTGGATACGGTGGCGCGCGATGGTTAAGTTGATGGGTTTGGCAATGAAGTCTGCAGCGCCCAGCATCAAAGCGGTCTCTTCAGACTGAGCGTCATGCGAGGCCGTCACAAAGACGACCGGGATGTCTCTGAGTGTCGGCTGCTGCGCCAGTCGCCGAAAGGTCTCAAAACCATCCATTACGGGCATCAAGACATCCAGCAGGATCAGGTCGGGCGGCCGTTGCAGTGCCAGCGCTATACCAGCCGGGCCCGAGGTGGCGAACTGTAGCTCGTACTCACCCTCCAGCACCGCACCCAGTGTCATCAGGTCGGTTGGTACGTCGTCAATGGCAAGAATGTAGGTGCGGCTGAGGGTCATGATCGGGTAAACACTGGCGGCTGCTCGCACTGAATAGTGCGCCAATGTAGCGCATGATGCAATGCAGAAATCGGCGAGTTGGGTGCCTGCACACCAAAGTTGCGTTGCCAATCGGTCTGCACTGGGTCCACGGTCGTTTCGGCTTTCCAGTTGCGCATTGGCTTATGTTCCCAGCAGACAGGCCAATCGCCCCTGAATAGCTACCTGCGTTATGACCGCTCAGCTACTGCCGGCAGAGTCAGCGCGGCGCGCAAGCCACCCAGCGGAGAATCCAGCAGATCCACCCGGCCGCCATAGAGCCGTGCCAGGTCATCGACGATGGCCAGTCCCAACCCTGAGCCGGGCACCTGCTCATCGGCGCGCACGCCGCGGCGCATCACCGCATCGCGCTGCGGAACATCCAGCCCCGGACCATCGTCATCCAGCGTCAGGGTGAGGTTGGCGCCCTCGGAGTGGGCCCCGATCTCGACCCGGTGCTTCGCCCACTTGCAGGCGTTGTCCAGCAGATTGCCCAGCATTTCCTGCAGGTCCTGCGCCTCGCCGCGAAACGCCAGCGCGGCGGGCCAGGGGTGTACCGTGATGGCCACCTCGCGTTGCGCGTGGATGCGCTGCATGACCCGCACCAGGCCTTCCACCACCGGCACCAACACCGTCTTGGCGCCCGGCACGCGCGTGGCGGCGGCGGCCTGGGCGCGTGCCAGGTGGTAATCGACCTGGCGGCGCGCCACGCCAATCTGCTCCAGCACCAGGCGCGCCAGCTCCGGGTCTTGCTGCTCCTTGGCCTGGGCGGCATTGGCCAGCACGCTCAGTGGCGTCTTCAGCGCGTGGGCCAGGTTGCCGGCGTGGGTGCGGGCGCGCTCGACCACGTCGGCGTTGTGCGCCAGCACGGTGTTGAACTCTTCGACCAGCGGCGCCACTTCAACCGGGAAGTCACCGGCCAGTCGCGGCATTTCACCGCCGCGTACCCTGGCCAAAGCGGTGCGCAGGGCCCGCAACGGCGACAGCCCGACCGACACCTGCACCACGGCCGCCAGCACCAGGCCCGCGCCCAGCACACCCAGCGCCAGCCACAAGGCGCCGTTGAAGCGGCTGACCGGCTCGGCCATCAGGTCGGCATCGGCCGCGGCCAGCAGGCGCAGCGTGTGGGGTTTGCCGTCCGGGCCGTCGTCGATGCGCACACTGCGCTCGACCAGGCTTAAGGGCTTGCCCTGCGGGCCTACGACCTGGTGCACATGGATGTCGCCCTCGGCCAACGCATCCTGTGGCACGGCCAGCGCCACGTCCCACAACGAGCGGGAACGCAGCAGCGCCGGGGCGATGCTGGCGCCCGTGGGTCCAATCGCATCCACCTGCCAGTAGTAGCCGGAGTAGGGCCGCCCAAAGCGCGGCTCGCTCAGCGGCAGGGCCAGTTGCGCCCGCCCCTGGGCATCCAGCGTGATGTGGGCGGTCAACTGGTCCAGATGGGTGCGCAGCTCGGCATGGAACTGGGCCTCCACATGCTGGCGAAACAGCGTGCCCAGGCCCCAGCCGGCCACCAGGATCGTGCCCGCGACCCAGAACAGCGTGCCAGCCAGCAGACGGATGCGCAGCGAGTGGCGCCAGGCGGACGGCGTCATGAGCAACGCATCAAGAACCTGTGCTCAGGCGGTAGCCCAGCCCCCGCACGGTGGCGATCAGCCCCGGTGGCAGCTTCTTGCGCAGGCGGGCGATGAAGACCTCGACCGTGTTGGAGTCGCGGTCAAAATCCTGCGCGTAGATGTGCTCCACCAGGTCACTGCGGGAGACGACCTCGTCGCGGTGGTGCATCAGGTAGGCCAGCACGCGGTACTCGTGGCTGGTCAGGGTCAAAGCCTGGCCATCGACGACGGCACGGCTGTTGCGGGTGTCCATGGTCAGCGGACCGCAGACCAGCTCGGCGCTGGCATGGCCCCCGGCGCGGCGGATCAGGCCGCGCAGCCGGGCCAGCAGCTCTTCCATGTGGAAGGGTTTGGTCAGGTAGTCGTCGGCACCGGCGTCGATGCCGGACACCTTCTCGTGCCAGCCGTCCCGCGCGGTCAGGATCAACACCGGCATGGTGCGCCCGGCTGCACGCCACTTGCGCAGCACCGTGATGCCATCCATCTGCGGCAGGCCCAGGTCCAGCACCACGGCGTCATAGGGTTCGGTGTCGCCCTGAAAATGGGCGTCCACGCCATTGCCAGCCACATCCACGGCGTAACCGGCTTCGCGCACGCTCTGCGCCAGTTGGGACTGCAGCGTGGGTTCGTCTTCCACAATCAGGATGCGCATCAGCGTGCTCCAGCGGGTGGGTGGTTGCGGGACTTGCTGCCCATCACCGTGCCGTCGCGCGCATCGACCTTGAGCTTGACCAGGGCACCGCTGGTGCGCAGGACCTTGATCTCGTAAATCCAGCGTCCGCTGCGATTCTCATGGTCGCGTTCCAGCTCTACGTCCATCACCTGGCCGGGGTAGGCGCGTTCCACGCGCTCCAGGATGGTCTTGAGCGGCAGTACCTCGCCGGCCTCCAACGCCTTGCGGGCGCGCTCGTGGTCTTCCTCGTCGGCATGGGCCGCGCCGCTGCCGGCCAGCAAGGCCAGGCTGAGTGGCAGTGCGAGCCAGCGCCAGGGTGAGAGAAGTTGTGCCATCCGATGTTTACGAAGATGTTTCCAGGCCCTGTTTATAGCCCCGCGAACCTGAACGGCAGATGAACGTGGGATTCACTTTCTGTTCAGTTCACCCCAAGCATAGTCGCTCTTACATTCACTGTTTTTAGGTATGAAACGAATTACAGCGTGACTAATTTCGCAACAGAAGAAGGATTTGTGATGACCAACACCTTACTCGAAGAATCACCGCAACCGTGCATTCCAACCCATTCAGAGGCAGCACCCCAACAGATCAACTTGTTGCCATGGAGTGCGCCTTTTAGCTGGTTGAAATTGGGTTGGAGGGACATTGCGGCACGCCCTCTTACCAGCGTCTTCTATGGCCTTCCTTTCTGGTGCATGGCCCTGGTACTGGATGCCGTGTTTGAGTTTGAACCTGAGTACGCCATGATGGTGGTCTCAGTCTGCCTGCTTCTTGGTCCATTCGCGGCCATGGGGCTCTACGACGCAAGCCGTCGCCGCGAACAGGGTTTGGCGTCTGATTTCATGCAGTCTCTAACCTGCTGGAAACAACATCTCCGCAGTATGGGGATGCTGGCCGGAGTGCTGCTGGTACTGACGTTGCTATGGGGTCGGGCGTCGCTGCTCGTGACTGCGTTGTTTTTCAATACCATCATGCCGTCTGACTTCGATGTGATGGAGGCTGCGTTGAATGCCGATAACTGGGAGTTTGTCATTGCATACGCTGTTGTCGGCGGTGCCTTCGCTGCGCTGGTTTTTGGCCTCTCGGTGGTGTCGGTGCCGATGATTTTGGATCGCGATACCGACGCGATTACGGCCGCCATCACTAGCATGGAAGTGGTGGGGAAAAACGGTGCTGCGATGCTGCTGTGGGCAGTACAGATCGCTCTATTGGTGGGCGTTTCTGCAATGCTCCCGATGGCCTTGGGACTGGCAGTGGTTGGCCCGCTGCTGGCGCACGCCAGCTGGCATGCCTACCGGGACTCCGTGCGTTGGCCAGTCAACGCAGAGCCGCTCAAAAACCGTGCCATCAACTCCAATTCAAACTCAAACGAAAGAAACCTATGAAATGCCCAATCTGCCCGGACTCCAACCTCCTGATAACCGACCGCCAAGGCGTTGAAATTGACTACTGCCCACAATGCCGGGGTGTTTGGCTTGATCGGGGTGAACTCGATAAATTGATTGAACGGTCTACAACTGGCGCAGGTGTCATGCCAGCTCAGCAGCCCAGTTACCCGCAACACGGATACCCGCGAAAGGACGAACACCATTCGTCACCGCATGGCGGTTATGGGCATGGACAACATCGCAAAAAATCCTGGCTCGCCGAAATATTTGACTGATCGCATTGAATGAAAGTTCACCACCAACATCGCAGGGTTGATTGCAGCTCGCGGTACCACCTGCACGGTCTCGCGGGTCGCATAGCACACTTCAGAAAACAAAATGGGGAAAAGTCATGAAACACATTGCATTGGCCTGCCTGGGCCTTGGATTGCTGATCTCAGGTTGTGGAGAACAACTTGCCAGCGAGGCACAAAAGGCCGTTGAGCAAGTCAAGCTCGAAGCGTCAAAAGCCGCGGTCAAGGCAATTGACGACCTAAAGTCCGATGCAGTGACAAGGCTGAAGAAGGTGCAGGATTCGCCAGATCGAAACGACAGACCGCAGGAGAAGACGGGTAAAAAAGAGGATGTCGAAGTTCAAAAGTAATCTGGCCTTCCAGCCAAAGAAAGACCGTCACTGCCCATGATCTCTATATTGCCGATTCGATGGTTGACCCCCAAACGGTTGCTATGGGCCTCCATCGCGGTGGCCATCACCACCATTGCGCTCAAGACGCTGGCCTGGTACGTCACCGATTCGGTCGGGTTGTTGTCAGACGCCATGGAGTCGTTTGTGAATTTGGCAAGCGCCATTTTTGCGTTGATGATGGTGACGATAGCGCAACGACCGGCAGACGAGGATCACCCTTACGGTCACCACAAGGCGGAGTATTTTTCGTCCGGCTTTGAAGGCGTCCTGATCGTTGGCGTCGCCATGGGCATTGTCTGGGCGGCGGCCTCACGGCTGTTTGAACCGCAACCACTGCAGGAACTGGGCTGGGGCTTGGCCCTGTCGGTGTTGAGTTCTGCTCTTAACGGACTGCTAGCCTGGGTGATGTTCAGATCGGCCAAGGCGCATCGTTCCATCGCACTGGAGGCCGATGCAAGGCATTTGCTCACCGATGTATGGACGTCCGTGGGCGTGGTAGCTGGTCTGATCGGAGTGGTATTGACCGGCTGGCTGTGGTTGGATGCCATTGCTGCCATTGGCGTGGCATTGAACATTCTCTGGGAAGGTGGTCACTTGGTGTGGCGATCATCGCAAGGGCTGATGGACGAGGCCGTAGAGCCCGACGTCCTCAGAGAAATCCAGAAAACGCTCGATTCCCTTGACCAACAAACCATTCGCTTCGACCATGTCATCACCCGACGTTCGGGTCAACGCAGGTTCGTGGACTTGCATATGCACATGCCCTCCAGTTGGACGCTGGGTCGTGCCGCAAAGCTCCGCAGCAATGTCGAACAGGCGTTGATGGGTGCCGTGCCTGGTTTGCGCGCCACGATTCAAATGCTGCCCAGCGACGTCGAGGCACATTTTGATGACCCGAAGGACATGAATATTCCTTTTTCTGGGCCCTGATCGGGAACTACCAACCCATCCACTGATTGTTCCAAAAAACTGCCTTCTTGGCGCAACCTTAATCGGTTCAACAGCTACTTGCGCAGCACGGTAATTCCGTGCGTTTGTCGTCTTCAACGATCAGGATGCGCATCAGCGTTCCACCGCCGGTGGGTGGGGCCGGGAGGGCTTGTGCCCAGCAGATGGTCTTGAGCGGCAGCACCTCGCCGGCCTCCAGCGCCAGGGTGAGAGCAGTTGTGCCATCAGATGTTCAAGAAAAGGTTTCCAGGCCCTGTTTATAGCCCCGCGAACCTGAACGGCAGATGAACGCGGAGTTCACTTTCTGTTCAGTTCACCCCATGCATAGTCGCTCCCACATTCACTGTTTTTAGGAGCCCTCCATGCATCTGAACCGCACCATCCCCGCACTCCTGGCCTGTGCCGCCATCCTGTTTGCTGGCGCAGCCCAAGCCGGTGTGCGCGAAGACCAGTTGGCCCAATACGCCAGCGCCGCCAAGGCGGAAACCCCGGGCTTTGCCGGGTTCTCGGCCGAGCGCGGCAAGACCCTGCACACCCAAAACTTCACCGGCGGCAAGCCCGACACCCCCGCCTGCACCTCCTGCCACGGCAAGGACCCACGCGGCACGGGCCGCGCCCCCAGCGGCAAGACCATCGAGGCCATGGCCGCTTCGGTGACCCCGGCCCGTTACACCGACCCCGCCAAGGTGGAAAAGTGGTTCAAGCGCAACTGCACCGAAGTGTTGGGCCGCGTCTGCACAGCCCAGGAAAAAGGCGACTGGCTGACCTTCATGCTGGGCCAATAAGCACCAACCCATAGCGACCCACACCCAGGAAACTACCATGACCATTCCCTACCGCCCCATCATCCTTGGCCTGTTGGTGCTGGGCTTCTCGGCCCTCGTCCTGGGCCGCGCCCAAGCCGGTGGCAACCATTACTTTGCACCGGTGGCCAATGCCGTGGTCAAGGAAGAGTGTGGCAGCTGCCACCTGCCATTTGCACCGTCCATGCTGCCAGCCAGTTCGTGGACCCGCATGATGGCCAATTTGAAGGACCACTTTGGTGACGACGCCTCGGTCGATCCCAAACTGGCTGCCGAGATCACTGCCTACCTGGTGGCCAATGCCGGCGACCAGGGCGGACAGCGCTATGGAACCAAGCTGTTGCGCGGCGTCTCCGCCACCAACGCACCACTGCGCATCACTGAACTGCCCAAGTGGGTCAGCGAGCACCGCAAAGTGCCCGACTGGGAGTGGAAACACAAGGACGTGCGCACCAAGGCCAACTGCACGGCCTGCCACACCCAGGCCGAACTCGGCTACTACGACGAATAAACCGGAGGACCACCACCATGAAACGCATTCCCCTCACCCTCTCCACGCTGGCCATCGTTGGCACGCTGCTGACCGCCATGGCCGTCACCCTGCCCGCCAGGGCCAGTGACCGCAAGACAGCCGCCACCACCGAACAGCCGTGGCTGCCCATCCCGCAGATTTACGCCAAGCTGGAGGCCGCGGGCTACCGCAACCTCGAAAAGATCGAGCGCGAACATGGCACCTACGAGGTGCGCGCCACCGACCGCCAGGGCGCACGCGTGCGGCTGGACGTGCATCCGCAGACGGGCGCCATTCTGGAGCGCGGTGCCCGCCGACAGGCACAAGACGGCACGGACAGCCGCCAGCGCCCGTCGGCCAATTGCAACGAGCGCCGTTGCCGTGACGACATGCCGCCCAAGGCCGCCACGCCATGAAAACACTGATCACACTGCTGCTAACCCTGGTCGGTCTGGCCTGGGGCTGGGACCTGGTGCAGGCGGTGCCACCCGCTGGCGCCCACCCGTGGTGGCTGGCCCGCCAGCAGCTCCTGACCCTGAGCGGCTTCCTGTCGATTGCGCTGATGTCGCTGGTGATGCTGCTCGCCACACGCCCGGCCTGGCTGGAGTCGCCACTGGGCGGCATGGACCGGGTCTACCGCACGCACAAGTGGGCCGGCATCCTGGCCGTGGTCTTTGCCGCGCTGCACTGGCTGATCGAGATGTCCAGCGACATTCTGAAGGCCCTGATTGGCCGCGAGGGCCGCGTGCCCAAGGAACAGACCACCGGGTTTCTGGAAGTGCTGCGAGACCTGGCCGGCGACATGGGCGAATGGGCCATCTATGCCGTGCTGGCCATGCTGGTGCTCACGCTGTGGAAGAAGTTTCCTTACCGCACCTGGCGCATCCTGCACAAGGCCATGCCCGTGCTTTACCTGATGCTGGCCTTCCACGCTGCCCTGCTCGCACCGCTTACCTATTGGCTGGAACCGGCCGGCGTGTTGCTGGCGGTGCTGCTGGTGGCCGGTGTGTACGGTGCCATCCGCTCGCTGCTGGGCAGCATTGGCCGCAGCCGCGAGGCCACGGGGCGCATCGTCGCCATTGAACACCCGTCCAGCGATGTCACCACGGTGCGCTGCCAGCTGGAGCGTGGCTGGCGCGGCCACCAGGCGGGTCAGTTTGCGTTTGTGACCTTTGAGGACCGCGAGGGTGCCCACCCCTTCACCATTGCCAGTGCCAACCACGGTGACAACACGGTCACGTTCCAGATCAAGGCGCTGGGCGACTACACCGGTGCGCTGGCGCAGCGCCTGCACCCCGGGCAGACCGTGCGCGTGGAAGGCCCCTACGGCCGCTTCGACCTGCAACGCCGCAACCCCAAGGCACGCCAGATCTGGATTGCCGGTGGCATTGGCGTGACGCCCTTCCTGGCGTGGCTGAAATCCCTGCAGGCCCAGCCTGAACAGGCACCTGCGGCCGAACTACATTACTGCACCCGCGACCAGGACGGCGATGCGTTTGTGCCGAGGCTGCAGGCCCTGTGCGCGAAGCTGCCCAGCGTACAGTTGCATATCCACGGTGCCCGCCAGGGCGCAACACTGAAGGCGGCGGCGTTGCAAGGCGCCCAGAAGGCCGAGATCTGGTTCTGCGGGCCCAGCGGATTGGCAAACTCGCTACGAGAGGGCCTGCGCGCCCTGGGTGCGCGACCCCACTTCCACCAGGAGGCGTTTGAGATGCGTTGACGGTCAGCATTAGCGCAGCAGGACCAGCGCCATGACCGAAGCCGGTATGGCTGCATCCTGCGCGGCGGCTGTCACAAATCCTTCATCCGCCAGTTTTAAGCTCGGAATCCTTTTGCAAAGGGTTCCCGTGAAAACCAAGAATTTCTCTTCTTTTCCTGGCCGCACCAGTCTGATGGCTGCTTTGTTGGCGTCGGCACTTGTGATGGGTTGTGGCGGTGGATCATCCGCCGAGACCGAAGCCACCCCAGCAACGTTTACGCTGTCCAAAATCGGCGGATTTGGTAGCGCTTTGCTGGGCGCGTCCGAAATCACTGCGTTTGACAGCCAATCCAAACGCCTGTTTGTCGTCAATGGCGCCAATGGCTCTCTGGATGTGGTGGACCTTAGTGACCCGGCGGCCCCAAAGGCGATTCAAACTATCACCACCACCGCATTTGGAGGCGGAGTCTTCAACAGCGTTGCCGTGTTTGAAGGCCTGGTGGCGGTCGCTGTCGAGGCCGCGACTAAGACCAGCGCTGGCAAAGTTGCGTTTTATGACGGCCAAACCCTGGCGCTGCTGAACACCGTGACGGTAGGTTCCCAGCCCGATATGTTGACCTTCAGCCCCGATGGCAAGTTTGTTGTTACGGCCAACGAAGGCGAACCCAATAGCTACGGCGCAGCGGACTCTATTGACCCCGAAGGCTCGGTCAGCGTGATTACGGTGAACCGCGGCGGCACACCCACCGTGGCCACCGCCGACTTCAAGGCGTTTATCGGCCAGGAAGCCACGCTGCGCAGCCAGGGCGTGCGCATCTTTGGCCCAGGCGCCAATGCAGCGCAGGATCTGGAACCCGAATACGTGACCGTGACCGAAGACAGCAAAACCGCTTATGTCACGCTGCAGGAGAACAATGCGGTGGCCATCGTGGACCTGGCAACTGCCAAAGTCACAGCCATCAAGCCACTGGGCTTCAAGGACCACAGCCTTGCCGGCATGGGCATGGACGCCAGTGATGAGGACGGTGGCACGAACACCAACAGCGGAACGCCACTAGTCAAAATCACCACAGTCCCGGTCAAGGGTATGTACCAGCCCGACGCCATCGCCACCTACACCGCGGGCGGGCAAACCTACTTCATCACCGCCAACGAAGGCGAAGCACGCGCCGACTGGCCGGGCTACAGCGACGAAACCCGGGTGCGTGCGCATTGCTCTGCAGGCCTGGACCCCAGCGTATTCCCCGACGCGGCCAACCTCATCCTCGACTCCAACCTGGGCCGCCTTCGCATTACCGCCAACCCCAATGGCACCACAACTGGCAAGAATGCCGCCGGCCAATGCACCGAGCTCTGGAGCTTTGGAACACGCTCGTTCACCATCTGGAACAAGGACATGGTGCGCGTGTTTGACTCTGGGGACCAGATCGAGCAACGCACCAGCGCGCTGGCCACCGCCAAATTCAATTCCAGCCACGACAACGACACGCTGGACGGCCGAAGTGCAGCCAAAGGCCCGGAACCCGAAGGCGTAACGGTTGGAAAAATTGGCAACAAGACTTTTGCCTTTGTAGGACTGGAGCGCATCGGTGGTGTCATGGTGTATGACGTGACCACACCCGCCGCGCCGGTGTTTGTCACCTACTACAACAACCGTGGGGCGACCGGCACCACGTTAACCGGCGACCGTGGCCCGGAAGGTGTGTTGTTCATTGCGGCGGCCAAGTCCCCGAATGGCAAGCCGTTGTTGGTAGTTGGCAATGAAACCAGCGGCACGACGGCGGTGTTGCAACTGAACCTGAGCTACTGAAATCCATAGTTGAAAGCGACAGTTCTCAAGGCGCCCTCTGTCGCAACCATGACAAGAGGCTTGCGGTGCATGCCTTAGATTCCCGGCATGGGAAATCTCTATCTGGTACGACACGGGCAGGCCTCTTTTGGCGCTGCAGACTATGACAACTTGAGCGCACTCGGGCATCGGCAAAGTGTGCGTCTGGGCGAGTATTTTGCCGCACGGGAACTGCGCTTTGAGGCCGTCCTGACGGGCAGCCTCAAGCGCCACGCCCAAACCTGGGCTGGCATTGCACAGGGCGCAGGCCTGGATTTGCAACCCCTGGTGTGGCCGGGTCTGAATGAATACGACAGCGAGGCCGTGATTGCCGCCATCCACCCGGACCCGCTGGCACCGACCGACACGCCGGAGATGTACAAATACCACTTCCGCCTGCTGCGTGATGGGCTTACACAGTGGATGAACGGGGTGGTCAGCCCCAAAGGCATGCCCAGCTATGACGATTTTGTAGACGGAGTCACCAGCGCTCTGGACCATGTGCGCAAACAACACACCGGCAATGTGCTGATCGTCAGCAGCGGGGGCCCCATTTCCACCGCCATCGGGCACATTCTGGGCACGGCACCCGAAAAAACCATTGAACTCAATATGCAGATCCGCAACAGCGCCGTTACCGAGTTCCGGTTCACACCCAAGCGCCACCTGCTGCTGACTTTCAACTCCCTGGCCCATCTGGACGGCGCAGAATATGCGCCATGGATCACCTACTCTTGACACCCGGCGGGCGCGTTCCTAACGGGCAGCAACGACATGGACGGCAACGCCTGGGGGTGGGCTGGAATTCGCCCCAGACGCGTTACACGCTGGCAAGCATGCGACTGGTTTTTCAGGCGGGTGGTGAGGCCAGGTGATGTTTCACGGTGCTCAACGGCAATTGGTGCACCTCAGCCAAAAGCCGGGCCAGTGCGCGTCCGGCCGCATCCAGCACGCGTGAACCCTTGTCAGCGCTCGCCGCGGCGGCGTTGCCCACTGCGCCCTGGGGGTTGTAATCCTGCATTTGCCAGCCCAGCTTGGCGCTCTTGCCATTGCCCAGAATGGGGAACTGCGCGGCGCGGACTTCGGACGTGGAGGCAAAATTTTGCGCCTGCTGCATGTCCACCGCATGCGGTGCCAGCGCCAGCATCATCGAGGTCTCGATCTCACCGGCGTGGATGCCGAAACGGTGCTCGTGTGGGCTGAACAAAGCGTTGACGTCTTCACCCTGCGGCCCCACCAACGGCAAGCCAAACCAGTTGACGCTGTAAACCAGCATGCCAAGGCGCGCGCGCAGGTCACGCGCCACGATGTCCATCACCCCCACCTGGCCGCCGTGGGAATTGAGCAGCACCAGCTTCCTCACCCCGCTGGCGGCCACACTCTCGCCGATGTCGGTCCACAGTCGGATGGTGGTTTCGGCTCTGAGCGTCAGCGTACCGGCAAAACGCGCATGCTCCGGGCTCAAGCCCACCGCCTGGGTTGGCAAGAACAAAGCCGAAACCTCGGGGGCCAGGTGCGGCAAGGCCGCTGCAATCACACCATCCACCAGCGCGCTGTCCACACACAATGGCAGGTGCGGCCCATGCTGTTCGGTCGCCGCGACCGGCAATACGGCGATCAGTTGATCGATGCTGCCGCTGGCCTGTTGTTGGGCGAAGTCGCGGGTGCTCCAGTCGGCCCAGAAACGGGAGCGTGGGGCACGGGGAGTATCTGGCGAGCTGGCGGCTTCGGGCATGGTTGTGACAGAGCTGGCGTTGGATAGAGCCATGGTAACCCCAAGCCCTCACGCTTGTCGCTGTGCTTACTGCGTTGCCCCCGCGGGGCTCAGTATGATCCCTCCATGGCCACCCAAAGACCCCGCAACAGCACTGGCGACACCTTCTTTGCGTGGGACGGCGACACGTTGATCGTCAACATCCTGGGCAAACCTGCCGCAAGCAAAGACGCCATCGGCAAGCCCAAAGGCACCCAGCTCAAGGTCAGCGTCACGGCCAAGCCCAAGGACGGCAAGGCCACTGACCACATGGTGCGGTTTCTCGCGCCGCTGTTTGGTGTGGCGGTGGCAGACATTGAAGTGGTGTTTGGGCAGGAAAATGTGAACAAGCAATTGCGCATCCATGCGCCCAAGACCTTGCCCGCAGTATTCACCCACCCTTTGCAGGATTAGCGCCAACCCTCACAGCGCCCGGGCGCAATGCCACAATGGTGGACGTGTGCATGGACTAACCATGCGCCAAGGAACTTTTCATGTGGGCCCGGGCTCCCAAAAGGCAATGACTTCTACTTCCAGCTTTTCCTCACGTGACCTGATGGCTACACCAAGAACCTCGTTTGGCATCAGATTTGCTATATTTTTGGTAGCTGCTTACGCAATATCGACGTGGGCTAGCGCCCAAATTCTTACAAGGAATACGACCAGCGCGGGCGCGCCGTCGGCCGTAGTGCAGACTGACCAGGTGCGCGCCGAGCTGGTCGCCCACGCGCCCGACGGTGTCTCGGCGGGCAAACCGGTCTGGGTTGGCCTGCGCATCACCCACCAACCCCACTGGCACACCTATTGGAAGAACCCCGGTGACTCGGGGCTGCCCACGGTGTTGCAGTGGACCCTGCCAAACGACGTAACGGCGGGCGAGATCGACTGGCCCACACCCCATCGCATACCCATTGGCAGCTTGGCCAACTATGGTTTTGAAAACACGGTCCTGCTGCCAGTGCCGCTGACGGTCGCTCCCGCGTTCCAGGCGTCCGCCACCGGCGATCTGGAAATTCGTCTGGCTGCGAGCTGGCTGGTCTGTCGCCAGGAGTGCATTCCGCAGGAAGGCAATTTTGTGTTGCAGGTACCAGCAAAAGGTTCAACCGGATCTTCCGGTGCTGATTTTGCGGCCAGCCGGGCTGCCAGCCCCCAGGCGCTGACCGGCACCTCCCAAGCTGAATTGAGTGGTAACAGCGTCACGCTCACGGTGAATGGTTTGCCCACGGGTTGGCATGGCCGCGTTTTGCAGGCTTTCCCTGAAACGGTCAACCTGGCCGAACCGGTCACCTCACCTCAAGCCAACGACACGGTCACCAACGGGCCGCAAGCACCGAAGCCCGGCACCCAAAACTGGAACAACGGCGTCTGGAGCGCGAGTTTTCCGCTGTCGGTGCAGCGCGAAGCCTCCCATGACAACATGCCGGTCGTGCTGGCGCTGGGCGCGCAAAGCCTGCGTACCGTGGCCCCCATCCGTGGTACCTGGCCTGCCCTCAACGCTGGCAGTCCTGCGGTTGTGCAGGCGGTACCTTCCGCGGGCGTCGGCGTCGCTGTTGGCGCCGCTAGCGTCCCATCGGCCAATGGCTGGAGCACCTGGGCTCTGGCACTGGGCGCAGCCCTTCTGGGCGGCATGATTTTGAACCTGATGCCCTGTGTTCTGCCCGTGCTGGCCATCAAGGTACTGGGCTTTTCCCGCCATGGAGAACACAGCCGCGCGTCCCAACGCGCCCAGGGTCTGGCCTACACGCTGGGCGTCGTGCTGTCATTTGTCAGCCTGGGCGCCCTGATGCTGGGCCTGCGCGCCACCGGTGAGCAATTGGGTTGGGGCTTTCATTTGCAGTCACCGGCGGTTGTGGCGGCGCTGGCAACCCTGTTTACGCTGCTCGGTTTGAACCTGGCGGGCCTGTTTGAAATCGGCAGCCTGTTGCCCCACCGGTTGGCATCACTGCAGGCCCGACACCCGGTGGTGGATGCCTTTCTGTCGGGTGTGTTGGCCGTGGCCATTGCCTCACCCTGCACGGCACCGTTCATGGGTGCGTCGCTGGGGTATGCCATCAGCCTCCCCGCGCTGCAAGCATTGGGGATATTCGCCGCGCTGGGCCTGGGTCTGGCCTTGCCGTTCTTGCTGGCCAGCTGGATTCCGGCGGTCGGCAACTTGCTGCCGCGCCCCGGTGCTTGGATGGACACGCTGCGCCGCTTTATGGCATTCCCGATGTTGGCCACCGTTGTCTGGCTGGTCTGGGTGTTGGGCCACCTCAGCGGTGTTGACGGTGCCGGGGCTTTGCTGGCACTGCTGCTGATGCTGAGTTTGTTGGTCTGGTCATTGGCATTGACAGGGCGCAGTCGCACCTTGTTTGCTATTTTTTCAATAGCATCTCTGGCAGTTTTGACGTGGGCTATCGGCCCATTGATCATAAAGACCCAAGACCCGGGCCAACTACTGGCGGCGGGCAGCACGGCAGCGCAGCCAGGCGAAGCAGCAACCTGGCAGGCCTGGGCACCCGGCCGCGTGGAAACCGAACTGGCTGCCGGTCGCCCGGTATTTGTTGACTTCACGGCGGCCTGGTGCATCACCTGCCAGTACAACAAGAAAACCACCTTGGCCAACGCCGATGTGCTGGCCGACATGCGCGCGCACAAGGTGACACTGTTGCGCGCCGACTGGACCCGCCGGGACCCGACCATCACGGTGGCGCTGGAACAGTTGGGTCGCAGTGGGGTGCCCGTCTATGTACTGCACCAGGCCGGACGTTCGCCGGTGGTGTTTTCCGAGATTCTGGATGCGAAGGAATTGCGCGCCGCACTGGCGAATCTGTAAAACTTTTGCGAAATGCCGCAAGCGACGCAAAGCTCTTCCCTCAACGGATGCAAAACAGCATGACAGGCACCATCAACAACACCGGCCCATCGATTTCCGACCCACAGGCTGACATCGCCACCATCCTGGAGCACTACCGCACCGTGGCCGTGGTTGGCCTTTCGCCCAACGCCCACCGGGACAGTTTTGGCGTGGCGCAGTACATGCAAAGCCAGGGCTGGCGCATTGTCCCCATCAACCCCAACGCTAGCCAGATTCTGGGCGAGACCTGTTACCCCAGCCTGACTGAAGCGGCCCGCCACCACGCCATCGAATTGGTCGATGTGTTTCGCAACGGCGCGGATGTGCCACCCGTTGTGGCCGATGCCGTCACCATTGGTGCCAAGGCCATTTGGCTGCAACTGGGCGTCGTGCACGAAGCTGCGGCGCAACAGGCCCGGGATGCCGGGTTGCTGGTGGTGCAAAACAAGTGCTTGCTGGTGGAGCACCGGCGAAAAGGATAGCCCCCACGCTTGTCACTTCGTGACCTACGCTGCCCCCCCAAGGGGGCCGCATTTCCCTGGCGGGGCTGACCGCCAAGCGGTTCAGAACACCTTGGGACGGCCCGGCGGTGAAACCAACCGGGTCTGATGAACTGCGACAATATACGGATGAACGCACCCCACTCCACCCCTGGCGTTTTGGCCGCCACAGACGCCACTTTCAACAACCACCTGAACCCGTCTTTTCTGCAGGCCTGCCTGCGACAGGCGACCGACCACACGCCGATGTGGCTGATGCGCCAGGCCGGACGTTACCTCCCCGAATACTGCGCCACCCGTGCCAAGGCCGGCAGTTTTATGGGGCTGGCGACCAACCGTGACTTCGCGACCGAAGTCACTTTGCAACCTTTGGACCGCTACCCGCTGGACGCTGCTATTTTGTTCAGCGATATCCTGACCGTACCCGACGCCATGGGACTGGGCCTCTCGTTCGCCCAAGGTGAAGGCCCGCGCTTTGCCTCCGCCGTGCGCGATGAAGCGGCAGTGGCCAAACTGGCCGTGCCGGACATGGCCAAACTGCAGTACGTGTTTGATGCGGTCAGTTCCATCCGCAAGGCGCTAACCCAAACGGATGGCAGGTCCCGCGTGCCACTGATCGGGTTTTCGGGCAGCCCCTGGACGCTGGCCTGTTATATGGTCGAAGGCGCAGGCTCTGACGACTATCGCCTGGTCAAAACCATGTTGTACAGCCGCCCGGACCTGATGCACCGCATTCTGGCCATCAATGCCGACTCCGTGGCTGCGTACTTGAACGCCCAAATCGACGCCGGTGCCCAGGCGGTGATGATTTTTGACAGCTGGGGCGGCGTGCTGGCCGACGGCGCGTTCCAGCAGTTCAGCCTGGCCTACACCGCGCGCGTGCTGGCCCAACTCAAGAAGACCCACACCGACGCCGCTGGCAACTCCATTCGCATTCCGCGCATCGTGTTTACCAAGGGCGGTGGCCTGTGGTTGCAGGAAATGGCGGCACTGGACTGTGAGGTGCTGGGCCTGGACTGGACCGTCAACCTGGGCAAGGCCCGGGCATTGGTCGGAGGCTCGGAATATGCGTCCGGCGTGAGTGGTCCCGGCAAGGCATTGCAGGGCAATATCGACCCCAATGTGCTATTTGCCCCTCCCGCGCAGATTGCCACCGAGGTCGCACGTGTGCTGGACAGCTTTGGCAAGCCCTACCAGGGCGCGGGCACCGGCCCTACCCACATCTTCAACCTGGGCCATGGCATCAGCCAATACACGCCACCGGAGCACGTAGCGGCGCTGGTAGAGGCCGTGCACCAGCATTCACGTGCTTTGAGGGCCTGACTTGCTTACCACTTTTCAGGCCGGTTTTTGAAGCATCTTGTTGCACTTATGCACAAAATCGATGAAAGCGCTTGGTAAGCCTACCCAGTTCAGGGGATCCCCGCTATTAAAGCAATAGCGAACGTAAGCCGTTGATTTATAACGCATTCGAACTTTGCTTTTTTTGCAGGCATTTCGACCAAAGCCTTGATTTTCAAGGCTTTGGCGGTTACCCAACCAAGATATCAACAAAGTTATCCACAGAAAACGTGAATTGAATACAAAGTAGTTTTAAATCAACCACTTAGCCGGGTTTTCGCAAGTCAACATCAACAACACTGCCCAAGTGGCAAATTTCCATGTGCATCCACCGCGTTCACTGCTCGGCCCGATGACCCACTGGCTGTTCGTCCTCGTCCAGACCCCGGCACACGCCGCACTGGGTTCGGTGCTGAGCTACCGAAGTGAGTCGGCACTACCGCCCGGAACCCTGGTGCGGGTACCCTTGGGCCAACGCGAAACTCTGGGTGTCGTGTGGAACGCCGATTCCGCCCTAGCCACTGGCGAACTGGATCCGGGGAAAATCCGCTCTATCATAGGAACGTTGGACGGCATTGCGCCGCTGAATTCGGCCTGGCAACAACTCGTTACATTTGCCGCACAATATTACCAGCGCTCCCTGGGTGAAGTTGCGCTGGCAGCCTTGCCACCCCAACTGCGGGAGTTGTCGCCCGAGCAAATGCAGCGGCGAATGCAACGCCGCAAGGCACAACCCGCAACTGCCGGCGAAGCCGTTGCGGCCGTGGCGGACCCGAACCGATTGCACCCACTGCCAAGCTTGAGCGCAGAGCAAACGGCGGCGCTGGGTCAAATCCAGTCCCAGGCCGGCCCGTTTCTGCTATTCGGTGCGACCGGCAGCGGCAAAACCGAGGTCTACCTGCAGTGTGTGCACAGGCTGCTGCAGGAAACGCCCGACGCCCAAGCACTGGTCATGGTGCCGGAAATCAACCTCACGCCCCAACTGGAAGCCCGTTTCAAGGCGCGTTTTGGTCCGCTGGTCGGCGAAGATGCCGTCGTGTCTCTGCACAGCGGCATGACCAACCCGCAGCGCCTCAAGAGCTGGCTGGCCGCCCACAGTAGCAGCGCGCGCATTGTGCTGGGCACCCGCATGGCGGTGTTTGCGTCGATGCCGCAGCTGCGTCTGATTGTGGTCGACGAGGAACACGACCCCAGCTACAAGAGTGGCGAAGGTGCCCGTTATTCGGCGCGCGACCTAGCGGTCTACCGCGGCCGACTGGATGGGGCCAAAGTGGTACTAGGCTCAGCCACCCCGTCGCTGGAAAGTTGGCACCACAGCCGACCGGCCGCCCAGGGTGGACGCTACCTGCGCCTTCACATGCCCAGCCGAATTGGCACCAGCGCTGGCAAACCGACAGACACCCCAGGCGACACGGACCGCCACGCCATGCGCACAACGGCTGGCACACCGGATGGCCTGCCGCTGATACGCCGTGTGGACATGAACCACCAGCCCCGGCACGCGGTGTTCTCCATCCCATTGCTCGAAGCCATCAAGGACCGTGTGGCGCGTGGCGAACAATGTATGGTGTTCCTGAACCGACGTGGTTACGCACCAGTGCTGCACTGCTCCGAATGCGGCTGGAAAAGCGAATGCCCGCACTGCAGTGCCTTTCGCGTGTTCCACAAGATCGACCGCACACTGCGCTGCCACCACTGTGGCTTTACCGAACGTGTGCCGCGCGCCTGCCCGACCTGCGGCAACCCGGATATTTCCCCTTTGGGCCGCGGCACGGAACGCCTGGAGGAACACCTTGCAGAGCTGCTGACTGATGCGCGCCGCCCCAACGGTGAGGCGGTGCGCGTGGCCCGCATCGACGCTGATACCACACGCTTGAAGGGTGAGCTGCAAAGCCAACTGGCCGCCGTGCACGCCGGTGATGTGGACGTGCTGGTGGGCACACAAATGATTGCCAAAGGGCACGACTTTCGGCGCATCACATTGGTGGCCGCAGTCAACCCGGATGGTGCGCTGTTCTCCAGCGACTTCCGCGCACCCGAACGCCTGTTCAGTCTGCTGATGCAGGCGGCCGGGCGCTCCGGACGCGACGCCGCCTTAGGCGAACGCAGCGAGGTGTGGATACAGACCTTCCAGCCGGCCCACCCGCTGTATGCGGCACTCAAGCGCCACGACTATCCGGGCTTCGCCGCCACACAGCTTAAGGAACGCGCCCAGGCCGGACTGCCACCGTTCACTGCCCAGGCCCTGGTGCGCGCCGAGGCCCGCACGCAGGACGTGGCGCAGGGCTTTCTGAACGCCGCCAGCGCCGCAGCGCAGAACGAAATGGCCCAATGGGAAGGCTGGGCCGACGTGCTGGCGCAGATCACGCTGTACCCGGCCGTGCCCATGAGCATTCAGCGCGTGGCCAATATTGAACGGGCGCAGATGCTGGTGGAGAGTTCGTCGCGCAATGCCTTACAGCAATTTTTGAGTGCATGGCAAGCGGTGTTGCACGCCACACGGGCGCAGCCGGTTGGCAAGGGTTTGATCCGATGGGCGGTGGACGTGGACCCGCTGGCCATTTGACAGGCTCCTGCCCTGGCCGCGTTGACTCTACAGACTGCAAAGAAGCAGTTTCGCTAGCGCAAGCCCCGCACGTATCGCGGCGTATCCACATCTGCCGCGCTGTCAACCTGCGACACCAGCGCTGCCAGCAAACCGCCTGCGCCAGTCACTGCCTGCGGTGAAGGGCGGCGCGCCAACATGCCGGGTGGCGCACCAACGACCATGGCCTGCTCCAGCTTGTCGGCCCACTCGACCAACTCAATATGTCCGTCTTCGTGTGCGCTGCGCCGCGCAAACCGCACGATCTCGGTTGCGTACTCCGCGTTGTGGGCCATCCATTCGGTATCGGTAACACGCCCGGTCTTGCGGCGCAGCAGTACATGCAAATGGGCAGCAATGGCTAGTTTTTCACTGGGTAACATGGTGGCCTCCCTCAGGATCCCAAATGCTCCCGGTGCTGGGTGACGTCCAGACCGGTAACCTCGGAGCTGTCATCGACGCGCAGGCCCACAATGACCTTGGTGACCCACAACAGAACCGCACTCATGACCCCGCTGTATACAACTACGGCAACCACACCCAATAGTTGGACCGCAATATCGCCATGCACGCCGGAAATGGTCTTACTAGCGAACACGCCGGTCAACAGAGCGCCCACGATGCCGCCAATGCCGTGCACACCAAACACATCGAGTGAATCGTCAGCGTTGAGTATGCGTTTGAGACCGGTGGCGCCCCAATAACACGTGAGTCCGGCAATGGCACCGATGGCCAGCGCAGCACTGGGTGTGACAAAGCCCGCTGCGGGCGTGATGGCCACCAACCCGGCCACCAATCCTGAGCACAGGCCCAACAGGGAAGGCCGACCCCGCACCACCCATTCACCAACCATCCAGGCCAGCGCTCCGGCGGACGCTGCAATGTGGGTTACCGCCATGGCCAGACCGGCACGTCCGTCGGCCGCTACTGCCGACCCGGCATTGAATCCAAACCAGCCGACCCACAGCAAGCCTGCGCCAGCCATCGTGAGACCCAGATTGAACGGCTCAAAGGATTCGCGCCCATAGCCGCGCCGGGGTCCCAATACATGGGCACACACCAAGCCGGAGACACCCGCATTGATGTGTACCACCGAGCCCCCGGCAAAATCCAATACGCCTTTCTGAGCCAGCCAACCACCCGGCTCCCAGACCCAGTGCGCAATCGGCGCATACACCACCACGGACCACATGCCAATAAACCACAACAGGGCCGAGAAGCGCATGCGCTCCACCACGGCGCCCACGATCAGGGCCGCGGTGATAACCGCAAACGTGAGTTGGTACATGGCATAAACCGACTCCGGCACATTCGGTGCCACGTGGCTCACCGCCACTTTCCCGGCTTCCTTGAGGTACTCCAGACCAGCAAACCACAACCGACTGCCCCCCCCCAGCCAACCGCTGCCCGGCGTGAACGCCAACGAGTAACCCACCGCAAACCACAGCAGACTGACCAGGGCGGCCACCGCCACCACACTGGCCATGGTGTTGAGCACATTCTTCTTGCGAACCATCCCGCCGTAAAACAGGGCGATGCCGGGCAAGGTCATCAACAGCACCAGTGCCGTGCTGGTCATCATCCACGCCGTGTCGGCACCGTTGAGACTGTCTTGTGGTACCAGGCCCGGTCGAACGAGCGGCGCGGGTTGCACCGCAACGGGCGATGCGGCCACTGGCTCAGAGGCCGCCAAGGGTTGCACGGCAGCCGGCGCTGACGCCGCACCGGTGAAGGCATCAGCGCCCTGCGCCTGTGCCCACGCGACACACGTGAAGAAGAACAACACACTGGCCAAAAGCCATTTCGATCTGATTCGGTGCATCTCGATTCCTTTCGTGAACCATTAGCAACACTAAAAGCACAAGCCGTGCCACATTCGCGTAAACCCTAATATTGCGTTTTCGGTACTAACGGTCGCAATGCCGCAACGCGGCCCCAGTTTGGTGCGGAAGTTGCTTGCAGCGTGCACAACGTGACAAGGGAGCAGTCCATGCTGGCAAAACTATCCAACTGGTTGGGACATCTGAGTGTGGGACGCAAACTCACGCTGATCTACCTGCTGGACCTGACGGCCGTGATTTATGTATCGGGCATCCTGATCCATGAAAAGTACTTGGCGATTGACTTCGCCCGCAAAGAGATTGCGGGTGCGGCTTATGCGGATGTGGTTCGGAAAAGCCTGATGGAGGTGTTCCTCGCCAATGAGACGATGGGCACCCGCACGGAAACTACGTTGGACGAACTGGAATCTGCCCGTGCACGGCATGATGACTCCCTGCACAGAAGTGAGCCTGCAGAACGGTATGTGCACAGTCTGGAGGCGTTGAGAGCGCCGCCCCAATCGGGACCGTCGCACGTCGGTTCAATTCCGCCGCGGAGCAGGCTGCTGACCGAGGGGCGCGATCTGCTCACCACGATCGGCAATGAGTCCAATCTGATTCTGGACCCCGACCTGGACAGCTACTACGCCATGTCACTGGCCATGCTGCGTTTCCCGGAGCTTCTGCAGGTGCTGCATGACTCCCAGTCCTTCGTGGAGGAATCGGGTTCCACCACGCCTTCCAGGAACCAGGTCGCCCAACTTTTGCCTTTGATGGGTCGACTCGACGCCGTGTTGACGGGTATTGAGTCGGACTATGGCCAGGCCTGGGCAGCCGGTTCGCCGCAGCTCACTGCGGCACTGACCGCCTCACGCAATTCACTGAATGCACAGGCCCGGGCGTTCCAGGTGGTGTTGGATGATGTGGCCAACCGTCCCGCGTCGGCCCAGCAAATCCGTCGGTTGGAGCAGCCCGTGCAAGCCAGTTTGGTCGCATTGAACGCCGCCTGGATGGATGTGATCGCTGAACTGAAGCGCCTGTTGGATGCCCGTGTGAGCTTGTTGTTTAGCCGAATGTGGCTGCACCTGGGCACGGCACTGCTGTTGCTTGGCGGCATTCTGAGCATGGTCTACCTGGTCGCCAGCCAGATCGCCCGGCCCCTGCAAGCCCTGGCCCGGGTGGCCGACAAGGTACGCCGCAGCTCGGATTACACACACCGTGCGGACTGGAAAAGCAGCGACGAAATCGGCCAGCTCGTCACCGCATTCAACGAAATGCTGGCGCAGTTGGACCAGGACCGGTTGATTCAGCAGGAACAGGCCTCGCGTGCCAGTGCGGCCGAGGCACAGCGCCAACTGGTGGAGGCACTACCCATCCCCATGGTGGTGACATCGGTGCCTGACCATGAAGTGTTACACGCCAATACACCAGCCTTGACCTGGCTGGGCGATTGCCGACGTGACCCCTGGGCTCTGGGACTGGAGTCCAATGTGCGGGCCCGGTTCTTCCAGCGCCTGGCCGACAGCGACGCCGTGGACGAATTCGAAGTCCGGTGGCTGGCTGGCCAGTCACCCTCCTGGGCGGTGTTGTCGGCTCGCCGCCTGCAGTTTCAGGGCCGCGATGCGGTGTTGACAGCTTTTGCCCCGATCAACAAGCTTAAATTGCTGGAACAACGGCTGGAACTATGGGCCCAGGTGTTTGAGGCATCCAGCGAAGGCATTGTCATCACGAATGCACAACGCCAGGTCATCAGTGTCAACCGGGCGTTTTGCCGCAGCACGTCGTACGACTTTCATGAGGTCATCGGTGAACATGTCTCCACGCTGGTGGACAGTGCGCCAGCCTTGAAATGGACCGAAGCGCCCGACAAGGAAGTCTGGCAAGGCGAGGTGCTGATGCGTCGGCGCTCGGGTGACACCTACCCCGCTTGGTTGATGGTGTCCGCGGTTTACAAGGGGTCCACCAGCGGCCAGGTCGTTAACTTCATCGCCACCTCCATCGACATTACCGACCGCAAGGTGCACGAAGAACGCATTCGCTTTCTGGCCCACCATGACGTTTTGACCGAGTTGCCGAACCGCTCCCTGTGCCAGCAGCGCTTGGCCGAGGCGCTCGCCGAGGCGCGCAAAACCGGTGAAAAAGTTGCGGTGCTTTTCATTGATCTGGACCGCTTCAAGCTGATCAACGACACCCTGGGCCACCATATTGGTGATGGGCTGCTGCGCATCGTGGCGCGCCGGTTGAGCCAGGCGGTGCGCAGTGACGACACCGTCAGTCGCCTGGGCGGTGACGAATTTGTGATCGTGATGCGCGACGTCGGTACCCTGGAAGAACTGGACCACCTGGTCAACCAACGCATGATTCCGTCGATCCGGCAAAGCGCGGTGGTGGAGGGCCACAGCATCGCGGTCTCCTGCAGCGTGGGCGTGGCCCTGTTCCCGGACGATGCGCGAGACCAGGATGAATTGTTGCGCCGGGCGGACGCCGCCATGTACGAAGCCAAGTCGGCCGGTCGCGACATGGCGCGTTTCTTTTCCACTGCGACCGACGATCGCATCCTGGCCCGCCAGACCATGGAGGCCCAGTTGCGCCAGGCCCTGGGGCGGGGTGAATTCAGCCTGCACTACCAGCCCCGTCTCTGCGCCCGCACCCGGCGTATGCTGGGCGCCGAAGCTTTGCTGCGCTGGAACAGTCCGGTGCTGGGTCCTGTTTCTCCGGCGGAGTTCATCCCCGTGGCGGAGGAAACCGGCTGGATCAAACCCATAGGACTGTGGGTACTGGAAGAAGCCTGCCAGCAATGGATGCAATTCCAGTCCCAGGGGTTGTTCGAACGCAAGCAGCTCTCCGTCAATCTGTCGGCGGCCCAACTGGCCGACCCGGACTTGGTCGGTCAGTTGCAACTCATTCTGGAACGCACCGGTCTGCCAGCCCATGAATTGGAGCTGGAGCTGACAGAATCCCACTTGATGGACAACCCCAACGCCGCACAGCAACAGGTGTCGGCGCTGAAGGCGCTCGGTGTGCACATTGCCATTGATGACTTTGGCACCGGTTACTCCAGCCTGGCCTACCTGAAACGGTTTGAGATCGACATTCTCAAAGTGGACCAGTCCTTTGTGCGCGACATGCTGGATGACAGTGCCGACGCGGCCATCGTACATGCCGTCATTGCACTGGGCCACACACTGGGCTTCAAGGTGGTGGCCGAAGGTGTGGAAAACCTGCCGACCGCTCAGACACTCACCGCTCTGGGTTGTGACGAGTTGCAGGGTTACTGCTTCAGCCGCCCGCTACCCGTGCCCGAGTTTCTGGAGTGGCTGCGCAGCCACGGCGCTACGCCACAACGGCGAAGGACGCGCCCTTAATCCACTATAAAAACAATAGCTTCCTACCCAATGAATCCGAGGGCTAGAGGCCAATTTGGCACATCAGCCGCCTGCGGCGCACGGTCAATAGCGCCAGTTGCCCCGAATTCCCACCGCTGCCGACTCGTCCTTGCGCGCCAATCGGGCTGCAAAAATTTCAAAGGACCGTCGTTTGGCTGCGTCTTGCCAGGTAGCACTGAGGGACAGGTCCCAATCGGGATCCAGCCAATTGGATCCTTGTGCATCCGTCGTCCGCTCGGTACGCCCGGTCAGCGCAGAGCGAAGCACCCAGCGCTCGGGTGCAAACCAGTTCAGACCAAACCGGACTGTGTGTTTCGGAAACTGCGGCAACGGAACTTTGGGATACAGCTCGTTCTCGGTCTGTGCGTGAACATAACTGGCGGTCCAGCTCACGTGGGAGCTGGCCATGCTTTCAAACGTCAGGCCGGCCGTCTTCACCGTTCCCGCCGCAAAACTGGGCGAAGACTCCAGTGCCTCGGCAGACTCACCCTGTCCACCCGACTGCTGGCGCAACCGGTCGTACTGCGCCAAACTCGCTGACGCGTTGAGTAAGGTGCCGTCGGTGTTGAACAGATTGCGGATGTCGCGGTGGTCCGCAAAAGCCATCAGGAAGTTGCTTGCAGAGAGTTCCCATTCCCCCTGCAGACGCAACCGCTTCAGCCTGCCGCCAGCCTGCAGGCCCGGCACATCCAGCGAAATGCCTGCGGTGTTTTGGCTGGCAAGGCTGAGCGACGCGGCAGGTCGCATCAGGTCTTGCCACGCCAAACGGTAGGTCCCGCTGGCCGTCGGTGACCAGGCCAAGCCAAAGTTCACTGTGTTCGCGTCGACCTCTCTGGAGATTTGCGGCAAACTTTGTGTGGAAGACAGCCCGGTTGCAATCGTCGTGGTCTTGATCGTCTCCGTCTGGTCAAACCGGTACCGCGCCAGGTTCAGATCGGTTTGCACCAGCAGAGTGTCAAATCGCTTCTTCCAGGAGCCAAAAGCACCGTCCCCTTCCCCCGTGGCGTCAGTCGCTCGCGCAAGTTCGAGGCGCCGCCCGGTCCCTGTATTGACCAAGGGCTTGTAGGAGCGCCCCGTCTCCAGGCCAAGCGTCCACTCGCCACTGTCGCGCATGGCAGTGAGCCGCAGGCCGGCATCTTTCGTTTCCGCCCGATAGGCTGTGCTTTGGGCCGCAACGTTGCTGGTGACCGCCGTATCGTCCTGACCCTGCCCGGTACGAGCCCAAATTGCAGTCCTGGGATCCAATTGCCACTGCGCACCCATGTCGGTACGAACGACGGTGCCGGTTACCCGGTCGCCGTCCGTAAAGATCGGCACGTTATCGATGGTCGGTTTGAATTGGTCCCGGTACAAAAACACGCCAAAATGCGCGTCCGGCCGGAATCCCATTGCCGTGATCAAACTCGGAGCAGTCGCATTGAACTCCACATTGCCTGACCGGAACTGCGGCGCCTCATACTGAATGAAGCCAGCCACGGGCATGGGACTGGACGCATAACCGTTGGCAATCACGCTGGCAGTCGTTGCCGAAAACGCGTCACTCTGGCGGTAACTGGCATCCAGCGCTGCGTAGCCGCCGGGACTGCCAATCAACTTGCTACGCTGGGGCGACGCGCCAAACAAGGTGGGGTCGGTCAAATAGCCTTGAATCAGCGACGAATTCTTGACAAAAGCTTCGGTGGAACGCTCCGCCATGAAAAGATAAGAACCCGCAAAAAACGGATGCTGGCTGTCCTGCGCAATCCGCTTGGCCCAGGATTCAAGACCAAACAGCGCATAGGCTGCACCCAAATTGGCATTACCTTGCCGGTCGGTGGCAATAGGACCCAACGACTTCAAAAATTGGAACCGGGCCATGGCCTCACGCGCAGCAGCAATGGCGGCTGTCGGGTTCAGCCCATCCCGATGAATCTGTGCCTCGTAAAAGTAGGGCAAGGGATCATTCGGGTCCGCCTTCTTGGTGCGCTCCAAGGCCGCCAGAGCCGCATCGTCGCGGCCAATTTGGTACCAGGCGATGGCCGTATACAGCTGGGCTCTGGCGTAACGCGGCTCCAGCAGGCCGGCTTTGAGCAGAGCCTCCAGAGCGGCCTCGGGTTTCCCTTGGGCCAGCAACAAAATGCCCCGGCTGGTCCAGGCGACGTAATCATCCGGTGCCAGCACCAAGGATTGATCAATGGCCACCTGGGCCTGGCTGAGTCGCTGTGCGCGGGTTTCCAGGGCCCCAAGGTCCGCCAGGGGTGATGCAAACTGGGGTACCAGCCCTATCGCTTTGGTCAGCGCGGCGCGGGCCGGGTCAAAGTCTTCCTGCTCCGCCAGGGTCACGCCCAGGCCCTGCCAGGCCCGGAAGTCGGCAGGGGCTTTTTGCGTAGCACTGCCAAACCGCGCTACAGCCGCGGCCCCATCGCCGTCCAGACGGCCAAGTTCACCGTCGACCAGCCCCAACTCCACGGACTCTGGAAACCGCTTGCGCGCCGCTTCGACCGTCTGCCGAGCCAGCGCGGTATCGCCACTGAGCAAAGCAGCGCGTGCTTGGTACGCCGGAAATCGGTCATCGTTGGGGAAGCGCTTTTGGCCATCGTCCAGGCGACCCCTGGCCAATGGAATGTCGCCCGACAACAAGGCGAAGTCCGAAGCCAAAAGCCATGCACCCGCAGGCGCGGCGCCAGAGCTGGTGTTGGCCACAAGCATGGCTTCGGTGTGTTTGCGCGCATCCTGTATCTTTTGTGCCTGAAGCATGTCACGCACCGGCGCAGCGGACGGGCTTTGCGCAAAGTCCGGGTAGCGGTCAACATCCAGTCGGACCGCGCTGACCCACTGCACCCGGTCACGGGCATTCGTCAGCACCGTCTTCTGCGGTGGCACGCCATTGCGCACGGTCGCCTGCTCGCTCGGACCGACCGACACCTCGCCCAAATCGTTGGCTACCGCGACTTCGCCGCTGAATACCGACACTACGGTTGCGCCATCGTCACCCACATTGACTTCCCAATCGGTGCCCCGAATCCCGATCGTGGCGGTCGGCGTCGTGACGACCAGTTTGCGTTGCTGGCTGATCAGGCTCGTGGTCGCGCGCAACAGGCCCACCGTGAACTGCTTGGCCTGCGCCCACATTCGCCCCCCAGTCAGCTCCAGACTGGTGCCACCATTCGCGTCACCCGCTTGCTTGATTTGAAAACTGCTGAGCTGGTTCAATCGCACCTGGGTTTTGTCTTTCACCAGCAATGCCATCTGGCTGCTCTCACCGGTGCGAACCGCGTCGCCGGCCTTGAGTGGCTGCTGGGCCAGGGCCGTGCGCCAGACACCGGTCGTCTGATCGCGGACCTCAACCTTGCCCTGCACCATGATCACTTCAGCATCATTGGCCCGAGCCACTTGTACCGTAGAAATCAGGGCGAGCCCGGCACACACCTGTGCTGCGTTGGTAAGCCGAAAAGAATGTTTCATTGCAATACCCCTCTCAATGGTTGGCCATTATGCGACCCCGACGCGCGATGTTTGCCAAGCCGCAGTTCGCATGCTAACGTGAACAGAGCATAAAAGCGCAAGCGTTTATACCGAGGAGCACCTTGCAGGGCCGCTCTGCGCCCAACCCTGAATTGAACGGGAAGTTAACGACGCGACATGAAAACAGCAGGTTGTTTTGCTCCCGAAATGATAGCTATCTGTTCAGCATTTACGGGGGCTAAAGCACCATTTTGCATTATACTTTTTACGCCGCGCGCAGGGCGAACCTATGGCATCCTCGGATAACCCGTGATGCTCTGAATCGCCTGGTACAACGGTTGCAAGCGCCCATACATCTTCTGGTAGACCCGGTGGTACAGCGCGTTGTAAGTGGCATGGTTGGCTGCAATAGGCTCAAACGTCTTGCCAATACGGGTCATGGCCTGGACGGCGGTTTTAAAGTCCGGGTGCAGCCCCAGCCCCACGGACGCATCAATCGCCGCGCCCAGCCCGGAGGTCTCGTAAATATGCGGCCGTGAGGTCGGCAGGCCAAAAATGTCGGCGGTGAGTTGCATGGCGGCGTCGCTTTGCGAGCCACCGCCGGAGATACGAAGCTCGGTCACCGGCACGCCGCTGCGCTTCTCGATGCGTTCCTTGCCTTCGCGCAGTGCGTAGGCCAGCCCCTCCAGGATGGCGCGGTAGACATGGGCGCGGGTGTGCACATCGCCAAAACCAATGATGGCACCCTTGGCCTCGGGGCCAGGGATCTTGATGCCGGGGGACCAGTAGGGCTGCAACAACAGGCCCATAGAGCCCGCCGGCACGGAATTCACCAGTTCATCAAACAACACTTCGGGCGCGATGCCGCTCGCCAGCGACTGGTGTTGTTCATGGTGGCCAAACTGTTGCTTGAACCAGTTGACCATCCAGTAGCCCCGGAAGATTTGCACTTCGGTGCTGTACGAGCCAGGGATGGCCGAAGGATAGGGCGGGATGAAGGGTGTGACTTCGATGTACTTTTCGCTGGTCGTATTGATGGTGGCGGTGGTGCCGTAACTCAGGCAGCCGATGTGGGGCTCCAGGCAACCGGCGCCAATCACTTCGCAAGCCTTGTCGGCAGCAGCAGCCATCAGGGGCAAGCCCTCGGGAATGCCGGTGGCCGCACTGGCCGCCGCAGTGACGACACCGATGTGTGTGCCCGGTGCCACCAGCTCGGGCAACCACTCGGGTTTGACCGCCAGCGCCTGCCACTTCCAGTCACCGGGCTTGGCCCAGGCCAGGCGTTTGTAGTCAAACGGCAGGTAGCCAACCTGGGAGCCAATAGAGTCCACAAACAAGCCGCTGAGGCGGTAGTTCAAATAACCCGACAGCATCACGTATTTGTGGGTACGGTCCCAGATGTCACTCTGATGCGCCTTGATCCAGTTGGCCTCGGCCTCGCCCCGAAAATAGTTGATGGTGTGCTGCACACCGGCCAGCTTGAAGCCGAGCTTCCACAACAGGCTGATGGGCGGCACATCATCGGTGCGGCGCTGGTCCAGCCAGGTGATGGCGGGGCGCAGCGGTTTGCCTTCTACGTCCAGGTTGATCATGGTGCCGCGCTGGGTGGTGACTGCTACCCCTTTGACGTTGGCGCGGGCATTCGGGTGCTCAGCCCACAGGCGCTGACAGGCGGTGCAGACGGCTTGCCAGTAGTCCTCGGGGTCGTGTTCGGCCCAGCCGGGGTGCTCCGAGAAATAGGCTTCCAGATGCACCTGGGCCCGGGCGACGATATTGCCTTGCAGGTCGAACAACAGGGCGCGCACACTTTGCGTGCCGTTATCGATGGCCAGGATGGTGGGTTCAGACATGAAGCGACTCCGGTACACCATAGTTTTTGCGCCACAGCGCCAGGTAGGCAGCTTGTTCGGCTTCCCATTGCACATCGGTCCAGCCCAGTTCCGGCTGGCAGATCGCACGGATGCGCGGCAACGACTCGGCTCCCCCACCGCGCAGCAGCAGGCCCAAACGGGTGCGGCGCAGCAGAAGGTCTTCCAAATGCACCACGGCCTCGGTGCGGGCGGCCCAGCGCAACGCGACCCAAAGGGTCTCGGTTCCGCTGATGGCGTCCAACTCACCGGGTTGTGCTATCGCCAGCACGTCTTTGGCCCGGTTTCCGTAGTGCCCGAGCAGGCGTTGTGCTTGTTGTGTGTGCAGTCCACGCTGGTAAGGCAGGGGTTCACTGGGCGGCCATAACGACGCGTCGGCAGCTGAAAACGTATGCGAAGGAAAAAGACCTGCAATGTGTTGCAATGCATCCAGCGCAATCAGGCGAAAGGTGGTCAGTTTGCCACCGGTGACGGTCAGCAGGCCCTTCTCCATCCACACAGCATGGTCCCGCCCTTCTTTGCTGGGGTCGGCTTTGCCGGTGTCAATCACCGGACGCACGCCGGCATAGGTGGCAATGACATCGCCAGTCGTCAGCTGCAACGCGGGAAACTGGTAGTGCAGCGCGGCCATCAGGTACGCCACCTCGGCGGGCGTTATGGCGGCCTCGTGCTGCATACCATGGCCGTGGTCCACATCGGTGGTCCCCACCAGGGTCGCGCCCTCCCACGGAAACACAAACACCGGCCGCCCATCAGCCGGGTGCATCAGGCTGACCGCCTGCGCCACCGGCAATCGCCAGGCAGGAATTACCAGATGGCTGCCACGCAAAGGCCGCAGCCTGGACTTTTCGCCCTGCTGCTGGCGCAGCGCGTCGGCCCAGGCACCGGTGGCATTGATCACCACTTTGGCCCGCACGGTCACATCCTGAACCGCCACGGCATCGTGCAGCACCACGCCCGTGACGGTGCCCTCAGGCTGGTCACCTTCACGCAGAAGTTTTTTCGCTGCCAGGTAGTTGATGGCGACCGCACCCAGGCTGCGGGCCTCTTGCAGGACCCGCAACACCAGGCGCGCATCGTCGGTCTTGGCGTCGACGTAACACATGCCTCCCTGCAGATCGATGGAGTCAATGTGGGGCGCCAGCATCAAGAAATCACCGGCCGGGAAGTAGTGTCGCGCCCGTGTGCCAGCCAGCCGGTCGTAAATGGCCAACCCCAACTGAAACAGCCAACGCCCCGGCTTGCGGCCCTTGTAGTCGGCAAAGGCAAAACTTTGCGGCTCCACCAGGCCACGGGCATCACGCAGCAAATTCTGGCGCTCACGCACCGAGTCGCGGGTCAGGCCCAGTTGGCCTTCTTTCAGGTAGCGCAGGCCCCCGTGCACCAGCTTGGAGGAACGGCTGGAGGTGCCCCAGGCAAAGTCGCGCTGCTCGACCAACAGCACTTTCAAGCCCCGGCGCGCCGCCTCCAGCAGGATGCCCGCACCGGTGATGCCGCCGCCAATCACCACGATGTCCCAATCAGCTTGGGCACATTGGGCGATCAGGCCCGCACGGTCGGCCTTTTGGGCGTTGTTCTGCCCCTCACTCATGGCTTTTCTGCAGGCAGCAACTTGCCCGGATTCATCATGCCACTGGGGTCGAAATGGTGGAACAGGCTGCGCATGGCAGCAATGCCCGAGGCACCTTTTTCAGCCTCCAGATAGGGCGCGTGGTCCACACCCACGCCGTGCTGGTGGCTGATGGTGCCACCGTTGGCCACGATGGCCTCGGATACCGCGGTTTTGAGACGCCGCCAGCGGGCCAGGTCTTTGGCGTAGTCACCCGCCAGCCGATAAGCAAACGTGGTGTACACGCTAGCGCCCTGAGCATAAATGTGGGACAGGTGGGTGTAGGTGTGCACCTTCTCACCGTCTTGCGCCAGCGCGTGGGTGGCCGCACTTTCCAGCGCCAGCATCATGGGTTTGACCCGGGTCCAGTCGCAGGCGGTCTCCACCGTGTCGATGGCATAACCCTTGAGCCATAACGCGTTGCGCAGGTAGACGTTGCGAAAGCGGTTTTCTTTCCATT
This sequence comes from Candidatus Aalborgicola danicus, assembly GCA_016703945.1. Classification (GTDB taxonomy): domain Bacteria; phylum Pseudomonadota; class Gammaproteobacteria; order Burkholderiales; family Burkholderiaceae_C; genus Allorhodoferax; species Allorhodoferax danicus. The sequence continues at coordinate 56,176 of JADJBC010000004.1, forward strand.
TCTTGCCCATGGCCTGGCCTATGGCCACCCCCTGGTGACGCCGCGCAATGCGGTGCGCCTCTTTCAGCGCATGGCGCACACCGGCCGGTTGGCCGCTGGCACCCAGCATCAACAGACATTTCTGCTCTTTGCAGCCGCGCCAACCCAGATAGGTTTCCAGCGCGCCGATCAGGGATTTGTGGCCGGCCATCGTGAGCGTGGTCAAGGTCTCCACCGGGTTGGCCAGACGCAGCATGGACAAGGGCACTTTGGCCTGCACCATGGCGCGCACCGCGTCCTGCGCCTGGTCCCAGTCGGGGAAGAAAATGGTGTGAAATTCTTCTTGTTGGGGCATTGGCGTTACGCGCACCGTGGCCTCGGTCAGGATGCCGATGCGCCCTTCCGAACCCAGCACCATTTCACGCAAATCGGTGCCAGCGGCGGATGCCGGAAAGGTGGCAACGTTTAAGGTTCCGGTCGGTGTTTCGACCCGGCCACCGGCAAACAGTTGCTCAATGCGCCCGTAGCGCAGCGATTGCTGGCCGCTGGACCGTGTTACCACCCAGCCACCCAATGTGGAATATTCAAACGACTGCGGAAAGTGCCCCAACGTGTAGCCGTGCGCCCGCAATTGGGCTTCAAGATCCGGGCCCAAGACACCAGCACCAAAGGTTGCCAACTGGGCCTCGCGGTCCAGGTTGATCAGTCTGCAAAGCCGCGACATATTGATGGTCAGCACCGCTTGGGCACCTGCAGGAACCGTCAGGTGTCCTACCACGCTGGTACCGCCGCCCATCGGAATAACGGCCGCGCCACAGGTTTGGGCATAGTCCAACAGTTCGCGCACCTGTTCGCTGCTTTCGGGATACGCCACACCATCGGTCACCGTGCCCACATTGCCGCTGCGCATCTTCAGCCAGTCCGGCAAGCTGTGGCCCAGGCTGCAGCGCAGGCGTGCTTCCGGGTTGGTGTCTACCAGGCGGTGCTGGGGCAGTCGGCTGGCCGGAATGCCCGAACAAGCCTGCGCCAGCGTCGCGTCCACTTGCGACACCCCGGCGCCGATGCGTTGCTCCAAAAAATGCAGTGCATCCGCATTCACGACCAACTCGATCGACTCGTCGCCCCATCCGTTCCAACGTTTCATGACCGTTCCCTCAATTGAATGTGTGGCAAGCCGCTGCGACACTGGTAGCCACTGTAGTCACCGCAGCGCAATTTGTATTGCGCTATCGTGCCAGCGGCTATGTTCAATCGTGCCAAACAGGCCAGGGATATTAAGATAGTCACACCCGATTTCCAATCTGAACGGAGCGTCACCATGACATCTCGCCGTCAACTGTTTTGCAAGCTGCTAGTGTGCGCGACCGCAGTCTCTGCCTTACCGCACTTGAGTGGGTGTGTCGCCACCGCCCCGGTCGCCCCATCGTCTTCCAGTGACGGTGGACGGCCAGGCGAAAAAGTGCTGATGCGGGTCTCGGCGCAGGGTCTGAAATACCTCAACAGCTTTGCATTGCTGATACGCCCCATCAAGGGTGGGGAAACCGTGAAAATCCAGGGCTGGGGAATGGGAAGCAAAGGGTACTGGAGTACCTACTACGATGAGGTTGAAAAGGGAGAGTTGGTCGCTTTTTCGCTGCCCAGCGGAGACTATGAGATCTATTCTTTTGTCGCAACTGCCAGTGCGTGGGGAAGCCCGCGCACCGTCAGTCCAGAGAAGAATTTCTCAATCCCGTTTCGTGTTCAATCCGGGGAGACGCCATACCTGGGTAATTTGTTAATGCGTTTTCAGGGCGACACAGGGGTTGCCTCAGCCAAAATTGGGACGGTGGTGATTGATGGCCAGCGCAAAATTGCCTTCGAGCCGATTGCACGCGACACCCGATCAAGGGACTTTGAAGAAATGAAAACTCTGTTTCCTGATCTCAAGCCTGAACTGATGACGGTAAGGCTTTTGAAATAGTTTCTCCAATACAACACCTTTCGGTTGTTTTCACTGGCTCGGGTTGAATGCAAGGTCTGAGAAAAGAACCCGTTGATGCCACACCAACCCGCTCCAATGGGCGGGTGGCTGCAGCCTATGTTCAGCCCTTGCTGGAGGTGGCCGCCGCTCACGGCATCACGCTACCTGCACTTGCGGTTGCGGCAGGGCTGTCGACACAGGCGTTATCGCCGCTGCCAGACACACTGGATGCAGACGCCTATGTCCGTCTATTGGACGCTGGCGCAGCCCTGACCCAACTGCCCCACTTTGGACTCATGGTGGGTGAGCGAGTCAAACTGGGGACCTACAGCGTCTACGGCCTGATTTTGCTGAGTTGCCGCGATTTTGGTGAGGTACTGCGGCAAACCCTGCGGTTTGAGAGCCTGGCCCATGACCTCGGCCACTCAACACTCCAGATCACGGGAGACATCGCCGAATACCAATGGCATAGCCATTACCCGCACGCCAGCCGCCACCTGGCTGAGAGTGTGTTCGCCGGAGTGCGGGTATTCAGCAACTGGCTGGCGGGTCGTGAACTGCCCGCAGCCCAGCTCACGTTTACCCATGCCGCACCGCAAGACTGCAGCGAACACCTGAGGATTTTTGGCCCCGATGTCCGTTTTGGCGCAGCCGCTCACAGCGCCCGCTTTGACGCCGCACTCTTGGGTCTGCCGGTGCCCAATGCCGATGTTGGGCTGTACCCGGTCTTGCAGCAACATGCCGAAGCGCTGCTGAAGGAGAAGATGCGGGTCAATGCCGAGGCGGACATCGTGACCCAGGTACGTACGCGCATCGCCAACAACCTGTCCCATGACCGGGCGCGCCTAGCGACCGTGGCACAGGAGCTGAACCAGTCCACACGTACCATGCAGCGCAAACTCAGCGAAGCGGGCACCAGCTTTCAACAGGTGTTGGACCAGACCCGCAAAGCCCTGGCCCAGACCTACCTGCGACAGCGCGACTTGAGCCTCAGTGATATCGCGTTCTTGCTGGGGTTTCAGGACCAGAGCGCCTTTAGCCACGCCTTTAAAGAATGGACGCGGGAAAGTCCGGGGAACTACCGCGAAAAAATTGCAAGAAACTAAGCGTGGGCAGAGTAGCCCTCCGGCACTTCCGCAAACAACTGCGCCGTATCTATCACCAGCGCAACGCTGGCTAGCATAAGGGCCTCACCCCGGGCAAACGGGTGCAGTACCCACAACCCGTCAGGGCCTTTGCGGTAGCAATCGGTGGCGCGGGTGTCCAGATCTATGAGTGCGTATTCCTCCAGGCTGGCAAGGCTGCGGTAGTGGCTAAATTTGAGGCCACGGTCGAACGCTGCGGTGCTGGGGGAGAGCACTTCGATGATCAGTTTGGGCTCGGCCTTGACCAGGGGGCTGGCAAGATCGAGCGAACTGCAGGTCACCAACACGTCGGGGTAAAAGTAGCTGTTGGCGGCGGCGACTTGCAGGCGCATATCGCTCATATAAGTCCGGCACGGGCTGCCACTGAGGTGCTGGCGAAGGGCAATATAGACATTGCCTGCCACCGTGACATGCCGGTCTTCGGCACCCGCCATGGCAAATACCTCGCCATCGACAAATTCGTGGCGATCCAACTGCGCAGGCTCCCACGCCAGGTAGTCTTCGGCGCTGAAGTGGGGTTTTTGTGCGGGTAGACCCATGGCGATCTCCTTTTTTGCGTGAATCGACATACCATTATGGAGGACATGCTAGGCAGCACCGTGCGGAGACATGTTCAATCACGCCCCGGCCATGCCCGAAAAGCCAGCCTCAGCTACCAAGCGGTCAGGTGATCAATGCCACCGCCCCTGAAAAGGTAAAAAACGCCGCAGCCGTGGAGACCAGAATAATCCGGGCAATACGTCCGTTGTCAGCCCCAAAACGCTCGGCCAGCAAAGACACGTTGCTGGCGCTGGGCAAAGCCGCCAACAACACCAACACGGTCAGTGCAAAACGGTCCATGGGCACCCCCATCTGAATCGCTCCGGCGCCCACCAGCAGCACCAACAACGGGTGCAAAAACAGCTTGATCACTGCCACTGGCACAACCTCCATCCAGTGCACTGGGTTGGCTTCGCCGGACTGTGCCATCAACTGGGAACGCGCCAACACGGCACCAATGGTGAACAAGGCCACTGGAGACGCCGCATCGGCCAACAAGCCAATGGTTTGCGACACGGGTTTGGGAAATTCAATTCCCAGAGCCGACACCACGGCACCCAGCAGAATGGCCCACGGCATGGGGTTGGTGGCCACCCCTTTTAATGCATTCTTGGCTGCTTGCCCGGCTGACGCACCTGAGCCACCATCACCCCCAAGACGGGACAGGGCGATACACAGGGAAGTGGTAATCACCATGTCAACAAGAATGGTGACAATGGCTGGCCCGGCAGCCTTAGGCCCCAACAACGCCACCAGCAGCGGCACCCCCATAAAACCGGTATTGGGAAAAGCCCCCACCAGGGCCCCAAATGCGGAGTCATTCCAGCCAATACGCCCATGCCGCGTCACGGCGATGACAAAACCCACCATGACCAGCGCGCACAACAAATAGGTCAAAGCCACACTGGGATCGAGCAATTGCGCAATCGGTGTGCTGGCGCCAAAGCGGTACAACATACACGGCAGCGCAAAAAACAGCACAAAGGCGTTCAAACCGGGAATCGCCGGCATGGGCAACATGCCCCGGCGCGCAGCGATGAAACCACACAGCACCAGGGCAAAGAAAGGGAAGGTGACGGAAAGAATTTGCAGCACCTGTGCATTGTCGCGTTAAACGGAACAGGCTCGGGTCAGGGCAATGGGTCACAACCGGTAAGATGGCGCGCTCGTTTGCCACCAAAGTCTGCATGTCTTCGCCCTCCCCTGCGCACGATTCCGCTCCCATGGCCCATGGCCTGAACCTGGCCCAGCAAGAAGCCGTGAACTACATGCACGGCCCCTGTTTAGTGCTGGCCGGTGCCGGTTCCGGCAAAACCCGGGTCATCACGCACAAGATCGGTCGGCTGATCCAAGCCGGCATGGCGCCGCAGAAGATTGCCGCCATCACCTTCACCAACAAGGCGGCGGCAGAAATGCGCGAGCGTGCCAAGGGCCTGATCGGCAAGGCGGCCAAAGACGTGTTGGTGTGTACCTTCCACGCGCTGGGCGTGCGCATGCTGCGTTCAGACGGCGCCGTGTTGGGTCTGAAACCCCAGTTCAGCATCCTGGACAGCGACGACGTGACCAGCATCCTGAAAGACGCCGGCGGCAGCACGGACATAGCCACGGCACGCCAGTGGGCCTGGACCATCAGCGCCTGGAAAAGCGCCGGCCTGAATGCCGAGCAGGCCCTGGCCCAGGCGGCCGATGACAACGCCCGTGTCACGGCTATCGTCATGGGGCGCTATGAAGAGCGGCTGACCGCCTACCAGAGTGTTGATTTTGACGACTTGATCAGCCTGCCGCTCAAGCTGCTGCGCGACCATGATGCCGTGCGCCAGAAGTGGCAGGGCATGATGGGCCATGTACTGGTCGACGAATACCAGGACACCAACGCGACGCAATATGAAGTTCTGAAGCTGTTGGTGGGCGGCAACCCGGCCGATGGTGCGCGTTTTACTGCCGTGGGCGACGACGACCAGTCGATCTATGGCTGGCGCGGCGCCACGCTGGACAACCTGCGCAAACTGCCGGTGGATTTCCCGGCGCTCAAAGTCATCAAGCTGGAGCAAAACTACCGCTCCACCAGTGCCATTTTGCGTGCCGCCAACAACGTGATTGGTCCCAACCCTAAGCTGTTTCCCAAGAACCTGTGGAGCGACCTGGGCGAGGGCGAACCGGTGCGCGTGGTGGATGCCGACAACGAGGAGCACGAGGCCGAGCGCGCGGTGGCCCGCATCCAGAGCCTGCGCGCCGAGGGAACCTTGGCACAGGCCGGCAAGCAGTACAAAGAGTTCCGTGACTTTGCCGTGCTGTACCGCGCCAACCACCAGGCCAAGCCGTTCGAGAAGGCCCTGCGCAAGGCTGGTATTCCGTACAAGGTATCGGGTGGCCAGAGCTTTTTTGACCGGGCCGAGATCCGTGACCTGTGCGCCTGGTTCCGCCTGTGGGCCAACAACGATGACGACCCGGCGTTCTTGCGTGCTGTGACCACCCCCAAGCGCGGAATCGGCCATCAAACGCTGGGCACACTGGGCGTGTTTGCCAGCCAATACAAACTTAGCCTGTTCGAGGCGCTGTTCGCCAGTTCGCTCAGTGCGGTGCTCGCAGCCAAGGCAGTGGGCAGCCTGCACGAGTTTGGCCGTTATGTCAACGACCTGCAGTTCCGCGCTGGCCAGACTGAGGGCGCAGAGGCGGCCAAGGCTTTCATGATGGATTGGCTGAGGGACATCGGCTACGAAAAACACCTGCTGGACGGCGAAGACAGCGAAAAGGTGGCCGCCGCTAAATGGTCCAATGTGCTGGAGTTTTGCGACTGGATGGCCCAGCGCTGCGGCGGGCAGTTGGACGATGTGGCGGGTATATCTGAACGCGAAGTCAAGTCGCTTCTGGAAGTTGCGCAGACCATTGCCCTGCTGTCCACCATCAGCGAACGTGAGAAAGACCAGGACGTGGTCACGTTATCGACGCTGCACGCCTCCAAGGGCCTGGAATGGCCGCACGTACTGTTGGTGGGCGTAACCGAGGGCATGCTGCCCTTCAAGCTGGCCGACGGTGCCGATTCGCTGGGTGGGTCCGAAAAAGCACACGAGTCCGCCAATGAAGCAATGGCCCAGCGCCTGCAAGAAGAACGGCGCCTGATGTATGTGGGCATTACCCGGGCCCAACGTAGCCTGGCCGTGAGCTGGACGCGGCGGCGCAAAAAAGGCCGGGAAATGGTGGCCGCCTTGCCCAGCCGTTTTATTGCCGAAATGGGTCTGGACCAGACCACCACGCGCGAAGATCCTCGGGAAAAACTGAGGGCTTTACGGGCTGAGTTTGCGCAAAAGGCGCTGCTCAGTGCGGCGGCAGCGGCGCAAAGCCGCTGACCTGCGCGATCAACGCGAACCGTCGAGACCGGTGCGCACCGTTGGATCGGCGAAACCCAACTCTTTGTCACTGCCAAGCATGCCGACCTCCGCGTCATGCAAATCGGACAACACCATCATGGCTTGCGCAGCGTCTTGATTGAACCCCAAACGCTTGTGGCCCTGGCGATCCCCGCCGTCCATGATGAGCTTGGAGATGTAATCGCTACATTCTTTGTATCCCCACAAGCTACGAATCGACTTGGCGATGCGATGGTGGTGAAGTTCGACAATTTGCAAGGCGATGTCACGACGTTGAGCGGGTGTCAAGTCCTGCGAAGTCAGTTCATGGGTCAGGCCGCCTTCTTCCATGATGGGCAAGGGCACTGTATGCAAAAACGCACCCGCAGCATCAGGGCGCGGCTGTGGGACATCCAGCGGGCTCATGCGGGAATCCTGTTCCGCAACCGCGTCTTCCCATAATCCCCAGGTGGTGTCAGGGTCGTCCTCGACCACTTCCAGGCCACGCGAATCCACGGCATCCTTGGTCGGCGATTTCCCCGATTTTTTGCCTTTTCCAAGAAACCCACCGAACATGCCTAACCTCCAAAATGAACCGTGATGCTACCCCATGTCCACCATTTTGTGCCCAAATTTCCCGCTTCCGTCGACAAAAGGCACCGAATCTTCACGTTAACGGCAGTGACTTGTGGCTAGAAGCCTACCAGCGAACGCCGGGCGCAAGCGTCGGGGGTCAGGGGTGGGAGTTGGGGCAGAGGCCGTGGCCTCATGAACCTGCGGTTCCGAAATCGGCCCCAACCTCTGCCCCACTCCCACCCCGGCCCTCTGCGCCTCGGGATGGCTGGTGAATGTGGTTGCCATTGGATGTTGCATCCGCTACGTTTTTAGTAGCTGTTTGCGCATATTTTGCGCGGGCTACAGGCCGATTTGACTCCGAACGTTCGGCTGGAATGATCACGCCGCGCTCCAGCTTCTGCACGCGATGGTGGGCCAAGCCGGTCCGACACAGGGTGGGTTTGAACTCTTACGGACTCAATAACCGCGGAACAGCATGTCCAGCGCCTGTTCGATCGGCAAGGCAGCAGCCTTGGCTGACCCGGCGCAATCGCGCAGTTCTTGGGTGAGGAAAACCGCAACCCCCAAAGGATGCAGGCGCAAGGCCTGATCAACAACAACAACCGTGGGGTAAAAGCGTTCGGTCAACCCCGGGATGGCCCCTTCGCGCACCAGAGGGGCACACACCCGCTCGGCAAAGCGGTAAAGCAGGTCACTCTGGATTTCCATCACAAACGGGAAGTCCAAACGATCCTCCCCAATCGGGTTCGGTAGATGTCAAAGCGCGCCATCGGTTCGAGCACGCCAACGCCGGACAACGTTGCGAGTAAGGCTCGCGCAGACTGGCCCAGGCGTTATAGCGGTCGATGTCTGCCGCGTGCGCTTGCACCCAGGCCCGGGTGGTTTCCTTTGGCGCGGTGGAGGCTTGGCCATAACTGGCCACGGACTCCTGAACGCCCAGGGTGGCTGGAACGACCTTCATGGGCCGCATGAGGATGCAGCCGTCGATCTGTGTTTCGACTTCAAAATTGGCCAGCATACTTTTTACCCAGCGATATCTGGCCGCTGGCACCGACTTCCTTAAGCGCGGGATCTCCTGATACGTTGCTGGGTTTTGCGTCATGCCATCATGCGGCATGAAAATGGAGGCTTCAAGCGCTCAAACCCGCACTTCCCCATCCCCCAAGACCACGTACTTCAACGAGGTCAGTCCCTCGATACCCACCGGGCCACGGGCGTGAAACTTGTCGGTGCTGATGCCGATTTCCGCGCCCAACCCGTATTCAAAACCATCGGCAAAACGCGTGCTGGTGTTGACCATGACGCTGGCGGAATCGACCTCGCGCAGGAAACGCTGGGCGTGTTGGTGGTCACGGGTCAGGATGGCATCGGTGTGGTGGCTGCTGTACTGGTTGATGTGGGCAATGGCCTCGTCCAATCCGTCCACGATCTTGATGCTGATGATGGGGGCCAGATATTCCTCAAACCAGTCCTGCTCGGTCGCCAAGGACAATCGAGCGGCACCGATGTGGACGGAATTTACTCCTGAATTGATAGCATCTTGTTCATATTCCACGTGGGCTGGCGGCAGATTTTCCTTAAGGATTTGCAAAGCCTGGGCATCACAACGCATCTCCACACCTTTGGCCGCATACACCGCGCCAATGCGTCGCAAAAACTCCGCCGCCACGCCGCGCGCCACCAGCAGGCCCTCGGTGGCGTTGCAGGGGCTGTACTTGCTGGTTTTGGCGTTATCGGCCACCTTGACGGCCATCTCGATGTCGCAGGGGTCGTCGACATAGGTGTGGCAGTTGCCGTCCAGGTGCTTGATGACCGGCACCTTGGCGTCGCGGCTGATGCGCTCGATCAGGCCCTTGCCTCCGCGCGGAATGATGACGTCCACGTACTGCGGCATGGTGATCAACTGGCCCACCACCTCGCGGTCGGTGGTTTGCACCAGTTGCACCGCATCGGCGGGCAGGCCGCTTTCCGTCAGGGCCTGCTGCACCAGCCTGGCCAGCGCCTTGTTGGACTCAATCGCCTCGGAGCCGCCGCGCAGAATGCAGGCATTACCACTTTTGATGGACAGGCTGGCGGCTTCAATCGTCACGTTCGGCCGGCTCTCGAAAATCATGCCGAACACACCAATCGGCACCCGCATCTGGCCCACCCGGATGCCACTGGGCTGTTGTTTCATGCCGATGATCTCACCAATCACATCGGCCATGGACGCCAGCTGCTCGCAACCCTGGGCACAGGTCTCCAGCACCTTGGGGGTTAGTTTCAGGCGGTCCACCATGGGGGCGGACAGGCCGTTGGCGATGGCGCGCTCTATATCCCTTGCGTTGTCGACCTGCAGCGCCTGGGTGTTCTCCCGCAAGAGTGCGGCGAGTTTGCGCAGCGCTATGTTTTTGGTAGCTGTTGACGCAGCCGCCATGTGGGCTGAGGCCACTTTTGCCTGGGAACCCAGAGCGTGGGTGTATTCGGTGGTGGTAAGCGCGTTCATAGCCCGATTTTCGCAGATATCGCCCGGCGCAACCACCGGCGCTGTGGCCGGGGTTCAATCAGTGCCCCTAGTCAATTCGGGCGATTGGTAACCACGCGCCAGAATGCGCGCAACTTGCCCGTGAACGGCATACGATCATCGGACATCACTTCCAGAAAGTCGGACAAACGTTTGGAGCGGGCAATGGCAAACAGCACCATGCCGACAAAAAATGCGGTCGCCACCACACCGTGCAGCAACCGCTGCAATGGCGGCCCGTCACCAAAGGGAATGATGTTCATGCCAAAGTAGCCCGTGGTCATCGTGGCGATCAAGCCCAGGATGGTGATCACAGTCAGCCGCACCACGGTATTGGACTGGCGGCGCTGCGAGTCACTGTCCAGATAGTGGCTCATCTCGCGGATTTCGTCGCGTACTTCGTCGTACAACGCGTCATTGCGCAGGTGGTTGGAGCAGATACGAAACGTGGCCTGCAGGTGCGGGCGCTCGGACAACTCGTGGAACCAGTAGCGGTGGGTAAAGCGCAAAAAGGTCTCGAAATTGGAGCGGATGCGGCGCTTGAACTCGCGCACCGAATCGTCATTGCGAATATTCAGTGCGTTCACCGCCCCCACCAGCACATCCGAGAACACCAGCAAAGAGGCGCGGTGCAAATGGGCCAGCAAAAAGACCAGGAAATACTGGTGCCGGAATTGCGCCAACACACCACGTTCGGCATCGGCGAAAAACCCCGAGGCACTGTCGCCCACCACGGTCAGTGCATTACCGGTGCAGATGAAACGGGTATTGGGGCCTGCGTCGGAGTCAGTCCAAAACCGGTCCTGGCAATACAAGGACGTGAAGTTGACAACTGTGGGATCGTTCACCGGCACCTGTTCATCGGGGTGCAAGGTGGCGGCCAGCCCCAGACGAACCCAGTCTTCGGTGCTGAGCTCACGGGGCCGGTCCACAGCCACGTAGGCCATGACCGGCATGCGGTGGTATTCGATCAGGCGATAACGCAGGTCACCCGGCTCGTCCGAATGGTCCAGCACCAAGGGGCGCAACAGGCAGGCCCAATGTTCTGAGATGCAGGGACTGCGGTGCTGGCCGACAAACTGCAGGAATTTTTCCCGCCGCGCCGAGTCGGAGCGGGCGATCACCTGGCCGTCCACCCCCAGCAACTCGGTGGCGTGGGTGTTGTGCACACCGCCGCCGTCCACATCCCAACCGGAGGGGTAGGCGCGACCAAAACGAAACAAAATGTCGCGCACCGTGGCCAGCGGCAAGTCCGTGGCGCGTACTTCCACATTGAGCTGCACCAGATTCAGATCGTCAAAAAGTAGAATGTCCTTGCGGCGAAAAACATGCATGGGTGAACTGCCGGAATCGTCTTTGTCACTCGCGTGACGGAAGCGCCCCTCACCATACAGAAACCGCTGCACATAGGGCAGGAAGGACACAAATTCGCGGTAATGCCGCTCGCGAAACAGGCCCGGGTCTTCCGTAAATTCATCGTCGATGCGGGTCCAACTGTGGCTGGCCTTGGCAGCTTCCAGTACCTCCCAGTGGCGCGCCTTATTGTCTTTGCCGGGCCGCGGTTCTATCTGCAACGGCCAGACCAGGCTGGCGTGGAACAGCCGAACGCAGGGGTCTGAGGAATCGCTTTCTTGCTGGGTCATAGCTTTTCCGCCCTCGTCTGCACCGCACACAGTGCGCACAACTGCAGGGCCAGCCGGTGCAAGGCCTGCCAACCGGAGGCTGGCCAGTCGGGTTGTTTCAGTCCTTTGACGATGCCATCCACCACATGGGCCGATTGCAGCAACTGCGACAACGCGGTATCCGACAAGCGCGGCAATACACGCTCGAACAGACGTTCACGCGGGCCCCAGATGCGCTGCTCACGCAGGGCCATCGGCAAGGGGCGGCCCTGCGCAATAGCGTCTTTGACCCGTTTCAAGGCCCGAATGTCTTCGCTGAGCGTGTAGTGCACCAGCACCTCGGCCTCGCCTTCGGCCTGCAGACCGTCCAGCATGCGCTGCACCCGCAGGCTCTGCCCGGCCAGCACCGCTTCGCTGAGTTTGAACACGTCATACCGGGCCACATTGAGCACGGCACTTTCAACTTGCTTAAAACCCAACACGCCACCACCTGCGCCATCGACCGGGTACAGCAGGCCCAGCTTTTGGATTTCCTGGTGGGCGGCCAGTAAATTGCCCTCCACCCGGTCGGCAAAAAACTGCAGGGTGCGCTGGCCTTCTTCACCCGCCGCTACACGCTGGCCTTGAACCGCCAGGCGCTGGGCAATCCACTGGGGCAATACCGCGCGCTCCACCGGGTCCACCTGCAGCGTGACGCCAAAACTCTCCAGCGCTGCAAACCAGGCGCTGGACTTGCTCATCTTGTCCATGCGCGGCAGCATCACAACTGTGAGGGTGCTGTCATTGCCCTGGGCCATCTCGGCCAACTGCTGCAAGGCGGTGCTGCCATCCTTGCCGGGTTTGCCCGACGGAATACGGATTTCGACAATTTGTTTGTCGGCAAACAGGCTCAACGACCCGCCCGCGGCCAGCACTTCACTCCAGTCAAAGTGGGCGCCGGCAACGGTGTGGGAGGTGCGCTCGGTATAGCCCTGCTGCCGGGCGGTGGCGCGGATGGCGTCCAGCGCTTCCTGCTGCAACAGCGGTTCGTCTCCGTGAAGGGTGTACAGACTCTTGAGCCCGCGCTGCAAGTGGTGGACGAGTTGGTTGGCGGCGAGCTGCATGGGCGCAGTTTAAATGCATGTGTTCGCCACTACACCGACCGTGGCGTTCGCCAAGCGCAAAGTGTCATTACGCAAATATATCCCCGGCAAACAGAATGAACAGGTGTGTCAACCGATGAAATCTGGCACTGCGCCACACAGCGGCCACTTCCCGCTGGGCCAACTGTTGGTTGCCAATGGTCAAATTACCCTAGAGCAACTGGAAGATGCCTTGCACCGGCAAGCCCAATCGGGCAGGCGCCTCGGCGATGAACTGGTTCGCGCCGGACATGCCAGCAAAAAACAAATTGATGAGGGTTTGCTGCTTCAACGCAAATTCATCGCCTACGCTCTGGCCGTGTCAGCGGGTCTGGCTCCGTTGGCACCCACCAACGCCATGGCAAGTCCAGCCGCGGCCATGGCCGTGTCGGCCATGGTCGTTGCCAACGCCAAACTTCGCATCGAGCACCAGGAAACGCAGCTCACGATCACCGCAGCGGACGTTGCGCGTGGGTATGTGCACGTTGCAGGAGCCTCTCGATTTTCTGTTCAGACCAATAGCCGCGCTGGCTACAGCTTGCAGTTTTCCCCCATTGGAAGTCTCTTTGCATCGGTTCAGGTGGATGGCCTGAGTAACCCGGTGCGGCTCGGACCGGATGGGGGCGCCATTGTCCAACGCGGCACGGTTATGGCAGAACTCTCTCACGAACTGAGTTTCCGCTTTCTGCTACGTGCCGACGCACAGCCCGGCACTTACGGCTGGCCACTGCAAATGTCAGTGCGCGCGCTGTAAGGCTCAAAAGTTGACGGTTGCCGTGATGTTGTCACTGTAGGTTCCAGCGGCCGCGTCCTGCAACGCGGGAATCTGCCCAAAAATGTAAAAGTTCGAACTGGTGTTCTTGGTCGCAAACATGACACCGCTGGTGCCAGAGCCATCCCCCCAGACCACGCTGCGCCCTGCCGAGGTATACAGGTTGTAATCCAAGGTGTTGGGGCCACTTTGCATTTTGCGCATGGCAAAGGTGTGGCTCTGGCCGGTGCTCAGCGTGACTTTAAACGGCCCACCGCCACCTTTGCAGTCGACTCTGATGCTGCCAACACCAAAGTTATTGGGTAGTGTGGCGAAAATTTCGTAGTTGCCAAAGTTGACCGGCGCGCCCGAGGAGAAGGTGCAGGATGGCTTGGCGAGCAACGCTGGGGGCAAGACTGCGAGCAAGCCCGCGCAGACAACACGCCCTGCGAATTGGCATGCAACTGAATGGCGTCGGGTCATGGCTTGAGCTCCTTACAGATGTAGACACCCAGGTCCGGTAATGGATCTGCCGAGGCTTGGTAATTGAAATCAAAACTACAGCGGTGATCCGTCCAACTAGCCCGCAATGCGTTGGTGGAGGCTAGCCCTGTCAGGTAGACCTCTCCGGCAAAGCCGACCGCAAATTCCGCATCGCTCCCGGCCAAGGTCACCGTCGCACTGACCGGCAGTGGGCTTCCATCCTCCAGCGTGACGGTGAGCGTTGCGCCGTGCGCCCGGGTGATCGGGAACGTCACCTCCATGCCGCTGCGGTAGTAAGGCACCACTTCCACCTTGACGGCACCGATCTTTGCGTCCATGGGCACATCACGCTGGTCGATGGCGACCACGTTGACGTCGTAGGCACGCAAACGCGGCAGCAGCGCGTTGCCCTGCGCATCGGTGCGGCCGGCCGGCTGATTGTCCGTCAATACGCGCACATTGGGGTAGTCTGGAATCCGCGCCACCGCGAAACTGCCGTCAATCCGTCGACTGGAAAATGCGTCGCCGCCCAAGAATGCGAACCCACCCGACACGCCCATGCGTGTTGCCATGGCCCCTTGGTTCTCGGAGGCTTCCACGCTGTAGGTGCCCCTGTTGTTCTGCAAGAAGAGCGCGGCTTCCTTCGTCCCTGCACGATCTGCGCGCAAGCGATAGCCGTAGCCCTCGCCAATGGGCAGGTTGCGCTGCAGCGTGGTGCTGACGTCGCTGCTGAAGTCGTTGCTGAAACCATTGGTATCGCCAGCGTTTGCACCACGGACCTGTTGTGCACTGACGCTGAGATTCCTGGATCGGTTCAACGGCATGCTCAGCAAGGCAAAGAGGGTGGTGCCGCTTTCACCGGCCATATCCCGCAGCGCAGCCACCGAGAGCGTTCCTAGCGTTCCCAATGAGACGCTATAGCTCAGCGTGGCAATGCGCGTATCGGCCTGGTCGCGGTTGCGTTGTTCAACATAGGCGATGCCCACGGAACCAAAGCGGCCAGCCGAATAACCCACATTGACACTGCTGGCCAAAACGGGGGGTAACGGGGGTGGTAAGGGGACACCTCCGCCGACGGCCCAACCTGGGCAAATCCACTGCTGGCCCACTGCATTCTGGCGCCCACACTCCAAGGCTGGGCTTGGCGTTCAATTCCCAGCATCGCCATGCCACCATTGCCGCTTGGCCCATGACTGGCAACCAGATAGGAGCTGATCAAACCCACTTGCGGCAACAACAAGTCCCCACCAGCACCAGCGGTCGCCTGACCCGCCATGGCCTCGGCGTGGATTTCGCCGGTGAAACGCTCGTTCAAACCGCGGCGAAAAGTGCCACTTGCGCGCCATCCTCCATAGTCGTTGCTGCGGATGCCGAAGTTTTCTCGCAAATAGCCAAACTCGACTGAGAAGCTTGTCAGCCCCGCGCGCAACAGTGACTGGCTGGCATAAAAGGGGCGTGTGATGATTTGCTCGCGGCCCAACAGGTCGCGCACCACCAACTGCACCTCGCCCGCCCCCGAGATGACCGGCAGATTGCTGATGGAGAACGGACCCGGTGGCACCGTCTGGTGCGATACCAGCGCGTTGTTGATGAACACATCCACCGTCGAAGGCAATACCGCCTGGCCCGCAGCGCTTTGCACCGGCAAGGTAGAAAACCCCGGTCGCGTCCCAAAGTTGGTACCGTACTGGATGCCACCAACCTGAACCGAGCGCCCCCAGCTGCCGGCCACGTTGATGGCATCGCCCACGCGCAGGGTTCGCAACTTGGCGGGATCATCGATGGTCCAGGTTGTATCGAGTCGTGTGACCTGGGTGGAACCGTCGTGGCTGTTCATCAGCAGGTTGCTTGTTCCCACACCCCATCGATTGAAATAGCCAAGCTCAATGAGACCCGAAAGGGCGTTGGACTCCGGTGCGCGCACCGCCAGCAGGTCGTAGTTGACAAAGCCGCCAGGGCTGGGTTTAACAGGGGGAGGAAGGCTGTCGTAGCGCGTTGTCAAGCGCGCGTTGACGAACGCATCAGCACGCAGTTCAATCATCAACGTCAACGCTTTCTGGTCGTAGACGTGCGATGCATGGGATAGCGCGCTCAGGGGGAAGTAGACTTCCCCCTGGTAGGTCATCCCTCTACCCGCATCGGGTTCTCGCATCCTCCAGCGCTGCAGGTCCTTGGCCCAAAGATACAGCTCTCCAGAAGCAGATTCAAGAACCAGCGTGGGTTGGTCGAGCTGCTGGCGGTTGATGTCAACCACCAACAACCGTTCCCGAAACCCCGGAGCCTTAGGCAACGCACTGGCGGGCGGAATCTGGGATGGGAGCTCGACCGGCGCAGCAATCGGCAGTTCCGCGACCTCTGCCGCTGCCGCCAGACCACTCGAAAGACTGGCAAGACAGCTCAGAAACGCGCCAACCTGTCTACGGCTTGCCCAACACCAGTTGTGTGTCAACGTCACCAGCATCAGTGAAGGCCTTGAGTTGCAGACGTCCTTCGACCATCTTTTCAGTCGTGGCCGCTGCCATGAGCCACTCGTGCGATTGGCCGGCCATGATGTAGGTGGAACCTAGCTCGCTCGCAACGGCCTGGCTACCGCCCGGAAGGTAGAGCGAAAAATCGGTAACCTGGACATGCGCTGTGCCTTGGTTTTGCAGGCTGACTTTGAGCTGGTTGCCCGGCATGGGCTGCACGTTCCACACCATTTTGGGCGTTGCCTTGCCCTTGAGCGACTCCACAAACACTGGCAAGCCAACACGCATTGCGACATTTACACCCATGAATCCCGGTTTTGGCGCAGGCGGCAACTCCTGCAGGTGGATGCGATAACTCAATTCCCTACTGGCGTCGGCCGGACGGCGAAGGGCAGCCCGGATGACCTGTTCACCCTTTGGGGGAATCGTCACGATGGGTGGTGACACCAGCAATTCACGGCTCGGTGTGTAAACGTCTTTGCCGTCGACTTGCGACCAGGCCAGAACCTCCACTTGCATGGAGGTCGGCTGGTCTGATGTGTTCTTCAGTGTGATCGCCGCCGTTGGTTGGCTCTGCGTCAACTCAATGCGAACGGGGTCTATTTCCCATTCGGCAGCGGCCGCCAAACCAGCTGCCATGACGGCGGTTGTGCATAAACTAGCGGCACCGATTGCCCTCAATATGCCGGCAGTCGCGGTCAGGTTTGTATTCAAATTCGCGTGGTTCATGGTGAATGTTTCTTTCTCAGAAGTTGAGCGTGGCGATGACGGTGTCGGTGTAGGCACCGGCACTTGCGTCCTGGCCCATGGGAATCGTTCCGCACACGTTATAGGTGCGTCCATTCTTGGACGGCGCTTTTTCCAACGTCAAGAGTCCGGGGGCTGTCATGGTCCAGGCAATGGTCCCTGGACAAGCGGCACCTGGCGTCGTCGACGTGGGTTGAAACAGGTTGTAAGACAGCAGGTCGGTCGCGGTAGGCCCCACCATCTGACGCTGCGTCGTACCTGAAACATGGGTTCCGTAGTTCATGCCAATGGTCAGCGTGGCCGCGCCCTTGGCACAGGCAACGGTGACCGAGCCGGTACCCGTCTTGTCAGCGGTGGCATTGACTCCAATGGGGTCATAGTCACCAAAGGCTAACGGGGTGGCGGTGATTGTGCAGGTGGTTGAGACGGTTGCCGAAACGGCAATATTGGCAGGGGCTGATGCTGCAAAAACCGTGGTGCCAACTGACAGCACCGCCGTCAATAAGGAGAGTTGAAGCAAATTCTTAGTCATCGTGGATAGGTCCTTGTGAATACCTATGCACGATCACTGTTTATCCATCTTGTGACTGTGCGCTGGCACACAAGGCTGTATTTCTTTAGCACGTTGGGCACCTTGCGGCCCCTAAACCACCGTCAAAGCTTGTTAACCATGAACAAAGGAGCGCTCAAAGATTGTCCAAATCTAACCCGCTCATCATCGAATGCACCCAAGTGAGTAAAGCATTCAACGCCTTCTTGCGTCGGATACACCCTGGCATCCGTATCTCGATCGGCGCTTGTGGGGTAAAGTTCTTCGCACGCAACGTGACCTTTCGCGCGGTTGGCCAACCCAGCCCGAGGGGATGAGGGAGGAAATGCCGTGTACCGCAAGTCTGTTTTTTTCGTTTGGGCCGCTGTCGCCTGGATCACCCCCGCTGCCATTGCCAGCGTGTTGGGCTGGAGCAGCATCTGGGGATCGGGAAGCGTGTTTGCCGACTTTTTGATCCCGATTCCGGTAGCGGGCGGCGTACTGCACCTGCCGTCTTTCATCGCGGTTTCGACCCTACTATTCACGCAGCCGTGGACCGGCAGGCTGGGTGGTCAGGTTCCAGGCTTGCTGCTGGTTGGTGCGCTTGTTGGCGTCGCCACACTTCTGGATCTGAACAAGTTACAGCTTGCCGCCACCACGGAGACGATGGGAGGCAGCTTTTGGCAGCAGCAACCGCTGGGCCTTTTCATCCTGACCGACAGCCTGCTCGCGCAGTTGTTCGTCCGTTCGCTCGGTGGCCGCTGGCCGTTGGGCAACCGGGAGTGGGCGGCGTCACTCGCGGTGGTGCTGGTCATCCCGCTGGCCTATGCGGCGGTGGCGCTCAAGACAGACCGGCGCCAGCAGGACCCTTTTGTCTATGCCGGGGTGCGCGAGGGCGATCAGCGCGGCGACGAGATGGCCTTCTATTACTCGAAACTGCCGCTGGGATCGGACGGCTTCCGCCAGGCCGCGGCTGCCGTGCTGGCCCGGCACGACCCCCGCAACAACCTGAACGCGGAAGACATCGCGATTTATTTCTTCGACAGCCTGGCTCCAGCACAAACCTTCAGCAAAAGTGGCGCGCAGTTCACCGTGTGCCTGTACCAGGACGGCACACCCACAACATGGCACCCGGGCAGCATGGACTGCTTCAGCGGGCACGAGAGTTTTTCGGAGCGGTTTGAGAAAGCTTCCAGCGCCCAGAACGCGTCGCTGCCACAGGACGTGAAAAGCTGGCTCGGGCGTCGCGACGCCTGCGCCGGACGCAAGCCACTGACTGCACCGCCAGGCACGTTCATGGACAACAAGGAAGTCCGCCTCTGCGATCCTGTGCTCACCGAGCAGTCCCGCGCAGAACTGTTAAGGAAGTTCGAGGGTGACGCCAATGCCCTCGCCCACCTGCGGTAGCTGTGGGGCCTAAACCCCGGCTTCAGGCGCACGCCCCGTGGCGGTGGCACAGGCGTACAGGCCAACTGCGTCAGCGGGCGAGTGCTTTCTCCAGGCGGCGCGTCTCGCCAATCATCATCACGTCAAAGTCCGTCTGCGCCAAACCCCGCTCTGCGCGCATACGGGCCAGTTGCCGGGGCGGCTCATCCAGGGGCTCATCGGCCAGTGACTCGAAGGTGCCCCAGTGCATGCCGATGGCCCGGTTGGCGCGCAGGTCGGCGCGCACCTGCACCGCCTCGGGCACATCGACGTGCATGATTTTCATGAACCAGCGCGGGGCGTAGGCACCAATGGGAATGAAGGCCATGTCAAACGGTCCCAGCCGCGCACCAATGTCCTGAAAATCCTTGGAGTAACCGGTGTCCCCGGTGTGAATCAAGCGCAAACCTTCGCCCTCCACCACCCAGCCACCCCACAGCGTCTGGTTGGTGTCGTTCAGGCGGCGCTTGCTCCAGTGCTGCACCGGCACAAACGTGATTTTCAGGCCGTCCTCGCGTGTGTCCTGCCACCAGTCGTACTCATCCACACGGGAGATGCCCAGCTCCGCAAACCACGCCTTTAAACCCAGCGGCACCAGAAAACGCGGACTGCCCTGCGGCATGGCAGCCAGGCGCCTGACGGATTCCACGTCCAGGTGGTCGTAATGGTTGTGGGAGATCATCACCACGTCGATGCGCGGCAACTGCGGAATATCGATCGGCAGGGGCACGATGCGCCTGGGGCCGGCAAAACCCACGGGTGAGGCGCGCTCCGAAAAAATCGGATCAAACAGGATGTTTTTGCCCGCCAGGCGAACCAGCAGGGTGGCGTGGCCCACCCAGGTCATGGAGGGGTTGTTGTCCGGTGCGCTCAGGGCCACCGGATCGGTCTGCATGGCCGGCAGATTCCAGCCTCCCGGTGGCGGCTGGGGCAGACCGTCGCGCAAACGTTCCCACTGCCAGGCGAGAAAACTGGGTTTATCGGGGTGCGGGTAGTTGTTGCGAAAGCCGTCTGCTCCCTCACGCGGCGCCTGTGCCAAAGCGACAGCGGAGAAGGCGAACAGGAAGAGCGCTAAAAAGAAACGGTGCATGCGGGGGGCCCTGGCGGCTACGGAAGAAACTGACCCGATTTATACCCAAATTGAAGTGTCCTTGCGTCACCCTGGGGTGCCCAGCGCCGCAGGGACAAGCGCAGCTATTAACAGGGCTTGGAGACCCGTGCGATACCCTTCTCATGCGCGGCCACCTCCATGACAAAGCTGCAAAGAGTAGCCGCAACTTCCCGCGCTATAACAACCCAAGGGTGGAGGTTTTCCAAAGGCAGGGATACTCGCGCTACCAGTTTCAACCCACCCCATCGAGAGTTGCCCATGTCCCTTTATAGCCAATCGGTTCCCGCCTTCCAGCAAATGCTGCTGGCGCTTCAAGCCATTCTGAAGCAGGCTGATGCCCACGCAACTTCCAAAAAGATCGAACCGGACGCCTTGCTGCAGGCGCGGCTATTTCCGGACATGTTCCCCCTGATACGTCAGGTACAAATTGCAGCCGATTTTTCACGTGGGGTGTCAGCAAGGCTGGGCGGCGTGGATGTTCCGGTGTTTGAAGGCACGGAGCGCACTTTTGCCGACCTGGACACCTTGCTGGAGCAAACCTTGGAGTTCTTGAAGGGTCTAGAAGCGGCAGGCTTTGAAGGGGCAGAGTCCAGAGAAATTGTGTTGCGGCCAGGAACGCCAAAAGAAAAGCGGCTCAGCGGAGCGGCTTACCTCACGCACTATGGCCTGCCCCAGTTTTACTTTCATGTCACAACCGCCTACGCCCTGCTGCGCCACAACGGTATCGAAGTCGGCAAACGGGATTTCATGGGAACCTACTGACAAGCGAGTCTACTTGAGACTGTTCGATAAAAAGGCCCGCAAACGCTCGCTGCGCGGACGCGACAAAACCTCCGCTGGGTCACCCTGCTCCTCAATCTGGCCCTGGTGAAAAAACACCATGCGGTTGCTAACTTCCCGCGCAAAACCCATCTCATGTGTCACCACCATGGTGCGGCCCTCCTCCGCGACGGAACGCATCACCCGCGCGTCCTTGCGGTGGTACACACCTACGCGCGCAGGTAGGCGTGGGCGCGCTGGTTGGACAGCGTCAGGTTGAAAAGACTTTGGCATCCGTGCCCACCTGTCTGCCATGTTGGCGCTGGACTTGAAGATATCGATTTCGTTTCCGCGTTATGCCAGTGACGCCGTCATGCTGACACGGTGTGACCCTGACCGCTGTGCCCATGTGGTTGCACTCGCAGATTCGATGGCGTCACCGCTGGTCAACTGGTCCCACGGTGTACTGGTTGCCCCCCGCCACCCAACCGCTTGGCTATCGGGGCAGTTCAGGGCGTGTTGAGTGACTTGACCGCTGCCAGGCGCCGCAACAACTGTTGCAACAAATCGGCTTGCATGTCGCGAAACAACAGCACCTCTTCGGCCTCTTTGGCCAACACCGCGGATTCGTTGAAGCTGATATCGCGTTGCTGCGAAATTTCAGTCGGGGCAATCAGTTCACGGCCATCGGGCGTGCGCATGCGGAACTGGATGCGGATTTTCAGCTGGAACTCCCGCACCTGGCCCGGAGGCATTGACACCCACCACGTTTTTTCACGCACATCCTGCAAGATGTCCACAATCACCTGCGGTACGGGCGCCCCGGGCGTCGCCACCAGCGGCACAATGGCATTGCCAAAGTAGCGAATCAGGTCTGCGGCGACCTGACCGTTTTTTTCGGGTGTGACGGCCAGGGTCTGGAACGCAAAACTCTGGCTGCTGCGCAGTTTGAAGCCGCAGCCTGCCAATGCAACTGCGCTCACTGCCGCAGCTAAGGCGGTGCGCCTGCGCAGACCGCGAAGGGTCAGAGGCATGTCATTGCAGCGGTCGACACCGCGCGGCTCAAAGTACCACATTGACCAGACGCCCCGGCACAATGATCACGCGTTTGATGGGCGCACCCGCAGCGAAATTCACGAAGGTGTCGCAGGCCAGCGTCAGCGCTTCAATCTCGTCCTTGGAGGCACCCGAGGGCACCATTACCGAGCCGCGGAGCTTGCCGTTGACCTGCAACATGAGTTCAATCTCGTCCTGTTCCAGGGCCGCGGGGTCCACTTTCGGCCACGGGGCGTCCAGCAGATCACCACTGCCCTTGGCATAACCCAGTTCGCTCCACAACGCATGGGTGATGTGGGGGGTGGCCGGGTACAACACGCGCAGCAACAGTGAAAAGCCTTCCAGCACCGCCACCAGACCACCTTCGGATTCCACCGCCTTGAAGTCTTCCAGAGCGTTGATCATCTTCATGGCGCCGGAGACCACGGTGTTGTATTGCATGCGCTGGTAGTCGTAGTCCACCTGTTTGAGCACGCTGTGCATCTCGCGCCGAAGAACCTTGGCTTCCTTGCTAAAGTTCAAGCCTTTTAGGCCATCAGCCCCCGTAGAATAAGCGTGAGCAGCTACCAAATTCATAGCGGACAGCTTGACGCCAAAGTTCCACACACGGCGCAGGAAGCGGTAGCTACCTTCCACCGCTGCATCGTTCCACTCCAGCGTGGCTTCGGGCGGGGCGGTGAACATGGTGTAGAGGCGGGCGGTATCGGCGCCGTATTTTTCGATCAGGTCTTGCGGATCGACACCGTTGTTCTTGGACTTGGACATGGTGCCCACGCCCTCGTAGTCGATGGGTGTGCCCACCGGCAGCAGCCCATCCGCACTGTCAACCGCCTTGGTGAGTTTGGCGCCGGTGATCTTGCCCGCGTCATCGAACACATGCTCCACATCCTGCGGCCAGAAGTACTCCTTGCCGCCCTTGTCGGTGCGGCGCGAGTAGATATGGTTCAGCACCATGCCCTGCGTCAATAACTTGGTAAACGGCTCATCCACCGTGACCAGCCCCATGTCGCGCATGACCTTGGTCCAGAAGCGCGCATACAGCAGGTGCAGGATGGCGTGTTCGATGCCGCCGATGTACTGGTCCATGCCGCTGCCACCAGTGGCTTGCTGCTGGTCGCGCATCCAATAGGCGGTACCCGCGCCGACCATGGCATCCATGTTTTGAGGGTCGCAGTAGCGCATGTAGTACCAGGAGCTATCGACAAAGGTGTCCATGGTGTCGGTCTCGCGCCGCGCGGTCTTGCCGCACACCGGGCACACCACACCGGCATGGAAACCTTCGTGTTTGTGCAGCGGGTTGCCAGAGCCATCCGGCACGCAGTCCTGCGGCAGCACCACCGGCAAATCCTTCTCGGGTACTGGCACCGCGCCGTGTTCGGTGCAATGGATGATAGGAATGGGTGTACCCCAGTAACGCTGGCGGCTCACGCCCCAATCGCGCAGGCGCCAGGTCGTTTTTTTCTCGCCCAGCCCTTTGGCCTGCAAAGCGGCAGCCACCGCATCCACGGCATCCGCACAGGACAGGCCACTGAAGACATCCGAGTTGACGGTCACACCCCGTTGCTTGTCTGCATACCAATCTTGCCAATGGTCATGGTCGTAACTAAGCCCGTCGATATGCACAACGTCATCAATGCGGAAGTTGTATTTCTTGGCAAAGGCAAAGTCGCGCTCATCGTGCGCAGGCACACCCATCACGGCGCCATCGCCATAACCCATCAGCACGTAGTTGCCGACCCACACGTCAATGGCGTCACCGGTCAGCGGGTGTGTCACCTTCAAACCGGTTGGCATGCCCAGCTTTTCTTTAACGGCCAGTTCGGCCTCGGTGGTGCCACCTGCCTTGCACTCTTCGATGAAAGCCGCCAGGCGCAGATTGGACTTGGCGGCATGCAGGGCCAGTGGATGCTCTGGTGCCACAGCACAAAAGGTGACACCCATGATGGTGTCGGCGCGGGTGGTGAACACATACATGCGGCCATCACCAATCAGCGCGCCATCGTCACCCCGGATGTCATGGGTGAATGCAAACCGCACACCGCTAGATTTGCCAATCCAGTTTTCCTGCATCAGCTTGACGCGCTCGGGCCAGCCCGGCAGGCCGGTCTGCACCTGGTCCAGCAGCTCTTGCGCGTAGTCGGTGATCTTCAGGTAGTAGCCGGGGATCTCGCGCTTCTCGACCGTGGCGCCGGTGCGCCAGCCCTTGCCGTCAATCACCTGTTCGTTGGCCAGCACGGTCTGGTCCACCGGGTCCCAGTTGACGACCTGGGTCTTGCGGTAGGCAATGCCTTTTTCCAGCATCTTCAAAAACAACCACTGGTTCCACTTGTAGTAGCTGGGGTCACAGGTAGCGACCTCGCGGCTCCAGTCGATGGCCAGGCCCATGGCCTGCATCTGGCCCTTCATGTAGGCAATGTTGTCATAGGTCCATTGGGCGGGAGGCACCTTGTTCTTCAACGCGGCGTTTTCGGCGGGCAGGCCAAAGGCGTCCCAACCCATGGGCATCAGCACGTTGTGGCCGTTCATGCGCAGGTAACGCGCCAGCATATCGTTAATGGTGTAGTTGCGCACATGGCCCATGTGTAATTTGCCGCTGGGATAGGGCAGCATGGAGCAGGCATAGAACTTCTTTTTTAAGTTGCCCTGCGCATCACGCGCGTCTTCGGTCACGCGGTAGGCGTTCTGCCCTTTCCACAGGGGTTGTGCCCAGTGTGCGTGCGCCGCTTTTTCGATATCCAGGTGTTGGTATTTGTCTTGCATGGGTGAAGGGGCGACCTAGCGTCGCCAGATGGAGTGCTTGAGGGGATTTTAGGCGCAGCCGCCATAGTGCCTATAGAACTTGGCGCGACGGCAATTTGCCGCCGGGCCGCCCCAAGGCAAGTTAGCCCCCACGGGGGGCAGCGACCCGCACAGCGGTGGAGCGTGGGGGCGCACTCTCTTCGGTCACGAAACCAATGCGGTGCAGGCCCGCTAGGTGGGCCTGACCCATCAGCTCGACCACGCGGCCATAGGGGACGGCGGTGTCGGCGCGCAGGCGCACTTCGGTGTCGGGGTTGCGTTGCCCGGCCTGGCGCAGGGCAGCGGCCACGGCGTCTCGGCCCAAGGGCTTGTCGTCTACAAAAACCTGGCCAGACTTGTCCACCGTCAGCGCAATGAACTTGGGCGCTTCCAGCTTGGCGGCGCCTGGGCTTTTGGGCAAGTCCACCTTGACGGCGCTGACCAGCAGGGGCGCCGTGATGATAAAAATGACCACCAGCACCAGCATCACATCCACCAGCGGCGTCATATTGATCTCGCTCATGGGTTGGGGGGCGGCCGTGCGCTCAAGGCGGCCGAAACTCATACTGACTTCTGTGTAATCAACAGCTCGCGCAAGTCACGGGCAAAACCTTCAAGATCGGCCTCTATGCGCCCAATGTAGCGGCCCAGCACGTTGTAGCCCAGGACTGCCGGAATAGCCACCGCCAGGCCCGCGGCCGTCATGATCAATGCCTCGCCGACCGGGCCGGAAATCTGATCTATGCTGACTTGGCCGGCACCCGAGATGCCCATCAGCGCATGGTAAATGCCCCAGACCGTGCCCAACAGGCCCACAAAGGGCGCGGTGGAACCGACTGTAGCCAATAACACCTGGCCAGCCTGCAGCTTGAGCAAGACCGTATGTAAAGCATCGCGCAACAGGCGTGTAAGTTGCTGGGATTTATCGCCCGCACCGGCCAGCGTGCCGCTGGTTTGCGCCCGGCTGGCCTCTACCAGTGGTGTCACCAGGACTTCACGGTCAAATAGCTGCACTGAACGCAGCCCCTCTTCCAATGAAGGGGCCTGCCAAAAGGCGGCTGTGCTGCGGGCCACGTCGCGGTGGGCTCGCAGCAGCAACCAGGCTTTCCACAAAATCACAACCCAGCTGGCGACCGACATGACCAGAAGTACCAATGCAACGCCCATACTGACGGCGTCACCCTGCCGCAGCAGGTCGGTAGCGTTCACCGCAATCCCAACACGTCGTACATGTCAAACAGTCCGGTTTGCCGCCCGTCAAGAAAACGCACGGCGCGCAAGCTGCCTTGGGCGTAGGTGACCCGGCTCGACGACTTGTGGCTGATTTCGATGCGCTCGCCAATCCCCGCGAACAAAACGGTGTGATCTCCCACAATGTCACCACCGCGAATCGTGGCAAAACCGATGGAGGACGGGTCACGCTCGCCGGTCACGCCTTCCCGGGCATAAACGGCACAGTCCTTCAGGTCGCGGCCCAAAGCACCCGCTATGACCTCACCCATCTTCAAAGCGGTTCCAGACGGGGCATCGACCTTGTGGCGGTGGTGCGCTTCGACAATTTCAATGTCATAACCCGTAGCCAGGGCCTTAGCCGCCATCTCCAGCAGCTTGAGAGTTACGTTGACGCCGACGCTCATATTGGGCGACATGACGATCGCCATATCCTTGGCCATCTCCGCGACGTCTGCCTTTTGGGCATTCGTGAAACCGGTGGTACCAATCACAGCAGCAACGCCGAGTTCACGGCAGGCTTTCAGGTGCTGCAGTGTCCCTTCGGGACGTGTGAAGTCGATCAGGAAGCGGCTATTTTGCAAGCCCTGTTTCAGATCCGCCGTGATCGCTACGCCCGTAGACCGCCCAAGAAACGCGCCGGCATCCTGCCCCATTGCAGCACTATCGGCCAAGTCGAGTGCGCCTGTCAGACGGCAATCCGGGTCGGCATCAATGGCCTGGATCAACATCTGTCCCATGCGGCCGGACGCGCCAGCCACGGCAATCTGGTAAGCCATGTTTCGGGTTCCCTCCATCTGGCCCTAGGGGCGCCCCGACTCCAGCGGTGGATACTCCGTTGCAGGCTCCACACCACTGCCCGCAGGGGTGACTGTTTTGTTTGGCAAAGGATAGCGCTTCAACTGTTCTTCTGACGCCTCCAACACCGGTTGGGAACGTAAGAACGATTTAGTCTGCAAGGTAGCCACAAATTCAGTTTCACTGGGCAATTCATCTGCTACCGTGCGCTCCAGCGCATCGCCCTTAAAGTACAAACTCAGCTTGCGAGACTGTGGCGCCAAGCCTTGGCGATTGAGAGTGAAAACGTAGTCCCAACGATCCGCGTGAAAGACACTGACCAGCAAGGCCGTTCCCAGGATATCGCGAACCTGTGCTTTGGGCATGCCCGGCTTGATTTCAGCCAGTTGTTCACGCGTCACGACGTTGCCCTGAACGATGTCACTCTTGTAAGGCGAAATGATGGACGCAATTCGGTTGCTGGCGCCATCAAAGCTGCCACACCCCGCAAGTCCTGCAAAGGCAAGCACGACAAAGGGCAAGCACAAGCTACGGCAATGAAGATCGGACATGGAGGGTTACGCAAGATATGATCGCACCATTGTAGCGGTTGAGAACCATTCAGCCGGCTGAGCTCTCCCGGCGGAAAGATGCCCATGACCAACATCGACGAACTCAAGAACACGGGGCTGAAGGCGACCATCCCCCGTCTGAAGATACTGGAGGTGTTTCAGCGAAGCAGCCAACGCCACCTGACTGCTGAAGACGTTTTCCGCGTGTTACTCCAGGAACGGTCGGACGTTGGCTTGGCAACGGTGTATCGCGTTTTGACCCAGTTTGAACAGGCCAGCATTTTGAGTCGTAGCCACTTCGAGAGTGGCAAAGCGGTTTACGAACTCAACGAAGGGCAACACCACGATCACCTGGTGTGCCTTGATTGTGGCAAGGTAGAAGAGTTTTTTGACGCCGAGATCGAAAGCCGTCAACACGCCGTAGCGAAGGCAAAAGGATTTTCCATATCGGACCATGCCCTGAGCCTGTACGCGACCTGCACGAAGGACAATTGCCCGAGTCGCCCGCCCAGTCTGTCGGATCGTACGGCACTTACCCGATAGGAGCCCTCAACTCCCCTGCGCCATGGCTTTGCGGTGGCGCTCGACAAACTCTTGGTAGGTGTCAATTCCGCGAAGTTGCAGGATGGTATTGCGCACGGCAGCTTCCACCAACACCGCGATGTTGCGACCCGCGACCACCTGGATAACCACCTTGCGGACGGGCACACCCAAGATGTCTTGGGTCAGAGGTTCATAAGGGATGCGTTCGTACTCCTTTTCCAGGGTTTCACGGCGCACCAGATGGACAATCAGCTTGAGCCGCATCTTGCGGCGAACCGCGGTCTCGCCAAAGATCCCACGAATGTCCAACAGACCGATGCCGCGCACCTCCAACAAATTCTGCAGCAATTCCGGGCAACGGCCTTCGATCGTGGTCTGGTTGATGCGGTAAAGGTCAACGGCGTCGTCTGCGACCAAGCCATTGCCGCGTGAAATAAGCTCCAGACCCAACTCACTCTTGCCCAAACCGGACTCACCGGTAATCAGCACACCCAAGCCCAAAATATCCATAAACACACCGTGCATGGATGAACGGTCGGCAAAATGCTTGGACAGGTAAGCCCGCAACACGTCGATCACAAAGGCTGACGATTCCTGGGTGCTAAACATAGGAATCTGAGCACGTTCACACATCGAAAGAAGTGCTTGCGGAGCCTGCTGACCGTCGGCAAGAACCAGCACCGGGGGTTCCAGCGTGACAATGCGCGCAATGCGCCGGGCACAATCTTCAGTGGTCGCGCTCGTGATGTAACTGATCTCACGCTCACCCAGGATTTGCACTCGATAGGGGTGGATGTAGTTCAAATACCCCACCAAATCAGCACCAGACCGTGCCGCCCGGACTGCTACCTCGTCAAATCTGCGCTCCGAGGCACCCAAACCCGCCACCCACTCCCAATGCAAACGGGAGCGAAATTCCTCGAACAGAACATCAGCACTGACTACGGTGGGTTTCACATCGATTGCTGCGAAGGACCTGCCAATCAGGCAACTTGTGCCGACTGCCAACCCTCGATCAGGGCATGCAATTGGTGAGCATCGGTGCTGGAAACCAGCTTTTCACGCAGCTCGGCATCACTCAGCAATTCGGCGATTTCTGACAGAATTTCAAGGTGCTTTTGCGTCGCCGCTTCCGGAACCAACAAAAAGATCAGCAGCCCAACCACTTTGTCGTCTGGGGCGTCAAAACCAATGGGGTGGGCCAATTGGAACACTGCCGCCATCGGCGCTTTCAGACCCTTGATGCGGCCATGGGGAATGGCCACGCCATGACCCAGACCGGTTGAGCCAAGTCGCTCACGTGAAAACAGGCTGTCAGCTACCAGTGCTCGGCTCAATCCATGCAAATTCTCAAACAACAAGCCGGCTTCCTCGAAAGCACGCTTTTTGCTGGTCACTTCAACTTGCGCCAGCACTTGTGCGGGCGATAGGATGCTTGCTAGTCGATTCATGGTGTGGCCAGATTATGCACAAAAAAGCCGCCTGGCAATCAGGCGGCTGCTGGGCTCCGGGAACTGCTTCAACTTACATCAAGCGTTTCGGTGCACCATGGTGGTGGTCCTGAAGCCGGTCTTTGTGGCGAACGACCTGTCGGTCCAGTTTGTCCACCAACTCGTCGACAGCAGCATACAAATCCTCGTGGCTGCTTTCAGCAAACATGTCGCTGCCTTTGACATGAATATTGCACTCGGCACGCTGCCGTCGTTCTTTTTCCTTTTGCTTCTCAACGGTTAGGAGTACCTTGACATCGACCACCTGGTCAAAATGTCGGATGATTCGATCTAGCTTGGTCGTGACATAACTACGCAGTGCAGGGGTAACTTCAAGATGGTGACCGCTGATCGTCAAATTCATAAAAAGCCTCCAATTGCTCTCGGGTTAAGAATCTTGCCATTTCATTCTGCAAGAACAGCAACCAAATCTTCACTAGGTTCGATTACCGTAATTTCACTATGCGCCCGAATCTGCGGAATTGCAATGCCTTTTTTCCTTCTGCAATGCAACATATTGATGCCGAGCAGGGGCGGGCCGAACGAAACAAAGAATCCTCTACTCTGGTGCGATAATTTGAGAGGCGCAACTTTTGGAGAGCATTCTTTGGACACCACCTCGCGCAGCTAGCTTTCCCGTCCTATTGGGATAGGGTTCCAATTTTCGAAAGCGTCTGCAACCTGAAAAATGGTTCGAACCGATTGGTTGGAATTTGCCTTCGATTGAATTGCCATGCTCAATATTTTTACGCTCGCCAATGGGCGCCTCTTTCAGGAAGAAATTGAGTCCCTGGAAGAACTTTCTCGTTTTCAGCCCATTTGGGTCGATTTGGAGTCGCCCACCATCGAGGAAAAGCGCTGGGTCAAACAATATTATGGCCTGTCGATTCCGGAAGACGCGATGGACGAGGACATCGAGGAGTCCGCGCGGTTTTACGAAGAAGACAATGGTGAATTGCACATCCGCAGCGACTTTTTGATCGCTGACGATGACGAGCCACGAACCGTACGTGTTGCGTTCATCCTGAACCAGGTCAACGACGAGCTCAAGAGCAAAGGCGTATTGTTTTCAATCCACGATGAAGATGTGCCGGTGTTTCGCCTCTTGCGCATGCGCGCGCGGCGCGCCCCTGGCTTGATAGAAGACGCAAAAGAGGTGTTGCTCAAGCTATTTGACGCCGATGCCGAGTACTCTGCGGATACGCTGGAGGGCATTTATGACGAATTGGAAAAAGTCAGCACCAAGGTCCTGTCAGGGGACGTGACGGACGCATTGGCTGGTGAGGTGCTCGGCGCCATTGCGCGCCACGAAGACATGAACGGACGTATTCGGCGTAATGTCATGGATACCCGTCGTGCCGTCAGCTTCATGATGCGCAGCAAGATGCTCAATGGAGAGCAATTTGAGGAAGCACGCCAGATTCTGCGGGACATCGACTCACTGGACTCTCACACCGCGTTTCTGTTCGACAAGATCAACTTCCTGATGGACGCCACCGTGGGTTTCATCAACATCAACCAGAACAAGATCATCAAGATCTTTTCGGTGGCCAGCGTTGCCTTGCTGCCCCCCACCCTGATTGCCAGCCTGTATGGCATGAACTTCAAGTTCATGCCCGAGTTGGAGTGGTCGCTGGGCTATCCGTACGCGCTGACATTGATGGTGGCGAGTGCGCTGGTGCCGATGTGGTACTTCCGCAAACGCGGCTGGTTGAAATAGGAATGCGCACCCTGCCCTGACTCCATGCACGTTGACGGCCGTCCCTACAGCACTATCTGGCTCAAGCCGGATGACCCCTGCGTCGTCCAGGTCATTGACCAGACCCAACTGCCGCACGCGTTTGCCATCGTGGATCTGCATTCGGTCGCGGACGCCTGCGTGGCCATTCGGGACATGACCGTGCGCGGCGCCGGCCTGATTGGCGCCTGTGCCGCGTATGGCATGTATCTGGCCGCGTTGGATGCGCCTGACAGTGATTTTCCTGCATCCATGGCGCGCGCGGGAGCCACACTCAAAGCGACACGCCCGACAGCAGCCAACCTGGCCTGGGCCGTTGACCGCGTGCTAGCGGCGATCACAGCCGGCAGCACACCCGTAGTCCAGCGCGCATTGGCCAAAGTTGCGGCCGAAACAATCGCCAACGAAGATGTAGAGCATTGCCGCCGCATCGGCGTGCACGGACTTCCCGTGATCCAATCTCTGGCACAACGCAAGCCCGGTCAGGTGGTCAATATCCTGACCCACTGCAATGCCGGATGGCTGGCGTTTGTGGACATCGGGTCCGCCACGGCGCCGATCTACGCCGCCCACGACGCCGGCATTGCCCTGCACGTCTGGGTTGATGAAACCCGCCCCCGCAACCAGGGTGCCAGCCTGACCGCCTGGGAGTTGGGTCAGCACGGTGTGCCCCACACCCTGATTGCCGATAACGCGGGGGGCCATCTGATGCAACACGGCATGGTGGACATGGTGATTACCGGTGCGGATCGGGTCACCCGCAACGGGGATGTGGCCAACAAGATCGGAACCTACCTGAAAGCATTGGCAGCCCGCGACAACGGCATCCCCATGGTCGTCGCCCTGCCATCTTCGACATTTGACTTTTCGCTGCGGGATGGTGTGGCCAACATCCCTATTGAAGAACGGGACGCGAATGAGGTGCGTTTCATGGCCGGGCAAACCGCACAGGGTCACATGGAGTCTGTGCGCATTTGCCCACCCACCACACCGGCGCGCAATTGGGGCTTTGATGTGACGCCTGCCCGTCTGATCACGCAACTGATTTGCGAACGTGGCATCTGCGCAGCCAACGAGGAAGCCATCCTATCGCTGTTTCCGGAGCAACGCTGAATGGACGCATCCATTGATGACGGCTATATCAAGTACACCAGCACGCGGCGCGACGGCAGGGTGCCGCCGTCCGCCGCACTGGATGAACTGAACCGCGCCCGCACGACACTGTTCGACCTGGGCCTGATCGGCGCCTACGACAACGGCGTGGGGTATGGCAATCTCAGTATTCGCGCCAACGATGACAACCAGTTTGTCATCACGGCCAGCGCCACCGGGGCTCAGCGCCTATTGCAGATGGAGCAGTTCTGCCTGGTCGAATCGTTTTCCATCCAGAACAACCACGTGCAATCCATGGGGCCACTGCCAGCCTCGTCCGAGTCCATGACGCATGGCGCCATCTATGCAGCCCATAGCGATGTGTACTGCGTGATCCATGTGCACAGCCGCATCCTGTTTGACCACCTGCTGCTAACCGGCGCACCCGCAACGCCGGCCGATGTTCCTTATGGAACGCCGGCCATGGCGCGCACGGTGGCGCAACTGGTAACACGGCAACCCCATCTACCCACCGTATTCGCCATGGCCGGCCACGACGAAGGCGTGGTCGCCTATGGTGCAGACACGGCATCGACCCTGGATGCGCTGCGCGCATTGCTTCAAAGGATATCGACCCCATGACCCGAATCGGCATCGTCGGCGGCAGCGGCTTGGACAATCCGGATATTCTGGAAGGTGAACACGACAGCGCCGTCAATACCCGTTGGGGAGCTCCATCGGCGGCACTGAAGATTGGCAGGATTGCGGGTGTGGAGGTTGTGTTGCTGGGGCGCCACGGCCGTGAGCACACCATCCCACCCAGCCAGGTCAACTACCGCGCCAACATCCAGGCACTGCAAGACGCCGGTTGCACCCATATTCTGGCCACGACGGCTGTGGGTTCGCTGCGGGAGGAGATTGGTCGCGGCGACCTGGTCATCCTGGACCAGTTCATCGACTTCACCAAGCAACGCGCCATGAGTTTCCATGAGCGCTTTGAGGCGCACCAGCCGTTGCACACCCCGATGGCTGATCCATTCAACCCAGCACTGCGCTCCATCCTGATCGATGTGTGTGAACGGCATGGCTTTGCCTTTCATCCAGTCGGCACCGTTGTGACCATTGAGGGCCCACGTTTCTCTACACGTGCCGAGTCCCGCATGTTCCGCGCCTGGGGTGCCGATGTCATCAATATGTCGGTGGCAACCGAGGCCGCGCTGGCCAACGAAGCCGGCATTCCCTACGCCGCCGTGGCCATGAGCACCGACTACGACTGCTGGAAGACCGATGAGGAGCCGGTCAGCTGGGACGCCATTTTGGCGGTCTTCAACAGCAACGCCAGGAAGGTCACCACGCTGTTATGCGATGCAATTCCGGAAGTGGCCAGGCGGCACCTATGAAGAAGCGGCTCACTTGCCGCTCTGGAATGGCAATTTGAACAATGTCTATTTGTCGCGAAGCTCTCTGCGAAGTATCTTACCCACAGGGGTCTTGGGCAACTCGCCACGGAACTCGATAACCTTGGGCTGCTTGTAGCCAGTGAGGTTCTCCTTGCAATAGGCGCGCACGTCGTCCTCGCTGACGTTAGGATCCTTTTTGACAATCACCAGCTTGACTGCTTCACCCGATTTTGCATCGACCACCCCGACGCAGGCGCACTCCATGATGCCCGGCATCTGCGCTACCACGTCTTCCAGTTCCGTGGGGAAGACGTTGAAGCCACTCACCAGGATCATGTCCTTCTTGCGGTCGACGATTTTGAAAAAACCTCGCTCATCCACGACACCCACGTCGCCGGTCTTGAAGTAGCCGTCAGGTGTCATCACTTTTGCGGTTTCATCGGGACGCTGCCAATAGCCAGCCATTACCTGCGGTCCTTTGATGGCAATTTCGCCAGATTGACCTGCTGTGACCTCATGACCGTCGTCGTCCAACAACTTCATATAAGTATTGGGAAGGGGTACCCCAATGGTGCCCGTGAACTCTTTGGCAGTGACCACGTTGCAACTAGCTGACGGCGAGGTCTCGCTGAGACCGTAACCCTCACAAATGGGGCAGCCGGTCTTCTCGAACCACAACTTCGCCACACTACTCTGAACCGCTGTGCCCCCCCCAACAGATACTTTGAGATGACTCCAGTCCACGGTTTTGAAATCGGGGTGATTGGCCAAGCCGTTGAACAAAGTGTTGACTGCAGGAAACGAGTGAATGATGTGTTTTCTCAGTTCCTTAAGGACTCCAGGTATGTCCCTGGGGTTTGGAATCAGGATCAATTTTCCACCCATGCGCATTGACAACATCATGCCAACAGTGAAGGCAAAAATATGGTACAGGGGCAGTGCGCACACGCCAGTAGGTTGCTCGTTGGCCGGTATCTTGCTCATCACGGGGCCGTTCCACACCTCGGACTGCAGCACATTGGCAATCAAATTGCGATGCAACAGAACTGCGCCTTTGGATACACCGGTGGTGCCACCGGTGTACTGCAACACAGCAACATCATCAGCCTTGATATCCGGTTTATTGAATGGAGCCTTGGTTCCGGTCGCAATTGCCGCATTAAATCGCACAGCACCAGGAAGGTTGTAAGCGGGCACCATTTTCTTGACATTGCGCACCACATAGTTGACCAATGCCCCCTTGAGCAGACCGAGCTGGTCCCCCATTGCACATAGAACCACATGTTTGACAGGCGTGGCAGACAGACACTTTTCCAACGTGGTTGCGAAGTTTTCGATAATGACAATCGCCTTGGCACCTGAGTCTTTGAGTTGATGTTGCAACTCCCGTGGTGTATACAAGGGATTGACATTCACCACCACAAATCCGGCCCTCAAAATGCCAGCCACAGCAACAGGGTATTGCGGCACATTGGGCATCATGATCGCAACGCGATCACCTTTTGCCAACCCCAGACTCTGCAAGTATCCTGCAAATGCCTGGCTCAAGCTGTCTGTGTGCGCGTAACTGATGTCCTTACCCATAAAGTTATAGGCGACCCGGTCTGCGTACTTTGTGAAGCTCTCCTCCATCAGAGCGACCAGTGATGTATACACAGAAACGTTGATGTCGGCCGCTACCCCTTTGGGATAACTTCTGAGCCAAATGCGGTCTGTCATGCTTACCTATTCCAACAGTGAAGTAACCGATTATTCTGCCTGCTATTGCCGACTGCCAGCACTTGCGCTCTTCTTGGTGTTTTCCCTAGGCGCCGCGGACTCTAGGATTTCAAGGCCACCAACACTTCGTCTAGCATCTTCTTGGCGTCACCAAAGAGCATGCGGTTGTTTTCCTTGTAGAACAGCGGGTTGTCAACCCCTGCGTAGCCAGATGCCATGCTGCGCTTCATGACAATCGAGGTTTTAGCTTTCCAGACTTCAAGCACAGGCATGCCGGCAATCGGGCTGTTGGGGTCGTCCTGGGCACCGGGGTTGACGATGTCGTTGGCACCAATCACCATCACCACGTCGGTTTTAGGGAAGTCATCGTTCAACTCGTCCATTTCAAACACGATGTCGTAGGGCACCTTGGCCTCAGCCAGCAGCACGTTCATGTGGCCCGGCATGCGACCAGCCACCGGGTGGATACCAAAACGGATGTTGCACCCCTTCGCACGCAGGAACTTGGTAATCTCATAGACCGTGTGTTGCGCCTGCGCTACCGCCATGCCGTAGCCCGGAACAATGATCACGCTCTTGGCTTCTCGCAGCAATTCAGCAGTTTCTTCCGCCTTGATAGGGAATACCTCGCCCGCAGGCTGGGCTGGCCCGCCGCTTGGTGCCGGTGCCGCGCTGGCGGTACCAAAGCCCCCGGCAATCACACTGATAAAGCTACGCGCCATGGCCTTGCACATGATGTAAGACAGAATTGCACCGCTGGACCCAACCAGCGCGCCTGTGACGATGAGCAGGTCGTTGGACAGCATGAAGCCAGTGGCCGCTGCCGCCCAGCCCGAGTAGCTGTTAAGCATCGACACCACCACGGGCATGTCGGCACCACCGATCGCCATCACCATGTGTATGCCAAACAGCAAGGCAATCACTGTCATGATGATCAACGGCATCATGCCGTCAGCAATGCTGTGGGCGTTCATGAACTCGCGACCAAACCAGATCACCACCAACAGACCCAGCAGATTGAGCCAGTGACGACCTGGCAACAGCAGAGGATTACCGCCAATGCGACCCGAGAGTTTACCAAACGCCACGATGGAACCAGAGAAGGTCACGGCACCAATGAGAATCCCAACATAGATTTCCATCTTGTGAATCGATTCCTCAGCAGCCGACAGCGGTATGCTCTTCCCGTCAATCAAATGAAACGACGCCGTTGGGTCAATGAAGGTCGAAATGCCAACCAACATGGCGGCAAGAC
The DNA here is from genome assembly GCA_016703945.1 of Candidatus Aalborgicola danicus. Lineage (GTDB taxonomy): Bacteria > Pseudomonadota > Gammaproteobacteria > Burkholderiales > Burkholderiaceae_C > Allorhodoferax > Allorhodoferax danicus. The sequence continues at coordinate 92,892 of JADJBC010000004.1, forward strand.
CCACCATGCTGTGCATCAATGCCACCAGCTCGGGCATCTGGGTCATTTGCACGGTGCGCGCTGCGTACAAACCTATGCTTCCGCCAATCAGCATGGCGCCGATGATCCAGGGAATGCCAGACCAAGTCACCTGGGGGCCAAAGATAGTCGCCAGCACGGCAATCGTCATACCGACCATGCCGTACAAATTGCCCCGCAATGCGGTGGTCTGGTTGGACAAGCCGCCCAGGCTCAGGATGAAAAGAATCGTTGCTCCGATATAGGAGACGGTTGCCAGTTCTGTAGTAAACATGAATTGCCTCCCTTATTTGCGAAACATGGCAAGCATGCGCTGGGTGACGGCAAAGCCGCCGAACATATTGATGGCGGTGAGCACGATGGCAGCCGCAGCGACCCAAGTAATAGGGTTATCCGGCCTGTCCATTAAACCGCCCAATGGCGATATTTGCACCAAGGCACCAATCGCAATGATGCTGCTGATGGCGTTGGTCACGCTCATAAGCGGCGTGTGCAAAGCGGGTTTGACGTTCCAAACCACCATGTACCCCACGAAACAGGCGAGTACAAAGACCGTAAAGTGACCCAAAAATGCGGGTGGCGCGCTGGCCCCTATCAACCAAAACAGAGCTGCGGCCACGCCAAAAAAGATGGCCAGCTTGCTTCCCGCCATCGGCTCGGTGTCGCCACCCCCATGCCCGTGACCGCCCTTCTTCGCCGCGGGCGCCGCGGCAGGCTTCGCAGGAGCAGTTGCTGCAACAGGTAATTTGGGTGCAGGCGCTGGCCAGGTAATGCTGCCATCCTTGACCACGGTCAGACCGCGGATGGCATCGTCTTCCATGTTGACGTTGATAACGCCATCTTTAGTTTTACACAGCTCCTCGGTCAGGCGGAACAGATTGGTCGCGTACAACGTGGACGATTGCTTGGCCAGACGCGAGGCCAGATCGGTGTACCCCACAATGGTCACGCCGTGCTTGACGACGGACTGGCCGGGCTCGGTCAGTTCACAGTTGCCACCTCGCTCGGCAGCCATGTCGACGATCACACTCCCCGGCTTCATGCTCCTCACCATTTCAGCGGTTATCAGTTTGGGCGCGGGTTTGCCAGGGATCAGCGCGGTGGTGATGATGATGTCCACCTCACGAGCCTGCTTGGCATACATCTCGCGCTGGGCCTGCTGGAAACCCTCACTCATGACCTTGGCGTATCCACCGCCGCCGCCGCCCTCTTCCTCGTAATCAACCTTGACAAATTCACCGCCAAGAGACACGACCTGATCGGCTACTTCGGCACGGGTGTCATTGGCACGCACGATGGCGCCCAAACCGGCGGCCGTACCGATCGCTGCAAGCCCGGCCACGCCGGCACCCGCGATGAAGACCTTGGCTGGCGGAACCTTGCCCGCAGCCGTGATCTGACCGTTAAAGAAACGTCCAAAGGCATTCGCGGCCTCAATCACGGCGCGGTATCCTGCGACGCCTGCCTGGGAGGTCAGCGCATCCATCTTCTGGGCACGACTCAGCATGCGCGGCAGCGCGTCGATGGCCAGCACGGTCACCTTCCTGGCGGTGAGTTGCTGCATCAACTCCGGGTTTTGCGCCGGCCAGATGAACCCTATCAAGGTGCCGCCTTCACGCATCAGGCCAACCTCTTCTGAGGTTGGTACACCCACCTTGAAAACAATGTCAGAACTGGCCCACAACTCGCTAGCGCTGGCGACCACCGTGGCACCAGCGGCCTGGTATGCCTCGTCGCTGCAATTTGCAGCGTCTCCAGCACCGGATTCAACCGCGACAGAAAATCCCAGCTTGATGAGCTTTTCGACCACCTCAGGCACAGTGGCGACCCGTTTTTCACCGGGAAAAATCTCGCGGGGAACGCCTATGCGTTGTGCCGTTCCTGTAGTTACACCAGTTTGCATGCAGCGACTCCTCAACAAAGTTACGTCAACCGATCACAAGCTTCGCATCACCCGGCAAGCCAGCTGTGCGTAAGCCACCGGAAAGCTTAACTGAAAAAATCCGACTGCGGCCTGCGATTCCCATGATGTGCATCAAACCGCACGAATGTGTTGGCATGTCTCCCATAATTGGCATATGGATACACGCTGGAAACCCAATGTGACTGTCGCAGCGGTGATAGTGCACAACGACCGATTTCTCCTGGTGGAGGAGGAAACGCCAAACGGCGTGCGCTTGAACAACCCTGCCGGTCATCTGGACTGTGGCGAGTCCCCGGAACAGGCTTGCAGACGCGAAACCTTGGAAGAAACTGCCTACCACTTCGACCCCGATTGCATATTGGACACGGGCATCGTACGCACCCTGTGGATGAGTGCCGACGAAATTCGGGCAAGTGCGGCACGCCACCGCAGCCCCCTCGTGGTGCAATGTTTGGAGGACTTCCTGTCTGGACGACGCTACCCGACGGACCTAATTCACACGGACGCGGGAGTCTTCCTTTGACCAAATCTGCTATATATTTGGTAGCATCTTACGCTTTAGATTCGCGGGCTTAAGGCCTTTATTGCATATGATATTCGGAAGAAACACGAACTCTCTAAAATCGGAGCATGAGTAAGCAACGCATAGTGGTAGGCCTCAGCGGTGGCGTCGATTCGGCAGTAACTGCTCACATTTTGAAGAAGCAGGGCCATGAGGTTGTCGGAATCTTCATGAAAAACTGGGAGGACGATGACCGCGCGGCGGGGTCTTCGGAAGATGAACCCGGCTATTGCACATCCAATATTGACTTTGTGGATGCCGCCGCCGTCGCCGATGTCATCGGCATCGAAATAGAGCACGTCAACTTTGCAGCGGAATACAAGGACCGCGTTTTTTCCGACTTTCTGAGGGAATACCAGGCGGGCAGAACACCCAATCCGGACATATTGTGCAACGCAGAGATCAAGTTCAAGGCATTCCTGGACCACGCCATCCGTCTGGGGGCCGAGAAAATCGCGACCGGCCACTACGCGCGAACCCGACTGAATCAGGCCGATGGAAATCATGAACTGCTCAAGGGATTGGATCCAAGCAAGGATCAAAGCTACTTCCTGCACCGACTGAATCAGGCCCAACTGTCGAAAACACTCTTCCCCATTGGCGAACTGCACAAGAAGCAGGTGCGACAAATTGCCGAGGATATCGGCCTTCCCAATGCAAAGAAGAAGGACTCCACTGGGATTTGCTTCATCGGTGAGCGCCCGTTCCGCGACTTTTTGAACCGCTACATCGCCAAAGCGCCGGGGCCTATCCGCGATGAAAAGGGCCGTCGGTTGGGAGACCACCTAGGCCTCAGTTTTTACACATTGGGACAACGCCAGGGGTTGGGAATTGGTGGTATCAAGGATAAGGGCGCACAAAAGGGCAGTGGAGACCATGCTCCATGGTTTGTAGCACGCAAAGAAGTTGAAACCAACACCCTGTGGGTGGTGCAAGGGCATGACCATCCGTGGCTGCATTCGTTGAGTCTCGTTGCGCAAGACGCCAGTTGGATCGCGGGGAATCCGCCACCAGAGTCGTTGCTGGCTGCCAAGACCCGTTATCGACAAAGTGATGCTGAGTGTTCCGTGTCCCGGGCCAGCAGACTTCAGTTTGAGTTGAACTTCAGTCGACCACAGTGGGCCGTGACACCGGGCCAATCGGCGGTGTTGTACGCCGGAGACGTTTGCTTGGGCGGTGGAATTATTACTTTTTGACACTGAGCATAGACCGGTAGTCTCAGATTTGGTCTGCAGTGGCATTGCTGCCCATCGGCGAACGCCATTCCTTAATAAGGACGGCGACACACCGTTTCCACAACCCCAATTTCGAGTGCTAAGATCATTAGTAAAAAATCCGACTTGGAATTTAAGCCGATCTACCTGCAGCAAATCACACATGTTTCACGTTTCGCGCGGTATCGACAGGGCCATTCAATCGGTGTCTAAGCAAATGACGCCAGGCTGTGAAACGCTGGAAGAGAATGACCCCGAAATTCAACGCTTCTTTAAAGACACGAAAGGGCCTGAATTTGACGATGCCGACGCGGACTTTGTCCGGGTTTTGGAGGACCTGATTGACACGCTTATTCTGAAAAATGTTTTGCATCACACCGACCTGCCGGCTGCCGCCCAGAAGAAGCTGCTGTTGAGAAAGGGACTTCGCAGCCGTATCCAGGGTGCACTGAACTTGTTGGATAGAGATGACCGCATTCTTTGACATTACGTGTGTTTGAGTCACCTTCCGATGTCTACTCCCGAACCAGCGACGAACAGTCAGCTCGAAAGCGCAGCGAACAGTCCCATCCCGAACGCGCGACGCATCGGTGAACAAAGTATGCGATTCGATCCCTTGTTGGACAGTGTCATTGCCGTAGCGGGCATATTTGGGATTACCACCACTTTTGAGGCTCTGTCTGCCGGTTTGCCGCTGGAGGGCAACCGCATCACCCCGGACCTGCTGCCCCGTGCCGCCGGTCGGGCCGGGCTAACGGCAAAGCTTGCCCGGAGAACCCTGGACAACCTTCGCCCTGGACTCTTGCCAGTGATTCTCCTGATGAAAGAAAACCAGGCCTGTGTACTTCTGGAGTGGCTTGCTTCTGGCGAGGCTAGGGTGCGTTTTCCAGAGAACGGCGAGTCATCCGACCTGTTGACGCGGGACGAACTGGAAAGCCTTTACGCTGGCGTAGTCTGCTTTGTCAGGCCCGTCTTTAAGTTTGATCCCCGCTCGCCCGATACTGGGCAATTGAAATCTCAGCACTGGTTTTGGGGCGTTGTATTTCAAAATTGGCGCCTGTACAGAGACAGCCTGTTAGCGGCCTTTCTCATCAATATTTTCGCGTTGAGCATGCCCATGTTCACCATGACGGTGTACGACCGGGTCGTTCCCAATCGTGCTGAAGAGACCTTGTGGGTTCTGTCGATTGGTGTGTTTTTGATGATGCTTTTTGACATGGTTTTGCGGGTACTGCGGTCATATATATTGGATACCGCAGGAAAGCGTATTGATGTCACTCTTTCGGCGCGCATCATGGAACGGGTCCTGGGTCTTGGCATGGCGGACCGACCTCCTTCAGTAGGTTCTTTCGCGGCCAACTTGCGCGCCTTTGAGTCTGTTCGGGAATTTGTTGCGTCGGCGACCATCACGACCCTGGTCGACATCCCGTTCGTCGTGGTGTTCTTTTTTGTGATCGCATGGATATCCCCATGGCTGGTTCTGCCGCCGCTATTTTGCATTGCGGTTTTGGTCTTGGCATCGATGGTTGTACAGCAGAAGATGCAGGAACTCGTGGATGTCACCCAGCGGGCCACGTCGCAGCGCAATGCAACCTTGGTAGAAAGTCTTGTGGGCATCGAGACCATTAAATTCATGGTTGCCGAGAGTAGCTTTCAGCGCAAGTGGGAACAGTCCACCGTGTTTCTGGCGCAAAACGGCACCAAGCTGAAGTTGCTGTCCTCTTCCATCATGAGCCTGGTGCAGTTGTTGCAGCAGTTTGTTGCTGTGGTTGTTGTCATCGTCGGCGTGTATTTGTTAATTGACAACAAGCTCAGCATGGGGGGAATCATTGCTGCCTCCATGCTGGCGGGCAGGGCCATGGCACCGTTTGGTCAAGTTGCGGGGCTTCTCATGCAGTACCACAACGCGAAAAGTGGATTGGCGTCTGTTGAGAAACATATGGAGACGCAACCTGAGCGCGCAGACACCTCGGCATTCCTGCACCGAAAAGGATTCCAAGGGACCATCGAGTTCAAAAATGTCAGTTTTTCTTATCCAGGCCAGCAGCAGGCGGTTTTGCGAAACGTTTCGTTCAAGATCCAAGCTGGAGAAAAAGTTGCATTCATCGGCCGGGTGGGATCTGGAAAATCCACTATTCAACGATTGGTGCTGGGGCTCTACCAGCCTACCGAAGGTGCCATCCTCATTGACGGCATAGACCTTCGCCAGATTGATCCCGCCGAATTGCGCAGAGCAGCCGGTTTTGTGTCGCAGGACGTGAGTTTGTTCTATGGCTCCCTGAAGGACAACATCACGCTGGGGGCGCCCTTTGCTGACGACCAGGAGATCATCAATGCGGCAGAGGTGGCCGGCGTGACGGAATTTGCAAACCGCCATCCACGGGGCTTTGACATGTTGATCGGTGAACGCGGAGAGTCTTTGTCTGGAGGCCAACGACAGGCAGTTGGTATCGCACGCGCAGTTTTGAACGACTCCCCGATCTTGCTGCTAGATGAGCCGAGCAGTGCGATGGACCACCAAAGCGAGGACTTGTTGAAGACCCGTTTGCAACGGTTCAGCATTGGAAAGACCGTCATTTTGGTAACACACCGGACATCACTGTTGGAGCTGGTTGATCGTCTAATCGTCATCGACAATGGAAAAGTCATGGCTGACGGCCCGAAAACTCAGGTTGTGGAAGCACTGCAAAGTGGCAGAGTGGGCAGGGCCGTTTGATGGATGGCAAGAAAAAAACCTCCGAGTGGCTCAAGAACGCGTGGCAAAGGTTTTACCTGCGCTGTTCAGTCGCCATGGACCGGGCAATGGGTGCACTGGCTGGAAGATACGACGAGTTGGACGCCGACTTCGATGCCAACGCCGACTGGGCGATTGCGGAGCAAACGCCAAAAGGGGCACGGGTCTTGGTTTGGCTCAGTGTTGGCGCGGTGTTGATCTTGTTGCTTTGGGCCAACTTTGCAGTCTTGGATGAAGTGACACGCGGTGAGGGTAAGGTCATTCCCTCCCGACAGGTTCAGGTTTTGCAAAGCTTGGACGGAGGCATGGTCTCAGAGATACTAGTCAAGGAAGGCCAAACTGTGAAGATCGGCGATTTGATGCTCAAGGTGGATCCCACGCGTATGGTCTCTTCACTGCGTGAAAACCGATCGCAGTACCTCTCCTTGCTCGCCAAAGGTGCGCGCCTCAGGGCGCTGGCGGAGGGCTCCCGATTTGTTCCCCCTAGTGAGGTTACCGAGGAAGCCCCAGAAATTGCGGCGCAAGAACGCGCCCTTTACGAATCTAGAAGAGCCGAGTTGGATGCAACACTGGGCGTAGCCAAGCAGCAGTCTGCGCAAAGATCCCAAGAGCTGATATCGGTCCGGGCCAAGCGTGAACAGGCTTCACAGAGTTTCAATTTGACAGCGCGAGAGTTGGAAATGACCCGTCCGTTGGCAAAGTCAGGTGCCATATCGGATGTTGAATTGCTCCGACTGGAACGTGATGTCGCGCGATACAGAGGCGAACGGGACAGTGCCAATTCGGACATACCGCGTTTGGAATCTGCTGTTGCCGAAGCGACCCGCAAGATTCAGGAAATCGAGTTGACCTTTCGAAACATTGCCCGCTCGGAGCTCAGCGAAACCAATGCCAAACTCAATGCGTTGCTAGAGGGTAGCTCGGCTTTGGAGGATCGGGTCAGACAAACTGAAATTCGATCCCCGGTGAATGGGACGATCAAGCAACTGAAGGTCAACACGGTGGGTGGCGTCGTGCAACCAGGCAAGGATTTGGTCGAAGTTGTCCCCTCTGACGACGCGCTACTACTGGAGGCACGGGTGCTGCCAAGGGACATCGCGTTCTTGCACCCCGGCCAGAAGGCACTGGTTAAATTCACCGCCTATGACTTTGCCACTTATGGCGGACTAGAGGCTACGCTGGAGCACATCAGCGCAGACACCGTACTCGACGAAAAGGGAAATGCATTTTTCTTGGTTCGCGTACGAACACTCTCCAGCAGCATTGGCGTCCAGAATTTCCCTATCATCCCGGGCATGGTGGCAGAAGTCGACATCCTTACGGGAAAGAAGTCAGTGCTAGCTTACTTAATGAGGCCCATTTTGAGGGCTAAGGCGAAAGCATTGACGGAGCGATGAAGCGGTCCCACAGCACTCTGTTTGTTACCCATGACCCGGGTCTGCTACTGCATTGGCAAAAAGCCTTTGGCAAGACCCAGCACAGCGGAATCAACAAGATTGAAGTATTTTTTCAGGCCACGCCCAGACCCCCCTGTGTTGTCTGGATAGACACTGCAATACCTGGCCGACCCGCCTGGACCTCCGACGTTTGGCTTCCTATGCTTCAAAACGAACAGTTTCGCATTGTTGCGGCAAGCTCGAACCCCCGTGACGACGAAGCAATGGAAGCATTGGATTCAGGTTGTGTTGCGTATTGCCATGCCTTTTCCGACGCACCGACACTCAAACAGGTCAGAGATGTGGTGGAGGGGGGGCAGGTTTGGATTGGAAAAAGTCTGATGCAGCGGCTTCTCCACAACGTGAATCGAGCGGTTTCAAGAAAACCGGCAATCGATGACGCTTGGCGCGCCCAGTTGACCCGACGCGAAGTTGAAGTGGCAATTCTTGCTGCCAATGGCGCCTCCAACAACGCCATCGCCAACCAATGCAAGATATCGGAACGAACTGTCAAAGCGCATTTGAGTGCAATTTTTGACAAACTGAATATCACCGATCGCCTTCAATTGGCCCTGCGGGTTCACGGAATTCAGTAGTCCAGCCTGTATCTACCTGTCCGTAAGGACAATAGCAGCCGGGCGATTGGTTGGATAGAGTATCGCAATCTGACATTGCTGTACTTGAAGGATTTCTCATGGCCACCACTCAAAACTCTGCCCAGGCTCGCGGTATTGTTGTAACTTTGGAGGGTAATGCTTGGCTGGTTGACGCAGCTGGCAATCGTCGACTGCTGAAAGTTGGGGATGAAGTACAGGAGGGTCAGACTGTCATCACCGAGGACGGTACGCGTCTGGAATTGGGATTGCCCAATGGCCAACCGGTACTAATCGCCTCCGGCAGAGAGTTACTGATAGACGCAACACTATTAGGGTCCGCGAGCGTCGACAAGACTGAGGCAGCCTTGGTGAACTTGAACAGTGGGTCCGCTGAAATTGCCAGGATCATCGCATCGGGTGGAGATCTTTCAACACAACTGGAGTCCACTGCAGCCGGCCTTGGAGGCGGTGACGGTAGCGATACCCACGGTTTCGTTCGCCTTTTGCGTATTCAAGAAAACACATCGCCACTCACGATTGACAGGGCTTCTGTTGTAGCTGGATCCGATAGTCAGTTCACTCAAACCAGAGCGGCGGTGGATGAGGTAACGGCCTCTATCACGATTGACGCAGTGACACTGGACAACATCCTTAACGCCACAGAGTCACAAGGCTCGGTGGCCGTCACAGGAACCGTAAGCGGCGACGTCAAGTCTGGCGACACCGTCACCTTGACGATCAATGGCACTGTATTCACCGGTGTGGTGAACGCAGGAAATACCTTTAGCATCAATGTCCCGGGAAGCGTGCTGGCAAACAACGCGGACAAGACTATCGAGGCAAGCGTCACAACCATTGACAGGTTTGGTGACACAGTCATTGGTACGACCGCTCACCCCTATCGGGCCGAAGTCACGATCTCGGGCATCAGCAGCCCGACAGCGCCTGAAGGTTCGGACTTGGTCTACTCGGTTACTTTGTCAGGAACTTCTACCGCCCCATTGACTTTCCCCTTTACTCTTGGCGGTGGCACTGCGTCGACCGTGGACTACACCACGGCCACTTTCAGCAATGGTGTCACCCTCTCCGGTGGTGTGTTGACCGTGCCACCCGGCGTCAGCGGTTTTTCGGTAACCCTGCCTACCGTCAACGACACACTCAATGAGGCTCCTGAGACCGTTCCGCTGACCATTGGCTCAGCCAGCGGCACGGGCACCATCACCGACAACGATCCGCTGCCTACACTGTCCATCAACGATGTGACCGTTAACGAAGCTGCTGGAACTGCCACGTTCACCGTAACGCTGTCCGCTGCGTCCAGTCAAAGCGTCTCGGTGAGCTACAACACCAGCAATGGCACTGCGATCGCAGGTTCTGACTACACCTCTACCAGTGGCTCCCTGACTTTTGCTCCGGGCACGACGACTCAAACGGTCACAGTCAATATTACCGACGACACAGTATTTGAAGGCACCCCTGGCGAGACCTTCAACGTCAACCTTCTGACCCCTACCAACGCAACGATCGCCGACATCCTGGGCGTGGGCACCATTGTTGATGACGATACCGCTGTCAGCATTGCATCGATTTCCAGCCCAACTGCACCCGAGGGCACGAATTTGGTCTACTCCGTCACATTGACGGGATCATCCACCACCCCATCGACTTTTGCATTGACCCTGGGCGGTGGCACCGCATCCACCGTGGACTACACCACGGCCACTTTCAGCAACGGCGTCACCTTCTCCGGTGGGGTGTTGACCGTACCGCCCGGCGTGACCGGTTTTACGGTAACCCTGCCTACCATCAACGACACACTCAATGAAACCGCTGAAACGGTTCCTTTGACCATTGGCTCAACCAGCGGCACCGGCACCATCATCGACAACGATCCGCTGCCTTCACTGTCCATCAACGATGTACTGTTAATGAATCTGCTGGCACCGCCACGTTCACCGTGACGCTGTCGACTGCTTCCAGTCAAAGCGTCTCAGTGAGCTACAACACCAGCAATGGCACCGCCACAGCGGGCCCTGACTACACCGCTACCAGCGGCACTGTGACTTTTGCGCCAGGCACGACGACGCAAACCGTCACGGTCAGCATCACCAACGACACGGTATTTGAAGGCATTGCGGGTGAGACGTTTAACGTCAACCTGCTCAATCCAACCAATGCAACGATTGCCGACAACCTGGGTATTGGCACCATCGTTGATGACGATACAGCGGTCAGCATTGCATCGATTTCCAGCCCGACCGCGCCTGAGGGCACGGATTTGGTCTACTCCGTCACCCTGACTGGGTCGTCCAACACCCCATCGACTTTTGCATTGACCCTGGGTGGTGGCACCGCATCCACCGTGGACTACACCACGGCCACTTTCAGCAACGGCGTCACCTTCTCCGGTGGGGTGTTGACCGTACCGCCCGGCGTGACCGGTTTTACGGTAACCCTGCCTACCATCAACGACACACTCAATGAAACCGCTGAAACGGTTCCTTTGACCATTGGCTCAGCCAGCGGCACCGGCACCATCATCGACAACGATCCACTGCCTGCACTGTCCATCAACGATGTAACAGTGAATGAATCTGCTGGCACCGCCACGTTCACCGTGACGCTGTCGGCTGCTTCCAGTCAAAGCGTCTCAGTGAGCTACAACACCAGCAATGGCACCGCCACAGCGGGCCCTGACTACACCGCTACCAGCGGCACTGTGACTTTTGCGCCAGGCACGACGACGCAAACCGTCACGGTCAGTATTACCAACGACACGGTATTTAAGGCATTGCGGGCGAGACGTTCAACGTCAACCTGCTTACATCAACAAATGCGAACATTGCCGATGGCATCGGAGCCGGCACTATCAAGGATGACGGCACGGGCGGCCCTCCAGGCACCGACAACGACACGCCCGCTCTGTCCATCGCTGATATCTCGGTCGTAGAAGGCGCCAGCGCCGTCTTTACCGTGAGCCTGTCAAACCCCACCAGCGCCGTGGTATTCACCCAAGCTTGGCCAATGGCACTGCCACACTGGTGCCGATACTGCAGGCGCAGGCACTCTGGAGTTCAACAGCGGCACCGTCCTAGTCCCGTGTGGACTCGCTGTGAGCGGCAATGTGACCATCCCCGCAGGCGCCACCTCCCGTGCAGCTGCGCTTGGCCACCACCGATGATGTGATTTCGAGAACGGCAACGAGACCTTCACACTCACCGCCACTCCGGTCTCCAGCGCCACTACGGGCTGTCGCCACCGGCACGGCCACCATTACCGATAACGACGGAGCGCTCCCAGTTCTCCATCAACGACGTCACCGTCAATGAGGGTGCGGGCACCATCACCTTCACCGTGAGCCTGTCCAACCTGGGCGCGGGCGCCTGACCGTGGACTACGCCACCGCCAGCAGCACCGCCACTGCGGGCACTGGCACCAGCGACGTGACAGCGGGCACCAGCGCATTGACTGGCACTTGACCTTCGCCCAGGCGTGCTCACCCAGACCGTGACTCTGAACGTCACCAATGACACCATCTACGAAGTCAGCGAAGCCTTTGCCGTGAACCTCTCCAACGCCTCCGCTGGCGCTGGTATTGCCGATGGCATCGGAGCCGGCACCATCAAGGATGACGGCACGGGCGGCCCTCCAGGCACCGACAACGACACGCCCACGTTGACCCTCACCGGCCCGGCCACGGTCAACGAAGCCGCCGGCACCTGACCTACACCGTCACGCTGTCCAACCCCGCCAGCGGCCCCATCACGGTGGCCTACAACGCCAGCGGCACTGCCACCTCGGGCGCCGACTTCGGCGCAAGCTCCGGCACGCTGACCTTTGCACCCAATGTGATAAGCCAGACCTTCACCGTGGCCATCACCAACGACACCACGTTTGAAGGCGCCGAGAACTACACCGCCAACCTGTCAGCACCCACCGGTGGCGCCACGATTGCCACCGGCACCGTGACCACCACCATCAACGACGACGGCACGGGCGGCCCTCCAGGCACCGACAACGACACGCCCGCTCTGTCCATCGCTGATATCTCGGTCGGAAGGCGCCAGCGCCGTCTTTACCGTGAGCCTGTCCAACCCCAGCACCAGCGCCGTGGTATTCACACCAAGCTTGGCCAATGGCACTGCCACACTGGGTACCGATACTGCAGGCGCAGGCACTCTGGAGTTCAACAGCGGCACCGTCCTAGTCCCCGTGTGGACTGCTGTGAGCGGCAATGTGACCATCCCGCAGGCGCCACCTCCGTGCAGCTGCGCTTGGCCACCACCGATGATGTGATTTCTGGAAGGCAACGAGACCTTCACACTCACCGCCACTCCGGTCTCCGGCGCCACTACGGCTGTCGCCACCGGCACGGCCACCATTACCGATAACGACGGAGCGCCCCAGTTCTCCATCAACGACGTCACCGTCAATGAGGGTGCGGGCACCATCACCTTCACCGTGAGCCTGTCCAACCCGGGCGCGGGCGCCTGACCGTGGACTACGCCACCGCCAGCGGCACGCGCCACTGCGGGCACTGGCACCAGCGACGGACAGCGGGCACCAGCGCATTGACTGGCACTTTGACCTTCGCCCCAGGCGTGCTCACCCAGACCGTGACTCTGAACGTCACCAATGACACCATCTACGAAGTCAGCGAAGCCTTTGCCGTGAACCTCTCCAACGCCTCCGCTGGCGCTGGTATTGCCGATGGCATCGGAGCCGGCACCATCAAGGATGACGGCACGGGCGGCCCTCCAGGCACCGACAACGACACGCCCACGTTGACCCTCACCGGCCCGGCCACGGTCAACAAGCCGCCGGCACCCTGACCTACACCGTCACGCTGTCCAACCCCGCCAGCGGCCCCATCACGGTGGCCTACAACACGGCCAGCGGCACTGCCACCTCGGGCGCCGACTTCGGCGCAAGCTCCGGCACGCTGACCTTTGCACCCAATGTGACAAGCCAGACCTTCACCGTGGCCATCACCAACGACACCACGTTTGAAGGCGCCGAGAACTACACCGCCAACCTGTCAGCACCCACCGGTGGCGCCACGATTGCCACCGGCACCGTGACCACCACCATCAACGACGACGGCACGGGCGGCCCTCCAGGCACCGACAACGACACGCCCGCTCTGTCCATCGCTGATATCTCGGTCGTAGAAGGCGCCAGCGCCGTCTTTACCGTGAGCCTGTCCAACCCCAGCACCAGCGCCGTGGTATTCACACCAAGCTTGGCCAATGGCACTGCCACACTGGGTACCGATACTGCAGGCGCAGGCACTCTGGAGTTCAACAGCGGCACCGTCCTAGTCCCCGTGTGGACTGCTGTGAGCGGCAATGTGACCATCCCCGCAGGCGCCACCTCCGTGCAGCTGCGCTTGGCCACCACCGATGATGTGATTTCTGAAGGCAACGAGACCTTCACACTCACCGCCACTCCGGTCTCCGGCGCCACTACGGCTGTCGCCACCGGCACGGCCACCATGACCGATAACGACGGAGCGCCCCAGTTCTCCATCAACGACGTCACCGTCAATGAGGGTGCGGGCACCATCACCTTCACCGTGAGCCTGTCCAACCGGGCGCGGGCGCGCCCTGACCGTGGACTACGCCACCGCCAGCGGCACCGCCACTGCGGGCACTGGCACCAGCGACGTGACAGCGGGCACCAGCGCATTGACTGGCACTTTGACCTTCGCCCCAGGCGTGCTCACCCAGACCGTGACTCTGAACGTCACCAATGACACCATCTACGAAGTCAGCGAAGCCTTTGCCGTGAACCTCTCCAACGCCTCCGCTGGCGCTGGTATTGCCGATGGCATCGGAGCCGGCACCATCAGGATGACGGCACGGGCGGCCCTCCAGGCACCGACAACGACACGCCCACGTTGACCCTCACCGGCCCGGCCACGGTCAACGAAGCCGCCGGCACCCTGACCTACACCGTCACGCTGTCCAACCCCGCCAGCGGCCCCCATCACGGTGCCCTAACATGGCCAGCGGCACTGCCACCTCGGGCGCCGACTTCGGCGCAAGCTCCGGCACGCTGACCTTTGCACCCAATGTGACAAGCCAGACCTTCACCGTGGCCATCACCAACGACACCACGTTTGAAGGCGCCGAGAACTACACCGCCAACCTGTCAGCACCCACCGGTGGCGCCACGATTGCCACCGGCACCGTGACCACCACCATCAACGACGACGGCACGGGCGGCCCTCCAGGCACCGACAACGACACGCCCGCTCTGTCCATCGCTGATATCTCGGTCGTAGAAGGCGCCAGCGCCGTCTTTACCGTGAGCCTGTCAACCCCAGCACCAGCGCCGTGGTATTCACACCAAGCTTGGCCAATGGCACTGCCACACTGGGTACCGATACTGCAGGCGCAGGCACTCTGGAGTTCAACAGCGGCACCGTCCTGGTCCCCGTGTGTGGACTGCTGTGAGCGGCAATGTGACCATCCCCGCAGGCGCCACCTCCGTGCAGCTGCGCGGCCACCACCGATGATGTGATTTCTGAAGGCAACGAGACCTTCACACTCACCGCCACTCCGGTCTCCGGCGCCACTACGGCTGTCGCCACCGGCACGGCCACCATTACCGATAACGACGGAGCGCCCCAGTTCTCCATCAACGACGTCACCGTCAATGAGGGTGCGGGCACCATCACCTTCACCGTGAGCCTGTCCAACCCCGGGCGCGGGCGCCCTGACCGTGGACTACGCCACCGCCAGCGGCACCGCCACTGCGGGCACTGGCACCAGCGACGTGACAGCGGGCACCAGCGCATTGACTGGCACTTTGACCTTCGCCCCAGGCGTGCTCACCCAGACCGTGACTCTGAACGTCACCAATGACACCATCTACGAAGTCAGCGAAGCCTTTGCCGTGAACCTCTCCAACGCCTCCGCTGGCGCTGGTATTGCCGATGGCATCGGAGCCGGCACCATCAAGGATGACGGCACGGGCGGCCCTCCAGGCACCGACAACGACACGCCCACGTTGACCCTCACCGGCCCGGCCACGGTCAACGAAGCCGCCGGCACCCTGACCTACACCGTCACGCTGTCCAACCCCGCCAGCGGCCCCCATCACGGTGGCCTACAACACGGCCAGCGGCACTGCCACCTCGGGCGCCGACTTCGGCGCAAGCTCCGGCACGCTGACCTTTGCACCCAATGTGACAAGCCAGACCTTCACCGTGGCCATCACCAACGACACCACGTTTGAAGGCGCCGAGAACTACACCGCCAACCTGTCAGCACCCACCGGTGGCGCCACGATTGCCACCGGCACCGTGACCACCACCATCAACGACGACGGCACGGGCGGCCCTCCAGGCACCGACAACGACACGCCCGCTCTGTCCATCGCTGATATCTCGGTCGTAGAAGGCGCCAGCGCCGTCTTTACCGTGAGCCTGTCCAACCCCAGCACCAGCGCCGTGGTATTCACACCAAGCTTGGCCAATGGCACTGCCACACTGGGTACCGATACTGCAGGCGCAGGCACTCTGGAGTTCAACAGCGGCACCGTCCTAGTCCCCGTGTGGACTGCTGTGAGCGGCAATGTGACCATCCCCGCAGGCGCCACCTCCGTGCAGCTGCGCTTGGCCACCACCGATGATGTGATTTCTGAAGGCAACGAGACCTTCCACACTCACCGCCACTCCGGTCTCCGGCGCCACTACGGCTGTCGCCACCGGCACGGCCACCATTACCGATAACGACGGAGCGCCCCAGTTCTCCATCAACGACGTCACCGTCAATGAGGGTGCGGGCACCATCACCTTCACCGTGAGCCTGTCCAACCCGGGCGCGGGCGCCCTGACCGTGGACTACGCCACCGCCAGCGGCACCGCCACTGCGGGCACTGGCACCAGCGACGTGACAGCGGGCACCAGCGCATTGACTGGCACTTTGACCTTCGCCCCAGGCGTGCTCACCCAGACCGTGACTCTGAACGTCACCAATGACACCATCTACGAAGTCAGCGAAGCCTTTGCCGTGAACCTCTCCAACGCCTCCGCTGGCGCTGGTATTGCCGATGGCATCGGAGCCGGCACCATCAAGGATGACGGCACGGGCGGCCCTCCAGGCACCGACAACGACACGCCCACGTTGACCCTCACCGGCCCGGCCACGGTCAACGAAGCCGCCGGCACCCTGACCTACACCGTCACGCTGTCCAACCCCGCCAGCGGCCCCATCACGGTGGCCTACAACACGGCCAGCGGCACTGCCACCTCGGGCGCCGACTTCGGCGCAAGCTCCGGCACGCTGACCTTTGCACCCAATGTGACAAGCCAGACCTTCACCGTGGCCATCACCAACGACACCACGTTTGAAGGCGCCGAGAACTACACCGCCAACCTGTCAGCACCCACCGGTGGCGCCACGATTGCCACCGGCACCGTGACCACCACCATCAACGACGACGGCACGGGCGGCCCTCCAGGCACCGACAACGACACGCCCGCTCTGTCCATCGCTGATATCTCGGTCGTAGAAGGCGCCAGCGCCGTCTTTACCGTGAGCCTGTCCAACCCCAGCACCAGCGCCGTGGTATTCACACCAAGCTTGGCCAATGGCACTGCCACACTGGGTACCGATACTGCAGGCGCAGGCACTCTGGAGTTCAACAGCGGCACCGTCCTAGTCCCCGTGTGGACTGCTGTGAGCGGCAATGTGACCATCCCCGCAGGCGCCACCTCCGTGCAGCTGCGCTTGGCCACCACCGATGATGTGATTTCTGAAGGCAACGAGACCTTCACACTCACCGCCACTCCGGTCTCCGGCGCCACTACGGCTGTCGCCACCGGCACGGCCACCATTACCGATAACGACGGAGCGCCCCAGTTCTCCATCAACGACGTCACCGTCAATGAGGGTGCGGGCACCATCACCTTCACCGTGAGCCTGTCCAACCCGGGCGCGGGCGCCCTGACCGTGGACTACGCCACCGCCAGCGGCACCGCCACTGCGGGCACTGGCACCAGCGACGTGACAGCGGGCACCAGCGCATTGACTGGCACTTTGACCTTCGCCCCAGGCGTGCTCACCCCAGACCGTGACTCTGAACGTCACCAATGACACCATCTACGAAGTCAGCGAAGCCTTTGCCGTGAACCTCTCCAACGCCTCCGCTGGCGCTGGTATTGCCGATGGCATCGGAGCCGGCACCATCAGGATGACGGCACGGGCGGCCCTCCAGGCACCGACAACGACACGCCCACGTTGACCCTCACCGGCCCGGCCACGGTCAACGAAGCCGCCGGCACCCTGACCTACACCGTCACGCTGTCCAACCCCGCCAGCGGCCCCATCACGGTGGCCTACAACACGGCCAGCGGCACTGCCACCTCGGCGCCGACTTCGGCGCAAGCTCCGGCACGCTGACCTTTGCACCCAATGTGACAAGCCAGACCTTCACCGTGGCCATCACCAACGACACCACGTTTGAAGGCGCCGAGAACTACACCGCCAACCTGTCAGCACCCACCGGTGGCGCCACGATTGCCACCGGCACCGTGACCACCACCATCAACGACGACGGCACGGGCGGCCCTCCAGGCACCGACAACGACACGCCCGCTCTGTCCATCGCTGATATCTCGGTCGTAGAAGGCGCCAGCGCCGTCTTTACCGTGAGCCTGTCCAACCCCAGCACCAGCGCCGTGGTATTCACACCAAGCTTGGCCAATGGCACTGCCACACTGGGTACCGATACTGCAGGCGCAGGCACTCTGGAGTTCAACAGCGGCACCGTCCTAGTCCCCGTGTGGACTGCTGTGAGCGGCAATGTGACCATCCCCGCAGGCGCCACCTCCGTGCAGCTGCGCTTGGCCACCACCGATGATGTGATTTCTGACGGCAACGAGACCTTCACACTCACCGCCACTCCGGTCTCCGGCGCCACTACGTCTGTCGCCACCGGCACGGCCACCATTACCGATAACGACGGAGCGCCCCAGTTCTCCATCCACGACGTCACCGTCAATGAGGGTGCGGGCACCATCACCTTCACCGTGAGCCTGTCCAACCCGGGCGCGGGCCCTGACCGTGGACTACGCCACCGCCAGCGGCACCGCCACTGCGGGCACTGGCACCAGCGACGTGACAGCGGGCACCAGCGCATTGACTGGCACTTTGACCTTCGCCCCAGGCGTGCTCACCCAGACCGTGACTCTGAACGTCACCAATGACACCATCTACGAAGTCAGCGAAGCCTTTGCCGTGAACCTCTCCAACGCCTCCGCTGGCGCTGGTATTGCCGATGGCATCGGAGCCGGCACCATCAAGGATGACGGCACGGGCGGCCCTCCAGGCACCGACAACGACACGCCCGCTCTGTCCATCGCTGATATCTCGGTCGTAGAAGGCGCCAGCGCCGTCTTTACCGTGAGCCTGTCCAACCCCAGCACCAGCGCCGTGGTATTCACACCAAGCTTGGCCAATGGCACTGCCACACTGGGTACCGATACTGCAGGCGCAGGCACTCTGGAGTTCAACAGCGGCACCGTCCTAGTCCCCGTGTGGACTGCTGTGAGCGGCAATGTGACCATCCCCGCAGGCGCCACCTCCGTGCAGCTGCGCTTGGCCACCACCGATGATGTGATTTCTGAAGGCAACGAGACCTTCACACTCACCGCCACTCCGGTCTCCGGCGCCACTACGGCTGTCGCCACCGGCACGGCCACCATTACCGATAACGACGGAGCGCCCCGGTTCTCCATCAACGACGTCACCGTCAATGAGGTGCGGGCACCATCACCTTCACCGTGAGCCTGTCCAACCCGGGCGCGGGCGCCCTGACCGTGGACTACGCCACCGCCAGCGGCACCGCCACTGCGGGCACTGGCACCAGCGACGTGACAGCGGGCACCAGCGCATTGACTGGCACTTTGACCTTCGCCCCAGGCGTGCTCACCCAGACCGTGACTCTGAACGTCACCAATGACACCATCTACGAAGTCAGCGAAGCCTTTGCCGTGAACCTCTCCAACGCCTCCGCTGGCGCTGGTATTGCCGATGGCATCGGAGCCGGCACCATCAAGGATGACGGCACGGGCGGCCCTCCAGGCACCGACAACGACACGCCCACGTTGACCCTCACCGGCCCGGCCACGGTCAACGAAGCCGCCGGCACCCTGACCTACACCGTCACGCTGTCCAACCCCGCCAGCGGCCCCATCACGGTGGCCTACAACACGGCCAGCGGCACTGCCACCTCGGGCGCCGACTTCGGCGCAAGCTCCGGCACGCTGACCTTTGCACCCAATGTGACAAGCCAGACCTTCACCGTGGCCATCACCAACGACACCACGTTTGAAGGCGCCGAGAACTACACCGCCAACCTGTCAGCACCCACCGGTGGCGCCACGATTGCCACCGGCACCGTGACCACCACCATCAACGACGACGGCACGGGCGGCCCTCCAGGCACCGACAACGACACGCCCGCTCGTCCATCGCTGATATCTCGGTCGTAGAAGGCGCCAGCGCCGTCTTTACCGTGAGCCTGTCCAACCCCAGCACCAGCGCCGTGGTATTCACACCAAGCTTGGCCAATGGCACTGCCACACTGGGTACCGATACTGCAGGCGCAGGCACTCTGGAGTTCAACAGCGGCACCGTCCTAGTCCCCGTGTGGACTGCTGTGAGCGGCAAGTGACCATCCCCGCAGGCGCCACCTCCGTGCAGCTGCGCTTGGCCACCACCGATGATGTGATTTCTGAAGGCAACGAGACCTTCACACTCACCGCCACTCCGGTCTCCGGCGCCACTACGGCTGTCGCCACCGGCACGGCCACCATTACCGATAACGACGGAGCGCCCCAGTTCTCCATCAACGACGTCACCGTCAATGAGGGTGCGGGCACCATCACCTTCACCGTGAGCCTGTCCAACCCGGGCGCGGGCGCCCTGACCGTGGACTACGCCACCGCCAGCGGCACCGCCACTGCGGGCACTGGCACCAGCGACGTGACAGCGGGCACCAGCGCATTGACTGGCACTTTGACCTTCGCCCCAGGCGTGCTCACCCAGACCGTGACTCTGAACGTCACCAATGACACCATCTACGAAGTCAGCGAAGCCTTTGCCGTGAACCTCTCCAACGCCTCCGCTGGCGCTGGTATTGCCGATGGCATCGGAGCCGGCACCATCAAGGATGACGGCACGGGCGGCCCTCCAGGCACCGACAACGACACGCCCACGTTGACCCCTCACCGGCCCGGCCACGGTCAACGAAGCCGCCGGCACCCTGACCTACACCGTCACGCTGTCCAACCCCGCCAGCGGCCCCATCACGGTGGCCTACAACACGGCCAGCGGCACTGCCACTCGGGCGCCGACTTCGGCGCAAGCTCCGGCACGCTGACCTTTGCACCCAATGTGACAAGCCAGACCTTCACCGTGGCCATCACCAACGACACCACGTTTGAAGGCGCCGAGAACTACACCGCCAACCTGTCAGCACCCACCGGTGGCGCCACGATTGCCACCGGCACCGTGACCACCACCATCAACGACGACGGCACGGGCGGCCCTCCAGGCACCGACAACGACACGCCCACGATTGCAGTGTCGGTACTGCCCGCCAGCGTGCTGGAAGACGGCATACCCAATCTGGTGTACACCTTCACGCTCAGCAACACTTCTGCGTTTGCAACCACGGTGAACTACACGCTCAGCGGTACAGCTGCCAACGGCACGGACTACAGCGGCTCGGCTGTCACCGGCACCGTCACGATTCCGGCCAACAGTTTGAGCGCCAGCATCACCATCGATCCCAGTACGGACACCACGTTTGAGGGCAACGAGACGGTGGTTGCCACCATCAACAGCGCCACCAGCAACGCGGTGCCCCTGACGGCCACCACGGCCAGCGCCACCGGTACCATCACCGACAACGACACGCCCACGATTGCAGTGTCGGTGCTGCCTGTGAGCGTGCTTGAAGACGGCATACCCAATCTGGTGTACACCTTTACGCTGAGCACGGTGTCGGCGTTTGCAACCACGGTGAACTACACGCTCAGCGGTACAGCTGCCAACGGCACGGACTACAGCGGCTCGGCTGTCACCGGAACCGTCACGATTCCGGCCAACAGCTTGAGCGCCAGCATCACCATCGATCCCAGTACGGACACCACATTTGAGGGCAACGAGACGGTGATTGCCACCATCAACAGCGCCACCAGCAACGCGGTGCCCCTGACGGCCACCACGGCCAGCGCCACCGGCACCATCACCGACAACGACACGCCCACGATTGCAGTGTCGGTGCTGCCTGTGAGCGTGCTTCGAAGACGGCATACCCAATCTGGTGTACACCTTCACGCTCAGCAACACTTCTGCGTTTGCAACCACGGTGAACTACACGCTCAGCGGTACAGCTGCCAACGGCACGGACTACAGCGGCTCGGCTGTCACCGGAACCGTCACGATTCCGGCCAACAGCTTGAGCGCCAGCATCACCATCGATCCCAGTACGGACACCACGTTTGAGGGGCAACGAGACGGTGATTGCCACCATCAACAGCGCCACCAGCAACGCGGTGCCCCTGACGGCCACCACGGCCAGCGCCACCGGTACCATCACCGACAACGACACGCCCACGATTGCAGTGTCGGTGCTGCCTGTGAGCGTGCTCGAAGACGGCATACCCAATCTGGTGTACACCTTCACGCTCAGCAACACTTCTGCGTTTGCAACCACGGTGAACTACACACTCAGCGGTACCGCAGCCAACGGCACGGACTACAGCGGCTCGGCTGTCACCGGAACCGTCACGATTCCGGCCAACAGCTTGAGCGCCAGCATCACCATCAATCCCAGTACGGACACTGCTGCGGAGGCCAACGAGACGGTGATTGCAACGATCAACAGCGCTACCAGTAACGCGGTCTCATTGACGATCACCACCGCGGCGGCCACCGGCACCATCACCGACGACGACACACCGTCCATTAGTGGCGCCCGCACCAGTTCGGTATCCGAGGAGGGCCTGACCAATGGAATCGTTGACACCTTTGGCACTATTGACACAACCAACTCCGTTACAAATACCGGCCAATTTACTGTTAGCAATGCAACGGAGTAACAATGGCGGTTCCTTCCGGAATCTACACAGCGGGAGGAACAACCATCACATGGGCGCTTACCAATGGCAATCAAACCTTGACCGGTAGCGCTGGCGCACAGACCGTGATGACCGTGACTATCGACAACGCAGGCAACTACACCACCACCCTGCTGGCGCCGATTGACCACGCAAATAACGCCGCTGAAGATGTCAGAAACCATTGATATACCAATCACGGCGACCAACGGCGTCGCGACCGCCCCACCACACTCACAGTGAGCGTGGAAGATGATGCCCCATCAGCCACCAACACCGCCTCGTCGGTGACACTGCCGAACGTCACTACCAATATTCAGCTGATTCTTGACGTTTCGGGCTCCATGAGCACTACCGACGCCGGTGGCGGCAAAACCCGGCTTCAATTGATGAAAGAGTCCGTCACCCAGTTGCTGGATAGCTACGACAATCTGGGCGAAATTCGCGTCAACCTTGTGACTTTTTCGACCAGTGCGGCACAACTAGGCAGCATCTGGGTCGATATCGTTACCGCAAAAGCCATCATCAATGGCGGGACGGTCAACGGAACAACCTATACGGGATTGGTTGCAAATGGCTGGACCAATTACGATGCGGCACTAACCACGGCACAAACTGCATTCGCAACCAGTGGAAAGATCAGCGGCGGACAAAACATCACCTATTTTCTGTCAGACGGGGAACCAACACGCCCAACAGGCAGTGAAGGAATCAGCCCAGCAGAAGAAACAGTCTGGACGAATTTCTTAGATGCCAACGACATCAAGAGCTTGCCTTTGGCATGGGCACCGGCGCGTCGCAAGCCAACATCGATCCGATTGCCTATAACGGTGTCACTCCTGTCAACATCCCCGGTGTGGTTGTTTCCGACATCACCCAATTGCCGCCTATTTTGCGCGACAGTGTGGTGGCGGCAACGCCTGGCAATGTGATTACCAGTGGCGGCACCTCAGTGGGCTTCGGTGGAGATGGATCGGGCAATATTGAAACACTGACGATCGATGGCTCGATCTACACCTTTAACCCCACCGATACCCCCACCGTTGGCGGCTCGGTTACGGTTTCTGGCACCAATCGGGGCGTGTTTAACACGGTCACCAACACATTGACCGTTACTACACTGATTAACGGCAGTTTTGTTGTCGACCTGGACACTGGCGACTACACCTATACCGCTGCGCCAACCATAACCTCGGTTCAACAAGAAAACATCGCCTACACGGTGCGCGACCGTGATGGAGACCCGGCCGCCGCATCGCTAACGATCACGGTCAATCCGCCGCCAGTCGGGCCAGCCGTGCCGATCAACGTGCTGACTGTCAGTAGCCCAGCAGCCGTGGCAGAAGGCGCAAACCTTGTCTATACGGTCAACCTGGGGCTGATGACTTCAAACACGGCCACCACCTTTGCCCTCGCCCTGGGCGGCGGCACTGCGTCTAATTCGGACTACAACGCAATCCCCACCGCCTTCAGCAACGGGGTGACCCACAACAGCGGGACCGGCCTGATTACCGTACCGGCCAGTGTGGTCAGCTTTACCGTCACCGTTGCCACCTTGAATGACAACGTGATCGATGGTGCCACTGCTGAGACGCTTCCCCTGATCGTTGGCGGCGTGACGGGCACGGGCCGAATCACCGATACCGATACGCCGACCATCACCGGTACTGGCGGCAACAACACCCTGACCGGGGATAACAATGTGAACATCATCGATGGTCTTGGCGGGAACGATACGATTGATGCACGGAACTGCAATGACCTCATCCGCGGTGGCGCAGGCAACGACACCATGACTGGAGGCGGCGGCGCCGATACCTTTGTGTTCCAGCTTGCCGACAAGGGAGCACCGGGCCTTCCTGCAGCAGATGTTCTTATCGACAATCTTGGAACAACCACTGACCGACTGGATTTGAGCGATTTGTTGCAGGGCGAACAACACACCGTGGGCATCGGCAACTTGCTCAACTACATGAGTTTTGAGCAAGTTGGGGCCAACGTTCTTGTCCATGTCAGTTCGGCTGGTAGTCTGGATGCCGGTCGCACCAACGTTACCGCTGTTCAGGATCAAACGATCCAGCTCAATACGACAACCTTGCTACAACTGGGTGGTACTGGTACGACGGACAGCATCATTATTCAAACCCTGTTGACTAACGGCAAACTGATCGTGGATTGATTTCGGCAGACGCAGGCCCGCAACCCGTGGGCCTGTGAAAGCCGCTGTTCTTCACCTTCAACACCCAAAACCCCAAATCAGGTTGCATTGCACCTGATTTGGGGTTTCCCTATGGTTTATATGAAAAATAGGCTGCTAGCCCTCGTAGAATATAGTGATGTAGCTATAAATACGATAGCAATCCGCTCTGAACTTGGCCAGCGTCCTGGGAGCTGGGCGGCATGACTGCGCAGGCAAAGGACGCACCTGAGCAGGGGCGGGGGACGGGGGACACGGAACAGAACGTTCTGGCGCCCTTGGCCCTTAGGCCGGCTCGTTCACCGCCGGCCCGGTTGCGCCGTCAAAGTCCACCAGACCCAGCGCTTTGAGGTCGGCCTCATTGGTGACACCCTCTGCAATCACCATCAAACCGATACTGTGGGCAATGGTGGAGAGGCCTTTGAGGAAGGCCTGGTTGCCAGCGTTGCCGTCCAGCCCGCGCACAAAGCTGCCGTCCACCTTGAGGTAGTCCAGCCCCAGGCCGTGCAGGCGACCGATTTCGCTGAACTGGCGGCCAAAATGTTCCAGGCCGAGTTTGCAGCCCAAACCGCGCAAGTCCACACACAGTTCCTTGAACGCATCGAAGTGGGCCAGTGCACCCGACTCGGCCACCTCCAGCCACAGCCGGGATGTTCCCGCACGGCGTTTCAAAAGCTTCTGCAAACTGGAGCGGAACTCCGGCAAATAGATCGAGCTGGCCGACAGATTGATGGCCAGGCCCGTGAGTTGTGGCTTAGCTTCCAACTCATCCAGACCCAAGGCCACGGCTGCCAGATCAAGTTCGGGGGTCAACTTCAGCCGTTCAGCCACCGGCAAAAACTTGCCCGCCGGTTGCCACTCGCCTTGTTCATCAAACATCAGCCGCAGCGGACACTCGCGGTGCACCAGCTTGCCGTCCAGTGACATCACCGGGAATGACACCAGGCGCACCCACTTTTGTTCCAGGGCACGGCGGATCATCCTGGACCACTCGTCGGTCGTCCTGGGCGTATCGTCATCGACAAACAGGTTGACCACCTTGAGGCCGCTGCCGCCTTCAGCCTCCACCGCAGCCAGAGCCAAATCGACTTGTGCAAGTATGGTCTCCATCTCCACCCCCGGTGGAAAGTGCCCGCAACCCAGCCAGGTTGAAGGGCGGTCCGGCAAATAGGGGGCCGCTTCACGGGTCAATGCCTGAAACAACTGATCGGCAGCCGCCTTGGGGTCACCCAGAGCGGGGACCAGCATTGCAAAATCCGCTCCATTGAGCCGGGCCGCCAACGCATCCGGGTACTGCACAACCACCGACGCCAGGCCGCGTCCGAAGGCACGCAACAGTTCATCCGTGTCCTTGCGCCCCAAGGATTGATTGACGGCCGCCAAATTCGCCACCCGTGCAATAAACACAGCACCACCCACCGAAGTTTCGGCCTGCACCGTATCACGCAATCGCGACATGAAGTTGCTGCGATTGGCCAGCCCGGTCAGGGTGTCGCAATTAGCCTCACGGCGCACGCCTTCGAGCCGCTACGCCTCATCGTCAAACATCGCCTTCAGCCGGGCGACCGTCACATTCATGGCCTGCGCCAGCTTCTTGAGCTCGGGTACCGACGGTTCTTCCATGGTGACAAAGCGGCGCTCGGTAATTGCCTGGGCCTGGTCAATCACAGCGTCCAATGGTTTGCGCAGTCGCCGCAGAACCAATGAGCTCATATAGCCCCCCGCGAGACCCGCCAAGGACAAGGCCAGCACCATTTCTTGCGCGCTTTTCCACAGCGCTGCATACGCGAAGCGACTTTGGCTTACCAAAGTGACCGTTCCAAACTGCTTCCAACCGCTGGATATCTGCGCCTGACCGGGCTGTGCATCAATCGGCAACAAGTGTGCAAACCACGAGGGTGCGCCCAGATCGGTATCGGTACTGACACGCTCGGACATGGTCTTGCCTTGCGGGTTGACCACCCTCACCACTTCATAGTGACCGCCATCGAACAAAGAGGAAACCACCAGATCCACAGTCACTTCATCCGGATTGCTTTGGCTCAGCGACAAGGCCAGAGCCGTCGCGTTGTCAGTGTTCTTGATGGAGAGTTGCGATTCCAGATAGGTCCGCGCACTCAGCATGGACACCAATAGACTCCCTGCAAGTGCCATCAAGGTACTGGCAATGATGGCGAGCCACAATTGACGAAACATGGACATTTTTCGTTTTCCTTAAAAGAGCACGGCAATCACTCGAAACCCTCCGCGCGGGCACGTTTCAGAAGATCTTCCCAACGCGACAGCCGACCGGTTCCAGCGGCGGGAGTTGCCTCTTTGCCGGATACGCCGGTAAAGACCCCTTCGCTGTTAAAGCTAAAGACTGGTACCAGGTCCGTCCTGCGTGAGGCAGGGCGTATGTCGGTGATCAGGTTGTCCAAAACCAACGGTTCGGAGTCTGGCTGCGCGTAATAGGCCAAAACCATGTGGGCTTGGGAAGCAACGGCATCGGACGACCCGACCTTTGCACGCACATAGATCAATCGAAGCTTGTCGGAAGCGACCCCAACTTCTTTCAGGGAGTAGTACTTGGCGATCGAGAAATCTTCACAATCGCCGGAACCGAGCCCCAGGGTTTCCAAGGGCGTGGCCCAATAGTCAGGTTGCGACCAAATCGCCGAGTCCTCTCCAAAGGTGACTTGGCGATTGAAAAATCATTGATTTTCTTGATTCTTACCGTATCGGACTCACTGCGCAGGCCCTGTAGCAACGTTTGCCAAGCACCAAATTTTCCTGCGACACCGCCACCCCAGCGCTGGGTGATGGACGCCAGCAAACGTTCAAAATTAGCAGCACTGTATACAAGCGGTACGGACAATACCGCGCAGACAACAAATGCCAGCAAGGGCCGCAAACGGGTGTTGGAGCACAGCCAGACCATGCTGTTTATCGCGGTTGGTGTAACTCTAGGCTGCTATGTCGATAAGCAGTTGCATCAACAAAATCTGTGCACTTTTTCACGAAACCTCAGCATTTTTGCAAAAATGTGGCGAATTGAGCCAATTGAAATAGAATTTTCAACGAAAATCCGTTGTTACAAATAGTTACCGAACAGTAGCACATAAGCCGCACGCTGATGCACCTATTGTTCGGTCCGTCTTGGAAAGCCACCCCGCAGTATGACCCGACTAACAGCCATCTCTTGCGCCGTGCTCGTTGCCACTTCCAGTTTAAGCTTGGGTGCGGCCACACCTCAGTCGCCAGGCAACCTAAAAGACGCCGTGGAGAGAGCCATACTGCAAAACCCCGAAGTCAAATTGCGCTTTCACAACCTCGAAGCAGCAAGTGCGGAACGCAGGGTGGCTGAAGGTGGCTGGCTGCCACGGATTGATTTGGAAGTAGCCGGTGGTACCTACGAAACCAAGAACCCGGCGCTCGCTGCAGCGCTCGGTTACTCAGGCAACCGGGCTACTTTGCAGTTGCGGCAGACGCTGTTTGACGGGTTTGCGACGTTGCATGAAACCCGCCGGCTAAGTTATGCACAACAAGCGGCCTACTACGAACTGCTGTCCGCCAGCAACCAGACCGCCCTGGATGCGTCACGAGCCTATCTTGATGTGTTGCGGTTTCGCGAGCTGGTTCAACTTGCGGCCGACAATTTCACCACCCATCAGGAAGTGCATGACCGACTGAGCCAAAAGGTGACTGCCGGTGTTGGCAGGAAAGTCGATCTGGAACAAGCGGCGGGCCGGATGTCTCTAGCGGAGTCTAATTGGTTGACTGAGGTAAGCAATTTGCACGATGTATCAGCCCGGTACCAAAGGCTGGTAGGGGAAATTCCGGCCCCTGATCTGGCGGCGGCTCCACCCATGGCTAGCGCGCAACCGGCCGGTGCGGCTTATTTGACCGATGCGGTTCGCAAGAATCCGGACTTCCTAACGGCGGTGGCGGTGATTCGTGGATACCGCTCGGACGCCAGCCTGCGTCGCGCGGCCTACGCTCCAACCATTGAATTTCGAGCGCGCCAAAGTTATGAATCCAATCAGAGTGGCGTTACCGGCAACTACCGCGACACCGCCCTCGAATTGGTCTTGAACTACAACCTGTACCGTGGCGGGGCTGACAGGGCGCGGGTCGACCAATATGTAGCAAAACTCAGCAGCGCACATGACTTGCGGGACAAGGCTTGCCGCGATGTGTGGCAAACCGGTCAAATTGCGCTGAATGACGCCGAAAAACTAACCTCCCAAATCAAGTTGCTGGCCCAACACGAACTCTCCACGTCCAAGGCGAAACAGGCCTACCAGCAGCAGTTTGACATCGGCCAACGATCCCTGCTGGATCTATTGGACACTGAAAACGAGCTGTACCAGGCCCGCCGTGCGTTGGCAAACGCGGAGTATGACCTTCGCCTTTCTTCGGTTCGGGTTCTTGCGACGTCTGGCTCATTGCTCAGCGCGCTGAAGTTGCAGGCCTTGTCCACCACAACGCCCGAGGCCTCCGGAGGCACAGAAACCGATGACGAGTTAATGCAGTGCAGTACTCAATTGCAAAAGCTGCCGTCGCTGGACCGGGCCTTCGATTCACGCCCCGCCAACTTGCCGGCTGACCCGGTCAAACCGACCCAACCGGCAACCCCAGTGCCGGTGCCCACTCCGAGCCCTGCCGTGCAAACCGCCGCCACCTGTATGGAGCTACCCAAAGTCGTCTTAGGCTGGTTAGGTGCATGGAACCGGAAAGACGTGACCGGTTATTTGGCAGCCTATTCTGACAACTTTGTACCCGCGAAGGGCATGAAGCGTAAGGAGTGGGAAGCCATGCGCAAAACGCGTATCAGCAAACAAGGTGACCTAAGAATCGTCATTGGCAAGGTCCAGCCGGTGCAGTGTGATGCCAAGACCGCCGAAGTCTCGTTCTCGCAGGAATATGGTTCGGTTGGTTACAAGGACAATGTAGAAAAAACCCTGTCTTTGGAACAAGTCAAGGGCGTCTGGAAAATCACCAAGGAAACGGTGACCAAGGGCCGTGCCTACTGAGCCTTCAGCGCCACGAGCAAGGTCAACCCACCAATGAGAATGGGCTGGTGCAGCATGTACCAGCTCAAACTCCAGCGACCAACCCAGGCCAAAGGCGACAGTGCAGAGGCGACGCGGTCCGACAGCACGGGTGCTACAGCGCCTCGGGCCAGCACCCATTGACCCAGCGCCATGCCCCACCACATCACGCCGAGCCAGGGCAGCAAAGGCACATAGTCCTCGGTCACAGGTTTGCGGCTGATCAAGCCCAACCAGTTCCACGCCCTGGAGTCCAGCGCCTGCGGCAAAGATAAAGCAGCATGCAGGTCGCCAGCAAAAACACCCAACCCGATAGCCGCCGCACCCAACACCCACAACCAGGGCCCCCACCCGGCTGTGGCCCGGCACACCAGAAGCATGACGGCGATGCCGTGCAATACGCCAAAATAGATCCAGCTATTGGCAAACATTAGTGCAGACCCTGCGGTGACGGCCAGCGCGCACAGCGCAATTTGTGCCCAACGGCGCCAAAACCGTGCCCAGGTCTGCCCGGCGTGCACCGCCAGGGCCTGCCCAAAACCAGCACACAGCAAAAACAAGCTCAGAATGCAGGTGCGTTGCACCGTCCAGACCGGATCACGGTAGAAGTCCTGCTGGATGAATCCGAAATGGTTGAGATCGAACGTGAAGTGAAAGGCTGTCATCCACACCACGGCCGCGCCACGCACGGTGTCCAACAGCGGGAGGCGTGAGATGGCCAGAGCCCCGACCGCGGCCGACTGCCGACCCGATGACTTGGGAACAGTGGCTCGGGGCCTGAGAGACCTGGCGCGCGCCATCACTTGCTCAAGGGAGGCAATTCCAAGGTCATTTGGGCGGGTCCATCAACACCCGCAGCCAGGGTCGCTCGCCGGGCCGCCACCGACTGCAAAACCAGATTGCCATCCACGCTGGCCCCGACCCGAAAGGGTTTGGGCGGCTTGCCATCGACCGCAATCAGTGCAGCACCGCCCTTTGGACCAGCAGCGATAACCCCCATCAAAACATAAGCACTGCGGCCAGACGTAGGCGTGGCAGCCGACGGGGCCACATTGCCGCCCCCCAAAGCGCGAGCAACAGCCTGCGGGTCCAGGGGAGCCAGGCCCGGCGTCGCGACCGGTGCTGCAGTCGATACACTGTTGGCCTGTGTACTCTTTAAAAACCAATAGGTGCCACTGAGCGCGGCCAGCGCCGCCAATACGAACGTGGCGGCCCGAGTGCTCCAGGTGGCAAAAGCGTTTGTTTGCATAGCGCGATTATGATTGACTCGACCATGATGAACCCACGACTCTCCCTACCCCTGCGGCGCATGCGCACACTTGGCTTCACGCTGATCGAACTGATGGTGGTGCTGGTCATCATTGGTGTGCTGGCGGCGCTGATCGTGCCCAATGTGCTGGACAGGGCCGACGACGCCCGCGTCACCGCCGCCCGAACCGACGTCAACAACCTGATGCAGGCCCTCAAGCTTTACAAGCTGGACAACCAGCGTTACCCCACTGCCGCTCAAGGCTTGCCGGCACTTCTGACCAAGCCGACCGAAAGCCCGATCCCCACCAACTGGAAACACTACCTGGACAAGCTGCCCAATGACCCGTGGGGACGCCCCTACCAATACCTGAACCCCGGTATCAAGGGCGAGATCGACGTGCTCTCCTTCGGCGCGGACGGTCAAGCCGGCGGCGAGGGCAAAAATGCGGACATTGGCAGTTGGGAGTAGGGGATTCACTCTGCTGGAGCTGCTGGTCGTGGTCGCCATCATGGCCTTGGCCACAGCAGGTGTCGGCTTCGCACTGCGTGATTCGGCCGACAGCCAGCTTGAACGCGAGGCCCAACGCCTGATTGCCCTGCTGGAGTCGGCCCGCGCCCAATCCCGCATGACCGCCAACCCGATCCGGTGGCGCGCGACCGAAAGTGGATTTTTGTTCGATGGCGCAGCCGCCGCCCCGACCACGCCCTGGCTGGGGCCGGATGTTCTGGCGACAGTGACCAGCCCCGTGGTGCTGGGGCCTGAACCCATCATTGGCCCGCAGCGCATTGTGCTCAACTCACGCACGCAGCCCGGGCGCAGCCTGACCATTGCGACCGACGGCCTGCGGCCCTTTGCGGTTGTGGCCGACGGCGACGCGTCGGCCGGTACACCATGACACGGCGCACCGTGTTGCGACGGCCTGAACGCGGCTTTACGTTGATTGAGGTTTTGGTCGCGCTGTCCATTGTGGCCATTGCGTTGGCGGCCGGTGTGCGGTCGTCGGCCGCGTTGACGCGCAACGCGGAACGCCAGACCGACCTGCTGTTGGCCCAACTGTGCGCAGAAAACGCGCTGGTCAACATCCGCCTGTCACGCCAAATGCCGCCGGTTGGCGACAACACCGCCGCCTGCCAACAGGGAGGCCGAGAGCTCGGCGTCACACTGTCCGTGCGGCCCACACCCAATCCCAATTTCTTGCGGGTCGAAGCCCGGGTCGACGACAACGCGACGCCCTTGCTCAGCCTGTCGACCGTAGTAGGGCGATACTGATGAAGTCCCCAAAACGGCTTCATGGATTTACGCTGATCGAGCTGCTGGTCGCCATTGGTGTCATGGCGCTGATGGCGGGCTTGAGTTGGCGCGGGCTCGACGGCATGGCGCGCACGCAAAACCAGTTGAACCAGCGCAGCGACCAGGTCATGACCCTGCAGGCCGGCCTGGCCCAGTGGACCGCCGATCTGGACGCTCTGGTGCAGCCCCCCCATACGCAGGCCCTGGACTGGGATGGCCGGGCCTTGCGCATCGTCCGGTGCAGCACTACAGCGTCTGGCGATGGTTTGCTGGTGGTGGCATGGACACGCCGCAATGTGGGTGGCAAGGGCCAGTGGCTGCGCTGGCAGTCGCCGCCGCTGACCACCCGCGGAGATCTGCAGGTGGCCTGGGCCACCGCCGCCCAGTGGGCGCAAAACCCCGGTGATGCCGAAAAACGCCTGGAAGTCGCCGTTGCCGCGCTTGACGAGTGGAAGGTGTTTTACTTTCGCACCGGCGCTTGGACCAACCCCCTGTCCAGCGACGACTCCGCCCCGCCGCCACCATTACCTGGCGCTGCAGATGCCGCCAACAAACCCGCCGGTCCGGACCTGGTCTTGCCCGATGGTGTGCGACTGGTCCTGACCTTGCCCGCCGATGGCGCGATCAGCGGAACCTTGACCCGCGACTGGGTTCGCCTGTCCTTGGCGGGAGGCAATTCATGACCCGGCGCCAGGCAGGTGCTGCGCTGTTGACCGCCATGTTGACGGTGGCACTGGTGGCCAGCATGGCCTCAGCCGCGTTGTGGCAACAGTGGCGCAGCGTGGAAGTGGAGACGGCGCAACGCGCCCGCAGCCAGTCGCTATGGGTGCTGACCGGGGCACTGGACTGGGCGCGTTTGATCTTGCGCGAAGACCGCCGTGCCAGCGCGATTGAGGACCATCTGGGGGAACCCTGGGCCGTGCCGCTGGAAGAAGCACGGCTGTCCACCTTTTTAGCGGTCGACAAAAACAATACCCCGGACGAGGCTGACAGCGCAGCACAGGTTTTCCTGTCCGGCAACATCACGGACCTGCAGAGTCGTATGAACGTGTTCAATCTGGTTGACAAACAGGGCCAGGTATCAACGGTCTGGTTGCGCGCCTTTGGCAAACTTTTTGAACAATTGGGTTTGCCACCGTCCGAGTTGCCCGTGCTGGCAGAAAACCTGCGTTTTGCCCGCGACAATACCGCCGCCACAACCTGGGCCAGCAAGGCACCGCTGATGCCACAACGGGTGGGCCAGTTGCGCTGGCTGGGCCTGTCGAGTCGCAGCCTGGCCTTGCTGGCGGACACCATCACGCTGCTACCGGAGTCAACCGCGGTCAACCTTAATACCGCCAGTGCGACGGTGCTGTATGCCTGCATTCCGACCCTGGATATGGCCCAGGCCCAACGCCTGGTGAGCAGCCGCCAGGCAGCGCATTTCCGCAATTTTGAAGACGTCAACAAGCTGGTGCCCGGCATTGCCTCGGAACTGAAGACCGAAGACCATGGCTTCTCGTCCAGTTTTTTTGAAATCCAGGGGCGCCTGCGCCTGCAACAAACGGTGGTTGAAGAACGCTCGTTGGTGCAACGCAAGGGCATGGACATGAAGACCCTGTGGCGTGACCGCGGTGCACAGCCACCGGCGACCAGCCCCCTACAATGACGATGCCCAAAAAAACCGCATGCCCACCCTGATCGTCACCCTTCCCGCCAGCCTGCCGTCTGCAACAACGCTTTGCAGCACCGTGCTGACTGACAACGACAGCACCACCATCCTGCGCCATGGGCAGACGCCTCTGTCGCTGTTTCCCGAGGTCAATGGCGGCGAAATTGTCGCCGTGGTGCCGGCCGCGCAGTTGTCCTGGCACCAACTGGACCTGCCCAAAGGCACACTGGACCGGGGCTTGTTCCAGGACGGCAACGCCGCCCGCCTGCGCTCGGTGCTCGACGGTTTGCTGGAAGAAAGGCTGCTGGACGAACCCGAGCAACTGCACTATGCGATTGAGCCCCAGACCCGCCCTGGCGCACCGGTCTGGGTGGCGGCCTGCAACCGGGCCTGGCTCCATGCCTGGCTTCAGGCACTGGAGCAGGCCGGTAGGCCGATTGCCCGCATCGTTCCCGAACTTGCGCCATCTACTAGTGAGACCCCAAGCACCCTCTTGCAAGCGGTGGGTTCGGCTGACGCACCCCAGTTGCTATGTGCCGGCCCCAATGGCGTGGCGGTGTTGCCGCTGAGCGCGGCGTCCGTGGTGCTGCTTGGCCCTCTACTAAACGACAGCACTGCGGCCGACATCGTGGCCGAACCTGCAGTTGCAGCGCTGGCAGAGGGCTTGTTCTCTGGCCGTGTGCGCATAGAAACCGAAGCCCAGCGGGCACTGCGTTCGGCCCAGTCGAGCTCGGACCTGGCGCAGTTTGACCTGCTGCGCACACGCCGGGCCCGCACCCAAAAAAGTCTGTCCAACTGGACCCATGCCTTGTGGCGTGCGCCCCAGTGGAAACCAGCCCGTTGGGTCGTCGCCGCCCTGGTGGCAGTCAACCTGCTGGGCCTGCAGGCCTGGGCATGGAAAGAACAGGCATCTCTGGTCGCAAAAAAGGCCAGCATCCGCGAAGTTTTGACCACCACGTTCCCGGACGTGCGGGTGGTGGTGGATGCACCGCTGCAAATGGAGCGCGCATTGGCCGGCCTGCAGCGCCAAAGTGGAGCCGCCTCCAGCGCCGATCTGGAAGAAATGCTTGGGCGATTTCAGGCTCTAGCCCCCGAGTTACCTGCACCAACAGCTATTGAATTCATAGCAGGTGAATTGCGGTTGAAGATTCCCGCAGCGCTGGACGACCAACTGCCCGGCGTGGCCACACGGCTGAAATCATCGGGATATGCGGTGCAATTACGGGATGACATGCTGATGATCAAACAGGACCAGCGCCCATGACAACCGCCGCCTCCAAGCTGTCTTCCGGCCCGCTGGGGCCCATCCACAGCCGCTGGACCCAACTGGCAGCGCGCGAGAAAACCTTGCTCAAGCTGGCCGCAGCCCTGGTCGCCGGGGCTGTGGTGTGGCTGGGCCTGTTGGGGCCTTCGTTGCAAACCCTGCGCACCAGCGCGGCGCAAGCCCGGACGCTGGACACCCAACTTCAGCACATGCAATCCCTGCAAGCACAGGCCAAGGCCTTGCAGCAGCAGGCGCCTTTGGGTTATGACGATGCGGTGCGCGCCCTGAATCTGGCCACCAAGCAAACCCTGGGGTCAACGGCGCAAATCAACATCAGCGCCGAGCGCGCCAACGTCACACTGCAGGCCACCGGTGCCGACGCGTTGGCCCAATGGCTGGCCCAAGCCCGGCTCAATGCCCGCGCGGTCCCACTGGAGGCACGTTTGACCCGCATGGCCACGCCTGCCGGTGTCACCTGGTCCGGCACCCTGGTCATGGGACTGCCCCAGCGCTGATGATGGCTACCACACGTCCGCTTGGTGCTGCGCGAACCCGCGCCCCGTGGCTGTGGGCGACTGCCGGTGCAGTGCTCGGCCTGCTGGCCGGCACCACCGTGTTTGCCCCAGCGGCGTGGTTGGCCACGGCCGTGAGCCAGGCGAGCGGCCAGCGGGTGGAACTGGCGGGCGCACGGGGCACCCTATGG
This sequence comes from Candidatus Aalborgicola danicus, assembly GCA_016703945.1. Taxonomy (GTDB): domain Bacteria; phylum Pseudomonadota; class Gammaproteobacteria; order Burkholderiales; family Burkholderiaceae_C; genus Allorhodoferax; species Allorhodoferax danicus. The sequence goes on from JADJBC010000004.1 coordinate 128,903, forward strand.
CAGGGCTCATCCCAACTGGTGTTGTCTGGTGGGCTGGGCAGTGGCCAGGCGGTTGCCCTGCCGGGCCAGATCCATTGGCGCATTCGCCCGGTGTGGGGCGGCCTGCAAATCAGCCTGGCGGCTGACTGCTGCACACCACAACCCCTGGAATTGCACGCCACTGCGGTGGGATGGAATGGGGCGCGGCTGGTGTTAGGCAATGGCCAGTCCCAGTGGCCGGCCGGTTTGCTGGCCGGATTGGGCACCCCTGGAACACCGTTCAGCCCCAAGGCCAATTGGCCGCCACCAGCCAGAACGTGGCCGTGGAGTGGACCCCCAGCCGCACCAACCTTTCCGGCAGCGTGCAGATCGACGCGGTGCAGATGTCGTCCCGCCTGTCTACGCTGTCGCCCATGGGTAGCTACCGCATCACGCTGCAGGGCGGGTCCGAGCCCAGCCTCCAATTGACCACGCTGGACGGCAGCCTGCATCTGACCGGCCAAGGCCAGTGGGTCGCCCAGCGGCTACGCTTTAACGGCGTGGCAACGGCCGCGCCCGACAAGGTCGAGGCCCTGTCCAACCTTTTGAATATTGTGGGGCGGCGCGATGGCGCACGCTCCATCATCACCGTGGGCTAAACATGAGAACTCGCCACATGACAACACCCCTCTTCCCAACGTCCGCGCCAGGTCAGCGCCGCAGACGCTATTATTTCGATAGCTGCTTACGCAATATTCGCGGGGGCTACAGGCCTTTTTTCTATAAATTCCTTAGCGCAAACGGCCAACACCACGGCCGCCGCCGGAAGTGTCAAACGCGGTGACCCGATCACGCTGAACTTCACCAACGCCGAGATCGACGCCGTGGCCCGCACCATGGCCACGCTGACCGGGCGAAACGTGGTGGTCGACCCGCGCGTCAAGGGAACCATCACCCTGACCACGGACAAACCGGTCAGCCCGTCCGTCGCCTACGCCCAGTTTCTGGCCATGTTGCGCCTGCAGGGTTTTACCGTGGTGGATGCCGCCGGGCTGGACAAAATTGTGCCCGAAGCCGATGCCAAGCTGCAGGGCGGCGCGGTGTTTGACACGGTGCAGGTGACGGGCAGCCAGATCGCCACCCAAATCTTCAAGCTCAATTTCGAGAACGCCAACAACCTGCTGCCGATCCTGCGCCCGTTGATCAGCCCCAACAACACCATCAACGTCAACCCTGGCAACAACTCGCTGGTGATCACCGACTACGGTGACAACCTGCGCCGTATTGCCCAGATCATTGCCGCCATGGATGTGTCCAACGCCACCGACGTCGAGGTGATTTCCCTCAAACACGCCATTGCGGTGGACCTGGCGCCCCTGGTGCTGCGCCTGATTGAATCCGGTGGTGGCGTTTCGGCGGTACCTGGTGGCCAAGCCGATGGTTCCTTCAAGACCACGCTGGTGGCCGAGCCCCGCTCCAACACCCTGATACTGCGCGCGGCCAACCCGGCGCGTCTGGCGCTGGCCAAGTCGCTGATCGACAAGCTGGACCAGCCCGGCACCCAAAGTGCCAGCGGCAATATCTACGTGGTGTACCTGAAAAACGCCGAGGCCACCAAGCTGGCGGTCACGCTGCGTGCGGCGTTGTCCGGTGATGCGCGCAGCCCCACCAGCGCAAGCACCCCCATTGCAACCCCGGGTGTGTCTGGAACCCCAGGCGGCTCCGGCACCACCGCCACCAGCCAGTCGTCCACCGGCGGCCAGATCCAGGCTGACGCTGCCACCAATTCGTTGATCATCACCGCGCCAGAACCGCAGTACCGCCAATTACGCGCCGTCATCGACAAGCTCGACGCCCGCCGGGCCCAGGTCTATGTCGAGAGCCTGATTGCCGAGGTCAATGCCGACAAGGCCGCCGAATTTGGCATCCAGTGGCAGGGCGCATTGGGTCAGAACGGTGACGCAAATGTGGGCCTGCTGGGTACCAACTTCAGCATCGGTGGCACCAACATCGTCAAACTGGCCCTCACCGGAGCCACCGGATCACCCACGGTCGGAAACGGTGGCAATTTCGCTGTGGCGCACCAGACCAATGGGGTTTACGTACTGGGCTTCCTGGCGCGATATCTACAGGCCAATGGCGACGGCAACATCCTGTCCACACCGAATTTGCTGACGCTGGACAATGAAGAGGCCAAAATCATCATCGCCCAAAACGTGCCCTTTGTGACCGGCCAGTTCACCAACACCGGGGCGGGTGGCACCTCGGGTTCGGTCAACCCTTTCCAGACCATTGAGCGCAAGGATGTGGGCATCACGCTGAAGGTAAAACCGCAAATCAGCGAAAACGGCACCGTCAAGCTGACCATTTACCAGGAGGTGTCGACCATCCAGGCCAGCACCATCAATTCTGCCAATGGCCCGACCACCAACAAACGCTCGATCGAATCCAATGTACTGGTGGCCGACGGCTCCATCGTGGTGTTGGGTGGGCTTTTGTCCGACGAATACTCCGGTGGCCAGGAAAAGATTCCCGTCTTGGGCGACGTGCCTTTGTTTGGCAACCTGTTCAAGTCCGAGGTCCGCAGCCGCAAGAAAACCAACCTGATGGTGTTCCTGCGGCCCGTGGTGGTGCGCGACGCCGCAGCGACCGACGCCCTGTCGATGGACCGCTACGAGTTGATGCGCTCGGCGCAACAGCGCTCCCAGCCCGAGAACAGCACCGCCTTGCCCGTGAACCAGGGGCCGCAATTGCCAGCTCCCGGTTCGGCTGAGTCGAAGAAGTAGGCACAAGCCGCACCATGCAGTACCCCCTGCCCTACGCCTTTGCCCGCAGCCACCAGTTGCTGCTGGAAGACCAGGATGGCGCGCTGACGCTGTGGTTACACGCGTTGGAATCCGAGGCGGACTACAGCGCCGTGGGCGAGGTCATGCGCAAGTATGGTGTGCAGCAGGTGCAAACCGAGGCCGCCGAACTGCTGCGCCAGCGCATCAGCGCCGCCTATGCCCAAAGCGAGTCCAGCGCCGCCACCGTCATCAGCGAGGTCGAGGCCGATGTGGACCTGTCGCGCATGATGCAGGCCCTGCCGGCCATTGAAGACCTGCTGGAAACCTCGGACGACGCGCCCATCATCCGTATGCTCAACGCCCTGCTGACCCAGGCCGCGCGCGACGGCGCCAGTGACATCCACATCGAACCCTACGAGCGCCATTCCAGTGTGCGCTTTCGCGTGGATGGATCATTGCGCGATGTGGTGCAACCGAATCGCGCCTTGCACGCCGCACTGATCTCGCGCCTCAAAATCATGGCTGACCTGGACATTGCGGAGAAACGCATGCCGCAGGACGGCCGCATCAGCCTGCGCATCGGCACCCGTGGTGTGGACGTGCGTGTCAGCACCCTGCCCAGCGCACACGGCGAACGTGCCGTGCTGCGCCTTCTGGACAAGAGCGGCGGCAAGCTAAGCCTGGAATCGGTGGGCATGCAGGGCGATGTGCTGGAGCGTTTCGAACGTCTGGTGGCCCAGCCCCACGGCATTATTTTGGTGACGGGTCCTACCGGATCGGGCAAAACCACCACCTTGTATGGCGCGCTGCAAAAGCTCGATACCCGCCGCCAGAACATCATGACGGTGGAAGACCCCATCGAATACGAACTGGCCGGTGTCGGGCAGACCCAGGTCAACGCCAAGATTGACCTGAACTTTGCCAATGCACTGCGCGCCATCCTGCGCCAGGACCCGGACGTCATTGTGATCGGCGAGATCCGCGACTTCGAGACCGCGCAAATTGCGATCCAGGCCTCACTCACCGGGCATCTGGTGCTGGCCACGATTCACACCAATGATGCCGCCAGCGCCGTGACACGGCTGACCGATATGGGCATTGAGCCCTTCCTCCTGAGTTCGTCGCTATTGGGCGTGTTGGCCCAACGCTTGTTGCGCAAGTTATGCACCCACTGCAATGGAGTGGGCTGCCAGGATGCGGCCGGACACGGGTTACCAGGGTCGTACCGGGGTGTTTGAGCTGCTGGTCACCGACGACGCCATCCGCGCGCAAATCCACCACCGGGCGTCCGAAGCCGACATCCGCGCGGCGGCCTTGGCGGGCGGCATGCGCCTGATGCGGGAGGACGGGGAGCGCCTGGTGCAGCGCGGCGTCACGTCGCGCGAAGAACTGGTCCGTGTGACCCGGGACTGAGAGCCTCCGCGTGTAAGACCACGATGGGCACGCCACGCCCATTGGCTTATTCCTGCCGCGACTCCAGGATTTTGTGCAACTCCTGCAAAAAGCGGGTGTTCGCAACGTCCGTGCTCCATGGCTCCCAAGGCACACCTCCGTACACACCAACCAATGGGTCGTCCACCAGCGGCGTCACCTGAATGTTCAAAACGGTTCGAACTTCTTCACGACTCCACCCGGCCACATGAATGGCTTCACTGGCAGCGGCCAGGACATCGGCCTTTTTATGTTTCGCCTTCTCTTCGCTGGTCCACCAGGACACGCCGTACCTTGCAAACAGCATCTTTTGCATTTGCTCCATGAGCATCAAAAATCTCTCACCCAAAATTGGCTTGAGCGGAGAAATCGGATCAAAACCCAGCAGACCCTCTTCGGCGTCGTGCAGCAGTTCACGCAGTTCAGCGTCTGGATCCAGGTGGCGTTGCGATCGCCGTATTTGCAGAACCAGCAAAGAATGCTGCGCAACCGACATGGGAAGTGGCCACACCGAATGACCACCCCAGCGGAACGTACGCGCCAGACCCAGCGCGAGGTCCGTGTCGTCCACATCCGCAAAGGTCGGATCGTGCAGATCGATTCGCCGTCCCGAAGGTAGCCGCACCCAGGCGCGTTGGACACCACCACTCATTTGAAGGGGCTTCTTCATGGGCAACATTTTGCATGTGTCGTTGGCAAACCAGCCCGACGTCACCACAGGGGGATGATTTCTGCCTGTCCGCCCAGAATCGGTCGGCACAGGATCCTGTATCCATCGGCATCAAATCCTGCCGCCTGCCGGGCCAGTGCCTCGGCGTCCTTTGGGTCCTGGACGGTGCCCAGGTAGCACCATTGGGCGATCACGTGCATCTGGACTTCGTCGTTGAAGCGCTCCACCAGAGCGATGGCGCCCGGATACGGCCAGCATTCCACCTGAATGCTCTGCAGGCTGCTTTTGAGGCGGGCATGGTGTGTGGCATGGTCTTCCTGGCCACAACAGGCGCCGGCACACTGCTGCAGCATGTACCGAAAGCAGGGCTTGTTGGGGATAAGTTTTTCCAGTCCGATGACGCCATAACAAAGCCTGCTTTGGTCTGCCAATACCCGCATGGTTTCCAGCGCTGCGCGTTTGCTGGAGAACAGTCCGTACAAACCCTTTTGGATTGCAAAGTTCACGTCCTGTGAGTAGACGATCTGGGCACCGTGGTCGGTCAGCAGCCAGGAGCACAACTGTTTGGTGCGGCGCAGCTTCTGGTTGTACAGCGGCTGCTGTTGTTTGATCAGGCTGGCTTCGAGCAGCAGTGCGCCGACTGCCCCTGCGGTGCGGATGTGGCTGATGCGCCGGGTCTGGCGCAGCAGGCGGGCCTCTTCTTCGTTCCTCAGGTGTGACAGCACCCGGTTTCGGATGTTGACGCTTTTGCCGATGTACAGCGGCAGAGTCTCAGAATCACCGTGGAAGATGTAGACCCCCGGTGCTGCCGGCAAGTCATCCATGCTGTTGCGCAGGTGCTGCGGATACGCAAAGTCAGCGGCGATATTGAATTCGGGATGGCGTTTGGTGGAGGGGCGCATTCAGGCACTGAACTGTTTGATGGCCTTGTCGACCACCAGGGTGTGGTTGCCAGTATATTTCGGGCGAGCGAGAGCTCGGTTGTGCCCATCGCCATTGCGGGGGCAACAACCGGGCGTAGAAATTGCTTTTTGAAACCATGCAACCCACTCCTCCCCCCGCACCCCTGACGTCTGGCGAATGGCGCGAGCAAGAGTTGTTGCTGATGCGCGAGGTCATGCGCCTGGTGGGGCGCAGCCCGGCGCCGGCTCTGGCCCTGCGCACCATGCTGCACCTGATGAGCGAGCTGTTGGGGCTGAACCGCGGGCGCATTGTGCTGTCCGATCCGCCCGGGGCCGACCCTGGCGCGCCGCGCAGCGCCAGCATCCAGCACGCCTATGGGCTGACGCGGCAGGAGGTGGCGCGCGGCCACTACCTGCTGGGCGAAGGCATCACCGGGCGGGTGCTGGCCAGTGGGCAGCCGGCCATCGTGCAGGACATCGACGCCGAGCCGCTGTTCCTGTTCCGCGCGGTGGCGCGCGCCCAGCTGCCGCCCGAGACCGTGGCCTTCATTGCCTTGCCCATTGAGGTCAACAACCTGCCCATTGGCGTGCTGGCCTGCCACCGCATCCGCAGCCGCCAGCGCCACCTCAACGACGACCTGTCGGTGCTGCGGGTGCTGGCCACGCTGGCCGGGCAGTTGCTGCAGCTGGAGCAACTGGTGGCCGAGCAAACCGGCCAGTTGCAGGCCCGCAATGCCGTGCTGGCCCAGGCGCTCAACACCAACACCGCGCGCTACGGGCTCATCGGCAATTCACCCCCGCTGTTGCAGGCGCTGAGCGAGCTGGAGCGCGTGTCGCAAACCCAGGCCACCGTGCTGTTGCTGGGCGAATCGGGCACTGGCAAAGAGCTGTTTGCCCGCGCCGTGCACCTGGCCAGCGGGCGGCGCGACCAGCCCTTCATCAAGGTCAACTGCTCGGCGATTCCCGACACGCTGTTCGAGTCCGAACTCTTTGGCTACGAGCGCGGCGCCTTCACCGGCGCCAGCACGGCGCGCGCGGGCTGGTTCGAGCAGGCCAACGGCGGCACCATCTTTCTGGACGAGATTGGCGAGCTGCCGCTGGCCATGCAGTCCAAGCTGCTGCGCACCCTGCAAGAGGGCACGCTGGTGCGCCTGGGCGGCAAGCGCGAAGCTGCGCGTGAATGTGCGCCTGGTGGCGGCCACCAACCGGGACCTGGCGCGTGAAGTGGATGCCGGGCGCTTCCGCCAGGACCTGTACTACCGGCTCAACGTCATCCCGATCCGCCTGCCCAGCCTGCGCGAGCGGGTGGAAGATATTCGGGCGCTGGTGCTGCACTTTGTCAGCCGGGCCAACCAGGCGCACCAGCGCAATGTGTACCTCTCCACCGAGGCCTTGCAACGCCTGGAAGAGCACGCCTGGCCGGGCAATATCCGCGAATTGGGCAACCTGATCGAGCGCGTGGTGCTGTTGGCGGACCACACCCAGATTACGGCGCGCGAGCTGGAGCGCTTCATGCCCAACGCCGCATCGCCCGTGGCCACGCTGGCGCCGGTGGCGGCCCCCGCGCGCGCCGTGGCCGAACCCGCGGCGCCACTGGTACGCGACTACGGCTTTGCCAATGCCCACCCCGCGCAGGCATTGAAGGCGGCGCTGGATTTGTACCAGGGCAACCAGTCGCGCGCGGCGCAGAGCCTGGGGCTGACTTTGCGGCAGTTTGGCTATCGGTTGCGCAAGGCTGGGTTGCGCTAGGGCCTGGTTCGCGTCAGGAGCCTGGTTCGCGCTAGGCGCCTGGGCGGCAGAGCGTTTTGCTCCGTGTCCCCGCCCGCTGCGCGGGCTCCTCCTTTACCTACGCAAAACGCTCTGCCGCCCAGGCGCCTTGGGTCTTCAATGTGTTGACACTTTGTTAACACAATGGGTGTTGTGGAGCGGCTAGACGGTGGTGTTGATGGCGCATTGCTATTGAAGTGATAGTGGTATACCCAATATCCACGAGGGCTAGCGGCCTATTTTTCATATGGATGTGGGCGGAGGGGCGGCCTGGCATCAGGCTTGCGATGGAAGTATCAGGCTGATTGGCCCTGTGCTGTTTGAACCATTGACACCCTATTCCTAAGGAAACTTCCATGTCCGCTACCGACCTGATCGAACCCGTCACCACCATCACCACCTCGCTGCGCCCCATCGACCGCGATGGCCTGATGGCGTTTGCCGAAAAAGGCCGCAACAACCCCGGCGCCCGTGGCACCAACATTGTCAGGACCGAGATGGAAGGGCAATACCGCTCGCTGAGCTACGTGGGCAAGCACACACCGGTGGTGGTGGACGAACCCCTGCACCTGTTTGGCCAGGACACGGCACCGGCACCCGGCGAAATCGTGCTGTCCGGCCTGGGCGGTTGTCTGGCGGTGGGCATTACTGCCGTGGCCACGTGGAAGCAGGTCAAGCTGAGCAAGATCGAGATCCACATGGAAGGCGACATTGGCAACCCCGCCGCGTGGGGCGCCGGTGGCGCGCTGGAGAAGACGCCACCGCAGATGGGCTTTCAGGCGATCCGCGTGAAGGTGGTGATCGAGGGCGACGCCACGCGCGAGCAGCTCGACGAAATCGTCAAGCACGCCAACTACTACTCGCCCGTGGCCAACACCATGCGCAACCCGATTCCGTTCGAGATCAGCCTGGCGGATTGAACCGCCTCAGCCCACACGCCCACCCCATTCCTCAGAAAGCCCCGCCATGAACGCCAACGACCTGCCCAAAGACATCGCCCAGACCGCCATCCAGCACGACCTGATGGGCGCCGTGCGCGCCATCGCACGGGGGCCGCTGGCCAAGCGGGCGCAATCCATCGACCAGGAAGGCCTGTACCCGCAAGACCTGTTGGCGCAACTGGCGGCGGTGGGTGGCATGAGCGCCCACCTGGACCAACCTGGCAAGCCCGGTGACTACAAGGCGGCCATTGCCGCCATGGCGGAAGTGGGCAAGGTCTGTGGTGCCTCGGCCTTCATGATGTGGTGCCAGGCCGTGTGCGGCCTGTACATGCAGACATCGGGCAACCCTGAACTGACCGGCGAGCGGCTGCAAGCCCACATGCAGGGCCTGGGCCTGGGCGGCACCGGCCTGTCCAACCCCATGAAGAGCTTTGCGCAGATCGAGAATCTGCTGCTCAAGGCCACGCCCATCGAAGGCGGCGGCTACCGCGTCAACGGCACGCTGCCGTGGATCAGCAACCTGGCCGGCGACCACTACTTTGGCGCCATTGCCGCCGTCATGGATGGCGACCAGAGCGCCGGGCGCGAAGTCATGTTCATTCTGAAATGCGATGCCCCGGGCGTCACCCTCAAGGAGTGTCCCAAGTTCTCCGGGCATGGAAGGCACGGGCACCTACGCCGTGCAGTGCAAGGACCTGGTCATCACCGCCGCCGACATCGTGGCCGACCCGGCACGCCCCTACATCCGCAAGATTCGCGCGGCGTTTGTCATGCTGCAGTGTGGCATTGCGGCTGGCATTGTGCAGGGCGCCATCGACAGCATCTGGGCGGTGGAATCCCAACTGGGCCACGTCAACCAGTACCTGGACGACCGGCCCCAAGACCTGCAGGCCGAGCTGGACGATCTGGTGGGTCGCGTCATGACCATGGCCGAGACTCCGTTTGACACATCGACTGAATTTTTCATTGACGTGCTCAACGCCCGCACCGAAGGCGCCGAGTTGTGCCTGCGCGCCAGCCAGTCTGCCCTGATGCACCACGGCGCACGCGGCTACCTGATGAACTCCGACGTGCAGCGCCGCTTGCGCGAGGCGCAGTTTGTGGCCATCGTCACACCCGCCATCAAGCACCTGCGCAAGGAAATTGCCAGCCTCAGCGCCGAGGACATGCCCGCATGACCCAGTCCGCCAGCGCGCCCCGGCGGAGTACCTGCAATACATCTGCAATGCCTGCGGCTACATCTACAAAGAGGTGGATGGCGACCCCGACAGCGGCCTGCCGCCAGGCACGCGCTTTGCCGATATTCCCGACGACTGGGAGTGCCCGCTGTGCGCGGTGACCAAGTCGGACTTTGTGCTGTACCAGCCGGTGGACCCGCGCACGCGCCAGGCCTGCACCCCGGCGCGCCCCGCACCGCGTGGCAAGGGCGCCCGCGCCGGCGTGGTCATCGTGGGCGCGGGCCGCGCAGGCTGGCAAATGGCCCAGTCAATTCGCGACGTGGATGCCGATGTGCCCATCACGCTGGTGACCGCCTGCTCGGGCGACGTGTACGACAAACCCTTGCTCTCCGTGGCCATGGCCAAGCACATTGCGCTGGAGCAACTGGTGCGCGAAACCGGCGCGCAGGCCGCGCAACGGCTGGGCGTGAACCTGCTGGCGCAGACCCAGGCCACCCGCATCTGCACGCGCACCCAAACCCTGTACACCACGCGCGGCAAGCATGCCTATGAACAGCTGGTGCTGGCCCATGGCGCGCAAGCCGCGCTACCGGCCAACCTGCCAGCCGAGTTGTGCTGGCGCATCAACCACCTGGACGCGTATCTGCGCCTGCGCGCCGCGCTGGGCGACACGCCCAAGGACGTGGCCATCGTGGGCGCGGGCCTGATTGGCAGCGAGCTGGCCAACGACCTGGCGCTGGGCGGCCACCGCATCACGCTGCTGGACGTGCAGCCCGAGCCACTGGCGCGTTGGTGTGCCGCGAATGCCGGGCAGCAGGTGCTGCAGGCCTGGAAGGATTTGCCCATCCGCTTTGTGGGCAATGTGAGCGTCAGCACCGTTGAAAAAATCGATGGGCGCATGCACGTCACCACGGCGTGCGGTCAGCAGTTGGTCGTCGATCAGGTCATTGCCGCAGCAGGCTTGCAAACACCCAACCGGCTGGCCCAAGCCGCCAGCCTGGAGTGGAACAACGGCATTGCGGTGGACCCAACCTCCCTGCGCACCAGCAACGCCAACATCCACGCCCTGGGCGACTGCATCACGGTGCAGGGCCAGGCCAGCCGCTACATCGAACCCATCGCCCGCCAGGCCCGCACCATCGCCGCCAACATCTGCGGATGCGAGCCCGTACCGTATGAAGTGCGGCCAGCCGTGGTTCGGGTGAAGACGACTTCGCTGCCGCTGACGTTGCATTGAATTGGCACGTAGCCCTCGTAGAATATGGCCATGCTGCTATATAAAACATAGTAGCTCTCGTGGCGACAGGTGGTGGTGCAGAGGTGTCGGCTTGGGCGCTGGGTTGTTGGGGGAGGGGAGATCGAGGCGACTTGCGGGTCTGGTAGACGGGGGAAGGAAGTACTGCAGTGGGCTATTTGCTGATGTTCGATCACTCCAAGAAGCAGCCGTCAGAATGACTGTTTCGTTTTGGAACCTGACCGAAAGGGCAGTGCCCGAAAGTTGGCTAAAACAGCAATTCGGGTGCATTCCGACAAAAAGTTTGTATCGCACCAATTGCGCGTGTCACGTGAAATAACGCTCTAACGAACGAAGACTTTTCCTCGGCTCAGCGATTGCAGTAACGTCAGGCCGCGATTCGTTCCATAGTTTGCAATGGGGCTTGAATGCGCTTGCTAAAAAACATCACTTCCGACCCGGTGTAGCGGCGTTGCGCCGTGTAATTGAGCCCATACGCATAGGGCTCAGCGTATGCATACATTTCTTTGATCTCTTCTGCGTTGTCATAGGACACGACCCATGGTCGCCTGAAACGTTCACTGCCCAGCAGCTTTGCGATTCGCACATGGTCATCGTGCTTGTAAAAGTTACGGTATAGGCCGGCGCCTTTGACGTAATACGGGGGATCCAAATAGACTAGGGATTTAGCTGGCAAAAATTGATGACACCGCATCAGCAACTGATGCGCATCTTCTTCATACACATGGATGCCGCCTGTGTGATTGCCTATACGCTCCAGGCGTGAACAAAGCTCGTCTCGCATGAAACGAGCATCAATTTTGTAGTTACCAGCCTGCTGTTTGCCGCCGATGACACCGCCTTTGAGAATGCCTGACCGATTGGTTCGATTCATGAACAGCGTGGCGAAGCCGCGTTCCAGTTCCGACCCAGACTTATGCCCCAGCATGACACTCCGCCAGTGGTGCCATGCATCCATGGTGATCGACTCCGAGGCGACCATGGCTACCAATTGGTTCGTCTTCTGCGTAGCGACACGCCAGAACACGGCGATGGCCGGATCGGCGTCGTTGATGTGGACGTGCTCGACGACGCCATCCACGAGGAGCGACAAGGCGACACCTGCGCCTCCTGCGTACGGTTCAAGATAGTGCCCCCCTGTAAGGTTGTTGGCCGAGATCACCTCCGTGATCAAAGGTGCAAAGCGCGCTTTACCTCCTGGGTAGCGCAGTGGGGTGTAAAGCTTGTTGGAGTACATGGATAGGAGCCTAGGCGTGTAGCTTACTTCATGCCTATTTCTTCACGCGAGCAGCTGTATGGGCGACCGCGTTTTCGAAAGCGACTTCAAATGCGTCAACCTCGGCTTGGTAGACCGTCGCCCATTGCTGAATCACTCCCCATCTTTTCAATTTGGGCCAGTGTTTCGTCCACCAAGCCTTGGTTTTAGTCCGCTCAGTGCTATCGCCCGAGCCATCCGGAAAGAAATTCACATGTATCTTGTCGCTAGATGGGTTGACCGTGTTGAGCGCCAACAGTGCCTCATGGAGCGAACCGTCCTGAGCAGCGGAGATGTCCCGCAGAAATTGTTTGATGGTGTTTTCCAATGATCGTGCAACGCCCCTAGTTCCGGGAACATTGGGTAATTTGACGGTGTTACCGCGCGCGGCAGCATCGTTGGGCACGGTCGTATCTGCATCCACGATCAAAACCCTATCCATGAAAAGCGGATCCTTCCCAGGGAGGTTTACCAAATGAGACCCCCCAATCCCAAGCGGAATCCAGTTGATGCGAACGCCGTATTTCTTGGACAGTGCGGTCTTCTTTGAGGTTGGAATCAAACTGGCACAAAACTGGGCCGCCTCATCATCTTCAAAGTAAACGGCCAGTGTGGGCTTCGGACGCTTGGACGGCTTTTCATCTTCAGGAACCATGGCCATGTCGCTGAGCATGGCCCGAAGGGATTGATCAGGGGCCAGGCGAGGACGCTTCGTATCGAGTAGGTAAACCACACTGTCGGGAGCTTTCGCGTTGCCGTCGCCATCGGGATGGACTGCTTCGATGAGCCGAGGGGAATGCGTGGTCGCGATGATCTGCAGGTCGAGGCGGTTGGCATAAGTCTTCAAAGACTTGACGAGCCGCCCTATCGCATGCGGATGGAAACCGACGTCCATCTCGTCAATAACCAGCAAGCCACCGGGGTAGTCATCGCCCATGTTGCGCTTTAGCTGATTGAAGGATGCCAATGCTGTTGCGATGCTGCCAAGGCTGTCTTGCCCCATGGATACGGCAAATGCGTCATGCATTTTGTAGCCAGGCTGTGCTGTCTTCTTCTTCGAGCCCTTGATGGTTTGATGGGTGACATCCGTGTTCAGCTCGGTGCCAAGAATCACGGCGCTGACGAAGTCCACCATGAGCGCGCTGTCGTCGTCGTGCATATCAAGTTTGGTGCTGGCGACTTCCTTCTCGTCGGCCTCGCCTGCGGAAGCGAGACGCTTCATTCCAAGATATATTGTGGGTAACGGCACCTTTGCATCCTGGCCGACCACGTCACCATCGGATTTGTCTATTGTCCGGGGCACAACCCGAGCACGCTTCCATACAGTTCGATGGGTCATGGAGCATCGCTTCTTGACCTCGATGCCATTGACGCTGGCGGTCACTACGGGGGCGGAAGCGATGTCCTTCTGGGCTTCCGCGACTTCGGTCAAAGCCAAGTACACAATGCGCTCAATGTTCGCATAGAAGGGCTCGCCAAAGTAGCTTTTGGGGCCGCCCCGCTCAGTAAAACCAAAAGTGTTAGCGACCAATCCCAATATCGTCGACTTGCCAATGCCGTTGTGCCCCGCTATCAGCGTAAGACGATCGGCAAACTGTATGTTGAAGTTGCCAAGCTTGCGAAATGGTGGCTTACCGAACGCCAGCGATTTGACCTTGACTGCCATTGAATCTCCCTAAATTCGCAAAATTGGAATACTTGACGATCACCCTGTGGCGGGCGTTGCATTCATCATATCGAAAGCAAGGAGGCTTCAAAGATATGACGGGCGCTGTTTGATTTATGAGTCGTTGACTCTGGCCTTATGACTGCTCAGCCCTGGAAGCTGTAGTCAAGTTTTTCAGCGACCGAATGGCAGCAGAGGATCGAATGCAATCAGTCACCGAACGGAGCCGAATACCTGCGGCCAGTCTGGTGAAGTCGCCCACTTTCCCTGAAGCCGACTGTCAAAGAATGAACGCCTACCGTGGGAAAAAACGCAATTCGGCTTTGCTCGAATAGTTACCACCGAATGCCCCACGTGCACTTCACCCTTGAGCTTGAATCGCACCCACCATCAAACGACCAGCCATCACGCCTTGATCAAGCGTAAAATGCGCGCACCGCT